>NZ_JAWWAP010000024.1:0-1034 GCF_033721375.1 Arsukibacterium sp. | reverse complement strand
GCCGACCAGTATGAAGTGATTGGCGTAAAAAGCACCTTCCGCTTAGCACAGCGCCCAGAGAGCTTCGACGTGCTGCGTTATGACCGGCAAATCGTTAAACACAAAGGCAGCGACACTATCCTGCCAAGCGCAGCGCCGTTTAATGTGCTGGATAAAAGCGTGGCGGATGTGAGTTTTATCGTCGGCATGTTGGTGGATAAATTCCAATACCACTTGCCGCTGTATCGCCAACACCAGCGCTTAGCCGCAGCGGGCATTACTTTAAGCCGCAGCACACTGGGCACCATCGTGGCACGCGGTATTGATTTACTCTATCCGATTGTGGATGCGATGCTGACCAGCATCTTACAAAGCCAGGTGCTGGCAATGGACGAGACGCCGATTAAAGCAGGCAAAGCGGGCCCGGGCAAAATGAAGCAAAGTTACTTCTGGCCGGTGTATGGTGATAAGGATGAAATTGTTTTTACCTTCTCCACCAGCCGCGGGCGGCAACATATAGAAGAGATATTAAAACATCGCTTTAAAGGGACTTTATTAAGCGATGGCTACAGCGCCTATGCCAGTTATATCAAAGCGAATGAGGGCTTAACCCATGCCCAGTGCTGGGTGCACAGTCGCCGGCAATTTATTGCAGCCGAAAACAGCTGGCCACAACCGGCCAAAGAAGCGATTAGCCTAATCGCCAAGCTGTATGAGATAGAAGAGACTATCCAACGCCAAAAACTGACCGATGATAAAAAGCGCCAATACCGGCTTACCCACAGCAAACCGGTGGTTGACCGCTTCTTTACGTGGTGTGATGACACCTTGCATAACCTGACGCTGCTGCCAAAAGACCCCCTCTACAAAGCGATTGGCTATGTACAAAGCAAAGAAATGGCACTGCGTGTCTTCTTAGAAGACCCCGATGTGCCGCTGGATACAAACCATCTGGAGCGGGCGCTTCGGCCCATACCCATGGGGAGAAAAAATTGGTTGTTCTGTTGGACAGAAATCGGTGCAGAGCATGTTGGCGTTATCCAAAGCCTGATAGT
>NZ_JAWWAP010000023.1:0-1779 GCF_033721375.1 Arsukibacterium sp. | reverse complement strand
TCGCTCAGGCTGTGTGAAAACTGCTGATCACCTTTTGGTCTAAGCACCAGATTTATATGATCAATCATTCTTGATAAAGCCAGGCGGTTAGCTGCCACTTTACTAAAATTAATAGCATACGAATTAGAACAAAGTGTGCTGATATGACCCACCATATTAAAGGCCAAGGCAGACATCAAGTAACCTTGCTTCCTGAAGCGCTGGATGACTTCGTTACTGAGGATAATCCTGTCCGGGTAGTCGATTTGTTTGTTGATGGACTACAACTTGATTCTCTGGGTTTCGAGCGAGTCAGTGCCAAGCAGACAGGGCGGCCAGGATATCACCCAGCTACCATGTTGAAACTGTACATTTATGGTTACCTCAACCGCATCCAATCATCCCGCAGGCTGGAAAAAGAATCACATCGAAACGTTGAGTTGATGTGGCTACTGGAGCGACTAACCCCGGACTTTAAAACCATCGCAGACTTCAGGAAAAATAGCGGTAAAGGTATAAAGAATGCTTGCCGGGCTTTTATCGACCTGTGTCGGCAGATGCAAATGTTCACTGATGTCATTGTGGCCATCGACGGCAGCAAGTTCAAAGCGGTAAATAGTAAACCAAATAACTTTACGCCTCAAAAAGCGAAAGACCATATTGCGCGGGTTGAGCAAAGCATCAGCCACTATCTGGCTAAGCTGGATGAAGCTGACATAGGTTCAGAGCCTGATGCCAGTGCAGAATTAACTGCAACTAAGCTGGCGTGGCTAAAAAAACGTTTGGGTGAACTTCAGGAGATTCAACAAACAGTCGAGCAACAGCCAGACAAGCAACTGTCTTTAACCGATCCTGATTCCCGGTTAATGAAAACAAATAACATGAACCGACAAGTCTGTTACAACGTGCAGACTGCTGTGGATACGAAGAATCACCTGATTGTGGCCCACGAAGTCACCAACACAACAGATCGAGGCCAACTTAGTTCCGTGACAACATTGGCTCAGGAAGCCGTTGGCAGAGAGGACATAACCGTACTGGCCGACAAAGGTTATTACAGCCGTAGTGATATCAAAGCAGTACTCGATACCGGTGCTGTGGCGCTGGTGCCAAAGGGTGATACCTCCGGCGCTGATCGTAAAGGCCTTTTTAACCGTTCGCTGTTTAGGTATGACCGCGAAAAGGACGTCTATATTTGCCCGGCTGGCAGCGAGCTTCAGAATAGGTTTACAGCAGTTGAAGATGGGCTGGAACTGCAAATGTACTTTAACAATATCGCCTGCCGGGATTGCACCCAACGGTCAAAATGCACCACATCCAAGCGAGATCCCAGACGTATCAGACGATGGGTTCATGAAGCTGAAATGGAAGATATGCAAGCCAGGCTTGATGCACTTCCACAAACAGCAGTTATCCGAAAGCAAACGGTAGAGCATCCGTTTGGAACAATTAAAATGTGGATGGGTGCGACTCACTTACTGACACGACGGTTTAAAAATGTCAGCACCGAAATCAGTTTGCATGTGCTGGCTTATAACCTCAAAAGAATGATGTCTATCTGGGGTACTGAAGGATTGTCCATTAAGCTGAAAGCGCATTGCGGCTAGCAGTTGTAGTCGCTTTAGCCCACTGATGACCACTCAATAGCACTGAATACCCCCGCTAGGAAAGCTCCCGAACCGCCTGAATGAGAATTACAGCATATACGGTTAACGTCAGCTAGACACTAACAGTGTATGCCAGAGATGCCGATGAAAGAGCGGAAAATATGAGTTTTTACACAGCCTGCGCTCATAGCAG
>NZ_JAWWAP010000022.1:0-2304 GCF_033721375.1 Arsukibacterium sp. | reverse complement strand
TAACGCTTTAGTGTTTTATCCGGCACGTTGTTCAGAGACGGATAAACTCCTGTTGAACGGCCCGGTTCACTTAATTTTTGGTATAACTGATGCTAATGGAATTTGTATTTTTAGGGAACAATTAATTTACAGGATTGTGTATGGTGGTGATGCGTTTTGATGCTTTTTTGAGTGCTCTTCATTGTGTCATTCATCTGTATCTTTAACAGTTTAAAATACTCAGGCAATACCGACCCTCCAGCCGTTTCCGGCCAGTCTTCGTTCACCCTACATCCCTCAGGTTCAGCCGTCAGGTTGTCCCTGAAGCCGCGCTACTAACACTGACGCCAGATGCAATAACCCTATCTGACAATGCGGGCAATGCCAGCAAGGTGTTTCCTTCTCTGTAGTTGTTGCTTCAACTTTAGATTTACGCGGCGTTTCTTGCTGCCGGATTATTGCCAGCTTTCGCTTGCGGCAGCGGTTGGCCAGCAAGCCATAGTGCCGGATCCGCATAAAGCCTTTGGGCAATACATGGCTCAGGTAGCGCCGGATAAACTCACCACCATTGAGCGTCATCACCTTGCGCTTGTTGCCATCCTGATAGTCCCGGTAGTTAAAGCTGACACCCTCTGCACTGATGCGTTGTAAGCGGCTTTCATGCATCACACCTTTGCGGGTATAGCGGCCCAGATAACGCAATACAGTCTCAGGTTTACACAAGCAGGCTTTGCTAAATACTGTCCAGGGTTTTGCCAACAGTGCGTCTTTGTCCGGGATGCTCAGTTGCTCATCCCGTAGTGCTTGCAACATCTTCGCCCGGAACACCGTGGATAGCGCCTTCACCGGGAACAAATAGCCTTTATCAATGACCTGCCAGCGCTCCGCCTGACTTAACATCCCGCCGGGGATTAAACAGTGGAGGTGGATGTGCTGTGTTAGCGTTTGGCCCCAGGTATGCAGTACCGCCGTCAACCCCAGCTCTCCGCTCGTTTTCAGGTGCTGTCTTGCGAACTTACTCAGCGTTTGCCATACCGCATTAAACAGGCTTTTGTAGAGCTTTTCCGGCGCATAATGGCTGATGACATTCAGTTCATGCGGTAGCGTAAACACCAGATGGAAGTACTTTACCTGTACCAGATTGGCGGCCTGCGCTTCTATCCAATCACGGGTACGTTGTCCCTGACACCGTGGGCAATGTCTGTCACGGCATGAGCAATACACCATTTGTTGCTGCTGGCAGTTATCACACTGCCATAGCTGCTGTCCTAAGGCTGCGGTACGACATTGCATAATGTGTTTACAGGCCGCTTGTTGCTGCCAGGTCAGCGCATGATGTTGCTTATACTCCGGTAAAAACTGCGCCAGAACATCACTCAGATGCAGACTCATGATACAACCCAACCCGCCAGTAAATCACGGGCACCACTACCCATCTCCGGCAACCAGTGTAAATAGCGTTGAGTGGTTTTAATGTCAGTATGGCCCAGCTGGTTTTGCAATTCATACAACGGCATCCCCGCAATCAACTGATGCGTGGCATAAGCATGGCGTAAACTGTGAAGGCTACATCCACTCGGTACACCTGCTGAGCGCACTGCGTCTTTAAATGGCTTGGTAATACAACTGCTGGACATCGGTTTATCCATTCCCCGGCCAGAATAAAACAGATAGTCATGTGGCCGGTATAACTGCCAGTACTCACGAAGCAAGTTAAGCACTGCCGGTGCCAGCACGACATACCGGTCTTTATTGCCTTTACCTGCTACTACTTTAAGGGTGCTTCTCTGACCATCTATATCGGCGACTTTGGTATGGATAAGCTCCATTAATCGCAAGCCCGTGCCATAGTAAGTCATTAGCATAAAACGCTGTTTTCTCTCAGGGCACAGTGAAATAACAAGTTGTACTTCGGCGGGTTTTAATATCACCGGCGCTTTGACCGGCCGCCTTGATAGCGGCTTAGTGATAGTTACCTCCTTGTGCAATACCGCTTTAAAGAAGAAACAAATCCCATTGAGTTGAATATGAATAGTACTGCGTGCCAACTGCTTCTCTAACGTCAGATACCTGAAATACAGATCTAACTGCGCTTCAGTAATGGTATCCGGACGTTGGTGGTAGTGACGGCTTAACTGCTCAACCGCATACAGATAGGTTTCTTCAGTTCTTTTGGCAAGACCACGCAACCGACATTCGTCGATCATTGCCTGGCGTAACGGGGTCATGATGATTCTCCGGTTCTGTTGGGAACATTCCCGGAGTAAGTGTGGTTCAATAATAGGTGGTTGCTAAGGCTCCGCGCAGCGGCTTAGTTCAACGCTT
>NZ_JAWWAP010000021.1:0-2945 GCF_033721375.1 Arsukibacterium sp. | reverse complement strand
GCCAATCTGAATCGCCGAAGTGGCACCCGGCAAGCTGTGGCATTCAAAAATAATATCGACTTCGTCGCCGACCGCATCGCGGATAGCTTGCATTCTGGCGCGGTACAGCTTCATTTCCGTGCGGGAGATAATATTGGTGCGATCGTAATAGGTATTGCCGTCTTTATCGTACTGAATAGGGTCAACTTTTACCGCATCATAGCCCTCCGCAATGGCTTTTAAGGCTGCTTCAGCATACTGCTCTGGGTGCACCAGCGCTTTAAATTCCGGGCCCCAGTCAAACTGCAATTGCACCTCTGGGGTCAGGCCTTGAATTTTGACTTCACCTCTGCACCTCTGGGGTCAGGCCTTGAATTTTGACTTTAGTTTCGGTTCAGCTATTTTCATCTAATCGACAAGTTAGTTGCAGGATGCAACGATGGCCAGACCGCTTCGCCTAGAATTTGATGGCGCTTTTTATCACGTTACCTCCAGAGGCAACAGTCGGCATAATATTTACTTTGAGCAAGTCGACTATCAGCAGTTTCTGGATATTCTGGGAAAGGTCTGCCAGCGCCATAACTGGCGTATTCACGCCTACTGCCTGATGACCAATCATTATCACCTGTTGGTGGAAACACCTGAAGGAAACCTGTCGGCAGGCATGCAGCAACTAAACGGTGTTTATACCCAGCATGTGAATCGACGTTATCAACGCTGTGGACATATTTTTCAGGGCAGGTTTAAAAGTATTTTGGTGGATACCGATGTGTATTACAAAGCGCTGGTGCGATATGTGCTGCAAAACCCATTACGTGCCGAAATGGTTGAACAGCTTGCTGATTATGACTGGAGCAGCTACCAGGCCACAATAGGTAAAGACCCCGCGCCTGAGTGGTTGGTTGTTAATGATGTTCTGGCTCACTTTAGCAGCGATAGTGCTAACGCTACCGCTACCGCAGCATTTGATACCTTTTGCCAGCAGGCTGACGAGACCTGTATTTGGGGAAAATTAACCAATCAGGTATTTCTTGGCGATGAAGCTTTTACCAAAAAACAGCTAGCGAAATTACCCGGTATTAAAGTGACTACTGATATTCCTCAGGCTCAGCGCCGACCAAGCGCTTTGCCGCTGGAAAACTATCAACAACAATATACGAATCGCAATGACGCAATACTTGCTGCACATCTGTCCGGGGCATTTAGCATGACGCAGTTGGCAAAATATTTTAAGGTACATGTATCCACTGTTAGCAAGTTAGTGGCAAAATTCAAGGCCTGACCCTAAGGCCCCGAGTCTGGCTTATGGTACAACTGGCATCGCTATTATGACGCCTCCATCGGCCGGTATTTGCAAAGCGACCCGATAGGATTAGCCGGTGGGTTAAATACTTATGGGTATGTTGGGGGAAATCCTGTGATGAGAACTGATTTTTGGGGATTAAGCCCTTGCTTTGATTTTGCCAGAGGCCTTGCCTTAATGGCAGTGAATGCGGGTCCAGAAGGCTCTTTTTCACTTGGCTTAGGAATGATAGACGCCGCATTTTCTGGTCGAGTTCGAGTAAGTGATGCGACTGGCTTCAAATCGGAGTTAGTTGCTAATGGGCAAGGAGGTGATGTGGGGAGGCATATTTACGCGGCAGCAGGAGGACAAATAACGGGAGCTCCAATGTATGCACTGGGTAATATAAATGATGGAAGCCAGTACATGATATCTGGCTTTTCCAGAAAACAAAGCTTAGCGGAAATTGCAGGGAACAATGCGGGGGCTAAAGTAGGCAACGTGATGAAAGGTGCTTCAATGAGCGGTTGTAAAGGAAAAGCAGCTGAAGTTAAAACAACAACACTAATTAACCAGATTCTATGCAATGGCTAAAAATACACTAATTGCACTTTTACTTCTGCTTTGTGGTTATTCCTTTTGGAGTAGCAATGAAAGCGTTGTTATTAGTATGAGAAATAGCGACTATATTGTCCAGATTGCAACCAATGAAAGATTTAACCTTCATTACCCATATCTGATTGTTAAAAATTTAAATGGGGTGGTAATTTACTCTCAAGAACTTCCAAGTGAAGGTGAGGATTACAGTTGGGATATATTCAAGAATATCCATTCAATTACGAAGGACAGACAAGATGTGGTTATTTTGTTGGAGCCGGGAGGACTATATGCGGCTTTTGAATATAGTGATTTTATAAATAGTAGGATCAGTTTACCTGATGGAATGCTCATTAAGTTTGAGCTTGCAAATTCTGAATAGTTACCGGCCCGAGGTGATTACCAACCAACTAACGCAAAGCGTTGGTGTGGCGGGCCAGGCCCCTTCTGGCAGGATAGTTGTCACTACTTAAAATTTAACCAGTTGGGGGCGTTAAGGCTTGATTGTGCCACGCTATAGTGAAGAACGTAAGCAACTGAACTTGAGTAAGTTATTGCCTCCGTCGAATATGGCCGTTGCTGGAACCTACGGGGTCAGGCCTTGAATTTTGACTTTAGATGCGGTTCAGCTATTTTCATCTAATCGAAAAGTTAATTGCACCCGAAATTTAGGGTCAGATAAAAATAAAATAGTCTCGTTTAAAACAGGACTAATTTTAATGTCACCCCATTAATCAATGGCAGGGCAGTTACCAGCACCTATGGCAGCGCTATTGTCAGTTGCTGACCAATATGGTGCTGAGGTGCACTGGCTGGCAGCAACTCAGTGCTGGCACAGCCAGGCAGTGGTAGGGACTGGAATTGCTTAACTAATTACTTAATCTCAACCCGTTGTGAGCGCATTACGATTTCATCGTTCAGCTCAATACCGATACCGGGGGTTTCTGATACCTGAAAAAAGCCGTTTACCGGTTGTGGATCCTGAATACAGAGTTCGCGGTTCCACTTTTTAATCGCATAAGTATGGTGCTCATGAATTAAAAAGTTCGGTATCGCGGTCTCTAAGTGCAGCGCTGCGGCGGTGGCT
>NZ_JAWWAP010000020.1:0-3752 GCF_033721375.1 Arsukibacterium sp. | reverse complement strand
CGCCGTATGTCTTAGCTAATACGTTAGTGATAGCAGCTGTCAGAGTAGTTTTACCGTGGTCAACGTGGCCGATTGTACCAACGTTTACGTGCGGTTTTACGCGTTCAAATTTAGCCTTAGCCATAAGTAACCCTTATTAAACAAAACGGCGGTTTAAAAAATGCAATGTATAAAAACGAGAGGCGAACAAGATGGTGCTGATACCCAGAATCGAACTGGGGACCTCATCCTTACCAAGGATGCGCTCTACCGCCTGAGCTATATCAGCATGTAACATGTTTTGGAGCGGGCAGCGGGAATCGAACCCGCATCATCAGCTTGGAAGGCTGAGGTAATAGCCATTATACGATGCCCGCGGCCTACTCGTAGCTATTTGACTGACTGAATGGTGGAGGGGGAAGGATTCGAACCTTCGAAGGCAGTGCCGGCAGATTTACAGTCTGATCCCTTTGGCCACTCGGGAACCCCTCCACTAATGGTGCCGCTTATCCGAGTCGAACGGATGACCTACTGATTACAAGTCAGTTGCTCTACCAACTGAGCTAAAGCGGCACTACGTCAGTGGGTGCGAATTCTAGTAGAATGCCGGAACAGGCGCAACAGAAAAAACCAAAAAAGCCCCATTTTCTTGTCTGACCGCTCAATTACTGCGCAAATCAACGGTTAATTGTCAATATATCGGGCGAGCCCCTGAAAAATTAATAAAGGCTCGGTGCTGACAGCTAAATCAGCTAACTGCGGTTTAAGATATAACGCATCGCCACCGGTCAAAATCAGGCACTCTGCTTTATTTAGTAACCATCCTTGCTGTATTGCGCCGATAACCGCTGCAAGACAGCCATTTTGCAGACATGAAATAGTTTCTCTACCAGGGATCATTCTGGCATCAAGCAACTCTCTATTAAATACTTTAGCTGTTTGCTGCACCACACTTTGCTGCTGCAAACGCAATCCGGGCATTATCCATCCGCCCTGATGGAGACCATTCTCATCCAGCCAGTCGATAGTTAGCGCAGTACCCGCATCAACAATCATTACAGATTGTCGGCTGAAAAGTTGTTGTGCACCTAATAATGCTAACCAGCGATCAACACCAAGCAGATGCGGTTCTGCATAACAGTTAGTAACCCCAAAAGCCTGCGCTTCTGAGCTAATCTGACGCCAGGGTAAATGGTCGAGCTCAAGTTTTTGTTTCAATGAATCTAACCGGCTATCATTCGCTACGCAGGCAAAATAAACTGCAACCAGCGGCAGTTGTTGCAAGCTCTCCGCTGTCAGTTGCGGTAACGCACTGATGCTGCCAGCATCGAACAAAGCTGCCTTTTCGCGTGTATTACCAATATCCAGCAATAAATACATTTATTCTCCTGAGCGCAAACTTAGTTCACCACCGTAATATACGTCAGTAGATTTTCCACTATCAATAATGATTCCACCTTGGGTATCAACCCCACGGCATATTCCGATTATTGACGATTTGGCCATTAAGGATACCTTCCGGTTCATAAATACGTCACGCTGGTTAAATTCACTAGCAAAAGGTGCAAAACCAGCTGCAGCAAATTCCTGCAATGCGCAGATAAGCTGGCGCTGCAGTTCGGCTACTAAGCTATTACGGTCAACTTGTTGCAGCGTTTCAGTGCGAAGGTCAGTATAGGGTTGGTCAATATGTTGCCTACTTTGATCCGGCATACCAATATTTAAACCGATACCGATCACGACATCACAGCCGGCATCTGCCTGGCCTGACAATTCAACCAGAATACCGGCAATTTTTTTATCGTTAACATAAATATCGTTTGGCCATTTTACTTTTGCTTCAAGTTGATACTGACTTTGCAATAATCTGCAAACAGCCAGACCCACTACTAAGCTCAATCCCATTGCTGCCGGCACGCCCTGTTCAAGCCGCCAGTAACATGAAAAATACAGATTTGCGCCAAAAGGCGAGTACCAGGACCGACCCCGGCGTCCGCGGCCGGCACTCTGAGCCTCGGCAACGATAACACTGCCCGGCAGCATCTTATGTCCCGCCTGCAACCGCTGCAATAGTTGGCTATTAGTTGAATCGGTAATATGCTGCACCAGAATCTGAGCACCAGCTGCTAGCTGCAAACTATTAATTTTATTGGCATCAAGCAACTGAATTGCGTAAGCCAGTTTGTAGCCACGACCTTTTACGCTGAATATCTCCAGGCCATGCTGCTTCAACTCTTTCAGATAGTTTGCTACTGCAGTGCGGCTGATCCCAAGTTGCTCTGCCAGCCATTGCCCCGAGTAGAAGTTGCCATCCGCCAGATACTGCAGTAACTGGCGTTGATAAAGCAGACTGGTTTTAGACATATTGCTGACCATTGCTATCCAGTAACCTGACTTCCGGCTCCAGAACGATCTGGTAAGCCTGATTGACTTTGTTCTGGATCAGAGCAACTAATGACAACAAATCTTCAGTCTGGCCATTACCGTAGTTAACTAAAACTAAAGGTTGTTTCGGGTAACAACCAATATCATTGTTACTGTAACCTTTAAACCCTTGCTGATCGATCAGCCAGGCAGCGGGGATCTTTACCTGACCGTTTGTCAGTTTGAAGCCCGGAACACCAGGATACTTTTCATTAAGTTGCAGAAATTCAGCGTTGCTAATGACCGGATTTTTAAAGAAACTTCCGCAATTTGCCAGCTCTCTGTAATCGGGTAGTTTACTGCTGCGGGTAACAATAACCTGTTGATAAATATCCCGGATAGAACTGGTTTCCGGTAATTTATCAAGCCCGTAATAACTTAATACCGGCTTACTTGCTTTTGACAAGATTATGCCAACTGCAACGATAATGCCTTTACCTGCTAACTGATGCTTAAAAACACTATCCCGATAACCAAAGTTACACTCGTCAGGATTAAACCTTTGTATCGTTTTTGTTTGCCAGTGAAAGTAATCTACATAAGCACAAATATCGGCCAGTTCGACTCCATAAGCGCCAATATTCTGTACCGGAGCAGCACCAACAGAACCCGGAATTAATGCCAGGTTTTCAATACCCCACAGCTGCTTTACCACGGTTACAGTAACCAGCTGATGCCAGTTGAGACCCGCTTCGACATGCAATAAACAGCGAGCAGCATCCATCCAGCTTTCTGTGATGCTTGCACCGGTAAAACGGACAATAGGCCTGCTTTGATCTTCAAGGAAAATGGTATTGCTGCCTTCACCCAGTACCAAAGGTACTGAGCTTGTGTCTAACTGCTGTAAATCAGTCAGATTTCTTACTTCAATAACAGTAGCCAAGCGGGTTTTCAAACGAAAAGTAGAGTAAAGCTCAGCGGGCTGATCGTGGAGGATACGCATAATAACGCCATTACAAAAACGAGGCGACATTGTAAAGCTGAAAAATAGCTAAAGCAAATCCCAGAATCCCCATCAATCCCCCTTTTAGAAAGGGGGAGCTTCAACAACGCTCAAAGGTAGCATGGCGACTAAAACGCCGGGAGCGTTGGTCGGTGTACTACATTGCTCACCCCATCCCTGGGGTTCGCCGCTTTGCGGCCAGCTGAAGCTGTCCAAAAACGTTCCGGACGTTTTTGTCGCATGGGGTCGCCCTGCTCGAGCAGTCCACCGCCAAATCTCAGCCAATAAAAAAGCCCCTGCTCTTTCGAGAGGGGCTGTTTTATTGAATTGGGAGCCTGGCGGTGTACTACTCTCGCATGGCGAATGCCACACTACCATCGTCGCAGCTGCGTTTCACTTCTGAGTT
>NZ_JAWWAP010000019.1:0-4099 GCF_033721375.1 Arsukibacterium sp. | reverse complement strand
TTAACTCCAGCTGACCCGGTTCTAACGCCAACAATGCTGACAAGGTTGCATCCGCCGCCGATAGCGCTTCCCGGTATGCGGGCACTGACGCTTTCACCCGGTGCAATTGCACGTCAATTTGTGCTAACTCCAGCTCCGAAGCCATGCCGACCTCTAATCTGGCCAGCACTATGGCACGACTTTGCTGCAGGTTTTCCAGATTTTCTTCGGCAACCTCCAGCCGCAACTGCGCTCCACGATATTCGCCGTAGCTGGTGGCCACCTGACTGATCAGTCGCACTTGCGCGTCGCGCCAGAGAATATCGGCTTGCTGCGCCTGAGCCTCCGCCGCTTCACTGGCTCGACGTAATTTGCCGAACAAGTCCAGATCCCAGCTTAAGTTGGCACCGCTGCTGTACCCGCGGGTAATAACGTCATCATCGTCTGCCGACAGAGTATTGTTTTCACTCGCCTGATAACCTGTTTCCAGCGTCCCTTTCGGCCATGAATCGTTGTCGGCATCACGAAATACCGCATAAGCCCGGTCGACATTCGCCCTGGCTTGCGCCAGGGTACGGTTCTGCTCCAGAGCACGCTCTACCAACTGATTAAGCTCAGCATCGTCAAACGCCTGCCACCAGTTCAAAGCCTGCTCGGCCTGCTGATACGGCTGGCTTAGGTTAATGCTTTCTACCTTCTCCGGCCTTTGGTAGTCCGGCCCGGCAGAGCAGGCGCTTAGCGACGCCACGAGTAGAGCAAGGGTTGATAGCTTCACTGTATTACGCATGTTTGTTTTCCTCCGAAGAGCTTTCCGTTGGCTCTGGTAGCGCCTTTTTCTCGCCACGTTTAGCCAACATGTAGTAGAACAGCGGCGTTAAAATGAGACCGAAAATGGTGACACCAATCATGCCGGAGAACACGGCAACGCCCATGGCCTGGCGCATTTCAGCGCCGGCACCGGTGGAGAAGACCATAGGCACCACACCCATAATAAAGGCAATAGACGTCATCAGTATGGGGCGCAAACGCAGGCGACCGGCTTCCAGAATGGCTTCCATGGTACTCATACCGTGGTCCTGCAGCTCTTTGGCAAACTCGACAATTAGAATGGCGTTCTTCGCCGCCAGCCCCACCAGCACAATTAAACCTATCTGGGTAAGAATGTTGTTGTCCCCGCCATAGATAAGCACACCGCTTAACGCCGATAACAGGGTCATCGGAATAATCAGGATGATGGCCAACGGCAAAGTTAAGCTTTCGTACTGCGCAGCCAGCACCATAAAGACCAGCAAGATAACCAGCGGATAAATGAACATGCCCGCATTACCGGCCAGAATTTGCTGGTAAGTCAGTTCTGTCCACTCGTAGGTCATGCCGTTCGGCAAGGTTTCAGCGAGAATTTTTTCAATGGCCGCCTGTGCTTCCCCTGTGCTGTAACCCGGCGCAGGACCACCGTTAATTTCAGCGGTGGTAAAGCCGTTGTAATGCATGACTCTATCCGGTCCTGCGGTGTTGGTAATGTTCATAAAGGAGCCCACAGGAACCATTTCACCACTGCCGTTACGCACTTTCAGCTGACTGATTTGCTCAGGCGTTTGGCGAAACTGCTCATCTGCCTGCATATTCACCTGATAGGTACGCCCGAACCGGTTAAAGTCATTCACATACACTGAGCCCATATAAGCCTGCAAAGTCTGGAATACCTCATCCAGGCTCACATCTTGTTGCTTAGCTTTCGTACGGTCGACATCGATATCAAGCTGCGGCACATTCACCTGATAACTGGAAAATACGCCGGTCAGTTCAGGCGTCGCCCAGGCCTTTTGCATCACCTCCATATTGACCTTATACAGCTCTTCGTAACCATGGTTAGCACGGTCTTGTATTTGCAGACGGAAACCACCAATAGTCCCTAACCCTTGCACTGGCGGGGGCGGGAATATGGCAACGTAAGCTTCATCAATAGCCGCGAACTTCTGGTTCAATGCGCCCGCTATTGCATTAGCCGACATTGAAGAATCCGTTCGCTCATCAAAGTCAGTTAGCGACACAAACACAATTCCGGAATTCGGACTGTTAGTTAAACCGTTAATACTCAGACCCGGAAAGGCAATTGAGTTCGCCACACCCGGATGATCCAAGGCAATACTCGACATTTCTTTAATGACCGCAGCGGTGCGATCCAGCGAAGCGGCATCCGGCAATTGTGCAAAACCCACCAGGTATTGCTTGTCCTGACTGGGCACATAACCAGTAGGAGTCGTCGCAAACTGCAGACCGGTTAACCCTAATAAAGCCACATACAGAACGCCTACAATGACGCCATAGCGGATCACTTTTTTAACCAGCCAGCCGTAACCTTTAGACAAACGGGCAAAAAAGCGGTTAAAGGGTTCAAATAACCAACGGCCTAACAGCTTATCCATACCGCGGGTCAGTATGTCTTTTTTCTCGCCATGACCTTTTAACAGAAGCGCCGCCAATGCAGGGCTCAGCGTTAGTGAATTGATGGCTGAGATAAAGGTAGAAATGGTAATGGTTAACGCAAACTGCTTATAAAACTGACCGGTTAAGCCCGACATAAAGGCGGTTGGAATAAATACCGCTGCCAGCACCAGTGTCGTCGCGACAATAGGACCAGTCACCTCTTTCATGGCTTTTTGTGTAGCAGCAATGGGGGACAAACCTTCGCTAATATTCCGCTCTACGTTTTCCACCACCACAATGGCGTCATCCACGACGATACCAATAGCCAGCACCAGCCCAAACAGCGACAAGGTGTTTAACGAAAAGCCCAGCAAGTGCATGAAGGCAAAGGTTCCAACCAGCGACACCGGTACCGCGACCAAAGGAATAATTGAGGCGCGCCAGGTTTGCAAAAACAGCACCACAACCAGTACCACCAACAATACAGCTTCGAGCAGAGTTTTCACTACCGCATCAATAGAGCTGCGCACAAAAACGGTTGTGTCGTACACAATGTCGTACGTTAAACCGTCAGGAAAACCTTTCGACAATTCCGCCATTTTGGAGCGAACATCGTCAGAAATTTGAATGGCATTGGAGCCAGACGCCTGGAAAATAGGAAGCGCTACCGCGTCTTTATTGTTCAGTAACGAGCGCAGCGCATAAGTTGAAGCGCCAAGCTCAACACGGGCGACATCTTTTAAGCGACTGATCTCGCCGTTCTCGCCCACCTTGATAATAATGTCTTCAAACTCTTCGACGTCTGTCAGACGGCCTTTCACATTGATAAGCAACTGAAAATCAGCGTCACCGCTTGGCTGAGAACCCAAACTGCCAGCTGCCGCCTGTTGGTTTTGCTCACGAATTGCCTCGGTAATTTGCGCCGGGGACAAACCCAGTGCGGACACCTTATTAGGATCCAGCCAGACCCGCATGCTGTATTCGCCAGCGCCAAATAACTTGACCGCCCCAACGCCTTCTATACGCGCCAGTTCGTCTTTGATATTTAAGTTCGCATAATTCGACAGGTACAGCATGTCGTAGCGATCATCCGGTGAGGTTAGATGCACCATCATGGTTTCATTTGGAGACGACTTCTCAGTCACTACCCCCAAGCGCTGCACCACCTGTGGCAGGCGCGGTTTGGCTCGCTCTACCCGGCTTTGCACCTGAGTTTGCGCTAAATTGACGTCGGTACCGATAGCAAAGGTAACGGTCAGTGTCATACGACCATCCGAGGTGGCCTGAGAGGACATATACAACATATCCTCCACACCATTAATTTCCTGCTCCAGTGGCGAGGCCACAGTTTCCGCTATGACTTTGGGGTTAGCACCCGGGTAGTTAGCCGTTACTACAACCGTTGGTGGCGCCACCACCGGGTATTCGGTAATAGGCAGTTGCCATACCGCTATCGCACCGGTAATAAAGAACAACAGCGAGATAACCGCGGCAAAAATCGGCCGTCGGATAAAAAATTGAGAAAACATTCAGTACCCCTTAACCGTGGTTATCTTCTGTAGATGTCTGCGCCGTTAACTCGTTATTGGCTTCGTCCAGCAACTGTTGCACTTTACGCAACCGGACCAGTTGCTCACTGCTTGCCATTGGCACCAGTTGAGGATCAACTTTCATATTGGCTCTAACTCGCTGC
>NZ_JAWWAP010000018.1:0-6904 GCF_033721375.1 Arsukibacterium sp. | reverse complement strand
GGCGCTGTTTGCCTTTTCTGCGGGTGTAGGTGGTATATTCGGTTTCACCTTCGGGTTGGGCCAGTGCTGGCACCATATCGCCCAGTAAGCTTAACTGCATACCCAATTCCAAGGCGCGCTTTTCTGACTTCTGACCAAACAGCTGCTTCTCAAACCAGGCTAAGCGTTGCTGAATGCCTGCGAAGGTTTCGCGCAATGACGCATGCTCAGTTTCCAGCTTGCCGTACTTTTCTGACCAGGCCTGATTCTCTGCAGAAGCCTGTTGCAACAAACTCTGCAGACGCGCGATTTCACTGGTCAAATTAACCCGTGTCTCGGCGTCCGTTGCCACGTTGGATGAGGATGAAGGCTTGATTTTCATAGCGTCAATTATACAGACTTATCAAGCGATTGACTGCCCATAGCGCTTCGCTTGTTTCTGGCGAAGTACGGTAATTCCGTCAACGATCATTTGCAGGGTGCAACCGGTGAGTGATTGGATCCCACTCGGATGCGGTTTCACCGGAAACTGGCCTTGCTCGAGGCGCTTAGCCCAGACACAATAGCCTGAGCTTTCGAAGTACAACACCTTCATCTGGGTTTTGCGGGCATTGATAAACACAAAGTACTGGCCGCTTTGTGGATTATGGCAAAGTTTATTGCGCACCAGGGCACTTAAACCGTTAAAGGATTTACGCATATCCACGGGTGTGGTGCACAGCCAGATTTTTTGGTTGGCAGCAGGGATAAACATTATTGCTGGTTAAGCGTGAGTTCAACGCCATTACCCAGTGACAAGACGATATGCCAGCGAGCGTTACCGTGATGTGCAAGCGCGGATAAATCGATAAACTGTGTATCCTGGCGAACAGGCGCTTGTTCAGTTTGCTCAGCCAAGCGTTGCCGCCATTTATAAAATGACATGGTGCTCAGTTGATGGGTTTGGCAAAACTCAGTGATGCTCAGCTCTGATGTGTGCCATAAGTCGATTAATTGCTGCCATTGTGCCGCGTTGCGGTAAGCTCGCTTTGCCATATCACTCTCCTGTTATGATGAGTGCACAGCTTATCGCGCGATCTTAAGTGGGAATAGGACGTCCTAAAATGGACGCTTACGGGTGTTAGTCAAGTTCACCATAATATAGTCATTTTTTAATGCTTCAGTTGCGGTTTACCTGGATTCGCCTATAATAATTTACTGCACCAACCGGTCGGTATTTTTGTGGCTACGGCGGCTTCGATCCGGCCTCGGCACGGGAACTTATCCTTGAATAAAAAATCTCAACTGACTAACAGTCAAATCATTCAGGCCGCACTCAGTGTTGCCGCTGAAAAAGGCGCCGGTAAAGTGACGCTGGATGCGGTTGCCAAAGCCGCTGGTGTCAGTAAAGGTGGTTTGATTTATCACTTCCCCAGTAAAGAAGCGTTAATCAGCGCCATGGTGCAGCATTTGTTAGATGAGGCAGAGTGCCAGCGGACGCAACAAGAGCGCACGGAAAGTTCGACCTTGGCAGCGGTATTGCAAACCCGCGCCCACTTTACCCGGCAGATTGCCGGTAATACCGCGATGGCGATTCTGGCCGCGGCCGCAGAGCAGCCAGCTTTGTTACAGCCGGTGCAGCAACACAATAAGTATGTGCTGCAGCAAATTCAGGCTGAACATGGCAATGCATTGCAGGCAACCTTGCTGTTACTGGCCAGTGAAGCCCTGATTTATCACGATTTATTGAATTTATCCCCTTTTACCGCAGCAGAGCGCAGCGCGCTGGAACAACAATTAGTGCAACAGGCACGGGAGCTACAAGCATGAAGATGGCAATTAAATCGCCCTGGTGGGTTGTGAGTATCGTTATTGGTTTAACTGCCTGCTCAGAAGCACCGCCACCGGCCGCAGTGGCGGTACCGACAGTGAAGCTCTATACCGTGAATGGCGAAGAGCAGGCCAATAGCCGGCATTTTGTCGGCCGTATAGATGCGGTCAGTACAGTGGATCTGGCGTTTCAGGTCGGTGGCCGGGTAACCGAATTATCGGTGCAGCAAGGACAAGTCGTACCTGCCGGAGAACTGCTGGCCGCCTTGGACCCGGCAGACTACCAATTAGCCGTGGACCAGGCGGAAGTGCAGCTGGCGCAGGCCAGTCGAGATCTGGAACGTGGCAAGCCGTTGCGTGAACAGGGAATTTTAACCCCGTCTGCCTTTGATCAGCTGCAAACCAATTTTGAAATTGCCCGGGTTGCGTTGGAAAATGCCCGCCTTAATCTGGACTACACCCAACTTAAAGCGCCCTTTGATGCGCTGGTTACCCGCCGGCTGGTCGAGCGTTTTGCCACTGTTGCTGCCGGTACGCCATTGTTACGGGTGCAAAATATTTCCGAATTGCGTGTACATATTAACGTGCCGGAACAGATTATGCGCCAGGTCAGGGATACCAGTGACTATCTGGTTTCAGTGCGGTTATCAGAAGCTGCCAGCGAACGCTATCCTCTGGCTTACCGTGAACATGCCACTGAAGTTGATCCCTTAACTCAGACTTATCAGGTCTCGTTTGCGATGCCACGTTTGCCGGATGTCAATTTATTGCCCGGTATGACGGTTAATGTGGTGACCGAAAAGGTCGCGACTGACAGTACTGTTCTTATTCCCGTCTCGGCACTGGATACCGCGACACCGGAACAATTTTATGTCTGGCGCTATCTGCCTGATAGCCAAACCGTGCAGCGCATTGCCGTACAGGTTGGCACGGTGCGTGAGCAACAGATTGAAGTGCTCAGTGGCTTGAATCGTGGCGAGCAGGTGGTTTCGGCCGGGATTTATCAGTTACAGCCCGGGCAGCAGGTGCAGCCCTTTGTGGCCTACTAAGGAGCCTTCTGATGCGGATTGCCAGTTATGCAATTGAAAAGCAGGTTAATACCTGGCTGTTTATTATGCTGTGCTTTTTGGGCGGACTTTGGGCATTGGTCAGTATTGGCCGCTTAGAAGATCCGGCCTTTACGCTGAAAGAGGCGATTATTGTCACCTATTATCCGGGCGCAACGGCATTGGAAGTGGAAGAGGAAGTGACGGAATTGCTGGAATCCGCTATTCAGCAATTATCACAATTAAAGCGTATTACCTCCAAGTCGATGCCGGGTAAATCGGAAATCCGGGTGCAAATTCAGGATAAGTATGACGGCAGTCAGATGCCACAGATTTGGGATGAGCTCAGGCGTAAGGTTAATGATGCCAGTATTCGCCTGCCCACCGGCGTAATGAAGCCGATCGTCAATGATGATTTCGGTGATGTATTTGGTATTTTTTATGCCGTGACAACTGACGGTTTTTCCGATCGCGAAGTACGCGAGCTGGCTACTTTTTTACGCCGTGAGATGCTGACGGTGCCTGGGGTGGCAAAAGTCCAGACCGCCGGCGAACCGGAAGAGCAAATCAGCGTAGAAATTTCGCATGAGCGTTTGCTCGGGATTGGCCTGCCATTGCAATTGGTGGTCAACACCCTGCAAACCGAAAATGCAGTAGCACAAGCCGGCTCGGTGCAGGTGGGTGACAAAAGGATTCGCCTGAACAGCAAACCCGGCCTGGATTCAATTGAGGCAATTGAAAATTTACGGATTGGGAAACCGGGCTCAACCGAGCAACTAAGCATTTTTGATGTTGCAACAGTGCGCCGGGATGAAGTTGAAGTGCCATCGCAAATCATTCGCTTTAATGGCAAACCGGCCTTTACGCTGGCGATTTCCGGTCTGACCGATGCCAATATTGTCGATGTAGGTAAAGCGGTTGATCAGCATCTGGCGAAACTGGCAGAGCGTATCCCGCTTGGCGTAACCCTGCATCCGATCTATCAGCAACATGTGGTGGTGGATAACGCCATTAACGACTTTATTGTTAACCTGATCTTGTCCGTGGTCATTGTTATTGCGGTGCTGTGTCTGACCATGGGGTGGCGGGTTGGTTTAGTCGTTGGCGGTACTTTGTTACTTACCGTCTTGGGTACCGTATTCTTTATGAAACTGGCCAATATCGAGATGGAGCGGATTTCGCTTGGCGCGCTGATTATTGCCATGGGCATGTTGGTTGATAACGCCATCGTGGTCGCAGAAACCATGCTGATTAATATGCAGCGTGGCCAGAGTTCACGGCAGGCGGCGGATGAAGCGGCCAGTCGTACCCAGATCCCGCTGTTAGGCGCGACCGTGATTGGCATTATGGCCTTTGCTGGTATTGGCCTGTCGCCGAATAGTACCGGTGAGTTCTTGTTTTCGCTGTTTGCCGTCATCGCGATTTCATTGCTGTTAAGTTGGGTGCTGGCGATTAGTGTCACCCCTTTGCTGGCGCATTATTTGTTTAAAGTCGATGCCAATAGTGCCGCTGCCGATCCCTATGCTGCCGGTTTTTATCAGCGTTATGTCAGGGTATTGCGCTTTGCCTTGCGCCAACGTGCGCTAACTCTGGGCGGTTTGGCGCTGCTAACGCTAATTAGTGTTATCGGTTTCGGGCAAGTAAAGCAGGCATTTTTCCCGGCGTCGAACACGCCAATTTTCTACTTGAATTACTTCTTGCCCCAGGGCTCAGATATTCGCGCTACCTCGCGTGATCTGGCAGAAATTGAAGCCTTTGTAATGGCGCAACCCGAAGTCGAATCAGTCAGTAGTTTCGTTGGCTCGGGTGCCAGTCGCTTTATGTTGACTTACGCACCGGAGCAGCCGAATGCCGCCTATGGCCAATTGATTATCCGTACCGCACACCGAGACCAGATCCCTCCGCTGATGCAGCGGCTGCGCACTGAACTGCCGCCGCGCTTACCGCAGGCTGAGATCTACACCCAGCAACTGATGTTTGGGCCGGGCAGTGGCGCTAAGCTGCAAGCCAGGGTATCTGGCCCGGATGAGCGCATCTTACGGCAGCTCGGCCAGCAAATTACTGAATTAATGCGTCAAGAGCCGGCTATCACCGATTTACGGCATAACTGGCGGCAACGCGAACTGGTGATCGTACCGGACTTTAACGAAAAGCGGGCGCGGATTGCCGGTATTAATCGCACTGATCTGGCGCAAACACTGGAGTTTGCCAGCACCGGTGTACGCAGTGGTGTCTACCGCGAACATGATAAGCAAATTCCCATCGTGGTGCGGCCGCCAGCATCCGAGCGCTTTGATATTGACCGGCTGCAGGATCGGATGATTTGGAGTGCTAACGATAATACCTATATTCCGATTACGCAGGTGATTAATGGGCTGCAAACCCAAACTGAAGAAACGATAATTCAGCGCCGCGACCGGTTAAGAACCCTTACCGTTGAAGCTGAACCGGCCTGGGGTTACACGGCCGATCAGGCCCTAAAATTGGTTCGCCCGAAAATTGAGGCGCTGCCATTACCCGCTGGTTATCAACTGAGTTGGGGCGGTGAATATGAAAGCTCCGCAGAAGCCCAGCAATCGCTGGCCGCGCAATTACCCTTAAGTTTTATCGTGATGCTGGTGATCAGTATTCTGTTGTTCGGTGCGCTGAAGCAACCGCTGGTGATTTGGTTAATAGTGCCGATGTCTATCTGTGGCGTGACCGCCGGTTTATTGGCAACGGGTCTACCCCTTGGTTTCACCGCATTGCTCGGTTTTCTCAGTTTATCAGGCATGCTGATGAAGAACGCCATCGTACTGGTAGACGAAATTGACCTGCAAATTCAGCAAAACAGCGATAAGGTTCAGGCGATAGTGCAGGCCAGTGTCAGCCGGATCCGGCCAGTGCTGTTGGCGGCGCTAACGACTATTCTGGGGATGCTCCCGCTGATTTGGGATGCGTTTTTCAATAGTATGGCAGTAACGATAATGGCCGGCTTAGCCTTTGCTACGGTATTAACCCTGGTCGCGGTGCCGGTACTGTATGCCATGCTGTTTCGGATAAAACCGGCCTGAGCTGGTTAAAACAGGGCCGGTTTTGCCGGCCCTGTAGTTACTTGGCGCAGCGAATACAAAGCTCAGTAAAGGGGATAGTGGTAAGACGTGCCAATTTAATGGCCTCGTCACACTGGGCACATTTATCGTAAGTGCCGTGTTCCATTCGGCCAAGCGCTCTGTTGATTTGTGCCAGTTCTTGCCGATCTTTTTGTTCTATGGCGCTTAATACTTCATCATTCTCACGTTCGGTTGCCTGTTCGGCAAAGTCAGCACTGCGACCTTGCGCAAAGTCGCGCTCAATGGCAGCGACCTGGCGCTCCAATTCTAATTTTCGGGCTAGCAGGCGACTTTTAAATTCCTGAAATGGCATTTGCGGCGTAAGCGTCCATTTTAGGACGTATTGACGCCTTATAGATTTCGGCCAAGCATCCTGGCTAGATGTCTTTCATGATCTGCACCAGACCTGGTGGGATTTTCCACTGGCGGTTATCATCGCTGACCACCATCACTGATTTCTTGTTGATTTTGATAACCACGCCGAACACTTGGCCTTCTTTGGCCTTGAAGTGGACTTTTTGGCCTAAACGTAGCTGGCTTAGAACATTGATGTCGTTTTGCAAACGTAAGTAGTCTATCCGCTTGCAGATGAGCTCGTTCAGGTCATGTAATTCGTCTAAGGTTAGGTCTTCTATGCGCATATCGCCTCCGTCTGGAGGCTATTCTACCGAAGTGGCGGGTAAAGCAAAGAGGTCTGAACGCAGTGGATTATCGGCGAACTGGGTTTTCCAATACCGTGGCGTCAGTTCATGTACCAGGCTGGCAGGGTGTTGGCTGATACGTAGCAGTACATCGGTCAGATAATCGTTTACATTGATATCATGCAATCGACAAGTGACTATCAGGCTTTGGATAACGCCAACATGCTCTGCACCGATTTCTGTCCAACAGAACAACCAATTTTTTCTCCCCATGGGTATGGGCCGAAGCGCCCGCTCCAGATGGTTTGTATCCAGCGGCACATCGGGGTCTTCTAAG
>NZ_JAWWAP010000017.1:0-16759 GCF_033721375.1 Arsukibacterium sp. | reverse complement strand
AGGTGGTCGTCATACTCCATTCTTCAAAGGTTACCGTCCACAGTTCTACTTCCGAACTACAGACGTAACGGGCGCGGTTGAGTTGCCAGAAGGCGTTGAGATGGTAATGCCAGGCGACAACCTGAAGTTTGTTGTTGAGCTGATTTGCCCAATCGCGATGGACGAAGGTTTACGCTTCGCAATCCGTGAAGGCGGCCGTACTGTAGGTGCTGGTGTAGTATCTAAAATCATTGCTTAATTTGCGTTGATTAAAGAAGGCTCCGTAAGGGGCCTTTTTTGTTTTAGTCTTCTAAATATCGTGCAATAAGATACGGTAAGCTTGTTTTAGCACGCTAAGGCAGTATAATGAGCGGCTATTTAATGGCTGGGTAATAACGCAGCCATCTAAAAGACTGAAGGGGCATAGTTCCAATTGGTAGAACAGCGGTCTCCAAAACCGATGGTTGGGGGTTCGAATCCCTCTGCCCCTGCCAAATTTAAGGTAACAGCGGCTGATGCTGTGCCTGATAGTTAATAACGAGTGGCATATTACACGCCAAATTGAAGTGAGTTAGAGCATGAGCGTTGCGAGCGAAAACACGAAAAGTGGGCTTGATCTGGTTAAATGGTTATTAGTTTTTGTCATTCTGTCATTGGCAGTGGTCGGCAACTATGTATTCGAACTGGGTGCGTTAGAGCGTGCTATAGCCATCGTGGTACTGGTAATTATTGCTGGCGTGGTTGCGGGCCAAACCCACAAAGGCCGTACCTTTATCAATTTCGCTAAAGAATCTCGTTCTGAAATCCGCAAGGTTGTATGGCCCACCCGCCAGGAAACAATGCAAACGACGTTGGTAGTAATAATTGCCACTGTGATTATGGGCTTATTACTATGGGGCCTGGATGCTATTTTATTACGGGTTGTTTCTTTCTTTACCGGATTGGGGATCTAAAGCATGACTGCAAAAATGCGTTGGTATGTCGTACAAGCGTTTTCAGGGTTCGAGCAACGGGTTGCCACTTCGCTGCGGGAATATATTAAGCTAAACGAGATGGAAGATAAGTTTGGTGAAGTATTAGTTCCTACCGAAGAAGTTATTGAGATGAGGGCCGGCCAGAAGCGCAAGTCTGAGCGCAAATTTTTTCCCGGCTACGTATTAGTGCAAATGGAAATGTGCGAAGAAGCCTGGCACTTGGTAAAAAGCGTACCCCGTGTACTGGGCTTTATCGGTGGCACCTCAGATCGTCCGGCGCCAATTTCTGAAAAAGAAGCAATGACAATACTTAACCGGCTGCAAGATAACGCTGATAAGCCGAAACCGAAAACTCTGTTTGAAGCAGGTGAAGTGGTACGGGTAACCGAAGGCCCGTTCGCTGACTTTAACGGTGTGGTTGAAGAAGTCGATTACGAGAAAAGCCGCGTGAAAGTGTCGGTATTAATTTTTGGCCGCGCCACCCCGGTAGAACTGGAGTTTGGTCAGGTCGAGAAAGCGTAAATATATTGGTTGTAACGGGGCGCTGATTAAAATATAATCTGCGCCCTTTTTATCGTCAGGGGAGCCGTTTGAGTAAGTGTCCTCGCATTTACAAGGCTACGACCCTATAACAGAGGTGAAACATGGCAAAGAAAGTCACAGCACTTATTAAGCTGCAGGTTAAAGCCGGTATGGCAAACCCTTCGCCGCCAGTTGGTCCGGCATTGGGTCAGCACGGCGTGAATATCATGGAATTCTGTAAAGGCTTTAATGCCCGTACTGAAAGCCTTGATAAAGGTATGCCGATCCCAGTAGTTATTACTGTATACAGCGATCGTTCATTCACTTTCGAAACCCGTACCCCGCCAGCGTCGTTCCTGCTGTTAAAAGCAGCGGCACTGAAGAGTGGTTCTGGTCGTCCTAATACCCAGAAAGTTGGCAAGGTGACAGCTGCTCAGATTGATGAGATCGTTAAGATCAAACAACCTGATTTAACAGCTGCAGATCATGCTGCTGCGGTGCGTACCATTGAAGGTACTGCTCGTTCAATGGGCTTAGTGGTGGAGGGCTAATCGATGGCTAAATTAACAAAACGCGCTAAGTTAATCCGCTCTAAAGTAGATACAACTCGCGAATATGACATCAACGAAGCAGTTGCTTTGTTAAAAGAATTAACTGCCGGCAAGTTCGTTGAGAGCGTTGACGTTGCAGTGAACCTGGGTATTGACGCTCGTAAGTCTGACCAGAACGTGCGTGGTGCAACAGTACTACCTCACGGTACTGGCCGTACTGTGCGTGTTGCTGTGTTTACTCAGGGTGCAAATGCTGAAGCTGCTAAAGCTGCCGGTGCTGACATCGTTGGCATGGAAGACTTGGCTGAACAGGTTAAGAAAGGCGTAATGGACTTTGACGTAGTAATCGCTTCTCCGGATGCGATGCGCGTTGTAGGTATGTTAGGTCAGATATTAGGCCCACGCGGTTTAATGCCTAACCCTAAGACAGGTACTGTTACTCCTAACGTAGCTGACGCTGTTAAGAATGCTAAAGCGGGTCAAATCCGTTACCGCAACGATAAGAATGGTATTATCCATTCTACAATCGGTAAAATTGACTTTGACGCCGATAAGTTAAAAGAAAACTTAGAGTCATTGTTAATTGCGTTAAAGCGTGCCAAGCCATCAGTAGCGAAAGGTATTTTCATTAAGAAAGTAACTATCTCCTCTACTCACGGTGCAGGTATGACATTAAACCAAGCCTCTCTGAGTGCAGTGGTCTAACAGTCAGCTTTACAGCCGGGCGGTTGTGTTCTATAATGCCGCCCTTAAAAAATTCGGGTAGAAGTGCTGTGGTATCGTGTTAAACGGTTAAATAGCGCTTCCGTCCAAGACCGTAGGTGCAATAACGCGTAAGCCGCATTGCTTAATATACTAACCTACGCAGACGGTGCAGACCCCAGAACGAATTAAATTCAATCTGGTCTCACCGTAAATCGCGCGCCTTCGGGTAACCAGAGGCGATGTGTAGGCAACCGGATTATATCCGGATGAACCAGGAGTTAAGAGCCAATGGCTATAAAGCTTGATGACAAAAAAGCAATTGTTGCTGAAGTCCAGGAAGCTGCCAAAGGTGCTTTATCTGCGGTAGTCGCAGATGCTCGTGGTGTCACTGTAGGCAACATCACATCTTTGCGTAAGCAAGCACGTGATGCTGGTGTTTGGATGAAAGTTGTCCGTAACACCTTAGTTCGCCGTGCAGTAGATGGCACCGAATTCGAGTGTCTGAAAGATGCATTCGTAGGCCCGACACTGATTGCGTTTTCTAAGGAGCACCCAGGTGCTGCAGCGCGGATCTTCAAAGATTTCGCCAAAGACAACAAACAGTTCGAGTTGAAAAGTGCCGCTTTTAATGGCGAAACAGTAAGCATTGATGTTTTAGCATCGTTACCAACTTACGACGAAGCTATTGCACGCTTAATGAGCACAATGAAAGAGGCAGCAGCCGGCAAACTTGTACGTACAATTGCCGCGGTTCGCGACCAAAAACAGGATCAAGCCGCGTAATTATACGTGTTGTTTGATCAGTAGAATTTAATTCGGGATCCGTCCCCTAATTTAGGAATCTGCGCAATGTCAGTGACTAAAGATCAAATCTTAGATGCTATCGCAGCAATGTCTGTAATGGATGTAGTTGAGTTAGTAACTGCAATGGAAGAAAAATTCGGCGTATCTGCTGCTGCCGCTACAGCTGTTGCTGCTGGCCCAGCTGCTGCCGTTGAAGAACAAACAGAATTCAACGTAGTTCTGGCTGCTGTTGGCCCTAACAAAGTATCTGTTATCAAAGCAGTACGTGGTGCCACTGGTTTAGGCCTGAAAGAAGCGAAAGACTTGGTTGAGTCAGCTCCTGCTGCCATCAAGGAAGGCGTTTCAAAAGATGAAGCAGCTGCTCTTAAGAAAGACCTTGAAGAAGCTGGTGCATCTGTTGAAGTTAAATAATCCGGTAAAAACCGGGTTAACTGCCTGAGATTCGGGCTGGGCTGGTGATGAATTAATCACCGGCCTTTTTGCGCTGTGGGACAATGATTTCCCCACCCCTGCTGTTACCATGTCTGGTAGCAATAAATTACCGGTAATTCGGTAGTTGGGAAAAAAATCAGCAAGCTGAGGAACCCCATGACTTACTCTTATTCTGAGAAGAAACGTATCCGTAAGGACTTCGGCAAACGTCCGGAAGTACTGGATGTGCCATACCTGCTATCGATTCAAATCGAGTCTTTCAGCAAATTTATCGAGCCAGACCCGGAAGGCGGATACGGTTTAGAAGCCGCTTTTCGCTCTGTATTTCCAATCAAAAGCTATTCAGGCAGCGCGGAATTGCAGTATGTAAGCTACCGCATTGGGGAACCTGTTTTTGATGTAAAAGAATGTCAAATCCGCGGAGTGACATACTCAGCACCATTACGCGTGAAATTACGTATGGTGTTATTTGATAAAGAAGCACCAGGCACGATTAAAGATATTCGTGAACAAGAAGTGTACATGGGTGAAATCCCGCTAATGACCGAAAACGGTACCTTTGTTATTAATGGTACTGAGCGGGTTATCGTTTCTCAGCTGCACCGCAGCCCGGGCGTATTCTTTGACCACGATCGCGGTAAAACGCATTCTTCAGGTAAAGTATTATATAACGCTCGTGTTATTCCTTACCGTGGTTCATGGTTAGATTTTGAGTTTGATGCCAAGGACAATTTGTTTGTCCGGATTGACCGTCGTCGTAAACTTCCTGCCACTATTTTATTGCGGGCACTGGAATTCAGTACTGAAGAAATACTGGCCACCTTCTTTGAAAATACCCGTTTTGAAATAAAAGACGGTAAATTATTCATGGAAGTGGTTGCTAACCGCTTACGTGGTGAAACGGCCGGTTTCGATATTAAAGACAATGATGGCGAAGTTATTGTTGAGCAGGGCCGCCGGATTACCGCCCGTCATGTGCGTCAGCTGGAAAAAACCGGCCTGACCATGATGGAAGTACCTCATGAATATGTGGTTGGCCGGGTTCTGGCTAAAAACTACGTTGACACCAGTAGCGGTGAAATTGTTGCTGAAGCGAATGCTGAGTTAACCTTAGACTTGTTAGCTAAGCTGACCAAGGCTGGTTACGACAGTTTCGAAACGCTTTACATCAACGACTTAGACCAAGGTTCTTATGTTTCTGAAACTATCCGCATTGATCCGAGCAATAACCGGATTGAAGCGCTGGTAGAAATATACCGGATGATGCGCCCTGGTGAACCACCAACGCGGGAAGCTGCTGAAACCCTGTTTGAAAACTTATTCTTCTCCGAAGACCGCTATGACTTATCAACCGTCGGCCGGATGAAGTTTAACCGCCGGGTAGGTTTTGAAGAAAATGTTGGCGCCGGTGTACTGAGCAAAGAAGATATTCTGGCAGTAATGAAAGTCTTGATCGACATTCGTAACGGTAACGGCGATGTTGATGATATAGACCACTTAGGTAACCGCCGCATTCGTTCTGTTGGTGAAATGGCAGAGAACCAGTTCCGGGTAGGTTTAGTCCGGGTAGAGCGTGCTGTTAAAGAGCGTTTGTCACTGGGCGATTTAGATGCGGTAATGCCACAGGATCTGATTAACGCCAAGCCAATTTCAGCGGCCGTCAAAGAATTCTTTGGTTCAAGCCAGCTGTCACAATTTATGGATCAGAATAACCCGCTGTCAGAAGTCACGCACAAGCGTCGTATTTCTGCCTTAGGCCCGGGTGGTCTGACTCGTGAACGTGCAGGCTTTGAAGTTCGTGACGTTCACCCAACTCACTACGGTCGGGTATGTCCGATTGAAACACCTGAAGGTCCGAATATCGGTCTGATTAACTCGTTGTCAATGTTTGCGCAGACTAACGAGTACGGTTTCCTGGAAACCCCGTACCGCCGGATTGAAAACGGTATTGTCACTGACGAAGTTGATTTCCTTTCTGCAATTGAAGAAGGTAACTTTGTTATTGCTCAGGCGAATGCTGAACTGACCGCTGAAAACCGGCTGTCAGAAGAATTAGTGCCGTGCCGTTATAAAAACGAATTTACCCTGATGCCTTCATCAGAAGTGCAATATATGGATGTTGCACCACAGCAGATCGTATCGGTTGCTGCCGCGCTAATCCCGTTCCTGGAGCACGATGATGCTAACCGGGCCCTGATGGGTTCGAACATGCAACGTCAGGCCGTGCCAACTCTGCGTGCTGATAAGCCGCTGGTAGGTACCGGTATTGAGCGCGTAGTGGCAAAAGACTCTGGTGTAACAGTGGTAGCCAAACGTGGTGGTACAGTTGACTATGTCGACGCCAGCCGTATTGTTATTAAGGTACATGAAGAAGAAATGATTGCCGGTGAAGCCGGTATCGATATCTACAACCTGACCAAATACACCCGTTCTAACCAGAACACCTGTATCAACCAGCGTCCATGCGTTAACCATGGTGAGCCAATTGAACGTGGTGATGTATTGGCTGATGGTCCGTCTACCGACTTAGGTGAACTGGCACTTGGCCAGAACCTGCGCGTGGCATTTATGCCATGGAATGGTTACAACTTCGAAGATTCGATTTTGTTATCTGAGCGTTTGGTGCAGGAAGATCGTTTAACCACAATCCATATTCAGGAATTAAGCTGTATTGCTCGTGATACCAAGCTTGGCCCTGAAGAAATCACCGGTGATATCCCTAACGTGGGTGAGTCTGCGCTATCTAAGCTGGACGAAGCGGGTATCGTCTATATCGGTGCTGAAGTTAAAGGTGGCGATATTCTGGTTGGTAAGGTAACACCGAAAGGTGAAAGCCAGTTAACTCCGGAAGAAAAGCTGTTACGCGCTATCTTTGGTGAAAAGGCCTCTGATGTAAAAGACACCTCACTACGGGTGCCAAACTCGGTAACAGGTACTGTTATTGATGTACAGGTATTTACCCGTGATGGTGTAGAAAAAGATAAGCGCGCGCGTGAAATCGAAGAAATGGAAGTCAAACAGGCTAAGAAAGACCTGAATGAAGAATTCCGTATTCTGGAAGCCGGTATCTTTGACCGTGCCCGTAACCTGCTGGAACAAAGCGGTTTAGACCGTGCCAAGCTTGATACGTTAAAAGGCGATGCGCTGTTTAACCAGAGCCTGAGCGATGAAGACAAACAGAACGATTTAGAACAATTAGCGTCTCAGTACGAAGAAATTCGGGTTGAGTATGATAAGAAGTTTGAATTAAAACGCCGGAAAATTACTCAGGGTGACGATTTGGCACCTGGCGTACTGAAAATTGTTAAAGTGTATCTCGCTGTTAAACGCCGGATCCAGCCAGGTGATAAAATGGCGGGTCGTCACGGTAACAAAGGTGTTATCTCTACTATCGTTCCGGTAGAAGATATGCCCTATGACGAAAAAGGTCAGCCGGTTGATATCGTGTTGAACCCGTTAGGCGTTCCGTCACGGATGAACATTGGTCAGATCCTGGAAACCCACCTGGGCTTAGCGGCTCGTGGTATTGGTGACAAGATTGACGGCATGATCAAAGATCAGAAAGAAATCGCTGAAATTCGCGACTTCCTGGTTAAAGTGTATGCTTTAGGCGAATCTCGGCAGAATGTTGATGTGGCCAGTTTCACTGATGATGAAGTTCGGCGTCTGGCGCAGAACCTGCGCAAAGGCCTGCCAGTGGCAACACCGGTATTTGATGGTGCTAAAGAATCAGAAATCAAAGAGTTATTAACACTTGGCGATTTACCGACCAGCGGTCAGATCACCTTATATGATGGTCGTACCGGTAATACCTTTGAACGTAAGGTAACGGTTGGCTACATGTATATGCTGAAACTGAACCACTTAGTTGACGACAAAATGCACGCGCGTTCTACCGGTTCTTACAGTCTGGTTACTCAGCAGCCGCTGGGTGGTAAGGCACAGTTCGGTGGTCAACGTTTCGGTGAGATGGAAGTGTGGGCGTTAGAAGCTTATGGTGCAGCTTATACCCTGCAGGAAATGCTTACTGTTAAGTCTGATGACGTCAATGGTCGTACCAAGATGTACAAAAACATCGTTGACGGCGACCACAGAATGGAGCCTGGCATGCCAGAATCTTTCAACGTACTGATGAAAGAAATCCGTTCGCTCGGTATCAATATCGAATTGGAAGAGGAATAAACCGACAGTTAGTTGGCGGGGCAGCGTGCTGCCCCATTCCGGTTTACCTCTTACAGGAGAGCAAAGGTGAAAGACTTATTAAAGTTTCTGAAACAACAAACTAAAACTGAAGAGTTTGATGTTATTCGTATCGGTTTATCCTCACCGGATATGATCCGTTCATGGTCATTTGGTGAAGTTAAAAAGCCAGAAACGATCAACTACCGTACCTTTAAACCCGAGCGTGACGGTTTATTCTGTGCCCGGATTTTTGGCCCGGTAAAAGATTACGAGTGTTTGTGCGGTAAGTACAAGCGCTTAAAACACCGTGGTGTTATCTGCGAAAAGTGTGGCGTTGAAGTTACCTTAACCAAAGTGCGTCGCGAGCGGATGGGCCATATTGAACTGGCCAGCCCGGTAGCACATATCTGGTTTTTGAAATCACTGCCAAGCCGGATCGGTTTATTACTTGATATGACGCTGCGTGATATCGAGCGCGTGTTGTATTTCGAAAGCTATGTGGTGACAGAGCCAGGTATGACTTCTTTAGAGCGTCGTCAGATGTTAACTGAAGAAGAATATCTGGATGTGCTGGAAGAGCATGGTGATGAGTTTGAAGCCAAGATGGGTGCCGAAGCGGTGCTGGATATTTTGCGTGGTATCGACTTAGCGGTTGAAATCAAACAAATGCGTGAAGAGCTGCCTACCATCAACTCTGAAACCAAGCGTAAGAAAATCAGCAAGCGTTTGAAGCTTATGGAATCGTTCTTCACGTCTGGCAATAAGCCGGAGTGGATGATTATGACAGTGCTGCCCGTATTACCACCGGATTTACGTCCATTGGTACCACTGGACGGCGGCCGCTTCGCAACGTCTGATCTGAACGACTTGTATCGCCGGGTGATTAACCGTAACAACCGTTTAAAGCGGCTGTTAGATTTATCTGCGCCTGATATTATCGTCCGTAACGAAAAGCGGATGTTACAGGAAGCGGTTGATGCATTATTAGATAACGGTCGCCGTGGCCGCGCTATTACCGGTTCTAACAAACGGCCACTGAAATCGCTGGCCGATATGATCAAAGGTAAGCAGGGTCGTTTCCGTCAGAACTTACTGGGTAAGCGCGTCGACTATTCAGGTCGTTCGGTTATCACCGTTGGTCCTACTTTGCGTCTGCATCAGTGCGGTCTGCCGAAGAAAATGGCACTGGAACTGTTTAAGCCGTTTATCTATGGCAAGCTGGAAGCGCGTGGTTTAGCTACCACCATTAAAGCTGCCAAAAAGATGGTAGAGCGCGAAGAAGGGGCAGTATGGGACGTACTGGATGAAGTAATCCGCGAACACCCCGTATTACTAAACCGGGCACCCACTTTGCACCGTCTTGGTATCCAGGCGTTTGAACCGGTACTGATTGAAGGTAAGGCTATTCAGCTGCACCCGTTGGTCTGTGCTGCCTATAACGCCGACTTCGATGGTGACCAGATGGCGGTACATGTACCGTTGACCATAGAAGCACAGTTAGAAGCCCGTGCGTTGATGATGTCGACCAACAACGTGTTATCACCTGCAAACGGTGAGCCTATTATCGTTCCTTCACAGGACGTGGTATTAGGTCTGTACTACATGACGCGTGAGGCGATAAACGTCAAAGGCGAAGGCATGATGTTCAAAAGTGCGAAAGAAGCTGAGAAAGCCTTCCGCGCTGACTGTGCCAGCCTGCATGCCAAAGTCAAGGTACGGATCACTGAAGTTGAAATCGCTGAAGACGGCAGCCGCACTGAAACAGTAGCCGTGCGCGACACTACTGTTGGCCGTGCGATTTTATTCTCAATTCTGCCTGAAGGCCTGGCGTTTGATTCAATCAATCAGCCAATGGGTAAAAAACAGATTTCACGCTTATTAAATGGTGCTTACCGTCGTATCGGTCTGAAGCAAACGGTTATTCTTGCTGACCAGATAATGTATACCGGTTTCCACTACGCGATGTTATCGGGTGTGTCAGTCGGTATCGATGACATGGTGATCCCGGAAGCGAAAACCGAGATTATCGACGCAGCTGAAACTGAAGTTGCTGAAATTCAGGATCAGTTCCAGCAGGGTCTGGTAACCGCCGGTGAAAAATACAACAAAGTTATCGATATCTGGTCAACAGCTAACGAAACCTTGTCAAAAGCGATGATGGACAACCTGTCTAAAGAGTCTGTGGTTGACCGTGACGGTAATACCGTAGAACAGCAATCATTTAACTCTGTGTATATGATGGCTGATTCAGGCGCCCGGGGTTCACCAGCCCAGATCAGGCAGTTGTCGGCAATGCGTGGTCTGATGGCGAAACCGGATGGTTCAATCATCGAAACGCCTATTACCGCGAACTTCCGTGAAGGCTTAAGCGTATTACAGTACTTTATTTCTACCCACGGTGCCCGTAAAGGTCTGGCCGATACCGCACTGAAAACCGCGAACTCGGGTTATCTGACCCGTCGTCTGGTCGATGTCGCCCAGGATTTAGTGGTAACCGAAAGCGACTGTGGTTCAGATCAGGGCATCATTATGAAGCCATTGATCGAAGGTGGTGACGTTGTTGAAGGACTGCGTGAGCGGGTACTGGGCCGGGTTGTTATCGGTGATGTCGTATCGCCAACAACGGCTGAAGTACTGGTTGCCGATGGCACCATGCTGGATGAGCAACTGTGTGATGTGATTGAACAAAATTCAATTGATGAAGTACACGTTCGTTCAGTAATTACCTGTCAGACTGACTTTGGGGTCTGTGCCAAATGTTACGGTCGTGACCTGGCGCGTGGCCATCTGATTAATGCAGGTGAAGCAGTAGGTGTTATTGCTGCCCAGTCAATCGGTGAACCAGGTACTCAGTTAACGATGCGGACCTTCCACATCGGTGGTGCTGCATCACGGGCGTCAGCAGAAAACAGTGTTCAGGTGAAAAACGCCGGTACCTTAAAACTGCATAACGCTAAGTTTGTTCGCAATGCCGATAACAAAATCGTCATTACCTCACGCTCTGCCGAAGTAACCGTATTCGACGAATTAGGTCGTGAGAAAGAGCGCTACAAACTGCCGTACGGTTCTATTATGGCTACCGATGACAATGCCAAAGTGGCTTCTGGTCAAATCGTAGCGAACTGGGACCCGCATTCACACCCAATTATTGTTGAGCGTGGCGCCAAGGTTAGCTTCAGTGATGTTGATGATACCAACACCGAAGTGCAACAGGACGAACTGACCGGCTTAACCCGGACAGTGGTTAAAGATTTGGCTAAAGCTAACGCTAAGGAACCAAAGCTTATTCTGGCTACCGATGACGGCGGTCTGCAGGAAATTCGCCTGCCAAGCTTCACCACAATCGAAGTCGCTGATGGCGAACAGGTGTTAACGGGTGCGGTGTTAGCGCGTATTCCGCAGGAAAGCTCGAAAACCCGCGATATTACCGGTGGTTTGCCGCGAGTGGCTGACTTATTCGAAGCACGGAAACCAAAAGATCCGGCCATTCTGGCTGAAATCTCTGGTGTTATCAGCTTCGGTAAAGAGACCAAAGGTAAACGTCGTCTGGTTATCACGCCGGAACAGGGTGATGCCCATGAAGAGATGATCCCGAAATGGCGTCAGGTTAATGTGTTCGAAGGTGAGCGCATTGAAAAAGGCGAAGTTATCTCTGAAGGCCCTGAATCTGCGCACGATATTCTGCGTTTACGTGGTATTCACCATGTTGCCAGCTATATCGTTAACGAAGTTCAGGACGTTTATCGCTTACAGGGTGTAAAAATTAACGATAAGCACATTGAAACGATTATTCGTCAGATGTTGCGTAAGTGTATTATCACCAGCCCGGGCGATAGCGAATTCCTGGAAGGCGAACAGGCTGAAGTGGCCCGCGTCAATATCGCTAACCGCGATCTGGAAGCGGCCGGTAAAATGCCAGCTCAGTATGAACGTGCCTTATTAGGTATTACTAAAGCGTCACTGTCGACTGATTCGTTTATCTCGGCAGCATCGTTCCAGGAAACAACCCGCGTTCTGACAGAAGCCGCTGTTGGTGGCAAGTTTGATGAACTGCGTGGTTTGAAAGAAAACGTTATTGTTGGCCGTTTGATCCCGGCAGGTACTGGTTTTGCTTATCATCAAAACCGTGCCCGTCTGCGTCAGCGTGGCGGCAATACCGATGTTGTTGAGCCGTCAATGAGTGCAGAGTCTGCTGAACAGGCACTGACTGATGCACTTAATATGAATTTGTCGGGCAACGACGAGTAAGCAGGAAGCATGCAGCTTGCTGGTGGATAAAAAGCCAGCAAACTGCATTGTAACTTGACAGGTCAAAGCTTGACCATTAGAATTCCGCGACCCTAATTTTGGGGTGCGGAATTTTCACGTTTATTGGGTATTTATTAACCAGGAGTATTTAATGGCAACAATCAACCAGCTAGTGCGTAAGCCGCGCAGCCAGAAGGTAGCCAAGAGCACCGTTCCGGCGCTTGAAGCTTGCCCGCAGAAGCGTGGTGTTTGTACCCGTGTATACACCACTACACCTAAGAAGCCAAACTCAGCATTACGTAAAGTATGCCGTGTTCGTTTAACCAACGGATTCGAAGTTTCTTCTTACATTGGTGGTGAAGGCCATAATCTGCAAGAGCACAGTGTTGTGCTTATTCGCGGTGGCCGGGTAAAAGACCTTCCAGGTGTGCGTTACCACACCGTACGTGGCACATTAGACTGTGCAGGCGTAAAAGACCGTAAACAAGCCCGTTCTAAGTACGGTGCGAAGCGGCCTAAGAAATAACGGTACTCCGTTAGTAAGGCCAAACTAAACAACTTTTTTTCTTTAATGTATTAAAAGTTTTGGAATCACCTGAAGCAATCGGAGTTACGAATGCCAAGAAGACGCGTCATAGGTCAACGTAAAATCCTTCCTGATCCTAAGTTCGGAAGTGAATTACTTGCCAAGTTTGTAAATGTCGTTATGGTCGACGGAAAAAAATCCACAGCCGAATCAATTGTATACGGCGCCTTAGAAATTGCAGCTACCAAATCGAAAAAAGAGCATATTGATCTTTTCGAAGTTGCATTAGACAACATTCGTCCAACTGTCGAAGTAAAATCACGTCGGGTAGGTGGTTCAACCTATCAGGTACCATGTGAAGTTCGTCAGGTACGTCGTAATGCACTGGCTATGCGTTGGTTGGTAGAAGCTGCCCGTAAACGTGGTGAAAAATCAATGGCTCAGCGTTTAGCTGGTGAAATGCTGGATGCCATCGAAAACAAAGGTTCTGCGGTTAAGAAGCGTGAAGACGTGCACCGTATGGCCGAAGCGAACAAAGCATTCGCTCACTTCCGCTGGTAAGCAGATTCTAGAGAAGAGGACACTATTGTGGCACGCACAACCCCAATAGAACGCTACCGTAACATTGGTATTGTTGCGCACGTAGATGCGGGTAAAACCACGACTACGGAGCGTGTACTTTTTTACACTGGTCGTTCGCATAAGATCGGTGAAGTACACGATGGCGCAGCAACCATGGACTGGATGGAGCAGGAGCAGGAACGGGGTATTACCATTACGTCCGCTGCAACTACCACGTTCTGGGCTGGTATGCAGGCACAGTTTGAACAGCATCGGATAAATATTATCGATACGCCGGGGCACGTTGACTTCACTATTGAAGTTGAACGTTCGCTGCGCGTATTAGATGGTGCTGTAGTGGTGCTGTGTGGCTCGTCAGGGGTGCAACCTCAGACTGAGACCGTATGGCGTCAGGCAAACAAGTACGAAGTTCCTCGGATGATTTTTGTCAACAAGATGGACCGGACCGGTGCTGACTTCCTGCGGGTAGTCAGACAGGCCCGGACTCGTCTTAACACGACTATAGTACCTATTCAGTTGCCTATTGGCGCAGAAGATGACTTTAATGGTGTAGTTGACCTGATCAAAATGAAAGCCATTAACTGGAACATGGAAGACCAGGGGATGACCTTCAACTATGAAGAGATCCCTGCTGACATGTTGGCAGAGTGCAAGCAGTGGCGTCAGAATCTGGTAGAAGCTGCGGCTGAAGCCAGTGAAGATCTGATGGAGCGCTACCTCGAAGGCGACGAATTCTCAGAAGATGAGATCAAGTCAGCCCTGCGTGCACTGACATTACGTAATGAAGTGGTATTGGTTTTGTGTGGCTCTGCCTTTAAAAATAAAGGTGTGCAAGCCATGTTGGATGCGGTTATAGAATACCTGCCTTCACCGACTGAGGTTAAGGCTATAAACGGTATTCTGGAGGATGAGTCAGAAGGTGAACGTCATTCAAGCGATGATGAACCTTTTGCTGCTCTTGCTTTTAAAATCGCCACTGATCCATTTGTTGGTACGTTAACCTTTTTCAGGGTTTACTCTGGTGTGGTAGAGACAGGTTCTGCTATTTACAACTCAGTAAAACAGAAGAAAGAGCGTATCGGCCGGATGGTGCAGATGCACGCTAATACCCGTGAAGAAATTAAAGAAGTTCGTGCCGGCGATATCGCCGCCGCAATTGGCTTAAAAGATACCACGACGGGCGACACCTTGTGTGATCAGGATAATGTCATTATTCTGGAACGCATGGAGTTTCCTGATCCGGTTATCTCGGTAGCCGTTGAACCAAAAACCAAGGCTGATCAGGAAAAAATGGGTATCGCGCTGGGTAAACTGGCGGCAGAAGATCCTTCTTTCCGGGTGCATACTGACGAAGAAACCGGCCAGACCATTATTTCAGGTATGGGCGAATTACACTTAGACATTATCGTTGACCGGATGCGTCGCGAGTTCAAGGTTGAAGCCAACGTGGGTAAACCACAGGTGTCATACCGGGAAACGCTGCGCCAGGCCACTGAGGTTGAAGGTAAGTTTGTGCGTCAGTCTGGTGGTCGCGGTCAGTTTGGTCACTGTTGGCTGAAAATCGAACCGCAGGAAGAAGGTGCAGGTTACGAGTTCGTCAACGCGGTAGTGGGTGGTGTTATTCCGAAGGAATACATTCCTGCCATCGACAAAGGTATACAAGAACAGATGAAAAACGGCGTATTGGCGGGCTATCCGGTGATCGACGTTAAAGTAACTGTTTTTGATGGTTCATACCATGATGTAGACTCTAACGAGATGGCGTTTAAAGTTGCTGCTTCGATGGGTTTCAAGAAAGGCGCGCTGCAAGCAAAGCCGGTAGTACTTGAGCCTATAATGAAAGTTGAAGTGGTAACGCCGGAAGAGTTTATGGGTGATATAGTTGGTGACTTAAACCGTCGCCGCGGTATTATTCACGGTATGGACGATGCCCCTGGTGGTATCAAAATCGTTGACGCAAATGTTCCGTTATCAGAAATGTTCGGTTATGCAACCAACATGCGTTCACTGAGTCAGGGCCGCGCCTCTTACTCAATGGAGCCTCTGAATTATCAGGAAGCACCAAACAACGTAACTGAAGCGATTATCGCTGCACGTAAGTCTAACTAATCAATTAGTATGGCCCGGTGTAAGTCGGGCTAACATTAAATATAGAAGGGTCTACACATGGCTAAGGCTAAATTTGAACGCGTAAAACCGCACGTAAACGTTGGTACAATCGGCCACGTTGACCACGGTAAAACTACTCTGACAGCTGCTATCACTAACGTATTAGCTAAGACATACGGCGGTCAGGCATTTGCTTTCGATCAAATCGATAAAGCACCGGAAGAAAAAGCCCGTGGTATTACCATCAATACCTCACACGTTGAATACGATACGCCAACCCGTCACTACGCACACGTAGACTGCCCGGGCCACGCTGACTATGTTAAGAACATGATCACCGGTGCTGCGCAGATGGACGGCGCAATTCTGGTAGTAGCGGCGACCGACGGTCCTATGCCACAAACACGTGAGCACATCCTGTTATCACGTCAGGTAGGCGTACCTTACATCATCGTATTCATGAACAAGTGTGACATGGTAGATGACGAAGAGCTGTTAGAGCTGGTAGAAATGGAAGTGCGCGAGCTTCTTTCAGACTACGACTTCCCGGGTGATGATTTACCAGTAATCCGTGGTTCAGCGCTGAAAGGCCTGGAAGGCGATGCTGAGTGGGAAAAGAAAATTCTGGAGCTGGGCGAAGCGTTAGATACGTATATCCCTGAGCCGGTACGTGCGATTGACAAGCCATTCATCATGCCAATCGAAGACGTATTCTCAATTGCTGGTCGTGGTACTGTAGTAACAGGCCGTGTAGAGCAAGGTATCATCAAAGTAGGTGAGACTGTAGAAATCGTAGGTATCAAAGATACTGTTGCTACTACCTGTACTGGTGTAGAAATGTTCCGTAAGCTGTTAGACGAAGGTCGTGCAGGCGAGAACATCGGTGCCTTATTACGTGGTACTAAGCGTGAAGACGTAGAGCGTGGTCAGGTACTTGCTAAGCCAGGTTCAATCAAGCCACACACTAAGTTTGAAGGCGAAGTGTACGTACTGTCAAAAGAAGAAGGTGGTCGTCATACTCCATTCTTCAAAGGTTACCGTCCACAGTTCTACTTCCGAACTACAGACGTAACGGGCGCGGTTGAGTTGCCAGAAGGCGTTGAGATGGTAATGCCAGGCGACAACCTGAAGTTTGTTGTTGAGCT
>NZ_JAWWAP010000016.1:0-17032 GCF_033721375.1 Arsukibacterium sp. | reverse complement strand
TGCACAGTACTAGTATAAGTGGTGCCATTGATCACCATCGTCACGACATCGCCCGGAGCGATATCACCGCCTGTGGCTGAGCCTGTCACGGCAATGGTGCCGGCCGCTTCTGCGGCATTGACCACATCATCCGCAGTAATATTATTTACCGTCACGGTACCGGCATCGGCAGTTAAATCAACGGTATGAGACGAGGTGGCGCTGCTTTCAACCGTATTGCCGGCCGCATCAGATGAGGTAACCACTACATCAAATTCGGTATCAGCCGCTAAATCACTACCTACCACATCGACACTCCAAGTGCCATCGGCTTGCACGGTGGTGGTGTAGGTGGTGCCATTAATTACCATCGTCACCACATCACCCGGCGCGATATCACCGCCGGTAGCGCTACCGCTAATCGTAATTGTTGCGGCCGTCTCTGCAGCATTAATAATGTCGTCAGCGGTTATATTATCAATCTGAATAACTGCTGGTTGCAGCGCAGGCGCATCGTCAGCGGGCACAACCGCTGCAGCTATCGGTGTGTCAACAACCGGGTCAACTGCGGTAAATGTCCCCGGAGTTAACAGCGTAGGATCATTAGATTCAACAATCCGGGTTAGTCTGACAAAGCTATTCCCATTGTTTTCAGCAGATCCGGCACCACCAGCGGCAGTAGCCTCTAACTGTTCAAGTAAATCGCCTTCTTCATCTAATACAGCCAAAATGCCTTCAGCAGTATTAATATCAACAACCGAATCTTCTGCCGTAATGTCGGTTTGCAACCAGCTGTCAGAGATAACAACGGTTTGGTCTTCAGCAATAACCACAGTTTCATTCAAATATGCCAAAACAACCGAGCCGTTCTCTGCAGTAATAAGTGTATCACCAGGCATTAGCATATCGCCTTGCTGAAGTATTCTTACATCACCATCAGCAGACTTTACTTCGACAATGCCTTCAACAACTTGAGCAACGATTTTTGACATAATAAATAACATCCATAATTTAACCACTATAACGTCTATTTTAAGGTAACAGAGGTAGCAAAACTATTGGACCTGGGTACAGTTTATTGAGTTAAAGAAAAAGCAGACTTACTAACAGTTGTAGCCAACAAAGTGGGCAATGGGATATAATTTAAACAATTTAGTAGTTTGTTATTTAAAGGACGCGAATAGAGTGAAAGCTGTACTTACCTGGAAGGGATTTCAATTTGTTATTTTTCTGACACTAACCACCTTTACGATACCTGGCTTCGCTGCCACTTCCGTTCAGGAAGCAGCAAAAACGGCTATTGAGCAAAATCCTGATGTGTTGGCTAAATGGCATGAGTTTCTGGCGGCGGGTGAAAATGTTAATGCTGCCCGTGCCGGTTACAAACCTACTCTTGATGGCACCGTAGGTTACCAATACCAAAAGCAAAATTATGGTTTTGTCAGAGAATATGACGGTGCCTATGCCCGGCTTTCACTGACACAGATGCTGTACGACGGCGGTCGCACCCGCTCAGAAGTAAACCGTTTTTCTAACTTTCAGTTAGTCGCCTATTTTAATCTGCTGGAAACGGCTGAGAACGTCGCTTTAGAAGCCTACAGAGCTTATCAGGACGTATTGGCGCAGCGCAAACTGGTTGCCCTGGCTCAGGATAATTTAAATAAGCATTTTGAAGTATATCGCCAAATTGAAAGCAGCGCTAAAGCCGGTGTCGCTAAACTCGCTGATTTAGAACAAATAAGTGGCCGTGTATCGCTGGCACAAAGCAATGTTATTACCGAAACCTCTAACCTGCATGATGTCACAACCCGTTACTTAAGAGTGGTTGGCGAACTACCGTCAGACCTAATGAGCGACATTGTTATAGCTGATGTTCTGCCAGATTCAATAAGCCAGACACTGCGCCAGGCTTACCAGGGAAGTCCTGCCTACCACGCAGCACTGAGAAATATTAAAGCAGCGGAGTTTGCAGCAAAAACGGAGAAGTCTGATTTTAAGCCTGCTGTTAATCTGGTCGGCAGTTATGGCCATCAGAACTACTCGGATATCGGGCTGCGAACCGATCAGAACGAAGCAAGAGTCGGTATTGAAATTAAGTACAACTTTTACAATGGTGGCCGTGACACTGCCACGCTAAAACGTGCTTACTCAGAAATTAACCTTGCCGAGGAATTAAGGGATCAAGCCTGCTTAAATATCCGCCAAACCATTCAGATTTCGTACAACGACAGTACTAAGTTATTTGAACAATTGCCGTTGTTAAATCAACACCGGTTGTCATCAGATAAAGTGAGAACGGCCTACAAACAACAGTTTGATATTGGCCAGCGCTCGCTGCTGGACGTACTGGATTCTGAGAACGAGTATTTCCAGGCCAGCAGAGCTTACCTTGCCGCCAGTTATAGTCTGAGTGTGGCTAAAGCCAGAACGCTTGCCGGCATGGGAACCTTACTAAACACCCTTGGTCTGGCATCTGGCACCTGGCCTTCATTAACTGAACTTGGCGCCGAAAAGCTTACCGTCGACCCGGAAACCGCATGTCCGGCGATTGACGTTTATGAAAGCCTGCAAATGAATAACGATGCTGATAACGATTCTGTGAAAGATACAGCGGATTATTGTCCCAATACCCCGGCAACCGATAAAGTGGACGCGAAAGGGTGTTCAATTCTGATGGAAAAGATGGTGAATTTCACTCTTGAAATTAAATTCGCCCATGACTCCAGCATTATTAACCAGGAAAGCTTGTCAGACATTGCCGATTTTGCTGCATTTTTACAGCGCTACCCCAATACCAATACCGAAATTAACGGCCATACTTCGGCGCAAGGTGCTGCCTGGTATAACAATGTATTATCGAAGCAGCGGGCTGACGCCGTAAAAACGGTGTTGGTAGAGCAATTTAATATTGATGAGTCGCGTATTGTTACCCAGGGTTTTGGTTCAAGCCGAAGACTGTCTGACGCCGATACCGAGGCTGCCCACAATTTAAATCGCCGGATAGAAGCGGTAGTGCGCGCCAGGGAAGAGAGCCCCGTGTTTCGCGGTGAATAATAAGCCACTGATACAGGAAGAAGCCCATTGATACCAGATAACCAGCATACCGGTGGGCCGCTTTTTGAAGCATTACTCTATATCTGCGAGTTTCACCAGCATGCGGTCAGCCCGGCGGCGTTAATTAGTGGTTTGCCACTGGCTGATAACATGCTTACTCCGGCCATGTTTAACCGGGCTGCAGAGCGCGCTAAACTCGCATCAAAAATATTGCAACGGCCATTGCAGCAACTCAACGCCGCTTTGCTGCCAGCCATCATCGCCCTGAAAGACAATAAAGCCTGTTTAGTTCATCAGATTGATCACGATAAAAAACAGGTTGTCATCAGCTACCCTGAATTGCCGCACAGTGTGGTAACCGTAAGTCTTGAACAGCTAAATACGGACTATGCGGGTACCGTATTTTATGTGCGTCCTAAAACCGATGCCGAGCAAAAAACCAACCATTTTAAGCTGCCTGCGCATTTGCATTGGTTCTGGGGGGTTATAAAGCAAAACCGTTCGTTGTATCGGGATGTCCTGCTTGCCGCTATTCTGATAAACCTGTTTGCCTTGTCGATGCCGATGTTTGTAATGAACGTATATGACAGGGTCGTACCCAACCTCGCCACTCACACTTTATGGGTATTAGCGTCAGGTATTACTCTGGTTCTGATTGCAGACTTAGTGTTAAAACTTCTCCGGCATCATTTTGTCGATTTAGCCGCCAGTAAAACTGATGTGATGATGTCCTCTGCCATTATGGACAAAGTATTGTCGATGAAGCTGAAAAACCGGCCGCAATCTACCGGGGCTTTCGCTTCTATTGTTCAGTCTTTTGAAGCAGTACGGGGTTTTATTGGCTCGTTAACCATTGTCGCGCTGGCCGATTTACCCTTCGTATTGCTGTATTGTGTTGTTATCGCCATTATCAGCCCACCATTACTTTTCCCTATTATTGCCGGGGCGTTAATTTCTCTTATTTATGCTTACTTTGCCCAGCGTAAACTTAAGTTTTTGTCGGATGAGTCTGCAAAATCCGCAGCAGAGCGTAATGCCACCTTAATTGAAGCCATTGGTTCGCTGGAAACGGCAAAATCCAGCAACGTTAAAACCAATATCCAGTACAAGTGGGAGCAGCTATCGTTAAGCTGCGCCCACAATGGTGCCAAAATGCGTTCAGTATCGGCGTCGGTCAGCAATTTCACGGCATTTATCCAGCAGTTAGTTGGCGTCGCAGTTATTATTACCGGTGTTTATCTGCTGATTGATGGCAACCTTACCCAGGGTAGTCTGATCGCGGTGTTTTTGTTGTCATCCAGGGCCTTAGCTCCCGTTAGCCAGGCCGCCGGGCTACTGGCACAATTTCACTACGCCTCATCAGCTTATGACAATCTTAACGCGTTGATGCAATATCCGTCTGAGCAGGATGCCAGCCAAAAAACCATCAGCAAGCCGTTATTGCAGGGCAAAATAGAATTTAAGCGGGTCAGCTTCAGCTACCAGGACGGCGACTTACCGTCATTAAGCAATGTCAGCTTCTGCATTGAACCGGGCGAGCATGTCGCTATTCTCGGCCGCAACGGCTCCGGCAAATCAACCTTGGAAAAGTTAATTCTGGGGCTGCACGAGCCAACAGAAGGTCAGGTTCTGCTGGACGGCATCGATATCAGCCAGTTAGATATTCATCAGGTAAGAAATAACATTGGCTACGTACCACAGGATATCTCCCTGTTCAGCGGTACGCTGCGTTACAACATCGAACTGGCTGCGCCTGCGAAAAGTGCTGAACATTTTCTGAATATTTGTAATATCTCCGGGCTTAGCCAGTTCCTTAGTCAGCACCCGGCGGGCTTTGAAATGCAGGTTGGAGAAAAAGGCCAGAATCTGTCGGGAGGCCAGAAACAAATCGTGGCTATCGCCCGGGCATTGTATAACGATCCGCCCATTTTGTTACTGGACGAACCTACCGCGGCGCTGGATCACAGCAGTGAAGAAGCCTTTCGGAAACATTTAGCGGGCTATGCACAGGGAAAAACCATGTTGCTGATCACGCACCGCAGCCCGTTGCTCTCGTTAGCTAACAGAATTATTGTCATTGATAACGGCAAAATTATTGCCGACGGCCCTAAAGATACCGTAATGGAAGCGCTGCGCCAGGGCAGAATTATGGGTACCAGCACATGAGCAAACCCGTAGCAAAATATTCAAAAGACTGGGTGACCGAGGCGGAATGGGCGCGGATTGCCCAGTCTCCTTTATCAGCACGGCGGCTGCTATACGCCATAGCACTGGCGGTTGTGCTGTTATTAGTCTGGGCAGGCCTGGCACCGCTGGATGAAATAGCCAGAGGCGATGGTAAGGTGGTTACCTCGCAGCAATTACAAACTATCCAGTCACTGGATGGCGGTCTGGTTACTGAAATTATGGTGCGGGAAGGGCAGGTGGTCGAGACGGGTCAGGTTTTGCTGACAGTCGACTCCACGCGCTCTGCCTCTAATCTGGCCGAGAATAAAGCGCAGTTTTATGCGCTGGAGGCCGAGGTGGCCAGGCTTATTGCGCTGACCAACGAAACTGAACCCCAGTTTCCGGAACATCTGCAGACCCAGGCCCCCGACCGGTTGCAACATGAAATACAGCTCTACCGGAACAGCCTGGCTGAACTAAACGAGCAACTCGCCGTACAGGCAGAACAACAACAGCAACGGCAACAGGAATTACTGGAAGCCAGAGCCGCGCTGTTTCAGTACAGCCAAACCTTAGATCTGACTAATCAGGAGCTGACAGTCACCAAGCCACTTCTCGCCTCTGGTGCGGTGTCAGATATTGATATTTTGCGGTTAGAGCGTGATGTCGCCAGAGCGCGCGGCGAAACAAAACGGGCTGAAGCCAATGTGGCCAGAGCAGAGTCTGCTTTGCAGGAGGCCCGGAATAAACTGAAAGAAATTAAGCTAATGGTGCTTAATCGTTGGCGTAATCAGTTGTCTGAATCCCGTGCCAGACTGGCCGCCTTAGCCGAGCTGCAAACTGGCCTGGTTGATATGGTGCAGCAGGCTGAGGTGAAGTCGCCAATGCGCGGTACCATCCAGCGGCTGCATATTAATACAGTTGGCGGCGTATTAACCCCGGGCCGGGATATTCTGGATATTGTGCCGCTGAACGACACCTTGCTGATTGAAGCCAGAATATCGCCACGGGACATTGCGTTTATTCAGCTGGGACAACAGGCCACCATCAGAATAAGTGCCTATGACTTTGCTATTTTTGGTGGCTTGCAAGCTACTGTCAGCCATATCAGTGCCGACACGGTCACCGATGAGAAAGACAATACCTATTATGTCGTCAGGTTAAGTACGGCCAGCCAGAGATTGGATGACAGATTAACTATTTTGCCAGGCATGACGGTACAGGTAGATATTGTTACCGGCAAGCGCACGGTATTGTCATATTTACTTAAACCATTGCTCAGAGCGAAAAGCAACGCGATGACAGAGAGGTAGCGGACAGATGGCAAAAGTAGTCATTTATACTGCGCCGGGTTTTAAAGCGTCCAGCTGGCATTCAGCGTTCAGTGAACCCATCATTTATACCTATCCTGTTGCGGTTACAAACACCTTGCAGGCCGGTGGCGTGGTGTTAATCCACAGTGCCAGAAGCGACTGGCAAGCCCTGGTGCAACAGCTTAGTGCCAGCCAGCTTATCATTGTGATTAGCCAGCAGCTGAGTATTGCAGAATTACAACTTGCGCTAACGTTGGGCGGCAAAGGCTATATAGATGCTGGCAGCAGCAGTGGTAATTTCACGCAGGCCGCTAACACGGTAAGCAGCGGTGCGTTATGGATCCCGGCCACCCTGCTTAATCAGCTAAACCAGTTTTTAGCAAAGGCTATTCCAGCGCAACACAGTTGGCCGTCGTTTGAAAGCCGGCTGTCTAAAAGAGAGTATGAAGTGGCAAGCCTTGCCCGGCAGGGGCTTAGTAACAAAAGTATCGCTGAACACTTATTTATTACCGAAAGAACAGTTAAGCAGCACCTTACAGCAACCTTTGCTAAGCTGGGTATTAAAGACAGACTACAACTGATAATGCTTCTTTAGAGGAAGGCTCTGATGTACGTTAAACGCGCCAGTGATAATGAAATAGTGGCATTGAGCACAGAGCAGTCTGCTGAGTATCCGGAGTTTGTCTCAAACAATGATCCGGGGTTACTGCGTTTTATGCAGAAAAATATTCCAGCCTACGAACTGGCTAATATAGAGTTGAGCCATAGCAAAAAGCTGCAACATTCTGATGCAGAATTAGCCCGGGTGCTGGAAGATTTAGTCGAGCTGCTTACCGCCAATGGCACGATAAAGTTTACCGAATTACCAATGGCGGCGCAGGTAAAGTTGTTAAACAGAAAAACCTTACGCCATGACATGAAAACCCTAGACTTGCTTGATGAAGAAGCCGACGACAGCATTATGCCCTGAACCGGTGTCAGGCAATGCCGGGGCCGGTCAGGCCATCAAACCCCAGCTGGTGCAAGCCTTTAATGTCGTCCGGCGAAACCACACCCTCTGCTATAACCGTTAAACTTAAGGTATGTGCCAGCTTTATTAAGCCGGCTAATACCTTAGCAGCCTCAGGGGTTTTGTAACGCAGCACAATAGCCGAATCAATTTTTAGGTAATCAATACCTAACTTTTCTAAATCCTGAATATCGTTAATGGCATAACCACATTTTTGCAGGCCAACACTGATCCCCAGTGCCTTTAACGCCGGGGCAAAACTGATAAACAACAGCTGATGTTTAATCACAAGTCGCTCGTCAAACTCCAGAGACAAGCGTTGGCACACAGCTGTTGGCACCGTTTGCAATAAAGTCAGCAGTTGATAATGCACCGCCACCGTAGTCAGGGTTTGCTCAGATATATTGATAGCCAGCTGCAGGCTTTCTTCCGCAGCAAGTTGGCTAAGGGCACGATTAATCATCGCGATGTCCAGCTGGCTGGTAAACTGGTAGCGTCTGGCCCAACCCAAAATCTGGCCTGCCGATAACCATTCATCATTAATATTTAACCGCAGCATTGCCTCCTGATGCAGCAGTTTGCCATCACGCAGCTGCACCGGATACACCTTCGACATAATACGGTCTGAATCTACCGCCTGTCTGATCGCTTTCAGCCATGCCGTGGCATCTGCCAGGGTGTCGTAAGGCTGCGGTTGTTGTAATGTTTTACTTTGCGAAGGCGGGGCAGATTCAACTTCAACCAGCATCGCATCTAATTGTGACAACGTTTGCTGCCGACTGTTGACGGCATCCAGCGACAGCCCAACCAGTAAAACGGGCGCGGTGTTCAGGGTTTTATCCAGCAGGCAGCGGCTGTTAAGCTGGTTAACAAGCTGTTCGCACATCGCTGTAGTGGTAGTCACCTGATCAGCAATAATAAAAAAGTCGCTGCCGTTCAATCTGCTTACCAGGCGTACGCCATGATGTTGCTGGATGGCATTAACCAGTTGCTTTAACCATATATCGGTTTCGGCCCGGCCAAACTGCAGGTTAATGCCTTGCAAGTTGGTCACCCTGAGCATAAATACGCTACTAACTTCGCTGCGGTCAGTGTTGTTAAAGTAGCCTTCAAGCCAACTGGCACAATAGTCCCGGTTAAAGGCGCCGGTAACCGGATCCAGTTCATACTGGCGTTGCAGCTGGTCAAGTTGCTTTTGCTCCTGCTCAAGCATAAAGCGTACCCGGCCGGTTAAGCGGTTCATTGCGGCAACCAGCCGTTTCAGCTCAAACGTCGCCGGTTCATTACTGGTAATAAATTGCCGGTTACCCAGTGCTTCTGCATGGGTTACCACCTGGTTCAGCGGCTCGCGCACCCGGTTCAGTAAAATACTGCCTGCCAGCCCGCAGCCCATAGCAATAATCAGAAAGCCCAGCGCCAGATCTTTGGTTATTTGCCACAAGGCCACCAGGCTGTAATCGGTCTGGCTTTCCAGTTCGATGGTACCAAAGCGCTGCCAGCCATCCTGAATTTGCGCAATGCCGGGTTCAATCTCAAAATTCAACAGCCTGATAAACCACTGGGGGGCGTTAACCTGTTGGGCCGGTAAGCTGAATTCAGTCACGATATTGCCGGCAACATCCCTGAGGGCAATGCGGCGGTAATAACCTGTGTCGAACTGGGCAGACAGCATCAGTTCAATGGTGGTCAGGTCTTTTTCCATCTGGGATAACGTCAATGCCATGCCGGTCGCATTATCGATGTTTTTTACCTGCAACTGCTCAGCCAGATAATTTTTAGTCTGATAAGCACTAATAAAAAAGCTACTGCCAAAAGCCAGCAACACGATAACAATAATGGCAATCCATAATTGCTTAATCAGAGACATTACCCACCCCTTAACCCTTTTATTGCAGGCATTACAATACAATACCTTGCAGTTCTAATCGTTGTACAAGATCGCGCCATCTGGATAAACGCGCGGTAGCATTTTGTTTTGATTTCTGGTTGCCGCTGCCAGCCCATAATCCGGTCGAGTTAAAACTAAATACCGGAGTCAGATCGGGCCTGGCGGAGGCGGGCAAAATATTCTGAATTAAACTATCTAGAATAAGAGGCTCAGCGCCGGCATCAGGATAATAAGCAAGCACCATATGAGCCTGGCTTAAGCCGCTGTTTTCAGCACCTATTCGGGCCCGGACATATACCAGGCGCAGCTGTGCATCAGGTATGCCCAGGGCCCGTAAACTAACGTAGCTGGCAATGGCCCAATCTTCGCAATCACCTTGTGCTGTGGTAAACAGTTCAGCCGGACTGGCCCAGTAATCTTCCATACCGTATAACATGCTGTCTGGCACATAGCTTAACGACTGATGCAAAAACGTATTGACCGCGCTAAGCTGGTCATCTACCGGCAGGGTTGAGGCTGAAATTAACAGGGTTTGCCACTGCGCTGGCAAAGTCAGAGGCGCAGCAGCATACTGCCCGACATAACGTTCGAACAGCTTGAAATTGATCAGAAGAGCCTTTTCGACAGCATAAATTTGCTGGATAACAGCAATCAATACGATGCACCAAAAAGGCAATGCGAATTTTTTTAGCGGCCTTGACGGCATTTAGCAAAAAGCCCAGTACTCGTAGTCAACGCCCAAGATATGTTAAAACCAGCGCTATCTCAACGAATTTATTGCTGAAAAACTGTTGTTTTGTCTCTTACCCGCGCCGCTAATTTACTGGCTGTGCTATTTTTAGCAGCAATACTAACCACGATGGAGTGTCACCGATGAGAACACTGTATTTAATGCTGCTGCTCTGCCTGCTACCGGGCATGCTGTACGCTAATGAAGTTGCTGCCACCAGCGATACCGACAGTAGCGCTAAGCAGTTAACGGTAGAACGCTTATGGCAGATGCAGCGCATCGGCAGCCCGGTGGCCTCAGCCGATGGTAAATACATTGTCGCGCCGGTCACCGGCTACGATGTTAAAACCGATAAAGCCAATACCCGCCTATGGCTGTTCAGTGCCGATGGTAAGCAGCAGCGGCCGTTAACGATTGACGGCCAGCGGGCCAGTGAGCCGGTGTTTTCCCCAGATGGCAAAACCCTGGCCTTTATCAGCCAGCGTGATAAAGACGACGCCGGCCAGATATACCTGCTGGCAATGGACGTGCCGGGCGAGGCGCAGCGGTTAACCGAGGTACCAACCGGCGTATCGGGCCTGAAATGGCGTGGTAAGCATCTGTACTTTATCAGTCGGGTCTGGCCCGATAAAAACTGGCAGGAAATGAGCGCAAAGCTGAAAGCCGATAAAGATGACAAAGTGTCAGCTATGCAGTGGAATGCCTTGCCTTATGCCCACTTTGACCATTATCTGAATGAACAGCGTCAGGCGCATCTGTTCCGGATTGCCGCCACTGCTTCTGCCACAAACAGTAATGAAGTGCAGCCGCTTACTCAGCCGCTGGGTCAGCAGCTGCCGCGCGCTAATCAAAGCGCCTCCAGCTATGACGTGGACAGTAAAGAGCAATACCTGGCATTTAATGCCAATGGCTCGGATAACCAGGTTGACCCTAAAATTGATATTTTCCTAAGCCGGCTTGCTGCTGATGGTGTGGCGGCTGCTGGTGCTAAGAGCGCTGAAAATATCACCAACGATAATCAGGCGCCGGACAGTAACCCGCAATTCAGCCCCGACGGCAAAAGCCTGGCGTTCAGTCGTCAGCTCATTCATGGTTTTTATGCCGATACCGCCCGGCTGGTAGTGTACGATCTGGCGCAGCAAAGCAGCCGGGTCGTCACCAGCAGCTGGGATCGCTCTGTCAGCAGTTTTATCTGGGCGAAGGATGGCCGCGGCTTTTATGCCAGTATCGACGATGCCGCCACCCGCCGCCTGTATTTTATTGATGCGCGCAGTGGTAAGCAGCGGGCTATTACCAAAGATACCAGCTTTGGTCAGCCGGTACTGGCCGGTAACAGCCTGATCGCCAGCAACGACAGCTTTATGTACCCGGCGCGGCTGGTAAAAGTAGACCCACGCAACGGCAACACCAGCCGGCTGGATAGCTTTAACGATGATATTCTGCAAAACCTTGAGCTTGGCAGCTACGAGTCGGTCACGTATCAGGGAGCCGGCGGTCAGGATATTCAGATGTGGGTGCACTATCCGCCCGGTTTTGATAAAAGCAAAAAATACCCGCTGCTGATGCTGATTCATGGCGGGCCGCATAACGCCTTTAGCAACAGCTTCAGCTATCGCTGGAACTCACAAACGTTCGCCTCCTGGGGTTATGTTACCGCCTGGCCTAACTTTCATGGCTCCAGCGGCTTTGGTCAGGATTTTGCCGATGCCATCAACCCTGACTGGCGCACCAAGCCGCTGGCCGATATTCAGGCTGCCACCAAATGGTTTGAGCAGCAAAGCTGGATAGATACTGACAGAATGGTGGCGGGCGGCGCCAGTTACGGTGGCTATTTATCTTCTATATTGCTGGGCACCGAGCACCCCTATAAAGCGCTGCTTATTCATGCTGCGGTGTATAACATGTACTCGCAAATGGCGGCCGACTTTGCCGTGCACTCCACCCGGTTTGGTTATTACTGGCAAAAACCAGAGCTGTACACTGATATTTCGCCGCATTATTTTGCGGCTAACTTTAATACCCCCACCCTGGTGATCCACGGCCAGCAGGATTTACGGGTGCCGGTAGGGCAGGGCTTTGAGTTATTCCGCACCCTGCAAAGCCGCGGCGTTGAATCACGGATGATTTACTTCCCTGATGAAAACCACTGGATTTTAAAGCCGAATAATTCTATTTACTGGTATCACCAGGTACAAGACTGGTTTAAGCGCTTTGCCGAGCCGGGACCGGAGTAAGCCGGCGCTACAATAATAACGGTTAAAAAACAGAGCGCTATGCAAATGCATAGCGCTCTTATTATTTTTGGCCTGTTGGTGCTTGTGGTAACTGGGTTAATTCGTTGCGCTGGCGGGGTAACACGGCCAGCTCCAGCCCGAGTAGTTTAAAATAGCTGCGTAAACTGGCTAATCTGGGGTTACCGGTATCGTTCTCGATGTCGCTGACTACCTGACGGCTCAAGCCGGTAAGTTGACATACTTCAGTTTGCGACATCTGTAAGCCGTCAGAGCGCAGGGTGCGGCCAATTTCACCCAGGGTTTTACGGCCATAAAGCATATCATTTACCAATTCGGTTTTTAGCGCAAAACGGTCAATGGCCGGCTTTTTAGTTAGTTTCTGGCTGGTCATGTGGTTAATCCCCAGTTTTGCAGTCGTTGCTGCAGATGAGTAAAGCCCATTACCGGCATAGTTAAAATACTGGTTGGTACGCCACGTTGTTGCAACCGTTCCGGCAGAGTCTGCAAACTAGCCGCCAGCTGGCAAAGTTCATCTTTAAAGTATTGTGGGTCACCATAGCAGGCAAGACTGTCGCACAGCGCATACCATAAGATGTCGCCACAAGTATCCTGCCAGTTACCATCATTAAATGCTTGTAAGGTAAGTTGCATAAGTGTCCTTCATTCTCTACCACTGTCTAATATAGCGTACAAAATAATGAAAAGGACAACTTTTTGTCTAATATAACTAGCAATTTAATTAAAAAAACAATTTTTTGTCTGATATACAAGACATCTGCTGCCAGTTAACCAGATTTAAACCAGGCTATGTACTATATTGCCGGTATAGTGTTAGTTGGTGTGCTGCGGCCAGTTAATTTGCTGAATGTCGGCGACAAAAAACGGAAAATAATCAGCGGTGCCAAAGTGATTACCGGCTTCAACATGACTGGGCAGCCGGAAACCGGCAAAGTCACGAAAATCTGATAAATAGCCACCAAAAGGCTGCAGGGTGTAGTGCTTCTGAGGGTTGGCATTGCTCCAGCGCATAAAACTGACCAGCAGCGGCTGGCCATTTTCGGCTACCGTTAAGTCTACCGATTGTTCCAGCCCCAGACGCGTTACGGTTAGCCGGGCAGTGTTTTCGCTCAGGTGGGCCCACTTTATACCGGAGCCCGGCAACACGGCGGCCGGGGTCCAGAACACCGCCTCTGCCACATAGCGGCCAAAAGCCGAGCGGCGTTGATCCAGGCTGGCACCGTTGCGGGCCACCGGCAGCAGCTCGTGCAGCCAGAACCGGGTCCAGCTGGCGCTGTCTGAACCTGATATTCTGAGCAGGCTGCGCCTGGCCTGCATTCGCCAGATAAAACCGTCGGGTGGTGCCAGAATTTGTCTGGCCTGCATATTCAGATAGTCTGGCCGCCGGTTGTTGCCCATGCCAAACCGGCCGCTCATTGTAATATCGGCAACCGTATAAAGCGGGGTGCCGGGCGCAATGCTGAACAGGAAGTAACGTTTTGCTGCCTCCGGCAGGCCACTTAGCAATACCGGGTCAAAATGGCCGGGTTGCTGCGGTTGCTGGGCAATAAGCCGTTGCACCATTTCTTTATCTGCCTGGTAATCCAGCAGTCGCAGGCAAAGCAAGCCGGCAATAAGCAGAATTAACACCACTGCAGTGGTACTGACAATCAGCGAGATAATGTCTGGCATATACGCGTGATCCAATAAACTAAAAAGGGTTAATCAACCGCCAGTTTCTGCTGGTTGTCAGTATGAAAACCATGCGTTTCCAGCCAGTCGAACGCCTGCTGCGGCTGCATAAATCTTTGCACTTCAAACCGGTCTGGAACCTCCTTCACCATTCTGTCCAGCTGAAACTCTTTAACCGTGCTGGGCCAGTAAACATGAGCGGAATAGCACAAGCCACGAGCAATCTTCCATCGAACCAGGTCTTTTATAACAGGTTCAATGCCAGGCACCCCTAATTGCCAGTTATCTAACAGAATAACACTAGCCCAGTCTTCACCCAGCAATGGGGTAACAACCGCTTTTAACTCCCGGGCAAAATCTTCTGCATCCCGCTCGCCCCAGCTGCCTTTTACCATGGCGATTAGCACTTTGTTGTCCCGCCAGATTTTAAACTTAGGGTTATACTTCATCGCAACTGCCATTTTTGTTAAAGACTGTTATAGCTTAGCAGGGGTTGCTTCACCGGGTGCAGTTTTAACCGGTTTTAAGCGAGGCGCTGCCTGCGCTGGATCAATATTTTTATAGATTAAGCTACGTTACTAACCGGCGCGTATCAGGTCCTGACAATGGCTGCTATAACCCAGACTTGCCAGCCAGGCAAAGGCGTCCTGCTGGTTGGGGTAAACCCGCTTTTCAAAATCAGCGGTGCTGGCAATGATCATCCGGTCCAGCTGATACTGCTTTATCATACTGGGGCAATACACCTGAGCGGCGTAGCGCAGGCCATTATGCAAACACCAGCTTACTAAGTCTTTTACTGTGGGTTCAATGTCTGGCGCACCCAGTTGCCAATTCTCTAAATAAATTATATGGGCCCAGTTTTCGCCTGCCAGCGGCATAGCCAGCGCTTTAAACTGGCTGGCATAGTCTTCGGCAGTAAAGCGGCTCCAGCTACCATTGGCTTTCGCTAAAATAAGGTTGCCGTCACGCCATAAAATAAATTTAGAGTAGAGTGCCATGGGCGGTTGCCGCGATATTACAGTACGCTTAACTATAGCAGCCGCCAGCAACGTCAGCTTGATCCAGCGCAGTAAGTCCGGTCAATATTTAACCAAAGCTCCAGCTTAAACCGTGCTGGGCAAACAGGGCAGAGTCTTTATTAAACCACTGCTTAAAAGGTGACACATCAAAACCGTGTAATTGGGCTAAACAGGCATAGCGCAGCGAGGTACTGAGCAAATCGGGGTAGCGCCATATTTTGCCATAGGCCACCACGCAAAGCGTTGGCTGATCGGCCAGAATTTCAATCGCCTGCATTACCTGATGTAAGTAGCGTAGCTCGGCAGTTAGCGCTGGGCTAATAGGTGCAGGTGGTGGAGTATGGTGCATAAGCCGGCCCTTATTGTGCTAAGTATCAGGGTATCGGCAGCGGGTGGGATAGGTTTAACCTAAGCGCAGACGGCAAAACATACAACGCGCAGTTTTGTATTTTGGATGCCATTATTTTCGTTGATTATCAGCTGAACGTTAAGTCATTTAAGTATCATTTAGCCAGTGCGGCTTTTTCAAGCTCTGCCATGCTACGTTTACCCTTGCCGCTGGCAATACCTTCATCTACCAATTGCTGTAAATGTGCCACTTTGGCGGCCCGTTGCTGATCCCGGCGAATTAAATCGCGCACATAGTCGCTGGCGTTACTGTAGCGGCCAGTCTCGGCTTGTTGTTCTACCCAGATTTTCATCATATCGGGTAGTGATACGTTCATCGTTGCCATAATGTAGTGCTCTTTGTCGTTTGGCTGCTTATTATGTCGCGGTTTATATAGTTATGGCAAACTTTGTCAATTCTGTAAAATGGATAGCAGCTAAAGCCCTAAGTAACACTACTTTTTAGCTGACAGCTGCGGCTTAATCCTGGTCTGGTACAGGTGCTCCAGCGCTTCACTAATGGTCATATCGTCGTTTTCAGAAAGGTAACGCTCAACCTGCTTATGGACAAAAATCACGGCCTGCTTATGCTGCCTGGCAAAATCGGCGCATTGCTTTTTCAGTTGCTGAGTAAACTCCTTATCGGCGACCTCTTTATGAATGGCCTGAATAGCCAGTTCAAAGTTATTGTCGTTATCGGCAAAACGCTCTTTTAAGGCGTTTTTCGGGATCCGGTAGGCTTTACTGGCAAATTCCAGCGCTTCGCGAAAGGTACTGAACCGCTCGCCAAATACGTTAAAGTAAGTCGGGGCCAAATCTGCCACATTATGCTGCTGCCCGGCGGCTTCATAGGGAAACCCCGGATAAGCCAGCCGCTCAGTCGTTTCTGCGCCAAGTTTTAACCCCGCTTCAATACTGTGGCGCAGGCTAAAATCCAGTGCCGCTAACTCCGCTTCGGTCCACATTTCATAAATCGTTAGCGCTTTGGCGTATTTTTTTGCCAGTTTGTCATTGGCAAATTTGCATCGCTCCTCCAGCGTACCGGCCTTACAGGCTTTCAGGTGCTCATGGCACTCGGTACAGCACGGCACCTGTAAAAACTCACTCGGCTCGCGGGTCGCCAGATAAAACTCCAGATACCGCTGCGGTGGCGCATAGTCATGCGCGCTGGCAATACAACCGCAGTAAAAGCAGGTGTTAAAGTCATCGCGGTAGGTGGGTACCAGCAGGTGGTAATCTGTAGCGGCGGTCATGGTGCCTTCTGGAGTCTGAGGTGATAAGCAAAACGTGTTAGTATACCTGTCTCACTCAAAGTTGCAGTGGTATTGGTTTGTACTCTCAATTGTGAAGATAAATTTGCTTACCAGCCCATAAATCGGGTGAGCGGGTAAATTAAATAACGGTTACTAAATGATCCCAATGACTGCTATGAGCGCAGGCTGTGTAAAAACTCATATTTTCCGCTCTTTCATCGGCATCTCTGGCATACACTGTTAGTGTCTAGCTGACGTTAACCGTATATGCTGTAATTCTCATTCAGGCGGTTCGGGAGCTTTCCTAGCGG
>NZ_JAWWAP010000015.1:0-18585 GCF_033721375.1 Arsukibacterium sp. | reverse complement strand
CCCACACAGATAATTGATTGCTAATTGTTAAAGAGCGTGCTTCAAACTCGTTTGAAGCGAGAACCGCTTGCGCCATTCTCAGAAGTCTTTCTCAGTCGTTTGCTGCGTTACCGCTGCCCCGTCTGTGGATGCGCATTATAGAGATCCGGCAAACAGGATCAAGATCTTTTTTACAAAATGATGACTGACCGGGTGTTTTTTGTTCGATCAGTAGGAATTACCTGCAAATTGTCTGGAATTCATGCAGTTACTCGGTGAAATTTCCAAAGTGTGAAAGATCAGGTATCACTTCACGGGGACGCTGCAATTCATGTTGATAGATCAGTTCACCCAGTTGTCGCATAAATGGCTTAGCGATTTCCTCAAGTTGATAGTTATCATCATTGAGGGTGTCATTTTCGTTGGCGTAAATTACCGCGACCAGCAGGAACTCGATATTATTCTTCATATCGACAATATAGGCACCATCGATAGCATGACCATATGCCCAACCGGTTTTATTAAAAATTCTAAGATGTTCTGGTATCAGCTGTGCCTCACCGCCAACAAGCAGGAACTTGGCGTAATTGTCAGGGTACTGATTTATATCATATGAGGGATAGCGACTGGCCGACGGCGCAAGCCCCATGTATCGGATGACAAATTGACGCTGCTGCTCACTAATCTGAAATTGATGTTCTGAGATAAAAGCGGACGGGAAGAAAATACGTTTTATAACACCGCTAAAATCAACGATAGAAAAGCGGTTTTTCTCACTGAAGTCCATTGGCCTGGCTACCCGTTCACCGGCTGAAATATATGCTTTACCCAGCAATGGCACCGGATCATTAATATAGCGTTGCTGATTACTGCGGGCTGGTACTGATAATAACAACTGGTTTTTATTATCAATAAAGCGCACCGGATTGTAATGACGCTGCTCCGGTTCTGGCAAAGGCATACTTAAACGGTGATTAATAACGGTATTTGACAGCGCTTTTTCTTTTAATTGCTTATTAATATATTCCTGACCTAATAACTCATACAACCTGTTGTAAGCGTCGTTATCACTGACCAGCAGAATCTTCTTTATATAGTGGGCAATGCTTGGTAATTTTTTTTCAGCTGTGTCATCTGTCAGCGCTTCTGTCTGGGCAGGCCTGCTACTATCAGTCAGCATAACGGTATTCATGCTTAAGCCGGGCTGTTGCTGCTGGTTTAGCCATTGCAATGCCAGCAACGATACCGGTAGTTTTACGGTACTGGCCGGATAAAAATAACGCGATTCATCCAGCCCGTACTGATAATGAGTAAAATCAACTTTATTATCACTGATGCGATCTATCTGGGTATAAATAATTTGTATTTTATACACGTCTGACTTTTTCAGCACCTGCTGCAGTACGCCGTACTCTGATAATGATTTTTCTAGTAAGGGCTCAAGGTTATGACAAGTAGCAATAGGCAGATCAGCGCACCCCGACGCCTGTACCGGACAATACAGCGGTATAATCAACAAAGCAGTTAAAAGAAACTTAATGACTATATGCATAGATCTTAACCTGTAAGACGGAGTGTTCCAGCTTAGTCATATTTTTACCGAATAACAAACATAAAAAAACCGGGCAAAAGCCCGGTTTTTTAATTAGAGATTAGCTTACTCAGCAGCAGTTTCTTCAACTGGCAGAGTGTCCACTTCTGGACGGTCAACTAACTCGATATAGCACATTGGCGCATTGTCACCGGTACGGAAGCCACACTTCATAATACGAGTGTAACCACCTGGACGCGCGTTGTAACGCGGACCTAAAACGTTGAACAACAGACCAACAACTTCTTTATCACGAGTACGGGCAAAAGCTAAACGGCGGTTTGCAACGCTGTCATTTTTTGCCAGCGTGATCAATGGCTCGATCACACGACGTAACTCTTTAGCTTTTGGCAAAGTCGTTTTGATGATTTCGTGCTTCACCAACGAGCTTGCCATGTTGCGGAACATTGCAGTACGGTGGCTGCTATTCCGATTTAATTGACGACCACTCTTGCGATGGCGCATGATCTATTCCTTCTCACTAAACCAGGAACTGGTGTCTGGTTAGTCTTTATTTACCAAACTAGCTGGCGGCCAGTTTTCCAGGCGCATGCCCAGAGATAACCCGCGCGACGCCAACACGTCTTTGATTTCGGTAAGTGACTTCTTACCAAGATTAGGCGTTTTCAGCAACTCAACCTCGGTACGTTGTACCAGATCACCGATATACTGAATCTGCTCTGCCTTCAAGCAGTTAGCAGAACGAACTGTTAATTCTAAATCATCAACCGGACGTAACAGAATCGGATCAAACTCCGGCTTCTCTTCACGTTTTTCAGGCTCACTCTTATCGCGCAGTTCAACAAAGAATTCCAGCTGTTCAGCCATAATTGTTGCTGCACGACGAATGGCTTCCTCTGGCTCTACAGTGCCATTGGTTTCCATATCGATGATCAGCTTATCCAGATCAGTACGTTGCTCTACACGAGCCGATTCAACGGTATAAGCAATACGCTCAACCGGGCTGAATGACGCGTCTAATAACAGACGACCTATCGGACGTTCGTCATCGTCAGAGGACAAACGAGCTGATGCAGGCACATAACCACGTCCACGCTCAATCTTCAGGCGCATACTGAATTCAGTTTCACCGGTCAGATTACAAATAACGTGCTCAGGGTTAACAATAACCACACCGTCGCCACGCTGGATGTCTCCAGCAGTTACAGGGCCGGCACCTTTCTTCGTTAAAGTCAGCGTGACTTCATCTTTGTCTTCCAGGCGAACGGCAAGGCCTTTGAGGTTCAGTAAGATATCAATAATATCTTCCTGTACGCCCTCTTTAGCACTGTACTCATGGAGAACGCCGTCGATTTCTACTTCGGTCACTGCACAACCAGGCATTGACGATAACAGAATACGACGTAACGCGTTGCCCAAGGTATGCCCGAAACCGCGCTCAAGTGGTTCCAAAGTAACTTTGGCACGAGTTGGGTTGATCCTTTCGATACCAACTAATCTCGGCTTAAGGAATTCGGTGACAGAACCCTGCATATATCCTCTCTTAACAATTAGCTTTACTTAGAGTAAAGCTCGACGATTAACTGTTCGTTGATGTCCGCAGACAAGTCAGAACGCTCAGGCAGACGTTTGAAAACGCCTTCCAGCTTCGTGTTGTCAACTTCTATCCAAGTTGGCTTCTCACGTTGCGCTGCTACTTCAAGAGCTGCACTGATACGTGCTTGCTTCTTGGCTTTCTCGCGCACAGAGATCACTTGTTCAGGTAATACAGTGTACGATGGGATGTTAAGCACTTTGCCATTTAGTAAAATAGCTTTGTGGCTTACCAGCTGACGTGCTTCAGCACGAGTACTGGCCAATCCCATACGGTATACCACGTTGTCCAGACGAGACTCTAACAACGCTAACAGGTTTTCACCGGTATTACCTTTCAAACGAGCAGCTTCTTTGTAGTAATTACGGAACTGCTTCTCTAACACGCCGTACATACGACGCACTTTTTGCTTCTCGCGTAACTGTAAACCGTAGTCTGATAAGCGACCGCGACGTGCGCCGTGCTGACCAGGAGCAGTTGTTAAGTTACACTTTGAATCAATTGCTCTTACGCCGCTTTTCAGGAACAGGTCTGTACCTTCGCGACGACTAAGTTTGAGCTTAGGACCCAAATATCTTGCCATCTTCTTTCTCCAATAATCCGTGAAGCGCTGTAATTACACGCGACGTTTTTTAGGGGGACGGCATCCGTTATGCGGGATAGGCGTCACGTCGGTGATATTTGTAATGCGGTATCCAGCGGCGTTCAGTGCACGAATCGCTGATTCGCGGCCTGGGCCAGGACCATTTACAAACACTTCAAGGTTCTTAAGACCATATTCTAACGCGGCAGTACCAGCACGTTCAGCAGCTACCTGAGCAGCGAACGGCGTTGACTTACGTGAGCCACGGAAACCTGAACCGCCAGAAGTTGCCCAGCAAAGAGCGTTACCCTGACGATCGGTGATCGTAACGATGGTATTGTTGAAAGAGGCATGGATATGAGCCATACCATCAGAAACTTGCTTTTTTACCCGTTTACGAGTACGAACTGGTGCTTTTGCCATGTTATTACCCCGTCCTATTTCTTAATCGCTTTGCGTGGACCTTTACGGGTGCGCGCATTGGTCTTAGTTCTCTGACCACGAACTGGCAGACTACGACGGTGGCGTAAGCCACGGTAACAACCAAGATCCATTAAACGTTTAATGTTTAATGTCACTTCACGGCGTAAGTCACCTTCAACGGTGTACTTAGCAACTTCGTCACGAAGCGTATCTAACTGCGCATCAGATAATGCAGCAATTTTCATACTTTCTTCGATACCCACAGCAGCTAAAATTGATTTAGCGCGGGTTTTACCGATACCATAAACATAAGTTAAAGAGATAACTGCATGTTTATTATCGGGGATGTTAATGCCAGCGATACGGGCCACTAACGTTCTCCTATAAAAAATTAAAAGGTGCCAATTTGAAAAGCCCGTAAGGATACTCAAATGGCGCTCATATTGCAAACAATTAACGGGCCGAACTCAATGTTCAGCCCGATAAACTGCTTTCTACCTTAACCCTGGCGCTGTTTGTGCTTAGGTTCACTGCAAATTACCCGCACAACATTGTTGCGCTTGATAACTTTACAGTTGCGGCAGATCTTCTTAACGGAAGCTCGTACTTTCATAACTTAACTCCGCAAATATATCTTAACGGCTATAACCTTTAAGATTTGCCTTTTTAAGGACAGAATCATACTGATGCGACATCAGATGGGTCTGTACCTGTGCCATAAAGTCCATAATAACCACCACGATAATCAGTAATGATGTACCGCCGAAGTAAAATTGCACATTCCATGCAACCATCATGAACTCGGGAACCAAACAGATAAAAGTAATATACAAAGCACCTGCTAAGGTTAACCGGGTCATCACTTTATCTATATATTTTGATGTCTGCTCACCAGGACGGATCCCAGGGATAAAAGCACCGGATTTCTTCAGGTTGTCTGCTGTATCACGCGGGTTAAACACCAACGCAGTATAAAAGAAACAGAAGAAAATAATAGCCGCCGAGTATAACATCATATACAGCGGTTGTCCCGGAGATAAAGCTAGCGACACTTCCTGCAGGAAGTTAGCAACCATACCTTCGCCTGTACCAAACCAACTGGCAATAGTGCCTGGAAACAGAATAATGCTGGAAGCGAAAATTGGTGGAATAACCCCGGCCATATTTACCTTTAACGGTAAATGACTGCTTTGCGCGGCAAAAACCTGACGGCCCTGCTGACGCTTAGCGTAGTTAACCACAATACGACGCTGGCCGCGTTCAAAGAACACCACAAACCAGGTAATCGCAATAACAATTACGCCGATAGCAACTAATAGTAAAAAGTGCAAATCGCCCTGACGTGCCATCTCAATCGTCTGGCCAATGGCAGACGGGAAGCCAGCAACAATACCGGTGAAAATAAGCAGCGAAATACCATTACCAATACCACGCTCAGTAATTTGCTCACCTAACCACATTAAGAACATGGTGCCGGTAACCAAACTGATGATTGCAGTAAAGTAAAACGCAAAGCCCGGATTAAGAACTAACCCCGGCATCATATTAGGTAAGCCGGTGGCTATCCCAATAGACTGCAGTATTGCTAAACCTAAGGTACCGTAACGGGTATACTGATTAATTTTACGCTTACCTGCTTCGCCTTCTTTTTTCAGCTCGGCCAGATGCGGATGCATCACGGTCAACAGCTGAACAATAATCGAAGCAGATATATAGGGCATAATACCCAGCGCAAAAACAGAAGCCCGTTCAAGTGCACCACCGCTGAACATGTTAAACATTTCAACGATGGTGCCTTTTTGTTGCTCGAATAACTGAGCCAGCACGTTGGCGTCAATTCCAGGAATTGGCACAAAGGAGCCTAACCGAAAAACGATTATGGCCAAAAGTACAAATAGCAGACGGGATTTCAGCTCGCTGAATCCGCCTTTTGCACCTCTTGAGTCCGAACCTGGTTTAGCCATAGCGTACTATCCTTATTATTCTTCGACTTTACCGCCGGCGGCTTCGATGGCTGCGCGCGCGCCCTTCGTTACGCCTAAACCTTTTACGGTTACCGGACGAGTGATCTCGCCAGACAGCACAACTTTAGCGAACTTAACAGTGCGGGAGATGATGTTAGCTTCCATTAAGGTTGCTAAATCAACTACGTCACCATTAACTACAGCCAGCTCGTGTAACCGGACTTCAGCAGAAACCAGAGATTTCTGTGAAGTGAAACCGAACTTAGGTAAACGTTGTTTCAATGGCATCTGACCGCCTTCAAAACCAGGACGCACTTTACCGCCTGAACGTGACTTCAGACCTTTGTGACCGCGACCTGCAGTTTTACCTAAACCAGAACCGATACCACGGCCTACGCGTTTTTTATCTTTCTTTGCACCTGGTGCGGGAGAAAGTGTATTTAACAGCATCGTTTACTCCTCCACTTTAACCATGTAATACACAGCATTGATCATACCGCGAACTGAAGGTGTGTCTTCAACTTCAACAGTGTGATTAATACGGCGCAAACCTAAACCCGTTAACGTTGCACGATGCTTCGGTAAACGACCGATGCTCGATTTAGTCTGGGTTACTTTAATTGTCTTCTTCGCCATGGCAAATTACCCCAAAATGTCATCAACGCGTAAACCGCGTTTAGCTGCCACTTGTGCCGGTGACTTCACTGAAGCCAGGGCATTGATGGTAGCGCGAACTACGTTAATTGGGTTAGTTGAGCCGTAACACTTAGACAGAATGTTCTGGATGCCCGCTACTTCTAACACAGCGCGCATTGCGCCGCCAGCGATCAAACCAGTACCTTCTGATGCAGGCTTCATAAATACATTAGAGCCTGAGTGCACACCACGGGTTGGGTGGTGCAAAGTGTGACCATTTAACTCAACCTGGGTCATGTTGCGACGTGCTTTTTCCATTGCTTTTTGAATAGCAGCGGGTACTTCACGTGCTTTACCATAACCGAAACCAACGCGGCCGTTGCCGTCACCGACTACAGTCAATGCAGTAAAGGAGAATATACGACCACCTTTAACTACTTTTGACACGCGGTTAACTGCAACAAGCTTCTCTTGTAAATCAGATTGTTGTTTAGCTTCTTCGTTAGCCATGAGCTACTCCTAGAACTGAAGACCGGCTTCACGTGCTGCGTCTGCTAACGCCTGCACGCGACCATGATACTGGAAGCCACTGCGGTCAAAAGCACAAGCAGTAACGCCTTTGGCTACTGCGCGTTCGGCAATCGCTTTACCTACAGCCTTTGCAGCATCTACGTTACCTGTGTACTTCAATGATTCACGAATAGTTGCTTCTGCAGTAGAAGCAGCAACGATCACTTCAGCATTTGGTGCGATAAGCTGGGCGTAGATGTGACGTGGTGTACGGTGTACAACCAGGCGATTCGCACCTTGTTCGATAATGTTTCTGCGAGTGCGTTTGGCACGGCGCAGACGAGCAAGTTTCTTATCCATCGTCTTACCCTACTTTTTCTTCGCTTCTTTACGACGCACGTTTTCATTCGCATAACGAACACCTTTGCCTTTATAAGGCTCTGGTTTACGGTATGCCCGGATGTTTGCAGCAACTTGACCAACTAATTGTTTGTCAGCACCTTTTACCAAGACTTCCGTCTGGGTAGGGGTTTCAATAGTGATACCTTCTGGCACCTGAAACACCACTGGGTGAGAAAAGCCTAAGCTCAGGTTTAATACCTTACCTTCAGCTTTTGCACGGTAACCAACACCAACTAGCTCCAGCTTCTGAGCGAAACCTTCACTAACACCTGTTACCAGGTTATTGATCAATGCACGGGCAGTACCCGCTTGTGCGTTTGCATTTTCGAAACCGTCGCGTGGATTGGTACGTAAAACGTTACCCTCGACAACGATTTCAACCGCAGGGTTAACATTAACTGTTAACTCGCCGTTTTTGCCCTTCAGCGTCACAACCTGACCGTTTTGCGTTAAAGTAACGCCGGTTGGGATGGTGACTGGGGCCTTAGCAACACGAGACATAGATTACTACCTCCGTTACGCTACGTAGCCGATGATTTCGCCACCGATACCAACCTTGCGCGCGGCGCGGTCAGTCATTAGTCCTTTAGATGTTGACACAATGGCCACACCTAAACCGCCCATTACCTTAGGTAATTCGCCGCTCTTCTTATAGATTCGCAGACCTGGACGACTAACACGATCGATAGTCTCAATAACTGATTTGCCCTGGAAGTACTTTAACGTAACTTCCAGCTCTGGTTTAACATCACCAGACACAGCGAAATCGCCGATGTAACCTTCGTCTTTTAATACTTTCGCGATTGACACCTTCAACTTAGAAGATGGCATTTTAACCGCAACTTTGTTGGCAGCTTGGCCGTTGCGGATGCGAGTAAACATATCCGCTACTGGATCTTGCATGCTCATAGCTCGTTACTCCCGTGATTCTTACCAGCTAGCCTTACGAAGGCCAGGAATTTCACCGCGCATAGCTGCTTCACGAACCTTGATACGGCTCATTCCGAACTTACGCAGATAACCATGTGGACGACCTGTTACACGACAACGGTTACGTTGACGAGAAGGGCTGGAATCACGCGGCAACGTCTGTAGCTTCAGAACTGCTGCCCAACGATCTTCATCAGAAGTTGCTGGATTCGCAATCAGGTCTTTCAGCTCATGACGCTTTTCAGCGTATTTGGCTACCAGTTGTGCACGCTTTACTTCGCGAGCTTTCATTGATTGTTTTGCCATGACCCTACACCTTATTTCTTGAACGGGAAGTTAAACGCGGCAAGTAAAGCACGTCCTTCGTCATCGCTACGCGCGGTAGTTGTAATAGTGATATCTAAACCACGTACTGCATCTACTTTATCGTATTCGATTTCCGGGAATATGATTTGCTCACGTACACCCATGCTGTAGTTACCACGGCCATCAAATGACTTCGGGTTTACACCGCGGAAGTCACGAATACGCGGGATAGCAATAGAGACTAAACGCTCTAAAAAATCCCACATACGCTCGCCGCGCAGGGTCACTTTCGCGCCAATAGGGTAGCCTTCACGGATTTTGAAACCAGCTACAGATTTACGAGCCTTGGTGATAAGTGGCTTTTGGCCGGCAATAGCAGTTAAATCTGCTACGGCATTATCAAGGATCTTTTTATCTGCAACTGCTTCACCCACACCCATATTGAGCGTGATTTTAACAATCCGAGGGACTTGCATGACGCTGGTGTAGCCAAACTGTTTAAACAGTTCTGGGACTACGGTGTCTTTATAAATTTCATGCAGTTTCGCCATCGTATTACTCCAATAGCAATTAGATTACTTCATTATTCGATTTGAAGAAGCGAACTTTCTTGCCATCTTCAAAACGGAAACCTACGCGATCAGCTTTACCCGTTTTAGGGTTGAAAATCGCTACATTTGAAACATGAATAGAGGCTTCTTTCTCAACGATACCACCCGGGGTATTAAGCGCAGGAACAGGTTTCTGATGCTTTTTAACCAGGTTAACGCCAGAGATATAAACACGGTCTTCAGAAAGTAATACTTTCGTCACTTTGCCGCGTTTGCCCTTGTCCTTACCAGTAAGAACAACCACCTCATCATCACGACGGATTTTACTAGCCATTGTGACTCCTTACAGTACTTCTGGTGCCAGTGACACGATCTTCATAAACTTATCGCCACGAAGTTCACGTGTTACAGGGCCGAAAATACGTGTGCCGATCGGTTCCAGCTTGGTGTTTAATAACACTGCTGCATTGCGATCAAAACGGATTAATGACCCGTCCTGACGACGTACGCCTTTGCGTGTACGCACCACCACTGCATTCAGAACGTCACCTTTTTTAACCTTACCGCGCGGAATTGCTTCCTTAACAGTAATTTTAATGACGTCACCAATTGCGGCATAACGGCGATGCGAACCACCTAAGACCTTAATACACATTACGCTGCGCGCGCCGCTGTTGTCTGCGACTTCCAGCATAGATTGCATCTGGATCATCTTAGTGCTCCGCTATTCTACTATATAGCCCTCTCGGACTACGCTGCTTACGATAATAAATACCCCCCCAGATAGAAGGGCGCGTGATTATAACAGCACTTTTACCAAATGGATAGTTTAATAATAAAAAACGGCCCCACGGGGCCGTTTCTTGCAGTGACTTAAAAATTAAGTCGCTGATTCAACTACCGCTACCAGGGTCCAGGACTTAGTCTTGGACAAAGGACGACATTCACGGATTGTGACAACATCGCCTTCTTTACACTGATTGGTTTCGTCATGTACGTGCAGTTTGGTAGTACGTTTGATGAATTTCCCGTAAATAGGGTGCTTCACAGAACGTTCGATAGCAACAGTGATAGACTTGTCCATCTTGTTACTGATCACTTTACCTTGCAGCGTACGGATATTCGCTTCAGTCATTACGCACCTGCCTTCTCGGTTAAGATAGTCTTAACGCGCGCGATATCACGACGCACCTGCTTCAATAAATGTGTCTGAGCTAACTGACCAGTAGCTGCTTGCATGCGCATATTGAATTGCTCACGTAACAGACCTAATAATTCAGCGTTTAACTCTTCTACACTTTTCGATTTTAATTCGCTGGCTTTCATCACATTACCGTCCGCGTTACAAAGGTTGTCTTAAATGGAAGCTTAGCAGCAGCAAGCGTAAATGCATGACGCGCTAACTCTTCAGACACACCGTCCATTTCGTACAGAACTTTGCCAGGTTTAATCTGACATACCCAGTACTCAACAGAACCTTTACCACTACCCATCCGTACTTCCAGCGGCTTAGCAGTAATTGGCTTGTCTGGGAACACACGGATCCAGATTTTACCAACACGCTTAACAGCCCGCGTCATAGCACGACGTGCAGATTCGATTTGACGTGAAGTCATTTGACCACGTTCTAATGATTTCAGTGCATAAGTACCGAAAGATACTTTATCGCCTACCTGGGCTAAACCACGGTTACGACCTTTGTGCACTTTACGAAATTTTGTACGTTTTGGTTGCAACATCGCTCAATACCCCTACTTAGCCTTACGTGCCGGTTTTTTCGGCGCTTTAGGCTGGTTGTTATTGTTAGCGTTGTTGGTGTTGCTGCTTAATGGCAGAGCTCCTAAGATCTCGCCTTTAAAAATCCACACCTTAACACCAATGATACCGTAAGTAGTTAAAGCTTCTGAGGTGTTGTAATCAATGTCAGCGCGCAGGGTGTGCAGCGGCACACGACCTTCACGATACCATTCATCACGGGCAATCTCAGCGCCGCCTAAACGGCCACTTACCTGCACCTTGATACCTTTAGCGCCAATCCGCATTGCGTTCTGTACTGCGCGCTTCATAGCACGACGGAACATAACACGACGCTCTAACTGGCTGCTGATTGAGTCAGCGACTAATTTGGCATCTAATTCAGGCTTGCGGATTTCAGAGATATTGATCTGCGCAGGTACGCCGGCAATAGCGGCAACTTGCTTGCGGATCTTCTCAACGTCTTCACCTTTCTTACCGATAATTACGCCTGGACGAGCAGTGTGAATAGTCACACGGATGCTTTTCGCAGGACGCTCAATATCAATCCGGCTTACTGAAGCGGCTTTCAATTGTTTCGTCAGGTACTGACGAACTTTGTAGTCACCGTTTAAGAAATCCGGGAAATCTTTTGTATTCGCGAACCAGGTTGAGCTCCATGGCTTAGTGATACCTAGGCGAATACCATTAGGATGTACTTTCTGTCCCATTTCTATCTCCTAGTTATCAGCTACAACCACAGTGATGTGGCTGGTGCGCTTAACAATACGGTCAGCACGACCTTTAGCGCGTGGCTTAATCCGTTTCATAGAAGGACCTTCATCGATGAAGATGGTCTTCACTTTCAACGTATCAATATCCGCACCTTCGTTGTGCTCAGCGTTGGCAATGGCTGATAAAAGAACCTTTTTAACTAACTCAGCAGCTTTCTTCGGGCTGTAAGTCAGTACGTTCAGCGCCTTATCAACTGACAATCCACGCACCTGGTCAGCGACCAGACGGGTTTTCTGTGCAGAAGAACGGGCAAATTTGTGTTTAGCTAATGCTTGCATCATTTACCCCTTAGCGCTTCTTGGCCTTTTTGTCGGCTGCATGACCACGGTAAGTACGAGTAGGTGCAAATTCACCTAACTTGTGACCAACCATCTCTTCCGAGACAAACACCGGTACATGTTGACGACCATTATGGACAGCGATGGTCAAACCGATCATATCAGGTATGATCATTGAACGACGGCTCCAAGTCTTTATAGGCTTCTTGTCACCGCTTTCCAACGCTTTCTCTACCTTCTTCAGCAAGTGAAGGTCAATAAATGGACCTTTCTTGAGAGAACGTGGCATGGCAATTCCTCACAAATTATTTATCACGACGACGTACGATAAGTTTATCAGTACGCTTGTTTGAACGAGTTTTGTAGCCTTTAGTTGGTACGCCCCATGGAGTAACAGGGTGACGACCACCAGAAGTCTTACCTTCACCACCACCGTGTGGGTGGTCAACCGGGTTCATTACTACACCACGTACGGTTGGGCGAATGCCGCGCCAGCGCATAGCACCAGCTTTACCGTATTGACGTAACATGTGCTCGGCATTACCGATTTCACCGATAGTCGCGCGACAATCTGCTAATACTTTACGTACTTCACCGCTACGCAGACGCAGAGTGACATACTCACCGTCCCGAGCCAGAATTTGTACGAAAGCACCGGCTGAACGAGCCAGCTGGCCGCCTTTACCTGGTTTCATTTCGATATTGTGTACAACCTGGCCTACCGGGATATTCCGCAGTGGCAAAGTGTTACCCGCTTTAATAGGCGAGTCCATACCAGAAATGATTGAATCACCAGCTTTCAGGCCTTTAGGGGCCAGAATGTAACGACGCTCACCGTCTGCATACAGTACTAAAGCGATGTTAGCGGTACGATTTGGATCGTATTCTAACCGTTCAACTTTAGCCGGAATGCCGTCTTTAGTGCGTTTAAAGTCAACAACACGATAATGTTGCTTATGACCACCACCGATATGACGGGTAGTGATACGACCATTATTGTTACGACCACCAGTTTTAACGTTCTTCTCTAACAAAGGAGCATAAGGCTTGCCTTTGTACAGGTCAGGGTTAACCACTTTTAATACGTGGCGACGACCTGGTGACGTAGGTTTACACTTTACAAGTGCCATTTCCTAACTCCTCTTCTTACTCAGCGCCGCCAACGAAATCGATTTCGCTGCCTTCTTTAAGAGTAACGTAAGCTTTTTTCCAATCGCTACGCTTGCCCATCCGCGCACCAGTGCGCTTGGTCTTACCCTTAACATTAACAGTGCGAACACCTACTACTTCTGTTTCAAACAGTTTTTCTACAGCAGCTTTAATATCAGCTTTAGTAGAGGTAGTAGATACCTTGAAAACGATAGTGTTGTTGTTCTCTGCCGCATTAGTTGCTTTTTCAGAAACGTGCGGAGCCAGAATCACTTTCAGTAAACGTTCTTCACGGATCATGCTAACAGCTCCTCAAGTTGTTTAACTGCAGCAGCAGTCATTAACACTTTGTCGAATGCGATTAAGCTGACCGGGTCGATACCGTGTACGTCACGTACGTCAACCTTGTACAGATTGCGTGCAGATAAGAACAGGTTCTCATCTACTTCGTTAGTCACAATTAATACGTCTTTCAGATCCATTGCCTTTAATTTGGCAGATAAATCTTTGGTTTTCGGGGTGTCCACTGCGAAGTTTTCAACCACGATTAACCGTTCCTGACGAACTAATTCAGACAGAATGCTCATGATCGCACCGCGATACATTTTACGGTTTACTTTCTGGCTGTGATCTTGTGGCTTAGCCGCAAATGTCACACCGCCTCCGCGCCATATCGGGCTACGGATTGTACCAGCACGGGCACGGCCTGTACCCTTCTGGCGCCATGGCTTCTTGCCGCCACCGCGAACTTCTGAACGAGTTAACTGTGCACGGGTACCCTGACGGGCGCCAGCTGCATAAGCAACTACTACCTGGTGTACCAGAGCTTCGTTAAACTCACGTCCAAAGGTAGCTTCGGAAACTTCAAGAGCGCCTTGAGCGTCTCGTAATGCTAATTCCATCACTTATCTCCTCAGACGTTAGCTTTTAACAGCTGGTTTAACGATCACGTCACCGCCGATAGCACCAGGCACTGCGCCTTTTACTAACAGAATGTTACGCTCTGCGTCTACACGAACCACTTCAAGCGATTGCACGGTTACCCGCTCAGCACCCATGTGGCCAGCCATTTTTTTACCTTTGAATACTTTACCAGGTGATTGGTTTTGACCAATAGAACCTGGGGCACGGTGTGATAAAGAGTTACCGTGAGTAGCATCCTGGGTACGGAAATTCCAGCGCTTAACAGCACCTTGGAAGCCCTTACCTTTTGATGTGCCAGACACATCAACTTTTTTTGTTTCTGCGAAAATATCCACAGTAATCTCGCTGCCAACCTGGATGTCAGCGCCTTCGTTGTCTTGCAGGCGGAATTCCCACAGACCACGACCAGCATCAACACCCACTTTCGCAAAGTGACCAGCTTCTGGTTTGTTCAGGCGGTTAGCCTTAACAGTGCCAGCAGTCACTTGCAGCGCGCTATAGCCTTCAACGTCTTGCGTTTTAACAGCAGTAACGCGGTTTGGTGTCGCTTCGATTACGGTTACAGGGATTGATACGCCATCTTCAGTGAAGATGCGAGTCATGCCCACTTTACGACCGATTAGACCGATAGCCATTTCCTAAACCTCTCTAAAAACCTGTCTGATTAACCCAGGCTGATTTGAACGTCAACGCCAGCAGGCAGATCTAAACGCATCAGCGCATCAACTGTTTTTTCAGTTGGTTCAACGATGTCGATTAAACGCTTGTGGGTACGGATTTCGTACTGGTCACGCGCATCTTTATTGACGTGAGGAGAAATCAGAACAGTAAAACGTTCCTGACGGGTAGGCAGTGGAATTGGACCACGAACCTGGGCGCCAGTGCGTTTAGCTGTGTCAACGATTTCCATAGTTGACTGATCGATCAAGCGGTGATCGAACGCTTTCAGACGGATGCGTATCCTTTGATTACTCATGTATCAAAGCCTCAAAGAGCAAAAAGAGCAAAAATAAACATAAGCCATAACCCCAATCGGGTATGCTTATGCACCAATGTACCAGTTGCTCCCCAATCGGGAGCATTGTAGAACGGTTAAATCAGCCCGAATCAGGTTCAGTACTGTTAACCGCTGCAGCCAGAATTAAATCGACTGGCCGCGCATTATACTCAAATAGGCCGTTAACGCAAGTGTTGTTTAATATTTGCGCTTAATTTTGCCGTTCAGAGAATATCATTCAGCTCAAAGCCGATACCAATCCGGGTAACGGAGCGGTCATAATCAATCAGGCTTTCGCCATAACCGGTAAACAATTCTGCATACAGCCGGATGTGGCGGTTTAGCGGCTGTGAGTAAGCCAGGCGTACTGCCCCTTTATTGTTACTGCGTAAATTATTGCGCAACATCAGTCGCCAGGTAGCATCGCCCTGTTTATAGGCGGCTGATAATTCAAACCAGCCCATATATTTTGTGATGTCAGGATTGTCATCCCCTTCCGGATCGTCCACAGACGTTTTCCTCGATTCGTCAAAACGATACCAGGGCTCAAAGTTGATAAATACATTGCCGATAGACGTCACCCAGCTTAGTTTTAAGCGGTTCCAGCTGCGTGATAGTTCACCGGCACGGCCATTTGACTGATGAGAGAGGCTTAAACTGATGATCCGGCTCGCCGCCTCTTCATAGTTCCGGTAGTGCGGAATCATCAGGATGAGTTCAGGCTCGTAGTTATTTTCGCGAAATGGTGATGATACTTCTGAGTTATAAGCTTGCCAGTAAGCCTGCTGGGTATAAGCAAAAAACAGATAGCCGTTATCTTTATATATTTTGCTCCAAAGGGGCGTTTTCAGGCTCAACTGAAACTTTGCTTCAAGGTTATCAGAAGGCGCGCTGACGCCGTCCCGGCTTAACGTATCGGCGATACCATCAACATAGCTGACCGGCATCAGAAAGTTGGTTTTATGCGGCAGTAATGTAAAAGGCTCATAATTGTCCCATTGCTCGGCTTTTAACCGCTTATCTAACGCATCTGCGGCAAATAATGGCATTGCGCTGCATAACAACAGGCAAGCTAGTAAAAACTTCATAACATTCCTTAAACCAGAGCTTTTTCAGCTTGCTGCTGTTTGCATAGCAACTGGATTACTGTTTAATAATCTTCAGGGGCCAGATTATACAGCATTGCAGCGTCAGTGTTTAATATTGCGCTAATACCAGTTGCCCGGGGGAGTATCCGGCTGAAATACCATTTAGCCGTATGATTTTTAGCACCAATAAAATGACTACTATGTTTACCGTTATCCAGTGCCTGCAGGTTTTTATACCACATAAAGCCGTACAATATGTACGAGACCAGTGCCAGAAAATCACAGGCAGCGCCAGCAAGTATCGTATTTTCCTGTTGCAGCAGCCGGCTTGTCAGCGACTGCAAGTCAGTAACTGCTGTTAGCAGAGGTGCAGCTTCAACATGAGGTTTTTCAGTCAGCTCGGCAGTAATGTCGTCCAGCAGGCTGAATAATACTGCGCCCTTGTCAGCTGCAACCTTCCGTAGCATAAAATCTGCGGCCTGAATGCCGTTGGTACCTTCGTAAATCTGGGCAATCCGGACATCGCGAACGAGCTGCTCCATGCCCCACTCTTTGACATAGCCATGGCCACCAAACACCTGTTGCGCAATAACGCAGGCATCGAAACCCTGATCGGTCATAAAAGCTTTTGCAATAGGTGTCAGCAAATTCGCCCGCTGACCGGAGACACTGCAATTATCATATTTTGCCTTATCCAGCAGTGCAGCGACCCAGGTAGCAAAAGTCCGGCCGGCTTCATTCATTGCTTTAATGTTAAGCAACATCCGCTGCACGTCAGGATGACCAATAATCGGCTCGGCTTTGTTAGCGTCTTGCTCGCTGACTCGTCCCTGCAACCGTTCTTTAGCATAGGCAAGCGCATTCTGATAGGCCCGCTCTGCAGCGCCAAGCCCCTGGCTGCCCATCGATAACCTTTCGTAGTTCATCATGCTAAACATGCAACTTAAGCCGCGGTGTGGCTCGCCGATTAAGTAACCTTTGGCATCATCGAAATTTAACACGCAGGTCGCCGAACCATTAATACCCATCTTATGCTCGATAGACCCGACACTAACCCCGTTGCGCGCGCCGGCCTCACCATTGGCATCCAGCAAATATTTAGGCACCAGAAACAACGAGATACCTCTGCTTCCGGCCGGCGCATCAGGCAGTTTTGCCAGAACCAGATGAATAATATTAGCGGTTAAGTCATGCTCGCCGGCGGTAATAAAAATTTTAGAACCATTCAGCGCATAACTGCCATCAGCATTGGGTTTTGCAGTTGTCCGCATAATGCCCAGATCAGAGCCGGCATGCGATTCGGTTAAACACATAGTGCCCGACCATTCGCCGCTGTAGAGTTTAGGCAGATAAGTTTGTTTTGTGGTGTCATCGGCATGCTGCAATAACGCGACACAGGCACCGGCGGTTAAACCCGGATACAGTGAAAACGCGATATCAGCGCTGCAAAGCATTTCGTCCACCATCATCGATAAGGCTTTTGGCATGCCCATGCCACCGTATTGTGGATCGCCACTTAAGCTGCTCCAGCCGCCCTCTATCAGGCTTTGATAGGCAGTATGATAATGCGCTGGCAGGCTTACCTTTCCATCAACCAACTGCGCGCCGCGCTTATCGGCATCGCCGGCAAAAGGCGCGATTTGCTGCTCACAAATTTTAGCCGCTTCCTCCAGAATTGCTTTTGCCGTATCCGCCTCTATTAAGTCCTGTAACTTACCATTTTCCTGCCAGTACTGATCTAACTGCCAGACATCAAACAGGTTAAAGGTCATATCGTTTATCGGGGCCTGATAGCTGCTCATTGCAAATTCCTCACTGGACGGATGAGTTAACAATATGGCATATCCCACTGGTTCAAACAAGGCATTCAAACGTGCGTTTGAATTTTATTTTGGCAACAAAAAAGGCTCCACAGGGGAGCCTTCTTTACATTACTGCAATTCAGTTAAGAATTAAGCAATGATTTTAGATACTACACCAGCACCTACAGTACGGCCGCCTTCACGGATTGCGAAGCGCAAACCTTCGTCCATCGCGATTGGGCAAATTAGCTCAACAACAAACTTCAGGTTGTCGCCTGGCATTACCATCTCAACGCCTTCTGGCAACTCAACCGCGCCCGTTACGTCTGTAGTTCGGAAGTAGAACTGTGGACGGTAACCTTTGAAGAATGGAGTATGACGACCACCT
>NZ_JAWWAP010000014.1:0-61557 GCF_033721375.1 Arsukibacterium sp. | reverse complement strand
GGGTCGCGGGTTCGAGTCCCGTCCGCTCCGCCATTTCAGTCAGTTTCCAAAGAGCGTATGCTCACTCCAGCGCGGAGCGGTAGTTCAGTCGGTTAGAATACCGGCCTGTCACGCCGGGGGTCGCGGGTTCGAGTCCCGTCCGCTCCGCCATTTCAGTCGGTTTCCAAAGAGCTTGTTCTCACTTCAGCGTTAAGCGGTAGTTCAGTCGGTTGCTCTCTATTAAGAGCTTAGCCGGCCTGTCACGCCCCACCGGATTGTTCGCGGGTTCGAGTCCCGTCCGCTCCGCCATTTCAGTCGGTTTCCAAAGAGCTTGTTCTCACATCAGCGTTAAGCGGTAGTTCAGTCGGTTGCTCTCTATTAAGAGCTTAGCCGGCCTGTCACGCCCCGCCGGATTGTTCGCGGGTTCGAATCCCGGTAGCGAAGCCATTTCAGTCGGTTTCCAAATAGCTTGTTCTCACTTCAGCGTTAAGCGGTAGTTCAGTCGGTTGCTCTCTATTAAGAGCTTAGCCGGCCTGTCACGCCCCGCCGGATTGTTCGCGGGTTCGAGTCCCGGCAGCGAAGCCATTTCAGTCGGTTTCCAAAGAGCGTATGCTCACTTCAACGCTATGCGGTTTTAATTTTTATTGCTGGCAGCCGCCGGACAGATTGCCGGCAAAGTTAGCCGGAAGCTGGTACCAACACCGGGGGTTGAATCGACGCTGATAGCACCTCCCAGGGTGCTGGCAACCAGGTTGTAAACTATCGCCAGTCCCAGACCACTGCCACCATTACTTCTTTTTGTGGTGTAAAATGGCTCGAAAATTCGCTTTTGTTCTGCTTTAGCGATACCTCTGCCGTTATCCCGCACCGTTAATTGCACTTTATCCTGCTGTTGTTGTTCAATTAAAAACTCTACTTCATTGGTATTATTATCTTGTTCAAACGCATGAATACAGGCGTTTATCACCAGATTAGTAATAACCTGGGCTATGGCGCCGGGATAGGTTGTAATATTGACGGGCTGCTGACAATGAATAATATGATTAACATCAAATGCTTTGGTGTAAGGCTTCAGGGTTGATACCAGAGTGTGAATATAGTCTGCCAGATTAATCGTTTGGATATCATAGCTGGATTGATCAACTGCTGTTTTTTTGAAGTTAACGACCAGCTCGGCCGAGCGGTTCAGCGTGCGCTCTATCACCGCATGGCTGTCACGTAGCGCTGTGATAGTGGTTTCCAGCTTACTACGGCTTAATGTGTTGCTTTCCAATAGTTTTTGCAGTTTATCGGTCAGTTCAACACAGTGAGAATTTGCCGTAATAGCAATACCCAGTGGGGTATTTACCTCATGAGCTACCCCGGCAACCAAGGTGCCCAGCGACGCCATTTTTTCAGATTCAACCAGCTGGGCCTGCGTCTGCTGCAGTTCATTAATATGCTTTTCCAATTGTTCAGTTCGTTCATTAACCCGGCGCTCGAGTTGCTGGTTCAGCTGCTCGAGCTGTTGCTGATATTGTTTTTTCTGACTGGCAGTCAGGGCCCGGCCGTACAAATCAGCCAGGGCCGCGACAAAATGTGTTTCATCATCGGTCCAGCGCTTAATTATCTGTTTTTGTTCGCAACAAATAATGCCGATCATCTCCCCCCCAAAACGGATAGGCACGTCCAGCATTGACACAATGTTGGATGGAATTAGGTAGTTATCGGTGAATTCAGTTGTCGCGGGATGGTTGCAGGCGTCATTGGCACGAATAACCCGCTGATGGTCCAGGGCGCTGAAGTATGCAGGCAGGTCGCGGCGATAAAAGGTTGCTTTCTCTGTACTACTTGGTAATTCATGATCGAGCAATTGCTCGCAGGTAATAAGATCGCGCTTGTCATCAAAACACCACAAGCTCACCCGGGCTATTTTTAATCCGTTTAAACAGGCCTGTAATAACAGCAGCTCAGCCGCCTCGCTGTCACCACTATCAAGCACCGGGCTCAATGATACATGGAGCAGAATATTTTCAAGCGTTGTATCCACATCAACCAACTATAGGCTACGGCAGAGTTAGCTGCCTTTGATATACATTGCAATTAGCTTATTGTTTACTATAGCAATGATTTTGATGGTAGACGAACAATCAGCGAATTTTCCGGCCATATGCTTAACGTGTTGTCGAAGTGCTTTTTAGCGGAATTTTGCCGGCAATAAACCACCCCAGAATCATCATAACGACAAAGCCTGTGGTACCTGAACTGGCAGCAGGCAATGCCGCAATGGCTGGCCCGGGGCAATATCCGGTTAACCCCCAGCCAACACCAAACAAAGCGGCACCTGCCAGCAACGGTTTATCCAGATGTTGTTTCGATGGCAGATAGAAGCTGTTATCAAATAATGGTGCAGACTTTTTCAGCACCAGTTGATAGCCCAGGGTGTAAATCAGCAGCGCGGAGGCCATCACTAGCGCCAGGCTGGGATCCCAGTTTCCGGTTATATCTAGAAAGCTCAGAACCTTCTGCGGATCAATCATTCTGGAAACGGCAATACCTGCTGAAATCAGCATGCCGGACAACAGCGCAAAAAACAGTGACATAACAAACCTCGCAAATCAGAACAAGCTGGCGATAACAACGCCGGTAGTCATAAACATCAGGGTTGCTGCAACCGAACGTGGTGAAAAACGTCCGATGCCGCAAATGCCGTGGCCAGATGTACAGCCGCTGCCCCAGGCTGTACCCAGGCCGACCAGCAAGCCGGCAAGCAAAGTGCGGCTGTTTAAATCGGGGGTACTGTAACTGAAATCACTGAGCACAAGCCCAACCAACATCGGACCGAGCAGTAAACCTGCAACAAACGCCAGTCGCCAGTCGCGGCCAGCACGCTGAAATATTGCCTGGCTGACAATACCGGAAATGCCGGCTATCCGGCCCAGAGTTACCAGCAGTAACAAGGTACCTAATCCAATAAGACTACCACCAATAAGTGCCGAAACCGGGGTGAAATTATCCATGTGGTTCCTCTTCATTCTGCGGTTCGCCTTGCGTGGCGAAGTTTGCGGCCAGCCAGTCCTGCATACCGCCTGCTACGGAATAAACGTCAGTAAAGCCCATCCGCTGTAATGACTCTGCAGCGAGGGCAGATCGACCCCCAGAGCGACAAATCAGGTATAGCGGGGCGCTGGCTAACTGAGTTAAGGCAACATCAGCCGCGCAGCCGCTGGCCGCTACCGCCGGATGATTGGCCAGTTGCATCTCGAGTACCCCTCGTGGGTAGTTTACTGCGCCAGCAATATGACTTTGTGCAAACTCTGCTGGTTCACGCACATCAATCAGTCTTGGTTCTGGATGCCGTTCCAAATATGCTGCCAGCTCGTCAATACTGACTTCTCTGATAGCCGCTCTTGCTTGTGCTATTAATTGTTGTGAGGTTTTCATAATATGCTCCTGAACTTACATTATGCCGAACTAAAGAACCGACTGGGTAATAACCACGATTGCCATCAAGGTTAGAAATACAGCGAAACCACGTTGCAGTTTTTCTTTGGCTAAGCGCCGGCCAATCCAGCCGCCAACGTAACTGCCCGCGATGCCGGCGAGGATCATCAAACCAATCACTGACCAGTCAAACTGCAATCCCTGGCTACTGAACACCAGGTAATATTTAGCAAAACCGACAAAAGATTTCATGGCGATAATCAACAAGCTGGTGGCGACACTGACTGCAATGGGTAAGCCCCCCATCAGGACTAACGCCGGTACAATTAAGAAGCCACCACCCACACCGACAAAACCGGTAACGATGCCCACCAGTAAACCATCGGCAATGACTTTAGGTTTGTGAAAGCCAGCCAGCGTGGTGACATCTTTTAAGTTACTGCGCCACATAAATATTGCAGCAACTATCATCAGGAGGGCAAATACCAGCAGCTGCCAGCGACTGTCGATAAGCGTACCTGCCCAGGCACCGCCATAGGTACCAAGCATACCCGGCAAGCCAAACCAAGCGACGTGACGCCAGCTGATCAGTCTTTTCATGCCATTATGCACAGAGCCAAATAAGCTGATCCCCGCTACGATTAACAGCGATGAGGCTATCGCTAACTCTGCTGGCATGCCAATTAGGTACAGCAGCACCGGGACGGTCAGGATAGAGCCGCCTGAGCCAAATAAACCGAGGCTTAAACCGATAATTAAGGCCCCAACAAATGCCAGCATGCCACCTCCTTATATATCTAAAAAGAATAAGCTTATAACCTTGATTTATTTTAAGGCGTTTCGGGCAAACTGGCAATCAAAATTTAGAATATACTAATTTAAATAAGCGGATTAACGTTAACTCATTGTTTTTAAAAAATATAAAAATTGTCAGCGGTAACATCGGCAGACCCGACAGACTGTGTTCAGCAGATTTACACAGTCTGTCGGGGGTAAAGGCAGGGGAACAGCGGCTTTATCAGCTTAGTTTTTGCTGAATTTCAGTCACCACAGCGGCAACATCGAGCATCACTTTTTCGCCAGTGCGGCGGTTTTTATATTCAACCTGCTGGTTATCCAGATTACGTTCCCCGACGACGATAGTGTGGGGTACACCAATCAGCTCCATATCGGCAAACATAACACCGGGACGCTCGCGGCGGTCATCAAACAGTACTTCAATGCCAGCGGCTGATAATTGTTGATAAAGTTGCTCAGTAACTTCAGCAATGCGCGCGGATTTATGCATATTCATCGGAATAAGTGCGACCTGAAATGGTGCAATGGCGTCTGGCCAGATAATGCCGTTTTCATCATGGTTTTGTTCAATCGCGGCGGCAACAATGCGCGAGACACCAACACCGTAACAGCCCATAGTCATGGTTTGATGCTTGCCTTCTTCATTTAACACACCGGCTTTCAGCGCTTTTGAATATTTTTCACCGAGCTGAAAAATATGGCCAACCTCAATACCGCGTTTAATAATAAGATTACCAAAACCGCAGGGGCTGGGATCACCGGCCACAATATTGCGGATATCTGCTACCTGATACTCGGGAATATCCCGATCCCAGTTGGTTCCGCTAAAGTGATAACCATCTTTGTTAGCACCCGTAACGAAATCAGCAAGATGTGCTGCGCTTCGATCGGCAATTATTCTGACTTGTAAGCCAACCGGGCCGACTGAACCCGGGCCAGCATTGCAAAGCGTCCGGATTTGCTCCTCTGTGGCAAATTGCAGCGGGCTGGCAATGCCATCAAGCTTTTCTGCTTTTAATTCATTTAATTCATGATCGCCGCGCAGTACCAGGGCGACCAGTTGCTGCTGACCGCTTTCATCAGCTTCGGCCAGTACAAACATTGTTTTGGCAATAGTGGCCGGGGCAACATTCAGCAATGTCGCAACCTCAGCAACAGTGCCGGCTCTCGCAGTGGCAATTTCGGTTAATGCTGACGTCGGTGCAGTTCTTGCTCCTTTTGGCGCCAGCGCTTCTGCCATTTCAATATTCGCCGCGTAGTCGCTGCTGTCAGAGAAAGCGATAGCGTCTTCACCTGATTCAGCCAGTACGTGAAACTCATGGGAGACACTGCCGCCAATAGCACCACTGTCAGCTTGCACCGGCCGGTAATCCAGCCCCAGGCGGTTAAAAATATTACAGTAGGCGCTGTACATAGCGTCATAGGTTTGTTGCAGGCTGTCCTGGCCCAGATGAAAGGAATAGGCGTCTTTCATGATAAATTCCCGGGCGCGCATTACCCCAAAGCGCGGCCGCCGCTCATCCCGGAATTTAGTTTGGATCTGATACAGATTCAACGGTAATTGTTTGTAACTGGTAATCTCGCGGCGAACTAAATCAGTAATCACTTCTTCATGGGTAGGCCCCAGCACATAGTCACGCTGATGACGGTCTTTAAAACGCAGCAGCTCTGCATCCATGCTGAACCAACGGCCGGATTCCTGCCATAACTCAGCAGGTTGCACCATGGGCAACAGCACTTCAATGGCACCGGCTTTGTTCATTTCCTGACGGACGATCTCTTCAACTTTACGCAGTACTTTGACGCCAGTAGGCAGATAGCTGAACATGCCGGTACCCAACCGGCGGATCAAACCGGCTCGTAACATTAGTTTATGGCTGATAATTTCGGCGTCGGATGGAGTTTCCTTCACCGTAGATAGTAAATACTGGCTGGTGCGCATACTGCTCTCAGAAAATAGTCAGAAAATTGCCGTCATTCTAGCAAGTCATTTAGTCTGGCAGAAGTTGAATCTGATGTTTTATTGGCTTATTTGTTACCTTCTGCTCTGAAATCATGCCACCAAGGGTATAAAACTGACCATTTAATTCCAGCAGCGCCCGTGCGTCCATAACAGGCACACTGTCTGCTGCCGTTCGCCACGCCTGCCTGGCGACTGAATATATCCAGACTTCACTGGAAGGTATGGCGCTTTTGCTATCGAAGCCAACGCCGCTGAAATGATAGGCTGTCTGGCTGCCACCAACAAAGATGATAACCGGCTCGTTATTAAGTTCAGTGCCGGTTGCTGCCATTCTGAAACGGGCATTGCCGGTTGGATGCACTACTTCTTGCCAGCCAATCTCGTTTGGGTTACTGCCAATGGTTCCCTGCCAGCAGGCAGGCTCGGTGACAAAGTTACGTGGCTGAGCTTTTGGATACTCAATCGTCACGCCATCACAAAGCAGCAGGGTATTACCAATAATGCCACCGGCTAAACCAAATACCGGTTTCCCCGGAAACGGCGTGGCTTGTGACCAGCGCTGGGTAAAGTTATCAAATACCTGTACCAGGTTAACGTTACCGTGGTCACTCCAGCCACTGACCAGGTATATATAGCGATTCTGATAGGGCAGGGCTGTCGCATCGTCCACTGGAACAGGCATATCGTTAATCCGGGTGTAGCGCCGGGTTACCGGATCAAGCCGATAGCTGTCAGCTGCGGTTTGTTTGCTGCCATCCGCATTAATGCTAAAACCACCAAACAAGAAAAAGTTGTTATTAAGGGCGACAGCACTGGCGGCCGCCCGCCCGGTTAACCGTTGTTTACTTGGAACCTCGGGTAATTCTGTCCAGCCAAATTCACCGACGGTGTGCAGCCACACTTTATTATGCAGATCACTGGATTGCTTGCCAGGGCCGACACCCATAGCACTGATAATATAGGTTTTGCCGCGCACAGTGGTGCTGGCAACACTGTTGTTGCTGACTGGCTCGGGTAGCTCGGGTATCGCAATGCTACTGGCTGCAGCCGTCATTAAACTCAGATAGCTGAGAGATTTCAGTAACATGATTGTGTTCTCCATTGACAGTCCATTTAATATTAAACTGGTACAACGTCATGCCGTACTGTTGTTCGGCAGTGCGTTGTTTTTTATATGATGGCCGTGGATCCTGCTTCAGTACTTTTGAAATTAACAGCGCCAGATCCGGATAAGCGGTCTGCGCCTGACAAAAGTCTCTGGCTTGCTCACTGAAACTCACGGTCATCAACGTTTCTGGTGCACTGTCAGCAAAGCCTCCCATCGCATCTGGCAGGGCATCAGCATAGGGTAAATACGGTTTAATGTCTAAAATGGGCGTCCCATCAAGTAAATCAATACCGCTTAGCTCCAACACCAGCTTGTCCTGGTTTTTGTAAACCCTATCCAGTTTTACGACAGAAAGGCCAATTGGATTAGGCCGGAATGTTGCACGAGTGGCAAAAACACCTTTTCGGGCATTGCCACCCAGTCGCGGCGGTCTGACTAATGGTGACCAGCCCTTGCTCGCTGTCTCGTGAAATACAAATACCAGCCATAAATGGCTGAAGCTTTCGATACCCCGGACAATGTCATAATCGGCATAGGGCGGACTAAGCACTAATTTACCCCTGGCTTCAGGTATCAGACCTGGCTGGCGCGGGATAGCAAACTTTTGTTTGTATGGCGATTGAATGGTGCCAATAACGTTAAACTGAAAAGAATTCATTTTTGATGTACACAGCGAGCATGAATAAAGGCGCATTATGCAGTTGCGATGGCGAAGTAACAAGCAGTAGCATAGCCGTCTGAATATCTTTGACGCTATACGGTTATTAGGTAAGAATAACCCTGCCCATGTTAAGTTAAGAGTAGAAGATGGAACGGAAAACCTTGTTAACGGAATGCCCTGATTCAAAAGGTCTGATCGCGCAGATAACCAATATTTGTTATAAGCACCAGCTTAACATTATCCGTAATACGGAATATGTTGATCCGGTAACCGGCCAGTTTTATATGCGTACTGTGCTTGAAGGCGTATTTAACGATACCACCTTGCTGTTTGATCTGGACCGGGCATTACCAGCAGGCAGTCGGCGCAGCCTGCTCAGCGAAGGCGCGAAGCGGGTGGTCGTGCTGGTCACCCGGGAAGCGCATTGTCTGGGTGATATTTTAATGAAAGTGTTTGATGGTTCACTGGCGTTAGATATCGCGGCAATTGTCAGCAATTACGCTGAATTGAGTGCGCTGGCTGACAAATTTGCCATCCCGTACCATCATATCAGTCATCAGGGGATCAGCAGAACAGAGCATGAACAGCGACTTCTGGCAGCGATAACGCCTTATCAGCCTGATTATCTGGTGCTTGCCAAGTTTATGCGGATCCTAAGTGCAGACTTCGTTGCCCGCTATCGCAACCGGATTATTAATATTCATCACAGCTTTTTACCTGCGTTTATTGGTGCTAGTCCTTATCAGCAGGCGTTTGAGCGAGGGGTGAAAATTATTGGTGCTACTGCCCATTTTGTTAATGAGCAGCTGGACGAAGGTCCGATCATTGAGCAGATGGTTCGAACGGTGGATCATAATTTCAGTGCTAACGATATGGCCAGAGCTGGCCGTGATGTCGAAAAAGCCGCATTGAGCCGGGCATTGCAACTGGTCGTGGAAAACCGGGTACTGGTGCATGGCAATAAAACCGTGGTGTTATAAGCCTGATTTTACATTACGCTGAATATCCTTAATACTTCAGCGATATTGTTGATTTGGCGCCAAAAAGAGAAAGGTCATGAAAATACTTTTATTCGTATGTTGCTTGTTAATCGGGGCTACTGCAGTTGCTGAAGACAGCCCAAGCTTACACCCTAAGCTGGAAGTATTCCGGCCCTTCCTCGGCCAATACTGGCAGGGTAATCTGGCTGAGCCGGGCAGTGAGAAACCGGTTATTGACCGCTCGCACTGGTCCCGTGCACTGAATGGTCAGGCAATTAAGACTGTACATTCAATCAATCACGGCGAATATGGTGGCGAGTCGTTTATTTTCTGGGATGATGCGAAAAACAGCCTGGCTTATTACTATTTCACCACTGCCGGCTTTTATACGCATGGCACCATGCAGTTTAATCCTCAGAGCGGCGAAATTATTGCGCTGGAGAATGTTGAAAATAACCAGAACGGCATAACTCAGGTTAAATCACATAGTAAAATTATGCCGGATGGAAGTTTACAGGTGCGTTCCAGCTATTTGCAAAACGAGCAATGGGTTGAGGGTCACAGCGCTGTCTATCAACCCGTTGCTCCGCAAGAGATTTTATTTAAATAATTCCTGACAACATCTTAGTTATCAAGCGGGTCCATGGCGTAAATATCGTCAATTTTATCGGCACAGGTATGACTGACCCGTAAATCTTTTACTCTGCCGTTACGCAAACTGTATACCCAGCCGTGAATCGCCAGCGGCTGGCCCCGTTCCCACGCTTCCTGCACAAAGCTGGTATGACAAAGATTGCGAACCTGCTCGATAACATTCAGTTCGATTAACCGGTTAACTCGCTCGTTTTCATCGCTGAAACTGTCCACTTCTTCCCGGTGCATCGCATAGACGTCTTTGACGTTACGCAACCAGTTGTCAACGAAGCCAACCCGTTGTTTCATCATGGCAGCTTTTACGCCGCCGCAACCATAGTGCCCAACCACCAGAATATGTTTTACCTTCAACACATCAATCGCATATTGTAACACCGACAGGCAGTTCATATCAGAATGCAATACTAAGTTGGCAACGTTACGATGAACAAACAGCTCACCAGGTAACAGCCCGACAATTTCATTTGCCGGCACCCGGCTGTCCGAGCAGCCAATCCACAGATACTCGGGCGTTTGCTGTTCCGACAACTGTTTGAAGAAACCCGGTTGCTCCCGCTCAATCCGATCTGCCCAGTTTTTATTGTTGATAAAGAGTTCTTTAAATTTTGGCATAACACTGATCCTGAAAATAGTCGCGTTAAGATAGCCGATTCTACCGCATTTATGAGCACCGACCAGCCCTTTCTGGTTGAAGGACCCGATTGTACAGGTTCGAACAATATCAATATTCCGGGTGACCTTTGCCGGCAAAGCTGGCTATACTAAGCTTTGCTAACCAACTTATTTTATGGAAAGTATCGCAAGGAGTTGCAATGATCCCGGTTATTTTATCTGGTGGGTCGGGTACCCGGCTCTGGCCTTTGTCCCGCGCAAAAAAACCTAAACAATTTTTATCTCTGGTTAATGAAAAAAGCATGCTGCAAAACACCCTGTTGCGGTTAAAGGGGATAGAACAGCTAGCTCCACCGCTGGTGGTATGTAACGAAGATCATCGGTTTATGGTAGCCGAACAGCTGCGTGAGCTTGGTATCAGTGATGCCGGTATTATGCTGGAGCCGGTTGGCCGTAATACGGCACCCGCTATTGCTATTGCTGCCATTCAGGCGCTGCAGACAGAACAGGATCCGGTATTGCTGGTGCTGGCGGCGGATCACGTTATTCAGGATATTCCGGCCTTTCAGCAGGCAGTGGCCGAGGCGCAGGTGGCAGCCGCCGCCGGTAAATTAGTGACCTTTGGTATAGTGCCGGTTAGTGCCCATACCGGCTATGGTTATATCCGTCACACTCCGGGCAACATTGCCGATATGCCGAATACTTTTGAGGTAACTGAATTTAAAGAGAAACCCGATAAAAATACCGCAGAGCACTATCTGGCATCGGGGGAGTATTGCTGGAACAGTGGTATGTTTATGTTTAAAGCCAGCAGTTTACTGGCAGAACTCGAAAAATTTGCGCCGGATATAGTTAAAGCATGCAAGTTGGCTGTGACTGCAGCCAGCCAGGATTTAGATTTTATCCGGATAGACAGTACAGCATTTAGCGCCAGTCCGGCCGACTCACTGGACTATGCGGTGTTAGAGAGATCTGACAATACCGTAATGGTGCCATTGCAAGCGGGCTGGAGTGATGTCGGCAGCTATGATGCGCTTTGGGAAGTGATGGCAAAAGACGCTCAGGGTAATGCCTGTCGTGGTGATGTCATGCTGGAAGCCACTCACAACAGTTATATTAACGCGGAAGAAAAGTTAGTGGCCGTGATTGGCTTAGACAATATTATTGTGGTGGAAACCAAAGATGCCGTTTTGGTGGCTGATAAAAACGATATTCAACAAGTAAAAAAAATTGTGCAACGATTACAGAGTTATGGCCGCAGCGAAGTAGACTTGCATCGCGAAGTGTTTCGGCCTTGGGGTAAATATGACTCGGTCGATCAGGGCAACCGTTATCAGGTCAAGCATATTACGGTAAAACCCGGCGCCAAATTATCAGTTCAGAAACATCATCATCGTGCTGAGCATTGGGTAGTAGTGAGTGGTACCGCACTGGTAAGAAACGGTGAACAGGAATTTATGGTTACCGAAAATGAATCAACATTCATTCCAATAGGTGTGGTCCACTCGCTGGAAAACCCGGGGAAAATTCCGCTTGAGTTAATTGAAGTGCAGTCGGGCAGTTATCTGGGAGAAGATGACATAGTACGTTTTGCTGATAAATACGGCAGAGATTAAGATGAATCAATTATCTTGTTTTAAAGCTTATGATATCAGGGGTAAATTGGGTGAAGAGCTAAATGAGCAAATTGCTTACAGCATTGGCCGGGCTTATGCCAGGATAATTAAACCGGACAGTGTGGCAGTGGGTGGTGATATCCGGCTCAGTTCAGAATCACTGAAACTGGCGTTGACACTGGGACTGCTGACAGAAGGTGTCGAAGTGCTGGATTTAGGGATGACCGGCACAGAAGAAGTGTATTTTGCCGCCCAATATCTGGCAATCGACGGTGCTATTGAAGTTACCGCCAGCCATAATCCGATAGATTACAACGGCATGAAACTGGTTCGGGCACAGTCGCGGCCAATAAGTGGCGACACCGGCTTGTTCGCAATCCGGGATGAGGCACAGCGACTGCTGACGGACTTATTGGAGCCGTCAGCATTACAAGAGTTAAGCCGACAAAGTCAGAAAATGGCTGGGAATGCGACGTGGCAGTATGGCAAAGCCAACTATAAAAAACACAGCATTCTCGAGCCTTATATTGAGCATTTGCTGAGCTACATTAATAGCGCCAATATAAAACCCTTAAACCTGGTGGTTAACTCGGGCAATGGTGCTGCCGGTCATGTTATTGATGCGCTGGAGCAAGCTTTTATCCAGCATAAAATACCGGTACATTTTATTAAAATTAACCATCAGCCAGACGGTAATTTCCCCAATGGCATTCCCAACCCGCTGTTGGTGGAAAACCGGCAGGTAACGGCAGACGCCGTCCTGCATTATCAGGCTGACTTTGGTATTGCCTGGGATGGCGATTTTGATCGCTGCTTTTTGTTTGATGAACAAGGCCGGTTTATTGAAGGTTATTATATTGTCGGTATTCTGGCTGCAGCGTTTTTGCAAAAGGAACCGGGCGCTAAGATTATTCATGATCCCCGGTTATACTGGAACACAGAAGCAGTATGTCAGCAATATAGTGGCCGGCCGATTTGCAGCAAGACAGGCCATGCTTTTATTAAAGAGCGGATGCGCGCTGAAGATGCGGTGTATGGCGGCGAGATGAGTGCTCATCATTATTTCCGGGACTTCGCCTACTGTGATAGCGGCATGATCCCGTGGCTGCTGGTTGCAGAACTATTATCATTGTCAGACAAAAAGTTATCACAATTGGTACAGCAAATGATTGCTGACTATCCCTCCTCCGGCGAGTTAAACTTTCATATTGCTCATCCCCAAAATGTTATTGCTAAATTAGCAGAGCACTATGCTCACCAGGCCGTTCAGACCGATAATATAGATGGGTTAAGTATGGATTTTGGTAACTGGCGCTTTAATCTTCGTGTTTCAAATACAGAAAATGTTGTCAGATTAAATGTTGAAGCCCGCGCGGATTCAACACTGATGGCACAAAAAACAGCGGATATAATGTCTTTCTTAACTGATGCTGAATAAAATCTGTTCTTTTATTTTATATCTTTATATTAAAATTCATTGCGTCTTTATTTAATCCGCTAAATTGCTTATCCTTTGTTAAATTTTATATATAAGGAGAGCGTCGTGTCTTTATTGTTAGATAAAAAAGAACTGAAGAAAGCAGCTAAAGAATTAACGCTGGTTAAGCTGACAGATGCCATTGAAACACTGAAAGGTGTCTTGGCTGAACGTCAGCAGGAAGTAGAATTAATCGCCCAACTGGAACAAATTGCCAAAGCGCAGGGGTATACCCTTGAGCAACTCGGTTACAAGCAAAGCAGTGATGTTGTGGTTGCTGAAAGAAGTGATAGTGTCAGTAGCAAGCGTCCGGTAAAACCGAAGTTTAAAACCATCAATAAAGACAGTCAGTTTTTCTATGTTGAAAATGGTCAGTTACAGTTGTTGCGCACCCATACAATGAAAAAAGGTTTGCAGCAACGGAGTATCCAGGTTGTGCCATTGGCGAAAGTAGACAAGAAGTTTGCCAAAGACGTCGACAAACTTATTGCTGACGCAACGGCCCAGGCAATTGAAAACTTTAATAGTAAAGTTGCTATCTGGAATGAATGGGCGCTAGCTAATGGTGGCGAAATTCTGGAAAAACGCTGAATTTTACCGCTTTAACAAAAAACCGGCTTTACTGCCGGTTTTTTTATGTCGATTTTAATAACTAATCCGTCCGCTATTTAGGTTGCGCATCAAGCGACTTACCATTTTCAGCTATGCTGGCATCCGTCATTAAATATAAATACAACCACATCAGATCTGCCGGTGCCTTTAACCCCATAGGATCTTCTCCGGGATAGGCTTTTGCCCGCATGGCTGTGCGGGTGGCGCCAGGATTAATGCAATTTACCCTGATTGAACTACCGGCGTATTCGTCGGCCATAACCTGCATTAAACCTTCGGTCGCAAATTTTGACACTGCATAAGGCCCCCAGTATGCCCGGCCGGCTCGGCCAACGCCTGATGAAGTGAATACAACAGAGGCCGCCGGCGCTTTTTTTAATACCGGCATTAACGCCTGGGTCATCAACATTGCGCTGGTAACATTGATTTGCATAATGTCCTGCCAGCTGGCCAGATTAATGTGTTCAAAAGGACTTAGCACACCAAGCAATCCTGCATTGTGCAGCACACCATCAAGTTTTCCGAATTCCCGTTCAATTGTCGTAGCCATATCTTTATAATGACTGGCTGTCGCCCCTTTTAAATCCAGCGGCACAATGGCGGGTTCAACCCCTCCGGCAGCAACGATTTCATCGTAGACAGCTTCAAGCTTTTTTACTGTTTTCCCCAGTAAAATAACTGTTGCACCATATCGGGCGTAGGTCAGCGCCGCACAACGGCCGATGCCATCACCCGCGCCGGTAACTAAAATAACTTTACTTTGCAGCGACCCCGGCGGGGCAGTGTAGTTATCCATAAAATCTAACCTGTTAGCGTTAAAAAACGGCGCAAGCATACGCCTAAAACAACTATTTTGCATCTTTCTTGCTGCCAACCGTATTTTTACGCTAGCGATCTGGCAGACTTTGAGTTAACTTTAACTGGTCGTAGCTGTTCAGTATGAACAGCCACTTTCAACTAAAAAGAATTCGTAATAAGCAAAGCAAGGTTTTGCTTTGCAATAAAAAAATAAGCGTTAAGGACGGGGAGACATTATGAAAAAGCTTGCTATTAGTATCGCTGTTGCGGCAGCGGTCGGCCTGGCTGGTTGCGGTGATTCATTAGAAGATATAAAGCAAGAGGTTGCTGATCAGGGTGCAGTTAAACCAGCTTCCAGAGTGGTATTTGATCCGACAGCAAGTCGGGTCTCAGTACCAAACGACTTATTATTTCAAGGTACCACAGATGGCACCTTAACGCTGGACAGTGGTGCAAACCCGGATTATACCAACCCGCAAACTGCCATCGGTGCGCTGGACGGTTGGTCTACGCAGAACCCGTTCGCGATTGAGCTCAGTTTCCCGGCAGAGACGACCTTAAATGCAGATTCGGCCCAGACCCCTGGTGCAGTCAGATTATTTAAAGCATTAATGGGCGACCCGATGTCGCCGGAAGCGGCTTGTCAGGAGGTGCCACGTGGTGCTGCCTGTCAGATAGTTGAAGAGCTGATGTTTGGTCAGGATTTCATTACTGCCGCGCGTGGTAACAGCGTCGCAGTGATTCCTCTGAAACCGTTGGAAAGCGCCACCACGTATTTGCTGGCGATGACCAACGTGTTGCAGGACAGTAATGGTGAGTCTGTTAAGCCGTCTACCACTTATGAATTAGTTAAGCAGGACATAGCAACTTTACCGCTTGCGACTGATTCTCAACGTTCTTTACAGGGCGTAATTAACAGTTTTGAAAATGCTCTGGTAAGGGATGAGGGACTTAATAAAGACAACATTATCTACACCGCCGCTATCACGACTCAATCTGTTGGTGCAGTGCTTTCTACCTTAAAGCAATTGATGGCCTCGCCAACACCAACCGGTTATGGCCCGTCGCCGCTGGTTGTCAATAATACAGGGCTGACTGTGTCACAACTCAGTCCTAATTTCGCCGGAAATCCGGCGTTTGCTCTTGCCCGCTACTACACCGGTACCATGAACCTGCCTTATTATTTGGGTTTACCAACGGAGGCTAATCCAACAGCACCGCTCAATACCCGCTGGATGGCTCGTTGTGACAGTGGTGCCATTATTGCGGCATTGCCACCGGAGATGAAACCAGAGACGCCGGTGTCGGAAAACGATGGCGCTTGTCAGGCATTAAGTGGTGGCGCGTTACGGGATTTAGGTGTTGATTCTGCCCGGCATTTAACTAAGTTTAATACCATTCCTAAAATTAATGGCTATCAGACAGTTGATGTGCAAATGACGGTGCCGGACGAGGCTGTTATTAATAAACCTGCTACAGGCTGGCCAGTAATTATTCTGCAACACGGCATTACTTCACGCCGCTCTGACATGCTGGCAATTACCGGTACCCTGGCCTCCCAAGGTTTTGCAACGGTGGCCATTGACCATCCGTTACATGGCGACCGTGGTTTTGGCCAGTTAAATGCCAGTAGCGGTAACGCGACAGTGTATATGAACCTGAGTAATTTACTGGTGACCCGTGATAATTTACGACAGAGTATTGCTGATATGCTGGCGTTACGTTTAGCGTTAAACTTTGCGCAGGGCGTTGATTTAGACACCAGCCGGGTCCAGTTTTTAGGCCACTCACTGGGCGGGATTACCGGCACCTCTATGGTGGCGCTGGCAAATACCACTACCGGCAATCCGCAGTTAGATGCATTGTACGGTGTTGAAACGGCGACACTGGCAATGCCAGGTGGTGCGGTAGCGAACTTCCTGCTTGATTCAGCGGCATTCGGTCCCCTGATTAAAGCCAGCGTTATGTTAGGTGCCGGTGGCGCATTAACCGAGCATTTTGTTACTTATGTTGCGACCAACACGAATTGTGGTGTGCCGACAGCTGAGACTGCTGCAACCTATCCAGGATGTGCCGCTCCAGTGGTTAATGCCTATCTGGCCACGCTTGCTGAGCCTGCCAATGCTGCACAGCAGGCACGGGTTTCTGCGACGTTAACCCAGTTTGCCTTCGCTGCGCAGACGGTAACAGATGCTGGTGACCCTAATAACTATGCTGAGCGCCTTGTTAACAGCGAAACGCCGGTATATATGATTGAGGTTGTCGGTAATGCCGAGGGTAATTTACCAGATCAGGTTATTCCAAATGGTTATTTTAACCCGTTAGCAGCGCTGGCAGCAGGTAAAATGCCTCTGGCCGGTACTGAGCCGCTGGCTCGTCTGCTAAATGCTGCTGCTGTTCCAGCCACTGCTGGTGGGATCACCCTGAATGGTAACAATGCCATTGCCCGTTTCAGCGCCGGTGATCATGGTTCAATTCTGAGCCCGGCCGCCAGTCTGGCAGCGACTCAGGAAATGCAAACCCAAAGCGTGACCTTTTTCCTAAACAGAGGTCAGGGACTGCTGGTTTCAAACCCTGCGGTTCTAGCAAGCGGAAACTAAGCCTGCTGGCGTAGTATAAAGCCCGGCGGCTTCAGGCACCGGGCTTTTTCTTTTTCAGAATCAGGATAGAATAGGTTTTTTCAGCCAGATAGGAGCGTTACTTTGGCATTTTTAATGGAATATGGCATGTTTTTGGCGAAAGCTGCAACTATCGTTTTCGCGGTTGCGCTGGTGATTGGCATCATAGTTAATGCCAGTCACAAACCAAAGGCGAAGAAAGGTAGCTTAGAGTTTACCGATCTGAGTAAACATTACCGGCAGCAAACTGAAGACTTACAGCAGCGTCTGCTGCAGAAAAAAGCGTTTAAACAATGGCAGAAGGGCCGGCATAAAGCTGAAAAATTGCAGTCCGATGAGCTGCCCTGCTTGTTTGTACTTGAGTTTAATGGCTCTATCGATGCCAGAGAAACGGAATCGCTGCGGGAAGAAGTTAGCGCGGTGCTGGCTGTGGCAAAGCCTGAAGATGAAGTACTGTTGCGGCTAGAGAGTGGTGGTGGGGTAGTACATGGCTACGGGTTAGCTGCATCGCAGCTGGACAGGATCCGTCAGCAGGGAATAACACTGACCGTGGCCGTGGATAAAGTAGCAGCGAGTGGCGGCTATATGATGGCCTGTATTGGCAGCAAAATTATCGCTGCACCTTTTGCGATTTTGGGTTCAATAGGGGTAATTGCTCAGTTGCCTAATTTTCACAAATTATTGCAGAAAAACCATGTCGATTTTGAGCAGTTTACCGCGGGAGAATTTAAGCGCACGGTAACATTGTTTGGTGAGAATACCGACAAGGGCAGGCAGAAATTTCAGCAGGAGCTGGAAGAAACCCATGTGTTGTTTAAGTCATTTGTGCAACAGCATCGTCCGCAGCTGGATGTGTCGCGGGTGGCAACCGGAGAACATTGGTTCGGTTATCAGGCGCTCGAACTGCTGCTGGTAGACGAAATTCAGACCAGCGATGACTATCTGATGAACAAAATGACCGGGCACCGGGTGTATAAAGTTAATTACCAGCTGAAAAAAGGCCTGGCGGATAAAGTAGGTATCGGCTCTGCCAATGTGTTGTCGCTATGGTGGCAACGGTTGGTGCAACACAACTGGCAGCGGTAGCAAATAGAATTCAGACAACAGCAGGCCGTTTTGACCCGTTGTTGTCTGCTGCAGGGACAGGCTTAGCGCAAATGATGAAAGTCCAGGTTCTCATCTTTAACACCGGCTGTTGAATCGTTAAATACAGCCTCGTCAAATTGTTTTTCACTTTTGCCAACAATGCAGGAAACCATGGCATCGCCGGTAACGTTTACCGCCGTGCGGGTCATATCCAGCAAGCGGTCAACCCCTATTATTAACGCAATACCTTCAACCGGCAGCCCCACTTGCTGTAATACCATTGCCAGCATAATTAAGCCAACGCCCGGCACGCCGGCCGTACCGATTGACGCTAATGTTGCGGTCAGAATAACCATCAGATAATCAGCAATGGTTAGATCGACCAGGTACACCTGCGCGATAAAAACGGTGGCGACACCCTGCATAATAGCGGTGCCATCCATATTAATTGTGGCACCTAAGGGCACGGTAAAAGAGGCGATACTGTTTTTAACACCCAGCTTTTTGGTTACCGTTTCCATCGTCACCGGCATCGTCGCATTGCTGCTGGAAGTGCTGAAACCAAACAAGGCCGCGTCACGCATCTTCCGTAAAAAAATCAGTGGATTCAAACCTGTAAGCAATTTTAAAATAATGCTGTAGCTCACCAGGCCATGGAAGATAAGCACAGTAAGTACAACACCAAAATACATTGCCAGGCTTTTGATAGTTTCAAATCCCAGCGTGGTAAATAATTTCGCCATCAGAAAAAACACGCCGTAGGGTGCCAGATTCATCAGAATAGTAACCAGCTTCATGATGACTTCACTTAAATCAGTAAAAACAGCAGCCAGTCGTTCACCCGGTTTACCACTTAACGCCATTGCAATACCAAACAACACTGCAAAGACGATAATCTGCAGCATATTGCCCTGCGCCATCGATTCAACAGGGTTGCTGGGGAAGATGTTGATAAATACCTGCGCCAGGGAGGGGGCTTCAGAAATATCGAAGTTAGCGTCAGATTGACGATCAACACCTTCTCCCGGCGCTACTAATAACGCAGCGGCCATAGCCAGACTAATCGCTACTGCTGTGGTAATAAGGTAAAGACCAATGGTTTTGCCGCCAAGCCGACCCAGGGTCGAGGTATCAGACAGCGAACAGGTTCCGCAAACTAATGAGACAAATACCAGCGGTACAACCAGCATTTTTAAACTGGCAATAAATATTTCGCCACCCACGTGAAAAATGCCGTCTACAAAAAAAGCTTTCAGAGGCAATTCCAGGCCAAACAGGGACAGGACCCGTTCTTCCTGACCAGCCAACATAGCTTTAAAAAAGAAGCCTACTAAGATGCCTGCCACCATGCCGATGACTATGCGGGCGGTTAATCCCAATTTTCGATTATTGCTCATTGTTTTAGTTATATATCAGTGCGGAATGTGCTTAAGACTATCAGTTTGCAGCGCCATTGGGCAGGGTTGATAAAAATTTTTTTGAAAATTGCTGTGACGTAGTGATAATTAATGGTTTAAGATGCAATTAACAAAAACTATATATAAAAAAACAGCTAGGGAGAGTTTTCATGCGAAACATCCGGCAACTACTTGTTGCATTAATGATTACATCGCTGGCCGCCTGCGGTGGCGGTGGTACCTTAGACAGTGGCAGCGGCGGTGGCGGCGGTGGTTCAGGTGGCAACACTCCGGTGTTTACACTTGCTGTTACCCTGACGAATGCAGCTGGTACAGAGTCAAATAACTTATCGCAAGACACGCCACTGGTTGTTACTGCAACTTTGAGCGCAACGAATAACGGCAATGTCGCTAACCGGCTTATTTCTTTTGAAGTCTCTGGCGATGGCCTGGCGACTTTGGGCAACGATGCGGGTTCCGCCTCTACCAATGCTGATGGTGTCGCTACTATTCCACTCAATGTGGGTAACCGGTCCGGTGCCGGCCAGGTCACGGCAACCTTTGGTGACGTCTCTGCCAGTGCAGTATTTAATTCTGCCGGTGATGGTGGTGATGACGTTGATGTGACCATTGGCTCTGTTTCTCTGATTGCTGATACCCTGCAACTGGGCACCGGCGCGTCAAGTAAGGTGGAGCTGTCAGCGCTGGTTCGCGATGCGAATAATGTGGTGCTGGCCGATATCCCGGTAATATTTTCTTCTGACTCTGGTGAGCTGGTGCAAATTGACAGTGTGACCGGTGCCAATGGTGTTGCTAAAGCAACCTTAACGTCACAGACAAATAAAACTAACCGTGATGTGTTAGTGACCGCCCGGGTTCAACAGCAAACCACCCAATTAACCGTCGCAGTGGTGGGTACCAGTATCAATATCGCAGCGCCAAACTCTGTTGTGCTGGGTGATACCTCTACCATTGATATTTTTGTTACTGATTCTAATGGCATTGGTATTCAGGGATCCGTAATTGAAGTTGTATCTTCACTGGGTAACACTCTGAGTGAGACCAGTCCAGTGACATCGGGTACTGCCGGCAAAGCCAGCATCAGCTATACAGCGACAAATAGCGGCACTGATACGTTAACGGCAACCGCTTTAGGTGTGACCAACAGTGAAACCATCAATATCAGTGCAGATGAATTTGCATTTTTGACGATGAATGGTGCTGATGGCGAACCCCTTGCCGGAGACCCGGTCCAGGAAGTACCGTTAAATAGTGCCCAGGAAGTTGAAGTGGAATGGTTGGTAAACAGCGCTGCCAATAATGGTGAGCTCGTTACATTTAACACTACTCGTGGCGAAATTACTTCAGTACCAAATGACGATTCTGAGCCGGTTTTTAGTGGCCTAGTAAAGAGTGAGGACACAACTGAGTCTGGACGAGCTAACGCCGTCATTCGGTCGCAGTTTGCCGGCTTGGCCACTATCAGTGCGCTGGGTGGTGAAGGCGCTGATGCAGTCAGTGCAAAAAAGGTGATTGAGTTTGTTGCTATCAACCCGACTCAACTAGAAGCACAGGCATTTCCGGCACAAATCGGCGTTGGTGAGTCCAGTGCTATCCGGGCGATCTTGCGCGACAGCAATAATAACCCGGTTAAAAACCAGACCATTGTATTTTCACTTAATAGCTCTGCCGGCGGCACGATAAGTACCGGTACCGCTGTGACTAACTCTCAGGGCGTGGCTTCTACAGTATTTACTGCCGATTCCACAACCGGCGGCGGCGTAAACGGGCAGAATCTGGTGATTAAGGCCAGCCTGCAAGCCGACAATGCAATTTTTGATGAAACCGACATCGCTGTTGGTCAGCGTACGTTGTTTTTCCGCTTTGGTACCGGGAATGTTATTACTAAACCCAGTGCCAGTACTTATGCGAAAGAGTTTACTGTAATTGTGACAGATAGCTCAGGTAACCCGGTTGGAAACCAGCAACTTAATGTTGCGGTGGTTCCTACGCTTTACCGAAAAGGTGTATGGGTAAAAAATCCTACGCCGCCAGCCGCGTTTAAAAACTGGGCTGCGCTATGGTCTGGGGCGGAGTCGTTTCCAGGAGCTAACGGCTGCATTAATGAAGACCTGAACTTAAATGGTATTCTTGACGCAGGTGAAGATGAAAATGGCGATGGCCAGTTGACACCAGGAAATGGTTCTGTTGTTGTTCCTGCGACAGTGACGGCTGATGACAATGGCTTAGCTGTATTTAATGTGAGGTATACTCAAGATGTTGCTGAGTGGCTTGATGTGCGTTTACAGGTGACTGGCTTTGCTGCAGGCACTGAAAATGTGGCTCATAGAGTTTATAGTCTGCCTGTAGCCGCAGAAGATGTAACAACGGAAACCAGTCCGCCAACAGAAAACCCGTTTGGTTCTGCATCATTGTGTAGCAATCCTTTGTAAAGCATTCAGATAATAAAAAGGGAGCTGATTCAGCTCCCTTTTTTTATCGTTTTTTTTAACTTAACGCTGGAACTGATAAACCGAACCCAGATTTAAAATCTGCGTAAGCTCATCCAAGGCGGTTCTTGATTCTGAAAGCAGCTGCGGATCAGCCAGGTCGGCTTCCGAAATCTGGTCACGATAGTGTTTGTCCACCCAGCTGTTCAGGGTAGAGAATAACTGCTCGTTCATCAGTACATGCGGATTGACAGCCTGACGTTCCTGCTCACTTAATGCGACCCGCAAGCGCAAACAGGCCGGGCCGCCGCCATTGCGCATACTTTGTTTTACATCATAATAATGAACATGCTTAATCGGAGTGCCACAGCCGGTTAGTTCGGCCAGATAGCGGCTTACTGCGGGGCTGTCCTGACACTCTGTCGGGGCGATAATCGCCATTTCGCCATTAGCCAGGGTAATGACCTGAGTATTGAACAGGTAAGTATTAATCGCTTCCTGCACCGACACTTCACTGGTATTCACTTCTATCAGGAACAGCTCACTGTCATTACCAAATTTACGCTTGAGCTCACCCAGTTTAGTCTGCGTATCAACAAAGGCCTGCTGATGGTAGAACAGCACGTTCTGGTTGCCGACCGCGATAACATCGTTATGAAACACGCCCTGATCAATCACCTCAGGGTTTTGTTGCATATAGACGACATGTTCTTCACTTAAGCCATGTAAACGGGCCACAGCCTCACAGGCTTCCAGTGTGTGCCGGGCCGGGAAACGTTTTGGGGCGGCTTGGCTCTGATCGAACGCATAGCGACCAAACACAAACATCTCAACACCTTTTTTACCGTAGTCACTGCATAATCTGGTATGATTTGCCGCGCCTTCATCGCCAAAATGGTCATTATCGGGCAAATGCTGGTGGTGAGCGAAGTGCTCTGGATCAGCGAACATTGCCTGTAATATTCTGCCGGTAGTCTGAGGTTCCAGTGACCGGTGAAATTTATTGGTTAAGTTCGCCGGGGTAAAATGTACTTTATTATCTGCGGTGTCGGCACTTGGCGATATCGTAGCAGCATTGGCTGTCCACATACTGGATGCCGAGCAAACAGCACGAAATACCGCAGGCGCCTGTTTTGCCGCGGTGGCGATGATGTCACTGTCTGAACCGGTAAAGCCCAGCCGGCGTAAGGTGTAAACATCCGGACGTTCCTGCGGCGCCAATACGCCTTGCACTAAACCTAAATCGTGCAACGCTTTCATTTTCTGCAAACCCTGCTTAGCGGCTTGTTTTGGGCTGGAAGTGTTGTTAGCGTTAGATAAAGAGGCAACATTGCCGACTGACAAACCGGCATAGTTATGGGTTGGTCCTACCAGACCATCGAAATTTGCTTCAAAATACTTCATTTTTGCTTTATATCCTTCTGTTGGAAGGGGCACTGTTTTTATTATTATTGCGGCCGCTTATTGTTTTTTTATGCTTCATTTAGGAGTTGGCTATCAAATAGCCGCTGGGTCTGTAAAATGGCCCAGATTGCATAATAATGAGTTTATTCACTTGTCACAACTGCGGTTTGCGGATATATGTTAAAAAAGGGCGGCCAAAAGGCGGCTACAGTTAGGGAATTCAGGTTTTAAGATGGCGAAATCACTGGTAATAGTCGAATCACCGGCAAAAGCAAAGACAATCAATAAATATTTAGGAAACGATTACGTCGTTAAATCGAGTGTTGGCCACATTCGCGATCTGCCCACCAGCAGTAGTAAAGATAAGGCCCGTACTACCGATAAAAGTCTGAGCAAAGAAGAGAAAGATTATAAAGCGCTGGTCGATCGGATGGGAATAGACCCGGCGCATGGCTGGAAAGCCCGCTATGAAATTTTGCCCGGTAAAGAAAAAGTGGTTAAGGAGCTTAAAGCCCTGGCTGATAAAGCTGATACCGTATATCTGGCAACGGATTTGGACCGTGAAGGAGAGGCTATCGCCTGGCATTTACAGGAAATCATCGGCGGCCAGCCTGATAAATTTAAGCGGGTGGTGTTTAATGAAATTACCAAATCTGCCATTTCCAATGCCTTTGTTGAGCCAGGTCAGGTTAATGTTGACCAGGTTAATGCCCAGCAGGCCCGCCGGTTTTTAGATCGGGTAGTCGGCTTTATGGTATCCCCGTTGCTTTGGAAAAAAGTAGCCCGGGGCTTATCTGCCGGTCGGGTACAGTCAGTCGCTGTGCGCTTAGTGGTAGAGCGGGAACGGGAGATAAAAGCCTTTGTGCCGGAAGAATACTGGACTCTGGCTGCGGATACATTAACGGATAATCAACAACCGTTGCTGCTTGATGTAGTCCGGGAAAATGGCAAAGCCTTTAAACCGGTAAATAAAAAACAGGCAGACACTGCAGTAAAAAGCTTACAGGATGCCCGTTTTGAAGTAATCGATCGGGAAGATAAGCCCAGCAGCAGTAAACCGCAGGCACCCTTTATCACGTCAACCTTGCAGCAGGCAGCCAGCACCCGCTTAGGCTATGGCGTTAAAAAAACCATGATGTTGGCACAGCGACTGTACGAGGCTGGCCATATTACTTATATGCGTACTGACTCTACCAACCTCAGTACTGAAGCGGTAAGTGCTTGTCGCGATTATATCAATGACAAATTTGGCAAAAAGTACCTGACTGCTGAGCCAGTCAGCTATGGCAGTAAAGCGAATGCACAGGAAGCGCATGAAGCAGTGCGGCCCTCTGAAGTCAGAGTGTTAGCCAGTGATCTTACTGATATGGAAGCCGATGCCCGTAAACTGTACGAATTAATCTGGCGTCAGTTCGTTGCCTGTCAAATGCCGCCAGCGCAGTATGATGTCACTAATATCACGGTGGCCGCAGCAGATTTCGAATTAAAAGCCAAAGGTCGGGTATTACGTTTTGACGGCTGGACCCGGGTGCAACCGGCAGTTAAACGCAAGGGTGAAGAGGATAACGAGCTGCCTGATGTGACAAAAGGTCAGCAATTACAATTACAGCAGTTGCAAAGTGCCCAGCACTTCACAAAGCCGGCTGCCCGCTTCAGTGAGGCCAGTCTGGTCAAAGAGCTGGAGAAACGCGGCATAGGCCGGCCTTCCACTTATGCCGCCATTATTTCAACTATTCAGGATCGGGGCTATGTCCGGGTTGAGAACAAACGTTTTTACGCTGAGAAAATGGGCGAAATCGTTACTGATCGGCTGGTAGAGAATTTTGATGATTTAATGAACTATGATTTTACCGCCAATATGGAGCTTACTCTTGACGACATCGCTAAAGGGCAAAAGCAATGGCGTAAAGAGCTTGATAATTTTTATACCGGCTTTTCTGACAAACTGAAGACAGCCGAACAAGACCCGGAACAGGGCGGAATGCGTGCCAATCAGTTTGTACTGACGGATATCGACTGTCCCAGTTGTGGCCGTAAAATGGGTATTCGCACGGCGTCTACCGGGGTGTTCCTTGGTTGCTCGGGCTATAACCTGCCACCGAAAGAACGTTGTACGACTACCCTGAATCTGTTACCAGGTGATGAAGCGGTAAAAGTAACTGATGAAGATGAGCTGGAAACTGAGGCGCTGCGCCAGAAAAAGCGCTGTGCTAAATGCGGCACGGCGATGGACAGTTATTTGATTGATGAACAGCGTAAGCTTCACGTCTGTGGTAACAACCCGGAGTGTGACGGCTATGAACTGGAAACCGGCAATTTCAAAATTAAAGGCTACGAGGGGCCGGTCATCGAGTGTGACAAGTGTGGCAGTGATATGCAGTTAAAGTCAGGCCGCTTTGGCAAGTACTTTGGTTGTACTAACAGCGAGTGTAAAAATACCCGCAAGCTGCTGCGTAGTGGCGAAGCTGCGCCACCGAAAGAAGATCCGGTGCATCTGCCTGAGTTAAAATGCGAGAAATCCGATGCTTACTTTGTGCTCAGAGACGGTGCTGCAGGACTGTTCCTGGCGGCCTCAACCTTTCCTAAGTCACGGGAAACCAGGGCGCCTTTGGTCAGTGAGCTGAAAAAGTTCCGCGAGCGGATTTCACCAAAGTTTTATTACCTGGCCGACGCGCCCGTTAAAGACAACGAAGGCAACCCGACTATTGTTCGCTGGAGCCGCAAAACCAAGCAGCAGTATGTAATGACAGAGAAAGAGGGCAAAGCGACAGGGTGGGCCGCCTGGTATGAAAACGGCAAATGGGTGGTTTCAGCTAAAGATACTAAGGATAAACCCGCTGCAAAATAGTCAGCATTAACCTGAAAAAAGGCACCTGAGGTGCCTTTTTTTACCATTTGCGCTTGGGCGCAAACAGCTCATCAATATCTTTGTTTTCTTTTTCTTCTTTCTTTTCCCTGTCCCGTAAATTACCGGCTTTAAGCTCTGTGGCAATATCTTCCAGCGTTTGCACCACTTCAGCTTTACGGCTAACGACATAGTCGTCCTGGTGGCTGCTGCCATTTAGTGATGTCAGTGCTTTTTCAAAATACTGGCGAGCGGAGCCAAGCATATTGTTACTGCGGGCCTGTTTGCCGCGCTTGATCTGGCTTTCGACATTAATTCGTAATTGCAGTATTTCTAAGCGTTTATCCTCGGCGATAACGGTCGAGGTATCAATATTACCCCGGGCATGCTCGCTGCGCAGAGTTGTCCGTAGTTTCTTTATGCCCCTTATCAGCCCTATTAATTGCTGATCGTTGTCAGGCAGTGTCAGATTATCAGTTGCGGCGGCATCCGGGTTCTCAGGTTCTTTCAGGCGGGTTTCTGCTTCCTGCAATCGTTGTTTTAACTCTCTGGTTCCTGGCTCAAGCTCCACCATCGCGCGTAAGGCAAAAGCCATCCGTTTTAACAGCATCGTGGTAATGGCAGGGGTAAAAGGTACATTGGCGGTATTGGTCAGCATATCCTCGGTATCATCAAGCAAATGACGTAATTTGGTAAACTCTGACCGTTTCAGGCTGGCTATCCGCTCTTTATGTTGTTGTACAACGTTGACCACGACAGCAATAATCACCAGGGCTACAATAAGTGAGATGATAATAGGTAACAACATGCAGACCTCTGATCGACTAGGCGTTTATAAATTATAGTAATCTGAAATGACGACAATGAACAGTATTCTGAAATTCAGGGCAGAGTTAACCTGAAACTGCCACCTTTTAGCTCACTATTATTTTGCAAACTGACGATACCGCGCTGATTCTTATTATAATGAGCCCGGGCAATTAACTTGGCAAAGAAGATACCCAGCCCGGTATGACCGTGGCGTAAATCCGGTTTATGCATATCGGCTGCAGCGTTATGCAGCATAAAATCGGGAAAACCCGGGCCATCATCTGCCACCACGATCTGCAGCTGATTGTCGGTAATCGTTGCCCCGATCAGGATCTGTTCAGTGCTGTAGCGCAGGGCATTGGCAACGGCATCGTTCAGGATAGTCAGGATCAGATCCCGGTCAAAAAACCAGTTTAAATCGTCATCGGCATTTATGGTAACTGTTATACCGCGCTGGCTAGCGTAATATTGATTTTTCAGAAGCAACTCTTCAAACAACTCCTGCAGATAATGCTGGTCAATCTGCACCGGTAACTGTTGCCGGTCGAGACGATACAATGATAGCAACTGCAGCAAATTTGAATTAAGCCGGTTTGCTTCATAATTAAGCCGTGCCAGTTCTTCACGGGCGCCGTGGGACAATTTAGCGCCTTCGGCCTGAATTAATTCTGCCGATTGGATAACCATGCACAATGAGTTTTTCATATCGTGCACACTGCTGGCCAGTATAGTGGCATAGTCGATTTCTGTTGGCGTAGTCATAACGGCTCCGGACACCTGTCAATAGTATAAGTCATGGGGTTGTTAATTTTTTTTTGCTACTTATAGTTATAGTATTGCCACTTATAAAAATTAGTTGGAATATCTGACAAGACGGGTATATTGAGCGAAGAGCATTCGTTACCGGACCTGGGCCAGATGAAATTACAGCAATTGCGTTACATTGTAGAGGTGTTAAACCATAACTTAAATGTGTCAGCAACGGCAGAAAGCCTTTATACCTCGCAACCCGGGATCAGTAAACAGGTCAGGATGCTGGAAGATGAGCTGGGTATTCAGGTATTTGGCCGCAGTGGCAAACATCTGACTCACGTTACCCCGGCCGGACGGGATGTCATCGAAATAGCGCAGCAAATTTTAGCAAAAGTAGAAAGTATAAAAGCGGTGGCCAAGGAGCATACGCTACCTGATCAGGGCAAATTAAATATTGCCACCACCCATACCCAGGCTCGTTATGCTTTACCACCTGTTATCAGCGGTTTTATGCAGAAATATCCTAAAGTATCACTGCATATGCATCAGGGCTCACCGCAACAAATATCTGAAGCCGCCTCGCGCGGTGAAGCTGATTTTGCTATTGCGACGGAAGCCCTGCATTTGTATGGTGATTTAGTGATGTTACCTTGCTATCACTGGAACCGCAGCGTCATCGTCAGGCAGGATCATCCATTGGCTCAGCTTGGCCGAAAGATTGCCGTGGAAGATGTGGCCCAGCATCCGATTGTCACTTATGTCTTTGGTTTTACCGGCCGCTCTGAGCTGGACCGTGCTTTTGCAGCAAAAGGCCTGGAACCGCGGATTGTCTTTACTGCCACCGATGCTGATGTGCTGAAGACTTATGTCAGGCTTGGGCTGGGGGTTGGGGTTATTGCCTCAATGGCTATTGATCCGCAACTGGACAAAGATTTGGTGGCACTGGATGCCAGGCATCTGTTTGAAGCCTCGACCACCAAAATTGGTTTTCGCAAAGGCGCGTTTTTACGTACCTATATGTATGATTTTATCCAGCGATTCGCTCCTCATCTGACGAAAGATGTGGTTGAACGGGCAAATTTACTGCGCAATCAGGAAGAAATTGACCGGATGTTTGACAGCTTCGAGCTGCCGGTACGCTAACAATAGTTACAATAAAACAGCCAGACTCTGATCCGCAAGTCTGGCTTCGTGGCAAGTGCCAACAGCAAGAATTTCGTTTACAGCAGTTCGCTACGCAGTTCTTTGCAGGCTTTGACCATATTGGTTAGCGCCGAGCGGGTTTCTGGCCACCCTCTGGTTTTCAGACCACAGTCCGGATTTACCCATAATCTATCAGCAGGGATCTTAGCAGCTGCCCGTTGAATAAGTTGTTTTATCCAGCTTACGGTCGGCACGTTCGGTGAATGGATATCATACACGCCCGGGCCTATTTCATTCGGATAGGCAAAGTCTTCAAATGCAGTCAGCAGTGCCATATCTGAGCGGGAAGTTTCAATGGTAATGACATCGGCATCCAGAGCGGCAATGGCGGTAATAATGTCATTAAATTCGCTGTAGCACATATGGGTATGTATTTGAGTCGTATCACGCACGTCACTGCTACATAATTTAAATGTCGCGACTGCCCAGTCAAGATAAGGCTGCCACTGGCTTTGCCGCAGCGGTAAACCTTCCCGTAGCGCCGGTTCGTCGATTTGAATAATTTCAATTCCCGCTGCCTCTAAATCCTGTATTTCCGCTCTTAATGCCAGACTTATCTGGCAGGCAATATCCTGACGGCTGATATCCTCCCGGGGGAACGACCAGCCCAGTATTGTTACCGGACCTGTTAGCATGCCTTTTACCGGCTTAGTGGTAAGTGACTGGGCATAACAACTCCATGCTACTGTCATCGGTTCAGGCCGGCTGATATCACCTATAATAATTGGCGGTTTAACGCAGCGCGATCCATAGCTTTGAACCCAGCCCGCCTGGCTGAACACAAAGCCATTTAACAATTCGCCAAAATACTCCACCATATCGTTGCGCTCCGCTTCGCCATGAACCAGTACGTCCAGCCCGATGTGTTCCTGCTCGGCGATTGCCAGCTGAATATGCTGTCTTATCTGCTGCTGATATTGCTCGGTATCTATTTTACCGGTTTTGACGGCCAGCCGGCTTCGCCGGATATCTGCAGTTTGCGGAAAAGAACCAATGGTGGTGCTTGGTAGTAATGGCAGCTTGAAATGTTGACGCTGGGCCTGTTGGCGCAGCGCAAAGGGCGACTTACGTCCGGCCGGTTGCTTTGCAATATCAGCAACGGCCTGTTGTACCGCCGGATTATGTACCCGGGCTGACTGCTGCCTGGCTGCCACTGGCTGGCTGTAGTGAGCAAGCGCCGTGGTAACATTGGTTTGCAGTGCCTGTTTTAACAGCGCAAGTTCCTGACACTTTTGTTTGGCAAAAGCGAACCAGCTACGGGCTTCAGGATCCAGCGCGGTTTCCAGCTCAAGATCTACCGGGCTGTGCAGTAAAGAACAGGAAGGCGCCAGCCAGAGCTTGTCGCCCCGTTGCTGATATACTGGCTGCAGCTGCCGGTAAAGGGTGGCTAAATCACTTCGCCAGATGTTACGACCATTAATTATCCCGGCTGATAATACCCAGCCCTCTGGCAGTGCCTGGCTTATCAATGCAATGTCACTGTTACCGGCGACAAAATCAACATGCAGTCCGTCGAGGGGCAAAGCGGTTAACAGCGGGATCGTATCCGATATATCAGCAAAGTAGGTTGCCAGCAGCAGCTTTACCCTACCTTTATCAAGTTGCTGGTATGCCGTTGTGTACGCTTGTAACCAGCTATCTGTCAGCTCCAGCGCTAATACCGGCTCATCAATTTGCAGCCAGCTGATCCCCAGACTATTCAGTTTATCCAATATTTGCTGATAGGCCTGCAACAACTGAGGCAACAGGTTTAGTTTGTCCTGATTGCAGATACTTTTTCCCAAATACAGATAACTCAATGGCCCCAGTAACACCGGTTTAGCATTAAAGCCGGCTTGCTGAGCCTCGGTTATCTGTTCAAACCAGAACATATCAGCCAGCCGGAATGTCTGGTTTTCAGCAAACTCTGGCACAATATAGTGGTAATTGGTATTAAACCATTTTGTCATGTCACTGGCTGCAGCGGGTTTGCCGCGCGGAGCCCGGCCTCTGGCGATCCTGAACTGCGTATCAAGATCAGCGGTATCAGAGTCGTTGCGGTGACGCGCTGGAATAACATCAAGCAACATAGACGTCGCCAGCACATGATCGTACCAGGCGAAATCACCTACCGGCAGCAAATCTATGCCGGCGTTAGCTTGCAGTAACCACTGCTTTTGGCGCAGTTCACGGCCGGTTTGCAACAGCTGCTGCTGGTTTATACTACCTTGCCAGTAAGCTTCTAAAGCCCGTTTTAATTCGCGTTTAGGACCAATTCGCGGAAATCCCAGATTGTGAGTCAGCATAATATTCTCCTTTTAGACATCCAGATGTTGAGATGTCCATTATTAGGCGTTATGCTGCTGCATACAAATGAAAAAATGGCGTTTACCGGATGAAGAAAATTCATAATGGTTGAAATTAAACATCTGAAAGCTATTCAGGCGCTGGCTGATCTGGGCTCGGTGCAGGGGGCTGCCAGCTTTCTTTGCGTTACCCAGTCAGCATTGTCACACCAACTGGCACAGCTGGAACGCCGGCTGGGACAGCAGGTATTTATCCGTAAAACCCAGCCTGTTATATTTACCGCCTGTGGCCAGCTGCTGCTGGATTGTGCTGCTAAGGTATTGCCGCAAATCAAGGCATTAAACCAGTTATTAAAGCCGGAAAGTATTGAACCCGGGGTACTTCAGTTGTGTGTTGAGTGCCACGCCTGTTTCCACTGGTTAATGCCGGCGGTCAGATCTTTCAGCAGCCAGTTCCCCCAGTGCCGGATAGACTGGGTAGCAGAAATTGAGCATCAGGCTGTGGAAAAGTTGCTGCACGGCGAGCTGGACGTGGTGCTGACGTCCGATAAACGCCCGGATGACAGGCTAAGTTATCTGCCTCTTTTCAGCATGCAGTTACGGGCCCTGATGAGCCCACAACATCCGCTAGCAACGAAAGGCTGGCTTGATCCAGCTGATTTACAGCAACAAACCCTGCTTGGATACCCGTTGCCCCAATCCCGCCAGGACGTATTCCGGTTTTTTCTGGCACCTTTGCCATTTCAGGGGGTGCAGCGCCAAGTCAGTCAGGCCAGTCAGATTTTGCAGCTGGTCGCGGCTGAACAGGGGATAGCAGTATTACCTGACTGGATGGCGGAACCCTTTTTGCAGCATGGGCTAATCGCCAGCCGGGCCCTGGGACACTCAGGCCTGTGGCGGCCGATGTTTCTGTGTTGCCGCCGCCAGCAAGCACAAACGCAGGCTATAAGGCAGTTAACAGCCGCATTGTGTTGCCACCGGCCTGAAAGTACCCGCGCTGCTTGTACACAGATGCAGGATTAACGTACTATTTAATCCGGTTTACATTAACAGCGAACAGCAATGCCACCCGTAGAATTAATCTTATTAGCGTTAAGTCCGGTATTTTTATTATGTGTGGTACTGGAGTGGCGGTTTGCTGTACTTAGAAAATATAACTGGTACCAGTGGCGTGATACGCTGGCAAATGCCATGCTGGCCTTACTGCACCAGGGCTCTGATATGCTGGCACTTGTCTTATTAATACCCTTTTTGTACTGGCTGCATCAGTACCGGCTGTTTACAATTGAACTGACTGCGCTGAATGTACTGCTGGCGTTTATTCTGCAGGACTTCCTGTATTACTGGTTTCATCGTGGCTCGCATCATATCCGCTGGCTTTGGGCATCGCATGTGGCGCATCACAGTTCGCGGCTGATGAATTTCAGCACGTCTTTCAGGCAAAGCCTGACTTATCCGCTGTCCGGCATGTGGTTATTCTGGCTGCCAATGGTGTTAATAGGTTATGAGCCCACGCTGGTATTTGCTGTCGTGGCGCTTAATCTGGCATTTCAGTTTTTTGTCCATACTCAGGCCATTGGCCGGCTTGGTGTGCTGGAGCACATCTTTAATACCCCATCACATCATCGGGTGCATCATGCCTGCAATGATATTTATATTGATCGTAATTTTGCCGGCGTATTGATCATCTGGGATAAGCTGTTTGGTACTTTTGTGCCGGAGCAAGCCGATGAGCCCTGTCGCTATGGGATTACTGACGATTTTAATTCGACCAACCCGTTAACCATCACCTTTTACGAATGGCGTCGAATGTGGCAAGAATTGCGCTGTGAAGAGCGGTCGCAGCCAGCTTGGAAGGTACTACTTAAAATGCCAAGAAAGTCGCCAGCGAGCCCTATTACAAAAATACCAGAATAAGCTACAACGTCGGCGAAAAAACCACATTGCGCTAAGCTTTAATTGTCTTGAACTATCGCTCTGAAGGAGGAGCTGATTAAATATCAGCCCGCCATGTTATCAGTTTTGTCATCCAGGATTACAGGTAGCAATTCAAATGGAAAAGGAGACCGACGAATGAAAACAAAAAGTCGTTTTACTCAGCGCCTGGCCTGGTTCTTAGACGAGAGTATTCCTCTGCCTGGTGGCTATAGAATTGGTCTGGATGGTCTCATTGGTCTAATACCAGGAATAGGTGACTTTATCACCGGCCTCTTATCCAGCGCCATTATTTATAAAGCCCATCAGTTAGGTGTGCCGCGGATGATATTGGGCAAAATGATTATAAATTTGATGATTGATACGGTAGTTGGCGCTATTCCAATTGCCGGTGATTTGTTTGATTTTGTCTGGAAATCAAATAGACGCAATGTTGCTTTACTGGAAGATTATCTGCAGCAACCTAAACAAGTTTACCGAAAATCAGTTATGCAAAACATATTATTCGTTGTTGCGCTGTTTGGTATTCTGGCACTGACAGTCGCCTTTATCGTTTGGATAGTGGGATTGCTTGTCAGTTTTGGTTGGTAATGCTGGTAAAGGTAACCTCAGACCCGCCAGAAAAAATGCCTGAATAAGTTGCTATGCTGCCGCGCAAAAAAAACAATTTGCACTAAGCTTGTATTAAAGTCATAGCACCATGAGGTGATTTATGAAGTCTATCAAGCTTTTACTATCATTGGCCCTGCTGTTAACTATGGTTGCCTGTCAACCGGTCTCCGAGCCCGAAGTCGCACTGCCAGCCGAGCCGATAGCGCAGCGCATGTCTGCTGTGCCGCCTCAGTGTTCACTGACGATGGGATTTGATGCCTGGGAGCCTTATCAGTATATGACGGTAGGTAATACTGTCACCGGGCTTGATGTTGAACTGGTAAGGGCAGTAGCCGCCGAAATGCAGTGTGAACTGAACATAGTTCAGGGAAGCTGGGTCGAATTACTGGGCTTGCTGCGCGAGGGAGAAATCGACTTTGTGCTCGGCGCCTCGGTTACTGAAGATCGTCAGGCGTTTGCTTATTTCTCGGAGCCTTACCGTCAGGAGCAATTTTCGCTGTATGTGCGGGCAGATGACGTTGGTTTGCCGGTAAACAGTATTGAAGAGTTTATTGCAGCAGGTTATAAGCTTGGCATCGTCAATGAATATTACTATGGCGATGAACTTGCAACACTGTATGCCTCTGCCGAGTACCGGCCACAATTTGTTGGCGCAATTATCAGTGAAATGAATATGGCCCGTTTGCTGGATGAAGAAATTGACGGTTTGCTGGAAGACAGCTTTGTTGCCGCATCAATATTGCGGCGTAAAGGGCTGGATGACCTGATAAAGCCGCATCAAATCACCTTGGGTAACAACGATGTGTATGTCATGTTCAGCAAAGCGTCGGTCGAAGAGCAGCTGGTTGCTGAATTCAACCGGGGTTTGGCAGCGATTAAACAAAATGGCTTATATCAGCAAATTATGCAGCGTTATCAGGACTGATCCCGGGGCGGGTTAATGTATTCAGCCACGGTTCGCCAGATTAAACTGGCGGCGCAGTATAGCCGCGGTAAAACTGGCTTTCAGATAAAAGCCCCGCGGCAGGGTCTGAATGGGTTGACCATTGGCACCAACTGCCGCCGTTAACGCTTTGCTGTCGGCGGCTTTAGGCCTCAGTTGCAGCACTTTGCCATGAGCTCCCCGGATCTGATCAATGCCACCGAGGCTTATCAACTCCATTAACTCCTCCCAGTCTTGCTGCAGCGCCTGCTGTTCAGCTGCAGAGGGCTGCCATAAAAATGCTGAACCAATAATCCGCTCGGCGACGGGTATCTGTCGTTCGGCCAGGACAGGTACCCAAAGCACCCGCTGCAGTTTCTGGCAAATCCATGATTGCTGCCAGCTCTGGTTGGTAACGCCGGTAAGTGGCGCCACGCAAACATAGGTGCTTTCCAGTGGTTTGCCCTGCTGGTCAATAGGTAAGGTTTTGAGTTCAATGCCCAGCGCAGGGAAGTCAGGCAATGCCTGAGAACCCGCTTCTGCTCCCAACGCCAGCTCAAGTAGCTGTCCGACCCAGCCTTTATCACGCTTTAAATCAGCCGGCACCACTACCTTTAATTCGCCAGCCAACTGGCCAAGTGTCATGCCTGCAATATTGCGGCAGCGTTGTAACAGCTGTTCGGTTGTTTTCAATGGGATCATAGTCACAGTATCAGTCGCTGCACTGAGTAGCTTCAGCTACGCCACACCGTACCATTTTTACTGCAGCTGCGCTGCTTAAAAACGCAGCAAACTAACTTATGCACAGCTGTCACAAACAAAAAGCGCCAACAATATACTTATAAATAGTTGTAATTATTAGACTTTGGCTTAAACGTTACAACCTTGACCAGCCTGATATTGTCGTTACTCAACAGCCTTTCGCAACTTAACAACAGTTTTATCCACAGAGCCTGTGAAGAAGTTCACAAAGCTTAACCTGGTAAGGTGTAAAATGTGGATAACTTTGTTTTGACCGCAGCGGTAAGGCGGTTGAAATTCTGTTTGCTGTAACCGCGACTTTGTGAAAGAATCTTTGTTATAGCAGAAATAGACTCGCTAGAGGTTTGTGTGATCGATGCCGAAGGTTTTCGGGCCAATGTCGGCATAGTAATTTGTAACACCCAGGGACAGGTGTTTTGGGCAAAACGATATGGTCAGCATTCCTGGCAGTATCCACAGGGTGGCATTGATGATGGCGAAACGCCAGAGCAGGCCATGTATCGCGAACTGCATGAGGAAGTCGGGCTCAGGCCCGAAGATGTAGAAATAATCAGTGTTACCAAGCATTGGTTGCGCTATAAGCTTCCAAAACGGTTAATTCGCAAAGACAGTAATCCTGTGTGTATCGGGCAAAAGCAAAAGTGGTTTTTATTGCGTTTGACCTGTCGGGAAGAAGATGTGAATCTGGCTGTAACATCGCATCCTGAGTTCGATAACTGGCGTTGGGTCAGCTATTGGTATCCGGTGCGTCAGGTAGTGGCTTTTAAACGAGAAGTTTATCGAAAGGTCATGCGCGAATTTGCCCCGGTTGCTTTGCCATTTACCCGTAGAGATGTTAGAAAAAAGTTTTAAGAAAAAATATTACCTTTGCTAAAACCGACAGGACAATGAGGTTCTTATGCTAAGCCAGCTGCGGCGGATTGTTCAGGATGTGGCTCAGGAGCCAGCTCTAGACAATGCTCTGGCTGGCTTAGTCTCAAGTATTAAAACCGCTTTAGCGACAGAATGCTGCTCAGTGTATCTGGCCGATTACCAGCAACAGCATTTTATGCTGATGGCAACCGACGGTTTAAACCAGGACGCAGTGGGTAAAGTTGCGATTGGTTTTTCTGAAGGTCTAATTGGCTGGGTAGGGCAACGGGAAGAGCCTATAAACCTTGCTCAGGCACAACGTCACCCCCGGTTCAGGGTAACCCCCGAAGTCAGCGAAGACCGTTTTTCTGCTTTTCTCGGTTGCCCGATTATTCATCATCGTAAAGTACTTGGTGTGTTGACCATACAACAGTCAGCGGAGCGGGTATTCAGTGAGGATGAAGAGTCTTTTCTGGTCACCCTTGGCGCCCAATTGGCGTCAGTGCTGGCAAATGCAGAAATGCGTGATGCAGCCAGTCAAAGTCCCTCTACCATGGCGAAATCAGGACAACTGGCCGGCTTGCCGGGCGCACCTGGTATGGCAATTGGTGAAGCCTATGTACTACAACCCTCCAGCGATTTTGACGCGATTTCCCTGAAAAAATCTGATGAACCGGAAAAAGAACTGGCGCTGTTTTACCGCGCGGTCAAGATCACCAAGGCCGAGTTTAACCGGCTGGCTGAACGAATGGCAGGCCATATTCCGGCTGATGCACTGGCCATTTTTGATGTGTATCATCAGCTGCTTGATGCCGCCAGCCTGGGCCAGGAGATTGAGCAACAAATTGCTGATGGCTGGTGTGCTAAAAGTGCATTAAAGCGGGTAGTAGAAAAGTTTGCCCGCCAGTTTGACGATATGGATGACCCTTATTTGCGCGAGCGGGGCACTGATATCAGGGATTTAGGGCAGCGGGTATTAAATAATCTGCTCGATTCAGAGCAGCGCAAAGTAAAACTGCCAAAGCGGGTAGTACTGGTTGCCGACAATGTCACTGCAACTATGCTGGCTGAAGTGCCGCGCGAGCAGCTGGTGGCAATTGTCTCACTGCGGGGCTCGGTAAACTCCCATGCGGCAATTATGGCCAGAGCCCTGGGCATTCCGGCGGTAATGGGCGTGAATGAGCTGCCATTGCTACACTGGCAGAATCAGCAGGTAATTGTCGATGGTTATGAAGGTCATATTCTGTTGTCGCCGGTTGAAGCGATTTGCGCAGAATATCGGCGGCTGATTAATGAAGACGCCGAACTGTCAGCCCGCTATCAGCAGGAAGTGGCGTTACCGTCACAGTCTGCCTGCGGCAAGCCTTTTAAACTGATGGTCAATTGTGGGTTGGCCATTGAACTGGAAACCAGTAATGCCGAATATACTGACGGTGTTGGCCTGTACCGAACTGAATTTCCGTTTATTATGCGTAATCGCTTTCCTACCGAGCAGGAGCAAGTTGAGCTATATCGCAAAGTATTAAGCGGCTATTGTGGTAAGGCTGTGGTAATGCGCACGCTGGATGTCGGTGGTGACAAAGCCTTACCGTATTTCAGTATTGTTGAAGAGAACCCTTTTCTGGGTTGGCGCGGCATCCGGCTGACCCTTGATCATCCGGAAATTTTTCTGGTCCAGATCAGAGCAATGCTAAAGGCCAATATCAGCCTGGATAATTTACATATTCTGCTGCCAATGATTTCTGATCTGGCTGAGGTTGATGAAGCTATCCGCTTGATCCGGCAGGCCAGTTTTGAAGTCAGTGATGAGCTTAATATTGCCCTGCCAAAACCAAAAATCGGGGTAATGATTGAAGTGCCGTCAATTATGTACCAGTTACCTGAGCTGGCCGCGCGGGTTGATTTCTGCTCAGTGGGGACCAACGATTTAACCCAGTATTTGCTGGCGGTCGATCGCAATAATGCCCGGGTTGCCAATTTGTACGACGCGCTGCATCCATCGGTACTGCGTGCATTGCATTTGCTGGCAGAACAGGCCCGGCAATTGCAGTTTCCCATCAGCATCTGTGGCGAGCTGGGCGGGGAGCCGGCCGGCGTTCTGGTGCTGGCAGCCATGGGTTATAGCCGCTTTAGTATGAATAATAGTAATCTGGCGAAAATAAAATGGCTGCTGCGCCGGGTAAACATCAGCGAACTGGAAGCACTGTTACCAGAAGTCCTGGCCTGCCAGTCGCCAAAGCAAGTAAAACAGCTGGTCCAGCGTTTTCTGGAGCATAAGCAGTTGCTTAACCAGTTAAGAGCATAACACCCTGTTCTGAAAGTTTAATGGTACAGCCAGCAGGGTTGTACCTTTGTATTTATATTGAGATGTCTTTTGTTAACGATACTGCTGATTTCTGCACTGATAGGTTGTCTGGCTGGCTTTCTGGCCGGGTTACTCGGCATTGGCGGCGGCCTGGTTATTGTGCCGGTACTTGTGGTGTTACTACCAGCTTTAGGGGTGGTCAGTGCCGACGATGTAATGGTGGTTGCGGTGGCCACCTCACTGGCGTCTATTATTATCACGTCCGGCTCGTCTATCCGGGCGCATCATAAACGCAGCAATGTCAGCTGGTCGCTGGCCGGCAGCGTAATGCTGGGAGCAGGCATTGGCGCCGGTATCATTGGTCTGGTTGCTCATCATATTAATGGCACTACTTTACGGATAATTTTTGGGGTAGCAGTATTTTTACTGGCGCTCAGAATGCTGGGGTCGCGCAGTGTTATTGGCCGGGCGCCGTTACCGGCTAAGCCGGTGCTTGCTGCCATTGCTGCAGTGCTAGGTGCTATCTCGGGCTTACTCGGTATCGGCGGCGGTGCGCTGGTGGTACCGGTACTGAATTATTTCTCTGTTGATATGCGCCGGGCTATTGGCTGTGCTGCCGCCAGTGGTATTGCTATTGCCGTGCTGGGCACCCTGGGGTATGTTATCGCCGGCTGGCAACACTACCAACTGACGGACGGTTTTATTGGCTATATATATTTACCTGCCTTAACAGGTATTGTCTCTACTTCGGTATTTACCGCAACCTTTGGTGCTGCCATGACCCAGCGCTGGCCGGTGCTGATGATTAAAAGAATATTTGGTGTGTTTCTGATGCTGGTTGCCCTCAGAATGGTATTTAGTTAGCAATTGCAGCTGTCCTGTGCAGCTGGTTGGTATGTTTTAAAGGATAAAAATGACAAATTCCTACCTTAATTTTCCTGATATTGACCCGGTAATGGTGTCTATAGGGCCGTTATTTGGCTATGGACCGTTAAATATTCACTGGTACGGCGTGATGTATGCGGTGGCATTTGGCATTGCGTACTGGCTGGCCAGCCGGGCGGCGGCTAAACCGGGCTCTGGCTGGACCAAAGAGCAAGTCAGCGATTTACTGTTTTTTGGTTTTATCGGCGTCATCGTTGGCGGCAGACTGGGCTATGTATTTTTTTACAATTTTGACCAGCTGCTGGCGGAGCCGCTTTACCTGTTTAAAACCTGGCAAGGGGGGATGTCTTTTCATGGTGGTTTGCTGGGGGTGTTGCTGGCGATGGCCTGGTTTGCAAAGCGCTACCAGAAATCTTATCTGGAACTGGGTGATTTTGTGGCGCCGCTTATTCCACTTGGGTTAGCAGCGGGCCGGCTCGGAAACTTTATCAACGGTGAATTATGGGGCCGTACTACAGATGTACCCTGGGCGATGGTCTTTCCGCATGCCGGTGCTGAACCGCGTCATCCGTCGCAGCTATATCATGTGGCACTGGAAGGCGTTTTGTTGTTTGTTATTATCATGCTGGTCCGGCGCTTAAACCCTGCTACCGGCACCTTGGGTGGTGTATTTTTGTTAGGCTATGGTGTGTTTCGCTTTATTGTAGAGTTTTTTCGTCAGCCGGACAGTCAGCTTGGCGTATTATCGGCTGGTATGACTATGGGCCAGTGGCTGTGTCTGCCAATGATGGCAGCAGGCCTGGGCCTGATAATTTATGTTAACAGCAAACCAGCAGCGGCGGCACGGGGAGCAAAATGAAACAATATCTTGATTTAATGCGCCATGTGCTGGAGCACGGCCATAAAAAAACTGACCGTACCGGCACCGGCACTATCAGTGTGTTTGGCTACCAAATGCGCTTTAATTTACAGCAGGGCTTTCCGCTGGTTACCACTAAAAAATGTCATTTGCGCTCAATTATTCATGAGTTGCTGTGGTTTTTGAAAGGTGAAACCAATATTGGTTATTTGCAGGATAACGGTGTATCAATCTGGAACGAATGGGCAACCGAAACCGGTGAGCTGGGGCCGGTATATGGTGCGCAGTGGCGTAGCTGGACCAGTCATGATGGCCAGGTGATTGATCAGATAAGCCAGCTTATCAGCGATATTAAAAAAACACCTGACTCGCGACGGTTACTTGTCAGTGCCTGGAACCCGGCCGTGTTGCCTGATACCCGTTATTCACCTAAGGAAAACGCAGCAATGGGCAAACAAGCCTTGCCGCCTTGTCATACCTTATTTCAGTTTTACGTGAATGACGGTCGGTTGTCATGTCAGCTCTATCAGCGCAGTGCTGATATTTTCCTTGGCGTGCCTTTTAATATTGCCAGCTATGCCTTGCTTACCCTTATGGTAGCGCAGGTATGTGATCTGCAGCCCGGTGATTTTGTTCATACTTTTGGCGATGCTCATTTGTATCTGAACCACTTAGATCAGGTAAATACCCAATTAGCACGGCAACCTTACCCGATGCCAACCATGCGGTTAAACCCTGAGGTTAAGGATATTTTCGGGTTTAAAATTGAAGACTTTATATTGGAAAACTACCAGGCGCATCCGCACATTAAAGCGCCGGTGGCAATTTAATGACAATTTACTAATTACTTTTCTGGCCTGGATCTTGCTTTTGAATTTGGCAAAAGCAATCAGGCTTGGAAAGAGGTAAATATGAATCGGCTTTGCTTGGTTACAGTAAGCCTGCTGACACTGGCGCTGCTGGCCGGTTGTGTAAACCGGACCGCACCTGCAGAAACGACACCATCATCTTCTGAATTGAGTCCTCAGCCGCTGGGTTTCTATACCGAACGGCTGGCCAGGCAATTATTTGCCCAACTAAACGACAGCCCTCTATGGCTTACCCGGCCGCAGATTGCCGTAAGCAGTTTTCTGCCGGCCACAGCATTACATTTACGGGACGCTAACACAGAGCAGCGGGATTTCGCCAATCAGCTAAGCGAAAGCATGCTTGCTCATAGCCGACAGTTTGGTTACGCCGTTTACGAGTACCGGCTGAGTAATGAGGTGATGCTGGCAGATGGCTATGAACAGGCGCTAAGCCGGCAACTGGCTGATATTAATAGCAAAGGCGAAGCCAATACTCTGCTTACGGGCACCTATACGCTGCAACAGGACGCAGTAATTGTTAACGCCCGGCTAATTCATATTCCATCAAAACAAGTATTAGCTGCCGTGACGGATTATATTCCGGCAAATGTGCTGTGGAGCACGCAGCAAATTAACAAACGTGGCGCGATGTTTTACCGGCAAAGTCCGGCAGGAGAGAGTAAATGAAACGGTTATCAATTTTAGCAATAGTTGTGGCAGTTAGCGGTTGTGCAGCGCCAGAGCACACTGTTACTGTTACCGGCCAAAATGGCGATATGCAGGACAACAGATCGCAGCGGATCGCCTCATTACCCAGTTCTGTTTCCCCAGCCGGCAATGATATGCAAACCTCAGCCCGTTTGCCGTTACTGACGGTAAATGATTACGTCCGGAATCTGGTGCATGAATTAATGGCATTGCAACACAGTCTGGACAGTGACAGTCAGATTGGCGTAACTGACTTCAGCTATGTCGATTCAGCTCTTGATCAGGGCTCTGTTTTCAGTAATCACCTGAGTGAAGCGATGATCTACGATCTGCACAAATTTGGCGTACCGGTGCTGGACTACAAAGTTACCGATTATATCCGGGTAACAGAAACGGGTGATTTTGTGTTAAGCCGCAATTATGAAGAGCTGTCAGATGAAGTGGCCATTCGTTATGTGGTAACCGGCACCCTTACCACCCATCAGCAGGGGGTATTAGTGAATGCCAGACTGGTGCAAATAGATAACAAACGGGTGGTATCAGCAGCCCGGACCTTTATTCCCCGTCATATTGTCCAGGCCGTTATTTCCCGTCAGGGCGAGCAGGTAATGCGGATTAGATAGTTTTAATCCGTCTTTCCCGAGCGGCTAAAGATAACGCAGCAAGCGCCGATATACTAAAACAGACGTTTAGTATATCGGGCTTTATCATGATAAAAACAATTTTCCTGGCGGGTTTTTGCAGTGCGGTTTTAACTATCAGCGGCTGCAGCATGTTAGCTTTTAAGCAACAACCTAGTTCGAACAACAACCCACCTCCGCTTGCAAGCTCTTATATTATGACGGCGTCAGGCGCTGATCTGCAGCAAGTACAAGCCGTCAATGCTGTGCAGGCATATCCAGCAAGCAGCCGGCTGTATGCCAGTCATAAACAGCTCGACGACTATGTCGCCCAACTGGCGATGCAGCTTTATCATACAAGTGCGACTCTCATCTCGGATGCCACCGTCGCCGTTGCCGGCTTTGCTGAGCTCACTCCTGGCCGCGATCATTTACACCCGCTGGGCAATGTGCTGGCCGAGCGCTTTTTACAGCAACTGCCACGTTACGGGCTCACTATGGTTGACCATAAACTGACAGCAGGTATCAAGCTCACGGCACAGGGTGATGCCGTGTTCAGTAACCGGGCCGGGCAGGTAGCTGCCAACCAGCGGATAGATTACGTATTAAGTGGTACCGTGCAGCATAACCAGCACGGGGCCCAGGTAAATGTGCGAATTATGAATTTAAAAAACAAAACCATCCTGGCCAGTGCCAGTCAGCTTATTCCGCAGTTTGTGTTGGAAAATGGCCAGACTAGCTGGTAAGTGTAAATTTAGAATAAAATGGCTGCCCCAGCAGGAATCGAACCTGCAACTGCCCCTTAGGAGGGGGCCGTTATATCCATTTAACTATAGGGCAAATAAGCGGAAATTGACGCGCGAAAGTTTAACAGAATAAATAGCTTAAGTGAACGGCAAAACGCCTTACTGCTTTAATGTCTGTTGTATCTTTTACGTCCGCTAAATGACTGAGTTATTTATGCTTATCAAATCACCAATTTGTAAGTGGCTTAACAGAGTAGGGGTGCTGGCACTGGCCCAGGCATTATCGGTGCTGATGTCAGTAATTGTCAGCGTTACCGGGCTTTTATGCAGTTTTTCCAGCCCATCTTTGCCGGCAAAGCGCTGGATTTGCATTACCGTTACGCTATCGCCTAATTGCAGTCCCTGACGGCTGCCTTTATTAATGGCGATTTGATGCTGGTCAATATGACTGATTTGCGCCAGTAAACCCTGGCACTGAGTATGTTGCTGAATGTCTTTGGCAACGGCTTTTAATACAGTATCAATTTTCTGGCCATAAGGCTGTTGCCAGAATTGCTGACTGTGGCTACCGGCCACTTTAAGCTCGCTGTTCCACTGGGCCTGGGTCCGGTATTGTTGCTGGAACAGCAGCTGATTATTAAACACATCATAAAGGGCAACATCAAGCGCAAAAAAGCGCTCGAAACGGTCGTCCTGCCAGAAACGGCTGGTTTGTTTCCCCAGCGACAGATCAGTAATTTGGCTCACTAACACAAATTGCTGACCGTCGTTAAATAACTGGCGGTTAGTAATGTCCGTCATCAGTTCCGGCTGCAAACTGTAATTTACTTCATTGATAACCACCGCAGGGCTGTAATCCTGCAGGTGACGGGAAAGTTGTGCAGTAGCATTTTTATCCAGCTCAAACAATTGGCCGTGAATAGCATCGCGCCGGGCGCTAAGTTCGACCCTGGCCAGTAGCAGAGGTTTTTTTTGCTGACTGCCCTGACAACTTTGCTGTTGGGGCAGAATTTCCGCTTGCAGGGTTACCGTTACATAATCGTTGCTGAAGTTTTCGCTAAGCAGCCTGATTTCCCGGATTTCTGAACTGCTGTCCAGACTAAGCTGGTGCTGTTGCATTACCCCGGCAACTAACTGTTGCTGACTGGTTACCCTGACACCGGCAAATAAAGCGGCTCGCTCCAGCGCATCAGCAATGGCTGCCTGTTTGGCTTTTGCTATATCACCTTGTTCGATCGCCGCCTGGCCGGTCATCTCATACCAGTTAGCACTAACATAAGCAGGTAGTATAAAAGCGCAGCAGCTAACGGCTAAAAATCGTAATTTCATAGGTCGCCAATAATGAGTTGGAATCATCTTCGTTTGCTATCAGAAGCAAAAACTATGCCTTAGTTTTGTGCGAATTAGTTTTATGCGACAACAATACCAGGATCCTTAAATGAAGGTGGCGCAGAAATTGCTAATAATCAGATAGTAATAACATAGTAATTAATTCAGCTACTGTGCTGACTACGGATGCCTTATGATGAAATTAGTCTTTATCACACTTTCTGCATTATTACTCAACGGTTGCAGCCAGATCTTTGATAAACATATTGAATATGCAGCGGTTAAGCCTGATGCTTTTCCGTTATTGCATGCCGTTGGTGTGGCGCCGATTTCACTGCAGCCAGGAGAGTCCGACAGCCAGAAAATGCTACTGGCCATGCGGGCATCTAAATTGGAAGCGTATCGCGAGTTGGCTGAGCAGGTTTATGGTCAAAGAATTGACAGCAGTAATAATTTACGCGCGATGGTAGCAGGTAATGATCAGTTCAGTACGTCGGTACAGGGGGTTATTCGTGGGGCCCGGGTCGTAAAGACCTATGCGCTGGACGATGCTTATATTACTGAGTTAGAGCTGGACTTTGAGCAGGTATATCATCTATACCAAAATGTTTATCCGCGCCAGAAAATAAAAAGTATTCACTACTATTGAACCCAGGCTCAATGGGCAGTAAGCGCAGCGCCTGATAATTCCGTTCAGGCTTTAATACCTTTACCCATATTATCAATGGTGGGTTTGCCTTTATTGGTATAGGTTAAACCGGATTTCCCTCTGGCCGATAATAATTCTGTTTTAAAACGCTGCAAAGTTAACTGGCTTTGTTCGAGTGTTATCTGATTGACTTCGTTTTGTTGCTTACAATCAGCTAATAAGTGCTCCAGCGAACTGATTTGTTGTTCAAACCAAGACTCCGTTCGCGCGTTTTGCAATAAAGGAGAGGTTGCTATTTCAGTATCTGTCCGTTGAATTTCTGTCAGTAGATTTTGCTTGTCTGTGGTGAGGGTATTGAGGACGTCTATATCACGGGCGGCAAGGGCGGCAAGTTCTTGCCGCAATAACAACAGCAGCGCATCCAATTGCGCTTGCTGTTGTGTTAACAGGGAGCTAAGAGGTTCAAATTGGCTGTTCATCATTATTTGTTAAACAAATCACCTTCGAATTGCATAATCCGCCGGGCGAGTTGCTCTACATTTACCTTGTACTTGCCTTCGGCAATGGCCTGCTTAATTTTGTCAACTTTTTCCTGATCAACACCAGTAGCGGCATTGGCCTTTTCCTGCAATTTAGTAAATTGCTTAGCCTGCGGAGTTATTGAGACTGAGTCCTGACGCTGGGCAGCACCTTGCTGGTTTGCCTGTTGCGTTGCATTTTGTTGCACAGTGGTTTGCTGCCGCTGTACATTCTGATCAACTTTGTCATTCTTCACCTGAGAAGTATTCTGCAGGTTATTGATATTTATCGCCATGATAGAACCTCTTTACCTTAAACCAGTTCCTTATGTTCAGGTTAACGGCTGAGCTTTAAAAAACTTTAATTTATTTTTTAAAATTTTACTCTTACCTGATTAACAGCAACAACTTCTGTCTGAATTTTCCGACCAGACTGCTGGTTTTGCACAGCTATAGTGTCGCCAAGGGTCCCATCCTGTTCGGCAATACCGCTGGCCGATACACTAAGACCACTGTTATCAATCAGTATTGTAACAACATCCCCGCGACAGACAAGACAAAGATCCTGCATTGTAATCAGTTGACCATTGTTCAGCGATCTTTTGCTGCGGGCGCCAACTATCTGACGCGGATCGCTGACAAGATTGCCACGGACAAACCGACGTTCCTTATCTTCCATCTGCAACATATCGGCCGTTATTACCGTTCCTGTAGCAATATTTTGACGGACAGTTACCGCTGCAACCATTTCAGTGACTTTTACCGGTAAATACAGCTGCCAGGATCCAGGCTTGCTGCAACTGATATTAACGGTGAACTGACGAGAGTTGCTGCTATACGGCCGGCTGAACTCTGGCTTATCTGAACACGTTTTATCACCAATCCGGCTATCCAGCGGCGTAACATCAAGTTCAACCTGACTGTCTGTCGTTATCCCCAGCTCATTTCTGAGCCATTGTGCTGTCATTTCAGTAAGTTGCTCAGGGCTGTATTGTTGCATGCCAGATTGATCTGCCCAGGTCATATTACTGATAAAAAATAATGAGATAAAAAATGCCTGATAAAATTTATCGTACTTAATCATATGGTTTCAGCTATGCTTTATGGGTTAACAGTTATACTATTGCCGTGTAACGAAATTATATTAACGTCAGGGCGCCGAACTAGCTTTGCCGGTTTAACGCCCGAAACAGTCTGCTCTGGCTGCGTCAAAGTGTTACCGCCACAGACGTTGCTGCAATAATAGCGCCAGAATGTTGTAACAGGAGTGGCTTATGGCCAGCATTTTAGATTCCGTCAATCAGCGTACCCAACTGGTCGGTCAGAACCGGCTGGAGTTACTGCTGTTTAAACTGACTGGCCAGCAACGCTACGGTATAAACGTATTTAAAGTACGTGAAGTACTACAATGTCCACCCTTGACCGCCATTCCCCGGCGCAATAAGTTTGTGCGTGGCATCGCTCATGTCCGGGGCCAGACCATTTCAGTTATTGATCTGAGCCTGGCAACAGGGGGGCAACCGGTGGTTGATCTTGCTACCGCTTTTATTATTATCGCCGAGTATAATCGTTCGGTGCAGGGCTTTCTGGTCAGTTCTGTGGAACGCATTATTAATATTAACTGGGAAGCGATAATGCCACCGCCAAAAGGCACCGGCGGGAAACAGAGCTATCTGACAGCGGTGACAGAAATTGACAATCAGCTGGTTGAAATTCTTGATGTTGAGAAGATTCTGGAGGAAATTTCACCATCGCCAACCAAAATCAGTAGTAATGTAGATACTGCAACCATCAGCAGCGATCTGGGTGACCGGCTTATTCTGATTGCTGACGACTCGACAGTGGCCCGCAATCAGGTAAAAAGAGCACTGGAAGGGCTGGGGGTGAAAATGCACCTGGTGAACAACGGCCGCGAAGCACTGACATACTTACAACAAGTGGCGAAAACCTGCCAGAGTTCCGTTACCGAGAAAGTAGGCTTGCTGATTTCAGATATTGAAATGCCAGAAATGGATGGGTATACCCTTACCGCTGAGATAAGGCTTGATCCGCAGTTAAAAAACCTGCATGTTATTTTGCATACTTCGTTAAGCGGAGTGTTTAACCAGCAAATGGTTAAAAAAGTGGGCGCTAACGATTTTATTGCGAAATTTAATCCGGACGAACTGGCAGAATCGGTGCAAAAGTGGCTGCATGCAGAATAAGCGCTAAGGGCGAGTAGTGACCAATAAAGAGCTACAGGAAGGCGAATATAAACTGTTTCGGGATTTTCTCGAACAGCAGTGCGGTATTGTGCTGGGTGACAACAAACAATATCTGGTAAAAAGCCGGCTGGGGCCGCTGATGCACCGCTTTAACATTGCCACCTTATCTGAACTGGTCAGCAAAACCTTAAGCCCGTTTGAACGACAACTGCGCTCTGCGGTCATCGATGCCATGACCACGAACGAAACGTTATGGTTTCGCGATACCTATCCCTATGAGTTGTTGAAAAAACAAATTTTGCCGGAACTGGAAAAAAGTTGCCGTACTCTTAAAATCTGGTCTGCCGCCAGCTCGTCCGGACAAGAACCGTATTCTATCGCGATGACCGGGCTGGAGTATCAGCAAAGCCGGCCAGGGGCATTTAGTCTGGGCTTAAATATTCTGGGTACCGACATCTCAAATACCATGCTTGAGCATTGTCAGCGGGGCGAATACGATGCACTGGCCCTGTCACGCGGCTTATCACCCGAGCGGCGCAGCCGGTTCTTTGAAGACAGTGGCAATGGTATGATGCGGGTGAAAGATTTTGTCCGGAAAAACGTCAGTTTTCGCCATTTAAACCTGCTTGACAGCTATACGTTGTTGGGCAAGTTCGATGTCATATTTTGCCGTAATGTCCTTATTTATTTTTCCCCTGATTTAAAAGCAAAAATTATTAAACAGTTTGCCCAGTCCTTAAATCCCAGAGGCTATTTGTTTCTTGGCGCCTCCGAATCTATCTCTAGTGTCAATAATGATTTTGAAATGCTGCGCTGTAACCCCGGCATTATTTACCGTAAAAAGGTTTAATCTCAACCGCTGAAAAACTGGCCTGCGTTTTGCATTTGATTTGCCATAGTTCCATAGAGGTGGCAAAAAAATGGCAATCAGTTTTGAAAAAGCATTTGGCATGCATCCCCATGCATTGTTAATTCGTGAAAAACGCTCTGAAGTGTTGGCCGAAAACATTGCCAATGCTGATACCCCGGGCTACAAAGCCAAAGACGTTGATTTTCAGCAAGCCTTGCAGTTAGCAAAGTCGCGTCAGGGGCAAAGCGCCAGCCGCACGCACGAGCAGCACTTTCATATTGCCTCCACTATGGCCAAAGACACCTTATTCCGTTATCCGGATCAACCTGATACCGGTGATGGCAACAGCGTGGATATCCATCGTGAACGCAATGCTGTTATGCAGAATAACCTGGAATACCAGGCCAGTTTAACCTTTATGAACAGCCGGATTTCTGGATTGAAAAAAGCACTTACTGGCTCAGGACAATAATTATGAGTATCTCAAAAGTATTTGATATTTCAGGCAGTGGCATGACCGCTCAGTCGGTACGAATGAATACCACTGCCAGTAACATTGCTAATGCCAACAGCGTTAGCAGCAGTGTCGCAGAAACGTATCGGGGGCGGCATCCGGTTTTTGCCGCAGAGCTTTCAGAGGCGAGGCGACAGCAAGGGGACAGCGCCGGGGTTAAGGTGTTGGGTATTGTCGAGTCTGATGCCCCGCTTAATGTTGAATATGCGCCTAACCACCCCCTGGCCGATGAAAATGGCTATATCTATAAGCCTAATGTCAACATTATGGAAGAGATGGCAAATATGATTTCTGCCTCCCGCTCCTACGAGACTAACGTGCAGACAGCAGATGCTGCCAAGCAAATGATTATGCGTACCCTGCGAATGGGCCAGAGTTAATAAGGAATAACAGATGAGTACTATTAACACTAACCAGGCGCTGGATGGCATGTACTGGGATAACGGCAATAAAGTGCCGGACAAAAATAATGGCGCACTAACCCAGTCTGACTTTTTTGCGTTGCTAACTCAGCAACTGGCATATCAGGATCCAACTAAGCCGGTAGAAAATGATCAGATGATTGCTCAGATGACCAATTTTACCATGGCTGATGGTATCGGCTCGCTGAATGAAAGTTTTAAAGGGCTGTCTGAGAGCATGACTTCGAATCAGGCGTTGCAGGCATCCTCTTTGGTAGGCCGGACAGTGCTTACCCAATCAGATGAAATTGTGTTTACCGGTGAAACCTTATCCCGGGGCCATATTAATCTTGATCGCGCCGCTGACAACATGCGGGTGCGGATAGAAAAGCCCAATGGTGAGCTGGTGACTAACTTTGACGTCAGCAATCCGGCGCTGGGCAAAAACGAATTTGTCTGGGATGGCACCGATGCAAACGGTGAGCCGATGCCACCTGGTGTTTACAAAATTAAAGTTGAAGCCAGTTTTGCCGGCAAAAATGAGTCGATACCGGTAAATGTGTTTACGCCGGTATCCAGCGTCAGCCTGGCAGGCAATGGCAAAGGAATTACTCTTAATCTGGTTGGGTTAGGAGCAATAAAATTAACTGATGTTCTGGAAGTTTCTTACGGTTAAGTAACCGTTTAAGGTGAGGTGATTTATGAGTTTTCAAATAGCATTAAGCGGCCTGGCTGCTGCCCAGAAAGATCTGGACACAACGGCAAATAACATTGCCAACGTTAATACTACCGGCTTTAAAGAGTCGCGGGCTGAGTTTGCTGACGTCTATGCGACATCTATTTTCTCTTCGGGACGCACTAAGGTAGGGGATGGTGTTACTACCTCAACCGTGGCGCAACAGTTTAACCAGGGATCGTTGCAATTTACCAATAACTCACTTGATTTAGCAATAACCGGTGAAGGCTTTTTCGCAACGACACCGGACCTGCAATCTCAGGATTTAACCTATACCCGTTCAGGTGCGTTTAAACTCAATAAAGATAACTTTATTGTTGATAACCGCGGCAACTTTCTGCAGGGCTTTAATGTTGACCCGGTTACCGGGGAGAACAGTTCAGTAAGTTTAAGTACCTCATCTCCGATTGCAATTCCGACTTCAGCGGGTGCTCCGCGTGAAACCAACAATGTTTTTCTGAGTATGAATGTTGATTCCAGAGCGCTGGAGACGGCCAGTGTAGCGTTTGACCCCACTGATCGGGCAACGTATAACCACTCTACTTCAGTTACGGTATACGATAGCCTGGGCGAATCGCATATTCTTACTACCTATTTCAGAAAGGTAGATACGACTGCGCCAGCTCCTTCACAGTGGGAAACTTATGCGGTTTGGGATGATAATGTGGCCGCGCCTCCTGCTGCTGGCTCCTGGATTCAGGGAGACGACGTTTTCTTTGATTCCAGCGGTAATTTTATTACGCCGCCTATTCCGGAAATACGCTTGCCGGCCGCCACGTTAAACGACCCATTAAACGGCTATTTAACCAATGGCGCGCAGTACGCAAATGATGTGGTAGTTAACTTTCGGGATGCTTCCGGCACCCGGACGCCAACCCAGTATGCGTCAGGCTTTGATGTCAATAACTTAAGCCAGGATGGTACTACGGTGGGCAGCCTGACCGGGGTTGATATTGACTCATTTGGCCGGGTACTAGCCACGTACAGTAATGGTGACTCATCGTACTTAGCCCAGGTTACTCTGGTTCGGTTCGCGAATGTGCAGGGCCTGAAACAGGTTGGTAATACGTCCTGGAAGCAAAGCTTAACCTCCGGTGAGCCAATAGGTGGTCAGGGCAACACCGGTACTTTCGGTGCGGTTAATGCGTCGGCCCTGGAACAATCTAATGTTAATCTGACGACCGAACTGGTTGACCTTATCAGTGCCCAGCGTAACTTCCAGGCGAACTCACGAGCGCTGGAAGTAAACAGCACATTACAACAGACAGTGCTGCAGATCCGTTAAGTTAAACAAGCTTACACGTTGGCTAAAACACCACCTTCGGGTGGTGTTTTTTTATCCGGCTGGCTGGCGTTACATTAACTGGCATTAAAGTTGCTTTAGAATTAGCAGAAACCTTTAACGGAGTGCGTTATGGACCATTTGCTATATATCGCCATGAGTGGTGCCAAAGAAAATATGCATGGCATCAGCGTGCGGGCGAACAACCTGGCAAACAGCAATACCGTTGGCTTTAAAGCAGATTTTGAACAGGCCCGGGCAATGCAGGCCTTTGGCGAAGGACTGCCGTCCAGGGTATTTGCGATGACAGAACAGCCAGGTCAAAACTTTGACGCGGGTCCGGTCATTATGTCTGAGCGCGAGCTTGATATTGCAATTCAGGGCGATGGCTGGTTTGCGGTGCAAGACGCCGATGGCAATGAGGCTTATACCCGGGCCGGTAATTTACAGTTAAGTCCTACCGGGATGCTGGAAACAGCCAATGGCCGGGCAGTGATAGGTGATGGTGGCCCGATCCAACTGCCGGTACCGCTGGCAAAATTAGAAATTGGCCAGGACGGGACTATCAGTGCTTTACCGCAGGGCGCACCAGCGAATGCGCTGGAAGAAGTCGGCCGGATAAAACTGGTAAACCCGGTGTATGCAGATCTTACCAAAGGTACTGATGGCTTGTTCCGGCGTAAAGATGGCCAGTTAGCCGCAGCCGATATTAATGTCAGCCTGTTACACGGCGCCTACGAGGGCAGCAATGTCAATGCTGTCGGAGAAATGACCCATATGATTAGTCTGCAGCGCCAGTTTGAACTGCAGGTGAAAATGATGAAAAGTGCCGAAGAAATGGACCGTCAGCAGAACGCCTTGCTGCGGATCATGGGCTAGTAACTGATTAATGGGCGAGAGCCCCGGGAGGTAACAGATGCATCCAGCTCTGTGGATAAGTAAAACCGGTTTAGACGCCAAACAGCGTGATATTTCGGTTATTTCAAATAACCTGGCAAACGCCAGCACAGTGGGTTTTAAAAAGAGCCGGGCCGTGTTTGAAGATCTGTTGTATCAGAACGTTAATCAGCCTGGTGGTCGCTCATCGCAAAACTCTGAGTTGCCCAATGGTTTAATGATTGGTGCCGGTACTAAGGTAGTCGCAACTCAGAAAAACTTTACTCAGGGTAATATGATTACTACTGAAAACAGTCTGGATATGATGATTCAGGGCCACGGTTTTTTTGAAGTACTGATGCCCGATGGCACGATTTCATACACCCGAAATGGTCAGTTTACCGTCGATGGTGATGGCAATCTGGTTACCTCCGGTGCAGGTTTTCAGGTACAACCTAATATCGTTATTCCACCTGATGCAACCAGTATCACGGTGTCACAGGACGGTGAAGTGTCAGTTCGCCTCGCTGGCCAGGTTGATAACGCGGTATTGGGCCAGTTGACTGTCACCAACTTTATTAATCCGGCAGGTTTAGAGCCGACGGGTCAGAATTTATTTAAAGAAACCGCAGTCAGTGGCGATCCGGTGCAGGGTATTCCGGGGCTGGAAGGGCTTGGTATTATTGTCCAGGGTTCACTGGAAACCTCGAATGTTAATGTGACAGAAGAACTGGTCAGTCTGATCGAATCACAACGGGTGTATGAGATGAATTCTAAAGTGATTTCCTCGGTCGATCAGATGTTGGGTTTTGCGATTCAGCAATTATAAACGGAGGCGTTATGCGTACTGTTATTTTGGTACTGTCAGCGGTACTGGGTTTGTCATTGTTATCCGGTTGTGCTTCGTTAGAGCAGCCGTTTGCTGATGATCCATATTATTCGCCAATTCCGCCCGAGCCCGCCCCGCGTCCGGTTTTAAAGACAGGCTCGCTGTTTGCGCAGCATCATTCCAACAGCTTGTATTCTGACAACAAAGCCCGGCATGAAGGTGACATTATTACCGTCGTGCTGCGTGAGCGCACCCAGGCTTCCAAGCAGGCTAAAACAGAAACTGAAAAAGAAAGTACGGTTAATATTCAGCCCGGCGTTGGTCTCGGTGGGCGTGCAATTTCCGCTGCCGGCAATGTGCTGCAGTTTGGGGCCAGTGCCACAAATGAATTTACCGGTGATGCCAAAGCTGATCAGAGTAACAGTCTGGTAGGCGATATTTCGGTCAATGTATTGCAGGTAATGGCCAATGGCAATTTAGTCATCCGGGGCGAGAAGTGGCTAACCCTGAATACCGGCAAAGAATATATCCGGTTAACCGGAATTATCCGGCCGCAGGATGTCGACGTTAACAATACTGTTGAGTCAAATAAGATAGCCAATGCCCGAATTGAATACAGTGGCACCGGCTCGCACCATTATGGCCAGTCGCCAGGTTGGTTAAGCCGGTTCTTTAATGGGCCTTTGTGGCCATTCTGAATGTCGTGACCCTGTTAGTGAATGGTATTAAGGTGATCCCGGTGACTTTTTTCAGAGGTAAGACTATGTTGCAGATCAAATGGCTGGGCGCTCTGTCAGTGTTGCTGACTCTGCTGCTGGCAAATGAGCCGGCACATGCTGCGCGGATTAAAGACGTGGCCGATATTGATGGTGTGCGTTCCAACCAGTTGGTTGGTTATGGCCTGGTCGTCGGTTTACCCGGGACGGGCGAACAAAGCCCGTTTACCGAGCAAAGTTTCCGGACCATGCTGGCAAACTTTGGTATAAATCTGCCAGCCGGTCAGCGTAGCCAGATAAAAAATGTGGCGGCTGTTGCGGTACATGCTGAATTACCAGCCTTTGCCAAGCCCGGTCAGACGATTGATATTACGGTATCGTCTGTAGGCAGTGCCAAAAGTCTGCGCGGTGGTACCTTATTACAAACCTTTCTGACCGGTCTCAATGGCAATGTCTATGCCATAGCGCAGGGCAGTCTGATTGTCAGCGGGCTTGGTGCTGAGGGCCTGGATGGTTCGCGCATTCTGGTTAACACACCAACTGTCGGGCGTATTCCAAACGGTGCTATGGTAGAGCGGGAGGTGATCACACCCTTTGGCAATGGCGATTTTATTACTTTTAATTTAAAACAGGCTGACTTTACCACTTCAAAACGGCTGGCAGAAGTGATTAATCAGTTTATCGGCCCTGAGACCGCTTATTCACAGGATGCAACTTCAGTGCAGGTGAGAGCGCCGCGTGATCTATCACAGCGCGTGTCGTATTTATCGACCCTGGAAAATCTGGAGTTCGCGCCGGCCAGTCACTCAGCAAAAATTATTATTAATTCGCGTACCGGTACCATAGTGATTGGTAAAGACGTCAGATTATTTCCGGCGGCAGTCACCCATGGGGGGTTAACAGTGACCATTGCTGAGAACCCGCAGGTGGTGCAACCCAATCCGTTTGGCGAAGGGGTAACGGCAATAGAAGAAAACAGCATTATCGACGTCAGTCGGGAAGACTCTCGGATGTTCAAATTTGACCCGGGTGTTACCCTGGATGATTTAGTCCGCACCGTTAATGCGGTTGGCGCCGCGCCGGGCGATTTAATGGCTATTTTAGAAGCGTTAAAAGAGGCTGGTGCCATTCACGGCGAGCTGGTGGTGATTTAACATGAGCCTGACCAAAACCCAAGTTTCTTATCATGATGTCAACAGCCTGCAGAATATCAAAACTGCAGCCAAAACTGACGAAAAAGCGGGGTTACGGCAGGCAGCCGAGCAGTTTGAAGCAATTTTTATGAGTATGTTGCTGACGAGTATGCGCAAAGCCAATTCGGCGTTTGAAGCCGAAGGTATGATGAATAGTCAGACTACTGAGTTTTATCGTGACATGCATGACAGTCAGTTAGCCACCGATTTAGCCCAAAAAGGAGCGCTGGGGCTGGCTGACTTATTAGTGGCACAGCTTGACCCGACAGCGGGTATCAGTCGTCCGAAGAAAGATACTGAACTTAATATGCCGGGTACCGCCAGTTTTAATCCGTTACCTGAGCGGCCAGATGTCAGCAGGGCCTTAAACCGCAGTGAACTCAGTTCGGGTGTCAGGCAAACATTGCAAGCAATAGCAGATTTGCCGGCAGCTACGCCATCTGTTGCCAGGCCCGAGGCAGCATCCATGACAGCTGCAACTGAAAAGAGTAAGCCAGTTGACTGGCAAATTAACTCTCCTCAGGAATTTGTCCGTAAATTATTGCCGGCAGCAAAACAGGCAGCTAAAGCTTTGGGCCTGGATCCAATGGCAATGATTGCTCAGGCCGCGCTGGAAACCGGTTGGGGTCAGCGGATGATTAAAACGGCCAAAGGTGAAAATAGTTTTAATTTATTTGGGATTAAAGCCCAGAGCAACTGGCAGGGTGACAGTGCGGTAGTCGATACGCTGGAGTTTCGCGGCGGTGTAGCCCAAAAAGAGCAAGCGCGGTTTCGCTCTTACGGCTCGCCGGAACACAGCCTGCAGGATTACGCCAGTTTTATCAGTAACAGCCCACGCTATCAGCAGGCGCTGCAGGTCACTGCGGAGCCGGCAGCGTATTTTAATGAATTACAGGCAGCGGGCTACGCCACAGACCCGGAATATGCCAAAAAAATTATGGCAGTCTATCAAAGCCCTACCTTTAATCAGGTCAGGGCCGAGCTAAATGTCGCTCAAGATTTTAATCTTGGCGCCGATGAATAGCATGTTAGCCACCCGACGTGGCAACGGAGCAACCTATGTCAGATAATTTACTTAGAATTGGTACCTCAGCCGTATTGGCTAATTCGACGCTGCTGAATACCACAAGTAATAATATCGCCAATATTAATACCCCGGGTTATGTCAGGCAGCGCACAGAATTTGAAGCTGAGCAATTGGGTTTGGGTGTAGGCAGAGGCACAACAGAAAGGTTAGTAAACGAGTTTACCCAAAAGCAATTACGTCGTGATACGTCAAACTTTTCGTTTGCCCAACAATATGTTTCAGAAGCAAACCGGGTAGATGCATTGTTTTCTAATCCTGCCAACAGTATTGCTACCGGGGTAAATGATTTATTTAAGCAATTTCAGATTGCCAATAATGAACCGGCTACTCTGGCCAACCGGCAGCTGATCATCGGCAGTTCCCAGGCACTACTGGATAAGTTTTCCACCTTATCCAGCCTGGTATTGGATCAGGAGAACTTTGTAAACCAGCAACTGGATATCTACACCAGCGAAACTAATGGCTACATAAAACAAATTGCTGATTTGAACCTGCAGATCGCGGCATTTGGTGAGGGAGCCAGTCGCCCAGTCCCCCTTGATTTATATGATAAGCGTGACTTTGCGATTCAAAAGCTGGCAGAAATGGTTGAGATTAAAACCCTTGATGCAAAAAATGGGGAAAAACTGGTATTTCTGGGCACCGGGCAATCACTGGTAGTAGAGCGCGGCCAGTTTAACCTGATGACCTTGCGAGGTGAGCCTGATCCAGCACAGCGGGAGTTAAAGCTACAATTATCAGCTCGTGAAAGCGTAGAGCGTGATATTGATATAGAGGCTGTTGGCGGCAAAATCGGCGGCTTGCTCGAGTTCCGCGAAGAAATTTTAGTCCCGACACAGAACCGTCTAGGCCAACTGGCGTTTTCGATGACGGATGCAATGAACCGCCAGAATCGGCTGGGTATGGATTTAAACGGCGAAATTGGCGGTGATCTGTTTATCTTACCCGAAAGCAATGGTTACGCTTTTTCATCGAATACCGGAGCCGGTGCTGTCAGTGTCCGGATTGAACCAGGTCAGGGCAACAGCTTACCCCCAAACGATTTCTTATTAACAGTTGAAGCCGGCGGAGTGCGTATTCAGGCGCTTGATGCCCGTGGTGAAGTTATTTCGGGTTCCGATAAAGTGGTGGCAATTGCCTCCTATCCGGCAACGATAAGTTCTGCTGATGCAGCCGGCGATTTGTATGGTCTGGAAATTACTCTGACCGGTGCGCCAGCAGTAGGGGATAAATTTGAACTTAAACCTCTGAGTACGGCATCCCGGACGTTGCAAATGGCCACAAACCGACCGGAAGATATCGCACTTGCGCTGCCAGTACGTACTGAGTTGACTGTGGCTAATCTGGGTAATGCCCGGGTTGAAGAGTTACAGGTTACGGATACTTCACCGGCAACCCCACCTGCGTATGGCTTTGATACCCCTGCCGGATTAGTCAACGGTCCATGGACAATGACCTATACTGGCAGTAATACATTTGAAATTGTCGATAATGTAGGAAATCCGGTCGCCACGGCAGCTTTTGGCTCAAATCAGTATCAGGATATTTTTGCCCAGGCCGGAGTAGATGTCGGGTTTGATTTTTCAGTCACGGGCATCCCAGCAACCGGGGATACCTTTAAAATCAGTTTTAACGACGGCGGTTTTAACGATAACCGGAACGGTCTGGCGTTCTCTGCGCTGCAAACGTCGAAAACAACCCGGTTAAATCCGCTGTCTGGACCCAACAGTGCGAATGCGGTCAGCTTTAATCAGTCGTATGCCGATATGGTCAGCTTAATTGGTGAGCGAACCAGTCAGGCCAGAAATAATGAAGCCGCCAGTAAAGCACTACTGGATCAGACTACCGCCTGGTATGAATCACTATCTGGCGTAAGTCTGGACGAAGAAGCGTCGAATTTAGTCCGTTTTCAGCAAACCTATGCTGCAGCAGCTAAAATCATTTCGACATCGCAAACCATATTTGACACCTTATTGGCATCGGTGAGGTAACAATGAGATTATCATTTAATATGAAGTTTAATGCCGGATTAGACGGCATTCTGAATACTCAACAGAAAATGAACCGGGCACAAGACCAGTTAACCAAGCAAACCCGTATTCTGACCCCGGCAGACGACCCGGCAGCTTCAGCAAAAGTACTGGGCTTAGATCAGAATCTGCAGCAGGTCGAACAATTTCAGAGCAACAGTGTGTTGCTGAAAAATAACCTGGCGCTGGAAGAGACAATATTAAGCAATATGCGTACGTCAATTGATCGTGCCAGAGTGTTGGCTATTGCCTCGGGCAATGGTGCCTACACCGATGATGATAAACAAGCCGTGGCACAGGAGCTGAAAAATATTCAGGTAGAACTGCTCGATCTGATGAACACTCGTAACGCTGAAGGGGGCTATATCTTTTCGGGTTTTCAAGATAAAAAGCAAACTTACGCCTTTAACCCCGCTACCGGTATCTATGAATTTCAGGGGGATGATGGTCAGAAAGCACTGCAAATTTCGCCCACAATCGCGTTGCCAGGGAACGACAGTGGTAAACAGGTGTTTGAAAATATTGATGCCAGGTTAAAAACCACTGCCGCCAGTATTGTTGCCGGTGGTGCCACAAGCGCACTGGTATCGGTCACTGATCAAAGTAGATTCGATGCTTTTTACAAGCAGAATTATGACAGACTGACACCCGCAAATAACGACTTTAATGTGGTTTTGACAGCACCGTCCACTTATGAGATCCAGCAAAATGGCAGTTCACTGGTGCCACCGGTAACCGGTACTTTTGTGCCTGATGCCCCTATCCAGTTTAACGGCTTGACGATCCAGATAAGCGGTGCTGCGGCCGTGCCGGGACAGGTCGATTTTTCGCTGCAGGCGCCTGAGAAAAAGAATATCCTGACCACTATTGGTGAGTTTATTACCGCCCTGGAAAATCCTGCGCTGTCGGGGGGGGATTTTGATGAAGCGATCAGTGACACCCTGACTCAGGTTACATCTGCAGCGACGAAAATTGACAGCACGTTGTCTTCAATCGGTGGTCGGGTAAATGTGCTGGATAGCGTGTTTGGTACTAATGAAGATTTAACGATCAATAATAAAGCATATCGTGCTGATTTAGCTGAAGTGGATTACGCTGCGGCTTTAACCGAAATCACCAAGCAGGAAATTGCCCTTCAAGCAATTTCGTCCACTTTCACCAAAGTATCCGGAGTAAGTCTGTTTGATTATTTAAGGTAATAACCCTTATCGTTACTGCTTCAACATTTTCATTTGCGTTTAAACAACAGCAGTTCGGAATGATAGTTATCGACTGTTTTAAAGCCGAATGGGTGTACCTGTCGACTAACCAAATGATAATTGGGTAGCATCCTGATGTAATCGTCACTGAGAATCGGTTGCTTTACCCCGATGTCGTCTGCAGTCTTTTTCACTTGTTTACCTTCACGCATATTTCGAAGCAGTATCCAGGTGCTTTGTAGCTGGTCGACGTAAGAAAAGTAGTTTTGCACAATATGCGGCTCCATTTCCTGAAACGAGATAAAGTTGACGAAAAGATCTACCTTGCCTCTGAGTTTAGGTAATTGCCAGCTCGCAAGCACAGAAATCTCTGATAGCTTATCAATTTCAAGCACGTCTGCGTGTTTAGTTTCGAGGTAACCACTTACTTTTCGGTTAGGTAGTGCATTGCTGAGATAATGTTCAGCAACAAATAAAGTGGGCGGAATATCAATATCAATATAACGCAGATTGGATATATCACTTTTAGCAAGAATTTCACCGAGGGTGCCGAAGCCGCCACCAATTTCCAGCACCGTATGGATTTCCTCGTCAATATGTTGCTTCAGTAGCTGTAAACCAAGCAGATAGTTCAATGAGGAACGACTGTAACGCTTCTGGTCAAACTCAAACTGCTCCAGTGGATTACCAAAGTCTGACTCTGTAAAGTTCGAAAGGCAGGGAGATTTCCCATGATTCTCTGCGGCTAAAAACACTCTGTAGTCAGCAAGAGCCGACTGATAGCCACTAAGCAACAAGGCAATAGCCTGTTGTGGCTTTACCGCATTCGGAAACGAGCGCTGTATGTATGCAGAGATTTCGCGCTGCATTTCCTGGCTAAAGCTATTCCCAGGGTAGCCGTAGGTTGGGACAAAGAAACTCAGGTTTTCTTCGATCCGGCGAAAATTTTCAACCCCGTGCTGCTTCAGAGCTGCAGCAATTTTCACAGAAGCATCAGCCCAGAATGACGAAGGCTTGTATAGCTCATTTTGTGTTTTCATATCCGCAAACGCTTGATCCAGTGAGGTAAACTCTGTTGATTTAGGCACTATTAATGTCCAGAAAGTGATTAAGCATCCTTACACTATAATGGAAAAAACGATCAGCACAATTGTTGACGCATAGATGTTTTGATAAAAAAAATTAAAGAAAAAATTCAGGCCGACGATAACTAAGTATCAAGGGTACAGCTTAGCGATTAACGATTAAGCACGAATGCAGATTTTAGGAGCACACCATGGCCTTATACGTAAACACCAACACTTCATCATTAAATGCGCAGCGCCAATTGTCTCAATCTGGTAATGCACTGGATACGGCTTTTAAGCGTTTGTCATCGGGTCTTCGGATTAACAGTGCCGCCGATGATGCGGCAGGATTACAGATTTCGAACCGGTTGACCAGTCAGGTAAATGGATTAGACCAGGCAGCCCGAAATGCCAACGATGGTATTTCATTAGCGCAGGTCGCTGAAGGCGCGATGGAAGAAATCACCAACTCATTACAGCGTATTCGTACT
>NZ_JAWWAP010000013.1:0-82481 GCF_033721375.1 Arsukibacterium sp. | reverse complement strand
ACCTCGACTCATAGCGTTGATACCACCGCCCCGGCAGCCCCAGGCGTGACGATCACCGAAGACACCAACAACGACGGCTTCATTAGTGCCAGTGAGCTCAATGGTGCGGTCAACGTGACTATCTCGTTAACCGATACCGGTGCCCAGGCCGGCGACACCCTGACCGTCAATGGTGTGGCCATTGTCCTGACTCAGGCGCAAATTGATGCTGACGAAGTACTGACCACAGTACCTGCTCCGGCTGAAGGTGCGACCTTGACCGTCACCGCCAACATTACCGATGAAGCCGGCAATACCGGTGCTACCGGCTCAGACAGTGCGGTGCTGGATACCACGGCAACTGCCGGCGCAGTTTCCGTTAATGACATCACTACTGATGATATTGTTAACGCTACTGAAGCCGCCGGTATTATTGTGGTTACCGGCACTGCCACTGGCGGTGATATCGCTGCGGGTGATGTGGTGACCATGATCATTAATAACGTCACTTACACCACGACGGTGCAAGCCGATGGCAGCTGGTCTGTCGATGTCGCTGGTAGTGACTTAGCTGCTGATACCGAGTTTAATGTCGTCGTCAGCTCATCTGATGCAGCCGGCAATACTGTCAACTCCACAGGCACTTCAAGCCATACTGTTGATCAAACCGTTGCTGCACCACTGGTTCAGTTAGACACGGACAGCGGCACCTCCGCTACCGACAGCATTACCAATGACGGTGTGGTGAATGTCACCTTGGCCGGCGATGTTGCCAGCTGGCAATACAGCGTGGATGGCGGCACCACCTGGCTGACCGGCACCGGCAGCAGCTTCACCTTAGCCGAGGGCGTGTATGCCAATGGCGCCGTATTGGTAAAGCAAACCGATACTGCCGGCAATACCAGCAGTTCTACAAACTTAGGCCCCGTTACAGTTGACCAGAACTTACCGACTTTAACCATCACGACCGATGATTCAACTTTAGCTACGGGCGAAGCCACAACCATCACGTTTAGTTTCAGTGAAGAAGTGACTGGCTTTGACTTGTCAGATATTGCAGTAACAGGCGGGGTTTTATCAGGCTTAACCCAGGATCCAACCAATCCAAATATCTGGACAGCTACCTTCGTTGCAAGCGGCACCGCAGCAATATCAATTGCAGTGGCGAACGAGAGCTACAATGATGTTGCCGGAAATGTTGGTGTTGGTGACACCAGTTCGATAAATAGTACTCCGGTTGCAAATAATTCGAACTTTACCGTCAATGAAGATCAGATTTTAACGGCCAGTGTACTGACAAACGATGTTGACGTTGATGGTAACTCCCTGGTTGTTGAAAGCTTTATGATCAACGGTCAGAGCTACCTGGCTGGCAGTGAAGTTATTATTGAAAATCAGGGAACATTAGAGTTAAACGCCAACGGTGACTTTACCTTTACTCCTGCTGCCAACTGGAGTGGCACGCTACCAGTAGTAACTTACAGCATTTCCGATGGTCAGGGCGGTACGTCGTCAGCAACACTGAATATTACTGTCGCTGCTGTTGCCGATGCAGCCGTGTTACAAGTTACAGATGCGGTTTCTACTCAGGTTGGAGCAACCTCCATCACAACAGGCGCTAATGGAACTCTGTCTGGTTCAGGTTTAAGTCAGGCATCGTTAGAACAAGCCCTTGGTTTATCCAGTGGCTTTTTGGATAGTTTTGCCGCACCTCAGGGAGTTTTAAATGACCCGGGCACCATTAATGCAATAGATGGCAACTATACCACTAGTACTGTGACCTTAAACGCTGGCATGTCGGTTGGTTTTGACTGGCAGTTTATTAACGGCGAGAACCTCGTCAGTGAAATCCAGACCGGATATAACGACTTTGTCCTGGTGATTATCACTGCACCTGATGGCAGCAAAACAACCCAACTGATCACCTCTTCTGAATTTTGGGGTGCGGCCGTCAATGGTAACGGCAAGTTTAACTTCACGGCCAACCAGGACGGTGAGTACAAGTTTGACTGGGTGATCATCAATGGCCTGGACGACGGTAAGGATTCTCAGCTTAATATATCTGCTGCGACCATTACCGTTAATGGTGTCACGTATGGCGATATGGTTGATCTAAACATTACTGCAGCAGTTGTTGATGCCAGCGAGAGTTTATCGATAATCATTACAGGGGTGCCAGCTGACGCCCTGCTAACCGCCGGCACTAAAAACGCTGATGGCAGCTGGACGTTAACTCAAACAGAGTTGGAAGGGTTAAGTATACTCACGCCGGTTGGCTACAATGGTCAGCTTAATTTGACGGTTACCGCCACAACAACTGATGGCGCGTCCAGCACCTCGGTGTCAGACATTATTACCATTGATTTGTCGAACACCACCAATACCGTGTTGTCAGGCAATGATTCGCCACAAACCATTACAGGTACAGATGCTGGCGATTTAATCATGGCTTATGGCGGCAATGATATTATTAATTCCGGTGCTGGCAGTGATGTCATTTACGGCGGCATTGGCAATGACACGATTAATGCCGGAACGGGTAACGATGTATTAATTGGTGGAAAAGGCAATGATACCCTGACCGGAGGTGCTGGCGCTGATGTATTCGCCTGGCAATTAGGTGATCAGGGCAATGCTACCGCTGCTGTTGATGTGATCAAAGATTTCAACACCGCTCAGGGTGATGCAATTGACCTGCGTGACTTATTGCAGGGAGAAAACAGCAACAACATTACTGATTACCTGAATTTTAGTGTTAGCGGCGGCAATACCACCATCAGTATTAAACACACCGGAGCAGGCAATGTTACCCAGCAAATCGTGCTTGAGGGCGTCGATTTAAGTAGTTTTGGCGCCGACACCCAGGCCATTATTGATAGCCTGATTAACAATGGTAACTTAAAGATTGATGGCTAAATCCGCTGCAATTTATAGCGGGCAATAAACTAAACAGGCGCATTAAGCGCCTGTTTTTTTATAACTGATTAATGGGTATCTTTAAGTACGTCGTACCATTTTGTTCAGCTGGCGGCAGCTGGCCGGCCCGGATATTAACCTGCACCGAGGGCAGAATTAACCGTGGCATCGCCAGTGTGGCATCACGTGCCTCGCGCCGCTTAACAAAGTCGGCCTTACTGACACCGCCGCCAACATGAATATTGTGCTGTTTCTGCCCGGCGACACAGGTCAGATACTGATGCTGCCGGCCTGCTGGCGGGTAGTCATGGCAGATATAAATTTCAGTATCATCAGGTAGCGCCAACACTTTCTCTATCGAGTCGAACAAGGTAGCGGCACTGCCGCCGGGGAAATCGCAACGGGCGGTGCCGACATCGGGCATAAACAGCGTATCGCCAACAAAGGCAGCCTGCTCATTAATAATGTAGGCTAAATCGGCTGGCGTATGGCCCGGCAGATGCATAGCGCGGATGGTCATTTCGCCTACCTGCAAGGTGTCGCCATCGGCAAATAGCCGGTCGAACTGCGAGCCATTGGGCAAAAATTCCTTTTCCAGATTAAACACGTCTTTAAAAATCGCCTGCACTTCCGTAATTTTTGCACCAATGCCAATTTTGGCACCCAGTTTGCTGCGTAAAAACGGCGCGGCCGATAAATGATCGGCATGGGCATGGGTTTCCAGCAGCCACTGCACCTGTAAATTATGCTGCTTAACATAAGCCAGTATTTGCTCAGCACTGGCGGTACTGGTGCGGCCGGCCTTGTAGTCAAAATCGAGCACCGGATCAATTATTACCGCCTGGTTGCTGGCATTGTCGGCAACTACATAGCTGAAGGTTTCACTATCGTTATCTAAAAATGCTTTTACCTGATAGCTCATAATGGTTGCTCCCTATACTTGGTAACCGGACTATTTGAATTAAGTGTATGCTAATATAATATAAGCTTATGCCATTTGGAAATAACTTTAACTGATTAATTCAATCCGTAAAATCAATTAATAGCCCGGCCATTAACAGCGAACGTTACAGGGCCAACTGACGCCAATCACGACTATTCAGAAGAGGCGGAGCCTGATGCAATAACAACAACACAAATTTGCCTGCCAGCCACGGCTGAATATTGGTCCAGAGTCGGCTTGCCATAGCGTCATCCAAACCGTTAAAAGGTTCGTCCAGTACCACCAGCTGCGGCGAGCGCAATAATAACCGGGCCAGACACAAGCGCCTGGCCTGGCCGCCCGACAACTGCTGGCCAGTGTCGCCCAGCCAGCTATCCAGCCCCTGTGGCAAACCCCGGGCCCAGTCAGCCAGCTCAACCTGCGCCAGTACCTGCCACAGCCGCGCATCGCTGATATCAGCCAGCCCCAGCGTTAAATTGGCATAAAGGGTGTCGGCCAAAACACTGTTCTGTTGGCTAAGGCAGGCACTTTGTTGCTGCATGGCAGACTCAGCCGCTGCCGTTACCTGCTGCTGGTCAATGCTATAGTGACAACGGGCGCCAGCGCTTGCCGCCTCTGCCAGGGTTTCGGCCAGCAGCAAGCCGGCCAGGGTCGATTTACCACTTCCCGAGCGGCCGGTAACCAGCCACCAGGGCTGCTGTGCACTGAAATCCAGTTGTAATGGCCCGGCCAGGCTGGCCGGCAGGCGGGGATGGGCCGCCACCATTAATTGCAGATGATGCCAGGGCGTTGCGGGCAAAACCACGGGCGCAACAACGGCTGGTGGTTGCTGCTGCACCAGTGGATAAAGCCGCCCGGCGGCAAACCGGGTTTTACCCAGCTGGCTTAGCTGGCCGGGCAGTAACTGCAATAATTCGCCGAGCGCAAACACCGCCAGCACCAGCATCACGGCGACCGGGGCATTTAGCAAACCCGCATTAAAGCCCGCTAAAGCCAGCAATGCTGCCAATACCACCTGCACACTGTGCAGAGCATTCACCGCCAGCTGGGCATTAGCCTGCTGGCAGGCGATCTGCTGCTGCAGCTGGCCCAGCGTATGGCTGAACTGCCGTAATGCTTGTTGCTGATGCGCCTGTAAACGGGCCGCCGTTAACTCTGGTAAGCCCTGTAAATAGTTAATGACCGAGAGCCTTGCCTGATTGAACTCTGCCGCCAGTTGCTGACTAAGCGGCTGCTGATAGCGGATCAATAAGCTAAAGATAATGCCGCAGCCGACCAGACATAACAGCAGCAATAACAAGGCCGCCGGCCCGGACCAGATACTGATCACGGCGCTTAGCAGCAGTAAGCTCAGTAGCGCGGACAGCGGCGGCAACAGTAAGCGCAACAGCAGATTATCCAGGCTTTCGAGGTCTGCCGTCAGCCGGCTAAGCCAGTCGGCATTCGTTTGCTGTGCCATTGCCGCCGGGCTGAGGCTGGCCAACCCCTGAAACAACTGCTGGCGCACCAGTGCCAGTTGCCGCAGCACGGAATCGTGATTATACAATCGTTCGAGATAACGACTGACGGTGCGGCCGAGTGCGAAAAAACGGATACCACTACCGGGTAAATACACATCCAGCGCTAACATCGCACCGGCGGCGACACTGATCCCGGCCAGCGCCGTTGCAGTGATAAACCAGCCTGACAAGCCCAGTAATGCCAGACCAAAAGCGGCGGTGGCAAATGCCAGCAGCATACCGGCTATTATCCGCCGGCGCTGCTGCCACAGCAGTTGCTTACTCCAGTAAGCCAGGGCGCCTGTTTTTGCCTGCCGGTTGGCAGTGGCAGGTTTGTTGTTTACTGTTTCAGGCTTCATGCTGCACCTGCCGTAACTCTGGCGTGGTGGCTAAGCCGGCCTCGCCATTTCTGGTGGCAGCAGTAAGCTGCCAGTGCTGATCGGCCAGCGCCTGCAGTGCCGGATCGTGGCTTACGATAATCAGCATGGTTTTTGGTTTCAGCTGGCGCAGCACATTAATCACGATATCCCGGCTCTGGTTGTCTAAGCTGGCTGTCGGTTCATCCAGCAACACTACCGCAGTGGGTGCTAACAACACCCGAGCCAGTTGCACCCGTTGCAGCTGGCCACCGGATAAGCCCTGCCCCTGCTCGCCTATCTGGCGGTATAAGCCGTTCTGTGCCACCAACTCAGCCAGGCCAAGTTCACTGAGCACCTGGCGCATTTGCTGCTCTGTTGCCTCGGGGGCCAGCAAGCGCAAATTATCAGCCCAGCTACCGGCAATCAGCCATGGCTGCTGTGGCAGATAGGCCATAACCTGGCTCGCCAGCGGTTGCTGGTTTAGCCGGGCACTGCCGCTGTAAACAGGCAGTAAACCTGCCAGTGTCTGTAAAATAGTGGTTTTGCCAAGCCCGGAACTGCCACTGATCAGTAAACACTGGCCGGTATGCAAAGTGGCGTTTAAACCGGCCTGCAGCCAGGCTTCACCCGGATAACCAACAGCTAACCGGCTGATCAACAGCTGCTGGACAGCCGGCACTGCCGGTGTTGTGGTGGTTGCAGTATCAGGTGCAGTAGGCTGAAAGTCGTTCTCGTTTAAAAGCGGCGCTAAATGGTTAGCAGCTGCCAGTGCGGATGCTTTGTCATGATAAAACTGGGCAAAGCTGCGCAGTGGCTGAAAAAACTCCGGGGCCAGCAGCAGAATAAACAGCCCGGAAAACAAGGTTAATCCCGCAGCCGGGCCCCAGGTAATAGCGCCTAACAAACCAAAGCCGATATAAAGTGCAACACTGGCAATGGCAACACTGCTGAAAAACTCCAGCACCGCTGAGGATAAAAACGCGACTTTAAGGGTGCGCATCACCACCTGTCGGTACTGATCACTGCGACTGGCCACTTCAGCCCGGCTGGCGGCTAACGCCTGCAGCCGCTTAATGGTGGCAAGCTGGCGAATCCGATCTAAAAAATGGCCGGCCAGCCGCTGGCGCAATAAAAAATGCCGCTGATTAAGCTGTTCCGCCCCCATGCCAACCAGTGCCATAAACAGCGGGATCAGCGGCGCACTGCATAGCAGCAGCAAGCCGGCGAGCCAATCAATAGAAAACACTACCAGCAGGATTAACAATGGCGCCAGTAAGGTTAAGTATTGCTGTGGCCAATACCGGGCTAAGTAGCCATCGAACGCATCGACATCTTCCAGCCACTGACTGGCCAATGCCGCCGGTGATTGCTGCGCCAGCTGATACACGGCCCGGCGCTGCCAGCTTTGCAGCAGGGCCTGGCGCAGCGCCTGCCGGCCGGCGGCGCTGGCTTTGCTGGCCAGGAGCTCCTGAGCACGCAGTAACAATAGCCGCACTATGATCACTGTCAGTAACGCCGCCAGCAGTGCCGGCGGGATTTCTGAACCCGGCGTCGCCAGCAGCCCCTGGTACAACAGGCTACACAGCAAATACCACTGGGTAATCAGGCCGACAGTGGCCAGCACGCCACAAGCGACTGCCACTATCAGCCGGTGTTGCTGCTGCTGGCTGAGAAAGCGCAGCAGCTTTGGGCCGTTGTCAAATTCAACCGCCATCTTGGCAATACCCTGTTGGCCGGCTAATGATAACCGCCTGCTTTAACCTTGCCTCTGAAAACCCAGTAAGTCCAGGCGGTATAGGCCAGTACTATCGGTATCACAAACAGGAAGCCCAGCAGCAGGAATAACTGCGACTCAAACGCTGATGCGGCATCGTACAGCGTGTAATTTGGCGGCACCATATAAGGCCATTTGCTGGCCAATAAGCCTAAGTACGTAAACAGAAACAAGCCCATGGTAGCAACAAACGGCAGGCCTTCCTGGCCTTTTCGCAACGATTTGAAAATAATAAAGGCACAATACAACGCCAGCACCGGCAGTAACCAGATAGCACTGAAACCACTGAACCAGCGTTCTTTGACATAGGGGTCAACAAAGGGCGTATAGATACTGATAATGGCAAATACCACCAGCACCATTAACAATAAACGTGGCGCCAGCTTGTATGCCCACTGCTGCACTTCACCTTCTGATTTCATAATCAGCCAGGTTGCGCCCAGCAGCGCATAACCGGCAACCAGCCCCAGGCCGGTAATGACGGTAAACGGGGTTAACCAGTCCAGCGCACCGCCCACATAGCGGAAGTTTTCTGTCTCAAAGCCCTGAATATAGGCGCCTACCACGGCACCCTGCGCGAATGCTGCCACGGTTGAACCGCCGGCAAAGGCCCAGTTCCACAGGTATTTCGAGGTTTTCGCTTTAAAGCGGAATTCAAAAGCGACCCCGCGGAAAATTAAACCGGCCAGCAATAAAAACACCCCAATGTACAAAGCCGGTAAAAACACCGAGTACACCAGCGGAAAGGCCGCCAGCAGACCGGCACCACCGAGCACCAGCCAGGTTTCATTGCCGTCCCATACCGGAGCAACAGAGTTCATCATCACATCGCGGTGATGCTCGTCGGGAGCAAACGGGAATAATATGCCCTGGCCCAAATCGAAGCCATCCATCAGCACATACATCATTACCCCAAAGGCAATAATACCGGCCCAGATTAATGTTAAATCAAATGGCTGTTCCATTAGTTATCTCCTTCTTCCAGGCTGGTATGGGCGGCAGAAAACGGCCGTTTCGGACGCTCAAATTCTTGTTGTTCGTGTGGCCGGTTGGCTTTTTCAATACCACCGCGGAATACTTTCAGCAGATAATAGACCCCGGCACTGAATACCAGCGCATACACAACGATATAACCAATCAGGGTAAACAACGCCATCCCGCCAGTCAGGGACGGCGTTAAGCCCTCGGCGTGGGTCATCTGCTGGTAAATTAACCAGGGCGCCCGGCCTGATTCGGTTACCACCCACCCTGCCAGCACGGCAATAAAGGGACTTAAGCTCATCAGACGCAGGCCTTGCAAGAAGCTGCGGCTATGCTGGTATTTGCCTTTGTAACGCAACAGCAAGCCCCAGACAGCAAACAGCACCATTAACAAGCCCATCGCCACCATAATCCGGAACGACCAGAACACAATAAATACCGGCGGTTGCATCTCAGGTGCCACTTCGTTTAAACCTGGTACTTCACCGTTCCAGTCATGGGTGAGAATATAGCTGGCCAGTTTTGGCACTGACAGTTCAAAGTGATTGGTTTGCGCCTGCTGATCAGGAATAGCAAATAAAATCAGTGGCACCCCTTCTGCCGTTTGCCAGTTACCTTCCATTGCCGCTACTTTCATCGGCTGATGTTTTAAGGTATTTAAACCGTGGAAATCACCTACGACCACCTGCAACGGCGCCAGAATTAACAACATCCACAGCGCAATCGACAAGGCTTTGCGGTTAGTGGCGAATTCACGTTTTTGCAGGATAAACCAGGCACTGACCCCGGCCACCACCAGCGCTGCTGTTAAAAAAGAGGCCAGCGCCATATGGATAAAACGATAAGTAAAGGACGCGGTGAAAATAGCATCCGCCCACGACACCACGTGATACATACCATTACGCAGCTCCAGGCCATCGGGGGTTTGCATTAATGAATTGGCCGACAAAATCCAGAAGGAGGAAATAAAGGTACCCAGCGCCACCATAATGGCTGCAAATAGATGCACGCCCCGCGGCACTTTATCGCGGCCAAATAACAGCACGCCCAGGAACGCCGCCTCCAGGAAAAAGGCGGTTACCACTTCATAACTGAGTACCGGCCCCAGGAAGTTAGCGGTAGCATAGGAAAAATTACTCCAGTTGGTACCAAACTGGAACGACATGACAATACCCGACACCACGCCCATACCGAACACCACGGCAAATACCTGGATCCAGAATTTCGATAATTTCTGCCACAACGGGTTACCGGTTTTATACGATAACGCCTCCAGTACAGCAATAAAACTGGCAAGCCCGATAGTAAATACCGGGAAAATGGCGTGAAAACACACCACAAACGCAAACTGAATGCGTGAGAGCAATAGCGGGTCAAGTTCCATACCTACTCCTGAGGGTCGCAATAACAAAAAATGGCTAGCGAAAGTATAGCAATAGTAATTAATATATTTCTTATATAAGCGTGCCACAACTTGACGCAGATCAGTGTTGGCGCCAATTAAACAATCGCTAAGCAGCCCATACCAGACTATCATGAATAAGAGATAGCTAATTTAAAGGGTGTTCTATGAAAAGTAATGTGGGTGGGATCGATAAAGTTATACGGATTAGTGCCGGTGTGGTGTTAATTGCGCTGGCGGCAACCGGCACTGTTGGTTTATGGGGCTGGATTGGGGTAGTGCCTTTGCTGACAGGGCTATTTAATTTTTGTCCGCTGTACAGCTTGCTGGGGATAAAAACCTGCAAGACCAACTAGTCCGTTTTCAACAGTGACAGAACCTGCCACCGGCTGGTGGCAGGCTTGATTTATCCGGGCATTTTCAGGCTGCCAATATCCCTGCCAATCAGCCATTACTGCATGGTGTTGTTTTCGGCATCAGCGCCACCGGCCGTTGGCTGATAGTTTTCTGCAATATAGTCAACCACCTGCTGTAACGCTGCATCATCGTCTGCCGCCAGCGGCAATATAACATCGGGCGTTACTCCGGCAGGCTTCGCATCACCGTTCGGCCGGATAATCAGGGCTTTCGGATAGCCCACCCTGATGCCGGTATGCTGCAGGGTAAAGCTTTCCATCGCACCATAGGTGGTGGCCAGATCGGCTGTTGACTCGCCGATGACGGTGGCAAAGTTATAATCCTGGGCAATAGCGGCCACCGATACTGCATTGCTGTATGAATAACGGTTAATCAGCAGCAGGACCTTAATATCACTGCCGGCAATATTGCGGGGCTTATCGTGCGGCTTGCTGTTATCCAGCGGAAATGAAATTACATCGCCCTGCTGATGGCTGGCATAAAACTGCTCAAGCTGCTGAGTAATGGCATCCGCCGGGCCATTTGCCGGCATCCGGGCCCGGTTCGCCGCCCGTGACAGGTCGGAGACTTTTACCCGGAAATCCGAGGCAAAACGAAAAGGCTTATCGGCAAACCAGGCCAGCATATGGTCGCTGAAACTGTTGGTACCGCCAGGATTATCGCGCAGGTCAATAATTATCGCGCTAACTCCTTTCGCCACAAAATCAGTAAAGGCCTGATCGATAAAAGCATGAAATTCGCTGGTATCCCATACTTCGGCATCGGTTGTGGCATAGACATTATAAAAAGGCCCGGGCTGCAGATAGCCGATATTACCTGACAGGATCCGGTATTGCCGTGGCTCGCTGCTGGCCGCGCTGTCTGGCGGGTTGTTGGCGGCAATATGCTGTGCCTGTTCATCCTGGCTGAGCGTGGCCTGGCGCAGCTGATAGGGCGCTGCGCTGCCGGGCTGCTGCAGGGTCAGGGTGTAAGCGCTCTGCTCGCCATGATGCAACCAGAGCAGCGGCGCCAGCTGGCCGCCGGTCAGGCCATCCAGCAACGCCGCGTTATCTGCCGCCAGATAACCCTGCAGCGGTTGCAGAAACTGCCTGACAGCAATGCCGTTAATACTCAGCACCTGCTGATCCGGCTGCACCCGTTTATCCGCACCATAATATGCCGCAACAACCACCTCATCGCCGTTAATCCTGAAACTGAACGGCAGGGTTTTGCCTCCGGCCGTGATAAACGCCCGGTACTGTGCAACAGGGAAATCAATCCGGGTATGGGCGATATTGGCCAGCGCCACAAACTGCATAAAATGCTTCTGGGCCTGCAGCGCCGTCATCGGCTGGTTAATTTCGGCCAGGTATTGCTTAAAACTCTGCTCAAACCGGGCTTGCGGCATATGGGCAAATAAATCAAAACTGCCCCGTTGCAGATCCTGATACAACTGGCGGAAATCCTGCTGCAGCTCGGCCACACTGAACACCCTGGCCGGGTCGTCGGCTGGAGTCGCGGCATAACTGCAGTTGCCACAGGCCAGCAATAACGGTAACAATGTGCAATACAGCACCCGGCGTAATATAAATAACATAACAACATCTCCGCTTTAGTAAGGTGTGCTGAAGCGTAATGACTGATACTAACCTTGTCCTGACAATACCTGATGATTAACCGGACAAAAAGCTGACAAAATTAACTTACTGAATTTAAACTAGTATTTTTATGAATAAACTTTTGATCGGTGACTGGCAAGTCGATTTCAGCAGTGGTGCCTGCAACCGGCTCAACCCTGCTGACCCAGCGCAACCTGGCGCCACCATGCGACTGGAACCCAAAAGTTGTCAGTTATTGCATTATCTGGCATGCCGGCCCGGCCAACTGGTCAGTAAAGAACAGCTGGCGGCGGCAGTGTGGCCGGACAGTTACGCCAGTGATGATACCCTGGCACGCACCGTCTCACGCCTGCGCACCAGCCTGGATGATGATGCCAGGCAACCGCGCTATATTGAAACCGTACCCAAACGTGGCTACCAGCTTATTGCGGCTGTCAGCCAATACCCTGCTGCGGCAACCAATGCGGCCACAAGTTTGTTGCCTCGCCACTGGCGGCGCGGGGCATGGCTTGCCCTGGTGCTGCTGCTTGTGGCTGCGGCCGGCTACCAGCTTAGCCGCGGCCTGGGGCAAACCACGCCTTCGGCCAATCAAAAAGATTTACTGAGCCGGGCCGATGATTATTATCATCAAATTCGCCTGGCAGACAATGAAATGGCCATTGCTCTGTATCAGCAGCACATTAACCAGCATCCGCGTTCCGGGGAAGCTTATGCCGGCCTGGCCAATTCGCTGGTGCAGAAAACCCTTCGCTGGTCAGGCGACAATGACAACCACACCACCCTGACCAGCAGAGTGGCGGCCGGCGTGTTGGCAGACGATGCCAGTCAGCAGCAACTGCAACGCGCCCTGGCCCTGGCAGAGCAGGCGGTGGCACTGCAACCAGACAGTGCCATCACCTTAAAAGCACTGGGTTTTGTGTTATCGGCGCAAGGCAGGTACCACGAAGCCATTGCCATTTATCAGCAAGCATTGCAAACAGATCCGCACGCCTGGCAGGTACAGCTTAATATCGGCGAATTATATCAGGCCACTGGCGCTATGCCGCAGGCGCTGCTTGCTTATGAGGCGGCCTTTAATGCCATGACAGAGCGCTACCCGCAGCAGGAAGTGCAAATACGGCCCTGGATTACCGAAGTAGGCAGCATGCTGGGTGATCACTACCTGGCGGCGGCTGATTACCAGCGCGCAGAAAGCTGGTACCGGCGGGTAATAAGCCTGGCACCGCTGCATGAAGCTGCAACACTTGGGCTAAGCCAGGTGTTACATGCCACCGGCGACACGGTAGGCGCAATGCAGTTGTGCCGGCAGCTGAATCAGCGGCTGCAAACCAGCCATTTATGTCAGCCAGCCAGTGGCGGCCACCCTTAGCACCATAAAATATTACGTAAAACGTAATATTTTTATTGCAAAACGTACAATTCGTGCCTACAGTTTAGCTCTGTAAGTAAGTTGCTAAACCAGGCAGGGATATGAGCGCCAAACCATTACACCTTTTGCTGACACTGGCCTTATGGCTGGTTGTTGCCATTACAACACTAAGTGCACTGGTTGCGCTGGCGTTACCGCTACTGGGCGAGCAGCTGCTAACCAGCTGGCAGGTGCAGCTGGCTGCGACAACGGCAGCCGAAGTTGTGCTGGCCGGCAGCCAGACTGGCTTAATGCTGCAAGTTGAGCAGGGCGAACTGTTGCTTACCACCAGCGGCTTTAGTCTGGCACTGAGCCGGGCCCTGACCATTCTGCTGCTTGGCAGTATGGTTAGCGCTATTATTTATTTTTTACGGCAACTTGTCGCTAACGTTAGCAGCGGCCGGCCATTTAGCCGGCAAAGTGCTCAGGCGCTGCAATACGCCGGCTGGTTACTGGTAGCCCTGCCTGTGGTGCTGGCGCTGGAAGTATTCGCCCGCTTTTATCTGTTTATCCCCGATGCCAGCAGCAACTCGGAATTTGGTTTTAGCCATATCCGGCTGCTAACTGGCGCTGACAGTGATTTGCTGATTTATCCGGATTTTAACGCCGGGCTGCTGCTAGCCGGCTGCTTTGTGCTGGTAATGGCCCGCGCCTTTAACATTGGTGCTGAACTGCAAACCGACAGTGATGAGATTATCTGATGCCAATAGTCGTTAACTTAGATGTGATGCTGGCCCGGCGTAAAATGAAAATGAAAGAGCTGGCCGACGAGGTGGGCATCTCGCAAACCAATTTGTCGCTGTTAAAAAATAGTCATGTACGCGGTATCCGTTTTAATACCTTAGAGAAGCTGTGTCAGGTGCTGGAGTGCCAACCCGGCGATTTACTTGAATACATTGAGGAGAAACCATGAAACGACTCTCATCAATAGGGTTATGTTTGGTTCTTACAGCATGCCAAAACTACGATGTTGCAACGCTTAACGAAATCCCGCCAGAGGTTAAACAAAGCATTCACTCGGCGGTAGACAATAAACACCGCCCCGGGGTGGTTATTGGCCTTGTTAACCCTGAAGGCACCTATTTCTACAGCTATGGTGTGACGCATGCTAATGGCGAAAAACCGTTATCAGAGCACTCACAATTTGCGATTGGTTCGCTGACCAAACTTTTCACCGCAGCGCTTTTTGCAAGATTAGAGTCAAAAAACGTGGTGTCACAACAAACGACGCTCGCTGATATCTGGCAGGGTATTGACGACGGCGCTGAGACACGTCTGGCATATCTGGTTAATCACACTGCGGCATTACCCCGGGATTTATCCCACGAAACGTTAGCGCAAAACAGCATTGAAGGCTTATTAGCCACGCTGGTACGTAAAGCTGATTTACCTGCTGAACCTTCTTACTCAAGTGTGGGTATGGCGATCCTGGGGGGTTCATTGGCAGCAGCTATGAATTTGAGCTTTAAAGACCTATTGAACAGTGAAATTCTGACACCGCTTAAGCTAACCAACACGGGCTTTGAACCTGACAAAGCGTTACTGGCTGCGCGCCATAAAACCACAGTCCCTGTTGAGTCTGTGACCGAAGTCCCTGAAATTGCCTACGGTGCTGGCGGCCTTTACTCCAGCGCAACGGACTTGATCAGTTTGTTAAAACACGAAATGCAGCAAAGCGGGCATTGGGGTTGGAAGCATTATCAGGATGAAAGTTTCGATGCCTTTTACCATGGAGGAGACGGCAACGGTCATCAGGCGTTTATTGCATTCCGTCCGGATAATCATGTTGGTGTGGTATTACTCAGCAATTCCTCGTCGGACGATGCTCTGCAGGATATTGCCCTTCATTTGCTCGACCCCAGGCTGAGCCTGCCAAACTTTGAGCACCGCCCCCGCCAACAATTATCGGAACAGGATCTTGTATCTTTTGTGGGACACTACCGATTAGCAGGAGACGATAGTGGCAATCACATTGCGCTGCGTATTATCGATAATCGCCTCGTTTATCGTGAGCAAACCCCTGCCGGCGATTTGGTTCGCCAGACACCACTACATGCTATTGACGAAAAAACCTTTGAATTAGCCGATGTACCCGTTGTTATCACCTTTGAAAATGCGACGAACACCGCACGGGCAACTTTACGATTCGAAAACCAGGTGTTTACGATGGTGCGCGTAAACCAGGAGCAGTGAACATGCAAAAGCAGATCGTTGCCACGCTGTTTCTGGTCACTTGTGTCTTCAGTTCAGCTTTGGCCCAGCCGGCAGAGCGGGTTCAATCTATTGAGCAACAATTACTGCCGAATCAATACTTAGCGGGGCAACTGACCACCGGGTCAATTGCCGGAGTCATGTTGCGCGACAATATTCCCGGGCTCAGCATGGCCTTTATCGATAACGGGGAAATTATCTGGCAACGAAGCTATGGTTACGCCGACTTAGGCAAGCTTGCATCGGTTACCCCTCATACCGTATTCGCCGGCGCCTCGCTCAGTAAACCTTTAGCAGCAGTTACAGCAATGCAGTTGGTTGACGCTGGTAACGTTGCACTTGATAAAGACATCAATAGCTATTTAACCTCGTGGCAGGTACCTGACAATGAATTTACCCAAACTGCAAAAGTAACACTCAGGCACCTTATTGGTCACCGCGCAGGCATTAGCAATCATGTACCGCCGCCGTATGCGGCCGCAGAGCAACTGCCTGCAGTGACTCAGATGCTTAATGGCGAAGCACCCTATACCGGCCCTGCAGTGACGCTGTTCGCAGCGCCGGGTGAAAAGTACCAGTATTCCAATCCCGGCTATACGATAATTCAACAGCTTATTGAAGATGTGACAGAAACGAGCTTTGAGGCAGCGGTGCAACACAGGGTTTTTGAGCCTCTGCAAATGAACAGCAGCTCATTCAGACAGCCTGTTCCGGAAAGCTTAATGGCGCATCGCGCAACCGGATATAGCAAAGATCTGACTTCAGTTCCCTATCAACTTTATCCGTTTAAAGCCGCAGGTGGCCTGTGGACAACGCCTGCCAATCTGGCCACTTTCATTATGACACTGATTAAAGATTATCATTCCTCTGATAAGCAATTGCTTTCACAGGGAATTACCAGGGAAATGTTCGCCCGAAACCCTGTTCGGCTGGGCTTCAAAAAGCACTACGTCGACGGCTCAGACGATATTATCTTTGACCACTGGGGTAGTATTCCGGGCTTTACCAGCTACATGGTTGGCTCGGTTCAACATAAGCAAGCTTTAGTTATCATGACCAACAGTGATAACGGCTTCAACTTGATGGCGGCGATTGCCAGAACGGTTGCCCACCATTACGGCTGGCAGGCGATTAGACCCAAAATTTACCAGCGATACGACATGAATTTGCAGTTGCTTCCCAGATTAGCAGGCACTTATGGTAAGCAGGCTGGTAATGAAGTACAGCATTCGTTCGTTATTAAAGACAACACACTACAACTAAATCTGCAGCACAAGCCGGTGCGGGTACCGCTGGTTGCTGTCGGTAATTATAAGTTCATCGACCCGGTTGCAAATACAACGTTCGAGTTTCTGCCCGATAAATCAGGTGACGTTAACTGGCTGCGGGTCACACTGGAGAGCGGTTATAACTATGACCAGCCGAGACAGCAGACACTGACAAGCTTTATTGAAAAAAAGCTGACTGAGACTGGCGTAGAAGGGCTTGCTGTCGCGGTGATTCAGAACGGCGCGGTCGTCTTTAACCAAGGCTTTGGCGTCAGAAACACAAATACGGGCAATGCGCTTACCCCCCAAACACTCTTTGAAGCCGCTTCTTTATCCAAGCCGGTTTTTGCGTATTTTACGTTGCTCCAGGCTGAAAAAGGCGTTATTGACTTAGACGCACCGCTGTATAACTACTTACCGCACCCTGACCTTAAGGAGAGTGGCTGGCACAAATTAATCACTGCGCGAATGGTCCTGACTCATACCTCTGGCCTGCCCAACTGGCGCTCTGACACGGATGGCGAGCTTACCCTGTTGGTCAAGCCAGGCAGCCAGTTTCAATACTCAAGTGAAGGCTATGAATACTTGAGACGCATTATTCAAAAGCAACTAAGCGTTGACGACAGCGGACTGCAATCGTTAATTGATGAGCAGATCACTTATCAGGTTGGCGCAGGTTTGATGACATATATCTGGGATGCCCGGATACCCAGCCAGAAAGCATTTGGACACCGCAACTCAAACCCCACCGATAACCATAAGCATGACCGCAACTTTGGTGCCTCTTACAGCCTGGTAACAACCGCTGGCGACTATGCGAAATTTATTGCGGATATTTTAGTGCCTGATACTCCCAAAAAGCAGGAAGTTGTTAGGCAATTACTAGAGCTGCAAACGCATGTACCTGCTGAAAAAGGAGAGTTGCCACGCACATTCGGTTTTGCGACAAAACAGGCCGGAGACCGGTTAAAGTATTATCACTCTGGAAACAATGGGGACTTTCTTTCATACGTGGAGTTCGACCGCACCACCAATAATGGAGTCGTAATCTTTAGCAATTCTGACAAGCTCTTTTCTGCAAATCTGGCGAGAGATATTGTTGCGTATCTGAGCCATAGTGATGCAACGCTATGAATTTCACACGCCTATGCATAATGGTGATTGTTTTTTTTCGCAACCGAAATGCAGGTCAGTGTCTCTGTTTAAACCAGAGCTGTTTTCAGCTATCCACTTTGTGTTTATAACAATTAAGGAAGATAAAATGAAAATTTCAGTTGCGGTAGTTTTTTGTCTGTTGATGACGATGGGTTTGCAAACAGCATCGGCCAGCGCCTCCCCTCCCTCTGCCGTGGTGACTAAAACCCAAAGCATTGTCCGCGATGCCGCGATAAGTGGCATGGCTATTGTGAAAGTTGACGACGGCAAAATTAACTGGACCCATCAGCTGGGGATCAGAAGTGAGGATCAGAATATTGGTCGCCAGACAATATTTAATGCTGCGAGTCTGACTAAGCCGGTTTTTGCGATGCTGGTACTTCGCCTTGTTGCAGAAGGGCATTTAGAGCTTGATGAGCCGCTCGCTGAGTACTGGATAGATCCTGATATCGCCGATGATCCACGACATAAGGCACTTACTGCACGAATTGTGCTGAGTCATCAAACAGGGTTACCAAACTGGCGGGGGAAAAACGAACTATCTTTTTTGTTTTCTCCTGGTTCGCGTCACGAATATTCCGGCGAAGGTTTCGAGTACCTTCGTCGTGCCATCGAGAAGAAGCTCGGCATGAATATTTCTGATCTGACGAAAAAATATGTTTTTGATCCTGCAGCAATGGCTTCGAGCTCAATGGGTTCGCGTTCTTCTCATCTTGAGAACATAGCAAAAGGTTTTGATGAGAACCTGGCTCAGATTGAAACAGGGATTACCCAGAGAAGCGCAAACGCTGCAGCAAACCTGATGACCACAGCGGAAGATTACGCCCGCTTTCTGATTTGGGTTGCTGATGGCGCGAACTTGCCGGAAAGTCTCTATAAGGAAATGTCGTCGCCTCAGTCGTTACACCAGGATCCTGCTGAACGTTTTGGCCTGGGCTGGAAGTTAATTCCGCTTGGATCAGGCGAGGCGTTATTTCATGACGGTCGCGAGCGCGGTGTCAGAACCTTTGCCGTGATCGAACCATCCGGTAAAGAAGGTTTGGTTATTCTGACCAATAGCTCGAATGGCGATTTGGCGTATCGTACCGTGTCGTCTGCTGCATTATCGTACGCAGCCGCCTTTTGGCAGAGTACAGATCGTTTGGTTTGGACGTATTTTAACAGCCTGCCGGGGCAAGCTTTACGGCCCATGAGCAAAGCTATTGCACGTTCACCGGCATTTTTACAAACCTTCCTGCACGCTGCAATCACCAATTTAATTGTGCCCTCAGAGCTGCCTGATAACGATAAGCAACTGGCAGAACAAGCCGTTAAGCCACTTGTGTTGAAGTTATTAAACGGCGCGCTGGATCCTTCGCAAACGGAGGAGTTAATTACCAGTCTGTTTGCGGAAAAAAATGGCAATTTGACGTTAGTATCGACGCTGGATAAATCGAAGGCAGCAGCCTGGGTCGGAAAACTCAAATAGCATATGTAGTTGTGTGCCCGGGAATTTAAAGAATGATTATCAGATAGTCAGTCTGGATAAATCACTGCAAAATCGGCTTTACGACAATAAAAGTGAGTACTACATAAGCTGATTTTTGCTGGCGGAAATTTTCGACACTTTTGTCGAACGAAGGTTCTTATCCTTCAGGTGCTAAAAAAACGCCGAAATGGCGGTTGATTGTTTTGGTGCACCCGAGAGGATTACTCGTATCATCCTGATACTCGCCCTACGGGCCAGCGGAGCTGTTCCAAATCGTTCCAGACTTAATTACTCGTATCATCCTGATACTCGCCCCGGTGGGGCCAGCTAAAGCTGTTCCAATGTGCTCCAGGCACATTGGTGGTCGAACGAAGGTTCTCATCCTTCAGGTGCTAAAAACAAAAAACCGCCACCCTGGCGGGCCAGCTGAAGCTGTTCCAAATCGTTCCCAACGATTTGGTCGAACGCAGGTTCTCATCCTTCAGGTGCTAAATGTCGTTTAAACCATAACCTGAACTTCTAGTACATATATAAATCATTGGCTTATGCAGTTTTTAACCATAACTTGAACCCTGATTTATCAACCATAAACTGAACTTTGTAATTTTTCGCAACCAGTAACTTGTAGCTGAATTACAGAACTGAAAGTTAAACCAAGACTGCTTAAATTTATCTCGTTTTAGGCACGATTCCAGCTAAGACATTATTACGTTCCTTTTGCCGCCTTAATAACATCGGTAATCGATTGAGTCATAATTTTTACCGTTCTCTGGTCCAGATTATCACTTGAAGCACCTTTAGGTTCAAATCCGACGAAGAACTTACCAGTTAGCTCTTTCTTCACCTCTTGTTGTACGCTCTCATCAAGCGAACTGATATATGGATCTAGCGCTTTGATCTGTAGCGCAAACTTTCTGCTGGATTCAGCCTCTTCCCGATGAAGTGAAGATTGTCGTCCTGCATATCCAGCACCGAATAAAAGTACGCCTGTAATAGAGAAGCTCAGGAAAGCTTTATGCCAACTGAAGTTATCAAATGCATTTGCTGCATCAATACTGGTGCCTGTTGATTGATGATAAGCAAATATCAGCCAAAACGTTGTCGCAACAATGAATCCGATAGAAATCCAACGCCAGATATTTGCTTGCTTAGTCTCATCATTTGATGTTTTAGAAAAACCACCAGCAACACTATCACCAGATGCTAATTCATAAAGCTCCATGATTCTTTGATGCTTTGCAGAGGCATCCTGCTCAAGCTCTTGTAGCTCTTGCTGAACGGCATCCTTTAATAATGAGGCCTCTTCCCGAGATTTTTGTATTAGGTCGGTATTTTGTTTCCGGACCTCACTTTCAACTTTCTCTCTCCACTCCAGATACTTCTCGGCTCTTTTCTCCTGAGCTTCAGAAAATTGCTGTTGCCACTGAGAAATCTGTGAATCTGCCGACTTCTTATGATCTTCAACTGTACTCTCAAGTTGCTCAATTTGCAGGCGAAGCGCTCTCACTTCCTCAGTTGAGGCACTTAGCTCTTCCGAATATGCGTTTTTTTCTTCAATTACTGCAGACAATGTTTTGTCTACCGTATTTTCAAGAGATGAGATGGAGTCTCGGTTAGAGAATTTCCGCGAAAAAGGTAGCATCCAAGTTAAATGCGTCAAACATCCACTAATTTGATTATTAATAGATGTAATTGCCGCAATCGTCTGCACACTGGAAAGTGTGCTCACTTCATTCCAGATATGAGGATGCTGAAGGTTTTTGTTTAGTGCATCGAGCTGCTGTATTGGTGTTATTTCAGGGTCCAGGCCAGATATCGATCGCTTCAAATACCTCAACACCTTTTCTACTCGGCGGAATTCGACTATAAATTCTGGTGTAGTATCAGCCAAGTCTATACATAACCATTCTTCAAGCTGGCTTATCGTCTGATGTATAGCATGTTCTTTAAACTGTTCTTTCCAGCGACTCATTTCTACTTTCCTTTACTGCCTTAACAGTCACAGAGCTTGACCCTCCTTGACGATTGGGATCGCGACACAACCTCCCAAAATATCTTGGACCGAATATTTGAACTATCGTACCAGATAGGTCACCTTAGGCAGAATTAATTTTGGCCAAAGTTTGTGATACTCAACCTATTCAATTTATTAAGCCGCCGAACAGGTTGAAGCCTGCGTAAGCTAGAACAGCACGACGTTGCACTAGCAGCCATTCATCATGTAGCAGATGGCAGTAACAGGAAAAGCTTTGTCACTCTAATGGGCGGCGTATTCTGCAAAAGTAAACCATCAGGCCATACTATGGTATTGAGATAGACACTGAAACCGGCTTAATCAACAACGACTATCATGACGGCTTTATTACGTCAGGGCTAAAAAGCATTTGCTAACTTGGCAAAGCCATAATCACCCATTTACACCTGCGGAGGCTTGAATTTGACCGAAACGCTTTTCGCTCTAACTTGGGGCAGTGTTAAGAAGGATGAAGGCTTTCTATTTGATTGTATCTATAAAATCTCTATGAATATAACCAATGGTAGACTCTTCCTGTATATACACGTGAATTTTAACCCAAGAGCTCTCTTCATCTACTAAAATTTGGACTTTCTGACCAATCTGTAAATTCAACAGAATCTCAGAATCTGCTCTTGCTTCGGCACGCAGCCTAACATTATCTCCTGATATGATATAACCTGAAATGGTGGACGAATTAGAATGCTGTTTGAATTCTAATGGAGGTTTAAAAAACAAGCTAATTAGCCCGACAAAAAATATTATGGTGAGTAACCAGCGATAAAAAACTTTATGTCTCAATGTGCTATCTGCGTTACGCCCTTTAAAAAACCACTTTAATGGAAAGGTTTTTAAGGGCCAGGAGTAACTAAAAGGCAAAGGTAGTTGTCCGAAAAGTGAAGCAACCTCCACTTTTTGACTTCCTACGCTGATAGCACCGGAGAGCGATTCTATTTTTAGCACAGACTTAATTTCACTTTCGAGTTTTAGAGTTTCGCTTACCGCTGACTTTAGAAACACATGGTACCAATATGTATCCATGAAGTGTATCAGCTGAGTTACGAACATTCCGACCAACGCAAACAAAACGGCAGCATTAAACTTACAGCCTAAAACCTCTAAAAATATTCCATTATGAATTGATAAACCGACACCAGTAAGGAACGCAGAAAACACTACAACGGCAAAATTGCGCACTTTCATCGACACATCATTAAAATGCTGTTGAACCTGAGTAGATTGCTTCCAATACTCTATTAGTAGCGTAGCTCTATCCTTTTTATCGAGGCCCTGAAATCTGTTCATCTGTTAATACCACTTTTATTTTAAACGAGTCACTGTTTATGCAATCGTTTAAAATCAAATAAGTTTAGTAACTCAGAAAAATTATCAATTTCAAAGTCTGCTTTATGATTCAGAGCACTTTCTTTCAAATCTTTTTCTCGCTGAACCACTTCATCAGTCCAGTGGGTTACTGCTCGAAGGAGATTGTAATCATCTGGCCGCTCTTCGAAATGTGAAGTTCCATATTTAGCGAAGACAGATGACACTCCCGCCTCGTGCGCCATATCTATATCTTTAATTTCTGAGTCACCAATATAAACACATTCATCTTTATCTACACCAGCATCCTTTATGATGTCTAAAAGCAGCTTTGGATTAGGCTTTAATTCATCTTTAGGTGTTTTCCTAAACTCAATATTATCGAAGACAATATCAGTTCGCTTGCTATCATCTATAGGTAATTTTACATGATCACCTGGCGAATAAACTTTTTCTATAAAAAAGTCTAGCCCTAATCTTTTCAATCTAAATTTTGTATACCACTCTTTAGACTCAGTATAAGCAATAACTCGAACTCTCTTAGACCGAAGTTCAGCCAACGTATCATATACGCCCTTATACAGCTTCAGATGCTTAATTCGGTTACTTCTAGCTGCATGTATGGCTTCGCTAAATTCACTAAGGATTCTCTCACGATTACCATACTTTTTTAGAAGACTTGGTATCTCTTCCAGGACAAACGCATACTCAGCAGTGCCATGTTTTTGATGGATTGGTCGAATTTCGTCTATTAAAATTTTTCGGTCAATTCCACTAACCTCAGACGTTTTTTCTAGAAGCGGTTTAAACGTCGCACACCAGATATCAAACCAATCAAAAAGAGTATTATCTAAATCTGTAATAAGAACTGACTTGGCTTGTTTATATGTCATTGTTTCGAGAACCATTGAGTGTTGCAAAAGTGAAGTCAAATGTATCTCTGGCAGCGCCCTCTGACAAGTACAGTTTTAATTTTTGGGTAATGAAGCGCCAGATCTATTGGCATAAAACCGTCAACCACAAATTTTGCTAACTGTTTTTATGAATTGCAGGAGAAGAGAGTCGGGTTATACCGCTTAAAAAATGGCTAATTCAAGAGGATTACTCAGACTGTAGCTAGGAAGCGGCATCTCATGATTTATTCCAACCCTGACCTGATAGCTTATGCTCTCTAGACTTCCCTCAATATCGCCCAAATCAATAATAGCTCAGACTAAAAGCCTATATATTTTTATTTACGTTTAACTACGCAAGGCTATAGCCAGTCGAACTCAAATTAAGAACCATCGTGTTAATCATCTGCAATTGTTTGCTGCTGAGCCTCTGCAAATACTTCGTCAATCACATCGTCGTAAGCTCCAGACATATACTCCTGATTCGTTAGCAAAGCCTCGTAGTCTGATTCATCCTCCCCTTCAGGAATTTCGAAGGGATATTCGTCAATGGCTAACGCCATGTCAAAACGAAGTTTGCTCCCACCAACAGTTAGCTCATCAAAGCTTTGCGTTTCCAAGCGTCTGTTTAACCGTGCTTTTAACTTATCCCTGAATTCTTCTTTATCAGCGCTCGAGCCTGCGTCATTTAGTCTGGAAAACTTAGCTATCCCCTCATTATTCAATGTACGTTCGTAGCCTAGAGCTCCGAATTCCAGGTCATTAGTTTTCCGTTGCTGCCTCAAATGGAATAGCGCTTTAGCCTTTGTAAGCTTAACGCCATCTTCTTCAGCCCTGCCCATAAGCCAATTAACAGTCTTTAATTCTTCTTTTGTAGCACTCATTAGGAGCTGATTATCTTTGGAGGCCGCCTCTTTTGCTTGGGACACTTTTTTTCTTTTTCTTTTCAACTCTTTGGCGGCTCGATTATTAGACATCTGTTTCCCTTTCCTTATGATGGATTAATTTTACTGCCTAAATCTTAACGTTGGCGATAACTTGTACTATATATATCAGCTGTATTTAAATCCAGCAGTCAGATTAGCTTTTTCCTAGGTAAGGAATTTGAAATTAATATGTGATTATATAATCAGTTATTTTCGATAGAAAATCTTTGAATTGGTTAATGTTGCTGCGCTGGCAGAAGCGAAAGGTGATGCAATTGCTGTATTATCTGACAAGCAGATCCGGTTTTATGCAGTGCCGACGTCACTGTTTGAAGAAATGACGGCATTTTGTGAGTTTGCCCAGCGTGGTAACACTTAACTGAAACACATCCCAACTAAGTTTACTACTACAAACACTGATATAGAGAAATTTGCTGCTGAGATGGCAAAAAAACTTATGGGTAAGTAAGTCCCACACCAAAACATAACTGCGTTTCACTCTTTGAGACACAGTTTAAGATATTTCGGCATGCAGAATATCTAATGGGTATAGCAACTGTTTTCCAATGAGCTACCAAATTTTTACAGGGCCACGAAGCAATTAGCCACCTTCATAAAGCAGTCACAATTAAAAAAACCGCCTTGGTATGGCGGTCTCTTCGCAGCGCTTGTTGGTAATAACGCTGTACGTGAACGTACTTAATCTACATTTTGAATGGTACGACAACTTCTATTTAAAATCAAACTCCGGGGGGGCATTTAAGAACAATAAGCTAAATTCGGCATGCCGTAGCCCAAGCTTTTTGCAATAATGCTATGCCTTTTTTTCTCTTCTAGTTCGCGCACGCTCGGGAAATATTACTGTCACTGGATTCTGAAAGTCTGCCACTAATTGCTTTGCTACTTCAGGCGTTAGCTCTAAAGGTTTTTTTCGCAGAAACCATCGCCCCGTTGGGTTGTTAACACACATTTAATAGTAGAATTTGTCTACAAAATAATATCAGCCACCTCCGCTGCGGAATTTTCGATTTGAACTGGGGACATTTGCTTCCAGTTTCTCAGCCACCTACTCGGCGGATTACAACAAATCATAGGTGCATTAAACACTCTCGAAAAATAATTTGTGCTCTGTCATCTCCAGCTACAAAGAAAATCTGCGTTAGCAAGCTCAGGATTACTTTAGAACCACAGCCTAATTCAGCAGGATATTGAGTTGTTGCCAAAAGAGTCAGCGAAGACGAGTAGCTTCGCTTGCCTTGATCTCCTAGAACGTTGTTGAGGACGATAACCCTTACGAGATTGACTTGGATTCCAATCTATTTTTCTGCCTTCCTCACATTCGAGGCTTAGTAGCTTTGTTTCTTCTTGACGAGTACTCATCAGGGTAGTCTGGCAAATCCTTCGCCAGCAGAGAAAGCTCTAGAGCAAGGCGTTTTGCACGCTCACGTGGAGATATAGAGGTGTTGGTAGACTCCATCTCAAAAGATTGTTGCCTTTCATCGTATCGAGAGCGACTACGGAGTTGAAAGGTAAACGATGTAGAAACGTAAGGAATAAGCTCAATCTGTAATTCACTTGCGTGTCCAATAACACCAGCAATCCCCTCAAGCCCTGAACGAGCTATCATCTTTAATTCCAGGTAAGACATATCCGAAATAGGTGCGGCCAGTTTATCCTCGTCGCGGAGCAAATCACGCAACATACGAAATCCCAAGCCACTATGTAATGATAGAATCTCTTTCGGATGTTGGAGGGCGGCGTACAGCCCATACCAAACTAGCAGCTCCGGTAGTCCAATACTCTTAAGCATCTCAAAATGGTCAAGTCGACCTGGAGCTAACCTTGTCGCCAGGAATGCACATGCGAATACCAATGTATCATGCTCGGTTCGACTCTTAGCAGCAGTTAAGGCTCGGAGAGCTTCCTGTAGCAGCAGGCCCCGGTCTTCTCTTGTCATGGACTGAATGGCTTCAATACTCATTGGACGCGAGAGATAAGCTGTGAGGCCTTCCCAAGCCCGTTCCTGTCCTTCCTTATCACCTTTTAGAATTGAAAACGCTAGTTGGCCAGACGGCTGACTAGGCTTCTTATCAAAAGCAAGCTGAGTGAGGAGCGTTAACCCATTCGTCAAATGCGACACAGTTCTCTGTGCGCTATCCAAGGCTGCAGGTGAATTTAGCATTGAGTATACATCTAACCACCGAGTAGGGAGTTCCTGGAATGAATCCGCACTCACTTGAGCTCCGATAGCTCTACCCCAAGCGTAAGAAAAAGTGCGTTTGCAAAGCAATGGACTCTGCTGCTGCAATCCCACTTTTCCATCACTATGAAGCGAACCTTCAACTAGGCTAAGTAGAGCTATTACTGAAAAAATCGACTTATTTAGTAAAAGACTTTCAGTATCGAAATGCTGCTTTGCCTCTTTCCGTCCAATTACACGACTAATAGCGGTTAATGGAGCAGGTACCTGTGGTGAAGCCTTTAGAGAGCTTAATACCGATTTAACGTCATCATCACCAGCAACAACCAGAACTGGAAAAGAAAAACCTTCACGTGGATCAATATCCCAAATCAGTAAAATGTCATTTTCGTAGTTCAACTTAATTTGTGTAAGTGCGTTTACTCGTTTTTCGATCATTTTCATCGAACCGAGATAAACCTCAAAGCACTCACGCTTATTAACTTGTGCGATCCACATAACTAGTCCTTACCAAAGATTTTTTTCTTCGTCACAGGCGCTTTGGACGGCGACGCACTTTGTATTGCAGATTCAAGATAGCCTGGGATGGAATTGTGCCAATACATTGTCAGGGCTGTTTTGGCGCGTGTTATCCCAGTGTATATCAGTCTTTTTTGCACTCCACCCATTCTATAAAGATAGTCTAAGCCGGCGATGTGAAGTGCTCTAAATTCCAGCCCTTTTGCGGCAGTTAGTGTAGATAACCATATTGGTCGTGATGGATCAAAATCCTTTGAGTTAGCTCTAGTGATTGAATATCCAAGACCTGCGCGTGTCAAAGCGGAAAAAATTATATCCAACTCTTCATTGCGAGGGCATAGAATTCCAATGAGATCGTTGGGGTAAGCAAACCGCTGGTCGTTAATCTGGGTTACCATTGCAGAAATCTGCTCCTCAAGCGAAAGACCTCTTTTGGGCATAAAAGTTGAGGGATAATCAGCCTCTCGATAGTTAGAGTGCGTCCGAAGCGGAGTATAGTCTGGTGCATTCTTGAATATTCCGTCCGCCACACGACATATCGCCAACCCATTCCTAAAGTGAAACGTCAGTGGGTAAATTTCATCTGTGCAGTTACGGAGCACTTCAATGCAATCGTCAACATTGTAGATCTTCTGTCGAGAATCCGCTGTCGCTATCAATACGTCGGTTAAACATTTCATTAACCGGATCTCTTGAGGAGTGTAATCTTGCGCTTCGTCAAGAAGTAGAGCTTCGAACTGTTTACCGACGCGACCCGAATCCACTAATTCCTGCAGCCTGTTTGCACGCTCAACTCGAGCCTCGTTAATTTGTAGATTTTCACTATCAACACCCATTCCCTCACTACGCAAAATATCATTGAACAGTTGCGCATGTGTAACTATTTTCTCGGTTGGAAAGTCATACTGATTGCCTCCGAGTTGAATGAAATGCTTCAGCAGTGACCCAAAGACAACGATATGAAGGTTTGGATAATCTCCCAAGTACAACTGATTTGCTCGAAGCAGTAAAAGATTTGTTTTACCACTCCCTGGAGGCCCCATTATTAGTAGGCTTTTTTCTTCATCCAGATCGAGGACCTTCGCTTGCTCAGCAACTAGGTCATCTTCGTCTTTCCACCAAGTATCACTCACACTGCCCCCCTCTTAACCATTAGAGCAATAATATTGCCTTCGTTAGGCCATTTTCCCTGTTCAATCTGCATATAAGCATCTTCGAGACAGCTAACAAAAACTTCTTCTAGGTAGCTATTGTCGAGCAACAGTTCGATCTCTCCAGTATGAATGGGAGTATATGCTGGGAGCATTTCAATTTGGATGTATTCGTTAGCACAAGCCGCAGCAGCTTCAGCTCTGAAAATCGGTCTACCTAAGTTCTCGTCAATTAAAGTAAAGCGGATCGATACCGTAATCTTAAAAGGGATTCCTTTTAACTCATCTTTTTCGAAATGAATATATGTTTCAGATGCACATTGCTCGACATTCTTAATAGACTGAGTGCTGCGAAGCGGGAAGGCTTGTAGGTCATTCATAAGAGCCGCTAATCTTGACTCAATGCGGTTACATACGTCATCCAATGTTTTCCTTACCGAACGCGGGTTTTGTCCCACAGGCTTCTCTTGAGCTGCCGCGACTTGAAAATATTTTTGCCTTTGTCGAATTCGATCACGAGCAAGAGTGATTGATGGAGAATCATCAATCACAAGGTTCTGAAAACGGTCCCACGAAACAAGCTCTAGACGGGTAGCCGGATTTTTGATCAAGCAGTGATTCGCTAAGGTTACGCACCTTGCGTTGTCGCCGAAGATCTCCGGCACTTTCTCAATTACCGCCCGAACAAGGCATGAAAAAGGCTCGGAATCCCTTTCAAACAAAACGCGCTTCATAATTAGGTCATGCAATACTGCACCTATTTGATAAAACGTTACCGCACGCCATCCCTCAACAGAATCTTCCTCTTGTCTTTGCAGAAACTCAGGTGCCCCGTAGCGAAGAGTTCCGATAAAGGAACGCTGATCAACATCGGTTAAATTAGATAAGCCGATCGGGCGCAGGACACCAAGATCAAGAAGGATAGCTCTTGAAAAATCGGAAGATACTGCAATGTTTTCTGGTTTTATATCGCGATGAACCAAATTTCGGTCTTCCAGAAAGCGCGCTGCAGAAGCGAGCTGTGCAATTAGCACAGGAATCATTTCCGACGGAATGCTCAATAACGCGTCATGCATATTGGGATATGGAATGCACTCCATAACTATATATAAAACTTTGGTTTCTGGACACTCGCCGCCATCCAGAATATTCACCAAGTTAGGATGAGAGGCTCCAACGAGACTTTTCTCCCGTAGTATCCGTTCAAGTTGAGTCGCTCGCCCATATCGCTCAACAAGTTCTGGATGGAACACTTTGATCGCACCTACTTCGGCTTCTCGAGAGCAGGCGAGCACCACCGCCGATTTCCCTTTCCCTAAAAAGCTGTTGATACGCCATCCACCGACTTCTTTTCCAAGTAAACTAGCTACGAGAATTTCAGCTTGCGCAGAATCCATCATTCCCTCGAAAGAATATTTGCCACGTGATTACCTAAGACATTCAGGCCAACAGTTTTACTGTATAACAATATAGGAACAATATTGCTAGCTAAAACTACGCTAATGCCATTCATGTTTGCTGGTTTGTGCAGCAGACAACATAAAGTGATTTGGGGCGGACGGAAAGTGGCTTAAATACTAAAAAGGAAGTATTATTTGCAATGTAATTTTAGCGGCGGCAGAGCAGCCCCGCATCAACAACGTAGTAGCTCATTATCAGCAGTGGCGGTACCGATACCCCACATAAAATATAATTTTCGGAACAATCAAGATCTCAACATGCCAGAGTATTTATGCTTCTGGCCTTCTTAATTGATACATCGTAGCAGCTTTGTAAGCTAACTATGCTTGGCGGCCCATGCTTTTTGCAATAACACTATGCCTTTTTTCTCTTCTAGTTTGTGATCTCTCTCAGAAAATCTTACTTTCACTGGATTCTGGAAGTCTGCCACTAGCTGCTTTGCTGCTTCAGGCGTCAGCACTAAAAGCTTTTCTTCGAATGAATACTCAGACACCATCGCCCCCTTTGGGTTGTTAACACACATTTTATAGTAAAATTTGTCTACACAATAATATCAGCCACCTCTGCGGCGGAGTTCACGATTTGAACCTGGGACATCTGCTTCCGGTTTCTAAGCCACCTATGCGGCGGATAACGCCCCTCCATTGCCATAATGGAATAAAACTCGTTTCTAAGCCACCTATGCGGCGGATAACTATGGAGCAAACCTAATAAAATAAATTAAATCAATAAATTAGACCAATAACAACTAGCTACACTTTAACTTATAGAGGTATCTTTTATAGCATTAAAATTAACCACTTACCTAACGGTCACAAATTAAGGGTCGTAGACAAGGCACTGTCCCCTTAAACTCAGATCTATTTCCTAATCCGTAGCTACTGAACTCTGATAGTTGTTTTTTTTCGCACTCCAAACGGCCGATAAAAAGCAAGAAATCTGCTCCACTAGAGCTACCAAAGGATAGCCTATGTGCAAAAGGTATCTCAACACATCCACGCTCACTTGTTTTAGGAGCATAGTCGACACCGGCTTGAATAGCTCTTGATTGCAAACGTTTCAACTCTCTTTTTATAGCAGATGCGGATTCTTTTTCCAGTCGTCTTTCCCGGTAATAAATAAATTCTTGATATTGGTATTCACCAGGCAACGCCTGAACACCGCTGATTAGAAAATACCTTTCCTCAGCCATTTGGACAAAGTAATTTTGCTGACTGAGGGTAGTTAAGGCTTGTAGCGACTCAGATATAAAAGCGATGGTTCGGCCAATACTGCTTTGCTCCCAATTCGGGAATGACACACCAATACTGCGTATGTTAAATCTAGTTTGATAGGCATGCAAAATGCGAATACATTTACCCGCCAGGAACTCACAATTTACGTGCTCGGGTAAATATCGAATGTAAAAATAAAATCTTTTCACTTTGCTGCTCCTTGTTGAAACAAACCACCTTTTATCAGATTAGCAGCCAAAAAGTGAGCTCTGTTGTTGGGCTGCTTTTCAGCTTTTATCTCGTCAGTCAGTTGCTCGACCTGCGTAACGGTACTGAAAAAATCTAAACCATTTTCAGGTGTGCGCAATGCGGCACTTATCTTTTTATCTACCCCGTATTGAGCCACTCGTAATGGCTCGACAGCGTCATCAAGCCAATCGTCAATCTGAGCAATTGCCGCACCAATTTTATAGGCACCTAAAATTGGGCTCTCAGTGCCATCTACCATAGTTTTTTGGAATACCCGCCCGGCAATATATGCGCTATCCCGATCACTAAATGCCTGACTGGGGTATATCTCCTGGCAGGTTATTGGAATAATCTCAGCTTCCACCTCGCAAAGCAGAAATTTGCCCGGATTAATTAGCGCTTCACTAAACTCATCAACCAAATCTGCCCAGCCAGCTAAATTCTGTTGCCAGCCTTTTTGCCCTGAATGCGGCTGTACATTTTCAACTACCAGATTTCGACCTGTGTGGGTTCTGATCCTGATTGTAGTACTCAGTGAATACTGATTTCGCCATAACCAGGCACCAGAAATGATCTGTATCAGGTAACGCTCGGCAAGATAGTTATAGCCTTTCACGACTATGTAGGACTTCACAAATTCAGACATGGCCTCTATAACTTCAGTGTCATTGCACACCTCGGGCGCTATAGAGTTTGCATTAACAGTCAACGAGAATCTGCAGAAGACCCGGTTCGCGTCGTAAGGTACATGGCAATATTCGATAGTATGTGGGTTTCCCTCGCCAAGTTTCTTCGCTGTAGCTGAGGCTTTGGGAATCATTTTGTTATCAAATCCTTCCGCCACACCCTCTTTTTGACCGAGTACTTTCACTGTTTTAAACGGCAGTGGTCTTTCCTCTCCTTGTTTATTCACATAAGTGAAAACACCAATGCTGGGTGACAGTGAGCGGCGGTAGCTAAATCGTTGAGGCAGCTTCATGTTCAGTTCCTTCAGTCCCTAATAGAACGGCATTTGGAAGTACTGCAAGCTTCCAGAAAAATTCATGATCCAAAGCATCAGCGCCGGCAAGGCGTTGGTACACGTTCCCGAGAACCGGTTCTGCAAAGGCATGTGGCATATCATTCACAGTTCCCGTTTTATCAGTAGGTGTTTCCAGAAGTTGGTAACCCACTGTTGTGAGCAGTAGCTCGGGTACAAGAGTCATTGTTTCGACATCACTTTGCGAAAAGTTAAGATCCGGTGCCAGCCAGCGTCCTCGTTTCTCCGGTATGGCCTGAACTGCGCGATAAAACGAATCCATCCAGAGAAAACTCTCAAGCCGTTCTATTTGGGGGTGCACCGCCCCCTGACACAGTGAATTCGGAAAACATGAAATCAACTGGTTAGGCTCAAGGTGCAATTGAGCTTCAGGCACTTTGAAAACAAAACTGATGACGAAATCACAATAACGTGTTGTCAGAATGGCAGGGGTAACAAGCCTTTTGCCGTCCAGTTTAACTTCTCTGGTTAATCCACGGTCGTCGAATGCAAACTGATGTAAGCACAGTGCGAAGCTCTCAATCTGAAAAGTACTGTTGTTCGTCCGGCGTTGGATATTCCGTTCAAACGCATGTAGAAAGCCCCAGATACCCATTAGCGATGGGATGCCCACTGTGTAAGCGGAGCTAAATGCCGAAGCGCCGGAAATTTTGATGCCTGGCAATACCAGGTACTGATAGTTTCCCTGCGTTATCGGAGAGAGCTCATAATCAAATGATGCTTTGAGCATCAGCTGGTTGAGTAGCCTTGTAACATTGGGCTGATATGCCAGTTCACGACCGAACTTTGTCTTGCTGAGGTGCTCATTAAATTGGGCAACTAAAGCGCTGGCGGTCAGACCTTTTGAGATGTTGTATTTCTTAATCCAGATATCAATGTAATTAAGGATTTCTTGTATCCACTCATCGCCCAGGCGCTTTCGATTATTGTCTGTCAGCAGCATCTGCTCAGCCTTGGTGAGCTGCTCTAATGCCAGCAAACCGGCGTCCGGCAGCGACTGCTTCGGGTTCAGGCAGTGCCTCATCCAGAGTTTTTTGGGCACCGTCCTGAAAGTGAATACCCGGCCGGCAGTTGCAGCAGCCAAATCACCTACACTTGCCGCTCTGGCGTGTTTAATAACACCTCGATGCCGTTTCTCGGCCTTTAACGCCAGATGAATCTCTCGCTGCAACATATGAGATGGTACCGGAGTGACAGCACAGTATGCGTTGAGATAAGGTAACCGGATTTGGCGTAACTCCGGGCCAAGTTCAAGTAAGGTTTGTCTGGGCACAATTCCCTGCAGCTCTTTAGTCAGCCAGATAATATCCTTTTTATACATCCCTGCTTCAAAGAGAAGCTCTTTAAAATTCGAATCCCCGTCGCGGATCAATTCTGCGATGCAGCTTAGCCCGCCCTGCCAATTGAACGAGGCGCAGAGAAATAACTGGTAATTGATATCGGCAGAATTATGTGACCACCCAAGCCTGGCATGGTCTTTACACATTTGAGAGGATATATAGCCGGCTGGGAGCATTCCTATTGGCGCAAGTCGCAATACGCCACGGTTCTTATAATCAAGGTACTTTAAATTATGTGAATGCCTGAACCTCACAGTCGAAAGGCATTTACTTAACCAGTCTTGAGATTTTAACAGGCTATAAGCTTCTGTTGCCGAGGTGACATCCAATACATCACTGAGTTTTAAAGTCAGGTTTGCCAGAATATGGATAGCTTGAACCTCCAAGCCGTCAATACAAACCGCTTCACTAAGGGCATTGAAAGCCCGCTTCAACTCGACATTTCTAATCTGCACATCCGGCAACTGTATAAGCTCTTTTAAGTGCATCCGATTTACCACTTTGAAACCAGATAACGTCTGTTTGACGTCTCACTCTGATATGACGTAAGCCAACAGCAGAGCGCATCGGACAAACGAAATACCGGAGAAGTCACGGCCGCAATTTGGCTGCTCTTAAGTTGATTTTTTGTCTGTAAGATACCTTGGTCATAAAGTGATGCTATCTGCCCAGTGGTGGTGTTAAGCAGAATCGCAGCCTCAATACTGTTAATGGCCAAATCGCCGAGTAAACTACCTTTATCGATCACCTCATCAGATAAAAACTGCACAATGCTTCTAAGTACAATGTTGTCTGCAAGTGCCGACCCCGGCAACCGGCAAGATACTATTAAGAGATCACCAAAAACGTCCTGAAAGGTCATTTCATTTGCAGGTAAAACAGCAAGCTCAATGGCCTTTGTGAAGTCCGATTTTAGCTTCTCAAACACAGAGTCAGGCCAAGCCTTAAAGTAGCTAAAAAATGAGCTCTCAGCGATACACTCACCAGATTCGCCATAGTGCCTGAACCAGTGAACGAGTCCCCATCTATGGCTTTGTACAACGTTAGGAAGATGCTCGTTCGACTCCCCTGATAACCAGGCGGATAGTGTTAGCTCGGGATCGGACGCATTTTCAGTTTGCTCAAGCAAAGATGCCCCGCAAGAATGACAACTGCCAGAAAACTCCTGCTCAACCATATTCAAGGATGCACCACAACGGCAATGGCTTATCAGCGCTATGCCATGTTGATGACAAGCAGTGTAGGACCGAAAATGCCAAAGTTGCCGGCCATATCCATTTTCATTGATACACAAGGGACATACAGGAACTTCGTGAAGTGGCAGTAGTTCATCGAGCGGTATATTTACACCTTGTCTGTACAGACTCACGCGTCTTTTCGAAAATGTGACCGCGCAGCGGGCCAAACTAATATCCAGTAAATCAGACAGCGTACAACCGGCCAGCTCTGCGAACTGACGTAACATGTCGATACGGCGACGACTGGAGATTTGAGAGTGGTATAAGTTAGCACTTGCAATGCCCTCAGGTAAAAATGACTCGAATCTTCTAGCCGAGGAGTTGGTAACACTACTTTTTAAAGACTGAATGAACGTTGAAAAATCTGAATAACCGTTACCTCTGGCAACCCGCAGCATAAAGGATTCAAGACTTTCGTCAGATTTGGGCTTGGGGCGGACAAGATAGCGCAAGGTAGTCTCAGATTATCCAAATATACTTTTTTGAATCAAGCATAGACGCACTTGTGGTTAATTCAATGTATACATGAGTGAAGAAGATAGAGATAGTAGTATTAAGGTGTTTGATGAATGGAGACAATAAACGGTTATAGAGACCTTTGCGGTCTGCACCAGAGGTGTCGCCTTTTGGCACTAGCGCCACAGCACCGGTATCGAGGACTGCTTTGATATCACTACGGCTTTAATAACCTTTGTCAGCGTCATCCAGCTTATTCAGATAGTTGCTAATGCTTAGCTCAACCTGCGCAATATAAATCTGCTGCTTAGACCAAAAAGTGATCAGCAGTTTTCACACAGCCTGCGCTCGTAGCTGTCTTTCACTATATATGACCGGTTAGTGCCAGAAGAAAATGTAGGAATTTGCTGTTGCTGAATCACTGATTTTCACTGAAGCAGACGTTCAGCATGACTGATTTATCGTAATTACAAATGCTTAAATCTGACGGAGTAAAGGAATTAGACTCAAAGCGATCGTTAGTACTCTGTTTCTATAAAAGTTTTTATTTAGTATATTTAGGTTAATTTTTGCGTTACTCAACTCTCAGTTTGAAAAGGGAATTATAGATGTCTTATTTTATGGATACCGCAGCCAATATTTTAGGCAATTCAAAACTCAGAAAGCCACAAATTGAAGCGTATATAAAAATTACTGAATATTTCCGAGAAAATCCTAAGGGTGATGCTTTAGTGGTTTTGCCTACGGGAACCGGCAAAAGTGGCTTAATCTCTATCGCTCCATTTAGCGTTTGCAATGGTAGGGTTTTGATTATCACCCCTGGGCTAGTTACAAAAAAGAGCATTCAGAAAACCCAAGAGTTACTTGAAGATAATTTTTGGATTAATTTTGATGTGCTATTTAGTGCAAATGATATTCCAATAATTTCCGAATACAGTTCTGAGCTATCTGAACAGCATTTGATTGATAGCGATATCGTTTACTCCAATATTCAGAAACTTGGAAAAATACGTGAATCTGGCCTTGTTAATCGAGTTGCATCAGATTTTTTCGACATGATTATTGTCGACGAATCACATCACGCTCCAGCGGAAACTTGGAAAGAAGTTCTTTCTTATTTTTCAAATTCAAAAAAACTATATGTTACAGGTACCCCATTCAGAGGCGATAAACAGGAATTACCAGGAACAAAAATTCATGAAACATTTTTATCTGAGGTAATGCGTGACAAATACGTTAAATGGTTACGCAAAGAAACAGTTAACGCTCATGAACTATTTTTCACAATACCTGATAGCCCCGGAGTTAAATTTTCTAAAGAACAGGTTTTAGCACTCAAAGACCAAGAATGGCTTGAGCGTTCAGTGGCTCTATCGAAAGAGTGTTCAATGGATGTGATTAATCACAGTGTGGAGCGACTTGCGGGACTTCGCAAGGCATCGCCAGATGTGCCCCACAAGATATTGGCAGCGGGTTGCAGCATTCTTCATGCTGAAGATTTAGATCGCTGGTATAAAGTATGTGGTCTCAAGACGGTAATAATCCATAGTGAGATGCCGAAAGAGGAACTTGATGCCTCGTTCAAGCGAATTGAACTTCATGACTGTGATGTAGTTATTTCTGTAAATATGCTGATGGAAGGCTACGATCACAAGTATTTATCTATTCTTTCCATATTTAGACCATATAGAAGCACCAATGCTTTTGCCCAAATTATCGGCAGGGTGCTACGAGCTATACCTGAAGATGAAATCACAGCATTCGAAATTGATAATAATGCACTAGTTATCTATCACGAGGAAACTGGCTTAGATGTCATGTGGCAAGATTTTCAGGGAGAAATCGATCGTGGCAAAAAACAGAAAGTTAGAGAATATCCTGATTTAGACATTGATTACCAAGCAAAAGATACAACTCTCGCAGGAGTATCGTCGGACGGCTCATTTTTGAGTGCGCAATCATCTTATCTTAACGATATAGATTTTAATGAATTATTTGAGCGGAAACGAGCGGAGATAGACGTACAGGTCTCTAAAAAAATTGAGTCAATTCCAGTTGACAGTGGCTTCGATGCCGAAGATCTCGAAATATTAAGAGGCAGACTGATTGAGAAAGAAACACGTCTAGTTGGCAGAAATGAGATTGACCCCAATCTAGTTGCTAAGCGGCCAGATAAAGCAAGAAAAGACATGAGAAAAATTCTTGTAGCCAATGCTCAAAATGAAGCAACAAATCTTTTAAGTGACTTGGGGTTGGATGAAAAAGGTTTGGAGCTAGCGGAAAAATTCACCCGGTCTATTTCGCAGGTACAACCGAACTCGACCAATGATGCCGTGCTCGTAATGTACATTAATGCTAAACTCTTCAAAAAATTTGGCCCAGTGGGGCAACGTGAAAATAACATATTGCTACTTTCAATAAACGAAGTGCCTGCGATAATAGAAGAGTTGAGGAAAATGTTATGTGCTTAGTCAATGGTGTGAATCAATTAATTGATAAATTAGCATCCCTTTACCTTTTCAAGGGTATACAGCCTTCTGAAATTGCGGATACCATTTTCGAGAAAAACTATAGCAGCCTAGCGATTGAAAAAACAGTAGATGGGATCGTGTTAATTGCGTGTTTTTCTGAAGTCGACGAAGACACTCACGCAATTTATAAACATCAACTTAAATATGTGTATTCAGCAGACAAGACTCTGCAAGTGGTCGAACAACGAGTTGGCAATAAGGCGGCAAAAATTCAGTGGTCTCGAAAAGCAGAACTCGATAGGTTAATTGACGAATTTGTAGACAAGGTTAAACCTGTGCTGAATCAAGATCAAATTAAGTCTATTTTGTCTACTTTACCTCGAGAAATACGACCTCAGGTTGAAGTAAAATTAAGGCTTGTTGCATAGTAAATTTCAGTTATACCTAGTGACAAAGCTCGGGGAAGACAACTAGGGTACGGATGGTTTTATCGTTTTTGGCATCAAACATATTTGTTTAGAAATAAAAACTCAGAGTAATAAAATGAATGTCTGCAGTTAAGGCAAAGCAGAGATTCTTTTTTTCGTAAGCTCCTGGTCTGAACGACTGCTATTCGCTCATTGCCGCAAGTAAACCTCTGTTGTCTGTTGAATATCCAAAACAGGCAGAATAAGCTGGAAAATCTTAGCAAAAGATTGGCATTAATCTTGGGGGAAAGGTCACCATGTTTAAGTTTGACTCTTATAATTAGAGGTACTGATGAAGCTTTACGAAAACGTAATTATAGGCAATTTTCTTTATGGTTTGGGGCTGTCTATCGGCAGAGCTTTACCTGAGCAAAGAACGCTGTCTGTTGTTAATCTTTTGCAGCAAACCCCAGCAGATAAATCACTCGGTGATATGTTAGTAGAGTTTGAAAGTGTAGTACGCCTTATTGAGTTCAAGAATAAAGGAAGCTCTCTCAAGAAGGAAAAAAACAAGCAAACACAGCTGATTACTGCTCTGATTGGGCAAAATGATTTGATCGCCGTATCAAGAGAAGCCCACTGGTATGTTGAGACAGAACCTTTTGAAGAAAAATGTGCAAACAATATCACCCCTTATTTAGAAGCATTCTCTGGAGCCAGCTCTAGCTACACTTTAGAAGGCTTCATTGGAAGTATCACTCATGCTGTTAAGAGCCCTCAGAAAAAATTTACAGCTGAGCAGCTCAAGGCTTATCTTGCCGTAGTAGCTGCATGTCAAGGTGACGGTAAAGTGGGAACTGGTGGGATCATTGTGTCAGTGGATAAAGATGGTATTAAATATCTGCAATACGCAGATATCATGCAACTGAGGCTGCAGCATAAAGAGTTCGTTTTAAAGATGAAAAATGAATACGAATCCATAATGAAATTAAGTTTGGAAAAGGAGCTTGAGTTGGAGAAGAAAGTACAGCATACCCGCAGCAGAAGTCCTGGCCTTGGGGCGTAAGGCTATGGATGAAAAAAAATTTCATACTCTGGTAGACTCGTCATTTAACCTGTTAACTGCAAGCCAAATGAGTCAAGAGCACCTTGAACAACTAACCAAAGAATTAAGTCACCAATCAAATATATTACGCCGGACCGCTGAAAGCATTCATAGCGAAGCCGCACAAGCTTCGAAAAAATCAGTGAAGGATATTACTGAGCAGATTCTTGGCGACTTCAAAGTTGCTAGGGACGAGGCGAGAGCCGCATCGAGCGAATTTAGAACAGCACGAAAATCCTCATTTCTAATGTTTTCCGTAATTGTATTTTTCCCTTGGCTCATTCTAATTTCCTTTGGATGTTGGCTTCACTACACCGGAAAGATTCCAACCGTTGATAACATTCAGAGACTTCTTCAAGAGCATGCAATGCTGAGCGAGAAAATAGAAGGCATAAAACAGGAATACGACATTCGGAGCTGCGATGGGAGACCATGTGTGCGGGTAGATACTCGACGTCCATATGGGGACGCGCCTCAGCACTATTATGTAATAGTCTCAGAACAATGATTAGCATTTATGCTGTAAGTGTTCCGGCCATGCTGGCATATCATACTGCGGAGATTTCTGAATCAAATGAAGTGTGAGCGAGTCCGAGCCACAGGAGTTCCGGCTCTGTCCCAAAAGAAGACTTAATATTCAAACCATAACAACTCTCCTAATTTTTAGGAGAGTTGTTATGGTACTTTCTTCATGGAATAAAGATAGTTTTGTTGGACATATAAAAGACCATTTCAGATATCACATATCTGGGGCATTCCAATAAGGCTATAGTTGGAAGGAAAAACTCGAGACTTTGCTCTGTTTAACCTTCCTCAGAAAACTGAGTGGCTAACGGATAACGGCAGCTGCTATGTTGCCGAAGAAACACTTAATCTCGCCAAAACACTTGGCTTTAAAGTGTGCACTATGCCTGTCAGAAGCCTGAAAGTAATGGTATGGTTGAAACGTTCGTGAAGACATTCAAACGTGATTATGTCTGTCTGAGCCAGCGACCTGATGTAGCATCGGTGATCACTCAGCTTGCCGGTTGGTTCTAAGATTTTAATAGCTTCCATCCGCACAGCGTATTGAAAATGATGTCACTGCGAGAGTATATGGCTCTCAAAATGGCAAGTTAGTTAGTTGTATTAGTCCGTTTTAGTGGAGGCAACTACACAGTCAAAACACGTCAGAAAAGTTAAGCACCTTCGGTTTATCTTTAAACTGAACATTACCTCCTTTTCCCTGATTATAGTCATCCCAACCAACATACTCCCCAGGTTCCGAAATTTTTAATTTCTCTATCGGTAACAAAAAAGGATTGTTAGTTTCCGTGATAACAGAGCTCCGTTGACTTGCCGTTTCAGCAAGTCGTTTCTGGCTGATACTACGTTCGCCGTTCTCAAGAGCAGCTTTAAATGCTTCGTTCAGAAGGTTTTTCAACTTTCTGAAGTTTCCGCTCGAGTACGAATACAATCTGCGGTACATTTCTTCCGATGCGAGTTCTGAGGGTTCCGCTAACTCCATAAGCGTCTCAAACTTCGATAAGAAAGCCTGGTAGTTTTGTAACTCGCTATCAGTACTGATACGGAATGGACTAAGTATTCTGCGGCGCTCGAAGCGGCTCGATAGCTGACTGACGCTGCCCAAGATCACTGAACTGTACGGCATACCAAATAGCGCCATTGGGATTTTGGTATCGACTATCAGGCTTTTAATGGAATTTGCCGTTTCCTTAAGTATTTTCAGGCTTTTCCGCTCTATCAAGTGCTGGAACTCGTCGATAATAATTAGCTCTAATCCACAGTTCTGGGCTATCGCCTTGATTTGCTTTCGTAGTGCAACTTCGTTGCTAGACTCGAATGGATACGGATGTCCCAGATCAGCTAAAATTTGTTGAAACAGTGCCACTGAATTGGCCTCGCCAGGCAAAGTGGTCGACAACACGGGTATGAGAGTGCCTTCGTATGAATCGTTTCTTGCATTCAATTCGAGATACTTGTTAATGAGTGATGTTTTACCGGCTCCCGTATCACCGGTAACAATTATGCATTCAGGGTCGCCACCAAGCTTTGACAGCTCCCTGCATTCATCAAGCTCATTTAGCACGGCTTTTAGAAACGGGCTTGCAAGAAATGCTGAACGAAAACGAGCTAGCTTTGCCTTGATGTCTTCTTCACTGAGTTTTGCGGTCATGTTAAAGGAACTCCCAGCCAGTGGTGTCTACAGGCTTACTTGGTATCTTCTTCGGTTCGTCTCCGGCATTGGAGTCAGAAGTTAAGCTCACAACTTCATCCTGTTTTTCAGTAGCCAAAGCTTTTGCACGCTTAGAGTCTTCGACATACCTCGCAGCTTTAGATGTTCGGCCTGTGCGTTTTGATGATCTTGCTTTTGCCGAGAAAGCCTCGTCAACCAACTGGTGAATACGACTATTGGCTTCCTGAATATCATCATCGCAATAGCTATCTCCGACCTCTTGCCTGGCAGCAATACAGTTGATCTTGTGCTGATGCAGCGTTACTGAAGACGCATACTCAAATTTAACTGCCGGCACTTTTAAAAAAGACTGGGTCACCTGGTTGGAAACATAGATGTATCCAAGATTCTCTGGATCTACCTTAAAAATAACCTGATGATCACCAACTTTCGCCCGGAGCTCAGCCAAAGCATGACTGGAGTACCGAAGGTGCCTGAACGTCACTCCATCCCGCCGCAACTGGCCGCTAAGTGCCCGACAAAAAGTCAGATTCAAATCTTCAACATCGTACTCAGTTTGAACAGGAGCAAACTTTTCAAACGCTTTCTTCCATGTATGGTTAGGGATGCGGTCTCGTTTTGCATTCGGGCCTGCCTGGTAAATGTCACAAATCCAGATATGGATAATCTGCAGCAACCTATCCATATCAACAACAGCAGTTTTAGCGGGATCATAATCTGCTGAGCCTTTTAATGAAGCCAAAGTATGACCGGGTTGTGCTCGCAGTAATTCAGAATTCAGTTTCCCAAAGTGCCTTTCGATAATTGGTTTTAGATAGGGCGTTGCTGTTGGATTCTTGCCTGAATTAATCAACAGCTTGCCCAATACCAACTTGAAATCCTTATCATCGAACTCTTTGCCATTATCAGAGACTATGAGCTCCGGCTTACCGAAACAGGGCCAAGTATTTTTAATCTCAGGATATCGCCTCAATACATAGTCTTTGGGTAACAAAGCATGCTTTAGCGCTCTGGCAACAGCTACAAAACTTGGTGGTGTGAACCCAATATAGAACCCCAGCGCAGAGAGCGAATGCACATCACAGAGTGTCGTAATCCAAGGTCGGCCGAGTGGAATGAAGCTTTCTTTCTCGACAACAAAAAAATCGAGCTTAGTATGATCAATTTCTACCCGCTCCAGGAGTCGGTTTGTTTTTACCATTTCACCGATGTGTTTGAATTCCTTGTTCGCCTTAAACTTTCCTTTCTGTTTTACTGCCATCTCATACGGGGAAATTTTCTTAAAGCGCGCCCAGAATGTCTGAATTGAAGGCGCCCTAAGTTTTAGATCAGACCTTTGGTTATACTGAAACACTAAATGCTGGAGATAACTGTAGGCGCTGGAGACTGCACCCGATTTGGCATCCTTAATTCTGTCCAGCGCTTGCTGGATTAACTCTTCCATTTCCGGATTTAGTCTTTTGCTTTTATTACCGCGCCCGCTGCTGTTAGGCGCTAACGCTTTAATTGACCTTCCAGACTCTTGGTAAACTTTAGCCCAACGCCGGATAGTAGATATTGAGGGGGTTAGCGCCGCAAACTCAGACTCAAGTTCAGGGAGAATAGTTTTCAAGCGCTGCTCAGAAAAAACGCCATGACAAAGCTCAGTAACTCTGCTGAGCACTCTCCAGCGGAACACTGCTTGTTCACGCTCCCGCTCTGGCAATGCGTCAAGATGTTCATACGACTCGGTTTTATCCAGGCACTGTTTTACTTCAGCGAGAAGTGCTTCTCTCGCTGTGTCATGGGTCACATCTGCGGGTATTGGGAAAAGTTGCTCGAACACGTTAGCCATGATTAACCCTCGCAAAGACGGTGTCAGAGTTCAACTCAGCATAAAGCGGAAACGACACCAGTTTCTTAGCTACCAGATTCAGCAGTAAACCTTCCGTGTTGTTTTCTGATGTTTGAATTCCGATAGATATGTCACTCAGTGACTGCGGGCCGCCGGTAAGGCGCGATATAATTAGCGCCTGCTCTTCGGTTACGCCTTCACGTGTCATATAGCGATGAACCAGCTTCAGGTTCTCAGCCATTTGACCACGCATCAGTTGCCTGTCAGTTACCAGCTCTAAGCTCAGATCTCTTTCGCCAAATGCCTTTTGTAACAACTGCCACTTTTGTCTAAACTTATCGGTGAGAGTGATGCTGTGGGGTTTGATTTCGAAATATACTTCCTGCTGGTCGTGCAGCCGAACTAAAAAGTCAGGAGTGTAGATAAGAGGCCGATTACTGTTTTCCAGCGGAAAGGCAAAACGCTGAGGTTGGGCTTCGAAATTGATGACCTGGGGGGAGAATTCAAAGTAATGACAAGCTATGAATTCGTTGTAACCTTCGACGGTGACAGGGTCGGGCTTGTGGCAGGAGACAAACCTGAAGATATTGGTAACTGCAGACTTAGTAATTTTTCGTTTCTGCACGCCCAGTCACTTTCGTAACAAAGTTACATAAGCGTGGCAGATAATGACAAAAGCGCAAGTTATGCTTAAAAAAGTTCAACTTATGCTTAAAACGACACTAAAAACAAAAAACCGCCGAAATGGCGGTTGATTGTTTTGGTGCACCCGAGAGGATTCGAACCTCTGACCTCTGCCTCCGGAGGGCAGCGCTCTATCCAGCTGAGCTACGGGTGCAACCGTCGCACTTTGGTGCGAGCGCGCATTATAGACAGGCTTTTGCTGTAAGTCTATTACCTGGCAGTGCGTTTTTTAGGCAAACAGTTCAATAGCCGTGATTGCACCGCCAACGATGACAGGCTAGAGTAGCTTTATTGTGGTTTGGGAACCTTATTGAATGGTTAGTTTTTTCAAGGCGTTGCGCTACTGGCACTGGTTGTTACTACTGGGGCTGGCCGCAATCGCTATGCTGGCAACCGAGGTACTGGTAAACCATGAACAGCAACTTATCCGCAGCCAGCAACTACGCCATGAAGTGGCCAGTGCCGGCCAGCTGAAAGCGTTGCTGGAGTCAGAGCTTAATATTCCGTTGTACTTAACCGTTGGCCTGGCCTCGTATGTCAAAGCCAGTGACGGTAAGGTCGATAAAGCCGAGCTGGATATTTTGCTGCCCGGCCTGGTACAGCAGGCCAAGCATATCCGCAATATTGGCGTGGCACCGGGTAACCGGCTGCAATATATTTATCCGCTGGCCGGCAATGAGCGGGCCTTAAACTTATATTACCCCGATTTACCCGACCAGTGGCCGGTGGTGGCAGAAACAATCCGCAGTGGCCAGGCGCGGCTGGTGGGCCCGGTGCGGCTGGTGCAGGGTGGTCAGGCGTTTATTTACCGTTTACCGCTGTTTATCCCGGACGATAATTACTGGGGCATTTTAAGTACCGTGGTTAACATTGAAACCATCTGGTCACTGCTTGCTGCCAGTGCCGCTGAGCAAAATGTGATGATAGCATTGCGTGCCCGTGACCCGGGGCAAGCTGAGTATGGCAACGCGTTCTTTGGTGAGCCGGATTTATTTTATGACGACAGCCTGTTGCTGAACCTGGCCATTCGTGGTGCCAACTGGCAGATGGCTATCAGAGCCACCGATGTGGTAACTAACCGCACCTCCTGGTTACGGGCCGGCTTGTATCTGGCGACATTTTGCCTGCTAACCCTGCTCGCCTGGCTGTTTTACTCACGCCAGCAGTTGCGGGCCACTGCCGCGGAGCTCAGCCACAGCGAAACGTACCTGCGGGCGGTAACCGACAACGTGCTCGACGCCATTATAGTTACTAGTGAAGCAGGGATTATTGAAGACGCTAACCTGTCGTGCTACCGCTTGTTTGATTATCCGCCCGGCAGTTTACGGGGCTTACACTGGTCAATGTTACTGGCTACCACTCAAAGTATTGAAGCCGTATACAGCGCAACATCAGCACCGGACCAGCAGTTTGAAGGCAGCGGATTGCGCCAGGATAGCTCTCAGTTTGATTTGTCGTTGTCCCGCAGCTGGCTGCAACCGGGACAGCAGCAGCGTCAGCTGTTACTGATCAGAGATATTACCGAGCAAAAACGGACTGAAAAACTGAAAAATGAATTTGTTGCAACCGTCAGCCATGAATTACGCACACCCCTGACAGCCATTAATGGCGCACTGGGCCTGGCGATTGGTGGCGCGCTCGGTGAGCTGAACCGCCCGGCGCAGAAAATGCTGACAATGGCCCATAACAGCTGTGGTCAGTTAAATCAGCTGATTAATGATTTACTGGATACCGAGCGGCTGGCCAGTGGCAAAATGCGCTTTGATATCAGAACCGTTGAACTTATCCCGCTGCTGCAGCAAAGCATTACCCAGATTGCCGCCATGCAGCATAAACAACAACTGGTTATCCGTTGCGACCCGGACAAACCATATCGGGTGCTGGCCGATAAAGTTCGGTTAAGCCAGGTATGTCTGAACCTGCTGGCCAATGCGGTGAAATTTTCACCTGCTGACAGCGTGGTGGAAATCAGCTTAACGGAACAAAATCAGCAGATCCAGGTCAGTATTATTGATCAGGGCAGCGGCGTTAGCAGTGAGTTTTTACCGCAACTGTTTCAGCGTTTTGCCCAGGCCGATAGTCAGGACAGCCGCCGCCACGGTGGCACTGGCTTAGGGCTTGCGATCAGTAAAGCATTAATTGAGCAGATGGCGGGCCAGATTGGTTATCAGCGCCAGCCCGAGGGCAGCTGTTTTTACTTTGAATTGCCTGCTGCTGACGCTGAAGCCGGTTAAAATTTGCACTTAACCGGGTTTTATCTTAATTTGCTTACCATTGGCTGCAAAGCCCGGCATTTTACTGCCATTTTTGGCATACTATTTTAGCTACAGCTGACCTTGCATAAGATCTTGTATAAGTTCTTGGATAAGATCTTAAATAGCACAGCTGATAATAATGACTAGCGGCCCAAGCCGCAACCACGCCACGGAGACATAACAATGCGCAAAACATTACTCGCTACTGCGATGGGTGCCATTTTCGCGCTGAGCGCCTGCTCAGACAATACTGCCCCTGCTCAAACCAACCCGGCACAGGCAGAAACCACATCTTCAGCCGCAGAGAATACCGAAGTGACCAGCACTAATCCTTTTTACCAGCCAAGCAGCCTGCAATACCAGGCGCCTGATTTTAACGCCATTAAAGATGAGCATTTTATGCCGGCGTTCACCGAAGGCATGAAGCTGCACATGGCAGAAATAGAAGCCATTGCCAATAACCCGGAGCCAGCTACTTTTGAAAACACCCTGGTGGCCATGGAAAAAAGCGGTGACATGTTAAACCGGGTATCCCGGGTGTTTTACAATCTGACCGGTACCGACAGCAACGAGCAACGTAGGAAAATTCAGTCTGAACTGGCCCCTAAGATGGCCGCCCACTCTGATAACATCAGTCTGAACCCGGCCCTGTTTGCCCGGGTGAAAGCCATTTATGACAACCGCAATAATTCAGAACTGGATGCCGAGAGCATCCGGTTAGCGGAAGTATATTACGACCGCTTTGTCCGGGCCGGTGCCGAGCTTACTGAAGAGCAGAAAACCGCTATCCGTGCGCTGAATGAAGAACACTCTAACCTGACCACCAAATTTTCACAGAACCTGCTGGCTGAAACCAAAAACATCGCCGTAGTCGTCGACAGCAAAGAAGAGCTGGCCGGGTTAACCGATGCCCAGATCACCGCTGCCGCCAATGCTGCCAAAGCGGCTGGCCATGAAGGTAAATACCTGCTGAGCATTACCAACACCACCCGCCAGCCGGTATTAAGCCAGCTGCATAACCGTGAACTGCGCAAGCGGGTATGGGAAGCGTCGGCCTTCCGTGCTCAGAGCGGTGAATATGACAATACACCACTGGTGGCCCGCTTAGCACAACTGCGGGCAGAACGTGCCAAATTACTGGGCTACCCGAACTGGGCAAGCTATGGTCTGGAAGCGCAAATGGCCAAAACCCCTGAAGCGGTATTCAGCATGCTGGGCAGCATGGTACCGGCCGTGGTTGAGAACACCAGAAAAGAACTGGCTGATATCAATGCGATGATCAAGCAGAAAGGCGGTGATTTTGAAGCCCAGCCTTGGGACTGGGAATACTATGCCGAGCTGGTGCGTCAGGCCAAGTATGATTTAGACGAAAACGAAGTAATGAAATACTTCGAGTTTAACCGGGTACTGGAAGACGGCGTGTTTTACACCTTAAACCGCTTTTACGGCATCCGCTTTGAACCACGGCCGGATTTACCGGTATATCACCCGGACGTAAAAGCCTATGAAGTGTTTGACGCTGACGGCAGCAGCCTGGCTATTTTCTATGCTGACTACTTTGCCCGGGAAGGCAAACGTGGTGGCGCCTGGATGAGCTCTTTTGTTGGTCAGTCGCACCTGTTAGGTACCAAGCCGGTAGTGGTGAATGTGATGAACATTCCAAAGGCACCTGAAGGCAACCCGACGCTGATCAGTTATGACCATACCACGACCATTTTCCACGAGCTGGGCCATGGTATTCACGGTATGTTCTCTGATGTGAAGTATCCAACCTTAGCCGGTACCGCGGTATCGCGTGACTTTGTAGAGTTCCCGTCAACGTTCGAGGAAGACTGGGCCCAGCATCCTGAAGTGTTAGCTAACTATGCCAAACACCATGAAACCGGTGAGCCTATTCCAAAAGAATTGCTGGATAAAGTTCTGCGGTCACGCAGCTTTAACCAGGGCTACGATACCTTAGAGTATATGTCAGCTGCGCTGCTGGACATGGAATGGCACTCAGTGTCAGCCGATGAGCCGCTGCAGGATGTCAACAGCTTTGAAGCTGCTGCGCTGAAAAAGCACGGCATCGATTTACCGGCAGTACCACCGCGGTATAAATCACCGTTTTTCTCCCATTCAATGGGTGGCGGTTATTCAGCCGGTTACTATGCCTATATGTGGAGTGAAATTCTGGCTGCCGATGCGTTTGCCTATGTGCAGTCACGCGGTGGTTTAACCCGCGAAAATGGTGATCACTACCGGAAAAACATTCTGGAAGTCGGTAACTCACGCCCTACTATGGAATCATACAAAGCATTCCGAGGCCAGGAGCCCACTACTGATGCGCTGTTAATCCGCCGCGGCCTGAAAACCAAAGTAGATTAAGCAGTCAGAATGTCGAACCGGCTGACGTAAAGAAGCCGGTTCACATATCAATTACTACAAAAAAGCCCGGTTAAGTTAACCGGGCTTTTTTTATTGCTGCTACTTTTAATCATTAAACGGCCAGTTACACCCCGGCTATCTGCATCTGACTAATCAGCACCGAGCCGGTAAGTACGCCACCGCGCCGGTCGACATCATTACCAACGGCTGCAATATTCATAAACATATCGGCCAGATTACCGGCAATGGTTACTTCTGCCACCGGAAACTGAATTTCGCCATGTTCGACCCAGAAGCCACTGGCGCCACGCGAGTAATCGCCGGTTACGGTATTAACGCCCTGGCCCATCAGTTCGGTTACCAGTAAGCCTTTACCCATTTGCCGGCACAACGCTGCCAGGTCATCATTGCCATGGCTAATCAGCCAGTTATGAATGCCACCGGCATGGCCGGTACTGGCCATACCCAGCTTACGGGCAGAATAGCTGGTGGTCAGGTAAGTGTTTAATACACCGTTTTCAATCACCGCCAAATCGCGGGTTTTGACGCCTTCGGCATCAAACGGGCTGGATGCCAGCGCCTGTGGCAGATGCGGCTGCTCATTAACAGTAACGCCTGATGCCATGACCTGCTTGCCAACTTTATCCAGTAAAAAACTGGATTTACGGTAAATACTGCCACCGCTGATGGCCGATACCAGATGGCCAAACAGGCTGCTGGCAATATCGGCCCGGAAGATAACCGGCACTTTCTGGGTAGGCACCTGGCGGGCGCCAAGCCTGGCGACGGTCTCAAGCGCGGCTTCGCGGCCAATTTGTTTCGGGTCAAGTAATTTGCTGTACTGACGGGCGACAGTAAAACTGTAGTCGCGCTGCATATCGTCGTCCTGCTCGCCAATCATCACACAGCTGAAGCTGTGACGTGAGCTGGGATAACCCACCAGCTGGCCATGGCTGTTGCCATAGACTTTTAAGCCCTGGTGCGATGAGAATGAGGCCCCTTCAGAGTTGGTAATGCGCTTATCAGTGGCAAAAGCCGCCTCTTCAGCGCCGGCACATAAGCTGATAGCCAGCTCAGTACTGATACTGTCAGGGTAGAATAAATCTAAATCCGGCGGGCTGAATTCCAGCCAGGCCTTGTCAGCCACCCCGGCGTGCGGGTCTTCCGAGGTGTAACGGGCAATATCGGCCGCAGCCGCCACCGCCCGCTCCAGCGCCTGCGGGCTTAAGTCAGCGGTAGAGGCCGAGCCTTTGCGCTGGCCGAAATATAAACTGATGCCAAGGCCACCGTCCTGATTAAACTCAACCGTTTCCACCTCGCCATGACGGGTTTCGACGCTTAAACCACGGGTGCGGCTCATTGAGGCTTCTGCACTGCTGGCTCCCAGTGCTTTGGCGCGGGCCAGCACGGCACTGACCGCATCTTTAACTTCGGCAATTTCCTGCCAGACGTTTTGTTCTGTTGCTTGCATATTCACTCTTGCTCATCACGCTATTTGTGCCAAGCTTACCATAGACTGCCAAAGCCTGCTGCCAGCTAAGCTGAGTTTTAACACACTTAGTTTAACGACAACGCTGCAGTGTTCTACTTAACCGGCTAACTTAAGTGATATACTTAGCTCAACTATGCAAATGAAGACGCACCATGACCGAAACCGAATTTAAATATGGCGACAGCAAATGGCTGGAGCAACCAGACCATATCAGCAAAAGCCAGATAAAACGTGAAATGCACGCCCTGCAGACCCTGGGGGAAGAGCTGGTGGCGCTAAGCCCGGCTGCCCGCGCCAAGGTACCGCTGGATGAAGAGTTATTGGATGCGCTGGAGCTGGCCGATAAGCTGGCCAAAAAGCGTGAAGCGCTGCGCCGCCATATTCAGTTTATTGGCCGCTTAATGCGCACCCGTGATGTTGAGCAGATAGAGCAGGCGCTGGCGGTAATGCGTAACACTAAACAGGCGGCTGATAAGCAGTTTCATAAAGTGGAAAAGTGGCGCGACAAGCTGCTGACTAACGATGATGCGTTAACGGAGTTTGTCGCAGCGTACCCGGACATTGAAGTGCAGCAACTGCGCTTATTGATCCGTCAGGCGAAAAAAGAGCGGGAAAAAGAGCAGCCACCGAAAGCCTACCGTGAACTGTTTCAGTTAATCCGGCCGGTAATTATGGCAGGCGAGAACGGTTAGGGTGTGAGCTGCCATCGGTTTGCCCACATTTTCGAAAAATAATAAAGCCAGCGAATAGCTGGCTTTATTACTTCTCTGGTCAGTAACCTTAAATACGGGTTAACCAGCCATGCTTATCTTCGGCGCGGCCCCACTGAATATCATTTAAGGCCTGGCGCAGTTTTAAGGTAACCGGGCCGCCTTCGCCGTTACCGACTTTATGTTCGGTACCATCGGCAATTAAGGTGCCGACCGGGGTTAGTACCGCTGCTGTGCCTGATAATGCCGCTTCGGTACCCGGTTTGGCCGCCCGTTCCAGCAACTCAGTTACGCTGAGCTCCCGCTCCGATACCGTCATGCCCAGATCGCGGGCTAATGTCAGTACTGAATCACGGGTAACGCCGTGCAGAAAGCTGCTGTCCAGCGCCTTGGTAATAATTTCATTGCCGTCAATTAATAAAAAGTTGGCGGCGCCGGTTTCCTGGACATCGCCACCCGGGCAAAACAGTACCTGATCGGCCTGCACACTGGCGCGGGCTTTTAAAATAGGTTGCAGCGCGCTGGCGTAGTTACCACCGCTTTTTACCATACCCATATGGGCGGCACAGCGGGCGCCGTTTTGCTCCAGTAATAAGCGCAGTGGCTTACTGCCACCGGCAAAGTAATCCCCCACCGGCGATAACAGCACATACAGCATCGAGCTGGCGGTTGGCGCGGCGGCTTTACCAATAGCAGCCTCGGTACCAATATGGGTCGGCCGGATATACATTGAACCCGGCGGCTCTGGCACATCGCTGGCGTACTGACTGACGATATCAATAATCATCTGGCTTAACGTCGCACTGTCTGGCTGCGGTAGAGACAGCAACTGGCTGCTCTGAATTAAGCGGGCAACGTTTTTTTCCATCCGGAATAAATTAATTGAGCCGTCGCTGTGTTTAAACGCTTTTAAACCTTCAAAGCAGGTACTGGCATAATGCAGCACATGCGCACCGGGGTGCAGGCTGATACTGTCTGCCGGAACAATTTGCGGGGTGCTCCAGGCGCCCTGCTCAAAACGGGTTAATGCCATCTGTGGCATAAAAACACTACCAAATGCAGCCATTGTTGCTTCCTGTTGTTAATTTTTATTCAGTTATTGGGTGCCGCCGACGGTCATTGCATCCAGTTTTAAGGTCGGCTGACCTACGCCGACCGGCACGCTCTGGCCCTGTTTTCCACAAACGCCTACCCCGGTATCCAGGGCTAAGTCGTTACCGACCATCGATACCTGCTGCATCGCCGCCGGACCGTTACCAATTAAGGTAGCGCCCTTTATCGGGCTGGTGATTTTACCGTCTTCAATTAAATAGGCCTCGGAGGCCGAAAAGACAAACTTACCTGAGGTGATATCCACCTGGCCACCACCAAAATTCGGCGCATAGATGCCCTTTTTGACGCTGGCAATAATCTCGGCCGGATCATGCTCGCCGGCCAGCATATAGGTGTTGGTCATCCGCGGCATCGGTAAATGGGCAAATGACTCGCGCCGGCCGTTACCAGTAGGGTTAACGCCCATCAGCATCGCATTGTGTTTATCCTGAATATAGCCTTTCAGAATGCCTTTTTCGATCAGCACATTATGCTGGCTTGGCACACCCTCGTCATCGACATTAAGCGAGCCACGCCGGTGCGCCAGGGTACCATCATCGACAATAGTGCACAGCTTAGAGGCCACCTGTTGGCCAATTTTACCGCTGAAAGTAGATGAGCCTTTGCGGTTAAAGTCACCCTCGAGGCCATGGCCTACCGCTTCGTGCAGCAGCACGCCGGGCCAGCCTGAGCCCAGCACCACCGGCATGGTGCCGGCCGGGGCGTCAACTGCCGTTAAGTTAACCTGGGCCATCCGCACCGCTTCGCGGGCATAGTGCTGCCAGCGCGGCTGCTCATTAACCAGCTCACTGAAATAAAGATAATCGGTGCGGCCACCGCCGCCGGCACTGCCGCGTTCACGCCGGCCATCCTGCTCCAGTAATACCGAACAGTTTAAGCGGACCAGCGGCCGGATATCGGTAGCATAGGTGCCATCGCTGGCGGCCACTAACACTTCTTCGTATACACCGGACAAGCTGACCATTACCTGCTCGGCCCGGCTGTCCAGGGTGCGGATAAAAGCTTCAATCTGGTTTAACAGCGCCACTTTTTCAGTATTGCTGAGGCTTTGCAGCGGCTCACAGGGTAAGTAAATATTGCTGTTGCCACTTCTGCTGAACGCTTTAACCCGGCCCTGCTGGCCATGGCTGGCAATGCCCCGCGCTGCGCCTGCGGCTTGCTGCAACGCTGCCGCACTGATGGTGTCGGCATAGGCAAAACCGGTTTTTTCACCGCTGATGGCCCGCACCCCCACACCGCGTTCGATATTAAAGGAGCCATCTTTTACCAGGCCATCTTCCAGTACCCAGGATTCATGGACACTGGACTGAAAATACAAATCGGCATAATCGAGCTGATGACCAAATAAATAGCCAAGGCTATGCTCCAGATCGGCCATGCTGAGATCGGAGGCGGTAATTAAATTCTGTTCAACTGCATTCATTATTTCAGCTCACTGTTAAAACGATTATGCTGGTGGACCGGCATTTTCTGGCCCAATTGCTGGCATTGGCTAAGGTCAACCAGTGCCGATACCCAACCCGGCCCGGTGCCTGCATCTGCGAGAACTTCGCCCCAGGGGTCGATAATCAGGCTGTGACCAAATGTCTCGCGGCCATTAGCATGCACCCCGGTCTGATTCGCTGCCAGCACAAAACACTGGTTTTCTATCGCCCTGGCTCTCAGCAGGGTATGCCAGTGTGCCACTCCGGTAGGCCGGGTAAATGCGGATGGCACCGTCAGGACCTGCATTCCCAGCGCGGCTAATGCCTGCATTAAGCCTGGAAAGCGCACATCATAGCATATACTCAGCCCCAGTTTCAGGCCGGGCAACTGACATACACTGATCTTTTGTCCCGCCAGGGTGGTGGCCGACTCCCGATAGCTGCCGGTATTGTCAGCGACATTAACATCAAATAAGTGTAGTTTCTGATAGTCGGCCAGCAGCTCGCCCTTGGGGCTGTAAACCAGGCTACTGGCCGCAAAACGATTAGGATCTGAGGTAGTCGTGGGCTGACTGCCGGCCACCAGAAAAACGTTGAACTCTCTGGCCAGCTGGCGGCAGGCCTGCTGAATTTCGCCTTCGCCAATGGCTGCCTGATGCGCCAGTTGTAATTTGTCACTACCACCGAACACGGCAAAGCACTCTGGCAGCAGCACCAGATGCTGCTCTGCCTGGGGCAATTGTTGCAAATACTGCCTGACAGCGGCCAGATTAGCCGCTGGCTCAGGGCCACTGGTTAACTGAATTGCCGATAAACGCCAGTTAGTCGCCACGGGGCTGTTGCTCCTCTGCGTTGATAAGAGTCTCGGGTTGCGCTATCCGCACCGGTACCGGTACTTCAGTACTGTGGCGATTTACTTCGGTTACCACCGGTTTGTCAAAGGTACCGGTAACGGTAAAGTTAATCCGGGAGATCACTTCGGCCGACTGAAACACTTCGTCCAGCGCCAGCGCTGCCAGGCCGGTTGCCGGGTTCACCATCCAGGCAATAATAACCGGCAAACTGGAGGTGACCTTGGGCGAGAATGACATCTGATAGTCCAGCTGCTGACTGACTAAATCAGCATAGCCCTGAATAGCCAGATTACCCGGTACACCATCGATAATGGTATCGCTGGTTTGCACTACGCCCTGATGCAACGCCAGACTACCGTTCATTTTGTTATAAAAGAACCCTTTGGAGAATACATCGCGAAAATCCAGTTTTAACTTGCGCACCAGCGAGTCGAGACTGAAAATAGAAAACAGCCGCGCCCCCTGATCGCTGACTTCAGTTAACGCCCCTTCTCCCAGATTAAACTGGAGCTGGCCATTCAGTTTTGCCACTTCAAACTGACCAGGCGCGGCCGGCCAGTTAAAATTAAAGTTTATATCGGCCCGGCTGCCGCTGATGCCGGTCGTCAGCTGAAATTCGTTTAACAGAGCCCCCAGATTCGGACTTTGCAACCGGCCACTCAGTTCGGTTATACCAAGTTGCTGATCGGGGAACCAGCTGCCCTGAGCGGTCAGTTCACTGCTTTTGTAACGACTGTTAAATTCGGTCAGTTGCCAGTGATCACCCTGGCCGCGTGCCGCCAGTTCAAGCCGGCCAAAACGGTAGTTGCCAAGTGAACAGTCGTTACATCTGACGCTAAGCGGTGCCATCGTCAATAGCTCGGTCTGCAGCTGCGGTAGCAGCTGTTCCTTTGCTGCAACCACATTTTGCGGCGGCAGTGGCAAATGCAGATAATCAATTTCCACCTGCAGCCCCTGTTGCTGCCAGTCACGACTGAATGCCCAGCGACTGGCTATTTCAGTGCCATGTAAGCGCAGGCGCCAGCTATCCGGTTCGGGCTCCAGTTCAAATACCGTGTTAGTTAACGCCGTGCCGCCAACCAGATCCAGTTTACCAATCCGGCCCCGCACCCGGCGCAGCGGCGGCATCAGCTCACTGTCATTCTGGTTATGACTAAACAGCTGCTCAGTCAGCAGTTGTTGCCAGGGCAGAACCGCAGCGCGGTTTAAATCGACATCGACAGTAAAATCGGGGCCACTTAGCCCGGCATCTTCCGGCCCCAGGCTCAGATTTGCCCGTTGCACCCGGCCGCTGTTGTGATCAAGTTCAGCGCTGAAGTACAGCTGGTCAGCATAATTTGAGGTCAGCAGACCCTGCCGGCTGTCACCTTCCACCTGCAGCTGCAATTTCGCCGCCGTGGCCGCGGCTTTTTGATAGGGCGCCGGCAATAGTAAGGCGGTGTCGGTTAAATCTGCGCTGAGGGTCGAGTTGTAGCGAAAATCATCGGCCTGCAGTTGCAGCGCTAACGCCAGCTGCCAGTCGAGCTCACCGCTGACTAAGCTGCTGGCTGCCGGCCACACAGCCTCAATCAGCTCGCTGCTGTTGTTAGTTGCTGCCGCGTTAAGATTAAACAGATATTGTTCATTCTGTTGCTGGCCACTCAGGCTGGCCGTAACCGGCAAGCCGCGCCAGTTGAACTTCAGATCATCAGCGCTGAGTTCTGCGTCACGAAAATTTACCCGGCCGCTTAACTGGCGGATGGCCAGCTGAGGTGCAGTTAAATCAAGCTGAACCTTATTCAGGCTGATCTCACCGCTGGCCTGTACCGAGGGCTCACGTAAAGCAACCTGCAGCTCAATAGCAGCCCGGGCCGCGCCCCGCGGTGCCAGCTGTTGCAGCACCTTACCTAAGTTGTCTTTCAGCGGTGAGGCGTTTATCAGCCCGCTTGCCTGACTAAGCTGCAATGCACTGTCGATATCAATGCTCAGGTACTGTGCGTCCAGCAAATCGGCAATTTCAGCACTCACCTTGCCGTCAAGCGTAATACCACCGATAGTGGCACTGTCCGTACTGATTTGCATCGCCGCGTTTTCAAACCACAGGCGGCTTTGCAGCTGCTCTAAAGCAGGCCAGTCCGGATTAAACACAAAGTTGGCATCGTTGACCCTTGCCTCAACCTGAAATATTCCCTGTTTGCCTGCAAACGGAAACTCAGCCGCTGCACCCTGCCATAACACGCTGGCCCGCTGCAGTTTGCCATCAATAATGGCGTCTTTTAAATAATCCCGGGTTTTCTGTGGCAGGTAACGCAACGGCAGATAACGGCCGACGTCGTTGGCACTGGCATCAGTTAATGTGGCAAACAAACTGAGTTCCGGCTGTTGCTGCAGACTTAGCTGCATGCTGGCATTAAGAGCGAAATCGTCTGCCTCAACCAGAACCGATGGCAACTGTATTTGCCAGGTTCCAGCCTGGTTTTGCCGGGCCAGCAGGCTTAGCTGCAGCTGCTGATAATGGATCGGCGCACTGAACATCGTGTCCCACTGCAACTCCCCTACACCGCCACTGAGGGTTAAACCCGCAGCGTCGGCAGCCGCCCAGAACTGGCCTTCCAGGCCGGATAAGCCCGGTAAATCAGCACTGCCGGTTTTTTGCAGATTGGTCAGTGCCCCCTGCAATTGCCAGTTATCCTGACTTTGCACCTGAAACTGTGCCAGAGATAGCTCTCCCTGCAATTCAGTGGTCGTCAGGGGTGCCAGTTGCGGTATTTCATCACTGAGTAACTGGCTGAGTGGGGCCAATGCATCCAGTTTTAGCTGCTGTAGCTGACCATGCCAGCCGACGGGTTTACGGTGCAACTGCACAGTAAGCTCTGGCCACTGAGTCTGGCCATCAGACAGCAGCAGCGGCCCGGAATATAGTGACCAGCCTTCGGCTGTCGGATGCCATAACAGCTGGCCCGGCCCCAGTTTCAGCTGATGGCTGCTACCTTGTCGTTGCCAGCTTAAGCTGTTATCAGCCAGTTCTATCTGAAAGCGGTGCAGTTCGCCTTTTTCAACCCGGCCCCAGGCCTGAAAATTAATATCGGCCTGGTCCAGCCGTCCGATTGCTGGCAGGGATTGCTGGACCCAGGGCAACACATCCAGTTTACGGCTTTCCAGAAACACCTGACCAAATGCCTCGTCTAAATCCGGACCGTATAAATCGATAATAAAGCTCAGGGTATTGCCGGTGATATCAGCAACCGCCAGTTCGCCAATGCCCTGATGGCGTTCACCTTGATTGCGCCAATCCAGCTTGTGGACAGCAATGACAATATCATCGCTATCTGCAGCGGTTAATACCAGCTCGCTGTTCAGCAGAGTAAAGTGATTGAGCTGGCGGAAAAATAATTGTTCCAGCGCACTGATAACCGGACTGCTATCCAGTGGCAATTCGGGTTGCGGCCGGCTAAGCAGGGTGCCACTGTCGATAGTATAACGCAGGCCACTAAGCTCAAAATGCTTGGCCCGCAGCTGCAGATTGCGCAAGCTTTGCCAGAAATCAAAATGGACCCGGGTTTGCTTAATACTGAGCTGGACGTCCTGCTGCGGGCCACCCAGTTGCATGCCGTTCAGTACCATGGCCGGCCCTGATTTCTGCCAGCTGGCACTGATTTCTGCAATTTGCACCTGGGTGCCTATCCGGTTTGCGATCAGTTGTTCCAGATGATGTTTATAGCTGTCAGCATACGGCAGGGTCAGGCGCAGAACGGAAACCAGAGTAGCAAGCAGCACCAGGCCAATGGCCAGTAACAGCCAGAGTTTATGTAAACAATAAAGGCAGACCCGGGTTGCTTGTTGCACTACATCATCACCACATCAAATTGCTCCTGCGTGTACATCGGTTCACCGTAAATGGTAATTTGCTTGCCAATAAAAACCTGCAATTCAGCCAGACTGTGAAATTCGTCAGTGGTCAGCGCATCTTTGACCACCGGCGACACATAGACTGCAAATTTATCGGCGGCATACGCCCGGTTTACCCGGACAATTTCCCGCAGAATTTCAAAACACACTGTTTCAACTGTTTTTAACGTACCGCGCCCCTTACATACCGGACACTCGGAGCACAGGATATGCTCCAGACTTTCCCGGGTGCGCTTGCGGGTCATCTCGACCAGACCCAGCGCGGAAAAACCATGGATATTAGTTTTGGCCCGGTCGCGCGACAAGGCTAATTCCAGACTGTGGTAGACCCGGCGCTGATGCTCACTACTTTGCATATCAATAAAGTCGATAATAATAATGCCACCGAGGTTGCGTAACCGCAGCTGGCGGGCGATGGCCTGGGTTGCTTCAGTATTGGTATTAAATATAGTCTCTTCCAGATTACGATGGCCGACAAAAGCACCGGTATTAACATCAATAGTGGTCATCGCTTCGGTCTGGTCAATAATCAGATAACCACCGCTTTTCAGTGGTACCTTGCGTTCCAGCGCCCGTTGAATTTCATTTTCAACGTCAAACATATCGAATATCGGCCGCTCGCCGGGATAATACTCCAGTAACGTCGAGATATGCGGCATAAACTCTTCGCAAAAGGCTGTCAGCTGCTGATAGGTAATTTTAGAGTCAATCCGCACCCGCTCCAGCTCGCTGCCAACAAAATCACGTAAAATACGGTAGCTCAGGGTTAAATCTTCGTATACCACCCCCTCTTTCCGGGTTTTCTGCTTGCGCTTTACAATCTTGCTCCACAGTTTTTTTAAAAATTTTGCGTCCTGTATCAGCTCATCGCTGCCGGCACCCTCAGCCGCTGTGCGGACAATAAAGCCGCCGCTGTCATCCAGACATTCACTGACAATATCTTTTAAGCGCTTGCGCTCGGCTTCGGTTTCCAGCCGCTGCGATACCCCGACATGATTTGAGTCGGGCATAAACACCAGATAGCGCGAAGGCAGGGTAATGTCGGTGGTCAGGCGGGCGCCTTTGGTACCAAGTGGATCTTTTACCACCTGCACCAGCAAATGCTGGCCTTCGCGTACCAGCACCCGGATATCTTTACTGACGACAGGTTTAGCGTCCTGCTCGTTGCTTTCGTTATGTTGGACAATGTCAGAGGCATGTAAAAAAGCGGCCTTGTCCAGACCAATATCGACAAAAGCAGCCTGCATGCCCGGTAATACCCGGCTGACTTTGCCGACATAAATATTGCCAACCAGCCCCAGCTTGGCCTGGCGCTCAATGTGCAATTCCTGCAGCACGCCGTTTTCAATCAGGGCAACCCGGGTTTCCGTGGGCGTAACGTTTAACAGTAGTTCTGCACTCATGCCTGCTCCTGCCAGTTACGTAATAAAAGATCTGTTTCGCAAAGTGGTAAACCGACCACAGCACTGTAGCTGCCACTGATATGGCTGACAAAGCGACCGCCCTGGCCCTGAATACCGTAGCCACCGGCTTTATCGTGGGGCTCGCCGGTTTGCCAGTAGGCTGCAATATCGGTAGCAGTCAGCTCGCGGAAACAGACATCCGTTGTGACACAGCAGGTTTCACTGCGCTGCGGCCCAATCAGCGCCACTGCCGTCAGCACCTGATGACAGCGCCCGGATAACAGTTGCATCATCCGGCTGAAGTCAGCCTGGTTAACCGGCTTTCCTAAAATTTGCTGTTCAACCACCACGATGGTATCTGCACCAAGCACCGGCAGGGCAAATTGTATTTTAGCCGCGCCAGCCTGAGCTTTGGCCTGGGCCAGGCGGGTGACGTAAGCCCGGGGGTTTTCATCGCCATTAAGGCTTTCATCGACATCTACCTGCACCAGAGAAAAATGTACGCCGATTTGTTGCAGCAATTCCCGACGCCGGGGTGAAGCAGATGCTAGTGCTATTTCTGGATACATGGTTTCAGGATCTTTATCGTGTTGAAACGTCAGTTATTGGATCTTAAACTGCCGGCGGTATCGCCTTAACAACCAGAACAACCAGGGCCAGACTAACATACCTGTTAATACCGGCCATAAATAAGCGGGTAAAAAATATACGCCGGTTAGAAAGTGGCTGAGCCAGAACAGCAGCAAATGATACAGCGCTAAAAACAAACCTATCAGTAAGGCTTGCTGGATCACCGAAAAGTTCCGGATTTTTAAATGGTTAACGGCAACGATAAAGGTGACCACTGAAAATGCCAGCGCATTTACCCCTAACACAGTGCCAATCAGCACATCTGTTAAAAATCCCAGCACAAAAGCAGTAAGAATATTGACCCGCCCCGGCAATGCCAGTGTCCAGTATAGTACCACCAGCAACGCCCAGTCTGGCCGGAATAATTTTACCTGCTGCGGCATCGGCATAACGGTAAGCAGCAGTGCTATCAGCAGTGACAGATAGATAAAACCTAACCCTCCGTTTCTGCGCATTATTTTGGCTCCTCAGCGTCCAGCACATCTTCCAGCCGGGCACCTGGCCACAGCAACAGCACATGCCGGATTCTATCGAGCTGGGCATAGGGTTTGGCATAGACGGTCATAAAAGGCTGGCTTTCATCCTGCTGCACCCGGCTGACTTCAGCCACCGGATAGCCTTCGGGAAACAGGCCATCCAGCCCCGAGGTCAGTAAGCGATCGCCAACCCGGATATCTGCGCTTTGCGGCAGGTGGATCACCCGCAGTAAATCCCACTGGCCGAGACCCTCGGCCACGGTGCGAATGCCAGTGCGTTCAGCCCGGACCGAAATAGCATGAGTATTGTCGGAAATAAGTAAGGCCCGGCTGCTGGTGGGGCCGACGCTGACGATTTGGCCGACCACGCCGCTTTCATCTATGATAGGCTGATGCACGGTTACGCCATCGTTTTTGCCTTTGTTTAACACCACCTGATGGCTGAACGGATGACTGTAAACCGCCAACACCTCTGCCACCAGCCGCTGACCGTCAGTCAGCGGTGCTGAGCCCAGCAGCGCCCGTAATTTACTGTTTTCCTGCTGTAAGTAGCCAAGTAGCTGTAGCTGACCATTCTGGCGCAGCAAGGTTTCCTTCAGACGGGCATTTTCATCCAGCAGACGCTGGTGTGACATAAATTGTTCACTGGCACCGGACAGCAGGGTTTCCGGCAAGCTGGCAACGTAAAACAACGGGCTTACTGCCGAGGTAAGGAAACTGCGAAGCTGGGTAGACCGCTCGGTATAGCGGTCTACCACCATCAGGCCGACACTGCACAGCACCGCCAGTAACAGACGTAATCCTAACAGCGGGCCGCGGCTGAAAATAGCGTTCATAACGTTACTGGTTTAGTAAGAGCACATTCACTTACGCTAAGCGTGCTATCACTCATAACTAAATACATCACCACCATGCATATCAATCATCTCCAGCGCCTTGCCACCACCACGGGCTACACAGGTTAACGGGTCATCAGCGACGACAACCGGAATACCGGTTTCTTCCATCAGCAACCGGTCCAGGTCGCGCAACAGCGCACCACCACCGGTTAGCACCATACCGCGCTCAGAAATATCCGAGGCCAGTTCTGGTGGTGCCTGTTCCAGCGCAACCATTACCGCACTGACAATACCCGCCAGCGGCTCCTGCAGCGCTTCCAGAATTTCATTGCTGGTCATGGTAAAGCTGCGTGGCACGCCCTCTGCCAGGTTGCGACCCCGTACTTCGATTTCCAGCACATCATCGCTGGGATAGGCAGAGCCAATTTCAGTTTTAATCCGCTCAGCCGTTGCTTCACCAATTAAAATGCCGTAGTTACGACGAATATAGTTGACGATAGCATCGTCAAATTTGTCGCCGCCAATTCGTACAGATGAGGAATACACCACACCATTTAACGAAATAATTGCGACTTCAGTGGTACCGCCACCAATATCTACCACCATTGAACCGGTTGCTTCTGACACCGGCAAGCCAGCGCCGATGGCAGCGGCCATTGGCTCATCAATCAGGTAAACTTCGCGGGCGCCTGCGCCTTGTGCCGACTCGCGGATGGCCCGGCGTTCTACCTGAGTTGAACCACATGGTACGCAGACCAGCACCCGGGGGCTTGGCCGCAGGAAACTGTTACTATGAGCCTGGCGGATAAAGTGTTGCAGCATTTTTTCAGTGACATAGAAATCGGCAATTACACCATCTTTCATTGGCCGGATAGCCTTAATATTGCCCGGGGTACGGCCCAGCATCCGCTTTGCTGCATGGCCAACTGCCGCGACACTTTTCGGGCCCCCGGCACGCTCCTGCCTAATGGCAACCACTGACGGTTCATTCAGCACAATCCCCTGATCCTTGACATAAATCAGGGTATTAGCTGTACCTAAATCGATCGATAAATCGTTTGAAAAGAGGCCACGCAATTTATTAAACATGTAGACGCCAGATCCTATTAACAAGTACTCCGCAAGCAGCAGCACCATTGGCGGGCTGACTGCCTTGATTGCACCGGAGTTAAAATCAGTTACTCAGGCTATTCTAAGTAAGTCTATGCCAAGAAAATAGCCTTTTGTGACATTTTTCAGAAATTAATCAGCCTTGCTGCGCTATCTGGCAGCGAAGCCAGTGCTTACTCAGCAACGCAGGCATAGTTAGCCGCTAAAAGCGCTCGTGCCAGTAAATTTGCCTTGGGTTGCCGCGATAGCGACCAAAGATAAATTCAGCCAGCGGCGAATTGCTGTAATCACCATCATCATTCCAGTCGTACTGCAGCCAAACCGGTACCTGATAAGTCGCGCCCACGGTACCCGGTGTGCCTGGTGCCAGCAGAAGCAGGCCTGCCGCTGGCGTTTTGCCGCTGCTCAGTGTGGTGGCATTTGCCACCGGGGTCGTCAGGCTATTCGTTAAGTTCAGGCTGGCAGCACTGATCACACTGCAGCTGTCTGCATCGTTGCTGAGAAAACGGCTACCGTCCCAGTACTGCGCCGTTAAATTTACCGGCATGTCGTCAAATTCGGGGCCAAAACCATTTGCCATCTGCATCCGGCCATAGCGGATATCTGTCAGCAGCAGCGCGGCAGCATTACAGCTGTTGTCACCGGCACAGCCGGTATTACTGACATTAGTATCAGGGTTGGCGATCAGGCTGCCATCGTCATCGATGACATTCAGCGCTACGGTAAGCTCAGTAAAAGGTCCGTCAGGCGCGCCCGTTGGCAGCCGGTTAAGGCGAAGCTCAGCAGTACTGAATGATTGCAGGCCCAGGTTCCAGTTGCCAAAACCGCTGCTGTTGAGCCGGCCGGTCAAATCGACGCCATCATCGGCATTTTCAGCCTGTAATAGTAACGTGCTGTTGGCAAAGGCCCCGAAATAGTTACGGGTGCGCTGGCCCAGGGTGTTACGTGCTGTCAGGGTAAAGCCAAGACTAAAAGGCTGCTGCATATAGCTGAAACTGCCGCAGGCGGGATTAGCGCTGATCTCGCTGACGGCAAAATCGGCCGGTACAAAGCGGCCGGTAGGCTGCCCTGTGGCGGCCGGCACAGGATCGCTCATGGTTAAATAATTAACTGGCGCAGTATTAAAGCTAAACACTCCCACTTCAGAGACGCTTTGCTCAACACTGGTCTGGCCGTTGACTGCCCGTTGATGCGCATAATTAACCAGGCCAGGCGTGCCGGGCACGCCGGCAGGTGCCAGCAGCGTGTGGCTGAGGCTGATATTGCTGTGCTGAAAATTCGGGGTAACCGGGTTTGCACAGATATCAGTACTGCCCCCCTGCCAGGCATGGGCGCTGATGGTCAGCGTAAATGGCTCACCGGCCCGCTTAAATACCAGGCAACTGGCGTCCGCAGCCGGACAATGACCGTCATTGCGGATGCACAACCCGGCCGGACGGCGAATAAAAGGGTCAGCACCATCCAAGATCAAACCGTTGTCATTGCTGGCAGTACTGCCACTGTATCGGGCATTTAACTGTACCTGGCCGGCATCGGCATAATTAACGGCGATAATGGCCTCGCCATTGCTGTTAAAATTAAGTGCCAGCGGCGTGGCACTGGTTTCATTCTGGCCAATATTACTGCTATTAACCTGGACAGGTAATGACGCTGGCCGGCCCGATGGCCCCGGATCGAGATAACTGCTCCAGAAATTGACATTACGGCTGACATTGGCAAATTGCGGCACACATTGCTGAGTTACGTCACTTTGCCTGACGGCTGCGACCGTGATCCCCGTTGCCGGCTGGTTAGCAATGCCATCCGGCACAGTAAATACCAGGCCGGCACTGGCAAAGCTGACATTGCACGCTGCAGTGGTTAGCGGTCCGGCACCGGCGCGGCATAAAGTCTGACTCAGGGGCCGGGTGTTAGGCACCGAACCACTGACGCCGATCCGCGTGCTGCCGGCTACATTGCGTCTGAAGTCAACGGTGGTCGTGCCGCCACTGAAATTAATGGTATTACCATCGACCCAGCCGCCACTTGTAATAGTCGCAGGGCTTAACGTGGCGGTTACTGGTTCGGTGACCAGCTGGTTACAACTTGCATTAGCGCAGGCCCGCACGGTAAAGGTTTCCGGCTTACAGGTTAGCGCCTGGCCACTGTAGTCAAATTCAAAATGATCAATTTGCTGGCCAACCGGTGATGAGCGGAGGGCACAGATACTGATATTATCAAGTTCGTGAATATTAGTTGAGCCACCGGTAGAGCCGGTCAGTGACAGAAAAAAGTTCTGTGGCGTGGCAGCCTGGCCCGGCTGGCTGCGGGCATCGAATGGCGGGATCAGAGTGATAAAACCTGTACCATGGTCACGCTCAACGGATACCAGAGTCGTGCCTGGGGCTCTGGAGTCAACGGTAAACCGATAGCGATGCGGGTTGGCAGCGTTGCCATCTACTGGTGGATTGAGGCAATCACCGGTCCGGTTGGTTGTACCATTGTCGCAGGTGCCGCGCAGGTATCGATAACCCGTAGTACCCTCACCGGAGCCCCGCACTACTACACTTTGCCGGCGCCGCCCAATGCTGGCCGCGCCACCTTCGTTGGAAAAATTACCAAATTCATCCAGGCCAAACCCCAGCCAGCCACCGGCAAAGCCCGGAATCCCCGGTTTATAACCGTAACCCAGTGGCCCACCAAAACTACCTGGTTGTGGTGTTACGTTGGCATCTGACAGCACTACAGCGAGGCCGTCAGCCCCACTGCCACCATAGGCCAAGTAGTCAAACTCAATGACCACCAGATTGTCGGCCGCCGGATAAATTCGTCGGAAGGTTGCCGATGTCGCCTGATTGGTGACGGCCTGGGTCATCCGCAAGCGGCCATTAACAACCTGCGGGGTAAAACTACCATTGCTGCGGGCGGTTACCCAGGAGTCGCTTAACGCAGCGGCTGAAAAATCATCTGCCAGACATGTCAGGCAATTGTCCGCGCGGCTATTACCATCGTAATTAAAACCATCCCTTTGTGCAGAGTAAATTTGATTAATTTCACTGGTGGTTAATTTGTTGCGGTAGAACAATACTTCGTCCATCCGGCCGGTAAAAGTATCTGCAAAACTGTTGGCTGCCTGCCACCACACGCCAAGTGCCATCCGGCTGATATCCATACTGCCACTTAACGCTGTAGTACAACCCACCAGCGCCGCATTCAGATACAGGCATATTTCCTCACCGCTGCGTGTAAACACCAGATGCTGCCAGCTGTTAACCGCTATGGTTGGTGGATTAGCAGCAAAGCTGTGATAGGCCCCCTTTATGCCAGTACGTATAGTATTTTCCGGGCTGAGATACAGCTCAAATTCGTTATTTCTGGCGTTATTAGACGCTGAAATAATTTCCCGGAAACCAGAGGCGCTTTCCGGATATATCCATAGTGACAGTGAAAAGTTATCCAGGCCATTGAGTAAAGCAGCCGGTAACTCGGCCCGGCTATTAGTATTACCATTGAATCGAACTGCCTGATTAACTACACCGGTCGCCCGGGCCAGATTTAATCCACCACCCGGATAGCTTCCGGTCAGCTCGGATAAAACACTGCTGCTCTCATCAAAACATTGATCCAGTGGATAATGTGCCTGCAATACAGCTGGTGGCAGCACCGCATCACATACTACGCCACCGTTGAGCAAGGATATGCCGGCGGGCCGGTAGTTAACAGTACCAAAGTTTGCTACTGCCCCTTTTGCTGCCAGGCCACCATTAATTACAACATTGTTATTTAACTGAACGGCGCCGCCTGCCAGCACAAAACCATTAATAACAGTATTATTGTTAATAGTCAGGCTGCCACTGACCACTAAAATAAGATTTTGTGGCGGGCCGCCGGAATTAAGTACCACATTGTTGTCAATGGTCAGGTTGCCGTTAACGAATATGCGGCTGGTAGCGCCTGAGGTTGTCCGGACAGTGCCATTGTTAATGAAATAATTGTCATTAGTTGCGTAGTAGTAGTCAATTGCTGCCAGCGGTTCAGGGAAACTGGGATTAGGGGTCGCGGGAAAAGGTATGCTGGCCGGTACCGCGCTATTGCTGCGAACCGCTGATGTCCAAATATCACTGCAATTAATTGCCAGTGCCTGACTGCTGAGCAGAAGTAGAATACTGGTCAGAAACCATTTCATTGCCGCACCTCCAGCTCAATACTACGACTGGTTATAAATTCATTGGCATTGCAGCTGGCGGTACTTTGCAGCAGGTACAACTGATTCAGCTGCTCACTGGCAATGGCCTGGGCGGTGCACTGCACCTGTGCGGCACAGCCGGTTAAGCCCGGCGCAGCGAAATTAAAGGTCCAGCTACTGCAGTTGCTGGCGCCACTGCGGGGAAATAATTCGGTTAAGGCCAATTCCATACCGCTTTGGGCAGCAAACAAAGCACGGGTGCCCTGCACTTCATAGACCACGCTCTCGCTGCTGCTTAATAAAATACGCGATAGCGCCAGCACAATGGCCAGCATAACCACAATAATAAACACGGCTACCACCAGGGCGCTGCCTTGCTGCTTTGTTTTGGATATCGCCAGCTTAAGGAACATTCGGAATATGCACCTCGTAATTAAAAAACATATCACTGGCCGGGCTCTGGCCAAACTGCAGCAGTAAATTTACCACACTGTTACGGGTGAGTACTGCCTGGTTTACTGCGAAACGAACCTGCAGTACATCGCTGGCCATTAAAGCCGCACTACCGGCCGGCGGCAGCGGCTGAGCGGCAGTGTAGCTGTAATCGCTGTACCGGCGGATACTGCCGTCCACGGCGTTAAAGCAATAGCTGACCGGGCTGGCGGCCAGCAAATAGAAACGCTTTTCAGGTGAATCTAACGGGAAACTATGGCTGTTGCTCAGTTGCACGGTGCGGGTGGCACTGTTGCCATCAGCATCATCTGTCTCATTTCCACTAAGAGGTATGGTGCTGCCACTTGCGCCATAAATATCGGCAAGCTCGCGCGGATAAATGGTGAAGGGCAAGTCCAGATAATCGTCCTGCCAGTTTAGTATCGCCAATCGTAGTTCATTACCCTCGGCCGGGGCAACCGGCGCCTGCAGGTAAACGCCACTGGCGACAATGGGCGCAAACTCGATGCAACGCAATAAGGCGGCGTCGCTGCTACGGATGCTGTTGGGTGCAGCATTACGTAACTCGCGCTGCAGCCGCTCGGCCACAAAACGGCTTTGGTTCAGCACCTGTTCGCGCTCAGTGGCGTCGCTGTACATCGAAGCCCCCAGGGCAATATAACTGCTTACCCCCAGTGCCAGCACCGACAACAATACGATAACAATGGTTAGCTCTATCAGGGTAAAACCCTGCAGCCTGGATGGTGGACTGCTTTGCGACCTGCTTTGTAACATTACCAGTTCCCCTTATAGCTGCTGAACTGTAATTCGCTGCCGGTGGGGGTGCGGACGGTGACGGTAATCACTTTTACCTGATCAGTCGCCAGACTAATGCCAGCAACTTCGGCAGCGGCCGCATAACTAACACTGACCCGCAGCTGATAATTACGATAAACGTCAGCCAGATCTTCCGCCAGAATATTGGTTAATACCGAACCATCAACGGTAAAGTTATCAAAATCATCGACATCGTTAAACCGCAGCCGGTTATCGGCTGCGCTCTCTGCGGGGTCGGCTGGCCAGCTGCCATCGCCGTTTTGGGCGGTGCATGCCGGGGCGCCACTCTCGCCACAGCGCAGCATGCTGCCACTGCGCGGACTTTGCTGATCAAAAGAGCGCGCCATTATGTCATTTAACATGCTCTGACCCAGTTCAGTGGCCCGCACCTGATGCCAGGGATCGGTACTTTTAATATATAAGGGACCCAGTACGGCGGTGACCAGACTCAGCGCTATCGCCAGCACCACAATGCCGATTATCAGCTCAATCAGACTAACGCCCCGTTGGCGACGGACTAACACAGCTAAGGCTAACATCGGTGAATATACCCTTCATACTCAATGCAAATAGCCAGGTTGACACTGCCCTGGACATTAACCCGGCAGCTACTGTCGCAACGACGCAATCCGGATGCGCTTACCGGCTGCCCCAGGTTGTTGAAAAAAAGGTCATTATTAAAGGAGCCAGGCACCAGCCGGATGCTGCTGCGGTCACGTTCACTGATACATAATGCGGTAGCGGTGTTAGCACAAGCATTGATGCCGGCAGGGTTAATACTGAAGCTGCCAACCCGGAAACCTGCCGGAGGACAGTTGGTACATTGCATGGCCTGCATTTGCTGGCGCTGGATCAGGCTGAATGCCTGGTCGCGGTACAGGTATTCATTAGTACCGCTGCCATCAAAAAAGCGTGGTAGCAGCGACACTGCTAACACGCCTATGATTACCAGCACCACAATCAGCTCTATTAAAGTAAAGCCTGTGTAACGCTGGGATTTGTTCATTACTATTAACTGCTATTAGCAGCCAGTACCGGTGACCACAATAGCTGGTTTTGCAGTTGCAGTTGCCGCTGTATAACTAACTTGGCATGTACCCGCGGTTGTCGGTGTGTAACCTGCTGGTGTGATTAAAGCCGGGCCAGTGCCTGTGATCGCCCACTCGGCTGTCGCAAGTTCAGCAGCAGCACGAAGTGAGGCCTCGCTTGCTGCAGGGTAGCCGTAAACAACGTCAGTACCTGTTGTACAAGTTGTTGCTGCAACTGGTGCTGCTACCACCGTAGTCCCGGTAAAACATGATAATGCGGCAGCCTGTTGACCAGCAATAATTGCCTTACCATAGACGATAGAGCTTGCGGACTCCAAAGCTCCTTTCACGCCAGTTAATGTAGATCTGCGGGCATCACCACCAAAATCTAAAAACTTAGGTGCTGCGGTGACCGCCAGAATACCCAGAATAACGATGACGATAATTAACTCAATTAATGTAAAACCTGCTTGATTACGTTTCATGTATTACTACCTTTTACTAAATTAAAACTTAAATGTTTTTATTCAAAAATAAATTTACCTGGCCAGTGGCCGGGTTATAAGAGAATGCATTGTTACCTACTGTATCGGTTGGCGCCTCTGACAGACCTGCAGTTTGATGATAAAAACAAACGTTGGCATCGGTCCGCACATACAGCTGGTTAGCTGCGACAAAGGTGGTGGCGACTCTTAATTGCTGCTGGAACAAATTATTAATTAAAAACAGACAATCATCAACAGTAACACTGGTAACCCGGGTGTTAGTAGCAGGGTCGCCTGATGGGTAACCAATGTCACCATCTACACCAATCTGCACCAGATCGTAATTTACAAAAGTACGCTCTGCAGTGCCACCGTTACCATCTGGCCGGCCTGCCACTTCCCACTGCGCCCGAACCAGGCCCACAGCAGACGCATAGCCACCGGCGATGCCCTCTACCGCGACATCTTCTGCTTCGGCTGTAAGGTCTATAAATTTCGGTAACGCGGTTGCGGCCAAAAGGCCAAGAATAATTATCACTATCACTATTTCAATCAGGGTAAAGCCATTTTGCTTTTTCATATTGGTTGCTCCCAGGCACTTATTAAATTGAGTATATCGTTTTTTATTGTTATTAAGTTAATTTGTGTCAATTACTGGCCACCTTTATAGGCATTCAGCATATCCCACATTGGGGTGAAAATCCCCAATGCCAGCAACAGTACCATTGCCGCGACAATGACAATTAATATGGGCTCTATTTTCGCCGTTAAACTTTTTAAGTCAAACGCCACTTCGCGCTCATAAAAACCCGCTACTTCGGTCAGCATTTCATCCATCTGGCCGGTTTCTTCACCTACCGAGACCATCTGCAATACCAGATCAGTAAACATCCCGCTTTGCTGCGATACCCGCAGCAGGCTCTCGCCCCGTTCAATACTACGCCGCATTTCCCGGATCTTATCTCCAAGATAGTCGTTATCGACCGCTTCGGCAACCAGGCTAAGCGCAGTAGTGATTGGAACGCCGGCTTTTAGCATCATCGAGAAGCTGCGGGCAAAGCGGCCCAGGGTTGCCCGGTTGATAATACTGCCAATGATGGGCACTCTCAGTTTCCAGCGGCCCCAGCGTAACCTGCCGGCCGGGCTTTGTAAGTAGAAGCTGATGCCGACAACAGATGCCAGCAACAATACCAGTAGCAATGGCCAGAAGGTGATAAAGAATGCTGAACTGGCCAGCAGCAACTGGGTTGACCACGGCAATTCGGCGTTAAAGCGGGCAAACATATTGGCAAATTGCGGAATAACAAAAATATTCAGCACCACCATGGCGATAATCAGGGCAATTAACACGAATATCGGATAGCGGGTAGCCTGCTTAATTTGCTTGCGGGTTTCCAGTTCCTGTTCAAAATAAAAGGTCAACTGCAAAAAAGCGTCGTCCAGGCGGCCGGTATTTTCACCAACATGCACCAGGCTGACAATTAACCGGCTGAATACCTTAGGGTGGTTAGCCATTGCTACCGATAAACTGCGGCCATTTTCCAGTTCGCTGGCCAGATCGGCCATAACCTGGCGCAACCTTGGCGAGCCGGTACTTTCAGCCAGGCTTTTTATCGCCCTGATAATGGGAATGCCGGCTTTCATCAGCGAATACATCTGGCGCGAGAAAATAATTAGCTCTGTCAGGCTGACTTTCGCCTGCCACAGCGCAAAGCCGGCTGTTTTGTCTGCCACTACCACGGCGTCAATACTAAGCGGAATATAGCGCCGTTGTTTCAGGATATCGGCCGCGGCTGCCTGACTGCCGGCTTCCAGCTGACCGCTGACCGCATTGCCGCTGGCATCACGCGCTTTGTACTGAAAGCTGGCCATTGTTTAGTTTTCCTCTGCTGCAGCAGCCGCATTGGCGCTTAAATCTGGCGTCAGCGGTTCAGTTTCCAGATACTCGGATACCCGGATCACTTCTTCCAGGGTAGTGACGCCCTGCCGGGCATAGTCGAGTGCCATTTTACCCAGACTGACAAAGTCCGCACTCTGGTATGCCAGATTACTGAAGCCTTCAATGTCAGAGCGGCGCAGCGCATCAGCCAGGGGCTTATTGATCACCAGTAACTCAAATACGCCCAGCCGGCCCTTATAGCCCGTGTGGTGACATGACTGACAACCCGTGCCGTGCCAGAAACTGGTTTGGTCGCTGGTATTGTGATGGCGTAGCCAGGTTTGCTCCAGCTCATCAGGCTGATGCGGCGTTTTACAATAGTCGCAAAGCCGGCGCACCAGGCGCTGGGCGATAATTGCCCGCAAGGCACTGGCGACCAGGTAAGGTGCGGCGCCCATATCAATTAAACGCAGGGTACTGGATACCGCATCATTGGTGTGCAGAGTCGATAACACCAGATGGCCGGTTAATGCACCGCGCAGGCCCATTTCGGCGGTTTCCTGATCCCGCATCTCGCCCACCATAATAATGTCGGGGTCCTGGCGCAATGTGGTGCGCAGTACGTTGCTGAACGTCAGCCCGATCTTATGGTTAACCTGCACCTGATTAATCCGTGATAACCGATACTCTACCGGATCTTCCACGGTGATTATTTTACTGCCGGCCTGATTGAGCTCACTCAGCAAACCATACAGCGTAGTGGTTTTACCCGAGCCGGTGGGCCCGGTGACCAGGATCATGCCATGCGGACTTTGCACAATACGGCGCAACCTTGCCAGCATGGGGCCGGGAATACCGGTGTCTTCCATTTTCAACACACCAGCTGACTGATCCAGCAAGCGCATCACCACAGACTCACCGTATTGCACCGGCATGGTCGACATCCGGATATCAATTTTATGCTGCTTAACATTGATCTGAAACCGGCCATCCTGCGGCAGCCGCTTTTCCGAGATATCCAGGCTGGCCATCAGTTTTAAACGCAGCACCAGGGCCGCTGCAATACTGACTTCGTTTAAAGTGCTCTCCTGCAAAATACCATCGACCCGCTGCCTGATCCGCAGCACTTTTTCGTCAGGCTCAATGTGAATATCAGAGGCCTTGACCTGTACCGCATCTTCAAAAATTGAGCGCAACAACTTAGCAATGGTGTTATCTGTTTCTTCCCGGCTTTCTTCCGCCAGCAATGCATCTTCGGTATCGCCGCTGTGCTCTTGTTTCAGCTGGGTAGCAAAGGTTTCAATATCTTTGGTACGACGATATAGCGAATCAAATGCTTCCAGCAACTGGCTTTCCCGCACCACAGCAATTTTAATTTCGCGCGGTGCCAGTAACGGCGCTATCTGATCCAGCACGGCTAAGTCAGCCGGATCGTTCATCCCCAGCAATACTGCATCGCCCATGTCTTCAATAACCAGCGCCCGGAAGCGGCGGGCATGTACTTCAGCCAGCAGCTGGGCTGCTTTCGGATCGATTTTGCGCTGGGCGATATCCAGAAAAGGCACTTGCAGCTGCTGCGCTAAAAATTGCAGTAATTGCTGCTCTGACAAAAACTGCATTTCTATCAGTGTTGCGCCTAACTTGCGGCCACTGCTTTTCTGGCGTGCCAGCGCCTGCTCCAGCTGAGTTTCAGTGATAATGTGTTCATGCACCAGTAAGTCGCCCAGGCGCATTTTAAGCTTTGGTTTCTGCATACTAGGGTTCTGTTGCCTTAAGCCGTTGTTGAATAAAATTGTGGCTGCTTACTGACAATGCCTGCCGGTACTGCCAGGCATGCAGATAATACTGATGAGCCTGCAGCGGCTGACCTAACTGCTCGCTGGCCACAGCCGCGCCCAGACTCCAGCGGCCCTGCTCAGGTTGCAACTGTTGCAGGCGCTGATACCAGCCAAGTGCCGCGGCGTGTTGCTCTAATTGCTGTAGTACTGTGGCTTTAAAACCAAAATACTCCGGTTCTGCGGCCAGCTCAAACTGATCAGACAAAAATTCCAAAGCCTGCTGCCACTGCCCCTGGCGCACAGCAAGCTGCGCCAGCTGCATGTTTATTTCGGCATTAACCACGCCATTTTGGCGGGCTTGTAATAATACCTGGCTAGCAGTGACAATTTGCTGTTGCTTTAACCATAATCTGGCCAGGTTAAGATAACCTTCAGCCTCAGCCGGTTGTAAGGCAACAATTTGCTGCCAGATGACAATAGCAGCGCTGGTATCACCGGCCGCTTCACTGGCATTGGCTCTTAACTGCATATTATGCTGCCGTGCTGCTACACTAAGCGGCTGTTTATCAACGCTGGCTTGAGGCCTGGCCACAGCGGATAGCGCAGCTTCCTCTGCAGCAACCACTACCAGAGGGGCGGGTGCTGTTGGCTCTGTGGGTTTTGCGGGTTCTGCGGTAATAATTGCTGCCAGGTTTACTGCGGCATTCTCTGCCGGTGCCGCTACTGCTGACGCTGTGGTCGATTCTGAGAGTGCATTGGCCGCGGTATTTGTAGTATCAAGCGCTGCTATAATCGCAGCGGGCGCTGCCTGATCCGTGCTGTGTTGCTCACTTTGCTTTGGAGCGGGCTGGCGGGGTTCTGCCCTCACTGCGGCATCAGGGTTTGTGGCATTGGCAGGCTCCGCCTGCAGTTGCTGATTTTTGCTGAACCAGAAGCCAACCAGTAAAACCAGCAGCAGTAGCAATACCATGCCGATATACATTGGGCTACGGCGCGAAGCGGCCGCGGGCACTTTTGAGTTATTACTTGCCGTGACCTGCGCTGGCTGGCGCTGCTCCAGGTCCTGCAGCATTTTATTAATTACACTCATCGCCATACCCAGGCAGCACAGGCTGCACTAAACACAGCGGCACTGGTCAGTAACCACAAATAATAGGGGGTAGCACGACGGGTATCTTCGGTATCCTGAGCTGCAAAGCGGATATGCCGGCCAGTTACCCGGCTTTTGCCTTCGCCATAGGCCAGCATTAAGCCTTTATGCGCAAGTAAGTTAACTAATCTGGGAATGCCGCGACTGTAGCGGTTAATCGCCAGCAAGGCATAACGGTTAAACAATGCTGGCGTCGCCCCTGCAGTTTGTAGGCGATGCCGGACATAATAACGGATTTGCGCAGATGACATTACCGGCAGTTTGTAAGCAAACGATATGCGTTGACGCAACTGACGGAATTGCTGACTGGCCAGCCGGTCATCTAATTCTGGCTGGCCAAACAGCACAACCTGCAGTAGTTTACGTCGCTCTGTTTCCAGATTGGTTAGTAAGCGTAATGACTCGAGTGTCTCATCCGGCAGCGCCTGCGCTTCATCGATAACCAGAATAATTTTTTTACCACTTTGCGCCAGCAGAATGAGTTGCCGCTGCAGTAATTGCAGCAGCTGACTGGCGTCAATATTTGCTGAGTATTTCAGGCCAAGCTCAGCTGCTAATGCCCAGCGCAGCTCGCTCGGGGTAACGCTGGGATCGGGCAGATAGGCCAGTTGCCAGTCTGCCGGGGCGTGTTTTAATAATAGCCGGCATAACAGCGTTTTACCGGTGCCCACTTCGCCGGTTACTTTAATAAACCCTTCTCCGGCATTTAACGCTGTATTCAATACCGCCAATGCGGCTTCATGTTGCGGTAAACCAACATAAAACCGGGTGTCGGGGGTCAGCGAAAAAGGCGTTGCGGCCAGATTAAAGTGGGCAGCATACATAAGCTTATTGCTCTGGATACCAGTCAGTAATTAATTTTTCTGACTGCTGCAATTGCTGCTGCCAGACCCCGTTGCCAACCACAGTTGGTTTAAGCAGGATCACCAGCTCTTTTTTACGCTCGGTTTTATTCTTGCTGGTAAACAACTGGCCCAGCAGCGGTATCGCGCCCAGTACCGGCGTACGTGATTCGCTGTCACTGGTTACTGTTTGCATTAAACCGCCAATAACCACAATTTCACCGCTCTGGGCTTTAATAATAGTATCCGACTCGCGGATATTGCTTTGGGCCAACGGCAGGACAATTTGCTCATCACTGAACCGGATAGTTTTACTTTGCTCAGACGTTTCTGTTACTGACGGGTGGACATGTAAAATGACACTGCCGTTCTGATCTATCTGCGGCGTAACATCCAGCGCAATACCTGAGAAAAAAGGCTGCAGCGAAATATTAGGAGACGTCGTGGTTGCACCAGTACCGGCAATAGTCGTATTGCTGGTAACATCCGTAACGAAATATTCGTCCTGGCCGACTTTTATTACCGCTTTCTGGTTATTCATCGCGGTAACCCGGGGACTGGATAAGACCTGCGCATTTCCCTGTGTTTCCAGTAAATTAATCACGCCGTTAAAATCAGCATTATTAAAGGAAATGGCGGTAACGCCCCCTAAATTGCTGGTAGTCGGGTTATTTGGAATAATTCCGGAGGTGGTAAAGTTAAAGCTGGTAGAGCCAATGGTAGCAAGAGCATTCTGCCAGTTAATGCCCTGCTGGTACTCATCGCTTAACGTAACTTCAATAATTTTTGCTTCCAGCACCACCTGACGTTGCAGATGCTGCTCTGACTGCCCCAGAAACGCTTTAACCGCCGCAATTTCATCCGGCATACCGCGAACAGTTACCAGGCCTGCCTGCGGGCTTACTACTACCATTCTTTGCTCGCCACCGCCCAGCACGCCTTCAACGGCTTCTTTTAAATCACTCCAGAAATCGGTGCGGCTTTCGCTCTGGATGGTACTGCCGTTAAATTGCTGCTGGCTGTTTTGCATCTGGCCACTGTTATTACCTAACGGATTGTTCAGCAGATTATTATTCGCCAGCCCCTGATTACCCCGGTTATTGTTATTCTGGTTTGAATTATCCTGTGATACCCCACCCGAATTCACCGAAATAGAAGAAAATCCGTTGCGCTGCAACATTAAATAATTAACGACAATGGTTTCAGTTCGTAAACCAGCCGGGTATACCTGGTATACCATACCCTGACGCCGGATATCGAAGCCATATAACGACTGCACAATGGCCAGTGTTTCAGCCAAGGTAACCTGCTTCAGCTGTAGGCTGATCGTACCGCTGATACTCGGGTGCACCACCAGACTGTACGGCGTATCATGTACTATCGAATAGAAAAAATCTGCCAGCGCAACATCGGTGGCCGCCACATTAAACCTGGGTTCAGTGCTCGCTACTATCGCCGGTGGCCGGGTCAGCAGATCCTGGGTCACTGCAGCCGGTACCGTCAACACAGGTGCGGCAGGTTGCTCAGCAGGTTGTAATGCTTTTTTAGCTGCCGCTGCACTGGCGTTAGGTTCCAGAGCCTGACAAGCTGTCAGCATTAGCACACTACTGACAACGCACAATGTAAAGCGGGTATTATTTATCATAATTTTTTATCGTTTTATTATGTAACTGCAAAATTCGTTGTTCATCGCCCCGGCTAAGAACAACGGCGCCGGTGCTGATGCCGGTAAGGGTATAACCCTGATACTGGTCACCCAGCTTTAGAAACTGGCCGTTTATGGTAGCGGCCTTGCCCTGACTACTATTCTGGATTATTTGCAGTTTCAGGGTACTGACAGGGCTGATAGCTCTATTACTGCTGACCTGATCAATATAACCAGCAGCCGGCCGGGTTGGATCAGCCTGACTTGAAAATGCCAGTACTATCAGAGCACTAAAGCTGAATAAAGTTTTCATTCTCGCTCACTGTAATAAACTCAATACTAATATCGGCCAGCGGATACTCAGTTACCTGATAATCCAGCTGCTGCCACTGCACCAGCCAGGGCAATTGCTCCAGCTCACTTAACAGTTTTTGCACGTTGCGATACGTACCACTGACGACCAGGGTTGTTTTATGCTGGTATAACAACGGTGCCTCACCCGCCAGTTGTCCGGCAAGTACTACCGGTACAGCGGCTGACGTGGAGAGCGATTTCAATTTAACCTGCTGACTTTTAGAGAGGATCTCCCGCAGTAATGCCAGCATCTGCTCAGCACCAATAAATAAGCTGCTCTGGCTTTGTCGTTGGGTAGCAAGCGCTGACTGCTGCTGATTCAGGCCAGCAATTTCATCCCGCAACGGTTGTTCAATATCAACCGCCAGTTGTAACTGTAACAGCTCAAGCTGCTGTTGTACCTGCTGTTGTTGCAGCCGGAATTTTTGTTGTTGCCCTGTTAGTTGCTGTTGCTGCTGCCAGGCGGGCTCAAGCAGGTACATTAACAGTAGCCAGAATACTAATATTACTGAGCCGAAATAAATAAGCCGCTTTTCTCTGAGCTGCAACGCCTGATAACGCTGATTGAGCTGCTGCCAGTTGGTCATGCTCACTCTCCCTGCTCAGCAATAAGATGAAACTTTACTGCCTGCTGTTCAGGCTGTTGCGTTAAACGCAGCTCATTAAAACGCTGGCCACTGAAGTAGTTGAAATCGCGCAGGCTTTCCAGCCAGCCTGGCACCGCAGCCGGTGTCAGCGTCAGGCCTTGCAATTCACTGCTGCCTGGCCGCAAGGTAAACTGAGTTAACCAGACGCTGGTAATATCAGCATTATCCAATTGCTGCAGTACAACACTGTAGGCATAGTCTGGCCGTAACTGCTGTGCCGCCAGATAGTGTTGTAACGCAATTTGCTGTTCAACCCGGCGTTTTAGCTGATCCCGCTCTGCGATCAATATGGACGACGGCTGACGCTGCAATAAAGCCTGCTGCAGCAAGCCCAGCTGGTCCTGCTGTCGTTTCAGATCTTGCTCGGTTTGACTGTTTAGTTGCATTTGCTGACGTTGTTGCCATTGTAAACCACCCCACGCCAGCAAACTGATTGTCAGCACCAGCACGATTAAAACAAACAACGACGATAACGCCATAGTTTGCTGCTGTGGTTTTAAACCGGCCTGGTATAAATTTATCCGCTGCTTCATGCTACCGGCTCTCCGCTGGCATTGCCAGCTGCGGCAATAGCTGGCCAGAATTCATTCACGTCCAGCGCCGTAGCCCACTGCAACTGCGGTTTAAGTTGTAATGCCTGGACCTGGCTGAAACCTGCCTGATGAAATAACGGCACTAAATCGGGACGCTCTGCGCCACTGCATAATAAGTGAATACTGCGCACGGGGGGTAGTTTCAGCTGGCTCTCGATATAGTCCATAGAGCGTTGAATTTCCAGCAATAAGTTATCAAACACACCCTGTTGCAACTCTGATTCAGAATACTGATGCAAGCGGCTGAAGCCACGTAACCGTCTGGAAAACTGCAGTTGCCCCTGGCGGATTACCTGCAGCAGAACGTCCTGATCAGGTTGATGCATTAAGACCAAAGCAGCATGGTCAGCATAGTCGACCAGTTCGTGAATTAGCCATTCTTCAATCAGGATGCGCTGCAAGTTCAGTTTGTCACGATTTACCAGAGCTACCAGTTCCTGCAGCTGACTTTTTATGCTGACCACCACGTTGATTTTATCAGGCTGGCCGGGGGCAGCCGGTAAATCAATATAATCCAGCACCATCTCCTCGAGGTCGATGTCGGTTAGATCTTTTATTTGCCAGGGTAACGCAGTAACTAGTTCCTGCTCGGCAATGGCAGGCTTTTCTAACTGAATTATCTGATACATAGCGGGTGGGATTATCAGCGTCAAAGCCATCGACTTGCTTACTTTCGCCAGCATGTCCTGCATGGCCAGTTGCCAGTTGCCTTTGTTAACCGGATGAACCAGAACAGATGCTGGTTTTCCTGCAGCAGGCTGTCGCAGCAATTGAACTTCATGGTCACGAATGTGCAGTACAGCAATTCCTGCTGTGCTATTTTGGCCAATCCTGATATGTTGCAAAACTCTGGCTAACATCTTAATGCTATTTAACCCTGATATCGGTTTATAATACAGACACCTTCAGCTACAAAGTTGCCATCCCGCGTTATGTTATTGCCAACCCGCGACATTGCAGGCCCCGCTGCCAACTGGTACAGGATTGCAGAACCCTTGCTATCGGACGCCAGAGTTGAACTTTGGCTGTATTGCCCGACGACTGCTGAGCCGATGATATCTGGCAACAAATGGATGAAATTACAATATCATATAAAGTTGATTCAGCAACAACAATATCGGGGTCTTGTCACTTTCGGTGGCGCCTTTTCCAACCATCTGGCGGCCTGCGCTGCCTCAGCCAGGCTGCACGACATTAATGCCATTGCCTACGTTCGGGCGGATAGTATTGATCGGCAAAATCCGACCTTACAGTATTGCCTGGCAAAGGGTATGACACTGATAGCAATTGATCGTCAGAGCTACCGGCAACGCCAGCAAGCCGACTTTCTGCAGATGCTGGCAGATCGTCATCCCGGGTATCTGATTATCCCGGAAGGAGGCAGCTCTGCACTGGGAGCCCGTGGTATCGCCGGTTTAAATCTTACTGACACCCCGGCGGGCCGGGCTGATGTTATTGTCACTGCCACTGCCAGTGGCGGTACCCTTGCTGGTTTAATTGCCTCAGGCAAACAGCAGAGCGCCGTTGGCAGTCACAACTTACAGATTTTAGGACTAGCCGTCGTTAATGACCCGTCTTTACCGGCGAAAGTAGCCGCATTGTTAACTGAAGAAGCGGAAGACAGCGTAAACTGGCGCATTGTTGCAACTGCCGTGGATCAACGTTACGCAAAATGTCCTGCTGAACATGTCGAGTTTTGCTGCCATTTTGCGCTGACACACGACGTAGCTTTAGAACCAGTCTATACCGGCAGAGCCCTTTACAAACTTTACCAGATGATTGCGGCAGGTGAAATTGCCCCTGGCAGCAGGGTTAGTTTCTTCCATACGGGTGGCTTGCAGGGGCTGGCGGGCTTGCACTACCGGCAATTAATCAGTCAGCAACAGTACCAGATACTATCTGCGGCAGCGGTTGGCTGAAATAAAACCCCTGCCCACCAGCAACACCTAGTTTCTGCAGGGTTTGCCATTCTGAAGCCAGCTCGACCCCGGTGCCGATCACCCGGATCCCACGTTCAGCAAAGTGCGAAATCAAACCTCTGACAAACAGCTGTTGCTCCAGATGCTGGTCTATATTACGAACAACCGAAGGGTGCAGTTTTGCTGACTCTATTGCCAGATCATCTGCATAAGGCGGTATATCAATAGTCAGGCCTACCTGATCAACCACCAGCGAGAAGCCGAGGTTAATTATCCTGTCCAGTATTGGCTTTAATTTCTCATAATAGCGGATTAAATGATGTTCGGTCAGCTCCAGCGCCAGCTGTGACGGCTCGAGCTGGCCGGAAACGACTATATGCTCCAGCCATTGCTGCCAATCCTTACTTAACAGTGAATGGGCGTTAATATTAACACTACATCTGATTGCACTACGACTTTCCAGTGCGCCCAGCCTGGCGGCTCGCAGCAATACATGCTGGTCAATTTGCAATGTTAGTCCACAACTGTAAGCCATCGGCAGAAAAATCGCCGCAGGAATATTTTCACCATCGGTACTTTGCAACCTCACCAAAACTTCTTGTTGCAACAGTTCCTGCTCCTGCCAGGAAAACACCGGCTGGAAGCTTAAACTGAAGCGATGCTGCGCCAAAGCCTTGGTTAATTCCGAGCGCCACCAGACTGAGCCTTTTGCAGCTGGTTTCTTTTCCGGTTCAAAGCCAAAGGCACTATTATGGCCGTACAGCTGGGCGGTACGTAGCGCCATATCGGCTTCTGACAGCAGTTGATAAGTGGTTTGGTTACGCTGATAAGCAACATAGCCAATATGAACAAAGTCAGCACTTAAATAGTTGGCAAAACAGTTTGCCCGGCCCATAGCAACTACCAGCGTATCAGCCAGATTAGCCATTTCTTTTTCTGAAATACCGGACAACAGTAACACCAAGTCGTTTTCTGACAGCCGCGCCAGGATCCTGTCCTGATAAGGTTCACAATAACTGTTAATAACTTCTACACAGGCCTTAAGACAGGCCAGTTGTTTAACCTGACTAATACCATGACCGGGATGAGAAACCTCAATAATAAATAATGCACCAGCCCCTTCTTCTGAGGCATCACTCAGAAAGTGCTGCAGTTTACTTTCAAAAAAAATCCTGTTGCCAATTGCCAGTTCATGATCAATCAATCCCTGCACCCTGACCAGATGTCGAACCTCATGATCCCGTCTGATATAATTCACCAGCCGGTCATTAATCTTCTCTAACCGGATTTCCGGCATTAAATCAGTGCGCTGGGTTAGTTCAAGCCGCTCTTCCAGCCGCTTAATAGCATGGTCAACTGTCAGTACCGTGGTAGCAAGAGAGCGCCTGTGCCACTGCACCAGATAAAACAATCCGGCCAGAAAGATGACGAGTGTAATATTCAGCAGTAAAACAATCTGCCAGCCAGCAACTGCTGACAGCGGCAATACCATTGATGCTGCGAGCAGTATATTGGCAAAAATAAGACAGGACGCCAGGATAATAAACCAGCTGGAATAGGTTTTCTGTTTAAACAAGCTGGCAAGTGACACAAGCAACTCCTTTTGACTGTCAATACAGTGTTAACTTAATTTGTAGCTTTGTCCAGATATTAACCAGTTTTCCAGCGTGCGGATCGGTAAGCTAAACGCAAAAAGGCCCACTCGACTAAGTGGGTTCTTTAGCTTTATTGAGAGCCTTTATGCTCCTCGCAAAGCTCGGGGCGTTCTGCCGGCGACAAGCCAACAGTTTGGCTTGTCGAAAGACCGGCATCACAGTACTACATTGCTCACCCCATCCGTGGGGTTCGCCGCTTTGCGGCCAGCTGAAGCTGTCCAAAAACGTTCCGGACGTTTTTGTCGCATGGGGTCGCCCTGCTCGAGCAGTGCACCGCCAAATCTCAGCCAATAAAAAAGCCCCTGCTCTTTCGAGAGGGGCTGTTTTATTGAATTGGGAGCCTGGCGGTGTACTACTCTCGCATGGCGAATGCCACACTACCATCGTCGCAGCTGCGTTTCACTTCTGAGTT
>NZ_JAWWAP010000012.1:0-140493 GCF_033721375.1 Arsukibacterium sp. | reverse complement strand
CAGAGAGATAACGCATTTGCTCCTTAGTTGCGATTTTAACCAGAATCATTTTTTCGCTGCTTTGGGCTTCTTTTTGTAAAGGGTAGTAACCTTTTTCTTGATAGAACTCCTCAAGAATTTCAGTCCAATACTCTAGATGCCCCAGTCGTATTAAGTCAGCATCTTCCTGGAACTGCTTCATGGGATTTGCAGAGCAAGCGGAAATGAAAAATGTGAATAGAATTATTAATATTTTCGACTTCATCGGATTTCTCTAGTACGGCTAACGCCGCCAGCATGCGCGGCTTTGTAGTAAAAGCGAAGCCGCAGAGGAGACGACGACGCCGTGCCCGACTTTGTTATAAAACACTTTAATCACTTACTGCCGCCGATAATGAACCTACATCTTTTTTAAACAGCAGTATGAATAGATAAATTAGGCTAAAGATTGGAATAAGTGACAAAACAGCACCGAGTAAGCTCGCAACCGCTGGCTTTTGCATTTTACGACGAGCTACGTAATAACATAGTGCGCCCATGATCAGCGCGAAAATGATGACAAACTGGCCGTACAACGTGGCATTGATATTCAAATGAACTCCCCTTGTGGTTTATAACGCCCAAATTTAGCGCGGAAAGCCGCGCAGCGGGTTGACGTCGCAGCCAGCGCATTTTGCTGGCGATAATATTTGTTTGTTAGGGCAATTTAGCGATTAAAACCAAATCTTTCCATGGCAATGGATAATGTGCTGGGTGAAATTAAATCACCTTTATCAATGCGATATTTATTCATGGCTTTTATTTTATTTATCAACTCCGTATCCAACTGATAAGTTAAACCGTTAAAAATTAGATGATTATCAGTTATGAGTATTTCTATCATATTTTCCTGCTCTGGCATCATCAGAAGAAGTTTATCTGCACTATCTGAGTTTACCACTGCTTCCAGAGAGATGTTGCTAGCTAGGATGGTCTGGTCGATTAGATCTCTGAGCGCGTAGAAACCCTCAAATCGAGCGTACACAATAGCGCTATCTTCGGCTTTTGTTAGCCAATAAATAGATTTTATGTTCTCGGCAGTATCAGAGTCATATTCATGTTGAGCATTTGCAAATGCGCAATTTGCAAAAGTCATCGTTAAAACAAAAATCCAAGTTTTCATCATCGGACTGGTTCCTTTTGTTGGCTCTAACACTTATTGGGCGGGGCGACCCGTACTTAAACACGGACTAAGCTGCCTTTGTAAATTTAATGTACAGAACACTACACCGCTAATGCAAAAGTTACAATAACTTATGGGTACACGGGGCACAGAGGATAGAACCTCTTTTGAAGGAATCGGGGAGTGTCTGAGCACCTGCCGTAAGGCAACAGGGAGCATTGCCCGGGCGAGTGAGGAAAGGCGTAGCTACAACCAGAGCCGCAGCAGGCTGGCGGCGATTAATGCCAGATAGGTTATGGCAACGGTGGGTTTCAACGCTTGCTTGGCATAGCCCAGGATCAGTTGTAGCGGGCCCTGGCGCTGATATTGCCATTGGCTATGCCACTGACAGCCAATATCCTGCGCCTGCAAAATGGCTTGCTCGAGCTGTAGCAGGCGGTCAGCAGCGCGTTGCTGCCAGGTTTTAAGGATGGCTTCGTGCAGCCAGAACAAACCGATAATCCCCAGTTGCAGTTCCAGCGCCGCGGCGTTTTTCAGCAGCCATAACCAGACCAGAATGGTGATAACTTTCAGCCACAGCGCTTGCTGTTCCTGCTTATCGTAACTTTGTTGAACCAACAGCCATTCGGCCTGATTTTTGTCTGTCATGCTGCGTCCCTGCGGTTGGTCGCTTATATGGTGTGCATTAGATAAATTTAAGTTGCTGCTTCAGTTTAGCCGGTAATTGCTTTAAATCATCATCATTTTCGCTGACCACCACCAAATCGGCATTTTTTAACGCCAGGCTGCGGCCACGATAGGTGTTATCGGAGAAATGATGTTCAAACTTCAGTGTGTTGCTGTCTGGTACCACAAATACCGTGGCCAGGCCGTGTTCAGTTTGCATAACCAGATGCAACGAGCGGGTGCCACGGAAATCGCAAAAGTTGGCGTATACAATAGCCTGCTGCCAGTCTGTTAATTCAGCACCAAAACTGGCCAGTTTGGCGTTTACCTGACTGAGCGGCTGTGGCGTCAGCATTTGCGCCATGTAAGGTTCCTCATGATAAACATGAGCCAGCGCATGCTGGCCTAATGTCATTTGCGGAAAGCCATAGTTAAACCAGTTAAGGGTAAGGCCGGCCACAAAAGCCACCGATGCCGCCAGGGCAATCGCTGCGCTGAAACGCTTTTTCTGGGTTTGCTGACTCAGTAGCATTTGCTGGCGCAATAGTTTCAGTTCCAGCGAATCGGGGACATTAAATTCAAACGCCTGTTTGACCCTGGCCTGATCGAGCAATAACTGGCGCTGCAGCTGTTGCAGGGCAGGATCGGCGGCAACGGCCGTTGCCAAAGTAGCATTTCGGGCCTGCGGATCGGCCATCAGGGCTTGTTGTGTCGTTAAATCAGCCATCACCTTACCCCTTTTTGCTGCGTATTTTGTTGCGATTCATGTTGCGATGTACGTTGCGCGACCAGGCGCTGTTTCAGTAATTGCCGGGCCCGGAATAAACGGGTATTTACGGTATTCACATTTAACGTTAACAGCTTACCAATTTCTTCACTGTTAAAGCCGGCCAGAGCCTGCAATAGCAAGGGTTCGCCGTACTCGGGCGGCAGTAACAGCAGCTGCTGTTGCAGCAAGGCATTATCGTACTGTTGCTCCAGTGCCGGGTTAACATCATCGGTTATACTGTCTTGCTCAATATCGCTGTAATCGAGCTGTTTGCGCTCAAACCGCCGGGCATTTTCCCGCCGTAAAATGGTGATAAGCCAGCTTTTGGCGGCATTGTCATCCAGTAAGGAATCGAGCGCTTTCCAGGCCCGTAAAAACGTATCCTGCACAATGTCTTCCGCTATGTGCTGATCCCGGCAGAGCCAGAAGGCATAACGGTATAAATCAGCATGGTATAACCGCACCAGCTGTTCATAACGTTGACTATTGCTTTGTGCTTTGCGCTTAAATAAAGAGACCGGCAAACTGAACAGGCTATTTCGTGACTGCGGCATGGCTGACGGCTTTTGTTCAGTGAGAAGTGTGGTAAGCCTAATAGACATAGCTTGAACCTGTAAAGTAATCATTTTGCTTAGGTCTGCCGCTCATCGTCCGGCTACCAGAGTTGGATTGTGACTGACATAGCGTTTTAGCCAGTAATCAAGGCTGACAAAACGGCCACCACCAGTGAACAGCAGGCTTAGCAGCATGGCAAAGTAAATTGCCGCAAACTCAATACCATTGTTCAGGATCACCAGTTTGCCGCTGGACGTCAGCCACTCGTAGTTGCCATGCTGCTGCAGCAAACTGCGGGCAGCTTCTATTTTTTCGCCGCTTGCCATTACCCGTTCATTCAGCAAAATGGTGCCATCGGCCAGCCAGCTGCTGGTATCGGCTATGGCAGGCCAGCCGTAGGGCAGGTGGACGGTAAAAATAGCAACCAGCATGGTTATCATTAGCGGTATAGCAACCAGCCGGGTTAATAACCCCAGCAGCAGTAACACGCCGCCCACTAATTCGGCTGCAATAGTCAGGCTGACCAATAAAGCAGGCAGCGGCAAACCCAGGCCCCAGTCGCTGTTACCAAACCAGGAAACTGTACTGTCAAAACTGCTGAATTTTGTCCAGCCAGCCTGAATAAGCACCGGTGCCACAATAAGCCTTAGCAGCAGCGGTGCCAGGCCACTGATATTGGCCAGCTGACGAATAAGGTTCTGATAAAAGCTATAAATATTTTTAAACATGAACTTGCCTGGGAACGTCGTTAAAACAATCATGGGGAATAAGACCGCTTTCAACGCCATATTATTTCAGCGCACGGCAACTCTTTGGCAAATTTATGCTATATAACGACAAATGGCGCCTTTGCCGGCTAACTCCTGAACTAAGGGCAGGGCACCCTGTTGCAGTTGTTGCATGGTTAAACCGGGAAGCTGGGGGGCTATGATGTTTATTAGTTCATTAAAGTGCAGGCCAGGTTGCTCTGCCAGAGTGTTAAGCAACAGCAGGGTGGCCTGGTTCAGCTGGACAAACTTTACCTCGTGCTCAGCGTTGCGATACAGCAGAAAAAATACCGGTTGCGCCGGTTCGGTTGGCTGAAAATCGATACAAATTTGCTGCACCGGATACTGATAAGCACACAGCATAGCCAGTTCAGACAGCTGCAAGCGGGTGTGGCTAAGTGCGTCACCGGTCAGTTCTGCCTCAAGCAGTGCAGGTAATTGCTGGCTGCTGGTTAAAGTAGCAATATACAGCTCGGCCCATTCGTAATGGGCCAGTTCAGCTAAAAAAGACGGGTCGGCTGCGGTGGGCTGGTAGTGCTGCAAAAAATCGACAAATTGTTCTGCTATCTGCAGAAAATAGGGGCTGTGGCAGGCGTAGTTGCTGAAAAACTGCCGGGCCAGTGCGGTCCAGTCAGGCTCGCTGTACAGGGTTTTTAATACCGGAAAAGCCGTATCGAGAAAACCCTTAACGTTATTGAAAAACAGCTCGCTGTATACGTTAAGCCGCCGCTGCTCAATACCCGCTGGTGGCGAAGCAACATCAGGATTACGGATGTAAGCAGCAAACTGCTGTTGCAGCTGCTTAAAATCGGCCCCGTCTGGTTTTTTCGTGTTTACCATATCCGCTTTGGGCTGATTGGCACTCATACCGCGAACTTCTGCTGTGCAATATTGGCTTGCGCCTGTTGTTGCAATGTTCTGATATAGGCCAGCTCATTGTGCAGGCTGCTTAGCGCCGGAATATTAAAGTCACGCTCGTATAAGGTAGGCTTAACACCATGCTGCTGGTAGGCCAGTTGCAATAACCGCCATACCGGATCAGGAATATCGGCGCCATGAGTGTCGATCAGTAAATCAGCGTCCTGCTGATAGTGGCCAGCGATATGATAATAGGCAACGCGCTCAGTGGGTAGTGCCTGTAAAAAGGCCTCGGCGTTGTAACCATGGTTTACTGAGTTAACATAAATATTGTTGACGTCCAGCAATAACTGGCAATCAGCCTGTTTAAGAACTTCGCAAATAAACTCCAGTTCGCTCATTTGCTGGCCGGGCGCAGCGTAGTACGACACATTTTCCAGAATAAGCGGTTGTTCCAGAATATCCTGGACGATACGTACCCGCTCTGCCACATGCGCTACCGCTTCTTCAGTAAACGGAATGGGCATTAAATCGTATAAGTGACCGCCGGCTGAGCAATAGCTCAGATGCTCGCTGTACAAGCTGATATTGTGGATTTTGAAGAACGATTTTAATTGTTTAATGAAATCGATATCTAACGGGTCGGGGCTGCCAATTGATAGTGATAAGCCATGGCAGGCGAAAGCATGACGTTCGGTCAATGCCTGGAAATCTCTGGCCAGTTTACCGCCATAAGGCAGCCAGTTTTCCGGTGCTACTTCAAAAAAATCAATTTGCTGATTACTGCTATCCAGCACCTGTTGCAGCATTTCCCGGCGCAGGCCAAGGCCTGCACCGGTTAACGGAAGTTTAGCGGTCACAGCTTACGCTGCTCCACACTTGCCTTCGCCACATTTCATTTCTTTAGCTTTATCTTCAGCTTTGGCTTTGGCATCGTCTTTCATTTTGGCGGCTTTATCAGCGCCACATTTGCCTTCACCACATTTCATTTCTTTGGCTTTATCTTCAGCTTTGGCTTTATCTGCACCGCATTTGCCTTCACCGCACTTCATTTCTTTTGCTTTATCTTTGGCTTTATCTTTTGCTTTATCGCCACCACATTTGCCTTCACCACATTTACCTTCAGTGGCAGCCAGCTGATAAGCCATGCTAAGTTCAGCCGCAGCAAAAGGGTTAGTATCAGCATGCGCAGCGCCAGATGCTACTGAGCCTAATGCCATAGCGCCAAGGGCGAAAGAAAGTTGGGTTTTATTCAATGTTTTCATCAGATGTTACCTTTGTGGTTGTCAGAGTCAGTTATAAGACCTGCCCAGTAGCAAAGGTATTTCAAAAATTTGCTAATTTCAATGTACCCGGTAAAAACGGCAGAAAAAGTCGATGACACTGTCCGGGTCAAGGGTGCTGAAGCGGACCTTACGATTGGCGACAATCGCTTCACCCAGTGCCCGTAAGGTATGGTCAAGTGGCGCGCCTGCCGGGCGCTTTGCACCATGATCGGCGAACAGGAAGTTCAGTGCGGTAGCGGCGTAGGATTTGCCCGGCTCCAGTTGCACTAATTCCAGCTCCTGTAAACGAACGCCAAGATTCCGAATTTTCTGCAGACAATTTTGTTCGTTCATACTGACCTCGTCCCGGTTTGATTTCTATTGCTAAGCTTGTATCGGCGCCAGTGGCAGGATCTTTAACCGGCTTTGTAAAAAAACAAAATAGCCAGCACAGCACAGCAGGTTTTTTGGTAGTATGTCGGCATATGCGCTTGCGTAACTTTTGCTTTAATATTCTTGCTTTAATACTCTTGCTTTAATTAAGGGATAATATGACCCACAGCCGTTTGCCAGCAGCACTGGAACCTGCTCACCTTGGCCCGATATTAGCTGACACTCAGATTGAACAGGCCCTGACCACGGCAGAGCTGATCCCAGGCTTTATTGGTCAGGACCGGGCCAAATCGGCATTAGCCTTTGCCATTGGCATGGATATGCCGGGTTATAACCTGTATGTGATGGGCGAGCCGGCATTAGGCCGCTTTACCCTGGTGCAGGATATTTTGCAGCATGCGGCAGCAGAGAAAGCGACGCCGAACGAATGGTGCTACCTGAATAATTTTGATGACGAGCGGGTGCCTAATACCTTACGCCTGCTGCCTGGCGATGGCCGGATTCTGGTAAAGAAGATTGAAGCGTTAATCGACGAGCTACTCGATACTTTTCCGGCGGCGTTTGATAACCCGGGTTATCAGCGCAAGAAAAAAGCTATTGCCCGCCAGTTTGATGATAAGTATGAGCAGGCGATAGAGCGGGTAGAAAAAACCGCACTGGAGAAACAAGTTGTGCTGTATGAGGACAACGGTGCTGTCAGCTTTTCGCCTATCATCGACGGTAAGCCACTGGACGACAGTGAGTTCAGCAAAATGACGGACGAGCAGCGCCAGTATTTTTACTCTCTGGTATCAGAGCTGGAGACGGTATTAAACGATGCGTTGCTCGAGCTGCCACGCTGGAAGCGTGAATTATCAGAAAACCTGCGCTCCCTGCGCAAAGAAACCATAGAGCAGGCCATTAAGCCGATGCTAAAGCAAATGGAGCATGACTACAGTACTGAGCTTGGCGTGCTGAAGTATCTGAAAGAAATGCGGCCGCATCTGGTAAAAGCGGTGCTGGAGCTGCTACCGGATGAGTCAGACGGCGAAAAGCAGGAAGAAATTGATAGCCGGGAGATTTTTGTCGAAGAATTTGTGCCCAATGTGCTGGTGCATCACGAGACTATGTCCGGCGCGCCGATTATTTTTGAGCCTAATCCAAGTTACGGCAATTTATTTGGCCGGGTTGAATATAACTCATCCAGTGGTGCGCTCTATACCAACTACCGGATGATCCGCCCCGGTGCGCTGCATAAGGCCAATGGCGGCTATTTAATTCTGGATGCCGACCGGCTGTTATCGCAGGCGCCGGTATGGGATACCCTGAAACTGGCATTAAAAAGCGGCGAAGTGGTCATTGACACCCTGAGCGAACATGCCGTAACTAATTCAACCATTATTACCCCACGGGCCATTCCGTTGAACGTCAAAGTGGTGCTGCTGGGCTCACGCGATCTGTACTACCTGGTACAGGAAGTAGATGAGGAATTTAATGAGCTGTTCCGGGTGCTGGCCGATTTTGAACATTACCTGCCATACAACGAGCAAACACTGAGTTATATGTCGCGGCAGATCCAGCTGCAAATGCAGCAGCTTAATATTAATCAGCTGACAAAATGTGGCCTGCGCCAGCTACTGCAGTTCAGCTTTCGCCAGGCAGAACATCAACGTAAGTTGTCGGCCCGCTTTGCCGATGTACTGGAACTGGTGCGTGAGGCCTGCTACTACGCCGCTCAGGCCGACAGTGATATTTTAAATGAAAGCCATGTGCAGCAGGCGCTGCAGGGCAAACAACACCGCACCGGCCGGATCAGTGAAGGATTTCTGGAAGATATTCAGGAAGGCCAGATTTTAATTGATACCGAAGGCCTGGCGGTCGGCAAGATAAATGGTCTGACTGTGCTGGAAATTGGCGATACCGCCTTTGGTACCCCGGCCCGGGTTAGTGCTACGGTATTTGCCGGCTCCAGCGGGGTAATTGATATTGAACGCGAAGTGGAGCTGGGTAAAGCAATCCATTCAAAAGGGGTATTGCTGCTTACCGGTTATCTTGGGGCAAAATATGCCCGCCAGTTTCCGCTGACCCTTTGTGCCAATATTGCGATGGAGCAATCCTACGGCCACATTGATGGTGACAGTGCCTCGCTGGCCGAAGTCTGTGCCCTGATTTCTGCCATTACCGACATCCCGATAAAGCAAAGTCTGGCTGTAACCGGTTCGATAAACCAGCATGGCCAGGTGCAGGCGATTGGCGGAGTAAACGAAAAAATAGAAGGCTTTTTCCGGCTGTGCCAGTCACGGGGCCTGACCGGCGAACAAGGTGTGATTATTCCGGCCAGTAATCAGCTTAATCTGGTGTTACGTGCGGAAGTTATCGCTGCGGTGGCAGAGCAACAGTTTCATATCTATGTGGTAAAAACGGTAGATGAAGCGCTTAGCCTGTTAACCGGCGAAGACGCGGGCGAGCGCAACCGGCGCGGTCAGTATCCGAAAAAGTCGGTAAATGGCCGGGCAATGCAACGTTTGGCCGAAATTGCTGAACTGGTCAACGGAAGTCTGGATGAATAGCAATTCGCTGACCACTGAGCCTGTCGTATTACTGTATGCTGATTTGGATGCGAGCCGGGTACAACAGCAACTGATGCCGTTGCTTAATGAGCGTCTGGCTGCCAGCGGCGCAGAATTTACAGAGCAGGTATTTAATTCCGAGCAACCACTACTAATCAGTCCCGGCAGCAGGCTGGTATGTTATTTAAGCGATGAAAATTTACGTGAGTTAGTGTTACAGATCCAGCAGCAGCCCTGCACGCTGGCGCTGCTGCCGCATCCGGAAATGAAACACGCCCGCTATGGCTTTGGTATTAGCGGTAAAATGGACGATGCACTGACTGACGCGCTGAAAAACATTGCCGTGGAGGCAGACCTGCTGCTATGCAATGACATACCGGTGTTTAACTCGGTTGTTATTGGTGACGCTTTGACGTTAACGCCGGGTGAGGCGCTGGCCGAGCCGCTGGCGCAGCGGGTAAAACGTTTTATCCGGCTGGTAAAAGGCATTGGCGATGTCACTTTTAATGCCTTTAAAATGACCACTTTCAAAGAAAAAATAGTTGATACCGCTGCGCTTGGCATCGTGGTGGTTGAACATGGTCGCAGTTCAGTGCTGTCACGCCGGCTGGTAGCCGACTCCAGCGTTAACGATGGCATGTTACATGCGCTGGTGCTGGCACCACGCAGCGTGTTTGAAATGCTGCGGTTTTTGTTTGCTTCGTTATTTTTGCGTGAATACTGGAATAACAACAGTCCGTCTTTTGTCGGCCATATTAAAAGCCGCAGCCTTAGTATCAGCAGCCCCAAGCTGATTAGCTATACCCATGATGGCCTGATTGAGAAAAGTCATAGCTTACAGTTAAAAGTAGAACCAAGGGTATTACAACTGGCACCGGGCCGGCATCTGGGGCTGGAAGAGGCGGAAGCAGAAAGTAAAGAGGTGGTAAGAACCCGGGCACTACCCGCCGGCAAAGCGAAAACCGAGCTGGTTACCTATCCTTTGCCATGGATCCATCATGCAGCCACAGACGAATTTAAAGAACTGTTTATGGCCATGCGTGAAAGTGCCAAGGCATCGCCGTCCTATTTAACCCTGATGGTGCTTGCCACCTTATTAGCGGTATTCGGGCTGTTTGCCAATTCAACTCCGGTAATCATCGGGGCGATGATTCTGGCCCCATTAATGGGGCCGATTATATCAATGGCGCTTGGCACGCTGCGCCAGGATGTCGCGCTGATGCTGGTTAGCAGCCGCAGTATTGCTGTCGGTACCGGCCTGGCAATGGGCTGTGCCATGGTGGCAACCTGGTTTATTCCTCTTACCACCATTAACAGCGAAATAGCGGCCCGGATCAGCCCAACCCTGCTTGATTTAGGGGTTGCTGTTATCTCTGGTATTGCCGGCGCTTATGCTCATGCCAGGGCGGAAGTGGCAAAAAGCTTAGCAGGCGTCGCGATAGCCGTGGCGCTGGTGCCGCCGCTGGCTGTTGCCGGTATAGGCCTTGGCTGGCTGGATTTAACGGTATTCTGGGGCGCCTTTTTGCTGTTTTTAACCAATCTGGTTGGCATTGTGCTGGCGGCGGTAATCACCTTTATGTTTCTGGGTTACAGCCCGTTTCACCGGGCAAAGCGCGGTCTGGCACTTACTGTTACTCTGGCCGCCATTTTATGCATCCCGCTGGCAATAGGCTTTGGTCATATGGTGGCAGAGCACAGGATAGTGCAGCAGCTCGATGGCATAGTGCTGGATGAAGTGAAACTGCGTGATGTCTCGGTAAGGCCGGGTACGCCACTGAGGATAAGCCTGACCCTGGTATCCGGTAGTGCGGTAGATAATGCTACCATGGACCGGGTAAAACAGCGGATCGAGCAGAAATTACAGCAACCGGTCGAGCTGGAAATCGGTGTTAAGGTTATTCGCTGATAGCCGGTTTTCAATTTGCATTAACTGCCTGGATAAAAAAGCCGATGCAGGACATCGGCTTACTATTAACAATTAGTTGTTGTTAACTTTAAGAGCTTAGCCACACTTTTTCGGACCGCCTTTACAGCTGCCGCCGGTATCACCACCCGTATCGCCGCCGGTGTCGCCACCCGTGCCGCCGCCGCTACAGCCATTAGCGGTCAGATAGTCGTAAGCCGCTTTTGCTTTGACAATACCATAACCGAAATAAACATCCTTACCTGCGGCACCGGCATCCTGAGCCGTAGCTTTTAATGCATTGCGAATTTCGGTACCTGAGCAGGTTGGGAAGTTTGACCACACCAGCGCCGCTACACCTGAAACAGCAGGCGTAGCCATCGAAGTGCCGCTCATATAGCCATAATCGCTGGCTGAAGATGAGATAGCAAGGTTAGCAGCACCCAGAATGTCGCTACGTGATTCTAACGCAGCACCGTATGACGGGATATTAGCCGCACCAGCAACGTCCATATATACCGGACCTTCGCCAGCCACGTTGTTAATTACAACAGCACCGATACCACCAGAGCTTGCGCAATTATTAATTTTGTCAGCAAAGGAGATATTACCACGGTCAATAGTACAGATTTTGCCGTTTGCACCGCTATCAGTCGCTTCAGCCGTACCCATATGGTAAGTCGCGCCGTTTAAGTCCCCCGTGTTATCGGAAGGCGCTGCGCTAAAACCAGTACCGTCAACCGTTGCGGTTACCAGTGACGTACCGCCTGCAGGGTAGGTTGATAACGTATCAACACCACCGGCGGTTGCTTCTACACAGATACCTTCGTTGGTAGTAGTGGTAGCATTTTTACCGCGACCTGAGGTAACCGTACAAGACGGATATTGCGAGAAAGTCGCGATGTTATTGTTAGCATCATTAGCACCTATCATCATTACCGAGGCATAACCTGCCGGGTAAGAGCGGACGTTATTGCCATCATTGCCAGCTGCCGCTAATACGAGGCCACCATTACTGGTAAAAGTGTTAAACGCATTTTCTTCGGTGCTGTTGGCACCGCCGCCGCCTAAACTCATGCTGATGATCTGGGCGCCATTCTGGGCACACAGGTTGGCTGCATGGGCTAAGTCAGATGAGTAGCCCCAGCCAGCATCGTTAAAGACTTTAATAATATGCATCGGGTTGCCTGGTGCCATGCCGACCACACCTATACCGTTATCTGCAGCAGCAATTGTGCCGGCAACGTGAGTACCATGTGGGCCTCCATCACGGAACCAGTCGCCGGTGCCCGAATTACTGGTGCCGGTAATATTTGACCAGTCGAAGTCGTCATTGCCGCCACCTGTTTCTCCGGTATCACGCGCAATGCCTGAGTCGATAACGCAAACCCGCTTAGCGTTGCCTAAATTCAGACTAACTTGATTAGCCTGTGACTGATAAACTGCATAGGGTGTCAGTTGGCTAGTAACCGGATTACCGGCATCATCATTAAATAATGCTAACGGATAGCGCTTGGTGTCAGTTTCAATCAGTTTAATATGCGGATTGTTCAGCAAGCCTTTAACTGAGCTCAAATCCTGGCCACTGAAAGTGGCGGCAAAAAAGCCATCAGAATCCACTTCAATCTGACCACCCATCCGCACAGCTAATGCTTTTACCAGACCTTTATTATGATTTTCTACCTGGATGATATAGCGGTCCGACGCCTGTGCCTGAGCTGACAGGCCAAGTGCAAGCAGAGTTGCGGCAGTAATGGGGGTAATTCTGGAATATTTCATATAGTACTTCCTTCCAAGGTGTTGCAATGAATGACTCTTGAGAGTTCTTTAGTTATTTAATCGTGGATATCTGGTGATTTGGCGCAATGATTATTGCCAGTATCACTAAATTAAGTTGCCGTTATTCGGTGGGAAATGCAAGAACTTTTTAGATTTATCTAAAGCAATAACTAAATTGTGCAAAATTGTAATTGCCTGGCAGGCTTGAGTTTGAGAAAGCGGAACGTGCTGGCTTTACACCATAACGCTGCAGTTTCTGCCCTGGGTTTTGGCCTGATAAAGGGCTTTATCTGCCTGGTTAAGAAGTACTTTGTCACTGATATCCTGGCCAGGTAACAGGCAGGAGATACCCAGACTAATGGTAATAAACCCTGTGGTTGGACTGGCATGGTGAGGTAGCATCAGTGCCAGCACATCGAGTCGTAACTGTTCGGCCAATATCATTGCCTGCTCCGGGCTGGTGTTAGGTAACACACAGGCAAATTCTTCACCACCATAGCGGGCTACCAGATCGATTTGCCGTTGCAGCGTTTCAGCCAGTGTTCTGGCGATGGCTTTGAGCGTGTCATCACCCGCCAGATGGCCATAACTGTCGTTGTAAGCTTTAAAGTGGTCAACATCGAGTAAAATCAGTGCTAACGGCTGCTTCATTCGTTTTGCCATCGCGACGGCGCTGCCTAAATGGCTGTCGAAGTGGCGACGATTGGCTATACCGGTCAGGCCATCGGTTAACGACTGGCGCTCCAGTGCCGTTTGCTGCGCCGCAACGGTGTTACTGTACTGATCAAAGGAGCGGGCAATATCGGCAATTTCATCGTTGCTGGCAAATAACCGCTCATCACCATCAAAGCCACTGCCGGCCAGTACTTTTTCATTCAGTAATTTTAGTCGTTTAATCACCCGTTTCTGGGTGTAAAACATAATGGCGAGTAATAACATAATTGCCGCTATTGCCAGCGCAAAACTGAACTGGTTCTGCTGTTGCAGGGCCCTGGATGATTGCTGACTCAGTTGCATTAATGATGCGGCAGACTGATAGGCATTCAGCTCGGTTTCACTGGCGTAATCAGTCACCAGGCTGCGCAGAAAATTAGCTTTGCCAGTCGCCCTGGCAATATTGCTCAGCTCAGCTTCGCGTAATGCCAGAATACCCCGCTCTGACAGCAGCGCCGTATTCAGTTGGTCTGCAAGAGCGGTTGCAGCCGGTTGTCCGGCCTGACTTAGCTGGTTGAGCATCTGCTGATTACTGGTTAGCAGATTTTCCAGCTCATTACGACTCTGGCGCAGGTTATACAATCGATCAATGCTGTACAAAGCGGTAACATGACGCAGCAAGCCTGAAAAGTGCAGTAACCAGGGCTGACTGGCACTGCTGCTGGTAAACTGCTGACTTTGTTGTTGTAATTCGCTGAGTGTGGTTAGCCATTGCCGGCTGCGCTGCTGCAATACCAGTCGTTCAGCAATCAGCATATCCAGGCTGCGGGCCTCGTCGGCAATAAGTTTCAGTCGTTGCTGCTGGTACTGATGTTGCACGTACTGCTGATGATCCAGACTGCTGATCTGGACAATAATCTGGCTGATCTGTTGTGATGCTCTGGCGCGGGCGGCCTGACTGATCGCGTCGCGCAACAGCTCTGATTGCAGATTCAGCTCCTTTACTTTGTCATGCACCTGACTGGCTTCCAGTACCGCAGGCACCGCTTGCTCAGCGACATTGCTGACAATTTGCTGGGCTTGCTGCAAGCGATGATAAAACAGCAGACTGAGCAAAATAAACAACAGTAATATCAGCATCAGGGATGCAAATAACAATCGGGCGCTGGAGTAATACCGTTTACTGAACAGACTCATGGTTGCCCCTGTTTACTGACATCCAGTAAGCGGCCATCGGTAACCAGTTCGACACTTTGCTGGTTTTTAATAGCGGCCGCGATAATATCGGCAATATTGCGATCATCGGGATTGAAAAAGCTAAGCTTGCTGCGTTTGTTCAGAATATCGAAGCCGTCTCCCCCTTCGGCCAGATATTGTAAAGTGGCGACTTTATACATGCTACTGGCGACAACGGGTTCACCATTTACCAGTAATTGTTTAATTCTGCTGCCAGCTGGCGCTGTGCTGTCAAAAAACAGGGTAACGCCGGAACTATGCAGAAAAAAACCGCGCTGGTTGTCCAGGCCGGATAAACCGTGCTCGAACACGCTTATCAGATCCTGACCACTCAGCTCCAGTAGCACCGGCGTATTGCGAAAAGGCAGCTCTGCCAGAATATCACCGCGGGTCAGCATGGTGCCGGCCGGATAATCTTTCACGCCGCGAATGGTACCACTGTTAACAAAAGCCAGCTCGGCTCCGGTATAGTTTTTCAGAGTATCTGTAACAAAATTGGCAAAGGCATTCTCGCGGTTACGCACTTCATCCCGCAAGGTGGTAAAACTGACCGTACTGCGACCCAGTGGCTCGCGCAGCAGCAGTTGCAGTCGCTGACTATGATCCTGAATTTGTCTGGCTACTTGCGGCTCTGCCGGTAGTGTTTCCAGATCAATATAGTGGGTATTGAGGTTTTGCAGCTGCCGGGTTTTATCCAGTTCGGCGCTGACAACCAGTGCCTGATTCAATTCTTGTTGCAGAATAATATTTGGCTGATCCGGTAATAATTGCTGGCCATCATAGTTGTTACGAAATGCCAGCTCAATGGTGCCATCTGACAGCAGCCCAGGTAAAAAATCCAGCTCGGTGGTATGCATTAATACCAGCAGATCTGCGCCCTGTGCTCTGAGTTTCGATGCCTGTAACAAAATTGCCCGCTCAGCAGGGGTTACCTGTAACCGTTCCAGCGCATATTGTTGCACTACATAAGGGGCAACCACGGCTATTACTCCCAGCTTTATGTCGCCGCGCTGTACCAGGATACTGTCAACCAGGCCGTCCAGGTTGCCTTCAGTCATCGGATCATAAAGATTACTTAAAACCAGTGGAAAAGCCGCTTCATAAGCCCGCTGCGACAACTCTTCCGAGAAGTAGGCAAAATCACGGTGCGATACTGCCATCGCATCCGGGTCTAAGGTGTTCAGAATATTAATAATGTGGGCGCCGCGATCGAAAAATCCAAGCGGACTCGGGCCAATACTGCCACCGCCAAACAGGAAAAATACTGGCCGCTCTGTGGCACGATGTTGGGTCAGTAAACTGGCAAGGTGGGCATAATTCGCTTGCGGGTGATTAGCCTCGGCCATTTCAGCCGCATAAATAATGGTAAAGCCAGACTCAGCGCGACTGTAAAACAACGTATTGCTTAGCAGCAATGCACACATCGCTAACATGAGGAAAACTTTCATCGTTTTGTATCTGCGCCCGCAACTGAACAACAAGTAGCCAGTTTAGTGGATCCGCAGTCACCGCGTAAAGCAGAGTTTTCAGTGCCTGAGTCGGAAACCGGCCAGAAGCAGTACCAGCAGACAACATCCGGCCAGTGGCCAGTCGCCAAAACGAGCGTACCAGGTACGTCCGGAACTTAGCGGTACCGTATCAACTAATACCGCTTGTTGAAATTGGGGCAAGCGCTGGCGCACCGAGCCATCTGGATTAATCGTCGCTGTAATACCGTTATTGGTGGCGCGCAGCACTGGTTTGCCAAACTCGCGGGCACGCATTCTGGCGATCTGCAGGTGTTGGTGCGGACCAATGCTATCGCCAAACCAGGCATCGTTACTGACAGTCAGAATAAAATCGGTGTCGCTGGTAAAATTTGCGCGGATTTGCCGCGGAAAGGCAATTTCAAAACAAATGGCACTTAGCAGCTGGTAGTCGTTAGCCAGCAAATTGGGCTGAATGTAGCTACCGCGGCTGAACGAGCTCATCGGTAAATCAAAAATGGGTGCCAGCGCCCGCAGCCAGTTTTCAAACGGCACAAATTCGCCAACCGGCAACAAATGATGTTTGCTGAAGCGGTTGGCATGACCATAAAAATAGCTGCCCTCACTGGCTGTAGCCGTATCTTTGCCCAGCACAATTAAGTTATTCCACGCTTGTTCAGTTTGCCGTTGGTAATCAAGAATACCGGTTATTAACGCCGCGTCGTTATAAAACGCTGCTTTATTCAGGTTGTCGAGAAAGGCTTCTGCCAGCGGTTCCAATTGCGGTATCGCGGCTTCGGGCCAGATAACAATGTCGGCTCTGCTGAAATGCGGCCGGGTCAGATCCAGGTATTTCAGCATGGTGGGCCATTCCTGCTCCGGCTGCCAACGTAGCTCCTGTTTGATATTGCCCTGAACCATCACCACGCTGACGTTGCGATCGCTATATTGCCAGCCCTTTACCTTATTCAGCAGCGGAGCAGTGACAATGATTAATGCCGCTAATGCGGCCGGTGCCACTCTGGCTAATACCGGAGCGGGTTGATACAGCCGGGCCAGCGCGGCAGCAATAGCTGCCAGGATAAAGGTAATGCCGGTTTCGCCAATGAGTGGCGCATAAGCCGCTAAGCCGGCAGAGGTTTGACTGTAACCCAGCGATAGCCACGGAAAACCGGTAAGTAAAAAACTGCGCAGCCATTCAGCCGTTGTCCAGCTGGCGGCGAAAATCAGCAATTTTAACCAGCCGCTGGTGGCTGTTTTGCCAATTAGCCAGTAACTTAGTGCGGCGGCAAGGGCCGGAAATAACGCCAGATAGGCAACCAGTAGCGCCATCAGGCCGAGACTGGCAACAAGCGGTAAGCCACCAAACTGGTCAATGCTGACATGCACCCAGCTGATGCCTACGCCGAACCAGCCGAGACCATAACAAAAGCCGGCCAGCAGGGCCTGACGCCAGTGGCTGACCTGAGTAACAACCAGAGCCAACAACGCCAGGGTGAAAAAGGGCAGCCACCACAGCGTGAAAGGAGCAAATGCCAGGGTATTTAATGCGCCAGCAGCGATCAGTAACAGCGCAGCAAAGGCAGTTTTCACAGTAACGGTAGCTATGATCCGGCGTCCTCAGTTGTTGCGCTTTCTTTGGCTTTTATCACCTGCAGTTGCAGCAGGCGGCGGCTGTTTGCCTTACTGACTTTAAACGTCAGATCACCAAGCTGAATACTTTCACCACGCTCTGGCATATGGCCAAAGGCATGCAGCACTATGCCGCCAATGGTGTCGGCATCTTCTTCATCAAAGTCGGTGTTAAAACTTTCATTAAATTCATCGAGCGGGGTCAGGGCACTGACCTGGAAAACCCGGGACGCCATTTTCTTGATATCGTTATCTTCTTCATCGTCATGCTCATCTTCAATTTCGCCGACGATTTGTTCCAGAATATCTTCAATGGTTACCAGGCCCGATACGCCACCATACTCATCGACCACAATTGCCATATGGTATCGTTTCTGGCGAAACTCTTTGAGCAACGCATCAACCCGCTTACTTTCCGGAATAATCACCGCAGGGCGCAAAAACTCACGGATATGCCAGTCGGTCTGGTTAGGATCCAGCGCAAATTGCAGTAAGTCTTTGACCAGCAAAATGCCTTCAACGTGATCTTTGTCTTCGTTAACGACCGGATAACGGCTGTGGTTGTTTTCCAGCAAGATTGGCAGGAATGCACTGACGGGCTGCTCAATGTCAATGGTTGCCATTTGCGAGCGCGGCACCATAATATCGCGTGCCCGCATTTTCGATACATCCAGTACACCCTGTAGCATACTTTTGGTGTCACTATCGATAAGTTCGCGGCTGGCCGCTTCACTTATGATATCTTCCAGGTCTGAAATGTCCTGTGGTTCTGCACTGAAAATACTGGCGATACGCTCTAACCAGGTTTTGCCGGCAGAACCGCGGCTAGAGTGGGGGTTGTCGTCACTCATTCGTGAACTTATGCTCCGTTAGTAAAAAATAACCTAGTTATCATCCAATAAATAGGGGTTTTTGATGCCGAGACTGGCAAGGATTTGAATTTCTTCCGCTTCCATTGCTTCGGCATCGTCGTCATTTATATGGTCAAAACCTAACAAATGCAAGCAACCATGTACCACCATATGGGCCCAATGATCATTTGGCAACTTCTGTTGCTCTGTGGCCTCTGCCGCTACCACCGGGGCAGATATCACTAAATCGCCCAGCAATGGCAGGCTCAGGCCTGGTGGCGCCTGAAAAGGGAAACTGAGCACGTTGGTCGGTTTATCTTTGCCCCGGTACTGCAGATTAAGCTGCTGGCTTTCCGGGTTATCGACTATGCGAACAGTGACTTCCGCTGCCGCCTGAAATGGTGTAATGGCGGCATCCAGCCAGCGCTCAATAGCCTGTTCGTCAGGTATATCAGGTGCTGAGCTGGCTAACTGCAAATCAAGCACAATGCTCATTGTTCGGCTGTGCTCTGCAGTTTTTCAGCTTCGTGTGCTTCATACGCCTGCACAATACGCTGGACTATCGGATGGCGGACCACGTCTTTGGCATTAAAAAAGTTAAAGCTGATTTCATTGACGTCGCTAAGCACATCGATGGCGTGTTTTAAGCCCGAATACTGACCGCGGGGCAGGTCAACCTGGGTAATATCGCCGGTAATAACCGCTTTGGCACTGAAACCAATCCGGGTTAAGAACATTTTCATCTGTTCGGTGGTGGTGTTCTGGCTTTCATCGAGAATAATAAAGGCATCATTTAACGTGCGGCCGCGCATATAGGCCAGCGGCGCTATTTCAATAACCCCTCGCTCCAGATACTTTTCAACTTTTTCAAAGCCGAGCATTTCAAACAAAGCGTCGTATAAAGGCCGCAGGTAAGGATCGACCTTCTGCGCCAGATCGCCGGGCAGAAAACCCAGCTTTTCACCGGCTTCCACCGCAGGCCGGGTCAGCACTATCCGTTTTACCAGACCACTTTCCAACGCATCAACGGCACAGGCCACCGCCAGATAGGTTTTGCCGGTACCAGCCGGGCCGATACCAAAGCAGACATCATGGTTCAGCACATTGGCAACATAACTGGCCTGATTCGGGTTACGGGCTTTAATTAAACCTTTTTTGGTTTTCAGGCTGAAATCGCCACGATTGCCATTATCGCTCTGATACTGAATATCGAAATTTTCACTGATGGTAAGATGCACCTGCTCCGGGCTGATCGCGGCAGCATGCTGACGCCCGCCGGCGGTCAGCTGAAACAACTGCAGCAGAATATCGCTTGCTGCAGAAACGTTAACCTCAGGGCCGGCTACTTTAAAGCGGTTATCCCGATAGCTGATATCAACCAGCAAGCGCCGTTCAATATGCTTTAAATTATCGTCATACGGCCCGCAAAGCAGATTAAGTCTGTTATTGTCGGCCGGTTCCAGCACCAGTTCTGCTACATTCAGATTTTCAGTGTTCAATAGTGTACTCGCGGTTGGGGCCTGCTCAGGGCGTAAAGGTAGTGACACCCAGAGGATCAACTTTGGGTTGTCTTGCTAAAATCTGGGCCGGTGCCACTTCGCGACGCAGCCCCATTTGCGCTTCGGTACGGATTAAATCGCCGCGCAATGAGTTACTGAAAACATCGGTAATTTTAACGTCAACAAACTGGCCAATCATCTCTGGTGAGCCTTCGAAATTGACCACCCGGTTGTTTTCGGTGCGGCCGGTCAGTTCCATAATATTCTTTTTCGACGGCCCTTCAACCAGAATACGCTGTTCGCTGCCCAGCATATTACGGGCAATTTTCAGTGCCTGCTGATTAATCCGGTCCTGCAAGATATACAGCCGCTGTTTTTTGGTGTCGTCACTGACATCGTCCGGTAAATCAGCGGCCGGGGTGCCGGGGCGGGCACTGTAAATAAAGCTGAAGCTCATATCAAAATCAATGGCCTGAATTAAATCCATTGTTGCCTGAAAATCGGCATCATCTTCACCCGGAAAGCCAATAATAAAATCGGATGACATACTGAGGTTTGGCCGGATTTTTTTCAGTTTGCGAATTTGCGCTTTATATTCCAGTGCAGTGTGGCCTCGCTTCATCAGATTTAAAATACGATCTGAGCCGGACTGCACCGGCAGGTGCAAATGGTCAACCAACTCAGGCACGTCACGGTACACGTCAATAATATCGTCGCTGAATTCAATCGGGTGCGACGTAGTGTAACGAATGCGGTCAATGCCATCTATTGCCGCTACCAGGCGCAGCAGCTCAGAGAAATGGCAAATATTGCCATCATGGGTTTCACCACGATAACCATTAACGTTCTGGCCAAGCAGATTGACTTCCCGCACGCCCTGCGCCGCCAGCTGGGCCACTTCAAACAACACATCGTCTAACGGCCGGCTGACTTCTTCACCACGGGTGTAGGGCACTACGCAGAATGTGCAGTATTTAGAGCAACCTTCCATAATAGAGACAAACGCAGTCGGACCTTCCGCTTTAGGCTCAGGCAGCCGGTCAAACTTCTCAATCTCCGGAAATGACACATCAACAACCGGTGAGTGCGAGCCACGCACCGCATTGATCATTTCCGGCAGCCGGTGCAGGGTTTGCGGACCAAATACGATATCAACATAAGGCGCGCGGTCACGAATAGCTTTGCCTTCCTGAGACGCGACGCAGCCACCAACGCCGATAATAAGATCCGGGTTTTTTTCTTTTAACGGACGCCAGCGACCAAGTTGGTGAAACACTTTCTCCTGCGCTTTTTCCCGGATCGAGCAGGTATTCAGCAGAATAACATCTGCCTCTTCCGCTTCTTCGGTCAGAGTGTAGCCATGTGTTGCATCCAGCAGGTCTGCCATTTTTGACGAGTCATACTCGTTCATCTGGCAGCCCCAGGTTTTAATGTGCAGCTTTTTGCCCATTGTTGGTCGTTACCTGTGTTGTCGCGTTTGAAAAAGGGAGCGTATTTTAGCCTGTTCGACGCCGCAGTGCCAGCGTCGTTGGCAAAAGCTTTGCGTGCTTTGTTAACGGGCGTTAAAAAAGCCGTTGGCGGGTGGTGACATAGCCAGCATAAAAAATAACGATAACCCCGGCCAGCCAGCTGAAGGTGACCGGTTCCTGCCAGAAAAAATAACCAAAAGCCCCGGCAAACAGTACGCTGCTATAGGTCCACATGCCAATATCACTGGCCGGGGCGATGGCAAAGGCCCGGGTCATCGCCAGCTGACCTATAGCTGCCAGGACCCCCATAGCAACAAATGCCAGCCATACTTCGCTGGCAAGAGGTTGCCAGTAAAACGGCACCGGTATGGCGGACAGCAGCGCGGTGAGCAGCGAGAAATAAAACACAATCCGCACGGCGGACTCGGTGCTGGCCATCGCCCGGATGGTGGTTTTGGTAATAGCCACTAAAAAAGCCGCGAATAAAGCCAGCAGCAACACCAGATTAAGACCGGGCTCAGGGCTTGGCAGCGCAAGCATAACCCCGATAAAACCCAGCGCTATGCCGAAGCGGGTCAGCCGGCTGGGGCGTTCATTCAGCCAGAAACGAGCCAGAATGGGCACAATAAAAGGCGATAGCATAATAACCATCATCGCCTGCGCAAGCGGGAGTTGCGACAACACATAAAAGAAGCAGTACATCGACACCAGACCGGTCAGCGCCCGGCTTACATGCAGGTACCAACGCCGGGTTTTCAGCATGGCAAAACCATGCCGGTATAAAAAAGGCAGCATCAGTACCAACGCAAACAGGTTGCGGAAAAACACAATTTGCACTTCGCTGGCCATATCGCTGCTGTATTTCACCACAGCACCAATACCGGCAAAGCAGGCTTCCGCCAGCAACAGCAGTAATGCGCCTTTTAGCAGGTGAGGTTGCATAGGTTTCCTGACAGCGGGTAGTTTTGGCTGCGCAGTATAGCAGGCCAGTGCTGCTCAGAACGAGCAGCATCTTTAATTTAGTCGCAGTGGCAGCCCGGGCTGCCGCTTAGCTGTTACTGGCTGCCGAATTTACTTGCTGCCAGAATGGCGGGATCTGCTCAGCAGTTAAAGGTTTGGAATATAAATAGCCCTGAATCAACGGACAATTGCGCTCGGTAAAAAAGGCCAGTTGTGCTGTGGTTTCCACCCCTTCCGCGATGCAGTACATGCCAAGGCTGCTGGCCATACTTAGCATGGCATCAATAATGGTTTCATCACTTTTATCAATGCCGATATCACTGACAAAGCTGCGATCAATTTTTATTGCGTCTATTGGCAATTGTTTTAAGTATTTCAACGAAGAGTACCCGGTACCAAAGTCGTCCAGCGCCAGCTGAATGCCTAAGTCGCTTAGCGCCAGCATGGTTTCAATTGCGCTTTGCTGATCGTTCATCAGGGCACTCTCTGTCACTTCAAACCGCAGACAACTGGCGGGCAGTTGATATTTGTTTAATAACGCAGCGGTATGGCTGGCCAGATTGGTTTGCTCAAGATGCTGGGTCGCCAAATTGACTGACAGGTAGATATCAATACCGTTTTGCCGCCAGTGGCTTAAGTCGGCCAGCGCCCGCTCCAGCAATTGCTGAGTCATGCTGACTATCAGCCGTAACTCTTCAGCCAGAGGAATAAACTCAACCGGTGATACGATACCGTCAGCGCTTTGCCAGCGCATCAGCACTTCAGCGCCGACCATTTTCTGTTTGCTGCTATCGACAATCGGCTGGTACACGTTAAAGAATTCTTTGTTCTGATGTGCTTTACGCAGCCGGGTTTCTCTTGCCAGCTGCATATGGGCTTTCTCATTCATTTCGTTGGTAAAAAACTGGAAGTTATTCCGGCCTGCTTCTTTGGCGTGATACATCGCGACGTCAGCATGTTTCAGCAGCTCCTGGGCCGTCAGCGCATCATCCGGGTACAACGCAATTCCAATGCTCGGTGAAACACCGACGGTATGTGGCCCCAGTTGCATTGGTTCGCTGACTACCGACAACATTTTGCGGGCGACCATGCTGACATTTTCGCCACGGCGGTAGCCTTCCAGCAAGACAACAAACTCATCGCCACCTAAGCGGGCGACCGTATCGCGCTCTCGTAATGATAATCCCAGCCGGCGCGCCACCTCTTTCAGCAGCAAATCACCAATATCATGGCCCAGCGAGTCGTTAACCTGCTTGAACTTGTCCAGATCGATAAAGCAAAGCGCCAGCGATTTTTTATCACGCCGGGACTGCTCCATCGCATGCAGAATGCGGTCCATCAGCAGTGCCCGGTTTGGTAAGCCAGTTAGTGCATCATAATTCGCCAGATAACGTAGCTCTTCTTCGGCCATTTTCTGGGCGGTAATATCAGTAAACACCAGGACAAAGAAAGCAACATGCTCTTGCTCTCCAATGGCGCTGATATTGATCAGGGTAGGGCGCTCTCTTCCGTCGGGTGTTATTACCTGCTCTTCACCCTGCCAGTGGGCCCCGGCTTTTAATTCATGCAGTAATTTGGTGTAAAAGCGTCGCCGTACCAGACTTATTCCCAGGTGATGAGTGCGGGGATTATCCAGATATTGTTCAACGCTGCCAAAGGCGGTGGCAAATGACTGATTGGCGGCAATAACCCGCTGTTTGCTGTCCAGAATAACAACCCAGTCCCGGGTTTGCTGGAAGGCTTCGCCAAATAGTTTTGCCTTTTCCATATTGGCCCGGGTTTCAGTAATATTGCTGAATGTCCCGGTAACCAGCAGTACTTGCTGATTGCTATCGAGCTCAGTCGCCCGGCCCTGATCGCGGAACCAGAGCCAATGGCCGTCTTTATGTTTCAGCCGGTAGGTAATATCAAAACTACTGTCCGGCTGTTGTAAAAAACGCTGCCACTGTTGCTGATAATTCTCCCGATCTTCCGGATGGATCAGGGAAAAGTGCTGCTGCAGGGTAATAGTGTTCATCAGCTCACTGTAGCCCAGCATTAACTGCATTCTGGAGCCATATAAACTGTTTTTATCAGCCCGCCATTCAAAAGCGCCGCTGTCAACCGACGCCAAAGCCTGTTTCAAGCGCTGCTCACTGGTTGCGACTTCCAGATGTGCTTCACTGATAATCTGTTGTTGCTTGCGGCGGAGCCGGTAAAAGTGGTACAGCAATCCAAGCGCAATAACTGCATACAGTGTCAGCGCCCAGGGTGAACGCCACGGTGCCGGCGCTATCTGCAGTGTGACTGAACTGACGTTACTCTCCAGGCCGGTATGAGGAGCAATTGCCACCACATTAAATTTATAATGGCCACTGCGTAGCGTTGGAAATACCACACTATTTGCCTGTTGCTCCGGGTAATGCAGAGTATCACGCCCTTCCAGCCAGAAGCGGTAGCGCATTTTATGATTGTCTCTAAAGTGCATGGCGCTGAATTGCAGCTGGATACCAATGTCTTCGTGGTCGAGTCGAAATACCTGATTATTCAGTAAATCGCTGCGGGTTTTAAAGTTACCACTAAGCACACTAATATCGGTAATATTGACGTTGGGACGCTGTTCCGGGCTGGCCATTTTGGCCGGGTCGACCAGGGTAATACCACGCATACTGCCAAAGGCCAACCGGCCATCGGGTAACCTGGCGGATGCGCTGCCATTATATTCATGTACGCGTAAGCCATCGGCTTTGCTAAAGTGTTCAATCTGCAGAGTATCAGGTTGTAATCTGCTCAGGCCGCTATGCGAGGAAAACCAGATATCGCCGGCAGCGTCTTTTTGCAGCGCATAGACCTGTTGCGCAATTAGTTTATTGGCAGTGCTGAAGTGATATTTTAGTTCCAGGGTATCGCTGTCAAAGCCCAGCAAACCAATACTGTTGATGCCGATCCACAGAATGCCGTAGTTATCCAGCACCATCTTATCAGCATAGCGTTGCAGTTCTGGGCGGTAAGGGCTGGTCTGATATAACTGGGTAATGGTATTAAGCTGGCTATTGAATATCCAGAGCTGGTCTGAAAAGGTTACCAGAAGCCGGTCAGGGCTGCCGGGCAGGGCACCAACAATACCCGCATAATAATGCATAGGCAGTTGCTGAAATACCTCAAGCTCTTCTATTACTCCGCTTGCCGGGGTATAGCGGTAAACTTTTCCTTCCTGATCAAAATACAGCTGGTTGTTTCCCTGTTCAGCTTTTGCATAGTAGTAAAAATTGGCACTCTTCAGAAGCTCGCGATGTTCATCATTTGCCACCGGCAGCGGCAAAAGCTGACCAGTATCCATATCAAATAAATTAAGGCCGTCAGGTGAGACATACCACAATTGCCCGGGGTTATCATGATCAAGCATAACCTGGAGAATGGTACCCGGATGCCAGGTGGCTTTCAGGTCGTCCGAGACAAAATAGGACTGGGTAACGCCGGTAGCAACATTAACTTTGTTTAAGCCATTACTGGTGCCAATCCATAAGTTATTCTTATCATCGGCTGCTAACTGATACACTTTGTCGTTGCTCAGGTGTTTACCCAGGGTGGTCTGGCGGCTGATATGTTCAAACGCCAGCGAGCGCGGATGCCAGTAAAATACGCCATCGTCTCTTGAGGCTAACCAGTAACCGCCAAAATCATCGGCCACCAGATCCATAATATTGTCATCATATAGGCCAAGATCACTGTCACTAAAGCGCAGCACAAATTGCAGGGTATTGTCATGACTTTCAAAGTGAAATAAGCCCTGCTCGGTCGCTACCAGTGCTTTGCCGTCCAGCCAGTGCAGTTGCCAGATATTATAATCAGCAATATGTTGGCTGGCTTGCAGAGGCGAACTTGCCATCGCTGTGCCAGGCTTTGCTGCTTTTACTTCGGCTAAATTTACACTGTACAGTCCTTCAACAGTACCGATATATAAGCGGCCGGCTGCCACACTCAAATGTTTCACATTTTGCTGATCGTCCGTTGCTGTTTTCTTATCTAAATAAGGCAGGTAATGATGGTTGCCTGTGGTCGTGTCATACTGGATAAGGCCATCGACTGCGCCGATAAACAACTGATCTTCATCTAAAAGCAGGGTTCTGAGCCAGCCATCTTCAATGTTGTTTTCTGTTAAGCTGAGTAAGCGGGTGCTGGCGCCGGTGTTTTTATTTAACCGGTATACTTCATCATCGACAATATATAGTAAATGATTGTTATCCTGGTCTATAACGTCATTGATAAGTTGGTAGTGTGATCGCTCGCTATCGGTAGCAATAGTCATAAATAAGTCAAAAACGCTGCGCTCTTTATCGTATAAATAGATACCAATATGTTCTGCCGCTGCCCAGACTCTGCCCTGGTTATCTTCAATGACTTTGCTAAAGACGATATCGTTAAAACTATGCTCAGCCGCGTGCAAATGGGTCACTTTGTTGGCATCAAAGCGATTAAGGCCACCTTCAGTCGCTACCCATAAAAAACCATTGCTGTCGATCGTCAGATCGCGCACTGTACTTTGCGATAAGCCCTGCTCAGGCGTCAGCGGTTGCAGCAGTGGTCTCTGGGCGATGCTTGAGCAAGATAAGATCAACAACAAGCCAAACAGCATGGTTCTGAAAAAGAACCCGCTTCGTTCAGGCAACAGATCAACTCTGAATATCACGTAATTTCCTACTCCGGCAGCTTTATATCGTTATTAGTGCTACAGCTATTTTGCTGCGACAGACCTTATACTGACTATACCAGTAATGTCTAGTAAGAAGAGTATAAAACCACACAGTTCAGGCCAGTAATATAATGCTGGCAATGTAGCTCGCTAACACACTGCAAAATAACATAATTAGTGCAGTTTGCTGGGCATTTACCAGCAATATTGCCCGCAAAATATCATTGGCGCCGGGTTCAGTGCCACTGCCCAGCCGCTGGCGGGATATTTTAATGCCAGCATAAAATGCCGGGCCGCCCAGTTGGCTGTTAAGGGCACTGGCGCCCGCTGCCAGCAGTAAGCGGCTGGGTATGTTCAGATACAGTGCGCCGGCGTGCCGGAAGTTGCGCCAGGCTTTAACCAGCCCGGTTTGCACCGCCAGCAATATTGCGGAAATAATAAGCCCCGGCGCTACCGCCCACTGATAACAGCGTGCCGCAGCGCGACCAAAATAACGAAAATGAGCGAGTTTGCTGTTCCATTGGCGGGCAGCGACCTGCAGCAGGGTATAGGCCAGTGCCAGTAAACCGCCGCCGATTAAAAACCAGAATAATACTGCTATCAGCTGTGCTGCATTGTAATGCAGCACACTTTCTATACAGGCTTTACTTAACCCCATTGCCGATAATTGCTGACGGTCCCGCAGCAACAGTGGCTTAGCGCGTTCTCTGGCCAGAGTCAGCTGTTGCCGCTTAATACCATCAGCCACCAAAGCAGCCTGCTGCAGGCTAAGCCGGCTGCCAAGACAGAAATATAGTATAAGTGCATCCAGTACCAGTGGCAGCTCTGAAACCAGATAAAAACCAAACGTAATGGCCAGGCTCAATGTCAGTACCAGCAGCAACGCCAGAGTGCCCGACAATTGCTGTTGAAAACGGCTACGGCTGATATCAGGGTGGACCTTGTTGCCAAGCCGCTTAAGCAATATCGCCAGGCCATGAAACGGCGCCCGGGCACCTGGCAATGTCAGCCAGCGGCTGGCCAGCAAAGCCAGCAGCGCCAGCACAGGCCAGGGGGGAAGCGCGTTTAGCCATTGCATTATGATATTATCGCCTGGCCGAATAAGTGGCGCATTACAACTTTACCGAGCTCAGCTGATCCAATAATGCGACCACCATTGCCGAGCTGTTTTTTGATGCAACTTCAAGGTAGGCATCGAAAGAGACCGGAGATTCTTTGCCAGCGATGTCACTCAAGCTGCGGATCACCACAAAAGGGGTATTTAGCATATGGCATACCTGAGCAATAGCGGCACCTTCCATTTCTACCGCCAGCATAGCCGGAAAACGGGCGCGGGTTTGGGCTATTCGTTCCGGATCACACATAAAACTGTCGCCGGTAGTAATCAGGCCGCTTTTGGTTTTACAAAAACCGAGACTGGCAATGGTCTTTTCTGCAGCACTGACCAGAACCGGGTGGGCGCTATAGGCGGCTGGCATTTGCGGTACCTGACCGTATTCGTAACCAAAGGCGGTAACATCAACATCATGATGGCGCACTTCAGTACCGATGGCGATATCGCCGACATTAAGTTCCGGGTCAAAGCCGCCGGCTGAACCGGTATTAATAATACAATCAGGTTTAAAGTGATTAATAAGTAAGGTAGTAGCAACAGCAGCGGCAACTTTGCCAATTCCTGACTGGACAATAACCACGTCATTACCGGCCAGCTGACCGCGAATAAACTGATAGTTGCCAATATGTTCGGTGCTGGTTGCGCTAAGCTGCTGCTTTAGCAGGGCGACTTCCGGTTCCATTGCACCGATAATACCAAATAATTTCATAACTGGGCCTATTTACTGAAACGCTAGACTGAAAACGCTAGTATAAAGGCCCTGCGCCGGAAAATCCTCTGTTAATCGGGCTCAGGTTTGTGGATTGAGCTTAATTTCAGTTGCCGGCCCGCCTGCAGTAAGCTTGCCTTGCTGGTAGTCGCGAATCGCCTGTTCAATTTCAGCACTACTGTTCATGACAAAAGGACCATACTGCACTACGGGCTCAGCAATAGGTTTACCTGCCAGTAAAATTAAGCTGGCTTCACCGCTGGCGACCAGCGTTACCTGTTCACCCTGATTTAGTAAACCGGCATGATGCTCCTTTAATTGCTGCACATTACCTGCTTGTTTTACCGCTACGCTGCCAACAAAGGGGTAAAGCAGCACATGATGCTCTGCCGGTAACGGGACGGTCAGCTCGGTGCCGGCTGCCATCCGGATATCATAGAACAACGGTTCCGTGCTTAAACCATTGATCGGCCCGGTGACTGTGGTTGCGTTATGTTTAAAGCTGCCGGCGATAACTTTAACGCTGACACCCGGTACAACTTCAAACTGGGGTATCTGCTCAGGGCTGATATCGGCATAGGCAGCGGGTTTCATTTTCTCTGCCGCTGGTAAATTTAACCATAACTGAAAGCCCTGCATCAGTCCCTGTTCCTGCTGTGGCATTTCCGAGTGAATAATGCCACGGCCAGCAGTCATCCACTGGACTCCACCACTTTTCAGATGACCTTTATTGCCCAGATGGTCTTCATGCAACATATGGCCATGCAGCATATAGGTCACTGTTTCAAAGCCGCGGTGCGGATGAGGCGGAAAGCCCTTAATGTAATCATCTGCCTGCTCAGAACCAAAGCAGTCGAGCATTAAAAATGGATCAAACCGTAACTGGGCGTTCAGCCCCAGGCTGCGTTTGATTTTCACGCCGGCACCATCTGATACCGACATGGCAGGAATGATCTGTCGTAGACTGCGATTGCTCATAATTTTTCCTGTCCGAAAGGATAGTAAATGTATTAAAGCGCAACTAAACAGAATATAAAATGCCATTTTTGGCGACTATTCGTTCGAAAAAGCTGAAAGATTACTGGCGAAGCGGCTAAGTTCAGCAGCTGTTAAGTCTGAGAGGCTAAGCTACCACTCATTGCGACACTGACAGTTTGACTTAAAAAGTAATGGAGTAACGAAAATGAAAAAAGTTTTAATTGCATCTGCCCTGATGGCAATGACAGTAAGCGCAACCAGTATGGCAAACCCGGTGTGGGATTATGTGGGTGCCGGTTACACCGATGCTGCCGGTGATGGTCCTTACGTTGAGGGCTCTTTCCGCCTGAACCGCAATTGGGTAGCGGATGCCAGCTATGCCCGTTTATCAAATGGCCCGTTTGATGCAAATCAGCTGAAAGCCGGTTTGAACTATATTATGGGTACTACGCTGGACTTTTCACCGAATACCCAGACCTATTTGCTAGGTGGGGTCGAGAACTGGTCTGGCGATGCTGATGAAACCGGCGCTTATGCCGGCGTAGGCGTGCGTCATCCGTTAACGCCACAAGTAGAATTGTACAGCGAAGCGACTTACCACACGGTATATGACGATCACGGCAGTCTGGCTGGCGGTATCGCCTATTTTCTGAGCCCTGCCTGGGCGATTCGTGGAAATTTAGCACTTAACAGCGGCGATGTTAAAAACGAGTTCCGCTTCGGGGTGTCTTATCAGTTTTAATTAATCTGTTTTAAGGCGCTGCCAACGGCAGCGCCTGCCTGTTTGCTTGCAGGTTTGCCGGGTATATCCCGGCTTTTTTATGCCAGAATGTCACGTCCGTTGCTGCTCATGACGCAGCAACCAGGCTTTATTATCGAGGCCTCCGGCGTAGCCGGTAAGGCTGCCATTGGCGCCGATCACCCGATGGCAGGGCACAACAATAGCTATCGGGTTTTTACCGTTAGCAGCGCCCACAGCCCGCACGGCTTTTGGGTTGGCAATTTCCCGGGCAATGTCTGCATAACTGCAGGTCTGGCCAAATGACAGCTTACAAAGTGCCTGCCACACCTGTTGCTGAAAAGCCGTACCGGTGGCGGCCAATGGCAAATCAAATTGGGTCAGACTGCCGGCAAAATACTGTTGTAACTGGCTGGCTGCTTTGTTTGTCAGCGCTGACGGTTTATCGGCTGTCGTCGTTTTTGTTGCAAGATGGATGGCGCTGATCCCCTGCTCAGTGGCGAATATCCGGACCGGGCCCAACGGACTGTCAATGGTTTGCTGAAACATCGGTTTACTCTCCTGTCTGACACCAAAGCTGAAAAGTGGCATAGCTGCGCCATGGCGCCAGGCTGGCATTATCAGCTGCAGTGTACTGGTTACGGGCCAGTGCTTTCTGAATACCTAAGTCGCCAGCCAGCCAGATATCACTGTCGCTCTGGCCACGCATTCTGGCATAGTTTACCGTCCAGGGACCAATGCCTTTAATGCTGAGCCAGCGCTCCGGGCTGGCGTCAGGCTCAGCCAGCACAAAAGCTGCCAAATCGCGTAGAGTTTGCCGGCGTAACGCCGGTACTTTAATCATTTGTAACTCGCTGCCAAGTACAGCCTGTGGGCTGGGAAACAGCTTTTTATCCCCGCCGATTTCAGTTCCCAGCGCCTGCACCAGCCGGTTAAGCTGAGTGCGGGCGCCGGCCACACTGACCTGCTGACCAAGAATGGCTCTGACCCCTGCTTCCCAGTTATTCCAAAGCCCCGGGATCCGCAAACCGCTTATTAACCTGTTGCTGAAAAGCGGGTTAACGGCCAGTTGCTGCTCAATCTGCAGCAGGTTAGCGTCTAAATCCAGCAACCGGCGCAGCTGCTGAATTAACGCCCGCAAACCATGCGAGCCGGGCCAATGTAATGTCAGCGCCAGACTGTGGCTTGTTTTGGGAGCAATCTCAAACCAGCCTGGCTGCTGCAGATAACTGAAGGTCCGGCCGTAACGTTCACCCTCTACCCAGTCTATACCGTTCAGGGTGCGAGCCTGCCAGAATGCCAGCATCTGGTCCCAGGCCAGTGGTGGCCGGTAGTTAAGTTCCAGCTGCAAGCCTGTGCCGCTTGTTTTCACCGTATGGCGGCGGATAGCTGACGGATTGAGCTGCAGTTGCCTGACAAAGGCATCGTTAAAGCGCCGGACACTGCGAAACCCTGCCTGATAAGCAATACTGGTAACAGGTAACTGTGTTTCATGCAGCAGTTTTTTGGCAAACAATACTTGCTGGCTCAGCGCGTACTGGGTTGGGGTTAACCCCATTTGCTGGCGGAACAGTTTACGCAGGTAGCGATCTGTAATACCAAGGCGTGACGCCAGCTGAAGCTGACTATGTTGCTGCAGGGCGCCTTCATCTATTAAACGCAGCGCCCGGTGCAGGGTAGTTTGAGTACCCTGCCAGGCAGCTGAGCCGGGGGCACTGTCAGGCCGGCAGCGTAAACAGGGCCGAAACCCGGCCAGACTGGCAGCGGCAGCAGAAAAATAGTAACTTACCTGCTGCTCTGCCGGTGCCCTGGCCGGACAGATTGGCCGGCAGAAAATGCCGGTGCTTTTTACGGCAGTAAAAAACAAGCCATCAAATCGTGAATCACGGGCCAGTCTCGCTTGTTGGCATACGGCGTTAGTTAACATAAGTGCTGTCATTTTATCCTGAACCAGGCTGAGTATATCAACAGGGTGGGGGAAAGCTGGCCATATCCGGAACTAAAAAGTAATTTATTGTTATCATTAGGGCGGTATTATTGCAGTTCGCGTCGCTGCGGCTTAATATCAGCAGATGGATCCGGGCAGGATAACAAGCGGCCAGCGAGGCCGGTATAACGCAGGAGTTGCAATGTTAGAAAGCTTTTTTATTCAGTTAAGTACTGAGCCTGAAACCATCAGTTTTCAGCAAAGTACCGGTATTATCGACCAGATGTATCATTTTCAGCCCTGCGCTTTTAAAAATGGCGAGCTTGAGAATGCCGCAGGTGAAAATACCGGAAGCTGTAAAATACTGGCATTTGGCGCTCTGCATCAGCTATCAGAGCCACAAACCCTGTTTTTATTCGGTGATTATTACCGGGATGTGCTGGCAAATCCGAAAGGGGATGATCATCAGAATATCCGTAATTTTATCCGCAGCGGCTGGGATGGTGTGCACTTTGAGCAGCAACCACTGCAGTTAAAAGAATAAGGCACCAGCGCTAAACGGTGGCCGGATTTACCCCTGATTCCAATAATAATAAAATGACACAGGACGAAATATGTCTCAACCACCTCTGTTTACAAATGATGCCGTGGTCCTTGGCTTACTGGCTGTTATTCTGGGCCTGGTGTTTTATACCAGTCATAGTACCAACCGTGCTTGCCAGGGGTTTTACAAATATATTCCTGCATTGTTACTTTGCTATTTTATCCCGTCGCTGTTAAACAGTTTTAATATTATTGATGGCGAAACTTCATCACTGTATAAAGTGGCCTCCCGTTACCTGCTGCCAGCCAGCCTGATCTTACTGACCCTGAGTGTCGACTTTAAAGCAATTCTGGGCCTTGGGCCCAAAGCTCTGATTATGTTTTTTACCGGTACTCTCGGTATTATTATTGGCGGACCCATTGCCTTACTGAGTGTTGGCTACTTTTTCCCAGAGCAGCTTGGTGGCGATGTCTGGCGTGGCATGACTACTGTCGCGGGCAGCTGGATTGGCGGCGGCGCGAATCAGGCGGCAATGAAAGAGGTGTTTGAAGTAGACGGCAGTTTATTCTCAGTTATGATCACCGTTGATGTGCTGGTAGCAAACGTCTGGTTAGCTGTGCTGTTATTTATGGCCAGCCGGGCAAAGCAAATTGATGCAGCGAACGGCGCCGATACCCGAGCAATCGGCTATTTGCAGCGGAAAATAGAGCAGTATCAGGCCGAAAACTCCCGGATCCCGACTATTCAGGATATTATGCTGATTGTGGCAGTGGCATTTGGCGTTACCGGTCTGGCGCATGCGCTGGCAGATGTCATTGCGCCCTGGATCGGCCGGGAGGCACCTTATCTGGCCGATTACAGTTTAACCAGTGGCTTTTTCTGGCTGGTCGTTATTGCCACCACCGTTGGTTTACTGTTGTCATTAACCCCTGCCCGTAAACTCGAGGGAGCAGGCGCCTCTAAAGTGGGGACGGCGTTTTTATATATTCTGGTGGCGACCATCGGCATGCAAATGGATGTAACCGCCATTATGAGCAATAAGCTGATGTTCCTGGTTGGCATAATATGGATGCTGGTGCATGCTATCTTATTGCTGGTGGTGGCTAAGCTGATTAAAGCACCGATGTTTTATCTGGCTGTCGGCAGTCAGGCGAATGTCGGCGGTGCGGCGTCCGCGCCGGTGGTGGCAGCGGCCTTTCACCCATCTCTGGCGCCGGTTGGGGTGTTGCTGGCGGTACTGGGTTATGGCTTAGGCACTTATGGTGCTTATATTTGTGGCTTAATTTTGCAACAGGTTGCGCCTTAGCAATGATAGGGCAGCTATTGATAAAGGGAGTTTTCTGTTGAGTAATCAGGTTAAAATTGAGCCAGGACATTGGGTACTTATTGTCTTTTTGTTACTGGCGCTTTATGCCAGCTATTTGCTGATAGCGCCCTATATTGGTCCTGTGGTGCTGGCTTTTGTCTTGTCATTACTGTGTTTTCCGGTTCACCAGAAAATTGTTCAAAAAATTCCTGATAAACCTAATTTGGCATCAACTATTACCTGTACGTTACTGGTATTGGTGATTCTGATACCTGCCGCTCTGGTTTTAATGGCCATTGTGCAGCAAGGGATCACGTTCGCGAAACAAAGCTATCAATGGGTTGAACAGGGTAAGGCCGAAGATTTGCTGCAGCAGCCTGTTGTAAAAAATACTATTGATCGGTTAAACGAGTTTTTGCCGAACAGTGATTTTAGTATTGACGGTATTATTGATAAATTTACTGAATTCGCTTCTGGTTTCAGTAAAGAGCTGCTTGATATCAGCACCAAGATAGTTGGGGATGTCACAGGGATGATTATCAGTTTTTTCCTGATGCTATTTGTGCTGTTTTTTTTATTGCGGGACCATAAGAAAATTATTGAGGGTTTGTACTGGATCTTGCCACTGGCCCGCTCGCAGGAAGAAAAATTACTGACCGAAGCAAACACGGTAGCACGTTCTGCAGTGCTGGGTACCTTCCTGACCGCACTGGCGCAGGGGGCGGCAGGCGGCATTGGTATGGCGATAGTGGGTATGCCAGGTTTATTCTGGGGCACAATGATGGTGTTTGCCTCTCTGATCCCGGTGGTCGGTGCGGCATTAATCTGGGTGCCTGCCAGTTTATATCTGATACTAACCGGCGACTGGCCCTGGGCACTATTCCTGATTTTCTGGGGAGCTGTTGTGGTTGGTTCTATAGATAATTTTTTACGGCCCGTATTGATGCAGGGCACGTCAAACATGAGTACGCTGTTCTTATTCTTATCTCTGATTGGTGGTTTGCAATTGTTTGGCATTATTGGCCTGATTTACGGGCCTATAATATTTGGCTTAACTCATGTATTGATTAAGCTTTATACTCTTGAATTTCAGGAGTTCCTGGAGAAACAAGACAAAAGCTAATTATTGTCTGGCCGAAGCTGACAGCTCAGCCAGCACCACCCGCAAGTTACAGAAAATTGCCGGTGAGCTGCATGAGCTGGTAGTAAGGTTCAAACGCTAATGGCTAAACACAACCGGGAACTATGCCACTTTAAACTGACTGGCCAGTTGTTGCAGCTCTGTGCCCAGCCGGCTTAAGTCGTTGCTGGCTGCCGCTGTTTCTTCACTGGCGGTAGCCGATTGTTCAGCCACGTCCCGGATGCTGAAGATACTACGGTTAATCTCCTCTGCGACAGTACTTTGCTGAAGCGCCGCGGCAGCAATTTGCTGATTCATCTGCTGAATGCTGGTTACCGCAGTGTTGATAGCCTGTATCGCGTCACCGGCATCATCTGCACTTTCCAGGGTTTCGTTGGCAAGGCCAGAGCTTTTATGCATGTTGCTGACGGCTGCTTCTGCTCTTTGTTGCAAAGTGCTGATCAGCTGCTCTATCTGGCCCGTTGATTCCTGCGTGCGAAACGCCAGGGCTCTTACTTCTTCTGCAACTACGGAGAAACCCCGACCGGCTTCCCCGGCTCTGGCCGCTTCAATAGCCGCATTCAGTGCCAGCAGGTTGGTTTGGTCGGCAATGCTTTTAATGACATCCAGCACTGAACCAATATTATTGCTCTGCTCTTTCAGCTCGCCGAGTGAACTTGCTGAGGTGGTCACCTCATGGGCCAGCGCTTTAATTTGTTTAATGGTTTTCTGAACAACCTGCTCGCCTAATGTTGCCTGATCAGAGGACTCTGTGGCGGCAGATGACGCATCCTCTGCGCTGCGGGCAACTTCCTGCACCGTGGCAGCCATTTCGTTCATTGCCGTAGCAACCTGCTCTGTTTCTTCTTTTTGCTTGCTAACGCCTGCCGAGTTTTGTTCGGAAATGGCAGCCATCTCTTCAGTTGCGGTCGCCAGCTGAGAAATACCCGAAGTAAGATTATTGATTAACGCCCGCAGACTGATGCTCATTTTCTGCATGGCCTGCATCAGCTGTCCGGGTTCATCATGGCGGTTGGTTGGCAAATCTTCAGTAATATCACCGGCGGCAATTTTCTCAGCTACTTGCACTACGTGTTGTAAAGGAGCTACAACCATCTGGGTAATAATAAGCGCAGCCAGCACCCCGATAACAATGGCGACAATCGCAGCAACAATGATCATCAGCTTCAACTGGCTGGTTTCCTGTTCCAGAATTTCCAATTGATTGGCTACAGAGCGGGTACCCGCATCGTCGGCCGCCAATGCAGCCGCAATCATTTGTTGCTCAATAGCCGGCAATTGGCTCTGCCCGGCCTGGCCATTAAGCCTGATAATTTGCGATAGCTGCTGCTGATAGGTAGCAATATTGGTTAGCATTTCCCGCATTAACGCGGCACTTTCGTCAGTAGTAAACAGTGGCAGGGTTTTTTCACCCAGCTGCCGGGCCTGGTTACTAAGGTCCAGTGCTCGCTGCAGATACTGGGGATCTTGCTGGATCTGGAAATTCTTATCCTGATGGCGGGCTTCACTGACCAGCAGGTTGGTTTCACTGACATTAGTTACAACCTGAAACCGACTGGTCATACTGCTAAGCGCGTTATAACTTAATACGGAACTTATTATCAGAATAAACAATACCAGGCCAAAGCCGGTAAGTAACTTGGCCCGGACACTCAGATTTTGGGTAAGGGTTGAAATAGCAGACATGTTAGACGCCTCACTTAAATATTTTGTTGGCAATGACAGATATGCTCCTCTGACTGTACAGGAACGATAGTTGTTACTGTTGATTAAATAAGCTTAAGTGTAATCCGGCCTAATGCAAGTTTTTGCCGGGAAAGGTTATTTTGTCGTCAGCAGTAAGCAGAAAATAGAAAGGCCAGCAGTACGCTGGCCTTGATTTATACCGGCCTGAATAAATACAGCTAGACGCTGATATTGATATTCTGACCGATATTTCCTACTGGTGATGCTGCTGACGTTTGCTCAACCGTCTGCATGGCACTTTGGACCAACATGTTGGTCATCTGTGCCTGCTGGTTTTGCTGCTTTTTTGCCATAACTGCGCCCAGTACTTCAAAGCTCTGTGCAGTTGCCAGAGCACCAACGGATTGACTCATAGTACCTCCTATTCACAATACGTCAGCACTGTATCGGCAGGGTGCAGAAATACTTTAGGCATTTTTTTGCCGGTTTGTTTTTTGGCAGTATTCAGATAAATGAATGCCGCCCGTTGCAGCGGGCGGCATTCCAACTTAGCGCGGAGTGACTCATTTCTCCAAAGCGTTAAGAAGCCTGTATCAGCGCAGTTTGCTGCGCTTTAATTTGGGAGTGTGATAATACCGGGGTTAAGCCGGTACCAGCAGGTTGGGCCGGTTTGTAAGAACGTACTGGCCGGGTCGGGCCTTTTTTAACCAGGCCTTTGTACAATGGTTCCGCTTTAACCGTTGGTTTGCCTAAGCGTTGGGCCAGTGCCTGCTGTAAATCAGCTGCGGTATAACCAGCTTTAATTTTAATTCGCAGGTAGGGCACGCCCGCTGCTTCCAGCGCGCCACTGACGAACCAATCCGGTGCTGCTTTGTGGCCATCTTTATTGCTGTTATTAACTAAATCCAGTACGGCGACTACCCGTAAATCGTCTGCAGCACACAATACGAAATCCAGATACTTGGCATTGAGTTTTACCAGGGTACTGCGCCGGGCTTTTTCATTAGCATTTTCTTTTACTTCGATAACATCGGCAAGCTTGATCCGGTTTAAAACTTTGTATTCGCCTTCTACAGCCTTTTCCAGCAAGTTCTGAAAAGAGCGCTCTACCGGGCTGAACAGGCTATTCCGTTTTTGTACCTGAAACGGGTTTCCGTTATCGATAAAGCGACTGGCAACCATCGCTACCAGCACCACCAGTGCTACCAGCAACAACATAATAAATTCCATGCCTACCTCCGACGATAATTTGACATACGCAGTTATACTGAAGTTATGAAGCACAAGTCGTGCCATAAATATCAGATGTTTAGCATTTAATATATTGTTTTGAGTGATGCCAGGCATTTTAGCCATTAATGGTATTTATAGTTGGAAAGGGCTTATAGTTAAGCTACTAAAAGTAACGACAATACAGAGGCTGGATATGGCTGATACAACTAACCGGGCCGGTTTAACAATAACCGGCCAGCTAAACAGCGACTACGATCACATTTTAACGGCAGAAGCCTGTGCTTTCGTCACCGAACTGGTGCGGGAGTTCCGGCCGCGTTTAACCGAATTACTGGCCGACAGAATAAGCCGCCAGCAACAGTTTGATAGCGGCGCCTTACCTGATTTTCTGCCGCAAACCGCGACTATTCGCGGCTCTGACTGGCAGGTAGCGCCGATCCCGACTGATCTACAGGATAGAAGAGTAGAAATAACCGGCCCGGTTGACCGCAAAATGATTATTAATGCCTTAAACGCCGATGTAAAAGTGTTTATGGCCGACTTTGAAGACTCGCAGGCACCGAGTTGGGCCGGCGTAATAGAAGGCCAGATCAACCTGCGCGATGCTAACTTAGGGTCCATCAGCTATACCGATCCGCAAAGTGGTAAACACTACGCGCTGCAGGATAACACGGCACTGTTAATTGCCAGGGTACGTGGTCTGCATTTATGGGAAAAGCATTTACTGGTAGACGGTGCGCAGGTGCCAGGCTCGCTGGTCGATTTTGCCCTGTATTTTTATCACAACTGGCAAACCCGGCTGAAAAATGGCTCTGGTGTCTACTATTATCTGCCAAAACTGCAAAGCTACACTGAAGCGAAGTGGTGGGATGATGTGTTCAGCTTTACTGAGCAAAAATTTAAGGTGGCAACCGGTACTATTCGCGCCACGGTGCTGATTGAAACCCTGCCCGCCGTATTTGAAATGGATGAAATTTTGTATAGCCTAAAAGATCATATCGTGGCGCTGAACTGCGGCCGTTGGGATTATATTTTCAGCTATATCAAAACGTTAAATAATCATGCTGACCGGGTGCTGCCAGACAGGCAGGTGGTTACGATGACCAAGCCGTTTTTAAACGCCTATTCGCGGTTACTGATTAAAACCTGTCATAAACGCGGCGCGCTGGCGATGGGTGGTATGGCGGCCTTTATTCCGGCCAAAGATGCCAGCGAGAACGAAAAGATTCTGGCGCGGGTTACCGCCGATAAAGAACTGGAAGCCAGTAATGGCCACGATGGCACCTGGGTGGCACACCCGGGCCTGGCAGCTACCGCCAATGGCGTATTTGCTAAATATTTAACCGGTGGTAAGGTTAATCAGCTGGATGTCAGCCGCGAGCAGGATGCCGAGATCACTGCTGAGCAGTTGTTAGCACCTTGCGAGGGTGAGCGCACTGAAGAGGGCATGCGCACTAACATCCGGGTAGCGCTGCAATATATTGCCGCCTGGATCAGCGGTAAAGGCTGTGTGCCAATATATGGCTTAATGGAAGATGCGGCCACGGCAGAGATTTCACGCACGTCGATTTGGCAGTGGATTAAGCATGGAAAAAGTTTAAGCAACGGTAAGTTAATTACCAAGGCCCTGTTTGCCGACTTTTTAGAGGAAGAGGCAAAAGTAGTGTTACAGGAAGTAGGAAGCGAGACCTGGCAGAGTCAAAACTTTGACCGGGCCAAGCAATTGCTGCTGGACATTACCACAGCTGATGAACTGGTAGAGTTTTTAACGTTACCGGCTTACCAGCTGCTTGATTAACCTGAGTAAACCAAACCAAAGGCGCTGCCATTGCTGACAGCGCCTTTTTTGTTTTCGGTGCTAATGGAGTTGTTGTTCAATGCCGGATACAACACTCTTCCTCACTCGCCAGGGCAACTCGCCCGTTGCCTTGCGGCAGGGGCTCAGACACTCCCCGGCTCCTTCAAAAGAGGTTCTATCCTCTATTGGTTAAGCCAATACCTGAAAGAGAATGGCTGGAACCCCGTTTTGGTCGACACAGAGTGTCTGAGTGAGTGCGCTAGCGCGAGCGACAAATACGTCGGGAACGTATTTGAACAGCTTCAGCTGGCTCGCGAAGGACAGGACGTCCGAAGTAGTTGCTGTGGCGAGCCAAGGCGGGTGTTGCAGTTGTTCTCCCGACATGCCGGATACAACACTCTTCCTCACTCGCCGGGGCAACTCGCCCGTTGCCTTACGGCAGGGGCTCAGACACTCCCCGGCTCCTTCAAAAGAGGTTCTATCCTCTACTAGTTAAGCCAATATTTGAAAGAAACAGCTGGGACCCCGTTTTGGTCGACACAGAGTGTCTGAGTGAGTGCGCTAGCGCGAGCGAGTTGCTGTGGCGAGCCAAGGCGGGTGTTGCAGTTGTTCTCCCGACATGCCGGATACAACACTCTTCCACACTCGCCGGGGCAACTCGCCCGTTGCCTTGCGGCAGGGGCTCAGACACTCCCCGGCTTCTTCAAAAGAGGTTCTATCCTCTATTGGTTGAATTCGCTAGTTTAACTCATCAGCCGTTTCAACAATCAACCGTCTGAACCAGATATGGCTGGCGTCCTGGTGTAATAGCGGGCTCCAGATCATTTTCAGCTCTATCGATGGAATGGCAAAAGGCGGGTCCATAATGGCCATTGTCGGGTCATTTTCATATAACTTAGCGGCGCGGCTGGGCAGGGTTGCAATTAAATCAATGCCCACAGCCAGGTGCATCGCCACATGGTAGTTTCGTGTAAACACCGAGATATTACGCTGCTTGCCCAGCTTGGCTAAGGCCTCATCTACCCAGCCGAGCTTTTGCACATCTTTTGGATCCATGCCGACACCGACACCAAAGCCGGTTTTACTAACCCAGATATGCTGGGCCTTTAAATAACTGTCCAGATTAAAGCGCTTAACAATAGGATCGCTGGCGTTAATAAGGCAGGAAAAGCTGTCGCGCCAGACGGTTTTCTGGTGAAACGACTGCGGCAGTTGATCAAAGCGGTTAATCGCCATATCTACTTTGCCGTTTTCGACATCATGAAAAGTGACGTCTGACGGCGTCATAATATCCAGACTGGTTAATGGAGCCTGTACGCGCATCTTTTTTAGTAATGCTGGTATCAGCGTCGAAGCAGCGTAATCACTGGCCATAATCCGAAATACCCGCTGGCTGTGCAGAGGCTCAAAATCTTTATTTGGCTGCAGCGTTTCTTCCAAGGTTAGCAGCACACCCCGCACCACCGGTGCCAGCTCGCGGGCGCGTTCAGTGGGTACCATGCCATCTGACGTGCGAACCAGAATAGGATCATTTAATAAGTCGCGCAGCCGTTTTAAGCCGTTGCTCATTGCCGGCTGGGTAATGTTTAACTGGTTGGCAGCCCGGGTCACGTTTTTTTCGCGCAGTAACACATCCAGATAAACCAGCAGGTTTAAATCCATCTTATTAATATTCATCTGCAAAATACCTTGGGCTTTATTTATAACTAAGTTGAATCATAGCATTGGCCGGGCTGTCGCCGTCAAGCGTAAATTGATATTCACTGAAAAAATGATGAGCATCATAAAAATCAGCTATATGAATTGTTGTTTTGTTCTCTATAGTGAATAACAACAACCAGCACAACAGTTTTAGCAAGAGGAAACGGCAATGACAGCTTATCAAGACGATATCAAACACTTCGACAATGTATGTAGCAAGGCCGGTTCTGCCTGGAATGCGATCAGCCCGGAATATGCTGCACGGATGAAACTGCAAAACCGCTTTAAAACCGGGCTGGACATCGCCCAGTACACTGCCGACATCATGCGCGCTGACATGGAGGCCTATGATGGCGATACCAGTCAGTACACCCAGTCATTAGGTTGCTGGCATGGTTTTATTGGTCAGCAGAAACTGATCGCTATCAAGAAACATTTCGGCACCACCAAGAAAAAATACCTGTATTTGTCGGGTTGGATGATTGCCGCGCTGCGCTCTGAGTTCGGGCCATTGCCGGATCAGTCGATGCATGAGAAAACCTCAGTACCGGCACTGATTGAAGAACTGTACACCTTTTTACGCCAGGCCGATGCCCGCGAACTGGGTGGCTTATTCCGCCAGTTAGACGACGCGACCGACGCGGCGAAAAAAGCCGACATTCAGGCAAAAATTGATAACTTTGAAACCCATGTCGTGCCGATTATTGCCGATATTGATGCCGGTTTTGGTAATGCTGAAGCTACCTACTTACTGGCTAAGAAAATGATTGAAGCGGGTGCCTGTGCAATTCAGATTGAAAATCAGGTATCAGATGAAAAACAATGTGGCCACCAGGACGGTAAAGTAACAGTACCGCATGCCGATTTTCTGGCAAAAATTAACGCTGTGCGTTATGCCTTTTTAGAACTGGGTATTGATAACGGCATTATTGTGGCCCGCACCGACTCACTGGGTGCCGGTTTAACCAAGCAAATTGCGGTTACCAACGAGCCTGGCGATTTAGGCGACTTATATAACAGCTTTCTGGATGGCGATGTGATCAGCGGCGCTGACGATATTGCCAATGGCGATGTGGTAGTGAAAGCCAACGGCAAACTGTTAAAGCCAAAACGGCTGGCCAGTGGTTTATTTCAGTTTAAACAAGGTAGCGGTATTGACCGGGTAGTGCTGGACTGTATTACCTCATTGCAAAACGGCGCCGATTTACTGTGGATAGAAACTGAGAAGCCGCATGTTGGCCAGATCGCTGAGATGGTAAACCGGATCCGTGAAGTGGTGCCTAATGCCAAGCTGGTTTATAACAACAGCCCGTCGTTTAACTGGACGTTGAATTTCCGCCAGCAGGTATTTGATGCCTGGCAGGCCGCCGGTAAGGATGTGTCTGCTTATGAGCGTGCTCAGCTGATGAACGCCGACTATGACAGCACTGAACTGGCGCAGGAAGCGGATGATCGGATCCGTACCTTCCAGGCTGACGCGGCGCGCGATGCCGGTATATTCCATCACTTAATTACCCTGCCAACCTACCATACTGCGGCGCTGTCGACCGACAATCTGGCCAAAGAGTACTTTGGTGATGCTGGTATGCTGGGCTATGTTGCTGGCGTGCAGCGTAAGGAGATCCGCGAGGGCATTGCCTGTGTCAAACACCAGAATATGTCAGGCTCTGACATTGGTGATGATCACAAAGAGTATTTCTCAGGTGAAGCTGCGTTAAAAGCCGGTGGTAAGCACAACACCATGAACCAGTTTTAAGCTTTTGACAGGGCTTTAAACTGATGTAACAGTTCCGCTACGTGGTCAGTTGACCCCAGGCAGCCGTAAGGCTGCCTTTTTTATTAACTTAATGCGTTTTAGCATGTTATGTTGTGCAGCATTAATCAGTAGCTGAACCGGCAGAATTATCAGACGATGAGCAATACTTTCTTTTTTGGTGACTGGCAGGTAGAGCCTGCTGCCAATACCCTGCGCCGGGGAAAACAGCTACAGCAACTTGAGCCTAAGGCCATGGATGTATTGCTGTTGTTATGCGGTCATCCGGGCGAGGTGCTAAGTAGCGACGATATTGTCAGGCATTGCTGGCCGGATACCGATACCGGAGATAACCCGCTGCATAAAACCATTACCCAGCTGCGTAAAGCACTGGGCGATAATGCCACTAAGCCGACATTTATAGAGACAATCCGCAAACGGGGCTACCGCACGCTGGCTGAAGTACGCTTTCCACTGGGCCAGCAGCAAAGCGTGCAAACGCAAAGCTGGCAGCAGGGTTCGCCTTTTCCCGGTTTGCAGGCCTATGACGCCCGCTTTGCCAGTGTATTTTTTGGCCGCGGCGCACAAATTGATACCTTGCTGAACCGTATTGCCCAGCAAATAAAGTTCGGCCGCGATTTTTGTCTGCTGCTTGGGCCAAGTGGCAGCGGTAAGTCGTCGCTGATCAATGCCGGGGTCATGCCCAACCTGCTGCAAGCCGGCGGCTTTAATGGTGTTGAGGTGGTGTCGTACAGCAGCCTGGATTTAGCTGATGTTAGTCAGAACCAGTTGTTCAGCAGTCTGGCCAGTGCCTTGCTGGACTGGGAGCTGGGCCCGGAGCAGACCCCGGTATTTGCCGGTGACAGCGCCGCCAGTCTCGCTGAAAAGCTGCAGCAGCAAACAGACGCCGTCTGTCAGCATTGTAAAACCTTACTAGCGAACAACCGCCAGCATACCCGCCGCTTTGCGCTGTTTGTCGACCGCTTGGAAGTATTGTTATCGTCACCGCTATTTAGCGAGCAGCAACGAACCGACTTTGTCGCGCTGCTGGAGCAGCTGGCCAGCAGTGGTGCTGTGCTGATTATCAGCGCCTGTCGCAACGAGTTTTATCCCGATTTAGTGGCTTACCCAAGTTTAATGGCCGGTAAAGCCAAAGGCGCACATTTTGATTTAGCGGCGCCTGGGCGCGCTGATTTACTGCAAATGATCCGTTTACCGGCGCTGGCTGCCGGGCTTGGCTTTGATACTGATCCGGCTAATGCGCTGGGACTGGATGAAATACTGATGCAGGAAGCGGCCAGTAACCCTGATGCGCTGCCAATGCTGCAATATACCCTGCAGCAGTTGTACCTGCAGCGCAGCGAGGATAACAAGTTACTGTTATCTGTGTATAACGCCTTAGGTGGCATTGAAGGCGCCATTGGTAAAAATGCCGAGCAGGCAATTAACCGTTTGCGTAAAACCGAACAAGACAGCTTGCCGCGGGTATTGTCACTACTGGTTACCTTGCGCGAAGACGAGCAAAGCATTACCAGTCGCAGCGCCAGACTGCAACAGCTAGAGACTGACGCTGAGCGGGCACTGGTTAATACTATGATTGAGCAGCGGTTATTTGTCTCGCATCTGCAGCATGGCGAGCCCTGTTTCAGTATTGCTCATGAGGCATTGTTAAGGCGCTGGCCGCGCGCCACCGCCTGGATAGCAGAACACTTTGACAGCTTAAGTGTAAAAAGCCGGCTGCTGCATTTAAGTCAGCGCTGGCGCAGCGAACAGCAAAACAGTGCTTATTTACTGGCCGAGGGTAAGCCGCTGCAGGAAGCACTGCTGCTTCAGCAAAACCAGCTGTTTCAGCTGGATAAAGAAGAAACCGAGTTTATTCAGGCATCCAGCGCCAAAGCAAGGTTAAAGCGCTGGAGCCGCCGCGCCACTCTGACCGTGCTATGCCTGCTTACCGTTACTGCAGTTACGATGAGTGTGCGCAGTTTTAATGCTGAGCAACAGGCGCAGCAAAAACGCCTTGCCGCCGAAAACCTGCTGGGTTTTATGGTAGGGGAGTTTGCCGATAAGCTGCGCAGCATCGGCCGGATGGACTTACTCGACGGTATCAGCAATAAAGCGCTGGAATACTTTACCGATTACTCAGCTGATGATTCGGCACTAAGTACCGAAGCGCGACTGCAGCACGGCCAGACGCTGGAAGCGATGGGCGAGGTGGCCTACTCGCGCGGTAAAACCGACGAAGCAGTTGCAGCATTACAAGCCGCCCGGGTGCAGTTGGAGGCAGTTTTGCTGCAACAGCCGGATAATTTAGAGTTGTTAAAAACCCTCGGCGCCAATGCCTTTTGGCTTGGCCAAATTCAGTATGACGCCAGTAACTGGCAGGCTACCCAGCCGGAGTTTGAGCGCTATTACCAGTATAGCCGGCGGATGTACCAGTTAGCGTCGGATAATATTGATGCCATTATGGAACTGGCATACTCTACCAACTCATTGGGCTCGCTGGCGATGCAGCGGCAGCAGTTTGATAAGGCTCTGTTGAATTTTGAAGAGTCGTTGCGGCTAAAACTGCTGGCGCAGCAACTTAAGCCTGGTAGTGAGCAATTGATGGCAGATATTGCAGATACCCGTTCCTGGCTGGCCAGTGCAACGCTGGCCGATGGTGATTTGCTCTCTGCTATTTCAATTCACCAACAACTCCAGGCAGAGCTTGAGAACCTAAAAGCATCTGCTGAGCCTTATATGCTTGATATTCTGACGAGTAGTTATCAATTGCTGGCTGATTTACTGGAGAATCAAGGCAAAATTGAGGAAGCCTTGACCAAAACCCGCCAAAGTTCAGTCGCAATAGCGAAAACATTACAACAAGATCCAGACAGTAGCACGTGGAAGCGACGTCAACATTATCATAACTTTCAAGTGTTTAAATTTCTGCGTTACTTAACTGAAAACGAAATTGAGTATGCGCTGGCAGCGCACCAATCTGCATTAAATCAAGAGCGTGAATCGTTAACTGAGATTACAGGTAAAGAAATTGAAATCCGGTTATGGCGCACTGCCGCTATGCAGTTACAAAGAATTGATAATTTTGCCGGCAGTAAAAAGTACGCCGATCTGGCATATGATGCATCCGTTAAGTTGGTAGATAACTATCCAAATAATATGAGCTATGTCGCGTTTTTAACAGATAGTCAATTATTGCAAGCTAAAGCTTTATTCAACCAAAACCAGAAAGAGGCAGCAATGTCTTTGTGTCAGAATGTCCGGCAACGGTTAGGAAATGTGGTTGATACAAACAAAGACACTCGATACATCACTATCTATGCAAAGGCGTTGGATTGTTTAGATCAATTGAACAGCCAATCTGACCTGCTGTCCTTTTTGCAGAGAAATCGTATCGTCAATTTTCATTTCAGCCCATAATCTTAAGGAAATAAACTATGTCAAATACGCAAGCCGTCGGTGTAATCCAGGTGTTGGTTAACCTGGAAAACGGTGAACCGGTCTTTAACTACCAGACAACAGACGGCCAGCCGTGTGATGGAGACGTTACAGTGACAGAGGCGGGTACTATTACGTATCAGCTTGTTGACAATACCGGTAAAGGTTTGAAATTCGTTGGGGTTGGTTTTATCACTCCGTTTGACGGTGTTATTGATGCAATCACGGTCAGCAGTGATGGCCAGTTAGTGCAAATGCTGGATTTAGATCGCAGCGCTGGTACTACTAAATTTCAATTTGTTCTTACAAACAGTAGTAATACGTTGATGGTACTTAGTCCCGATCCTCAGGTGAAAAACGAGCCTGAGTAACATTTCTTGATTCGGTAAGTCTCAAAATAGCCCCGCAAGGGGCTTTTTTATTACAGTAAATCAATAGTTTAAATCAGAAGGTTGTCAGAAGGTTCGCACGTGTAGTAAAGGCTAAAGTTGGCAGCAGTTAAGCCAGCTTAGTGAGATACGCCGATGAAAACTGCACACAACAAAAACCAGCTGCAACCTCTGGCCCTGAATGATGACAGCCTGTGGGGGGACGAAAATGACATGGCCAGCTGCCTGGATATTGGCAGTTTTGTGCAGTATCTGGCTGAGGCAGTGCTGATTGTCAGCCCCGATGGCATAATTGAATGTGGCAATGCCAAAGCCGCGCTGTTGCTGAATTGCATTGGTACCCCGTTAATTGGCCGGCAGTGGCCGGAGTTTTTAACCAGCCGCTGCCAGCAGCAGTATGAGGGTTTGGTGCAGCTGGTGGCGAAACGGGTTTTGTCGTTGCAGGCAGGGCCGAGCGAAATGGCGGTACGCTGCGCTGATGGGGTGATAAAAGACATAGAGCTGTCGGTGTCGTTTTTGCCGGAGCCTGCAGCCCGGCTGGTGCTGGTAATGCGCGATTTAAGCCGTTATAAAGCAGAATGCGAGCAACTGCGGTTACAGGCGACTACCGATGCATTAACCGGCCTGGCTAACCGCCGTGGTTTTGATGAGCAGTTGCACAAGCAGTGGCAGCAATGCACTGAAGCAAGGTTACCGCTTAGTGTGGTGATTATCGATATCGACTTTTTTAAACAGTTTAACGACAGTTATGGCCATATTCAGGGGGATGCCTGCCTGCGTAAAGTCGCAGCAGCCATTGTCCGGGCTATGCCCACAGACGCTAAGCTGGCGGCGCGTTACGGTGGTGAAGAGTTTGCGCTGATTTTACCCAATCACAATGAAATAAGCGCGATAAAAGTGGCGCGGGACGTACAGCAGGCAGTACGGCAACTGACGTTTCGCGACGCCGGATTAGCGGCCACGGTCAGTGTGTCGGTAAGTCAGGGCGTAGCCACCGAGGTTAACGGCCAGTATCGTACCAGCATGGCACTGCTTTGTGCGGCTGACACCGCGTTATACCGCGCGAAAGCAGATGGCCGCGATTGTATTAATACCGGTAGCTAGCAAGAGCCTGATGCCAGAACCCTGATTTCAGGAGCACTAGTTCAGGCGCCTGATACCAGCACCAGGGTTTCGCTGCCAAAGCTCAGAATATCACCGGCGTTTACCTGTTTGCGCTTCTGGGTTTCGACCACGCCATTTACTTTTACCAGGCCGGCATCAACGGCCGCTTTTGCTGCACCGCCGCTGTTACATAAGCCTTCAAATTTTAAAATTTTATACAGTTCAACCGGTTGTTTATTAAGAATAACATCACGTTTGTTGCTCATATCAAGAGACCTTTTGTGTCACGCTTCAAGCGGGTTCGCTTAAGCTTAAATGGGGTTTGCCTACCAGATAGGCGCGGCGAAAATCACTGAAGTAACCGCTAAGCTTGCTGGCAGCGTCGTTCTCGCCTGCCATTGCCAGTACTGCTATAGCGACTTCAGCCGTGCAGAGCTGATGTAAATGGGCTGCTTCGCGCAGCGCATACTGTGATGCCTGTTCCGGTTGAATACCCAGTACCGGTAACTTAGCCAGATAGACGCTTTTAAACATTTTTTTTGCTTCACGCCAGGTACCATCCAGCATGACAAATAATGGGATTTTGCCGGTAGTCGCCACGCTTAGCTCGTCGCTATCTTGTATACAACGCTCTGGCGCAGCATATTGTTGCGGAAAAACCAGCACCGGTGCATAGCGCTGATCATTAAGCAGCGCCAGCAACGCCGGATCGGGCCGGGTCCGATCCCAGACAAAGGCATGGTTATCGGCAATCACATCGCATATCAGCCTGCCGGTATTGCTGGGCTTATAACACTCGCCGGTATACATAATAAAACAGAATGCACAATTGCCGGCCGCTTCAGGCTTTGCAGCACAGATGCACTCGGTAACAGGTAATAAGCATAGCCCGCAACGTACTACCTTGCTGCCTCTGGCATTAAATACCCGTTGCGATTTGGCCAGCTGCTCAGTACGCAGCGTCAATATAGCATTGCTATGCAGCCTGGGGGTTTGCGACATCGTTACAATCGGCCAGCCATTAAAAAGCCGCTATTGTAGCGGCTTTTGCTATCAGCTGCGCGCTGAATCTGCATATTTGATCATTTGCTTATTTGATCAGTTGATTGGGCAGTATTCACACTTCAGTTTGCGGCCGGGCCTGCAACATCCTGAATAGTAACCCGGCCTTTAATCCGATCTTCATAGGGCTGCAGCATAGATGTCACCCTGAAAGCCTGGTTGGCTCTGGCAAAGTCCATTAGCTTCTTATTATTGCAGACGATTTTTTCAACCGCATTTTGCTTGCTGATCCGGTATTCTTGCAGGGTTTTGGTTAAGCCTATACGATCATCATCGGCAGTTTCACTACATACCTGAACTAACGCATTGTGTAAGTAACTGTCTGCATAATAATCATCGGCTGCTGCCGGTACTGCCACACTGGCACTTGCCAGAGATACTGCGAAAAAAATTGCTGTTTTCATCGTTCTGTCCTCTGTTATTTAACAAATGGCGTTTGCCATGACCAGAGTTTGGCAAGGATCAGTATTGATTGTCGCTGCTTTGGGGTAAGCGGTGGCATGGTTGTTATCAAGTGATAAGCCGGGGTTGAACAGGGATAAACGGTATTATTCAGCTTTGAGGAAGCGCAGTTAACTGCCCGCTCCAGTTCAGCTTGTAACGTCTGGATGCATTAACCAGTTTGCCATTGCTTAGCACAAACTGATAATCATTATTATGGGGCTGCAGTTTACGGACATGATGTAAATTAAGTAAGGTAGAGCGATGGACCTGAACAAATTGTTCCGGTAGACGTTGCAGTAAATCTTTCATCGTTTCACGAATAACCAGTGTTTCGTTCAGCGTATAAATACACATATAATTGCCGGCTGCTTCAATAAGCAGAATTTCAATGTCGTCCAGTAACAGGGTGGCGCCACCCGTTTTAAAGGCCAGTTTACTGGCAGGCGTCATTGGTGGTTGTTCTGGTTGCTTATCAAGCGCTGTTCTGGCATCCAGCAGCGATTGCGCCAGACGCTGGCGTGACACCGGCTTAAGCAGATAATCAAAGGCGAAGTGTTCGAAGGCGGCAAAAGCAAATTGCTCGTATGCGGTAACCAGAATAAACAGCGGCCGTGCCATGGCAGAACCTTTGCCGGTTTGCTGCAAAATATCAATGCCTTTGACACCCGGCATCTGAATATCCAGAAAAACCACATCGATATCCGGGGCGGTTTGTAAAAAACGTAGGGTGTCATCGCCATTGTCAAAGCAGTCGACAATCTCCAGGTTAGAATATACTGCCAGTTTAGCTTTCAGGTTGCTAATGGCCAGAGGTTCATCATCGGCAATAATCACTTTAAGTGGCTGGGTCATGCAGGGCCTCCGTTGCAATGTTGAGCTGGCTGTAAAACCCTGTTGCGCTGTAACTTAGCGATAAACTGGCCCTATGGCCAAACAGCAGCTGCAGTCGCTCAGTCAGGTTAATCAGATTAACCGGGCGCTGTGCGTCAGGCCAGCCAGCGTCAGGGTCTGCGCCTTGCTGGGCCAGGGTGATCTGCAATTGCGTGGCAGACTGCTCCAGCCGGACCAGCAGGCAAAGCGCGCCGGCAGTTTCTGCCACGCTGTACTGAATAGCATTTTCTGCCAGCGGTTGTAGCAATAATGGTGGTATCAGTAAAATAGGCAGTGGTTGGGGCAATTGCCAGCTTATCTGCAGCCTTTCGCCAAAGCGGACTTGCTGAATTGTCATATAGGCTGTGAGCGCGTCGAGTTCCTGCTGTAACGGAATAAATTCCTCCTGCTGATTTTTCAGCGAGTGGCGCAAATAGACACATAAATGCTGGATCAACTGCTCGGCTTCCTGACCGCTGCGCTGCACTATCAACGCATTTAGAGCATTCAGGGTATTAAACATAAAATGTGGATTCAGCTGATAACGCAATACTTTTAACCTGGCCTGGCGAGCTTGCTTAGCCAGTTGTTGTTGTTTAACCAGGCCGGCGAAATGCAGCTGGTTGGTTTTTAATAGCATAAATACCGCCAGCCAGCCGGCTAAGGGCAATAACACCAGATTGAACGCCAGAAAAAATTTCAGGTTGGAGCTGACACCCTGCAGCATATCGGATGCATAAGTGGTAATCAGATACTGGCGCAACAACACCATTAGCAACCACCAGGGCAGCAGCACCAGCAGCAGTCGTTTTAACTGAACCAGCAACGATCGCTGCTGCGTCAACTCATGCTGGCCCAGGGCGCCGGTGAGCAGAATATTCAGCACGGTAACCAGTGAGTATATCCATATATAAGGCCAGCTTGATTCATCCTGCAGCGGCACCAGCACGCTAAGATGGGTAAACTTGATTAGCAGATAACACAACCAGTACAACAAATGCCAGTACCAGAAACTGGCCAGGCGCTGCTGTTCAGCGTTTGCAGCTGTCATGCCGTTTGCCATGGTAAGCAGATACTGACTGCAAACCCCTGAGGACTGGCACCGATTTCCAGCCGGGCTTTATCGCCAAAATGTTGTAAAAGCCGGTTGCGAATATTATCCAGCCCGACTCCGGCACCGCCGCAATCAGTTTGCAACTGGGAGCCGGGACCGTCATCACTGACACACAGCTGCAGGTTGTCCTGCTGTCGTTTACCGCCAATGGTAATAGTGGCGCCCTGTTTGCGGGTTGCAACCGCGTATTTAATGGCATTTTCCACCAAAGGTTGTAGCAGTAAGGCCGGGATCCGCTGCCGTTTTAACTGTTCATCAATTTGCCAGTTAACTTTCAGTTTGTCACCAAAGCGGGTTTTCTGCAGCAGCAGATAAGCATCGATAGCGGCCAGCTCGTCGGCAAGTTGTACCAGGCTGTCGGGTGATTTACTCAGCGAATAACGTAAAAATGTCGCCAGCTGCTCCGACATCGTTTCGGCATCATCATAGCGCTCTGCCTCCAGTAAAGCGCAAACAGAATTCAGGGCGTTAAAAGTAAAATGCGGATTAAGCTGCTGGCTTAATGCCTGTAGTTCCAGCTGCTGGATTTTCTGGCTTAGCGCGGTGGTCTGGGCCAGCCGTTGCAACTGCTGCTGATACAGTAACACTGTCAGAAAGCAGGCGGTCCAGACAAAAAATGCCAGCACTGAGGTGTCAAGGTTGCCAATCAGTAGCCGGGCATCAACAACTTCTTTGTCCCATAACAGCAGCCAGAAGGCATTCTCTGCCGGAATATAAACCAGCGCAACCAGGGCTACGCCCAGAATTAACTGCAAGTTACTAAATGCCTGCCGGGCAAGCCGCTGATGACTCCAGATAACTAATGCCGCTGTCAGCAGCATGGCGACCAGCTCACTGGCCAGCATCATCGGTAAATAAGTCCAGTCATAGGGCTTTTCTGATACGACAGCAACCTGCCAGGAGGCAAGCAGGCCCAGTACTAAAATGGTTAACCAGTAATACAGATTAAAGCGTAATAACTTTCTGCGACAGACTAACGGCATATCCGGCCCCACAAGCTTAATTAATCACTAGTATAAGTGCCACGGCTGATTTTGCTGCGCGCTCTGGATAAGCGGATGAAAATCCGGGGCAAAACCAGTGAAAATCTTCATAAAACTGCCATGTTCAGCTGTCAGACATCAGATATGCTGGCAATTAAATTTTTTAATGATTCGAGGTTTGGTTGCAACAGCAGGATATGCTGCCTGAGCTTGCCCAGTTACAGCAATTAATTGCCAGCGCGCCACAGGCGCTTCGCTCAGAAATACTGACCACGGTGCCGCATATGACTGAGCAACTGCCGGTGTATGCGTTAGCATTGGGCAATTCAGACCCAAAGTTACCGGCCGTAGTACTGGTGGGGGGTGTGCATGGCCTGGAGCGGATAGGCACCCAGGTGGTGCTGGCGTATCTGCAAACCCTGCTGGAACGGCTGCCATGGGACAAATGTCTACAGCATACCCTGGAGCACTGCTGTATTTATTTTGTGCCGCTGCTTAACCCGGCTGGCATGGCAAATGGCTGGCGCGCTAATGGTAATTGCGTTGATTTGATGCGTAATGCGCCGGTAGAGTGCCAGGAGGGGGCGGCCTGGCTGGTCGGCGGCCAGCGGTTCAGCCGGGCCATACCCTGGCACCGCGGCCGGCCGGATAAAATGGAAACTGAAAGCCAGGCCCTGGTAAGTTATATCTGCCGCGAGTTATTTGGCCGGCCATTCTCGCTGGTACTGGATTGTCATTCCGGCTTTGGCCGCACAGACCGGATCTGGTTTCCCTATGCAAAAAGTGCCCGCCAGCCCATATCGCATCTGGCTGAAATGTACCGTTTACGGCAGCTGTTTTTTCAGACTTATCCGCATCAGAACTATATTTTTGAACCGCAATCACAGCATTATTTATGTCATGGCGATTTATGGGATTATCTGTACGATCAGGCGTTGGCGCAGCACACAACGATGCTGCCACTGACCCTTGAAATGGGCTCATGGAACTGGGTGCGAAAAAATCCGTTTCAGTTGCTCTCCAGCCTTGGCATGTTTCATCCGGTAAAACCGCATCGGGTAAAACGGGTGCTGCGCAGTCATCTGATCCTGATTAATTTTCTGATTAATGCTTCCTTGTCTTATCAGAACTGGTTACCGTTAACCCATCGACAGCAACTGGATAATGCAGCAAAGAGGCTATGGTATCCGTGACCGACAATAACACACCGGTATTGCTGCTGCGTGGTTTAACCCGCGAGCAACGCCATTGGGGCCGGTTCAGCTCAATGCTGGCTGACAAGCTGGCTAACCCGGTGCTGGGTTTTGACTTTGCCGGCAGTGGCGAGCTGTATCAGCAACGCTCACCCGCCGATATCAGCGCGTTGCGCCAGTCTGTCCGCAGCCAGTTACAGAACCATTCTGCGTTTACCGGTAAGGTGCATCTGGTGGCGTTGTCATTAGGTGGCATGCTGGCAGCAGATTGGGCGCTGGCTTTTCCGGCAGAAGTGGCCTCAATAACCCTGATTAACAGCAGTGCCAGGCCGCTGGCGCCATTTTATCAGCGGTTACGCTGGCAGAACTACCCGGCGCTGGCCGGCTTGTTTTTGCTATCAGCCAGTAAGCGCGAGCAGCGTATTTTAGAGCTGACCACCGCCCGTGCGTATCAGGACCTGCAGATTGTCAGCCAGTGGCAGACCTGGCAGCAGCAACGACCGGTATCAGCTGGCAACGCGCTGCGTCAGTTGCTGGCCGCCAGCAGGTTCAGCCTGAAGGCGAAGCCAGCCTGTCCGGCGCTGATTATCAGTAGTCAGGCCGATAAGCTGGTGAACCCGCAATGCTCAGTGGCGCTGGCAGACTATCTGCAGGCCATTCATCAGCAGCATAGCTGGGCCGGTCATGATATTGCCCTGGATGATCCGCTCTGGCTGGCCGGGCAAATAGCCCAATTTATTCGGCAGCTGTGTTAATCTAGCGCTTATTTTTGCCGGAACACGTTATGTCGATAGCCCGTCAGGCCTCTGAAATTACTTTGCCAGCGATTAATGACGGCTGGGATAGCGTGCTGCAGTTTTTATGCAGCCAGTTTCCGTTTATCAGTGAGGCGGTATGGCGCGAGCGGATGGCATCAGGCAAAGTGCACTGGTTTAATGGCGATACGGTAACGCCGGCAACGCCTTTCTCGCCAAGTAAAAGACTATGCTATTACCGCGAAGTTGCCGCAGAGCCAGTAATTCCGCTGGCCCATCATATTATCTTTCAGAACGAACATATTATTGTTGCCGATAAACCGCATTTTTTGCCGGTTACCCCGGGTGGCGACTATGTCAACGAGTGCCTGCTGGGCCGCTTGCAGCGCGATACCGGTATTGCTGATATGGTGCCGGTACACCGGCTGGACAGGGATACCGCCGGGCTGGTGTTGTTTTCAGTAAACCCGGATAGCCGGCCAGCGTATTATCAGTTGTTTAGGCAGGGGACTATCGAAAAACAGTATCAGGCCGTGGCAAGATTAACAGCAGAAGTGGCAAAGGCTGTACTACCGCAGCACTGGCATATTGAAAACCGGATTGAGAAAAGTCAGCCGCGCTTTATCAATGCTATTGTGCCGGGCGAGGTTAATGCGGTATCTGATATTACCCTGGTGGCTAAAGCCGGCGGGCTGGGGCTGTTTGAATTACAGCCGCATAGTGGTAAAACCCATCAGCTGCGTTTACATATGCTAAGTTTGGGCCTGCCTATTTTGCATGACAATTACTACCCGCAGTTACTGCCAAAACAGCCACCTCAGTTCGCGACACCACTGCAACTGCTGGCAAAACAGCTAAGCTTTACCGACCCGCTCAACCAGCAATTAACCCGGTTTAGTAGTAAGCAGTTACTTACTGCCTGGCCTGATTAGCTCTGGTATCACCTGTCTTGCTGGTGCTGCTGCAGTAATTTGTCCAGCTGATTGGCAAACGCCTGGCGGTCGCTCTGGTTTAACGGCGGGGGCCCGCCGGTATGCACGCCGCTGCCGCGCAGGGTGTCCATAAAGTCGCGCATCGTTAGTTTTTGTTTAATGGTGTCGGTACTGTAAAGCTCGCCCCGTGGGTTAAGCGCCCGGCCACCTTTGGCTAATACATCAGCAGCCAGCGGAATGTCGGCGGTAATAACTAAATCGCCCGGCTGGCAGCGACGGACAATTTCATTGTCCGCTTCATCAAAACCATGGGATACCTGCAGGCTGCTGAGAAAAGGCGACGGCGGCACCCTGATAAGCTGGTTTGCAACCAGCACCGTATTGATTTGCCGTTTTACGGCGGCCCGGAACAGAATTTCTTTAATCACCACCGGACAGGCATCGGCATCAACCCAGATTTTCATTGTGCTGCTCACTTACCTACTGAGAATTGAGTGAATTAACGTTTTTTATCAGGTGTCAGTGGCAAAAACAGCCGGAATTCTGTGCCTTTACCGACCACAGTTTCCATTTCTATGCTGCCATGCAGTACCTGAGTGACCAGATTGTAGCACAGGTGCAAGCCCAGCCCTTTACTCTGGCTAGCCCGGCGGGTGGTAACAAACGGATTAAATACAATATCCTGAATACTTTCATCAATGCCTTTGCCGTTGTCGCAAACTTTCAGCAGTAACTGCTGAGCGTTAATCCGCACCTCCAGCGTTATCTCACCACTGTCATCCGGTTCAAACGCATGCAGCAACGCATTTTCCAGTAAATGGCTTAATACTGTTGCCAAAGCACTTGCCCGCAGCTGCAGCCTCAGGTTATCCGGGCATTGCAAAATTATGCTGACAGCAGCATTGGAGGGATTAAGCCGGGCGACCAGATGCTGTAACCAGGGTTTAAGTTGTATATTAACGCTTTCGGTAACGGTTTCGTTTACGGCCAGCTGCTTAAACTGGGTGACCAAATCGGCAGCCCGTTGCAGGTTATAACTAATCAGTTGCAAATGTTGTTCGCTGTCGCTGACAAACTGACTGAATGCTTTGCTGCTGAGCGTTTTATCGTCAAAGTGCTGTTTTAATTCGGCCAGCTTACCGGCCAGCGCGCTGCTGGCAGTGATGCTGACCCCGACGGGCGTATTGATTTCATGCGCTACCCCGGCTACTGTCTGGCCGAGTGCTGCCATTTTTTCATTTTCCAGCAAGCTTTGCTGTGCCAGTTTCAGTTGCTGGCTGCGATCTTCTACCTGGCGGGCTAAATCGCGGGCCTGCAGTTGCGCGACCCGGGTTCGTACTTTTACCAGTAAATAAATGGCCAGGATCAGGCTTAGTACTAACAACAACGCAAACCACCATTGCTGCCAGAATGCCGGCATAACGGTTAATGCTAGCCCGGTTTGATGTTCGCTCCACTGTCCTGTGCGGTTAGTGGCCTGAATTTGCAAACGGTAGTCTCCTGGCCACAGGTTGGTGTAGCTGGCAATCCGCTGGCTGGCGTCAGAATACTGCCATTCCTGATCAAACCCTTGCAGCTGATAACGGTACTGCAACTGCTGGGGGGCGGATAAATCCATGGCGCTGAATTCAACACTGAAACTGCGTTCATCCGCCTGCAGGGTTATCTTTTGCTGAACCGGTGCAATTTGCCGGGGCCGGCCTGCTACTTTCAGTTCCGACAGCAGCACTTGCGGCTGGAACTGCCAGCGGCTGAACTTCAGCGGATCAATGACCAGTAAACCCCTGCTGCCACCAAACAATAATAAACCGTCGCGGGTTTTGTTGTAAGAACGGTACCAGGGCGTGCCAATATCAACGCCATCTGCCGGGGTCAGCTGGTACAGCAGGCCGCTGACCGGATTGTAGCGGAACTTGGCTGTCCAGATATTGCCCTGATGATCTTCCAGTAAATTGGCACCAAAATCTTCATTAAGCGTGCTGTTAGTGAACGCGACCTTAGTCAGGGCTGAAGTTTGCTCAGCAGTTTGCACCGGTTTTGCAGTGTTGGCTGAGCGTTGCTGCAGGTACTGCTGATAGTTAAACTGATACAATCCGGCAGGTGTGTCGAGCCACAACCGGTTCTGACTGTCATTCAACAGTCCCAGTATATTGGATAGCGGCTCTGCCTGTATCGCCTTGGCAGTGGGTATCGTTTGTGTTGAAGGTTCAATCAGATACAGTCCGCTGGCGCCGGTTGCCAGCCAGATATTGCCATGCTGATCTTCCACTATCGCATTAATGTAATCCTGTAATGGTTCAGCATCATCCTGCCTGATCCGGACAAAGCGTTGTTGCTCGGGCTGCCACATCGCGACACCGGTACTACTACCGAGCCATAACCGTTGCCGGCTGTCAATAAACAGCGTCCGCACATTGGTACGCCAGATCCCCTGCTCTGGGCCCAGCAAGGTAAACTGACCGCTTTGCGGCTGATAGCGATATACCTGGCCCGGATTGACCCCAAGCCAGATAGTGCCATCAGCCTGTTCCGCCATGGCCCTGATCCAACCATGTTTCAACTTGCCCGGGGTACCGCTCTGTGGCTGGTGGCGGCCAATAATGCCACTGACCGGATCAATGATTTCTATGCCATTGCCGCGACTCCCGAGCCACAGCTGACCATTGGCTAATTCAAGAATGCTGCTGATATCGCCACTGCGGATACTGTTGCTATCGGTCAGGCTTCGACGCAGGGTGCTGATCCCAGGCTGGCCATTAAATCGCTGCAAACCGCCGCCATAACCGCCCAGCCATATTTTACCGGCACTGTCTTTTAATAAAGTGCGGATATCCTGATGTGCCAGACTAAACGGATTGGAAATATCGTGCTGATAGCGGCCAATAAGCCGTCTGTCACTGACCGAGAGCCGGCTGATACCGGCAAAACCTGCCAGCCAGACTTCATCGTCACTGACTTGCATAATATCGTATACCGGGCCGGGTACGCCGCCGGTTGTTAAATGTTGGGCAACGGCAGTCAGACGGTGGTTAGCGGTTATCGCAAAGGCGCCGGCCCGATCTGTGCCCAGCCAGATTTGATCAGCGACCCGGGCCAGCGTCAGTACCTGGCCGAGTTGTGTTTCCGGGCTGCTGATTTGATAAGGACCGGCACTTCCTGGCGTTAGCAGAAATAAGCCGCTGCGACTGCCAATCCATAAATTTCCCTGCTCATCAGCCAGTAACGCTCTGATATCCTGTAACTCTGGCTGTGGCGGCACAAACTGCAATACCTGACCGTTCTGGTCTAACAGGGCTAAGCCCTGGTTTCCGGCCAGCCAGATATCACCTTTACTATTTTCCGTGATCGCCTGCACCTGATAGCCAAAATCGTCAGCGATACCCGGGGCGGATATTTTGGGCTGGTAAAAGCTGTCACTGCCACTCTCGTAACGCTGTATTCCGCCAGGGGAGGTTGCCAGCCATAAGGTGCCATCCGTTGCCTGATACAAATCCCGGACAAAATTGCCTGCTATCGAACCGGTAGTCTGGTTACTGCTCAGTTGTTGGGCCCCGGCTTGCAAATAACGCCGGAAACGATAACCGTCATAGCGGATTAAACCGCCGGTACTGCCAATCCATAAGCGGCCATATTTGTCCTGCGCCAGTTTGGTAACAATATTATCCGGAATGTGCTGGCGGTCGGCAATGCTGACAAAAAACTCGCTGGCAGGGGGGAAGTATGTTGCAGGACTCTCTGCTGCCGGAGCAGTCAGACCAGGCGTTGTGGTCAGTACAAAGCCCGTTAAGCTACATAGCAGGGTGACAAAAAACTGGTTCAGAAAACGATGCGCCAAGGCGTACTGCTCACGATAATCACGAAGTAGGTTAAATTTACGTCTGTTTTTATTAAAAATCAATTAATTAACTGTAGTTTTAACTGGTGTATCAAATCAGTGGCAACCAGCCAGGGGCGCTGTTGTTGCCGGGCAAGGGTAGCCGCACTTTGCAGGTGCAACCAGGCGGCAAGTTGACAGGCAGCCCGCCCACTAAGCCCCTGAGCCAGCAATGCGGCAATAATACCACTGAGCACATCACCCATACCACCACTGGCCAACGCCGGATTGGCATCTGCCAGCAGGCTTATCTCGCCTTGCTGATCGCATATCAGGGTGCCGGCACCTTTAAGCAGTACAACGCCACCAAACCGCTGCTGCAACTGGCTGACTGCTGCCAGCCGGTCTTGCTGAATTTCTTTATTGCTGCAGTTAAGTAACCGCGCGGCTTCGCCCGGGTGGGGAGTTAACACCCAGTTTTGCCGTTTAATGCGTTGTTGCTGCTCTGGCCCCAGGCCGGCAAGAAAATTCAGGGCGTCAGCATCCAGCAACATCGGTTTGTCGGTTGCCAGCGCCTGGGCCATCAGGGCCTGGCCCCAGCTTTTTGCACCCAGGCCCGGGCCAATGGCAATAACACTGGCAGTATTAAGCAGCTTGCCACAGTCGTCGCTGCTTACCATCACTTCCGGCTGGCGGCTTAACATAACGCTGATATGCTCACTGCGGCTGTATAAACTTACCTTGCCGGCACCGCAGTTTACGGCAGCCTGGGCGGTCATAACGGCCGCGCCGCCAAAGCCATAATCACCACCAATAACCAATACATGGCCAAAGTGGCCTTTATGGCTGTTAACCGGCCGCGCTGGCAGCAGTGTATTAACCTCAGCACCACTCAGGCTGCAACAGGCCGGGCTGATCCCGGCCAGCTCGCTGGCCAGTTGCAAAGGGCTTAACCACAGCTCGCCACAATGTTCCAGGCCGTCCTGCATCAGTAAACCGGCTTTCAGACCAATAAAACTGATGGTAGCAGTGGCTTTTACCGCTACCGGCATGGCTGCGCCACTATCCGCACTGATCCCGCTTGGAATATCTATCGCCAGCACCGGTGTGCTGCTGTCATTTATCGACTGGATCAGCTGACAGGTTGCTTTATCCAACGGCCGGTTCAGACCAATCCCGAACAGGGCGTCGACCAGTAATTCTGCCCCGGCAAAGTCATCTACCAGCGGAACGCCGGCATTTTCTGCTGCATCGGCTGCCTGCTGTGCCGTTTCGCCAAGCTTACTGTGATCGCCATGCCGGCAGAGCCGTACCTCATAACCCCGGGCCCGGGCCAGTGCGGCCAGCAGATAGCCATCGCCGCCATTATTGCCAGCGCCGGCATACACCAGAATATTTCGCGGCGCCGGCCAGCGCTGTTGCAGTAGTTCCAGCAATGCTGCAGCTGCCCGCTGCATTAAAATAAAACCACCGTCGCTGCCAAGCCGGGTTATTGCCCGCTGCTCCAGCTGCCGAATACTGTCAGCCCGGTACAATGGCTGCTTTTGACTGGGATCGACAGGAAGTATTTCGGCTGTTGGGGTATTAGCTGGCATTGGCTACTCAGTATTGGGCTAAGTCAGGTTAATCGTTATCCGCCTCAGGGACAGTGTCATAATTAGCATAGCGCAGACAAAAGCGCAGGTGGTCAGGGTAGGGGAAAATATCTTCCACAATGCCATCACGAATTGCCTGTTGCTTGCTGCGCCAGTATGCTGCGTCCAGCAACTCCGGGTGTTTGCTGAATAGCAACTGTCGTAGCTGGGGTTGCGGCGTAACAAAGGTAGCAATTTGTTCAGGGAATACATCGCCCGGCGCCGCACAGCAGTTTGCTTCGGCGTTAATGGCATCTTCAAAATTATCTGTTTTGGTAAAGGCGCGAAAATTCACATCCAGCAGATACTGCACTTCATCGTAGTCGTAAAACACCACCCGTTTATGCCGGGTAACCCCGAAGTTTTTTAATAACATATCACCCGGAAATATGTTGGCGGCAATCATTTCTTTTATGGCATTGCCATAGTCGTTCATGATAACGGCTTTTTCAGCAGCATCAGCCTGCTCCAGATAAATATTCAGCGGCACCATCCGCCGTTCAATATACAAATGCTTAATAACGACCAGTTCATTGTCTATTTGCATTGACTGACCAATGGTATCACTGAGCTCCTGCAGTAACTCTGGGGTAAAACGACTCTTGGGTAAGGCGACATCGGAATATTCCAGGGTATCAGCCATTCTGCCAACCCGATCGTGTTTTTTTACCAAAAGGTAACGGGCTTTTACGGTGGCGCGGTCAAACTCTTTGCTCGGGGCAAACTTATCGCGAATAACCTTAAACACGTAAGGAAACGAGGGCAGGGTAAACACCATCATCACCATGCCACGGATACCAGGCGCGGCAACAAACTGATCCGTGCTTCTGGTTAAATGGCTTAACAGCTCGCGGTAGAACTCGGTTTTGCCTTGTTTATGCAAACCAATACTGGCATACAGTTCAGCCAGGGTTTTATGGGGCAGCAGTTCCCGTAAAAAATGCACTAATGCTGATGGCACCGGGCACTGCACCATAAAATAAGCGCGGGAGAAGCCAAAAATGATACTCATATGCTGAGGATCGGTCAGCAGGGTATCCAGGTATAAACCGGCACCCTGCTGGTGCAGCAGCGGAATAATGAACGGCTGCTGGCCATCGGGGGTAACCACCCGGCCGACAATATAAGCCGCTTTATTGCGGAAAAACACAGATTTAAGCATATCAAACCGGATCTGGTGCACCGGGTAGCGACCATGGACTGATTGCTTAATAAAGCTTTTCACAATGTAACGGATATCACGTTCCAGATTAATAAAACCGGTGTTAAAGGCGAAGTCGGCGACGATTTGCCGGATACTTTGTTTCAGGCCGTCCTCTGCCGGAAAATAACTCTGGTAAACCGAGGAAATCGGGGCCGGCAAATGTTGCTGGTTAAGAGTCGATTCAACAAAAATATTCTGATTGTGATAATACTTGCGGGCAAATAAGCGGCAGAACACCGAGTTATAAAAGGTTTCTGCCAGTTCAGCCTGCGGATGAAACAACAAGTATTCTAAATACTGTTGTTTCACCTGCTGCCATAATGGCTCATTTAAACAATCCGATGGCATCGCCTGTTTCAGTTCGGCCACTGTTTCGGCAACCCGATGATCATAAAATGAGATCCGCTCAGAGCTGTCCTGCTGATAGGCCCGCCAGTCGGCCTGCTCAAACCGTTGCTTGGCTTTAGCGGTTACCTGTTGAAACAGCTGAAAGTGTTTGCGAAAGCCCTGCAGGATCATCTCCGCAATTTGCCGGGTCTGGGCCATTGACTACATTTCCCTATTAATTAATACAGCCGATATCATAGCAGGTTACCACCGGATCCTCCGGCGCCGCTTCCCTGGCGACATACACCGCCCAATACTCAACATGCGGGCTGGACCATTCATAGTAAAAGCCAACACCTATATGGTTCTGTTGCAAATAAAAAGGCAGTTCTCCCAGTAAATGACTACGGTGTCCGGCAGACGTTTTAAAAACACGCCAGGCTTCCTCTGCTGTGCTGTAGCCTCCGGCTACCGCTTCCACCTGATTACCAATTGTACCGCTGTAAAAAGGCGGCAGTTGATAGCCGAGCATTCGTAATCGCTCGTTTGCCCCCAAACCACCAATATAATGATTAACTTTGCCACCTTTTGCCATCGCTTTGGCTTTATCAGCAGCGGCCTGAGCGAGTAGGGGATGACAGCTTAATGTTGCGCGTTGCTGTTCGGGATCCTGAATGATTAGCAGCGCAAGTTGCTGGGCTTTTTCATTCAGGCCACAATCTGACACATTACCGGAGTTAACTGTGATTTTCTTGTTGCTGTCTGCCTGGCTTTTAAATTGCGGTGGGCTGATATCTGTCGGTTCAGGTGAAGATAATACTGATGCTGAAAACAGCATCAGTATTATTATAAAAATAAACATTACATTTTATTCAATATTGATGATTAACTTTACGTTAAACTCATCAACATTCAATGTCAACAGTTGCTCAAAGTCGTTAGTTACTGATTATATTACTATTCTGAGCTGTAGGTGGCTGTACGTCATCACCATAACCAAACACCACCGCCAGTATCAGCACCAGAGATGCAGCGAGCATCAACTTGGCTATCAGTGGCAGACAAAAGCGAACCCAATGACCATACGGAATACCGGCAATACCGATAATGCCCATTAAGATGGCGTTGGTCGGAATAATCATATTAGAGAAACCATCACCAAACTGATAGGCCAGTACTGCAACCTGACGCGGAATTTCCAGTAAGTCAGCCAGTGGTACCATTAACGGCATGGTGACAAAAGCCTGACCGCTGCCTGATGGGATAAAGAAGTTAAGCAAGGTCTGAATGATCAGCATGCCGACTACCGCAATTTCAGCACCAACATAAGATAATGGCAGTGACATACCGTGTACCAGCGAGTGTAAAATCTGGCCGTCTTCCATGACTAGCGATATACCGCGTGCCACGCCGATTAAAATTGCCGTGGTGGTCAGCTCCATCGCGCCGTCAATAAACTTTTTGGCAGCAATATCAACGCCAATACGGCTGATCACGGTTGTTAACAGGCCCCAGGCGATAAAGCAGGCACCCAGTTCATACAGATACCAGCCATGGATCCGGATACCATAAGCAACAATACCGATAGTGGCGAGGAAACTGGCTAAGATCAGTTGATGTCTGAATGAGAGTTTCGGGTAGTCGGCACTATGGCTGTCGCCAAGTGGGCAGGGCAAGTCAGCAACCATTGAGTTTGCCGGATTGGCCAGTACTTTTTTCGAGTAACTCCAGACATGGTGAAAACCAATTAACACAAAGGGCAGGAAAATAGCTGCCCGCAGTGGCCAGCCTGATAAAATAGGTAACTCAGCAATTTGCTGAGCAATAACCAGGGTAAAGGGATTAACTGCTGAAATACCATAGCCGATACCATAGCCGGCTACTGTCATACCTACTGCTGTCATGGCGTCGAGCCGCATTGCCTTACACAACGCCACCAATATCAGCACAAAGGGGATATATTCGCCAGCAGTACCAATAAAACTGGATGCCATGGCAAAGCAGAACACCACCATAAAGATTAATATTTGCGGTTTTTCACCAAAGCGTTCCAGCATCCGGCCGATTAACGCATCCACCGTGCCGGTAGCCCGGGCAATCGACAATACGCCACCTAAGATCATCACAAAGAAAATAACATCCTGGGCGCTGGCAAAGGCGCGCGGAATGGCAGTCAGTAACTGCCACGGGGTCATATAGTTTTTATCTTCAACCAGGGTAAAAGTACCCGGTACCACGGCCTGACGGCCTGATTCGAGTGTTTGCATTTCAAATGCACCCTGCGGCACTATCCAGGTGGCAATCATGGCGATAACCATCATCGAAAACAGCAGGGTAAGGGTATGAGGTACTTTAAATTTGCCCATGGTTTAACATTCCCGTAAATAAAACCTTGATTAACAAATGTGCGGTTTACGCAGCGTTATTCTGATTAAAAGCACAGGAGTCTACCCCAAGCACGGCTGCACCACAAATCTGACTTTTGTGCCGTCGCCAAGCTTGCTACTTGCCTGCGGGCCGGCCTTTGTATAGGCTTGGCGCCTGAATTTAGTCACCTTGCCTGTGGAGCCTTGCTTTGGCCTTGTTTCCCCTGACCATTTTTTTAAGTGCCGCATTATTATTCCTGGTGCAACCGATGCTGGCCAAACAGTTACTGCCCTATTTTGGTGGCGGCGCTGCCGTCTGGACCGCCTGCATGTTGTTTTTCCAGAGCCTGTTGCTGGCAGGCTACGGTTACGCCCATCTGCTTAGCCGCTATCTGGCGCCGAAAAACCAGCGCCGGGTACACAGCAGTTTGCTGGCGCTGGCCCTGGCCAGCTTACCGCTATTGTGGCATGCCAATATTAACCCTGACGTGCTGCTCTCACCGCTGGCTGCTATTTTGCTGCTGTTAAGCCTGACGGTGGGCCTGCCATATTTATTGCTGTCAGCCACCGGCCCGTTATTACAACACTGGTTTGCCAGCCGGTTTCCGCTGCGCTCACCTTACCGGTTGTATGCACTGTCCAATTTAGGCTCACTCGGTGGCTTGCTGGCGTATCCTTTTGTGGTGGACCCGCTGTTCAGCCTGAATGAACAGCGCCAGTACTGGGTGCTGGGGTTTGTGCTGTTTGCGCTGACATGTCTGCTGTTAATGTGGCGCGAGCTGGGGCAGCTGTCAGCGGCTATCCGCGCCGTCAGTGCCCGCCTGAATAAGCGATTTACGCTGCGCTGGCTGGCATTGTCAGCCTGTGGTGTGGTGCTGCTGCTGGCGGTAACTCAGCAACTTACCCAGAATGTACCGCCGGTACCGTTTTTGTGGGTGCTGCCGCTGAGTTTGTATTTGCTGAGCTATATTGTGGTGTTTAATAAACCGGCCTGGTATCAGCGCGGTTTATGGCTGTATCTGTTCTGCCTGAGTATGGTGTTTGGTTTACTGCTGTTTTATCTGGGCCGCCAGTTCGATTTGATTTCCCAGCTGCTATTGTATCTGACTATCTTATTCAGCGGCTGTATGCTGTGCCATGGTGAACTTGCCCGCTTAAAACCTGAACCTCAGTATCTGACAGGCTATTATCTGTTGTTGGCCGCCGGCGGGGTACTGGGCAGTGCCGCGGTTAATCTGCTGGCCCCGCTGTTGTTTGACCAGTACTGGGAGTTTTTACTGGTATTGCTGGCGATTTATCTATTACTACTCTGGCCGGATAGTGGGGCAAAGCCACGTTGGCAGCAGGGCTTATGGCTAACTGGCGGCCTGTTATTCGGGCTTAGTATTATTGGTCTGGAATGGCAACTGGGCCAGCATAATGTCTACAGTGAACGGAATTTTTATGGCAGCCTGGTGGTGCGGGATCTTACCATCATTGATGAGGCAGGCAACGGCCAGCAACAACGCCAGCTGATAGACGGCACCACCAGCCATGGTGCCCAGTATCTTAAGCAGCCACTTTCCGGCACTGCCCAAAGTTATTACCGGCCGGGTACTGGCGCCGCACTTGCTCTGCAGCATTTTTTACCGGCAGCACCTACCCGTAACATTAGTCAGTTACAACAGCGCCGCTATGGCCTGGTGGGGCTGGGTGCCGGTGCGCTGGCGGTCTATGGCAGGCCGGGTGATAGCATGGTGTTTTATGAGCTGAACCCGGCAGTCATTAAGGTCGCGACCGAGTATTTCAGCTATCTGGCTGATAGCCCTGCAACGGTTGACATTGTGCCAGGGGATGCCCGCTTAACCCTGGCAGCACAGTTGGCACAGCAAGGTAGTCAGCAGTTTGATGTGCTGGTACTGGATGCCTTTAGCAGTGACAGTATTCCGCAGCATCTGCTGACCATTGAAGCCATGCAACTGTACTGGCAGCACTTACAAAGCGATGGTGTGCTGGCAGTGCATGTGTCAAATAATTATCTGGATTTAACCAGCTTGCTTCGTAATCAGGCGGCAACCCTGGGGCTTGCTGCCTATTTTATCGCAACCGAAGCGCAGGGGATTAACCCGGCAGCCCAGTGGGTGCTGATTACCGCCAACCAGCGTTTTATCAGCCAGCCGGTTATTCAGCACGCACTAAGCCCCTGGCCATCGCCGCTTAATCCTGACGTTAGCTGGACAGATCAGCGTAGTAATTTATTGCAGGTGTTGAAGTGAAGACAAAGTTGGCAGCTGATGCAGAAGTGAGTGGGGGGTAAGGTTCGCGAAACTATATGCCTGTGGGGATAAGGGTGCGGGGGCTGATGTACTTACGTAACAGCAGCATGGATGCTGCGCAGGCTGAAGGGGCACAGGGATGTGCTCCTTGAAGCCGGTGAAGTAAGTATTTTCAGCCCTCGTGCCCTGGCCGGAGTGCTGTGTAATTAAGTACACCAGCTACCCAGCCTCGCAAGTAGGGTGGTTGCCGGAGTGCTGTGTAATACCGCACACCAGCTACACTGCCTCGCAAGTTAGGCTTATGACTCGTCGTCTTCCACCATCGTCATCAGTGAGGTATTACCGCCCGAGGCCGTAGTATCAATACTGATGGTTTTCTCGGTGATTAAGCGCTTAATCAGCGTATCGTAATACTCAGCACTGATCACCGGCAGGATTGCCCCCTCACGTTTGGCCAGTTGCTGGCTGAAGTAACCTAACCTTGATGAACGGGCAGCTACCACCGCACCGGCTAAATGCGGGTGGGCCAGAATAGCCTGCAACTGATCGGGCCGGGCTACCTGGAATACACCTTTGGCGACCCCTGTGGCAATAAACTTATCCCGAAACGCCTGGGCTTCATCGTAAAACAGCTCGGAGGCAACGGTAATAACCGTATTACCGGCAGCCAGCGCGGTAATGATAGAAATTGCCCAGAAATTAAACGACGTACTCTTATCGGCGTAGCAGACAACGCAGCCGCGTGGCTCATAGTGCAGGGTGTTCGACTCACCGGTCGGCCCCGGCAATACTTTGGGCTTACGCATATGTTTTTCCAGCCGGTTCAGCTGGGCCCGCGCATCCGCCAGGGTAGAGCCTAAGTCGTCTGCCAGTTCATCGATAATATCTACTGTGGCAATTTTTGCCAGTAACTGACGAACCACCGATACCCGGTCATTCAGCTTGGTAGCGCGCCATTTCTTCTCATCCCGCAATGAATTTTCCATCAGTTGCTGCACCTGAGCGTCAGCATCAGCAGTATGGTGTAAATCCAGCTCATCCGGCGTCAGGTTGGTCATCTGCACGTTTTCCGGCGAGGCTTGCTCTTTTACCAGACGCAGTAAATAGTTCGGGCCACCCGCTTTAGGGCCGGTGCCCGACAGGCCACGACCACCAAATGGCTGAACACCAACAATGGCGCCAATCATATTGCGGTTTACATAAACGTTGCCGGCGCGCGACATTCTGGCCAGGTATTCACAGCGCTCTTCAATCCGGGAGTGAATACCCATGGTTAAGCCATAGCCTGTGCCGTTAATCTGGTCGATAACCTGATCCAGATCTTTCGCCTTAAAGCGGATAATATGGACGATTGGCCCAAATACTTCGCGCTTTAATACCGATAAGTCTTTAATTTCATACAAGCGCGGCGCAAAGAAATAGGCACCGTTTTTGCTGTTATCCGGAATATCGCACTGATAGTGCAAAGTGGCTTTGTCTTTCAGATACTCAACGTGATCTTCCAGGTTTTTCAGCGCCTTGCCATCGATAACCGGGCCAATGTCGGTGCTGAGCAGTGCCGGGTCGCCAACATGCAGCTCCTGCAATGCGCCTTTTAGCATAGCAATAATGCCATCGGCGACGTCTTCCTGAATAAAAAGCACTCTGAGCGCTGAGCAGCGCTGGCCGGCACTTTGAAAACCAGAACTGATAACGTCGTCCACCACCTGCTCGGGCAGGGCGGTTGAATCAACAATCATACAGTTCTGACCGCCGGTCTCGGCAATCAGGGGTACCTGAATGTCGTTGCGGTTCGCCAGGGTCTGGGCGATCAGGGTGCCGGTATCGGTTGAGCCGGTAAACATCACGGCCTGAATGCGCGCATCAGGGACGATGGTTTTGCCTACGTCGCTGCCGCGGGCAATCACTGCCTGCACCACATGCTCTGGCAAGCCGACAATACCCATCAGCTCAATGGCACGCAGCGCAATTAAACTGGTTTGTTCGGCTGGTTTGGCGATAACAGTGTTGCCGGTAACAATGGCTGCGGCAACCTGACCTAAGAAAATGGCCAGCGGGAAATTCCACGGGCTGATACATAAAATCACGCCGCGTGGTTCGAACCGTTCATCTTTGGCAAGCTCTTCAGCGCGGGCAGCGTAGTAGCGGCAGAAATCGACGGCTTCCCGTACTTCATCAATGCCGTCCTGAGCCACTTTACCGGCTTCTTTAATACAAATGGCCACCAGCTCATCGTGATGACGCTCTAAAATATCGCCTATCCGGCGTAGCAGGTTGGCGCGCTGGGCAATCGGCGTTTGCGACCAGTCAGCAAAGGCTTTATCAGCATTACTGAGCAGCTGTTGCATCTGATCAGGGCTATGCATGGTGACATGGCCAATAATTTCCTGATGATTGGCCGGGTTTTTCACCGGTACTGCGCCGGTGGGTACGGTATCGTCGCTGATTACATGCGTTTCAAACCAACGGTCGAGGTTGGCTTTAAACGGCATCAGGCTATTGATGTCGGTTAAATCCAACCCTTTGGAATTGGCCCGCTCTGCGCCGTATAAATCCAGCGGCATTTTAATCTGGGTATTGTATTTGTTACGCAGGCCCTGCAGAGTTTCTACCGGATCCGGCAGCAACATTTCCACTGGCTTGGTGGTATCAACAATAGCGTTGACGAAAGAGGAGTTAGCACCATTCTCGAGCAGGCGACGAACTAAATACGCCAGCAGATTTTCATGCTCACCGACCGGGGCATAGACCCGGCACTGAATTTTTTCAGAGCTGACAATCTGATCGAACAGCGATTCGCCCATGCCGTGCAACCGCTGAAATTCAAAGCCGGTGTTATCACCTTTGGCCACTTCTAAAATGGTGGCAGCGGTGTAAGCATTGTGGGTAGCAAACTGCGGGTACAGCACATCACGCGCTTCCAGCATTTTAATCGCGCAGGCTTTATATGAAACGTCGGTTGATGCCTTGCGGGTAAATACCGGGAAGTGATCCAGGCCATCCTGCTGGGTGGTTTTAATTTCGGTATCCCAGTAGGCGCCTTTAACCAGCCGTACCATCAGCCGGCGGCCAACTTTACGGGCCAGCTGGGTCAGCCACTCAATCACAAATATGGCGCGTTTCTGGTACGCCTGTACTGCCAGGCCGAAGCCGCTCCAGTCGCCTAAATCCGGATCGCTGAAAACGGCTTCAATAATATCCAGCGAAATATCCAGCCGGTCAGCTTCTTCGGCGTCAATGGTAAAGCCAATATCATATTTTTTAGCAATTAATACTAATTCTTTAAGCTTGGGGACTAATTCAGTCATCACCCGATCACGGTGGCTGAATTCATAACGGGGGTGGATCGCTGATAATTTTACTGAGATACCCGGGCTTTTAATCGGACCACGGCCTTTAGCGGCTTTACCAATGGCATGAATAGCCGTTAAGTAACTTTGATAATAACGATCGGCATCGGCCATGGTACGGGCACCTTCTCCCAGCATGTCGTAGGAATAGACGTAGCCTTTTTTCTCGGTATCTTCAGCACGGTCAATCGCATCATCAATGGTTGTGCCCATCACAAACTGCTTGCCCATAATCTTCATGGCAAAGTTAACAGATTTACGAATAACCGGCTCGCCCAGGCGTCCCAGGGTTTTTTTCAGAATACCAAATTGCTCTGCTTTACTCTGATCAGAGTAGTTAACCATTTTACCGGTAACCAACAAGCCCCAGGACGACGCATTAACAAATAATGATTCGCTGCTGCCTAAATGCGAGCTCCAGTTACCATTGGCCAGCTTGTCACGGATCAGCATATCCTGGGTTTTTTTATCCGGTACCCGTAGCAAAGCTTCGGCCAGACACATCAGCACTACGCCTTCTTCGCTGGACAGGGAAAATTCGTTTAACAAGGCATCTATACCGCCCTGACCATCCTGATCTTTGCGGATATTCAGAACAATTTGCCGTGCCCGCTCCCAGGCCCGGCTGCGCGCTTTCACGCCCACTTCGGCCATTGGTAATAACATGTCAATGATTTGATTTTCATCAATCCGGTAATAGTCACGGATTTTTTGTCTGATGGGACAGTTGGTAGTTAAATCACCAGTAAATAACATAATAAACCCTTAACAAAATGGCGGTTGAAGCGCAGTGCTTCAGCCGGCTGGGTGGCACGAAAGCAAGCGTGCATACTAATCAAAATGTAGCAGAATGTGCTGGCTTAATTGGGCTGTTTTTCCCTAGTTTACAGGGCGCAACTGCAATTTAGCCGTATAAAATGCTGCCGATCCTGTCAGAATGTGCAGAGCACCAGCGTTGCTTCAGGTTTACTGGCTGATCGGATTACATCTGACTACAGTAATAAGCCTGACAGTGTTATACGCTGCAAGTTCAGGAATAGACACCAACTAAGGTTTGCTAATGGATAAAATTCGTCGGTATTTCACACTCTTATTCATAGGTTCAGTGCTGTTTTTAAGCGGCTTTGCATATGCACAGCAAGGCCAGCCACCAACCCGTCAACAGCCGCCGCAGGGCTTTTTGTATGGGGTGGGAGTTGGCATAAATCAGGAAATTTATCGCGGTTACAAACGTCGCACTATTCCACTGCCATTAATTGGTTATCGTGGTGAAAAACTGTCGGTATACGGCCCTTTTGTCAGTTATCAGTTGTTGCAACATGCTGATTTGACTGTCAGCGCTAAACTTGCCCCCCGCTTTGCCGGTTTTGATGAATCTGACAGTAATGTGTTTGCCGGCATGGCTAAACGCAAAAGCTCACTGGATGGTGGTATCGGCTTGCAATGGCGTAAGCAAAGCTGGCTGGTAGAAGCGCAAGTTCTGCACGATTTACTCGGCAATTCCAAGGGGCAGGAATCTGAGCTGAGCGTAGCTTATGGGTTGCGGTTTGGCCCGGTGCAACTGGAACCCAAACTGGGTATCAGCTATTCCGACAGCAAACTGGTCGATTACTACTACGGCGTGCGCCTGAATGAGGCAACCGCTAACCGGATGCCCTACAGCGCCAAATCGGCATTTAACTACAACGCCGGCATATCGCTAAGCACCCCGGTATTTTTTGGTGGCATGACCCGGCTGGGTATTGAACACCATTGGTATGACAGCACTATCAGTAATAGCCCGTTAACTGATCGTGACACCGGGGTTTCGGCATTTTTATCCTGGTCGAAGTTTTTCTGAGTATGTTATCGGTATTTTTCTGAGCAGGGAGCCGCAGTGATCAAGCATATTGTTATTGTTACAGACATTTTTGGCCTATGCATTGGGCTGGAGCAGTTAGTGCAGGATTTAGCTCAGGCGGGGAAAAATCAAACGGATGCGGATCAAACGGCAGGCAGCAGACTAAGCATCACGGTTATTGATCCGTTCCAGCAACAACGGCAATGTTTCAGTAACGAGCAACAAGCCTATGCGGCCTATACCGAGCAGTGTGGTCACGATAACTATGCCAGTACGGTAGCCAGAGCCATTGTGCAGCCGGCAGATTTGGCCATTGGTTTTAGCGCCGGTGCCAGTGCGTTGTGGCGGGCGCTCTCCACGCCTGCGGCTGCTAACATCAAACAGGCTATGTTATTTTATCCTGGGCAAATTCATCAGTATCTGAAGCTGACACCCGACATTCCGGCGAGCATTATATTTGGCGCCAGTGAGCCGCATTTTAATGTGGATGCCATGCTGCAATTATTGTCACAAAAGCCATCTGTTAGTGCCTGTAAAACGATGTATCAGCACGGTTTTATGAACCAGCCATCAGCCGCTTTTAGCGAAGAAGCCTATCAGCATTACCTGAATGTTATAAAAGAAAGGTCGGGCGGGCTACTTAATACTCCCACCAACACTGCTGCCACCACTGCAGAAACTCGGTGAAATCAATATAACCATCGCCGTTTTTATCAATAAGTTTAAAGCCCTCATCGACATGGCTGGCTTTGGTTTTCGGTGCCAGTACCGTCAGCAGTTCAATAAATTCAGTAATATCAATCTGGCCATTGCCGTCACGGTCAAAAAATTCAAATTCGCTTTTAATTTCTGCCTGTTGTTGGGCAGTTAATGTTTCGGTACTCACGTTCCTTGCCTTATAAATTAGTCAAATTCCGGCCCAGTGTACTTGGCGCAGAAATTTCTGTCTACGCCGGTTGCTAGCTGCCTCCGGTTTGGCGACATCGGGCAGGGACTGTTATGCTTTAATGATATTTTTACTCTGACGACCCGGGACAATCTGACAGGGGGCAAACGATGCGTACTCGGTTGAGCCGCAGGCATAGCTTGAAATTACTGGGGGCAGCAGTCGCTGCTGGCTTTTTACCCTCTTTGCCTTTCATCGGCGCACCGGTTTTGGCAAACCCGCCTGAGCCTGGCAATAGCCCTATGCTGAAAAAAAGTCTTGGCAATGCTGACACAACCCTGCCGGTTATCGGTATGGGTACCTGGCGCACCTTTAATGTTGGTAGCGATCCGGTGTTGCTGGATGCCAGAACCCAGGTCGTTAAAGCCTTTTTTGAGCACGGCGGTGGTCTGGTAGACTCGTCGCCGATGTACGGCTCGGCCCCTGACGTTATGGGCTATGCCCTGCAAAAGCTTGGCATACCCGACAGCCTGTTTTCGGCAGAAAAAGTCTGGAGCCCGGCAGGTGGCTCAGCGCGTGAGCAGGTGGCTGAGCTGAAAAACCGCTGGCAGGTCGAGCGTTTTAATCTGGTACAGGTGCACAACCTGACCGACTGGCGCGAGCATCTGGCCGCATTACAACAAATGAAAGCAGAAGGTAAGCTTGGTTATATTGGGATAACCACGTCGCACGGCCGTCGCCATCGGGAGCTGGAACAGATTATGACATCACAGGATATCGACTTTATTCAGCTGACTTACAATATAACGCACCGCGAAGCTGAGCAGCGTTTGCTGCCATTAGCGCAGGAAAAAGGCATAGCAGTAATAGCCAACCGGCCTTACGACGGTGGCAGTTTGATTAAAGGCATTCAGCGCCGTGGCGAGCGCTTGCCTGACTGGGCTAAAGCGGAGTGCGGTTGCACCACCTGGGCCGATTTTCTACTGAAATTTATTGTCAGCCACCCGGCGATCAACTGTGCCATTCCGGCAACGACTCAGGTAGTGCATATGCACGAAAATATGGCCGCCGGTAGCGGCCCTATGCCATCAGCGAGCGCACGGCAGCGGATGCAGCGTTACGTTGCTGCCTTATAAATGGAAGCACGATAAACGGAGACACTAAAAAGGAGGCGCTATGAGCGGCGGGGCGGGCTATCAGTTACAGCAATTTATCCCCTTTAGCCATGATGTTTATCTGCGGTTATTAGAGCGGATTGGTGAAACTTACTGGCCCTGGCATATTGCGACGCTGTTGCTCGGTGTAATAGTGCTGCTGCTGGCACTGCGACATAAAGCCAGAGCCGGCAGCATGCTGCTGGCACCACTTTGGCTGGTTGTCGGTGTGGCGTTTTTTCTCCGCCACTATGCTGAGCTGAACTGGGCCGGTAATTATATTGGCTATGCTTTTATCGCCGAGGCGGTATTACTGCTGTGTATTGCGCTAAGCGGGAAAGGCCTTGCTGAAAAAGCACCCGACAAACGGCCAATGGTCATTATTGGTTTGGCTCTCGCCTTAACCGGGCTGGTGGGCTGGCCCTTTATTGGCCTGTTAAGCGGCGACTCCTGGTATCAGGCGGCGGTGTTTGGTATTTATGCTGACCCTACCGCTATTGCTACCCTGGGCCTGCTGCTGATAATGCTAAGAGGCTGGCTGTTGTGGCTAAGCGCCATTATACCGCTGCTGTGGCTGGTGGTCTCAGGCCTGACCTGGTGGGTGTTGCTGACGTTTTAGTTTTAGTGTACCTGCATCGGTACCGGATACAACGCTCTTTCTCACTCACCGGGGCAACTCGCCCATTGCTTTGCAGCAGGGGCTCAGACACTCCCCGGCTCCTTCAAAAGAGGTTCTATCTCTATATGAGAAGCCAGTACTTGAGAGAGAACGGCTGGAACCCCGTTTTGGTCGACACAGAGTGTCTGAGTGAGCGGAAGCGAGCGAGTTGCTGTGGCGAGCCAGGGCGGGCGTTGCAGCTGTTCTCCCCCCCAAATGACGGATACAACACTTTTCCTTTAAATCTCAGCACTTCCTCATCTTTTGCTCATGTATTTTCAGTCTGGTCAGGTCATGCTGCAGCTTTGGCAATCATCAGGAAATACGCTATGCAAACATCTGAACCTAAAAAAACATTCTGGCAAAACCCATGGCGAATTGCAGGCTGGGGGCTGATTGTCAGCTTGTTACTGCTGCCGCTAATCGCTATGCAATTTACCGCGGAGGTAAACTGGACCGGCTTCGACTTTGTGGCCGCCAGTATTCTGCTTGGTGGCACCGGCTTATTAATTGAACTTGGCTGTCGCTTTAACCGCAGTGGTGCTGGTCGCGCTGGTTGGGCAGTAGCCGTATTAACCTCGTTGCTGCTGATTTGGATAAACCTGGCAGTGGGTATAATTGGTAGCGAAGATAATCCGGCTAACCAATTGTATCTTATTGTTCTGGCATCGGTGCCACTGGGCGGATTATTGGTGCGCTTTAAAGCTAAGGGTATGAGCTATGTGTTGCTAATTACAGCCGGTTTGCAAATCGCAGTAGAAGTAGTAATCCAGGTCGGTGGGCTGGGTGCTGCGCCGGTTATCAATGCGGCTTTTGCGCTGTTATGGTTATTGGCAGCGGGGTTACTACGAAATGCTGGTACAATACTCGCCGCAAGCGCGGCTTCTGATGCATAATAAAGCCATTGTAATGCAGCCCATCGGGCTACATAAGCCGGGAGTAGTTTGGTCTTATGACGGCACAGCGTTATTATTTTGCCGATTTTGTGTTGGATCCGGCACAGCGCCAGTTGTTGTGTGGTAGCCAGCAGCTGGAGCTAAATGCCCGTTATCTGGATGCGTTAGTATTACTGGTGCAGGATGCGGGCAAGCTAATCAGCAAACAGCGGTTTTTTGATGAAGTCTGGCAGGGCACGGTGGTAACTGACGAAGCACTTACCCAGTGTATTCGCAATTTACGCCGTCAGTTGCAGGACAGCGCCTCCGCCCCCCGTTTTATCGAAACGGTACCCAAACATGGTTATCGCTTTATTGCCGCGGTAAGCTGCTCAAGCCCGGCTGCAGCAGCCGAACAATCCTCTGGGCAGCCAGGCAGGCGCCAGCTGCTTTGGCATTTAACCGGGCAGGGAGCATTAGGGGCTGCGATAGCCGGGCTGATTGGCGGTGGGCTGTATGGGCTGGTTGGCGCAGCACAGGCGCTGGCAACCGGTAGCCAGGCGCTTTCGGTATTGCTGGTGATGCTAACGGTTACCACGCTGATTGCAATACTGGCCGGGGCAGCGGTGTCATCCGGCCTGGTGTTGGCAAAAATGTGGCTGATCAAGTCGCCGGGGCAGCAGCAAAAGCAGCTGCAGCTCAAAAAACTCGGCTATCTGTTACTCGGTGGTGGCGCCGCTGGCTTATTAATCGGTGCTTTTGTCAGCTTATTGCTGCAGGAAACCTTTTTGTTATTTCTGGGGCGCAGCCCGGCGCATATTACCGGTGCCACCGAGGGGTTAATAATTGGCCTGGCGGCAGGCATAAGTTACTGGTTACTGTTGACTGCCCGTCGCTCTGCCAGCCGGCAGCGTTTTAACTATGTTGCTGTGTTTCAGGCAGCGGTGCCCGGTTTGCTGGCAGGTTTACTAATCAGCCTTGGCGGTGGGGTGTTGCTGGCAGGCAGTCTGGCGCAACTGGCGACAGAATTTCCGGATGCCGCCGCCGCTGGCTTGCTGGCGTTGGATGGCTTTAGTCCGGCACAGGGCTTCAGCACGGCGCAGGGGTTCAGTATCTCAGGCATAGTCAGCGCGATGCTGGAAGCCGGCTTATTTACTACCGGCCTGACTCTGGGATTAACATCCCAACCGCTGCGGGGATAGCCAGCGCGCCTGCTTTTTTAATCGGCAAGCTCATCTGTCAGCTCCTGCACCAGCGGGTCCATAAGTTGGTAAACCCAGACAGTCTCACCACTTTCAAGCGGTAATTCTACCCGTTCATAGCGCACACCCAGCCGCTCATAGCGGTCCAGCGCTCTAAGCTCGGTGCCGCTTACGGTAATAACCTGACCTTTGGTAACCGCCCCGGGTGCGGGCTTTATATCCCGCGCTTCTTGCTGATAACCGGGCAGGGTTGCCGGCACGCCTTTGCCGGCACGGCCCATGACCAGAGCGCGCACCCAGGGCTTTTTCAGCGTGCCGTAGACGAACACCGAATAGCTGGCGTTGTCGTCTATTTCAGGCAGCGCAACGGTTGGCTTATAACCAAAAGGGCTGACAAAGGTCAGCCACAGGTAACCGGTCAAGATGATAAAGATGCCAGATAACAGCAGCAGGCTAACTTTGATTAACTTTTTCATCCGGCGGTCAGATCACATCCATTTAATAATGCCATGTAAAAAGCTTTGTATCGCTTCACTTGAGCCTATTGGGATCCGTAAGAGTCTGATCAGAACTAAACTGAACCCTATGAAGGTTGCCAGGTGGCGAAATTTTCCAAATTTAATAACGAAAAGGCTGAATACCAGCAAATAGATTATCTCAGTACTGAGCAATGGCAGCACAGGAGTGAATTTATCTGGCGGCATAACACCTCGCCAGAATACAATCATTCCCCTCCCTAATGCCGGCGCAATCATAAAAAATGCACTGCAAATCAACCACCACGCATGTTCATCAATTATGTGGCGATTAAAAATGGCTTTTGATACGGCAAATACAAAGGCACACATCATTAAAAACTCGATAACCAATGTGCCGTAGAAAAAGGCAATGGGCGGCCCGGGTCTGGTTGGGCTATAAGACTGAATGATTTTTAGCGGCACATCTAAAATGCTGATGCCGCTTGCTACTACCGCACCCGCTATAAAAAAACCAAAGATACCAAGGGTTCTGTGGTTGGAGACTTTGCCATGAACGATTAAATAAGGTTGAATAATCACCAGCAGATACCAAAGCGTCACCGCCCAGTAATGGATATGAATATTCCAATACACCGCATTTACTTTCGCCCAGTAGAAATTAAAAATGCCGAATTGCGCGATAAGAAAGGGTATGAACATCCATATGTAGAGTTTTCGGTATTTATCCACCGGTGTCCTCAGTGTCGGGTAATTCTTTAGCCACATTAAGTGTAGTCAATCAATTTGAAGATGAAAAATAATTGGCCAGATTAATTTTACCTTATCAATATCGTCTGACACGCTATGGTAGCAATAAGACTAATCATTTATCGTTGTCTGGGGCGTGTTGACAGCGTTATCACAACCGCCATGGTAAAGTAGCTTTAACACGAACAAAGAAGGACTTACAGTGATAAGCGTGACCGATTTATGCTTCCATCGCCAAGATGGCGATCAAGTTCACACTTTGTTTGATGGCTTTAGTTTTAACATAGCAGCGCAAGAGCAAGTTGCCTTGCTTGGCGACAGTGGCTCAGGTAAGACGACCTTACTGCATTTATTAGCTGGCCTGCTCAGCCCTGATAGTGGTCAAATTGAGGTCAATGGCGAGCTTATTTCTGCTTACAACGAGCAACAGCTCGCACATTATCGCCGTAAAATAGGGCTTATTTTTCAGCATTATCAATTGCTTGAATGTCTCAGTGTTAAACAAAACATTTTATTTCAATATAAGCTCAATTTCCCCCGGCAAACCCCTGCAGAGCTGAACACACTGGTTGAACAACTGGGGTTAAGCAACAAGCTAAATAAGTTACCCAGCCAACTTTCAGGGGGCGAGCAACAACGGGTCGGCATTGCCAGAGCGTTGCTTAATCAACCAAAACTGATTTTAGCCGATGAACCCACCGGCAATCTTGATCAGGCCCGCTCGCACCAGGTCGTCGAAATGCTGACAACTTTGTGTAAAGAACGCCAAATTAATCTGGTTATGGTGACGCACTCACAACAGTTGACCCGCTATTTTGATAGCGTAAAAGTGTTGGCTAACGGCCAGTTTAATGGCTGAAATTAAGCTTATTTTAACCACGCATGTTGCCTATTTCCGACGTCATCCCTGGTTGTTATTATTGTTTATCGTTGGCTTGAGCTTAGGCAGCGCGCTACTTACCGCCATTGCCGGGCTTAACCAGGAAGCCAAAAATCGTCACCAGAAGTCTTCGGCACTGATTGATGCGACAGTCAGTCATATTGCAAAACCGCCAATGGGCCAGCAATATATCGACGGTAAAGTATGGATAACCCTGCGCCAGCAGGGCATCACTAACGCCCAACCGGTTTTACGCGGCAAGCTAACCCTGGCTTCCGGTAAAACCCTGTATCTGCAAGGCATAGATAGCCTGATTTGGCTGACCCAACAAGTACCGGTAAGCGCTCCTCAATCAGGCAATAATAGCGATACCGGTTTTGCTTTTGACTCCATCATGATAGACAGCAAAACGGGCGCCAGATTGGCGCTTAATGGCAACAGATTAGCGCTTACTGGCAACACGCTGCAGCTTGCCAATAGCCCGCATACTCCAAATTTCACTCTGGTGGATGACATTGGCATGTGGTCGATTACCGATATTGCTTATGCTGATATGCTGCTTAAGGCTAACGGCCAAATCAGCTTTATCGAATTCGTTGGCCTGACGCCCGGGCAAATTCCCAAAATCGAAGCCATTCTGGCTTATGATGCAAGATTAGTTGCCGCTCAGGAGCAAGATTTTGATGCCTTATCGGAGGCTTTCTTTTTTAACCTCGCCGCACTGGCATTGCTTGGCTACATTGTGGCGGCTTTTTTAAGTTTTAATGCTATCAAGCTTGCTATTGCCGGTCGGAAAAAGCTCCTTACGCAGTTTACTCTTTTAGGGTGTTCGCCAAAGGCCATTCGCCTGGCCATTGTCATTGAGTTTACCTTAATGAGCTTTTTAACGGCGCTACTGGGCAGCATGTTGGGGTTTGTTATTGCCAATGCACTGGTGCTTGATATCAACCGCACCCTGGTGGGGCTTTATCAACTGGAACAAGCGCTTACTATCAGCTGGCAATGGCAAACTCTGGCGCTGGGTTTTGTGGTCAATCTCGCCACTATGGTACTTATGCTACTGCCCCAAAATCTGATAGCCCAAAATCTACTGACCCCAAAAAACAGTCTGCAAAATAACAGTCGCTTAGTCTTTTATTCAGTTTTAGCTGCTGTCATGGCGGCCATTGGTTACTTTTATTTCAATGCTCAATCTGAATTCGAGGCACTGTTACTTTGCTTCTTTATTATCTTGCTGTTTGTGCTGATCACACCCAAATGCCTGCAAAGCTTACTTAGCTGCAATAACCCGTTCGGGGATCCGTTGTGGCAGTGGTTGTATGCTGACAGTAAATTGCAGTTGCAAGAGTTGCGTATTGCCATAGTGGCGATTTTGGTAGCGCTTGGCAGTGCCATTGGCATGCAGATCATGGTTAAAAGCTTTAGTAACACGCTTAATGCCCATCTGGAACAACAATTAAGCGCAGACATATATATTCAGGTCGAACAGTATCAGCCCGAACTTCGGGCACGTCTGAAAGCAGATCCTGACATCAAACGGGTTGGCATCTACATGGCGGGCGATGGTTATGTAAATCAAGTACCTGCAACGCTTGCTAGTTTTGGTACAGGACAGCAGTCATTTGCCCACATTAATCTGACTTCTGGTGACGCGGTCAATGCCGGACACTTTGCCAACAATGGCTGTATTGCTAACGAGCAAGCCCGCATAAAATATAAGCACCAGCCAGGTGACATGGTGGCATTTCACCAAAACCAGCATATCTTTGAATGTCGGATCTCGGCTTTTGCCTACGATTATGGTAACACGGCTTTAAGCCTTATTACCGAGGAACAAACGCTGCAAGCGAGCCCATTACACTGGCAAGTGTATGGTTTGTCTGTCACGTTAAATGAGCAGATCACAGTAGCGCAACTGACCGAGCGACTGATTAACGATTATCAGATTGATAGCAGCTATATCACTGAGAACAAACGCTTTAAAGAAATAGCCAACAGGCTGTTTAACGACACTTTTAAGGTCACAAAAGTATTAAATGGCTTTATTCTCGCCATTGCCTTAGTCAGCCTCTGTATCAGCCTGCTGAGCTTAAGTGCCCAGCATGCAAAGCAATTGGCCGCTTTAAATAATTTAGGCGTCGATGCCACTCAGTTGCAAAAACTAAAGTTGGTGCAAACAACACTGTTAGTGGGTTTTACCTGCCTGTTCGCATTGCCATTAGGCTTCGCCCTTGGGTTTGCGTTATTAAAATTTGTGATGCCTATCGCATTTGGCTGGACTATCCATTTGCATGCAGACCTGCCAGCGCTGTTAAGTACCTGTGTGTTATTGCTGGTTGCTGCTATGGTATGCGCCTATCTGCCCGTTAAGCAACTTACCGCCAGTTTGCATCCAAAAAGGCATTAACCAATGATTAAATGCGCTTTTCTGATCCTCGTCATGCTTCTAACGTTATTGCTGTTGGGCTGTGAACCTGCAGCAACGTCAAAAAACTCGCAAGCATTACAGACAGTAAGTGGTGAGCCGGTCGACAAAAAAACAGGGCTGGTTTTTCCGCAAGATCATGGCCCTCACCCCGAGCAAGGCATTGAATGGTGGTATATCACCGCGAACCTCACTGCAGACACTGGTGAAACATTCGGTGTGCAGTGGACGTTATTCAGAACACAGCTGCCTTTACCTTTTGCATCAGCCTGGTGGGACAACCAGCTTTATTTTGCCCATTTTGCGCTACAACACCAGCAAACCCATATTGCGTTTGAACGCTTTGCCCGCAGAGGACAAGCCGCGATTTCAGCAAGCCCGTTCTCAGCGCAGTTAGATGATTGGTCGTTAAAAAGCACACAGCAAGACTTTTTACCGCTACAACTGCAAGCTGAGCAGGGCGATTATGCTATTGATGTGTCGCTCGGTAATAGCCCACTTATCTTGCATGGTGAAAATGGCTATAGCCAAAAAACAGCTAGCGGCCATGCGTCTTATTATTTCAGCTATCCGTTTTTAGAAACCAGCGGCACGGTCACGTTTAATGGCAAACAATACAATGTATCGGGTAATGCCTGGTATGACAGAGAATGGTCGGCAAGTTTACTGGATAAAAGTCAACTCGGCTGGGATTGGTTTAGTCTGGTTAGTGAGCAGCATCCCAAACAAGGCTTAATGCTATTTTGTATCCGCGATGCAAAGCAACATTATGACTACTGCAGTGGTACCCGGATTGCCGAAAATGGCGAGGCAATTCACATCCCCCGGCAAGAAATCAGTGTAATCGTTTTAGACCATATCACGATCGATGGCACAGAATATCCAAGTCAATGGAAAATTGAACTGGCTGACGCAACACCTATTCTGATTGAAACCATCACCAAAGATTCTTTAAATAGGCTGTCGACCCAATATTGGGAAGGTCGGGTAAAAGCAACCAACGGATTTAACGGTACAGGCTATGCGGAATTAGCAGGCTATTGACCATATTGGTATTTAAAACCCTGTAAAACTTTGTTACAAAACTGAGCAACGTTTACGATTATTTTCAGCCAATTCGTGTTAGTTTTCTCACTGATTGCAAAGTGGCTGGCGGCTATCGCTGCGAGGAAATGATTATGAACAAGCTAACCTGTAACGCTGTTGCTGCACTGCTGCTTTTTGCTGCAACTTATTTTTATAGTCCGCAAACCCTGGCAGCATCAGACCACATGCTGATAGATAAATTGTCTGACCAGGCTTATATTTTGCGGTTTTCAAATTCATGGACAAATATTGGTTTAATAAATACAGATCAGGGTGTGGTGCTAATTGACCCGGCCGCAGGAACCGCCAATCTGGAACAATTAAGCCAATTTGTCGCTGAGACGTTTCCACATGCAACATGCTTTGTGTTAAACACCCATGGTCATCCTGACCATACTAGCGGCAACGATTATTTTCAGTCCAAAGGCTGCGCGCTTATCGACAATGTTGACAACTTTGAGGAGCTTCAGGCGCTTCGGTTCAGTTCCCACACCGGTAACGACCAGGTGTTTTATCACAAGCAAAGCAATAGCATTTTTGTCGGCGACATCTATGAAACCAGAGGTAAAGCCATTCCTTCATTCTGGTCTGGCGGTCTGGCGGGGCTTAACCGCGCTGTGGCAGGCATTGAGTCGCTTGGCGATAACTCGGCAGTTGTTATTCCAGGGCACGGCGCGCCGGCAACTAAAGAAAAATTAGCGTTATTCAGAACAAACACCGCAGCCTGGGTAGCCAGAGTACAAGCGCTTAACGATGATAACATGGCCGCCAGCGACATCAGCAAAGATGAACAAATCAGAAGTATTTATGAAAAATTCAATGTCAATGACGAGCAGCCATACATAGCAGAGCAGGCGCTTATCAGATTTATCGAAAGAACTTTGGACACATTTGAGCAATAAATGTAACCAAGGAGCACCTACAAGGAGCAGTCGATGAAGGCCTGGTTTTTTGTTTTATTCGCTGCAGTTGCTCCGGCTTGTGTGGCAACTGTCCATACCGACGTGCCAACGTCCCCCGAGCCGGCAAAGACCTATGTGATTTACCTGCATGGCCGGATCATTGAAAACGCCGGCCCTCGCCCCACCGATCCGCGTTTCGGGCTTTATGACTACCCTGCGGTACTGGGGGCGCTCGCTTCCCGTGGGGCAGTAGTTATTTCGGCACAGCGCCCGCCAGACACTGATATGAACGCTTACGCTGGTATTGTTGTCGCGCAAGTCGAAGAATTGATAGATCGCGGCGTCCCGCCTGAAAACATAGTTGTTGCCGGCTTCTCCAAAGGCGGCGGCATTGCAATACGGGTTTCTAGTATTCTGCGACGGCCGCAAGTTCGTTTTGTGCTGTTGGCGGCTTGCTCTCGCGGTTCAATGCCAATCCAACTACGATTAACCGGCCATGTGCTTTCGGTCTACGAGGCCAGCGATACCCTGGCAACGAGTTGCCAGTCACTTGCAGAGCTGACCGAGCAGCCGCAGTCGTTCAAAGAGATCAAAATAGCTACCGGCAATTTGCATGGTGCCTTCTATCTGCCGCATGTCGAATGGGTTGAGCCAGTACTTGATTGGGTTCACCGGGCCGGTGACTAATTCGTTTTATGCATTTTTGCCGGCTTAAAGCAGATGGTTTCAGCAGGGTTGCGACAAATCTCAAGGTGGTGTAGCAGCCAGCCAATCGGCAAGCTGACTGGCTGGCAAATAGCTATTATGGTTACCGCTATAACGAATAAGTGTGGCTATGCCGGGTGCAAAGGCCTGATGCAGTGCTTCGCTGTGGGCGTGGCCTATTATTTCGTCCTGCTCTGCGACTAACAGCAGGGTGGGGCTGTTAATGGCTGGCGCATACTCAACCGATTTATAGCTATCTTTTAACAACCACTGCACCGGAATAAACGGAAACTGCCGGCTTGCCAGCGCGCTCAGGCTATCAAAAGGGGTAATTAATACCAGTTGTGCTACGTTACGCTGCGCCGCTAGTTGCACCGCGATGCCAGAACCGAGGCTGCGCCCTATCACGGTAATGTCACTATGGTTGCTTTGCAGCTGGTCATACAGTGCCAGCGCATCGGCAACCAATGCCTGCTCTGAAGGTTTACCACTACTGCCACCATAACCACGATAATGCATCAGATAAATAGCGTGTTCAGGAAACGCCGCGGTAAATTCCGGCAAGGACACACTGACATCCTCGGCATTGCCGCCAAAATACAGCAGCGCCTGCGCACTGTCGCGCGCTTTGCGGCTAACCAGCACGGTAGCATCAGCTTGTTGCAACAGCAGCGGATCAGTGGCTGGCAACTGCGCCGCTACCGGGAAATAAATTAACTGGCGCTGCAACAGATACACTAATAAGCACAGCAGGCAATAGCCCGCCAGCAGGTAACCTGCAAGGGAAAACAGCATACGCATGTTCTGGCCGCTGGTATTACATCAATAAAAGGCAGCTTAGCGCACCCATCGGCGAAAGCAAAACGACTGCATGTTATAGATGTCGATTTACCTCTTACTCAGACTCATTTCTCATTAACGTACACATCGCCGATATTTACTGAAGCCAGTTTGGTATGCGTTTTGCTACCTATTCATTGAAGCTGATGAATTCTCCCCTTTTTTCGGGGCATTCATGCACATTTTTCCATCAAAGGAGAAAAACTATGAAATATATTCAAAAACTCGCCCTTCCTGCACTTATTGCCAGTTTAATGGCTGGCTCTGCAGTAGCAGCAGAGGGATTATACTCGATGGACAAGCTTGAAGATGCTGAGGTATTTGACAGCACCGGTGAAGAAATTGGTGAGGTCGAGAATATCCTGATGGGTAACGGTATGTCCGTCCATTCATTAGTTATTGAGACTGGCGAAATACTGGGGCTTGGCGGCAGAGAAGTCGTCGTTCAACGTGGCGATTTTACCGTTGCTCCAGAGTCGGGCAAAAAAGGCTTTAGCAACGTGGAGTATGAAGTGCATTTGGAAATGACCCAGGACCAGTTAAAGCAACGGCCCGAATACACTCAGGACTGGTGGAACCAAACCAGTGCTTCGCTGCAACAGACCTGGCAGGAGACCAAGCGCGTTAGCGAAAGCGCCTGGGAGGATACTAAAGAAGCCACCTCTTCAGCCTGGTATGAGTTAGAAGAAGGGGCTGAGGATTTAGGCGACGACATCGATGATGCGACTAATTATAACTAAATCCAGCCGTCCGTGACAAAGGGCCTGTCAGGCCCTTTATCCATCCATCTTTCTTTTATTCAGCTTATATTTTCAGTACTTATTTTGAGTGCTAAGGTGTCGGCTACTTTGTCCTGAATAGCTTGCCGGTTTGGGTCCCAGTATATCTGGATAAACCCCAGCAACCCTGTGGTAACTCGCCGTGTTTTTCAAATGCTTAAGTATGGCAAAAAGGGGAGTTTGACTCAATGCCGGCTCTGCAGGCAGCCCTCAAAAACGTTAAATTGCTTTTCAAACTCTGGCTAACTACAATGTATTACACTGTCGTTTGGTGGGGGAGTTTATCATGAGCGTTACTACAGTTCGATTGCAGACTGAGGTTGAGGAGCAATTGGAAGCCATTGCGGGTAGGCTTCATCGGAGTAAAGGATGGGTAATCAATCAAGCCTTATCTGAATACTTTGTTAAGCAGAATTTAGAGCAAGAACGCTGGCAACAAACTTTAGATGCCATGGAATCAGCTGCCCAGGGACAAGTGGTTGATGCGAGTGAGGTGCACGATTGGTTGGGCAGCTGGGGCACAGACCAAGAGCTGGATGCTCCGGGGCCAAAGTCTGGATATCAGAAGTGAGATTAGTTTATACCGCCGACGCGATAGAAGATTTGAAGCGTTTGCGGGAGTTTATCGCAGCTCATAACCCAAGTGCAGCCAGCAGGATTGCGGGAGAGTTGATTGCCAGAATTAAGGTTTTGCCAGATTTTCCAAAGATAGGCTCTCCGGTTCAAATGGCACCAGTACCTGATGACATACGTGATATGGTTTTTGGAAAATACATCGTTCGCTATTCACTGCACAGCAATACGATCATAATTCTTCGGGTATGGCATGGACTTGAAAATGAGCGTTAACAAGTTTCCAAACCCACCGGCTGGTTCATTTTGAGAATGCGCAGAGAATAAAACAGATGGTTATAGCTGGGCTGTAACCATCTGTTGTTGCAGTACCGTGCCGCAGTTACTTAATTAATAGTCACTGTATTAATAATTACTTCATTAACTGCTGACTTAAAAAGGTGTACTCGAGCGCAGTTCTTTTGGCGGTTTCCTGCAGATTCGCTGCCGCAGAGTGGCCGCCGTCAATGTTTTCATAATATTCAAAATTGTGGCCATACTGCTCTAACATGTAAGCCATTTTTCTGGCATGAGCCGGATGTACCCGGTCATCTTTGGTCGAGGTTACAAAAAATATTGCAGGATATTCGCCCTTAGGATCAATATTGTGTAACGGCGATATTTTCTGCAGAAAAGCCCGCTCTTCCGGAATATCCGGGCTGCCATACTCACCTACCCATGACGCACCCGCCAGTAAGGTGTGATAACGCAACATATCAAGTAGCGGCACCTGACACACCACGGCATTCCACAAATCAGGCCGTTGGGTATACATCACGCCCATTAATAAGCCGCCATTTGACCCCCCCATTACCCCCAGATGCTCGGGCGAGGTGATTTTTTTGGCAATGATATCTTCTGCTACCGCAATCATATCGTCGTAGATAATCTGGCGCTTCGTTTTTAACCCCGCCTGATGCCAGGCCGGGCCGTACTCACCGCCACCACGGATATTGGCCAGCACATAAACACCGCCTTGTTCCAGCCAGTTTTTACCAAGAATGCCGGAATAGCTGGGTTTCATCGATACTTCAAAGCCACCGTAGGCGTATTGCAGGGTAGGGTTGCTGCCGTCGAGGGTGATGCCTTGTTTGTGCACCACAAAATACGGTATTTTTTCACCGTCAGTAGAGCTGGCAAAATATTGCTGCACCACTAAATCAGCGGCATCAAACCGGGCCGGTGTAGATTTAATCGCTACAATATCAGCGTTGCTGACATTGACCTGATACAGGGTGTCTTGCGAGACAAAGTTTTCCTGATTAACAAAAATAATGTCGCTGTCATCATTGGCTGAAGAGACCGACATCGTGCTGTTATCCGGCAAGGCCAGCTTGTTGTGCTGCCAGTTACCGTCGTTGAAGTCATAAACATAGATCTTGTTGACCACGTTTTCGAGCACATTAAGCACCAGTTTGCTGGCGGTAATCGCTACCCCATCCAGTGTGGCACGTTGATCCGGCTGATAAACCAATTGCACAGCACCAATTTTATTGTTCTGCAGCCAGTTTTGCATATCAAAAGACACTAAATCGCCACTTTTAAAAGAGGTGGCACTGCCTTCCGGGGTCCAGTCTTGTTTCAGGCTTAAAATAAGTTGCCCTTTAAAAATGCCGTTGATACTTGACGTGTTAGGGATCGGCAACTGCACCGGTTCGCCATTTTCCGGGAGCCAATAGTACTCAGACTCGTAAAACGTAATGGCCCGCACCACCATATTTAACTGCTTATCCTGGTGTTTAACCGCATAAGGAAAGACGCCGACATCGGTTTTACTGCCACTAAACACCGTCACCGCTTCGTCCAGCGACTGGCCGCGTTGCAGTTGTTTAATCACATAGGGGTAGCCGCTGTCGGTTAGCATGCCATCACCCCAGTTGGTGCCAACATGCAGGCTGTCTGGGCTATTCCAGCTCAGCGCTGTTTTTGCTTCGGGCAGATAAAAACCGTTATCCACGAAGCTTTTGCTGGCGCGGTTCCACTCACGCATTTCTACCGCATCTTTGCCGCCATCAGATAACGACACCATGCACAGGTTGTAATCGCTTTCTGCGCAGGTTGTTCCGCTGAACACCCAGTTTTTACCTTCGGCGGCAGAGAGGGCATCAATATCCAGCAGGGTTTGCCATTGCGGTTGTGCTTTGCGGTATTCAGCCAGGCTGGTTTGCCGTAACACACCCCTGACATGGTTTTCATCCTGCCAGAAGTTGTACACCATATCGTTGCGGTAAGTGCCGTACGGGATTTTATCGGTGGCATTGACAATATTTAACGCCGCTTGCTGATACTGGCTGAAACGCGGGTCACTGGTAAGTTTGTCCAGCGTGCGCTTGTTCCAGTTGGTGACCTTGGCAAGGGCCTGTTCGCCTTCAACTTCTTCTAACCATAGCGGTGCTTCGCTAATGCTTGCTGTCATGGGTGTTTGCACTTCTTGATTGGCTTGCTTTGCGGTATCTGCAGGGTTACATGCGCTTAGTAAAGATAAGCTCGCAACCGTTACGATCATTTTTAGTTTCATTGTAGCCTCAGGGTTTTATTATTTTTATTGCACTGTATTCAATGTTTAGGGATTTAATGTAGAGGGATTTAATGTAAAGACAGTGGCGGCCAATGTAAACCAGATTATTGCCCAGGAGGTTTACCTGGAATTGGTATATTCAGCTTATATTTTCAGTACTTATTTTGAGTACTTGTTTTGTGTACTTATTTTGAGTACTTGTTTTGTGTACTTATTTTGAGTACTAAGGTATCGGCTACTTTATCCTGAATAGCTTGCCGGTTTGGGTCCCAGTATATCTGAATAAACCCCAGCAACCCTGTGGCAAAGCCTGCGCTATAGCCACCCTGGCGACCAAATGCCTGCCACAGCGTCAGCGGTGTGTTATTCAGCTGCACCACTTTTATCGCCATACAGGCTTTGCCAAGCGTCTGGCCACCATTCCAACTGATAAACAGGGTGAAATAAAACACTGCCCACCCAAAACCAATGCCTAAATCAGTTAAAATGCCTTGCAGCCATTTTAGAACACTGTGATCTGATTGGGCTAACTTTTGCCACCACGAGGTGTCTGCTTCAGACTGGGTGGTGGTTTCAATTAACTTATCGGTAGCCTGCTGCGCGGCTTGTTGGCGATGCTGTTTAATATTGCTCATCGCTTTATTCAGCGCCACTGTTTGCTCTGCCGGTGTCAGTATTGAATCCTCAAGCAAGTCTGTAATCATGCTGTCAATTTCATCGTCGGTAAGCTTACTGCCACGTAACTGTTCGCTGATATTCTCTAACTGCTCATCAGCGCAATCGGCATTGCAGTCTGTGCTGGTAAGCGCAATGGCGCTGGCGGTAATTAGTACACCTTCTTTTACGTTGTAGTCGCTGCGCTCGTCGGTTTCCCCCGGCATCAGTGGTAATAAAAACAACGATAACAGCGCGAAAACGATGACAATATTCCGGCGCCGGTTGTTGTGTTGTAAATGGCAGCGATAAGCCAGATAAGCCGCGACAGGCAGCAGGAATAAAAAGCTACCGGAGGTAAGTAAAGCGATAAGCACACCATCCAGGGCTATTGCCACACCGCGGCGCCACGGCTTTGCCAGGGAGCGACCCACCAGGGCATTGGCTACGGTAAAATCGTGCGGGGTAACCACTTCGCGCACTTGCTGCGGGGAAAGCTGGTGGCCATTAAGGTCAACATATACCCCCGGTGATACTTCCGTAATGCTGGCATTACCGTCAAACTGGTGCAAACTCATCACAATGCTGCTCTACCATTTTAAAAAAATTCAATTTACCCTAAACCGGCCGCAAAGCTATTGTAATATGTTCCCCAACGTTTAGGGTGATAAAAAGACGACCTGAAGCCGTATATTTTTGATTAAGAAAGGAGTTAGCCGATGCACTTTCTGCTTATCTATGACACCGCGCCAGATTATTTGCAGCGACGTGCTGAGTTTCGCTCGGCGCATTTGGCATTGGCCTGGCAAGCTGTTGAGCGCGGCGAATTACAGCTGGGTGGTGCGGTGGGCGAGCCAGCAGACAGCGCTTTGTTACTGTTCAGCTGCGACAGTGCAGATATTCCAGCTGCGTTTGCCAAAGCCGACCCTTACGTAGTAAACGGCCTGGTGACAAACTGGCAGGTAAAACCCTGGCATACTGTCGTCGGCGAGGGCGCAGCGAACCCGGTAAAAGGTTGAGCGGGCCGACCTTCTTGGGGTTAATGCCTGGTGTTGCTGCCCCCAGTTTTCTGCCTTAGCTACAACAGTTTGCAGACATCTTTTGTTACCTAATAATATTTTTTATTTCATATCACCCCTGCTAGTGTTATCAAGCGCTTAGCCCAAAACCCGTTGCGGCATAACGCCATGTATGGTTGTGATGTTCTTTGCAGCGTTAAGGAGTGGTGGTTGCCGGTTATTTTATCTATTAAAGCGGTTTTGGCTAAATTGCTACTGGCGATCACTATCATCGCGCTGGCGGTGATGGCTTACCGCTGGCTGCTGCTACCGGCTTTGCAGTGGCTGTTTCAGCTTGATGATCCTACTACCGCGCTGCTGCGCCGGGTAGGTATCTTACTGGCTATGTTATTGGCCTATGGTGTATATGTGCGCTATGGCGAAAAGCGGCCTGTTACCGAATTGCAATTTCCACTTACCAAGGTCGCGGTTGGCTTATTGGCTGGTGCTGGGATGATTGTCCTGGTGTCAGCACTTTTATTTGCTGGTGGTGTATACGAAGTAACCGCTTACCGTGGCTGGCAAAGCGGCTTAGCCGATATCGCCTTGGTAATTCTGGTGGCCGCTGTGATTGAAGAAATTGTGTTCCGGGCGGTGTTGTTTCAGGCGCTGGAAAGCCAGTGGGGCACGGTAACAGCACTGTGGCTGCAATCGCTGATTTTCTCCTTGCTACATATCGCTAATATTGATGGCCAGATGGACCTGCAGGCGCTAATTATTACCGTAATATCCGGCACCTTAATTGGCGCGCTCTGGACAGTAATGTATGTTTATGTGCGCAACGTCTGGGTGGTGGCGGCACATCATGCCGCCTGGAATTTTACTGTGGTGCTAACCGGGTTACCGTTATCCGGTCTGGACGACTGGCAAGCAATGGCGCCTCTGCAAAGTGTTTATCAGGGCCCAAACTGGTTAACCGGCGGCGTAGTAGGCCCGGAAGACTCGGTAATTACCCTGGTCATGGTAATTATGTCAGTAGCCGCTTTAATCTGGTTGGCAAAAAAGCAGCAGCGGTTTTATCCATCAGCCGCGGTGCGTCTGGCGCAGGCTGAAACAAAATCGGCGCGTGCATGCTGACTGTTATTTTAAAAGGCGATAGAAATTGAAGTTAGTGCTGTTGCCAGCAGAACTTCCAATTGAAAAGCAATGTTGCCAATCCTTTGTTGAGGCGCAAGCTTTTGTTACAACTTAAAGCCGTGAATAGCTATCACTTGATGCTAAATTGATGTTTTTGAGCAAGGGAAGAGCAATGAATAACTTACAAAAAGCAGGTGGTGTCACAGCGCTTTTTCAGGCTGCCATTTACCTGTCAGCTTTCGTTTTTTTTGGGGCCTTCTGGAATTTCCCTGCCGATGCTGACGCTGTCCAAAAATTTGCTTTCCTGGCTGAAAATCAGGGCATCTTGTCCATCGTAACTTTCACTATCTATGTGCTATTTGGCATCCTTCTGGCGGTATTAGTTCTGGCATTGCATGAGCGACTGAAGGTGAACACCCCAATCCTTTCCCAAATGGCTGCTATTTTTGGGGTGGTTTGGGTGGGGTTGGTAATAGCTAGCGGCATGGTATCGAATATTGGCTTAGCTGTGGCTCTGGAACTATCAGTTCAGCAACCAGAACAGGCTATGGCACTTTGGAGAACGATCAACGCTGTCGTCGAAGGTCTGGGTGGGGGTAATGAAATTGTTGGTGGGCTATGGGTTCTGTTATTAAGTATTGCAGCGCTTAAAGGTAAAGCACTTCCTACAACGCTTAACTACCTTGGGCTTTTTGTTGGCGTTGTCGGTATTCTCACCATTTACCCAGCTGATATATTCACTGAAATTTTTGGAATAAGCCAAATTGTCTGGTTTTCCTGGTTGGGTGTTGTCCTGCTTACAAGTCGTAAAAGCTAACCGGATAAGCAAAATAATATAAATGGCACTAATATACGTGGCACTGTAGCCATAATTGATAAAAGGCGATAAAACTTGAAGTTAGTGCTGTTACCAGGAATGGATGGAACCGGGCTTTTATTTGAGCCATTGGTAAAGTATTTTCAAAACGGTACAGTGCAAGAACACGCAGGCCAAGATCATAGCCTGGCAATACAGGTTATGCCTTTGCCAACGGACGGCGCACAAGACTACCGCACCTTAGCAGCCAACGTATTGGCGCAACTTCCAACAGAAGACTTTGTGCTCATTGCCGAATCATTTTCAGGCGGCATCGCCGCCTGCCTGTCTCAGCAGCCAGTGCCGCATTTAAAAGGCATTATATTTGTTGCGTCATTTTTGTCAGGTCCCAAAAAGTTAATCGCCTGGCTGGCATCGTTTTTACCGCTGCGCCATTTAACAATGCTGCCTTTTTCGGGTGCAGTTTACCGACTGTTGATGCTGGGTAAAGATGCAACACCCGAGCAAATGGCATTGTTTCAGGCTGCGTTAAATACGGTTCCTGCCAAGGTACTTAAAGCAAGGCTCAGAATAATTGCCCAGACTAAGTATGATGGGTTTACATCTGATGTACCTGCAGTATACATAGCGGCGACACAAGACAGGCTGGTACCGCCAATAAAAAAACAGGAATTTGTGCAGGCCTATAGCAATATAACGTTCGCAGAAATTAACGGCCCGCACTTTATTTTGCAGGCAAACCCCAGAGACAGCGCAGCTGCCATAGTAAAAGCTGCTAACTGTATAAAGACTTTGCTGATAACCTAATGCCACAAGGCGTAAAACCTAAAAGTTTGAACAATCATGCTAAATACCGGAAGAGTTAAAGCGACAGCAAATACCGATGCCCATATCGGAAAGGTAGTTTGGAGCTCCGTTAAATCGGTGTGGTTTCTCAGCCATTTACTGGCAACTGTTGTTGTCGCACCATTTGTGTTAACCATGTCGTCCTTCGCTATCTTTTTGCTGCTAACGGCCGTCACACTTTGCTTTGGTCACTCGCTAGGCATGCACAGACTGCTGATCCACCGGTCGTATGAATGCCCGAAATGGCTTGAGTATCTGTTTGTATATCTGGGAACCTTGGTCGGCATGGCTGGGCCGATTGGCATGATGAAACAGCACGATTTACGGGACTGGGCGCAGCGCCAAAGCCGCTGCCATGATTACCTGCTACATGGTTCCGGTATGTTAAAAGACGGCTGGTGGCAACTTAACTGTGATCTGCAATTGAAAAATGGCCCCACCTTTAATATTGAACAGGAAGTGCTTGCTGATCCGTTTTATCGCCTTATTGAGAAAACCTGGATGTGGCAACAACTGGTCGTTGCCGTACCGCTGTATTGGATGGGAGGCTTAAGTTGGTTGGTCTGGGGCGTATCAGTGCGGATAGCGGTGTCCGTAGGTGGCCACTGGCTTATCGGCTATTTTGCGCACAATGAAGGTGAACGAACCTGGCGGGTAGAGGGTGCTGCTGTGCAGGGGCATAATATTCGCCTGGCAGGCCTGCTTTCTATGGGAGAAGCCTGGCACAATAATCATCACGCCTATCCAGGCTCCGCCATGCTTGGGCTATACACCGATGAGCCAGACCCGGGCTGGTGGGTGCTAAATGCACTGCGCAATCTTGGTATCGTTAAAAATATTCGGTTACCAATACAGTTACCGATACGGCCAGAGTTAGTTACTGAGGCTAGCGATCTTGATAGCCGGGTAGAGCGAGTGCCGGAAGACTGTGAGATTGCTAAGTTTATCAGAAGAGGCTGACGCCAATGATCCTATTGAAAATTGGCAAGATTCAAAGCCTGCCCCCGTGACTTAGTATTCCGGTATCAAGTCCAATCAAAAGGGTCAAAACCATTGATTGTTAGTCGTAATCGCCTAAGCAAAGCAATCTCCATGATATCAATGACTCTGACCCCATTGGTCAAGATCTGCCCCTGAGGTTTCAAGGTAGCCAAAGCAATGGAGCGGCAAGATAATGACAGTTGTTTTTTTGGTCAAACCAGAGTTGCGTGTTGCGCAACTTGTGTCTAGAATATTCATGTCGCTGATAAAGGTCACGAACAAGGAGGTGACGATTGCGGGTAGTTGTCAAACCTGGAAAGGAAGCATGCACAGAGGCAGCTATCAATAGCCTTTCCGCGCTTGCGCGGGAAGAATTAACGGACATAATTGATATTCTTGTTAATTCGATATCACTGCAGGAGGCCAAGGAAGTTTTGTTAGACGATATGGTGTTACAGGGCAACAGTTTCAGTGTATCGATACGGGAAAACTTTCAGTTTGTGGTGGCTGGCTTAATTGGAGAAAGCGAAGACGACGAAATGCTTATGATTGAGGTTATTAGCTACAGCTAAGTTGTATTGGTGTAAAGTTGTTGCGCTATTTCAGCGCGCTGTTCTGAGCAAAGGTAATTAATGAAATGAAAAATACTACTGAATTACTGACCAGTGAAAACCTGCGTGAGATGGGCCTGATTGGCGCGCCAAAAGGGGCTGGTGCACATTTCAAACGCTTTCTGCAACGTAAAAACCTGACAGCAGCTGATGCCGCCCGAGATCTCAATGTGGCTAAATCTACAATTACCCGTTTTATAAACGGCGAAAGTGAGTTAAGTATCGACCTGGCAACCAAGATTAAGCGGGTTTATAACGCGCCGGTAGACGTGTTCTTTAGAATTGACGCCCAGTACAAGGCGTATGTTGTTTCGCAAAATATCAGCAAGTCAGTGGCATAAAAAATGGCAGGCGATTTTTCATCAGGGCACCGTGTTTAATCCACAATAATCTTCGGAAATCTTCAGTTATGCGCGTCAGCTTAAGACAAAAAATTATTGCCGTTTGTGACAAAAAAATCCTCGCCAAAGGCGAAACAGTCGGGGTTTCGTTTTATGCCTTTTTCGCCAATAAAAATGATGACCCCCAGCTACTGATGGAAGCGGCAACCTGGTGGATCCACACCCACCGGCTGGACCATTTTGAGAAAGCACTGAAAATAAAGCAGCTGGCTATAGCAGGGCTTTAGTCGCCACCAGCACGCCATTATTGTCGGCATAGACATACTGGCCGGGAATAAAATCTACTGCATAATTTTGGCGCGGCAACAGCTGTTACTTACCTGGAGTGTTAAAAACTAAACTATTAGTTGCAAGACGTTTAGTGTTCAGCTAGATTAAAAACTAATTATTTAGTAGGTGTCGTATATGGTCAGGAAAAAATCACCCGAGCTAACCAGTGCTGAGCAAAAAGTCATGCAGGTGTTGTGGCAGCATGGCCCTTGCTCTGTGAAAACCATTACGGCTGAATTGAACAAGCAAGCCGCATTAGCCTATACCACGGTGCAAACCTTATGTCGTATTTTGCTCGATAAAGGCCATGTGCAATGTGAAAAGCAGGGTAAAGCCTTTATTTATGAAGCAATAACCGTGCAGCAGGAAGCGCGTACTCAGGCACTGACCGCCTTACTAAAACGTTTTTTTGGTGGGTCACCTACCTTGCTGGCACAGCATTTACTGGAGCAGCAGCAACTGCCCGCAGAGCTGCAGCAGGAATTGCAGGAGCAAATTGATGCGCAGGCCAGCCACGCTGCTGATACGGAAAAGCAGGAGCACTGAGCATGTATGAATTCAGCTGGTTGCTGTTTTATTTACTGCTCCATCTGGGGATTGCTGCGTTAACAGTACCCTGGCTGTATTGGCTTGGCAGAAGCCGCTGGCAACCTGCGCCGCAACTTATGTTGCGTTGCTGGACCGCGCTTATCGTACTGCTGTTTATCTTACCTATGTTGCTGCTAACACTGACTTCTGAGGGCAGCCTTGAGTCGCAACCGCTTAACAGTAACGTAGCTACATTGCCCTTTCAGGCTGAACCATTAGCTCAATTGCGCTATTCTGAGCCCGCTACCGCTGAGGCTGCGCCAGAAATGACCCAACGCTTCGCGTTAACGCCGCAACTGTTTTATTTATTGTCGCCACCAGTATGGTTACTGTTGTTATTGCCGTTAGTTTGTCTGGCGCAAGGTTATCGTTTTTACCAAAGTTACCGGCTCAGCCGTCGGTTATGGCAGCAGGCACAGCCAGTAGTGCTGCCGCTAGTGCTGCCAGCAACTGCAAACGGTTACCCCGGGCTATATCAGCATCCGGCAATCAGCAGCGCAATGTTGTTGGGCTTGCGTCACCCCAGGATCCTGTTACCCACTCAGTGGCTGCATAGCTTATCTGCAGAGCAACTGCAGCATGTTATTGAGCATGAAAGGATGCACTGGCAGCGTGGTGATTTAATGGCTTTTTACTTACAGCAACTAGCGGGGATTGTTTGCTGCTGCAGTCCGTTGTGGCGGATGTTGAGCCGGCAGTTAACCAGCTATCGGGAATTAAGCTGCGATGCTGCCGTGATTGCAGGTTTAAGCCAGCCTTATCGTTATGCCCAGACATTGCTGGACTGTAATAAGAAAATGGTTACAGCTCAGCCGGCAATAATGGCAATGCCCTGGCAGCAACAACCTTTGCTGGCACGACGTATCAGCACGGTATTACAGGGCTCTACTGGCAGAATAACGCCGGTGGCTGCTCTGATGCTTACTACAATAGCAGTGATGCTGCTGCTGACTTATGGCCTGACACAGCATTGGCAAGTTGCCAAACTTCCCAAACAGCACGGGCAGATAACGCTAAGTCAGCTTGGGCCCTTAGATGAGTTGATCCGCAGTATAAAGCAGAACGATTTACCAACCGTACAGCAGCTGATTAAAAAAGAGAATTTGCTAAATCAAGCCATGCCGGGCGAGGGTACCCCACTGATGGTGGCAGTACGTTATGAAAACACCGAAGTGATTAACGTTTTGCTAAAAGCGGGTGCCGATGTCAATGCCAGCAGCAGAGGCGATGGCAACGCACTGATTATTGCAGTACAGCGGCGCAACCTGGCACTGGCTCAGCAATTAATCGCCGCCGGGGCCGATGTCAATGCGGTAGTGCTGGCTGATGAAACCGCGCTGATCAATGCCAGTTATCTTGGCGACCTGGCAATGGTGCAATATCTGGTAAGTGTCGGTGCCAGAGTGAATCTGAAAGTTGAAGCACCGCTACTGGATGGCCGGGAACTGCGGTCCGCGCTCAGCCGCGCTGCCACCGACGAGATCCGGACCTATCTGCGGGCACAAGGAGCCAGCCTCTGATGATTCGACGACAACCTTAACCACTTTTCACCTTGTATCAATGTTTTTGCAGGTCTCTTTGAGGCTGATGGCGAAGCTTTGTCTGCAAAAAGAAGCTTTGCCTGTAACAAAGTATATAAATTCGGAGCATAACTAATGAAAAAAATACTGTTAAGTTTACTTGGCCTGCTGTTAGTTGCCGCAATAGCGATACTGGGCTACTGGTTTTCCGGATGGTTGCCACTAGCTGTCGCGGTGCCCCAGCAAAGCGAGCTGTATTCGCAAGAGTTCGGGCAGGCGGCTGAGCAAGCTATGGCAGAACTGGTTCTGGCACAGCAGGAGCAACAATTTCCGGCAGTTACGGCCGCTGTCGCCTGGCGCGGTAAGCTTATTTGGGCAGGCGCAGTGGGTTACGCCGATTTGGAGACAAAGCAGGCTGTTAATATTAACAGCCAGTTTCGGATTGGCAGTACCTCTAAAGCCGTCACTGCCACCAGCTTAGCCCGGGCAGTGGCGGCTGACAGTATTGATCTGGATAGTCCGATCAGCCGCTATATGGCTGACTTACCCAATCCGGCATGGCAAAATTTTACCGTGCGCCAACTGATGTCCCATACCGCAGGTTTGCCGGGCTATCAGCAGAACACAGATAGCATGGGTGCTATCAGAACATTGTTGAAGCAACGTAACTATACCGATGTCGAACATGCACTTAGTGTGTTTGATAGCAGCGAATTGTTGTTCAGTCCCGGTGACGGTTTTCATTACAGCTCTTTTGATGTCAACCTGGCCAGCGCCGTGCTGCAAAATGCCACTAACCAGCCATTTTTGCAGTATCTTGCGCAATCAGTCAGTACGCCATTACAACTAAGTTCGTTGTCAGCAGACTATGCCGACCGGTTTTTACCCAACAGGGTTAGCTTTTATTTCACCTATGATGGCTATGCTAAACCGCACTGGCCGGTGAATTTAAGCCAGAAGTGGGCCGGTGGTGGCTTAGTGGCAAGTTCTGCTGATTTAGCAAAATTAGGCTCTGCCTGGTTTAACCCGGAGTTTATTCCTACCGCTTTGCAGCAGGAGTTCTGGACACCGCAGCGCCTGAATAACGGTGAGGTAAATGAGCAGGGTTATGCTCTGGGCTGGCGCCATTTCTCACAGGATCACCTGATCTGCGATAAAGAAAACCGGCTGCGTCATGCCGTGAGTTCGGTGCATCATGGCGGTGTGTCTGATGGTGCGCAAAGTTGGTTAGTACTCTACCCTGATTTACAATTAGTGGTGGCAATGAACATTAATACGGTGAAAGAAAATTACTGTGATTTTGCCGGCCAGGCAGCCCGGATTACCCGGCCTTTTTTGCAGGAAATGGCACCGGAGTGGCTATCGCCGCAGCCTTAACTGCATATTCAGGGGCAGGGTTAGGTCTGGCATTTGCCATCAGATTAACAAGGCAAAATGCAATACCTGACCCTCAGGTTTAAATGCTATCAGCCATAAATGGTGGTTGGTACTTAGTCCAAAACTGGCTGCTAAAGCGGTTTTGCGGGTCATACTGCTGCTTTAATTGAAAAAATTCAGGCGCGCGCGGATAAGCTTGTTGAAATTGTGCCGGTGTTGCGCTGGGTTGATAAGGCAGGTAATAGGTTCCGCCATGCGCCAGTACCGCCTCAATAAGCTGCTGACTCCAGCGGTCGGTGTGCTGGCGGGCATGCTCATCAGTACCCTGGCGGTAATATATAACAAAGGCGAAGGTTTCTTCAGGTGCCCATGCCAGCAAAGAACCTTTGTCCGCCAAAGCATGTCTTACTGAAACGTTTAACACGTTAACCTTATGCTGTTGCAATACCGCCGCCAGTTGTGTGGCAAAAGCATCAAAATTATTAACCGGCACAAAATACTCGCGTAAACCATAAGTCTGCTTTGTTCTGTTTGCAGGTTCTAACTCTCTTACATCATAACTGGCTTCATAATTGCGCCAATGCACGGCGGGCTGGCGATACAGCACAGGATCCAACCAGTGCTGTCGCAGCCGTTTTGCAAAATCATAATCAGCCACAAAATCAGTTAGTGCTGGTTGCCACCAGTAGCGGGCGTCAGGGCTATGCAACCTGCTAGCTACTGTAACCGGGCTGTCTGTCGTCAACCATGATACTGCGGCTATTTGGTTATAATGCGGTGGGTAAAGCACAGCATTGTGAAACACAACTTGAGAATTATCTCGGATCTGTGCCTGAAAAAAATCGTGGTAGTCCTGTGCAGCCATGTTGGTTACCTGGCGCTGCACCCGGCTGTTATCAGTAAGTTGTAGGCTGGCCTCAAGGATAATACCCATAGCGCCATAGCCGCCGATAGCAGCATAAAACAGCTCGCTGTTATTTTCGGGCGTAGCTGTAATTACGTTGCCATCGGCCAGCAACAGTCTGATCGCCTGCACTGAATTAATTAATGGCCCCTCGCCAATATAGCGACCATGGGCGTTCACACTCAGCGAGCCGCCAACAGTAAAGTCAGCATAGCTTTGCATAATTTTTACTGATAAATCATAGGGATCAATATGATTTTGAATGGCTCGCCAGGTTATACCTGCCTGCACGGTAATGAGTTTTTTATCCGGAGAAAAGTTAACAATGTTGTTATAACTGCGCATATCAATATGCAGGCTGTCTGCCAATGCTGTCTGACCTCCCTGACTATAACGTCCACCACCAACAGATACGGCGCCGCTTGAGTTCAGCAGTTGCTGCACTAATTCCGCCTCAGTTTGGGGGGCAATTACCTTCGTGACAGTGATGGGATTTAGCTGGGTAATATCGTTAATAACAAGAGGGTTAGTGGCGACTGCAGACTGAGTCATATAAGGCAGCAGATAACTTAAACACCAACATAGCAACACTACCACTATTGCCAGCATGGCAATGCTTAACTTCTTAATCATCTTTCACAGCATCCCTGTCATTTAACAGCGCATAAGATAATTAACCCACACATAAATAACAATGTGTTAGCGGATATATTTAACGTGCATCCAGGCTTGCTGGAAATTATTCTACAAACAGCTCATCACCAGGTTGGTCAACCGGGCCTTAGCTGCTGTTAGTCGTGGCAAAGTACATCAAAGCAGTTAAGGCTTAGCCGATTTAAATACTTGACGGTATTTAAGTTTAAAGTAAGAGTGGTATTCGTTTGGGGGTAGTCTGACAATGCAAAGCTTTCGGTGGCAAAAGGCAAGACCTGACCCTGAGGTAGTGACCCTGAGGTAGTTTAAACTTTCAGGCGTTTAACCGTCTTTGCTGGCTCAACACGCATATCTAACACCCGCCACACTACCACTTCATCGGGCTCCGGCATTTTGTAGTAGACCGCGAATGGGAAGCGATGCGCCAGCATGCGGTAATAACCGAAAACCTGCTGGTGGATGCCTGCGTAAATTATTAAAGAATCGATGTCACTGAAAAGAGAATCAAGGAAGTAGTCGCCAAGATATTCTCCTTGCTGCTGATAAAATAAATGGCCATTGTTCAGGTCTTTTATTGCCGCAGTAAGAACCTGTATTTTCATCGGAATTTGTCGCGCAAACTTTCTTTAGCCAGCTCCCAATCATGGGTGACTTCATCACCTTCTCTGACAGCAAGCTCAGTCTGCTGCAATGCCTGCTGATGCCAGGCTGGGGAGGCCAACTGTTCGGCCCCTTCGGCGGTAAGCTCTTGCCACAAGGTTTCCATAACCTGCAGTTTTTCAGTGGTAGAAAGCTGTTTAATTTGTTCAGCGGTAATCATAAAACTGGCCGTAGTAAGTAACTTTGGCAAAGCATAGCAACAGCGCTTGGATAACTCAAACCAACTGCTTAGTCGCCACCAGCACCCCATTATTATCGGCATAGACATACTGGCCGGGAATAAAATCGACTCCGGCGAAGGTCACCGGCACATTAATGTCGCCTAAATCGCGTTTGTCGGTTTTCATTGGGTGTATGCCCAATGCCTGCACGCCGAGTGGGGTTTGGCGGATGATGTCGATGTCGCGAATATAGCCGTTGACAATAATACCTTGCCAGCCATTTGCTGCCGCTTGTTCGGCCAGCATGTCGCCGAGCAGGGCATGGCGTTTTGAGCCACCGCCATCAACCACCAGCACCTTGCCCTGGCCCGGTGTTGCCACCAGTTGTTTTACCTTGGAGTTATCTTCAAAACATTTAACGGTAACAATTTCTCCGCCAAAACAGGCTTTAGCGCCGTAGTTAGTAAAAATGGGCTCGGCCACGCGAATGCAGTCGGCGTGGGCGTCGCATAAGTCGGGTAGGGTAAATGGCGGCATTATGGTTGTCCTTTTTGTGTCAGCGTGATGGTTTGTGCATGGCTCGAACCGGTTTGCCCACGCCAACACGTCGTGAACCCATCCATGGGGACTCGTTTCCGCCCGTCCGGGGCTTCAACGGTTGGCTTAGGGCAAACCTAATCTCGCTTATCAACTCCGGCTTAGCGGTTGGTAAAAGCCGGTTCGAGCATTACACCAGAGTTCGCCCCCTAATCTCGCTTATTAACTCCTGCTTAGCGGTTGGCAAAAGCCGGCTATTACACCTGCGTCTTTATACTTGCCTCTTTATACCTGCAAATAGTCCAGCATCCCTTCTGCGGCTTTGCGGCCCTGGGCAATGGCGGTGACCACTAAATCAGAGCCTAATACCATATCGCCACCGGCAAAAATTTTCTGCTGGTTGGTCTGAAGGGCATAAGGGCTTTGTTCAGAGGCAACAACCCGGCCTTTGCTGTCGAGCTCGACGCCCATATCAATTAGCCACTGCGGTGGGCTTGGCTGAAAACCAAAGGCGATAATGACTGCGTCGGCCGCCAGTACCTGCTCGGAGCCTGCTACCGGTTGTGGGCTGCGCCGGCCTTTAGGATCGGGCGCACCCAGCTCCGTTCTGACCACTTTTACGCCGCACACCTTGCCCTCGCTGTCCACTTCAATACCCAGCGGTTGCAGGTTAAATAAAAACTCTACCCCTTCTTCGCGGGCATTTTGCACTTCTTTACGCGAGCCCGGCATATTGGCTTCGTCGCGCCGGTAGGCACAACTTACCTTGGTAGCGCCCTGGCGAATCGAGGTACGGACGCAGTCCATTGCGGTATCGCCACCGCCCAGTACCACCACGGTTTTGTCTTTTAAGCTGACAAACGGATGCTCGGTTTGCCAGCCCATCAGGTTATTAATATTGCCGATTAAAAACGGCAGCGCTTCATACACGCCGGGCGCATCTTCATTAACCAGGCCGCCTTTCATTGGCGTGTAGGTACCCAGCGCTAAAAACACCGCATCGTATTCGTCCAGCAGGCTGTCGAAGCTGACATCAACCCCGACATTGGTATTTAACCGAAACTCGATACCCATACTTTCAAAAATATCGCGCCGGCGGCTTAATACTTCTTTTTCCAGCTTAAACGGCGGAATACCGAACGTCAGCAAGCCACCAATTTGCGGATAGCGGTCGAATACCACCGGCGATACGCCATTGCGCACCAGCACATCGGCGCAGGCCAAACCGGCCGGGCCGGCGCCAATTACGGCTACCCGGAGGTCGGTTTTAATCACCGCCGATAAATCGGGTCGCCAGCCCATTTCAAAGGCTTTGTCGTTAATATACTTTTCAATACTGCCAATGGTAACGGCGCCAAAGCCTTCATCCAGGGTACAGGCACCTTCGCATAAGCGGTCTTGCGGGCAAACCCGGCCACACACTTCCGGCAGGCTATTGGTTTTATGCGACAGCTCGGCCGCTTCAATAATTTTGCCTTCGTTTGCCAGCTTTAACCACTGCGGAATATAGTTGTGCACCGGGCACTTCCATTCACAGTAGGGGTTGCCGCAATCGAGGCAACGGTCGGCCTGACCTTCCACCTGGGTGTTGGTCATTGGCTGATAAATTTCCACGAACTCTATAGTACGTTCGCTGTGTGAGCGTTTGGGCGGATCAATCCGTTTAACGTCAATAAACTGATATACATTCTGTGCCATAACGTTCCCTTTGCCCTTACATCGCCTGAACCCGCAGCTCGGCAGAAGAGCGAGCGCGGTGTCCCAGCAAGGTATTTACATCGCTGGTTTTTGGTTTAACCAGCTTAAATTTGCTTAAGTAATTGTTGAAATCAGACAGGATGCGCTGCGCTTTATCGCTGCCGGTTTCTTCCACGTGTTGATGCAACAGGCTGCGTAAATGCTCCTGTAATATTGGCGTGCTGATCTCCAGCGCCTCGACCAGCTCCGGGTTTAACCGCAGTTCCAGGTCGTTCTGCTCGTCCAGTAAATAGGCGAAGCCACCGGTCATGCCGGCACCAAAGTTAACGCCGGTGCAGCCCAGTACCACCACCACACCGCCGGTCATATATTCACAGCAGTTATCGCCGGTACCTTCTACCACCGCTAACGCGCCTGAGTTACGCACCGCAAAGCGCTCGCCGGCCTGGCCGGCGGCATAGAAGCGGCCGCCGGTCGCGCCGTATAAACAGGTATTGCCGGCAATGGCGAAGCCGTTTTTGGCAAAGCTGGCGCCTTTGGCCGGGAATATTGCTATCTGGCCGCCAGTCATGCCTTTCCCGACATAATCGTTGGCATCGCCCTGCAGTGCTAAGTGCAGGCCACCGGCATTCCACACCCCAAAGCTCTGACCGGCGGTGCCGGTAAAGCGTAAGCGGATAGGATCGGTTGCCATGCCCTGATTGCCATGTTTGCTGGCAATAAAGCCTGATAACGCCGCGCCGACCGAGCGGTCGGTATTGCGGATGGGCAGGCTGAGCTGGCCACCGGTTTTATTCAGCACCATTTGCTCGCAGCGCTGCAGCAACAGCTGATTAAGCGCGCCGGGGTCAAATGGCGTGTTGTTTTTAACGCAATGCAGCGGTTTATCCGAGCTAACACCGCTGGCCTGCAATATCGGGCTTAAATCCAGTTTCGCTTGCTTCTGGGTTTCGCTGGCTTTGGCTTCCAGTAAATCGGTGCGGCCAATTAACTGGGTAAGCTCGGTAACACCAAGTTCTGCCATCAGTTCACGCACTTCTAACGCTAAAAACTTAAAGTAGTTCATGACCATTTCCGGCAGGCCGGTAAAATGGTCGCGGCGCAGGGTTTCATCCTGAGTAGCAACGCCGGTCGCGCAGTTATTTAAATGGCAAATTCGCAGGAATTTACAGCCCAGCGCCACCATGGGCCCGGTACCAAAACCAAAGCTTTCGGCGCCCAAAATAGCCGCTTTTACCACATCGAGGCCGGTTTTTAAGCCGCCATCTACCTGCAGCCGTACTCTGTCGCGCAGGCCGTTTTCAACCAGCGCCTGATGCACTTCAGCCAGGCCCAGCTCCCACGGGCTGCCGGCGTATTTCACCGAGGTTAATGGGCTGGCGCCGGTGCCGCCGTCATAACCTGATACGGTAATTAAATCGGCATAGGCTTTAGCCACGCCGGTGGCGATAGTGCCGATACCGGGCTCTGATACCAGTTTTACCGAGATCAGTGCCTGTGGGTTAACCTGTTTTAAATCGAAAATCAGCTGGGCTAAATCTTCAATCGAGTAAATATCATGATGCGGCGGTGGCGAAATTAAGGTAACGCCAGGCACTGAATAGCGCAGCCGGGCAATTTCGGCGGTGACTTTTTCGCCGGGTAGCTGGCCGCCTTCACCGGGCTTGGCGCCCTGGGCCACTTTAATCTGGATCACTTCAGCATTAACCAGGTAATGCGGCGTTACGCCAAAACGGCCCGAGGCAACCTGTTTAATTTTGGAGTTTTTCTCGGTACCAAAGCGGCGCGGATCTTCACCGCCTTCACCGGAGTTTGAGCGCCCGCCGAGCCGGTTCATCGCAATCGCCAGCGCTTCGTGCGCTTCGGGGCTGAGTGCACCGATAGACATCGCTGCGCTATCAAAGCGCGGATATAAGTTTTCGGCAGCTTCCACTTCATCAAGGGCTATGCCGTCAGTGTCACTGGCCAGTTGCAGCAAGTCGCGTAAATGAGCGACCGGCCGCTGGTTAACATGGTTACTGTAAACCCGGTAGTCTTCGTATTTGCCCGAACGCACCGCTTTTTGCAGGCTGGTTACCACATCCGGGTTATAGGCATGGTACTCGCCATCGTGTACGTATTTTAATAAGCCGCCGTGGTTCATTGGTTTGCGCTTTAACCAGGCAATATTGGCCAGTTGCTGCACGTCCTGTTCAAAATCAATAAAGCTGGCACCGCCAATCCGCGAGGCAACGTCGGCAAAGCATAACTGCATAACGTCTTTATTAATGCCTACTGCCTCAAACAGGTTAGAGCAGCGGTAACTGGCCACGGTCGAAATGCCCATTTTCGACATGATTTTATAAAGGCCCTTATTAATGCCTTTACGGTAATTAAGCACCGCCTGGCGGGCACTTAAGTTTATGGTGCCTTTTTCAACCAGTTGCTCGACCGTTTCATAGGCTAAAAACGGATAAATACCGGTCGCGCCTAAGCCAATTAACACCGCAAAGTGGTGCGAGTCGCGGGCACTGGCCGTTTCAATAATAATGTTGGAATCGCAGCGCAGCTGGGCATTGACCAGTGCCAGTTGCACCGCCCCGACGGCCATGGCCGCCGGAATAGGAATCAGGCCTTGCTCAATGCGCCGATCGGTCAGGATCACCAGTACCACTTTGTCGTCACGTACAGCAGTTACCACAGCATCACATAACGATTTGGTGGCCTGCTCTAAATTGTGCTGCTGCGGGTCGAAATTTAACGAAAACACCTGGTTTTTATAGTATTTCTCGTCAGCCTGCCGCAGTTGCTTTAAGTCGGAATACATCATCACCGGCGATTCGAACTGAATACGGCGGGCATAACCGGCGGTTTCTTTAAACACGTTATGCTCGCGGCCGATGCTGGTCGCCAGCGACATGACATGCGCTTCGCGCAGTGGGTCGATAGGCGGGTTCGTTACCTGGGCAAACTGCTGGCGGAAGTAATCGAACAGGTTGCGCGGCTTGCGCGATAACACCGCCATGGGCGTATCATCACCCATCGAGCCCACGGCTTCCTGACCATCTTTGGCCAGTACCGTCATTACCTGTTCAATTTCTTCATAGCTGTAGTTAAATAACTTGTGATACACCTGCATGGTGTCATCATCAAATACCCGTTTGCCGATTAAATCGGTTTCATACTTTTCATAAGGCACCAGCCGCTGCACGTTGTCATCAAGCCAGCTGCGATAGGTATGGCGCGCCATCAAATCATTATCAATTTCATCCGAGCGCCAAATCTGGCCGGTAGTGGTATCGATGGCCAGCATTTCACCCGGGCCAACCCGGCCTTTTTCGACCACTTCATCCGGGGTGTAATCCCAGATCCCGACTTCAGATGCCAGGGTAATCAGTTTGTCGCGGGTAATCACAAAGCGGGCAGGGCGCAGGCCGTTCCGGTCGAGGTTACAGGCCACATGCTGACCGTTAGTCATTACAATGCCGGCCGGGCCATCCCACGGCTCCATATGCATCGAGTTAAATTCGTAGAATGCTTTTAAGTTATCGTCCATTACCCGGTTGCCCTGCCAGGCTGGTGGCACCAGTAACCGCATGGCACGGAATAAATCCATACCGCCAGCTAGCAGCAATTCCAGCTGATTATCCAGCGAGCTGGAGTCAGAGCCGGTCTGGCTGACAAAGGGCGCGGCATCCTGTAAATCGGGTAACAGTGGTGAAGCAAACTTATACTGGCGGGCACGCGCCCACTGGCGGTTACCGGTAATGGTATTAATTTCACCGTTATGCGCCAGGTAGCGAAATGGCTGAGCCAGCGGCCAGCGAGGCATGGTATTGGTGGAGAAACGCTGATGGAATACGCAAATAGCCGTTTCCATCCGGATATCGGCTAAATCGGTGTAATAGCGTGGTAAGTCGGCCGGCATCATCAGGCCTTTAAATACCGTTACCAGCGATGAGAAACTCGGGATATAAAAATCGGCATCGGCGCTTAGCTGCTGCTCTACCCGGCGGCGCACCATATAAAGGCGGCGCTCTAAATCATGATCGCCCCAGCCGTGCGGCGCATTAACAAATACCTGCTCAATTTGTGGCATCGATTCCAGCGCCAGCGGGCCCAGTACGCTGCTGTCGGTAGGGACAGTGCGCCAGGTCACCAGGCTCAGGGTTTCGCGGGCAATTTCTTTATTAATTATTGCTTTGGCTTCAGCCGCTTTTACCGGATCCTGGCTGAGGAAAATCATGCCGACGCCATATTTTTTCGCCAGATTCCAGCCGTTTTCTTCGGCAATTGCCCGGAAGAAACTATCGGGTTTTTGCATTAATAAGCCACAGCCGTCGCCGGTTTTGCCATCGGCAGAAATACCGCCGCGATGTTGCATCCGATCCAGGCCATTAATGGCGGTTCTGACAATCCGATGGCTGGCCGCACCTTCAATATGTGCTATCAGGCCAAAGCCACAATTTTCCCGCGCCTGACTATGCTGATACAACGCCATGCCTTACCTCCAAACTTGCCTTGCAAATATATAATTATCTATAAAATATGAATTATTATTCTTTTATTATGATTGTTCGCTTGTGAAAGAAAATAACGAGTGTTCTTTCAGTGACTAATGCGCTGTAGTGCATTTGCTCTAAAGTGTTTACTTGTCTAAACACTGCGAGCTGAACAGGTATACTAAGAATAAGTTAAAAAAGCAAGTGAAGTTTAACCGTCTGGCCGTCTATTTGAAATTGGAACTGCTGTGCTTAAAATGAAAATAAATTACATGAATTGGCGTTATTTCCGCCATCTATAGCAGGTTGGCATAAAAAAAAGCTGCCACAGCAGCTTTTTTGGGGCCGGCCGCAGCAATGCTTTGCAAATATTTATGCTAAACACCGCTGCAGGCTGAAACTATTTTTCAAACATGCCTTTAACGGTGGCTTTGCCAGCTACCACCAACTGCCTGCCCATCGCAAAAACCTGGTTTATTGCCAAATCATCGCGATTAAGCAATACCAGATCGGCATCAAGGCCAGCGGCCAGCCGGCCTTTCTGGTGCAAACCCAGCACAGTGGCAGGGGCCTGGCTGATGGCACAGATAGCATCACTGATACTGACCTTATGCTTTAAGATGGCATCCCGGGCCGACTGATACAGGGTGCTTACCTGACCAACCTGCAAACCAAGCAAGTCGCCACTTTTACTGTAGATAGGCAAACTGGCATTACCGTCTGAGCTAAGGGTAAGTTGCATTGGCTTAATACCCGCCTGCAGCGCTTCGGCCAGCGCCTGAGCCGCAGCAACTTCGCCATGCTCCAGATCGTAGGCGGTGGTGCTGGTGGTAAAGTCAATTACGCCGCCCTGGCTGGCAAACTCTAACCCGGCGTTAAACACCGCCCGGTTGCGGTTCATATGGGTAGGATAGAACTGTTTTACACTGAGCTCAGTACCGGCAACAGCATCATAAATTGGCTGCAGAATGCGCTCACCCGCACCCATATGCACACTGACAATACCGCCTTTGCCAGACAGAATACCGCCCACTTTAGCCGCTGATGCCACTTTTCTGATTTCATCTGTGGTTGGCTGCGATGAGCGGTGATCGCTAATAGCGATTTCACCGACCCCGATAAATTTATCGATCAGAATAAGGTCATCAGTAATGCTGCCGGTCAGAGTACGGCAAGGCACCTGATAAGAGCCGGTATGACAATAAGTGGTGATACCTTCAGTTTGCAGCGCATGGGCTTTTGCCAGTAAGTTGGTCAGCGTTCTGGTGGTGGCATCGGTACCCAGTACCCCTATCGCCGTGGTAACACCACCTAATGTTGCGTCAGTTAGTTGCATTTCCGGGGTGCGGGTGGCAAAGCCGCCTTCACCGCCGCCACCAATAAAGTGGACCAGCGAGTCAACAAAGCCCGGTACGGCAATATTGTTGCTGCCGTCTATAACGGTAAGGGGCAGATCGCTGCCGCCAGTGCTGAATTGCGAACCAATGGCAATAATTTTGCCGCCGGCCATAATTATGTCTTGTTTGCCAAGATGCTGTGGCGCGTAAACCTCGACATTTTTAATCAGAAAAATTGTGTTCAAAATAACCTCGTTACTGATAGCCAATAGCAACCGCAACCAGCATAAAGATGCTGGCCAGGGCAAACAGCCACAGTTGTAATTTCCAGACGAATTTCAGCCAGATAGTCCAGTCTACCCGAACCACGCCCAGGCAGCCGATAAGTGCGGCAGATGTAGGAATAATGCAGTTAGTCAGGCCGTCACCGAGCTGAAAAGCCAGCACAGCAATTTGCCGGCTTAAGCCGACCATATCGGCCAGCGGCGCAATCAACGGCATGGTTAGCGCAGCCTGGCCTGAACCGGAGGCGACAAAGAAATTAAATACCGACTGAATAACCAGCATCAGCCAGGCGGATAAATAAGCCGGTAAGTCGCCGAGTGCCTGGCCTGAATAGTACAGCAGGGTATTCAGCACCGACGGCGTTTCTGGATTATCACCACCGAGCAGCAGCACTATGCCTTTGGCCATACCGACAATCAGCGCAGCCGGCAGTAACTCAGCAGCACCTTGCTTAAAACCATCGGCAGCGTCGTTTACCCTGAGCCTTTTACCCACTACCGCGATGATGGCGATAACTATACCGATAGTAAAAAACTGGCTGGCAATTTCCGGAATATAGTACTGGCGGGCGGTAACCCCCCAGATAATCCAGATGAGGCCGGCAAAAAATGCCAGTAGAATGACACTGTCGATATTGCTGTAGCTGTTTACTGCCTGCTGCTGTTGCTGGCTTCGTAACTTCTGATCGCTGGCAAAGCTGAGCGAGCTTTCTGGGTCGCGTTTAATTCTGGCGGCGTAGCGCATGGTAAAAATAACCCCGAACAGGGTAAACACCAGCCACATCACTAAGCGCAGATCAGCACCCGATAATAATGGGATCTCGGCAATGCCCTGCGCAATAGCCACATTAAATGGGTTCATCCAGCTGGTGGCAAAACCTATCTGGGTAGCTATGTAAGTTACCAGCACGGTGGTAATCGCATCGTAGCCCAGCGCCAGCATTAACGGCAGCAGCACGATGCAAAAGGCAATGGCCTCTTCTCCCATGCCAAAAATGGCACCGCCTAATGAGAACAACACAAACAGCAACGGAATAAACACAAATTCCAGTCGTTTGGTGTTTTCAATTAACGCCAGAATGCCATTGTGAATCGCCCCGGTTTTCATAATGATGCCAAAAGCACCACCGGTAAGCAGGATAAAGGCGATAACGCCTACTGCCGAGCCCCACTTGTTACCTGACACCATGCCTTCAAAGGCATAGTTTAAAAAGCCGACCCCGCCGCCTTCAGCAAACAGCGGCACACCGGCACTGCTGTCGGTTGCCAGGGTAAAGCTGCCAGGGTCAATCCGGCTTTTGGTTTTAACGGCACTGTCAGTTTCCGCGGCCACTTCAATAATATCGAATGAGCCGGCCGGAATAAGGTGCGATGCTAACGCTGCCAGGATCATCACAAAAAACAGGATGACAAAGGCGTCCGGCATCGACACCGGTTGTTTTACTTGGTTAGCCATAGTGTAAGCCTTGTAATAGCTATCGGTGATTGGCGGGCGTGAGAGCTATAGTCTCACGCCCACCGCTTTGCTAATTAAAAGAAATAGCTAAAGGATACACGATAGTTGCGGCCAAAGGCGTTGTGGTTAATCGAGTCGAAGCCACGGCTGTTGCCGTACACTGCTGGCGGATCACGATCCAACAGGTTGTCGACAGTAAAGTTTAGCGAAGCATGTTCAAAGTCATAACCAATATTCGCTCGCAGGGTGGTCCAGGATGACACATCACGATTGCCGTCTGCATCAATCAACCCTAACTCATCCAGCTCGTCCAGGTTGCGGCTACGCAGCCGCGCGGTATCGTCCTGATAGGATGAAGTGTAAAGCGCGGTCAGGCCCAGATAAAGCGCCTCACCACTCCAGGAAATACTGGCACTGCCAATGTTTTCCGGGTAACGGAAGGTGCCAATAAGCGCTTCAACTTCATCCGAGCCCGCTTTATTACGATCAAACTCCAGATAATGAGTCCAGTCCAGGTCCAGACCTAAACGGCCACCGGCTAAATCAAGCGTATGACTGAAGCGGGCATCAATGCCGCTAACGTCCTGCCGGCCAACGTTATCCAGCTGGATCACGTGGTCGCGGAATAACGGCAGTTCAGCAAAGCGTGGATTATCATACTCAACCCAGGCATCGAGAATTTCTGCCATATTGGCACCGTCGTCTTCTACGGTGCGTCCGGCTGAATCGGTAACATCGCAGAGTGCCGGATCGTAGGAGATCCCTAGCTCACCGTCAGGTACCAGACCACAATGGCGGACACTGGCGTCAGTCGCCGTGCGGGCCAGCATGGCGGTCATATCGGTATCAACCAGCTTTTTATGCTCAAACTGCCAGTAATCTACCGTCAGGGTGGTGTCCTGAGTTGGGCTCCAGCCAAAGCCGACACTGACAGACTCTGAGGTTTCAGCTTGCAGCGCGGCGTTACCCAGCTCCAGTACATTCGGGCTGCTGGTAAAGCCAGCGCCCTCACAGTACAAGTCTGATACCGTCTGATTAGCACTGCAGTCAAACGTTGCGGTAGTGGTTCTGAGTTTTACCCCTGCCTGAGTAAGTGATGGGGCCCGGAACGACGTTGCCCAGGAGGCTCGCATAACCAGGCTATCCAGTGGCCGCCAGGTAATGCCGACTTTAGGGTTAAAAGTGCTGCCAAAGTCGTCATAGTGATCATAACGGCCCGCCAGTTGCAGCTCGATAGTATCGGTCAGCGGGGCATAAATTTCAGCAAAGGCTGCCATCTGGGTCCGGTCGGCGGCAGACAGGCTGGAGCCAAAACCAAACACATCTACCAGATAGCCGTTGGCAGCACTGGCCTGAGCATTGGCAGAGGGGGTATCGGTAATTTCTTCTTTACGCAGCTCCAGACCAAAGGCGGAACGCACCAGCTGACCATTAAATTCAAATAAATCGCCGCTGAAGCGCGCATCCCAGCCATAAACCGTGCTGACACCATCGCGGGTCGGAACCTCCTGCGCCAGCGCTAACAGGGCTTCGTTGGCAGAATCATTGGCTAAGAATGGGTTGTAAACACCTGCGAGACCCGCGCCACTGCTGCAGCTCAGGCTGTCAGCGTCACTGTCATAACTGGCGATACTGCCATCCTGACATAGCTCGCCGGCAATAGCGGCATGATATTTATAGCGGTTATAAATACCGGCAATCGCTTGCTGCTCTGATTCTGAACGGGATAACAGCACAGCGGTTTCCCAGTCCCAGTTTTCTGTGCTACCTGCCAGACTGCTGACCAGCCGGAATGAATCACTGGTAACTTCTACTGTTCTGGGCGTATTAAAGCGGGCATCAAACCTGAACCCCCACAAGCGCTGACCTGCTTCGCTGGTAAAGGGGTCGATGTAAATTTGATCCAGTAAGCTGTCACGAACCGCATCAGGGAATACGTCAAGCGCCGTTTCCTGCACCCATGGGCCTTCTTCATCACTTATCTGGTTAATTGGCGCCGGGCTGGAAGAGGAAACAGACGAGGTATGGCTATAGAAGAAGTCGGTATTCCAGATCAGATTGTTGCTGAATTCTTTGCGGAAGTTAAAACCGGCAGAGGCGCTTTCAAACGGGGTTTCCAGTACATCGTCCTGATTAGCATAGTAAGCGCAGATCTCTTCGCCCAGTTCAGTAGTCACCAGTGGGCTGGTGCAGCCGGGGCTGGCTATTTCGTTGCCATCTACCGCAGACCAGTAATAAATATTCGGTACGCCCTTGGGTAAGTATGAGTAATTGCTGACCAGATTGGGGTCACGGGTAAATTCACGGTCCTGAGCGGTGTAGCCTTTGCGATCGTATAAATCGGCGAACAGGGTTAAATTGCCGCCCGCCAGCTCAGTGCCTATCACGATATTTGCATTTATCCGGCTGTCGTCTGATGAGGCTGTACTGTTGCCATAGGATAAATTCAGCTCTGCGCCTTCATAATCCTTTTTCAGAATATAGTTTATTACGCCAGCAACGGCATCAGCACCATAAATTGCTGAAGCACCAGTCGCCAGTACTTCTATCCGCTCAATTGCCGCCAGCGGAATGCTGTTTACGTCGACAAAGTTCTGGGTGCCTGCAGCAAAAGAAGATGCCGCAACCCGCCGGCCATTTACCAGGGTAAGTGTTGACGACGGACCCAGGCCGCGTAAAGACGCTGCTGCCTGGCCTGCAGGGGTAGAGGTTGATGTCGCGCCACTTTCAGAGGTAGAGAAAGTGCCACTACCGCCACGTACCTGGCCTAAGTCTTTCAGTAGATCATAAACTGAACTGGCACCGGAGTTTTTAATATCCTCAGCTGAAATAACGACTAACGGCTGGGTGCCTTCCAGATCAACACCTTTAATCCGCGAACCGGTTACTTCAATTCGTTCGACTTTCTGTTCTTCTTTGGCCGTTTCCTGTTGTGCATAGCTAAAAGGAGACGCGAGTAAGCTGCCAGCAATAGCCAGCGCCAGCGGGGTTAATTTACGCATAGTTACACCTGTGTTTTTCAGGCACGCGATCAGCTAAGGATCAGCCATACCTGGTATTTGCTTTATTTTTGCTGTAATGGGTTTGTTCAAACAGAGAACCTCAGGTCAACCGCAGTTGCCTGATAGGTGTCTATTCGTTAAACCACTCGGAAAGGTAGTAGGACGAATAGTGATATGAGCCGAGCATTAGTGCTTTCTTTAACATATCGCTACTTTTAAACGTGAATTATCAGATAAAAACTTTATTCACTGTTGGCAATGCGTGAAAACAGCGCCAAAAGCAATCTTATTTCTACTTCTAATTGGCAAAGATGTCAATACAGGATAATCTACAACCACTAAATATGGGGTTAGCGCCTGGCGCATTATCAGTAGTCTGCAGGCAGTGATTGCCTGAAAAACAATAAGAAAGAGCCGATGAAAAAAATAACTGCTTGTTTATCAGCCATTTTAGTGGCAATGCCGGTTTTTACTCTTAGTGCCAATGATGAAAATAAGTCCATGCCTGAGTACTCAATGCTACTAATGGGTGGCGGTCTTGCAACCTGTAGTTCAACGAGCACCCGGCATTGTTCGAATGAAGACGTGTTTTCAGCTGCGGCTAAAAAGCACAGCCTGTTTCAGTTAAGTGCCGAACATCTGCAAGCGATAAACAGCTCAGGATTCTGGTCTGAAGACCGGATCATTGAACAGCAGCAAACTCTGGCTGTGTTGGAGTTTTTACGCGGCCAGTTAGGCAGCGAGCCGGTTTCTGAGCGTGAGCTGTTAAGATTATGGCGCGGTGCAGAGATAGAGGTTGATGGTATCTGGGTATCTGGTCGCAATGTATATGCCGGCTTAAGCAGTCGGGAGCTTAATTTTGTGCTCGACCAGCTGGAAGTGCCGGTAATGGTAAGTAACGATGCCAACCGCAGCAATCAGCGCAGCCGGGAATATGCTGACTTAGCCAATACCAAAAATAATTTTACCGTTGAGCTGTATCAAAAGTTTGTTGCCATGGCACAGCAGATTGCCGGTGATAAACGTAAGCCACGGATCCTGGTGGTTACCGCATCATCGCGCGATCCTTTTGCTGCTGTAGACTTTTATACTAATTTATTTGCCGAAACCGGAGCTGATGTCAGCTGGCTGCCAATCAGCGCGGCATATCAGGCTGCGTGGCAGGGCGGTGACAAAAACAGCTGTGCCGAATTAGACAAACATCTTGCCGAGCAACACGGTAGCTATCAGCGGCAACGGGTATATCCCGATTTAATGGCCCAGAAATTAGATTTCTGCCAGGCAGGAATAAAGGCTTCGCTGGCGCAGATCCGCCGGGCGGATGGTATATTTTTTAATGGTGGTGACCAGAGCTTAACGTTGCGGGCATTACGGCTTGCTGATGGTTCTGCGTCGGCTGAATTACAGCAGATAGAACGCATGCTGGAAGCCGGCCAGATTGTGGTTGCCGGTACCAGTGCCGGAACTGCGGTAATGTCAGGCGGCAGCTATAATGGTCAGCGTACACCAATGATCACCAACGGCGATAGTTACAGTGCTATGCAGTTTGGTGCCTTTGATTTGCCTGCCCCTGCCGTGGGCTGTGATAAAGATCAGAGCTGCAGTAATGGTCTGGCAGAAAATCATCTGACCTACAGCGGCACCGGCGGCCTGGGCTTATTTCGCTGGGGTGTGCTGGACACCCATTTTTCAGAGCGGGGCCGGCAGGGCCGGTTAATCCGGTTACTGCATGATACGCAAAGCCGCTATGGTTTTGGTATTGATGAAAATACCGGTTTACTGGTTGGGTTTGGTCAGGCTGCAGAAGTACCAGCGGTAAAAATGGCGGTGTTGGGCGAAGCAGGTGTATACGTGGTAGATATGAATAGCGCCAATAGTAGCGGCGAGGGCAGTGCTTTGACATTGCGTAATGTGGTTACTCACTATCTGACCCGCAGCGATGAAATGGAGTTAAACGCTAATCAGTTACGCAGCCGTTTTGCTAACTGGAAGTTTGCTCCGAATAATCTGGCGCAACCGCTGCTGACCTCAGGCGATATATTTGAGCGTGATAACTATAAACAGCTTAGCCATTTACTGTGTATGACCCAGGCCCGGCAGGCAGAGGGCCGAGCCGTTAAGGTGGGACAGGGATCTGCAGTGACGATATACAAAGATCATAGCTCTTATACCCGCCAGGGCACGTTCAGACAGCAGGGTGAAGAGTTAGCCTATTGTTCATATCGAAATATTATGGTTGACCTGCAACCTGCTAATTAAGGTGGTTTTGGCTGAAAACCACATAAAGGGTAGGGCATAATGCAAAGTCCGGTGCACCCAAAGGTTAAAGCTTTTGCTGCATTGATAAAGCGTTGGGGCAAACTCCGCCTCGGCGTGTTGTTATGGCTCAGTTCACTGGCAGTATTAGTGCTGGTGCATTATACCTATGCGGCGCTGTTTGCAGTTGTAGTTGACTGGGCAACGCTGCAGGCGCAACTAATTCTGGCGATGCTGGCCAGCCCCGTGGCTATTTTAATTATTTTTTATCTGGTGTTGCACCTTGATGCCGCCTTACTTTACCTGAAAGACTCTGCCCACCAGGAACGCCTGCTTAATCAGAATATGCAGGATAGTATCCGCCAGCTCAATTTCGAAATTGAAGAACGGAAAAAGGCATTTCAGGCAAAACGGCGTGCTGTCGATGAACTTCGCAAAGAAATCTCTGAACGCAAAAAAACCCAGCAGGAACTGGAAGAGCAGAGTTTGCTGATCCGCTCTATCGTTGATAGCTCTCCCGACTTATTCTATTACCGCGACGAAAAAGGTCATCTGGCCAGCTGCAATAAAATGTTTGAAATTATTATGGGTAAGTCTGCCCAGGAGCTGATTGGCCATCATCCTGCTGATCTGTACACTGAAGATAGTGCCCAGGCTGCCATTTTAACCGAATATGAAGCTGCTGCAGAGTACACCGAGCTAACGCTGGATGTTGAATTTGTAAAACCGGATGGCCAGATACTCTGGTTCGAAATGCGTAAAGTACCATTTTATGATGGCCAGGGCCGTTATATTGGCTTGCTGGGGTTTGGTCGGGATATTACCTCGCGTAAATTAGCCGAACAGGCGCTTGAGAAAGCCTATCAGGATAAAGGCAAGTTTATTGCCACCTTAAGTCACGAGTTGCGGACCCCACTAAACGGCATTGTCGGCTTAAGCCGCCGCTTGCTGGACAGTGAGTTAGGGCCTGAGCAGCATAGCTGGGCCAATACTATTTTCAGCAGCGCCGAGACCCTTGGTAATATTTTTAACGATATCATCGATTTAGATAAAATTGACCGCCAGGATTTGGATATTGTTTTTCATAGCATTCATATCCAGGGGTTTTTAAATGATATTGCGAATTTCGCAGAGCTGATATGCCAGCAAAAAGGCCTGCATTTCAATATGAGCAGCCAGGGCGATTTAGATTGTTATTTAAAACTGGATGCGACCCGGTTGCGCCAGGTGCTGTGGAATTTATTAAATAATGCGGTCAAATTTACCGCTCAGGGACAAATTTCGCTGGATTGCCAGCTGAGTGTGACTACAACTGGTGCAGCCAGCTTACTGTTTAAGGTGCAGGATACCGGGATAGGTATTGCCACTGCTGAGCAGGAGCGTATTTTTGACATGTACTATAAATCCACTGACGGGCGCCGGTTAAGTATTGTTGGTTCAGGTATAGGCTTATCTGTATCGCGGGCGTTGGTCGAGGCCATGGGCGGTAAAATTTCATTGAGCAGCGAGCCGGGGCAGGGCAGTTGTTTCAGTGTGCAACTGCCGACGGAGCAAGCAGAGGCACCGATTGTCAGTACGATAACTTGCCCTGAGCTTACGGTGTTATTAATTGAAGATGTGCCGCTGAATGCTGAAATAGCAACAGCTTTGCTCGAGCAGCGGGGACATACTGTGATCCATGCCGAAACGGGAGAAGATGCGATAGCACTGCTGGAAACGGAAGATGATATCGATCTGGTGTTGCTGGATATGCAGTTGCCGGATATGAGTGGTGATCAGATTGCCCGCTATATGCGAAGCGAAAGCCATTTGCAGACTATTCCGATAGTGGTGCTTAGTGCCAATGTCCGAAAAGCTGAAGAACAGCTTATTGATGTTCAGGTTGATGGTGCTCTGGCCAAACCTATCAACACTAATAAACTGGACCAGATGCTGGCCAGGTTGTTTTCGCCAAGTGCCTTAAAATTACAGCAACTGAATCCGGTAAAGCCGGCCAACGGTGATAATCAAATCCTGGATCTGGTTACGTTACAAGACTATATGCAGTCGCTGGGACCTGAAGCAATGAAACGTAGTGCCCAGTTGTTTGCTCAGCTACTGCCCGGTTACATTAGCAAGATGATTGAAGCAGCTGTGCAGCAGCACCCGCAGGACTTTAAAGAATCTGCCCATAAACTGAAAGGGGCTGCAGCTTCAGTAGGTTTATTGTGGGTGCAACAGCAGGCTAAAAAGTTTGAACAGGAAACATTAGGCTGGAATGGGTTGGAACGACAACTGGTTGATTATCACTTAAAAGCAGAGCAGCACCTGGCTGCTCTGTATGAATTTATTGAAGCTAATTAGCAACCCGTTGTTTCAGGTTGCTAAAGAGGTTACTTGTCTATCTTACCGACAAAACGATAACCTTCACCATGGATGGTGCTGATTAACTCCGGGCTGTCGATATCAGATTCAAAATGTTTACGAATGCGACGGATTGTGACGTCTACTGTCCGATCATTCGGCCGCAGTTCACGACCAGTCATATGGCGGATTAGCTGTTCACGGGTGAAAATTTTACCCGGGGTGTCCAGCATTAAGCGTAGCGCGCGGTACTCGCCTTTTGGTAAGCGACGAGCCATACCCTTGGGTGAAGTCAGATTGCGGCTGTTTTCATCCAGGGTCCAGCCATTAAATTTAACAATACTTTTATGCTCTTCCACTACCGGTTGGGCAACGGTGCGGCCCAGCAGGTTACGGGCGCGGATGGTCAGTTCACGGGGATTGAATGGCTTGGTCAGATAGTCATCAGCACCAATTTCCAGGCCTAGGATCCTATCCACTTCACTGTCACGACCGGTTAAGAAGATTAAACCGATATTTTCTTTCTGACGCAGTTCACGAGCCAGGATCAGACCATTTTTACCAGGTAAGTTAATGTCCATGACAACCAGATTAACTGGATTTTGTTCCAGCTTTTGATACATCTCTTCGCCGTTAACTGCTTCGATGACATCATAGCCTTCACCCTGGAACAGATTAACCAGATTGAGTCTGGTAACTTCTTCATCTTCAACAATCAGAATCACAGGTGTTTGCATTAGAGTTAAACCTTATGTGTTTTTTGTGAACAGTATAGCTTACTAATTACTATAGTTGCTGTGGACATGTCAAATACTGGCGCAATTATAGCGGGCTGCCCAATTGTTAACAAGATTTTTGTTAACAATTGGTCTTAATGAATTAGCAGGTTCTTATTTTTAGATAAAAAAATTAATCAATACAGATAGATAAGTCTATACTGTATTTTTGTGACTGGTATTTATAACCGGGAAGTCAATCAGGATCTTCACGCCAAAACCCAGCGTGCTGTCAAAACTGATTTTACCATTTAACGCCTGAGTAACCAGATTATATACCAGGTGTAAGCCAAGACCACTGCCGCCTTCACCGCGTTTGGTGGTTACGAAGGGATCAAAAATCCGCTTCTTAATTGTCTCAGGCACCCCGCTGCCGTTATCGCTGTAACAGAGCTGGCAGCGGGTACCGCTTAAATTTACCGAAATATGTATTTCGCCCTGGTCCATGGCATCAAATGCATGGATCAGGCTGTTCATAACCAGATTAATCAGGATCTGATTTATCGGCCCGGGTTTGCTTTCAATCGTCAGTTCGGCCGGACATTCTACTATGACCTGATGGCGGGTCTTTTTCAGATTGGGGCGTAAAGAAAGTAGTACTTCATTGACAAGCTGAGCCATATTAAAACTGCGCTGACTATCACTGGACTGATCGACAGCAACTTGCTTAAAGCTGCTGATTAAACTTGCTGCACGCTCAAGATTACGATAAATAATACCGAGATTTTCTTTGCTTTCATTCAGAAAACGACCCAGCTGCGATGACGTGAGTTTTTTATCATTGAATGCCCGCTCGATGCCCGTCAGTTTATCTTGCAGTAAAGTGGAAGCGGTTACGCCCAGACCAATTGGTGTGTTTACTTCATGTGCCACCCCTGCCACCATTTGTCCCAGACTGGCCATCTTTTCAGTTTCAACTATCTGGTTCTGGTACTGATGCAAAGTGGCCAGGGTGTTAAGCAATTCCTGATTAGACGATTTCAGTGCTTCGGTCCGTTCGCTGACCTTCTGCTCCAAGCCCTGATAAAGTTCACGGATTTCAGTTTCGGTGTGTTGTTGCCTGATAATTTGCCGCTCGATTTTATCAAGCATGGCATTCAGTGCTTTACCAAAAACATTAAATTCTTCAATGCTGTTTTGCGGCGCGCGTAAGTGATAATCCTTTTCTTTTGCCACTTTTTGCACTAACTGTAATAACTGATTAATCGGTGTGGTAAATCGTTGCTCCAGCTTACGGGCGAGTAAGAAGGCCACAATTAATGCACATATGATGATGAATAAATCGATTAGAATCCGGTTCTGAATGTAAGTCTGCAATTCATGCTGACTTGCTCTGATAAAAACATAGCCAGCCAGCGTATCGTCCAGTCTGATTTCCTGGCTTAGTTCAATATAGTTATCACTTAGTTTTGGCTCTGTAAAAGAGGCCACCTTTTCAAGTTGTGCCGGGTAAGGGCCGACGCCGCGGGCATTATAAATTGAATACAGTACTAACTTATCTGAAGATTGCTGTAGCCGATAAATATGAATGTTGTGAAACATCGGAACTGCTTCGAATGAGCGTAGCCGGCTTTCTTCAATGTGAGCATAATCGTTAAAAATATTTTCCCGCTCGTCTATAAATCCAGCCTCTGACTGAATTATAGCTTTTTCAGCGGCAGCAAAGCTGGCCTGGGCGTTAAAGGCAATGATGCTGGCGTAGCTTTTAAGCTCATTAATCAAAGCGGTTCGTTGCTGTTTAATATCCTGCAAGGTAGAGGCGAGCATGGAAACGCAGATAGTCAGACTGCAAATTGTCATTACACCAATAAATAGCGCACTTCGGATGGTGGCGGTTTTTGAGCTGGTGTTGACTACTGCTTTCATGCATCGCTCACTTTTAGCTGACATTGCTGCAACTGTTCCAGATTAAGTATTGATGTTATGCAGTTAATGTTCATTTAGCAAACCTGTTTGGTGTTTTTATAATGCGCGGGTATAGTTAAGCTGGTTGCTATAAGTGAGTGTTACAGATGTCATTATGGGATACTTACAAAGACTGTGTCTTTATCTGCCGGCAACGCCTGGCGCGCCAACTGAATTTTGCCATTATCAGCGCGCAAAATCCGGCAGGTGAATTAAAAAGTTCTCATCTGAACTTATGTCTCGACAAACGATTCGAGGGGTTTCTGCAACAAGCCCGTCTTCCATTTCGTGCGGTAACAGGGGCATCAGCAGATTTGAGTTTTCAGGAAAAGAGCTGGATAGTGTTTTGTGATAAAGCTCAGGCGTTGCAACTGGGACATGATTTTCAGCAGAACGCTATTTACTGGGTAGAGCAAAACAAATTATATCTGGTACCAGTACTTTATCAGCATACCGAAGAATATCTTGGCTTATTTGACAGCAGAGTTATATTGCTGGCTGATTAACGTTGATGTTGCAATATTGCCAGGATCACCGGCAAGTCATCGCCAAACTGCACCTGGTACTGCCGCCTCAGCATATTCTGCTCAATTTTCTGTTGCTCATTGTCGGGTTGTTGCAGCAGCGGCTGAAAATCAGTAACGCAGATGCATAGCAACTGCGTTGTATTGTGCGACGGTAACTTATCGGCCCGATACAACTGATGCGGGCAGGCTTTAACCCGATTTTTATGCTGAATGCACTGCTCAGGAACGGCGGCCTGCACCGGAGACACTGCGGTAAACAGATAAGTAAGACCCAGTAAAACCAGCACTGTTGACCGCAATCTCATTAAATTACCTTTTAATTGCCTGATATATAACAAAACCATCAGCCTTCGCCAGTACCGCTACATTACCAAAAGTTTGCTCCAGCAGCGTCTGGTAAGCCAGATGCGAATTAGCCACCAGCGTCAGGCTGCCACCTGCTTTTAATCGTGCCTTACTCTGGCTGATAAATGCTTCGCTGATACTATAGTCGGTTTTAATGCCGGTATGAAACGGCGGATTACTGACAATGTGGTCAAAGCTGGCGGGTTGAGCCGGCAGTCCATCGGCTGTTATTACCGTACCTTGCAGGTTGTTGGCCCGCAATGTCTGAGTTGTAGCCTCTGTCGCCAGCGCACTGACATCGGAGCAGTAAAGATTAATGTCGCTGTTATTTTTCTTCAGAAAAGCGCCAATAACCCCACAGCCACAGCCAAAATCCAGTACTGAGCCTTTCGTGATATGTTGCAGATGGTTAAGCAGTAGGGCAGTACCGGTATCCAGCTTGCCATGATTAAACACCCCGGCAATCGAGCATACTTTTAACGTGGTTTGAGCAATGGTAACTTGCTGCTGACTGAAAACCGGCTTAGGTAACGCTGATAATGAGCCAGTCAGGCAGTACCACAAACAGTGTTTAGCATTATCCAGTTTATGCGCCTTGAGCCCAAGCTTGTCGGCATGGCTGCCAAGGCTTTTAATGCCACCTTTATTATCACCCACCAGATAGATCTGACTGCTGTCCTTTAAAGCCGGTGCAATGGCGGCAAGACTTAAACTGAGTTGCTCTTTGCTTTTTGGGTAATAAATAACGACGGTATCAAACTGTTGGTTAAATTCAGGTAAGGCGCTGAAATAGCACGTTGTATCTGCCAGTTGCCAATTTTCAGCGGTTGCCGCATTAGTGGTATAACAGCACAGGGTCGCATCAGTTGGCAGTTCTGGCAGCAGGCTGCGGGCCAGCTCATCAGCCGGGGGTTCTACAATTAGTATCTTGCCGGTTAAATCGGTAATATTACGCAGCAGCATCTGGCTGGTATTGGCTAGCATCAGCTTGTCCTTGTAAACATTAAATCCCAGACGCCATGGCCAAGCCGCTGGCCGCGCTGTTCAAATTTTGTCAGTGGCCGCTGTTCTGGCCGTTCTACATAATCGCCGCTGGCTGAGACATTTTCAAAGCCCGGCGCTGCCTGCATTACCTCTAACATATGCTCTGCATAGTTTTGCCAGTCTGTCGCCATATGAAATACACCGCCAATTTTTAGCTTCTTGCGTAGCAGCTGGACAAATTCCGGCTGGACAATCCGTCGTTTATGATGGCGTTTTTTATGCCATGGATCCGGGAAAAACAACTGAACAGTATCAAGGCTCTCGTCAGCGATGCTGTCATTTAATACTTCAACCGCATCATGTTCAAATAAGCGTAAGTTACTTAAGCCAGCTGCTGCTGCATCGCCCAGGCAGGCTCCAACGCCGGGTTTATGTACCTCAATGCCGATAAAATCTTTGTCAGGAGCGTTGCTGGCCATTTCAACCAGCGACTTTCCCATGCCAAAACCAATTTCCAGTACCACCGGTGCGCTGCGGCCAAACACCTGTTGCAGGTCCAGAGGGCTGTGCTGATAACTTAAACCAAATGCCGGCCAGTGGTTATCAAGGGCGTTTTGCTGGCCTTTAGTCAACCTGCCTTCGCGCAGCACAAAGGAGCGGATTTTGCGCATATAAGGCACACTTTCGCCTTGTTCTGTTGACGGTTGCTGTGGTTCAGGTTGGACTGGGGTGTTGCTCATTGTTGGCTCCGAAATCAAACTGCGGCGCACATTATGCGGATATTAGACGATAAGCTCAACCGACTTTGCGTTGGCTTTACGGCCCAAGCTGCTTATACTGCGCAGCAATTGGCAACATGGTGATATAACGACGGATATAAGTGGGGCAGGCTGTTGCAAAAAGATATTGCTAATTGGTTTTCAGATCAGCTGCTTAGCTGGTATCAGCTGCATGGCCGCAAAACCCTGCCCTGGCAGATAAATAAAAGCCCGTACAAAACCTGGCTCAGCGAAGTGATGCTGCAACAAACCCAGGTGGCTACTGTTATTCCCTATTTTGAACGTTTTACAGCGCGCTTTCCCGATGTAACCCGTTTAGCCGCAGCATCACAGGACGAAGTGCTGCATTTGTGGACCGGGCTCGGTTATTACGCCCGGGCCCGCAATTTACATAAAGCGGCGCAAATTATCGCTGCTGAGCATAACGGTGAGTTTCCGGTTGAATTTGAACAAGTGCTGGCATTGCCGGGCGTGGGGCGCTCAACAGCCGGTGCCATTTTATCATTAGCGCTGGGCCAGCATTACCCTATTTTAGACGGCAACTGCAAAAGGGTGCTCAGTCGGTTTGCCGCTGTTGCCGGCTGGCCAGGTAATAAAGCGGTTGAACAGCAGTTATGGCAGCTGGCAGAGCAGGTTACTCCCGCCGGAGCGGAAGTAACAGCCTTTAATCAGGCGATGATGGATTTGGGCGCGACACTTTGCAGTCGCAGTAAACCACGCTGCGCTGAATGTCCGCTCAAATTAAATTGCAAAGCTGCTCTTGCCGGTGAGCAGACAAGTTATCCCGGCAAAAAGTCCGCTAAAACCCTACCTGAAAAACACAGTTACTGGTTAATGCTGCAACATCAGCAGCAGGTCTTGCTGCAACAGCGGCCGGCAAGCGGGCTGTGGGGAGGCTTGTACGGTTTTATTGAATTTAGCAGTGAGCAGCTGCGCGCAGATTATATAGCGCTAAATCAGCTGCAGGTTACCTCAGGTCTTGACCTGCCAGCCTTTCGCCATACATTCAGCCATTTTCATTTATGGATAACCCCGCAACTGGTAAAGATTAAAACCAAACCTGCCAGTGTGCAGGAGCAAACTGACGCACAATGGTTTACAATAGCGCAACTACCGCAGGTGGGGTTATCAGCACCCGCTAAAATCCTGCTACAGCAAATGCAGGCGTTACAGCCCCCTGAATAAGGAGCAATTTTTATGAGCAGAACGGTTTTCTGTCAGTATTTACAAAAAGAAGCACCAGGCCTGGATTTCCAACTGTATCCGGGTGAACTTGGCAGTAAAATTTTTGACTCGATCAGCAAGGAAGCCTGGAGCAAGTGGCAGGCCAAGCAAATTATGCTGATTAACGAGAAAAAACTGAATATGATGAATCCTGAGCACCGGCAGTTTCTGGAGCAACAGATGGAAGCCTTTTTGTTTCAGGGCCAGGATATTGAAATCGAAGGCTATAAGCCGCCAGCCAGTTAATTATTGGGTTAAGCAAATCTATGGCGCGTCGTCTGCCACCATTAAATGCATTAAAAGCTTTTGAAACAGCGGCCAGGCACCTTAGTTTTACTAAGGCAGCGGAAGAAATGTATGTTACCCAGGCTGCTATCAGTCATCAGATTAAAGCGCTGGAAGATCATCTGGGTTTAAAGCTGTTTATGCGGAAAAACCGCTCACTGTTGCTGACCGAAGAAGGGCAAAGCTATTTTCTTGATATCAAAGAAATTTTTCTGCAATTACATGAAGCCACTGAAAAATTACTGGCCCGTGGCGCCAAGGGCTCTTTAACGGTAAGTTTGCAGCCAAGTTTTGCAATTCAGTGGCTGGTTCCCCGCTTAAATCAGTTCAGCGAGCAGCACCCGGATATTGACGTTCGGATTAAAGCCGTTGATTTAGACGAAGGTTCGCTGACCGACGATGTTGATGTTGCTATTTATTATGGCCGGGGCAACTGGCGAAATTTGCATGCGGACAAGCTACACACTGAATACCTGTTACCCGTGTGCTCGCCGTTACTGCTAAATAGCGGAAAACCGCTGAACGAGCCGACCGATCTGGCAAAGCATAATTTATTACACGATGGCTCGCGTCGTGCATGGAAGGCCTGGTTTACCAGTCAGGGCTTTAAACAGTTTAATGTCAATCAGGGGCCTATTTTCAGTCATTCTTCGATGGTGCTGCAGGCTGCTATTCATGGTCAGGGTGTGGCGCTGGCGCATAATGTGCTGGCCCGGCCTGATATTAATTCCGGCCGTTTAATCGTGCCGTTTAACCATGTGCTTATCAGTAAAGACGCCTATTATCTGGTCTGCCGGGAAAACCAGGCTGAGCTGGGTAAAATTACCGCATTCCGGCAATGGATGGTGGATATGGTAACAGCCGAGCAATTACTGTTCGCCGAACAACAATTTACTAATGCCGTTGCCATTGACTAGCGCCAAAGCCCGTTTAATTCTGGCGCATGGTGCCGGTGCGTCAGCCAGCAGCCCCTTTATGACTGAGCTGGCTGCTGCGCTGGCAGCGCACCATATTGACGTGCAGCGCTTTAATTTCCCTTATATGCAGCGCAGTATTGAACTGGGCGGCAGAAGGCCACCGGATAAAATGTCTGTATTACAGCAGTATTTTACTCAGCAGCTTGAGCAGACAGATGCCAGCTTGCCGCTGTTTATCGGCGGGAAATCGATGGGAGGCCGGGTTAGCAGTATGCTGAGCTTGTCTGAGGCATCCGGGGTTAACGCTATATTTGCTTTCGGTTATCCGTTTCATCCGCCTGGCAAAAGCCAGTGGCGGACCGCACATTTCAGCAGCCTGGCAGTGCCACTGCATATTTTACAGGGCGAGCGCGACCCTTTTGGCAAACGCGCTGAGCTCACTGATTTAAGCTGGCCAAAGGTTAATGTGCACTGGTTAACGGCGGCCGATCATGACTTTAAACCGACCAAGGCAAGTGGCCTGAAGCAACAGGATGTTATCTGTGCCGCGGCTGCTTATTGCAATAAGGTAATCGATGAAATACTTCTGGCAAATCAGTAACAGCCTGACCGCCTTATATGGCGCGGCTGCAGTAGGGCTGGCAGCCGCGCTGATGCACCTGTGGGCCGCTCTGGAGCACAAAGAATTTGGCCGCTTAATAAGTGCCATTAGTATGCTGGCATTTCATGCACTGGCGCTACTGACAGTGGGCCGTAATTCGGCCGCTGCAAAATTACAAAAGTTAGCGGTGCTATGCTGGCACATCGGGCTCTGGTTATTTTGCTGGACCTTATTTGCCGGGGTGCTGACATTACCCTTGTATTATTCTGCCCTGGCTCCGCTTGGCGGACAAATTTTGATTATTGGCTGGTTGTTGCTTGCACTAAGCGCCTGGCAAAAGGATGTTAAATGAAACAACTATTATTATACTGCCGGGCGGGTTTTGAAAAAGAATGCGCTGCAGAAATTCAGGACAAAGCAAGTAGCTTTGATGTGTTTGGTTTTTGCAAACTAACAGCAAATTCAGCTTACGTTATCTTTGAAGCTTATGATGCTGATGGTCTTGCCGAGTTTTATCGGGACTATCCATTTGAGCACTTTATTTTCATCCGGCAATGGTGTCTGCTGCAGGCTGAACTGCTTGAATTGCCGTCTGAAGATCGAATAGCACCGGTACTTGAAGCTCTTGTTGCTGCTGAATTAACCGGCTGTGGTGAGCTACGGGTTGAATATCCTGAAACAAACGATGGTAAAACCTTATCAACCCTGGCGCGTAAATTAACCGTACCTCTTCGTCAGTCTTTGCGCAAAGCCGGCGTATTATTGCAGAAAGAGCAAAAACGAGCGCCGGTTTTGCACGTCTTGTTACTTAGTGGTCAGCAAGGTTATGTCGGCTTGTCTTATCCGGAGAATAACAGCCCGCTGGAAAACGGTATTATGCGGTTGAAGTTCCCCAATGACGCGCCTAGCCGGAGCACCTTAAAACTGGAAGAAGCATTTCTGCAGTTCATTCCTAAGCCTGAATGGGATAAGCGTTTAGGCGGTGGACTAAATGCGGTTGATTTAGGCTCCAGCCCTGGTGGTTGGACCTATCAGTTGGTTAAACGCAGCATGATGGTAACTGCTATTGATAATGGCCCTATGGCTGAGTCGCTAATGCAAACTGGCCAGGTCAAGCATTTAACGGTTGATGGTTTTAAGTTTGAGCCGCAAAAGAAAAATGTCTACTGGGTTGTCTGCGATATGATTGAGCAGCCGCAGCGGGTTGCCGAGCGGATGGGAGATTGGCTGATTAACGGCTGGTGTCAGGAAGCTATATTTAACTTAAAACTGCCGATGAAAAAGCGCTACGAAACTGTAACCGGGATATTGGCGCAGCTGGAGCAGCGGCTGGTAGATGCGGATATTAAATTTCGCTTGCATGTTAAGCACCTGTACCATGACCGTGAAGAAGTCACGGTGCATGTGCAAAACCTGGTTTTGAAATTCTAAGCGTGTCCTTATTTTTTCATTTATTTGAGTTGCGCGCTGAATTATTCAGCGCTTATCTCAAGCTTCAGCCAAACCAGACGATGATCTGAGCTGGCCCCGCGGGTGCCAACCAACGGATAGTCGGCCTCATTTTTTGCCGGCCAGAACACGCCGCCATCTTGAATGTTAAAGCCGAAATCTGAAGCCAGCACATAATCTGCCCGCATCCGCCAGCCGGCGGTATGGTATCTGGCGTGGGCCAGTTCAGGGGTATTTTCGGCTGCTCCCAAACTTGCCGGCGTGAAGTTTTGCCCTATTCTGGGGTGGCTAACCAGCGCTTTGATTGCTGAGTTTATTGCATCACCGTCACCATCTGCAGAGGCATTTAAATCGCCTAGTAGCACAAAGCGGCGTTTTTCAGCCAGACCGCCAACATTACCACTATCGTCATAAATATAGCCGGCTTTGTCGGGATTCAGATAATCCAGCCAGAAGCGGATCTCATCGTGGTTGCGAATGCCGTTACGGTTTTCAGGACCATCAAAAACTGGTGGAGTAGGGTGGCTGGCCAGTATGTGTACTGTTTTGTTATCGACGGAAATGGGTACATCCCAGTGTGATTTAGATGACAATGGCATTTGCTGCCAGGCTTCCTTACTGTACCAGGGGCTGCCATCCTGTTTTATTGTTGGCATAAAGCCGGGCATATCACGCCATTTAAAGTGCTGGAATGTCCTGACATTTGCCGTATCAATCGGAAATTTAGATAAAACAACCATACCGTACTGGCCCGGGTAAAAACCAAAGCCCCAGGCATCAGCACCAACCCCTGTCGCTTTACCATCATTGTCCAGATCAAACGGACTGGGTTGGCCGGTGTTAACGGTTGAGTAGTAAAAGTACGGGTAATCTATCGGCTCGCTACCTTGCTGCGCCTGGTTAAGGTAGTTTTTAATAAAGGCCTGAACACCGCGTTCTGGCTGTTCTATATAATCAAACTCATTCAGCAGCACTACATCTGGCCGGATCCGCTGAATAATGGCTGCAATATTTTTTACCTGCAGGTTGTCGCTCTTTGCCAGAATGTTAGCCAACACCTGACTGTTACCCATTTCGCCCCTTGGCAGATAATTGCTGGATTCCATACTGACGTTAAAAGTAGCAACTTTTATCTCAGTAGTTTGTGCGGCCATAGACACTCCGGGGGTAAGCATTAATAAGCCAAAGTAAAAGTGTTTAAGCATAGTAAAAGTGAGTTTTATAAAAGGTTGTTCAGCATAACGGCGCGCTAATTAAAAAACCAGTAAAGCGCAGACATATAGCCGGTAATGATATTTTTTGAGCAATTTAAGGTGTGATTATTCGCAACTCTGACCAGCCATGTTACACTTGCGTGACAGGCGAGCTTTGACTAAAGAAGAACTTAAAAGTTCCCGGTTAAATTGTGATGTAACGAAAATGACATAAAGTGTCGTTACACTTAGCCCCAGCTTGAAAATAACATCTGTATTCAAACGGAATTAGAACACTACCATTAACAACCAGGTGAAAACGATATGAAAATTAAGAGTATAGCGCTTGCGGTAACACTTGCACTTGGAGCAAGTAATATCGCGCTGGCCCAGGAAACCTCATCAGCTGTGCGGGGTGTTGTTACTACAGAGGCTGGTTCTACTGTAGCAAACGCCACTGTTACTGTTACCGATCAACGTAACGGTACAACCAGAACAATTACTACCAATGAAACAGGTACTTTTTCTGCCCGCGGCTTACAGGTTGGCGGCCCATATGTTTTAACAGTAGTGGGGCCAACCGGCCGTACTCAGACTATAGATAATGTTTTTCTGACCTTAGGCGAAACTCAGAATCTGAATGTCGTTATCCAGCAGGCTGATGTTGAGCGTATTGCGGTCACCGGATCGGTAATCAGCAATGCCAACTACGGTAGTAAAAGTCCAGCCGCTAATTTCAGCTTAACTGATTTACAAACCATTCCTGCTATCAACCGTGATTTAACCGATATCGTTGCTGCTGATCCTCGTATTTATATCGATGCTGGTTTTTCCCGTGGTATTCAATGTAATGGTGCCAGCCCACGCTTTAACAGCCTAACGGTTGATGGCGTGAAAATGAATGATAACTTTGGTTTAAACAGCAATGGTTATCCTACCGAGCGTATGCCGTTTTCTTTCGATGCGCTGCAACAGGTGTCGGTTGAATTTGCACCATTTGATGTAAAATACGGCGGCTTTACTGCATGTAATATTAATGCGGTTACTAAGTCAGGCGGCAATGAATTTAAAGGATCAGTATTTTACGACTTTACCAATGAGTCTTTGCTTGGTGATAAACTGGAAGGTACTTCGCTGACCAATGATGATTTTGATGAGAAACGTTACGGGATTAATCTGGGCGGTGCCTTAATCAAAGATAAGCTGTTCGTATTTGCTGCTTACGAAATGTATGAAGGCGCCGATACCTTTACCCGTGGTCCACAAGATTCAAATGCAGGTAGTCCAGTCGCTGGTTTAAACCAGGCCGATTTAGATCGGATAGCGCAAATAGCATCGGATGTTTACGGTTATAATGTTGGTGCACCTATCGGTTCTTCACCGGTAGAAGACGAAAAACTGCTGGTGAAGCTTGACTGGTATATCAACGATGCGCACCGTGCAGCCCTAACCTATAACTACAACGATGGTGGCTCGGTTCGAGAGTCTGATAGTTTCGCATCTGGTTATGAATTTTCAGACCACTACTATAACCGTGGCGCTGAATTTGAATCTTATGTTGCCCAGGTTTTCTCAGACTGGACTGATGCGTTCTCAACTGAAATGCGGTTAGGTTATTCAGAACTGATTAACAGTCAGGTTAACATCGGCCCTGGTGGTTTAGGTGAAGTACAAATCTCAGTAAACAATGGCTCCCGGGCAACTGTATTTCTGGGTGTTGACGATTCGCGTCAGTCAAACAGACTTAACTATGACACTACCTTCCTGAAACTTGCTGGTACCTACTCGTTAGGTGACCATCTGATTTATGCTGGTTATGAGTTTGAAGAATATAATGTATTCAACATGTTCGTTCAGCATTCAATTGGTGAATATCGCTTTGATTCAATAAATGATTTTGAAGCAGGTGTGCCGGCTCGCATTTACTACGGTAGTGGCGCAGGCACCAACAATCCCGAAGATGCTGCGGCTAATTTTGGATATAGCAATCATACTTTGTATGCTCAGGACGAATATTATTTCTATGAGCACGATCTGACGGTAACCTTTGGTCTGCGTTACGATTGGTACAGCAGCAGCGATAAGCCACGGGTAAACGAAAACTTCGTTGACCGTTACGGTTTTGCCAACGATACCACTTTTGATGGCGAAGGTTTAATTCAGCCACGTTTGGGGATTAACTGGAATGTTAATGACCAGCTGGAGGTTCGTGGTGGTATTGGCTTATATTCAGGCGGTAACCCGAATGTTTGGTTAGCGAATGGCTATCAGAACGACGGTGTAACTCAGATCCAGATTGAAGACCGCTCTCGTCCAAACTTGTTTGAAATTCCGTTGTCTGGTTCAGGCCGTCCGTTGTATGACATTCCTCAGTCAATTTTTGACCAGGTTGCTAATGCCTCAGGTGACAGCGCGGTTAATGCTGTAGACCCGAACTTTAGTCTGCCGAAAGAATGGAAATACGCAGTTGGCGCTACTTATACCTTTGAAGAAGGTACAGTAGTAATGGCGGATATGATGTACACAGTGGCAAAAGACCAGTCTATTGTCCGTGACATTTCGCAAGTTCAGACAGGTACTTTATTTGACGGTCGCCCTATTTACTCAAGCGTTGATGGCAATCGTTCAGGTGACTTCCTGTTGACTAACGCCAGCTCTGACGCGAAGCAGTTCTCGTTCAGTACTTCTGCCAGTAAACGGTTTGATTACGGTCTGGACCTGACTTTAGCGTACGCCTATATTCAGTCTGAAGACTCAAACCCAATGACCAGTTCGGTGGCGTTCTCTAACTTCGCGAACTATGCCCGCAGTGATTTTAATGATCCGGGTACTGCTACATCTAACTATGAAACACCGCACCGCTTTACCTTCAGAGCAACTTACAACCATGATTTCTTTGAAGGTTATACCACGTCAGTGAGCCTTTTAGGTTCTCATAACAAAGGCCGGCCTTACAGCTACACCTTTGAAAATAACTTTGCCGGTGACGCTGCCTCAGGTCGTCAGCTGTTATATGTACCTACTGGTGTGAATGACCCGAACGTAGTATTTGGTGCCAATGATGATGGTGAAGCATTTGACACTGATGCGTTCTTTGCCTTTGTTAATAACAGTGGTTTAAGTAAGTACGCTGGTGGTATTGCAGAGCGTAACGAGTTTTACAGTGACTGGTGGACTAAGTTTGACCTGCGGATATCTCAGGAGTTACCTGGCTTTATGCAAGGTCACAAAGCGAAAGCCTTCTTTGTTATCGATAACCTGACTAATCTGTTAAACGATGACTGGGGTGTATTATACGAAGCCAGTTTCCCGCAAACTGCAGCTGTAGTTGATGCTGACATTAATGCCCAGGGCCAGTATGTGTTTAATGAGTTTACAAATCGTAATCCACAAGGCCGTGTTGCTACACCGTCTCTGTGGCGGATGACTGTAGGTATCGAATACAAGTTCTGATAACCAATTCTGCTGAAAATCGAATGCCCGCTTAATGCGGGCATTTTTTTTAGCTGTTTTTATTTCTATCTGCTGCATTATTAGCGATAATCGCCAGCTGTTTTCCGCAAAGTAGGCGTTGTTGTGGCTAAAAATACTATTATTGCTATTGCCGGTGCTTCAGCATCGGGTAAAAGTTTGTTTGCATCAACGGTATACCAGGAATTGGTAGCAGAACTTGGTGGTGAGCGAATTGCAATTCTGTCGGAAGATGCTTACTACCGGGATCAAAGCCATCTGTCTTTTGATCAGCGGGTGCTGACTAATTATGATCATCCTTCAGCATTTGAACATGCTTTGCTGGTTGAGCATTTACAGCATCTACGGGCTGGTCAGAGTATTGAAATGCCACAATACAGCTATAAATTGCATACCCGGCTGGACGAAACCATTAAAGTACAAGCCGCTAAAGTGATTTTGGTAGAAGGCATTTTGCTGCTTAATGATGAAAAACTACGTCAGCAGTTTGATATCAGTGTGTTTATGGATACGCCACTGGATATTTGTTTGTTACGCCGAATTAAACGGGATCTTGAAGATCGCGGCAGAAGTCTGGCATCTGTTACCGAGCAATACGAAACAACAGTACGACCGGCATTTTTCGAGTTTATTGCACCGTCTAAACAATTTGCCGATTTGGTAGTAACCCGTGGCGGTAAAAACCAGATCGCTATTGATATTATAAAAGCAAAAATTCGCCAGTTACTGGCAGAATAATAATAATCAGGGAATAACGTATGATGGGATTAGTGGGCATATTTGCCTTATTGCTGGTAGCAATTGCGGCTTCAGCGCATCGCAGCCGGATAAACTGGCGTACTGTTGGTGGCGCTTTTGCAATTCAACTGGCCATTGGTGCTTTCGTGCTATATGTGCCGTTTGGTCAGGATGTGCTTTACAGCATATCGCAGGTAGTGGCCAATGTTATTGGTTATGCCAATGCCGGTATTCAGTTTTTATTTGGTGATTTAGGCAATTTTTCTCAGGGCTTTATTTTTGCCATCCATGTATTAACCATTATTATCTTTTTCTCATCATTAATTGCAGTGCTTTACCATATCGGTTTAATGAGTTGGGTTATCCGGCTGATCGGCGGTGGCTTGCAAAAACTGCTTGGTACCAGCCGGCCGGAATCTATGTCGGCAGCCGCTAATATTTTTGTTGGTCAGACTGAAGCGCCCCTGGTGGTAAAGCCCTTTATCCCAACGATGACCCGCTCAGAGTTATTCGCTGTTATGGTCGGCGGTCTGGCGTCAGTAGCCGGGTCAGTGCTGGCTGGCTATGCCGGCTTAGGGATTGAGCTGAAATATCTGATTGCCGCCAGCTTTATGGCCGCTCCGGGTGGCTTTTTAATGGCAAAGATAATATTGCCGGAAACTGAGCAACCCAAGAATGAGCTAACTGAAATAAGCACTGAAAAGCCGCACACTAATGTTATTGATGCCGCTGCCGCCGGCGCTTCCAGTGGTATGCAACTGGCGCTGAATGTCGGTGCAATGTTATTGGCATTTGTTGGTTTAATTGCCTTGGTTAACGGCATTGTTGGCGGTGTTGGCGGCTGGTTTGGTATTGAGAATTTGACCCTGCAGCTTATTTTTGGCTATGTGTTTCAGCCACTGGCTTTTATTCTGGGCGTTTCCTGGGAAGAAGCCCGGTTGGCGGGCAGCTTTATTGGCCAGAAACTGGTCATTAACGAGTTTGTCGCATACCTCGACTTTGTGCAGGTGAAAGATCAGTTAAGCGCTCATACTCAGGTAATAGTGACTATTGCTTTGTGTGGTTTCGCAAACTTCTCGTCAATTGCTATTTTATTAGGCGGTCTGGGCGGAATGGCTCCGGGTCGCCGGGCCGATATTGCTGAACTGGGTTTAAAAGCCCTGCTTGCTGCAACATTGGCCAATTTGATGAGTGCTGCAATTGCAGGACTCTTTTTTTCCTTAGGCTAACAAACAGGTCTTTTATATGACAAAGCAAGTTCCAACGTTAGATATAAGACGGTTTGCCACCGACAAAGATAACTTTGTTGCCGAAATTGGCAAAGCCTACACTGAGTTTGGATTCTGCGGCATTAGCGGCCATGGAATTTCAGATGACGTGGTAGCAAATACTTACAGCGCAATTAAACAGTTTTTTGCCTTACCCAATGAGGTTAAAGCAAAATATCACAAGCCAGGACAGGGCGGTGCCCGGGGGTATACCGGCTTTGGTGTTGAAAAAGCCAAAGACTCTAACCACCCTGATTTAAAAGAGTTCTGGCACGTTGGCCGCGAACTGGAAGGGCCTGCGCCACATCCGTGTTTATATCCGAATGTCTGGCCGGTTGAAGTGCCGGGGTTTAAGGATGCGACGTATACGTTATTTACTGAACTGGAACAGTTGGGTAACCGGGTGCTGGAAGCGTTAGCGTTGTTTTTAGGCCAGGATCAGCATTACTTTGCCGATAAAGTGAATTACGGCAACTCGATATTGCGGCCTATTCATTATCCGCCAATTAAGGATACCTCTACAGAGTCAATTCGTGCTGGTCGGCATGAAGATATTAATCTGATCACGTTGTTGGTTGGCTCTAATGAAGCAGGCCTGGAAATTTTGCGCCGTGACGGTAGCTGGTTACCGGTAACTACTATTGAAGGCACCATAGTGGTTAATATTGGCGATATGTTGCAGCGGCTGACTAACCATGTGTTGCCATCTACAACCCACCGGGTTGTTAATCCTGCTGGTGTGGCAGCGGGCGAACCACGCTACTCTATTCCGTTTTTTATGCACCCGAATCCGGATTTTGTGATTGAAACACTGGATACGTGTATCAGCAAGGACCGGCCTAACCTTTACCCGGAACCAATTAACTCCAACGACTATTTAATGCAGCGGTTGGAAGAAATTGGCTTACTGAAAAAAGCCAAGTAATAAGCAGTTTGCTCAGCAAATAAGCGAACGAGTAAAAACGAGCAGAATAGTTGAATTCAATAGTTGACTAGTTTTTTTGAATCGCTATACTGCTCGCCATGTTAAGCACCTGCTTCGAAAGTAAAGTGTAAAACATACGCAGATGTGGTGGAATTGGTAGACACGCAAGCTTCAGGTGTTTGTGCCCACAAGGCGTGAGAGTTCGAGTCTCTCCATCTGCACCAAATTAACCGGCCTTGGCCGGTTTTTTTGTTTTTATCATCCCTGATAAATCCTGCTACGCAGGCCAGCTGGAGCTGTCTAAAACTGTTCCAGCCAGTTTTATGTGCCTGCAATCCGTGCAGGCATCCCTCTGGGACCAGCCTTAGGCTGTCCACAAAACGGCAGGATAGCCGTTTTGCACAGCTCTGCTGCCGTAGGCGAGTATTAGGGATGATGCGAGTGAAAAACGTTCCTGCGCTTTTGTGTTTTTATCATCCCTGAATTTATCTTTTTAGCTCGATGCGGCGGATAAAGTCTTCTACCAGAATATCGTATAGTTTGTTGCCCAGGTGCAGGTCTTCTACGCCATCATCAATATTCGGGTTGTCATTTACTTCTATCACATACACCTTATCACCATCCTGTTTTACATCTACCCCATATAAGCTATCACCAATAGGGGCACAGGCGCGGATAGCCGCATCCAGCACATGCACCGGTACTTCATTGACTGCGCAGGTACTAAAGCCGCCACTTTCTGTTTTTGCTTTGCCATGTTTATAAATTTGCCAGTGATTGCGGGCCATAAAGTATTTGCAGGCAAAAATAGCCTGGCCGTTTAACACGCCAATCCGCCAGTCATACTCAGTAAAAGTATAGCGTTGTGCAAGGATAATGGCGCTTTGTTCAAACAGGGTTGCCAGGGTAGAACGCAGTTCAGTCAGGGTTTTTACCTTGATAACCCCCCGTGAAAAACTACCATCCGGTATTTTCAGCACAAGTGGCAAGCCGAGGCTATCAGCTGCTCGCTCCAGATTATCTTCATCCTGTTTAAATAACATCAGGCCATCTGGCATTGGCACTTTATGTTGTTCAAATAAGGTGTGCAGATACACTTTATTGCCGCAGCGCAAAATAGAGCTGGGATCATCTACTACGGCCAGCCCTTCGCGTTCAGCTTTTTGCGCCATATGAAAAGTATGATGATTTACCGCAGTTGTTTCCCGGATAAACAACCCATCAAACTCTGCCAGCCGGTGAATATCCTTCGAGGTGATTTGCTCGACATCCATTGCTGCCTTTTTTGCAGCCCGGACAAACAGTTCCAGTGACTTAGGTGTGCAGGGCGGAAACTTCTCTTTCGGATCAACTAACACAGCTAAGTCATACTTAAATTTGCGGTTAGCGGGTTCCAGCCGCCATATCTTATGGCTGTATTTTTCCAGAATATTACCAAACAGGCTTTGCTCGGTTTCGGTGAGTTTGTTGACACTGCCAATTTTCAGGGTTTTAACCTGCCAGCGGGTTTTCTTTTGCAGCTCAACTCTGAGGATGGGTACCGGAAAAGCCTCAAACAAATAAGAGGCTACCTTTCTTAATGCTTTATGCTCTGTTTCCCCAAAGTAGATATTAAATGTCAGCTGGCTTGCAGTTTCTTCGGCCAGATCTTTATTTAGTTGTTGTAGCAGCGCCACGGGCACTTCATCAGCAATATCGGCAATTTCGTGGCGGTTAAATTTATTAAAAGCCCGTACCGATGGCATAACATTATGGCCGCGCGCTTCAGCGAGCAAAGAACAATAGTAGCCACTGCCCAGATAATGCGATTGGCGGCACAGGTTGATGACCCGTACCCGCTGTTTCTGTTTTGCGGACCACTTCAGATAAGCGGGTAAACTCATTACGCCGTCATACTGATGAAATGGTGCCCAGTCCTGAGCTTTATCTACTATTATTATCAGTTTCGCCATGTTGCCTCCTGTTAGCGGGTTTAGCCTGACTTATTATGGCATTGAATGACAGCAAATTATTTTTCAGCATAGCATCAGAATTTCTTACTGGCATTTCAATTGGATAACTGTTGTGATGCATTTAAGATGCTATTAAGAATGATGTTTAGGGTAAAATTTTATGGTTAAGTCAGAGCAGGACCACGATATCAGATTGCGACCAGCCATGCTGGCTGATGTTCCTGCTTTACAGTTTATTGAGCACCGCTGCTTTGATTCAGACAGATTAAGTATTCGTAGTTTTCGACGGTTCATTACTGAAAAACGTAGCGACCTGCTTGTGCTTGAAGTTGGTGACACGTTGGCAGGATATTTTTTATTGATTTACCGGCGGGGCACGAGCCTTGCGCGATTGTATTCAATTGCCGTGGATCCCGCATTCAGGCAGCGGGGGTTTGCCGGGAAGCTGATGGCTGAAGCTGAGGTTCAGGCAGCTAACAGGTATTGTGCATTACTGCGATTAGAAGTACGCAAAGATAATGAGGCGGCAATAAAACTTTATAAGAAATTACAGTACCATGAGTTTGCGATAAAACATGACTTTTATGAAGATCACTCAGATGCAATCTGTATGCAGAAGCAAGTGATACAGTTTAAGCGTGACTCGGTAACCCGTCAGGTTCCCTATATCGCGCAAACAACACCGTTCACGTGTGGGCCAGCCAGTTTATTAATGGCTTTCAATTATTTTGAACCAGGCTCATTTAATCCTTATCAGCATGAAATCGAGCTATGGAGGGAGGCCACCACCATATTTATGACCAGTGGCCACGGCGGTTGTGGTCCAAGAGGATTAGCATTAGCGGCGCATCGTAGAGGGTTTTCTGCAGAAATCTATCTGAATAATGATGGTTTACTGTTTGGTGACAGTGTGAGAAGTGAGGCTAAAAAAGCGGTTCTGCAGCGGGTACATGACGCTTTCAGGCAACAAACTGAGCAGCAAGGTGTCACAGTTCATCATGCTGAACTTACGGTAAGTGCAATTAAACGGTATCTGCAACAAGATAAATTGATCATTGCTCTTATCAGTACCTGGCAATTTGATAAGAGCAAAGCACCGCACTGGGTAGTGGTGTGCGCTGCCGATGATAATTTTATCTATATTAATGATCCTGATACGGCTGACATTCCCTGGTTGTCGACAGCGGAGAGGCAATATATTCCAATCGAATATAAAGTGTTTAGCAAAGCTTTCAGCTATGGCAAAAAGCGACTTAAGGCAGCTGTTATTATCGGAGCGCAGCAAAAGTAAGCGGGTTCTGTAGATATTTTGGTTAAACCGTCTGCTTTTTGTGCGAACGAATCATTGCCGCAGGTTTTTATTGATTTACTGCTTGCAGCTCTGCTAAAACGCCCTATAATGCGCGCCATGCCAAGGGGTGCTGCGCTAAGCAGGCTTCAGGTGAGATAAACCGGATTGCAAAAATCTTTCGAAAAGACCCTTGACAGTCAGGTTTAAATCACTAAAATGGCGCCCTCGCTTCAAGGTGGCAACGAAAGCCCTGAAAAGCGGGATTAGTAACAAAGGGTCAAATGTGACAAGCTGTTTGGTAAAAAAGACAACTTATCACGCTTGACTTAAAATCTGGGAAGTGTAACATACGCCT
>NZ_JAWWAP010000011.1:0-174764 GCF_033721375.1 Arsukibacterium sp. | reverse complement strand
TGAGCAATGTAGTACACCGCCGATACCCACGCCGCGTACCATTCATGGCACGCCTTGCCGGCTCGGCCGTCCCGGGGCCTCGCTTTCGACACTGAAATAGCTCCATGTCTTCGCTATTTCCGGGCGCGTCTCAACCACAGCGCTTCGCTGGTGGCATTGCGAAACACTTCCGTGTGTTTCGCCCTTCGGGCCTGCCTGCGGCAGTCCAAATTCGTTCCTGACGAATTTGTCGCCATGCTATTTTCTAGCTCCGAACTTGTTAATAAGTTTATATCGCTACGCTACCTTTGAGGTCGCTAAACAAATATCGTGCAGTCCACAAAGCGGCAGGAAAGCCGTTTTGCACTACCCCGCTGCCTTAGGTGAGCGACAAGGATGTTGCGAGTGAAAACGCTCCTGACGAATTTGTCGCCATGATACTACTGCGTGTTGGATAACCTCCCCCTTTGCAAAAGGGGGATTGAGGGGGATTTGGAGATTGAGAGGTTTTATCTGCGCTGCAGGTTGCCCTGATTATCGAAATGCCATTCTGGTTTACCTAACAGGTTAAGATAAACTTTGGCATCCGCTTCATCGAAAACCTTAAGAAACTGATTATGCTGGTCCAGCAAAAGCAGCGAGGTTTTGGGACTTGCAGCAAACTGTTTTTCAGTCAGGTAACTTTGCATGCCCATATATCTGGCGGGAATATTGCGCCAGCCCTGGTCTACCCGGTAGATATAACGGCCTTTATAATCAGGATGTAAAAAATTGCTTTGCTCCAGAGTGCTCAGGCTGTTGCGGTCAACAATGCTGACCATCGCTATCGCTTTGCTACGCTCTAATAACTCTGTCGCTTTTTTTACTTTTAATTTAAGCTGCTGTTTACGCTGGCTTTCCGTGGTCTGACTGTTAACTTTGACCGGCGTGGCAATTTCCAGCGCAAACAATTCAAGTTCATACTTATCTAATACTTTTTGATAGCTGGCATGATCAATACAATCAGTTAACACAATATCGTCGGGGGCCCGCTGCCGCAATTTAGGGTTTGCCGCTACACTACTGACAAATTGTTCAGGTTCGAGCTGCAACTGTTGTTTTAATAAGCTGTTAAGCCGGCTGTTATCAGGCTTTTTAATCATATATTGCTCTGGATCGAGGGTGATACAGTGCTGATAAAATTGTTCCAGAGCCTGGCTATACACATGGCTGTTAACCGCATATTGCAGGGTGCGTAATTCGCTCTGGCTGTATCCCGCTGTACTGCTTACAGCCAGGCTAAAAAGAAAAGGCGCTATCATCGTCATAGAGTTGATTGATCGTTAAGATTCTAATAAAAACGCCGCACAGTAGCACTTTTCCGGCGTTTAAAACAGTACTTCCAGGATGTACTAAAGGTTGCGGCTATTAATTTGTTGTTGCATCAGTTTAATACAGCCCGCTTTTCCTGACAGGCCAAAGCGCTGGCTGATAGTCTGCCAGGGTTGTTTTTGCCATAAACGCGCTGCCAGTACACTGGCAGCCTGCGGCTCCAGCTGCTGATAATTCAAATTAAACCAGTTTAACAGCAGGCCGGCGACAAGCTGATAGGGGCGCTTACCGGCAGCGAATAACTGCAGTTGTTCAATATCGGCGTGCGTTAACTGTACTGCCGGCGGCAATATTAATTTGCTGATGACGTTGAAGCTTAAGTTGGCCGGATACTCATGCAGGCAATGGTATAACTCGCTACCGGCTTGTTGTTGCAGTTGCTGTACTACTTCATGTTCACTGTCATTCAGCGGCTTGAGCATCAGTACCGAAGGTTCGCTACTGGCGTTATCAACAAAATGGCTTAATCGCACCGGGATAAAACCTGCCGCCTGCCAGAACGCCAGCAGCGCCGGGCTGACGCCAAAACTGGTGCCCACTAAGCCGAGGCTTTGTTGTGACAGTGAGTGTGCAATGTCATGCAGTAACTGACTGCCTAAGCCAAGGCGCTGCAAGTGCGGAGTCACTGCAATTCGCATTATTCGTACCAGCCGCTGACTGGCAAGTTGCGGCCGGGCCAGATGAAACGCCAGGCTTTGTGCCAGTAAATGGCCTTGCACCCGGCGGCTGCCCTGATAAATCAGCTGACAAAGCTCAGGCTCCAGCTCCCCTTCTTTGCTTAGCAAAGCGCAGGCTAATAACTGGTCCTCCTGATAAAGGGCGGCAATAGTTAAGCTCGGATTATCAAGCAGCGCCGCCAGATCTTTCACCTGGGTCTGATAATGCGCCAGGCTCAGCAGGTGAAATACGGCTGCCAGCTGCTCAGAAGCTGCCAGCCAGTCATTGTGCTGATAGAAACGCAGTTGCAATGACTGGTCTGGTTGATACAGCGGTTCTGTTTCCGGCTGGCGTAGCAGAAAGCTGCTGAAAATAAGCTGTTCCAGCGGATCATCCAGCTGATAGCGGACAGGTTGTTTCAACTCAAGCCGCTTCCAGCCAGGCTGGGTTTGCTCAAGGTAGCGTTGAAAGCGCAGCTGAAAGCCACGACCGGTGCCTTCGTAGCCATGTTCTGTCGTCGCAAATACTATCCGGCTGTAGTTATCGGCCAGTTGCTTTAACACGGCTGTTGGCAGGGCCGCGGCCTCGTCAATCAGCAACAAATCCAGTTCAGGCTTTTGCTGCAGCAAGCTATCAACCGGCACAAAGCGCAGGCCAGCGGTATCTGCCAGCTGGCTCTGACAATGCTTTATGGCAGTCGCCGCCGCATTCGGGCTGGCAGCAGTAATAGCCAGTCGTGTTTTACCCTGCTTTGCCAGCAATGCTGCTGCCAGGCCAAGGGCAGCAGATTTACCGCGGCCACGATCAGCGACTAATACCAGTGGCCGTTTCCGATGGCCTGACACCACTTTTAAAATGGCTGTTACAGCCTGTTGCTGCTCAGTGCTGGCATAAAGCGTTGCAACTTCAACAGGCGTTGTATATTCCGGTAATGATAAGTGCTGAGCGACGCTTAGTTGATTATTAATCAGGGTTAGTTTTAGGATCTGACATTCAGCCAGCCTGGCTAACCAGAACCGGATAAACTGTCCCTTATGCTGCTGTGGGTCCAGCGGATAGGGTAGCAGTGCAGCATGTGCCGGATTTGGCTGGCGGCACCAATTTTCATCCTCAGGTGCCAGCAACAGCCATAAGCCACCGGCGCGGACACAGCCGGCAGTGGCTGCGACTAAATCGGCATTAAAACCGGCACAAGCATTGATAACCAGCATATCGCATTCGCTGCCCAGTAGCTGATAGTTACTGCCGGCGCTAAGTTGGGTTGCCGCGACAGGCGGCTGTTCACCGAGCCAGTACAGCTTTTGCGGCTTAGTGCTGGCAATAAGCTGCTGACACTGGCTTAGCAGGTCCGCTTGCTTGCCTTGCAATAACACCGGTAAACGGACCCGGCGCGCAGCAGCTTGTGCCAGCAGTGGCTGCAAACAGGCCGTCAGCGGCATTTAGCCGGCAGCCTGCAGCCGGGCATAGGCTGTCATCAGCCATTTGCTGCCAAGCTGGTCAAAATTCACCTGAATACGCGACTGCGCCCCTACGCCTTCGTAATTAAGCACCGTGCCTTCACCAAATTTATCGTGCAATACCCGCTGGCCAAGCTTAAAACCGGTGTTTTCAAAGGCAACATGACTGGCGGCATTACCAAAGCGGCCAGTCTGGGCGGGCCGGCTTACCTGGGTGGTTAAACGAATTTCTTCAAGGTATTCAGCCGGAATTTCGCGGATAAAGCGTGACGCTTTATGGTATTGCTCCTGACCATATAAACGGCGGCTTTCCGCATGACATAAGTAAAGCTTTTGCATAGCCCGGGTCATGCCGACATAACAAAGCCGCCGCTCTTCCTCAAGCCGGGTAGGATCATCACCGCTTTGCTGGCTGGGAAACATGCCTTCTTCCAGACCACAGATAAATACCAGCGGAAACTCCAGCCCTTTGGCGCTGTGCAGGGTCATTAATTGTACCGCGTCTGAATGCTCTTCGGCCTGATAATCACCGGCTTCCAGCGCGGCCTGTGATAAAAACGCGGCCAGTGGCGTCATATCTTCTACGGTGTTGCTGTTAAAGTTCTGACAGGCCGTGACCAGCTCATTTAAGTTTTCGATTCGGGTCTGGGCCTTCTCGCCTTTCTCGGCCTGGTACATCGCATATAAACCCGATTGTTTAATAATATGCTCGGCCTGCTCAAACAGCGGTAAGTCGGTCAGCTCCTGCTCCAGAGTGTCAATTAATTGCATAAACTGTTCAATGGCATTGGCGGCGCGGCCACTGAGTTGCTTTTGCTGTAACATCTGCTGCAGCGCCTGCCACAGGGTTTGCTGCTCGCTGCGGGCGTGCAGTCGCACCTTATTCATCGTGGTATCGCCAATGCCGCGGGCCGGGGTATTAATAATCCGCTCCATCGCCGCATCATCCTGCCTGTTGCTGATCAGGCGTAAATATGCCAGCGCATCTTTAATTTCCTGCCGCTCATAAAAGCGTAAACCGCCATAAATACGATAATGCAGGCCTTCCTGAATAAGGGCTTCTTCCAGCACCCGAGACTGGGCATTATTCCGATACAAAATAGCACTTTCGGTCAGGCTGCCGCCCTGGTTATGCCAGCTGCGAATACGGCTGACAATAAAGCGGGCTTCGTCCAGTTCGTTAAAGGCGGTATAAAGTGAAATGGTTTCGCCGTCGCTGCCGTCAGTCCATAAGTCTTTACCGAGCCGGCCACTGTTATTGGCTATCACGGCGTTGGCGGCTTTTAGAATAGTGGCGGTAGAGCGGTAGTTTTGTTCAAGCCGGATAGTTTCTGCGCCGTCAAAATCACGCAAAAACTGCTGAATATTCTCTACCCTTGCGCCGCGCCAGCCGTAAATTGACTGATCATCATCACCAACAATCATCACCTTGGCTGCAGTACCTGCCAGTAGCCGCAGCCAGTTATACTGAATAGCGTTAGTATCCTGAAACTCGTCTACCAGAATATGGCGAAAGCGCTGCTGATAATGGCCGCGTACATCGGCATGGTTTTTTAGCAGCTCAAAGCTGCGTAGCAGAATTTCGGCAAAGTCGACTAAACCTGCCCGGTCACACATTTCCTGATAAGCGGCGTAAATTTTTACCATCTGTTGCAGGCTGAAATCGCCGCCGGCATCAATCATGCCCGGGCGCTGACCATCGTCTTTACGGCCATTAATAAACCACTGAATTTGTTTGGCTGGCCAGTGCTTTTCATCCAGGTTGAGGGCTTTGAGAACCCGCTTCACCAGCCGGTACTGATCGTCTGAATCGATGATCTGAAAGCCCTGTGGCAAACCAGCCTGCTGATAATGCGCCCGCAGCATCCGGTGTGACAAGCCGTGAAAGGTACCCATCCACAGGTTGTTTAAGCTGACACCGATAGTACTTTCAATCCGGCCGCGCATTTCCTGCGCCGCTTTATTGGTAAAGGTCACTGCCAGCAAACTATAGGGTGCGACGGTTTCCACCTGCATTAACCAGGCTAAACGATGCACCAGTACCCGGGTTTTACCACTACCGGCACCGGCTAAAATCAGCATATGCTGCGCCGGCGCAGCCACCGCGTCACGTTGTTTATCGTTTAAGCCATCCAGCAGGTTGGATACATCCATCAGCACATCTCAGTAAACCATTTGCGGCCATTATAACAGCCCTGCGGTAAGCGCCAAGTAAAGCAACAGATTTTAGTGGATAAATAACCAGTGTCTGGAGTGCTTATTGCCTTTTTGTCCGCAGAAAAGACTGGTATTTAATTCAGGAACAGATTATCTTTTGCTTAAAAAACAAGCATTAGAACGACAACATGCCATATAAATTGATTGTAAGTCTTGTGAGGATGGTTGCTATAGCGGTGGTTTTACTATCGCTGGCGATCGGCGGTGAGGATCAACCGGTAACTGGCACGGCACATAAGCAGCTAAGCATTGAACTGCCACCTGATATGGCACTTAAGCGGTTTGCCGATGCAGTGCCGGACAGCTGCCAGGATAGTAATGAGTTGCTGGCTATTGAACATACTTTCGATAGCACCAGACTGGGTCAACTGAATGCCGCGATGCAAATGTTGCATACCAAAACTAATGATCCTTTCTGGCAACCGCTGGCAGATTTGTTTAAACCCAAATCGATTTGGCTTAACCCTGTCGATTTCACAGTTGGCTACTCTGAGAATGCAGTTGAGGTTAATCGCCAGGTTAAACGCATAACAGTGAATTACCCTGAGCGTGTTGACAGCACCAGCGTTTATTTAAGTTATGACCTGCGAATTTCAGCTGCGGGCGAGGTAGACGTTATTGCCAATAAATTGGCTGAACGACACAGCCTGACTATTCCGGTTGGGTTAATTAAAAATAAGCCGTTTATTAGCGCAACTAAGCTAGTTAATGGCGGCAGTGTTTCCGATTGTGCTGTAGCAGTACTACCGAGTCTGCTACCAGAATTAAGCTGGCAAACCACTGAAATTGCTGGAAAGCCTTATTGCAGGTTGAATGGCCTGCATAATTCTAAACCGGTTATCGATTTTTATATCAACTGTCAGGTTTCATTAATTTGATTATTTGTTGCTCAACGGCTATTTGCGTGTTAAAACACTTTCTGGTGTGAAATTAGGGAAATAGTATGCGGTTAAATGGTTGGCAGCGGATTTATTGTATTATCGTTGTTGGGTGGGTCGGCTATCTGGCATTTGCAGCTCATTCGGACCTTAGTTTTGCGGATGAACGCATTGTGGAACTTACTGCAGCGGTACAGCGAATGGAAGCACAGCCGGAACCGGATGGCACCCTGGCAGGCTCAATTACACACCATCTTAACGGGCACAGCCCAGCGCTATTAGCTGAGCGATATCAGCAGCAGTTAAATCAGGTGCAGCAATCTAAAACAACCACTATAACCTCAGCGCTATTTTTAGCGGTAGTGCCGCCGGTCCTTATCTACTTAATTATTGTCTGGGTAGTTGCCGGTTTCAGGTCATCAGCCAAGGCAGCCAGTTAAGCTGTAATTAAAGCCCCTAACTGCCGCACATCGGTTAGCCGGATATGCGGCAAGATACTTACCGGTTGCTGGTGGTGATCGAGCCAGGCTGCCTGGCAGCCAGCGGCTAAGGCCCCCATCACATCGGCGCGGTGACTGTCGCCAATATGCAGTATTTGCGCAGGTGTCAGCTGCAGCCGCTCTGCCGCCAGCTGAAACATATCCGGATAGGGTTTCATTTTACCGGCCGGCCCGGCCTGCAGGCTGAACTGAAATAACTCGCCAACTCCCATCTTATTAATACAGGCATTGCCATTGGTTATGGCAATTAACCGGTACTGGCTGGCCAGTTTGGCTAGCAATTCGGTGATGTCAGGCGTCACGGTAATCCGGGTGCGGGCGTCGAGAAAAGCATCATAGCCCTGTTGCGCCACCTTTTTAGCCTCTTTGCGCGCTAAGCCCAGCTCGACCAGCCCGGCCTCAATACCCAGCAGTCGCCAGCGGCCAATATCATGCCGAATTTCCGGCTCTAGTTTGGCCAGCTTTAAGCGGTGCTGCCACCAGAAGTCGCTGTCGGTCTGGTTGCTCTGTGGCGCAAGTTCGAACAGCGCTGTCAGCATAGCCTGTTCAGCCGCCGCGATAACCGGCGAGTTGTCGTACAGGGTGTCGTCTAAATCAAAAGATAATGCCTGGACAGGCGCCAGCGCTTTAAATATCTGCATGTTGAATTTCCGACATTAAAGTTAACCTGAATTATGATTGCAGTTATTACTCACTTACGCCAAACAGATAGTCATGGTTTTTTCCGGGCCCTCGGGTGGGCATTGTCATACACCGCTGCCAGATGCTGAAAATCAAGATGGGTGTAAACCTGGGTGGTACTAAGATTAGCATGACCCAGTAAGTCCTGCACGGCGCGCAGATCTGAGCTTGATTGCAGCACGTGGCTGGCAAAAGAGTGACGCAGCATATGCGGGTGCAGCTGCTGGCCCAGGCCCTGCACTTTGGCCCAGTGGTTAACCCGCTGCCGTACCTGACGCGCGGAAATACGTTGCTGCTGCTTACTTAAAAACAGCGCCTGCTGATCGGCTTGCGGTGTGGCCTCACCCAGCAATAAATGGCGCTGACTAAGCCAGTGCTGCAACGCCGTTAATGCTACCGAGCCAACCGGAATTTGCCGCTCTTTGCTGCCTTTGCCGCGCACCCGGATTAACTTTTCATGCCAGTCAATATCATTAATATTGCTGCCGACTAATTCTGCCAGGCGCAGGCCGGATGAATAAAACAACTCCAGCATGGCTTTATCGCGGCACGCCAGCACATCACTGCTGCTGTCAAAGCTGAGCAAATGCTGCAAAGTATCGATATCAAGGTTTTTCGGCAGTCTCGCTTTGGGTTTGGGAACGGTCAGGTACTGAGCCGGATTGTCGCTAACATGCTGTTGTTGCTGCAGATAGCGGTATAAGCCGCGCAGCGCAGCCACCGTCAGCGCCAGGCTGCGGGCACTGAGGCCGCGGCGCCGGCCGTTGGCCAGATAAGTTTGTAAGCTGCTTTCGGTTTGGTTGTGCCAGCTGAACTCGGTTGGCTCGGTGGCTGAGGCCTGATCACTCTGGCTGGACGCGAACAGGCTCAGCTGCTGGCGATAAGTTTGTAAGGTCCGGCTGGCATAACCGCGCTCAAAGCGCAGGTAGCTCAGATACTGTTCCAGATCACGTTGCCAGCGTGGCTCAGCTGTTGGCATGGCCGGGTAATACCAGCAACAGCAGTTCGGCCAGATGGCGGATAAACAGCCGGTCCATGCCTGGTTGAAAGTGATCATCCTGCTCGCTGCCAAAGGCCAGCAACGCCAGGCCCGGGCCACTGCCAATCTGCAACAGGGCAACGGAATGAATGGACTCGCCGAATAACGGCTGTTGTTCCTCTTTATTTAACCGGCCCAGATACACCTTGTCGCTGCTTAAACGGCGGGATACCAGCAGCTGATACTGGCTGATGGCACTGCTGTCGGGCTGCAGGCAAATAAGCCGGCAGGCATGCACCTGGGGCATACTTTGGGCAAACTGCTGCAGCGCCTGTTCCGCATCGTCCAGGCTGGGTTTATGCAATAGACTTAAGTGCAGGGTATTCAGCGCATGAAAAATATGTTCATTCTGACGGGCGACTGACATTAAACGGGTAATATCATCTTCCAGCGCAGCAATTTTAGTGCGCTGCAATTCCAGCTGGCGTTCTACCAGTGACACGCTGCCTCGTTGCTGATGGGGCAGGCGCATTTGTTGCAGCAGTTGCGGATACTGCTGGAAAAATTCCGGGTGATCCTGCAGATAATCCAGTACCACCGAGGCGGCAATCGCTTCTTTATCCTGAGCCAGGTTGTCATTCATAACGAAAGTTGTCCATCAAATACGTGTTCAGCCGGGCCGGTCATTTTTACAACCTGGCCCGGCCCATTCCAGCGAATATGTAAGGTACCACCGGGCAAGTCTACCTGCACCTGGGGCCCCAGTTTTTTCTGCAGCTGACCAATCACCACAGCCGCACAGGCGCCGGTGCCGCAGGCCAGGGTTTCACCAGCCCCACGCTCCCAAACCCGCAGTTTAATATGCTGCGACGACAGCACCTGCATAAAGCCGATATTGGCCTTTTGCGGAAAGCGTTCATGCCCTTCCAGCAGCGGACCCAGTTCTGCTACATTAGCCGTGGCAATATCGTCTACTTCCAGCACGGCATGCGGGTTCCCCATCGAGGCCACACCGCACAATACCGTATGCTCGCCGGCCCGCATAATATAAGTTGCTTCCTGCTTCTGCGCTTTAAACGGCACCAGTGCCGGGTCGAGCTGGGGGATGCCCATATTAACGGTAACCTGGCCATCCTGTTCCACATACAAGGTAATTTTGCCCGACTTGGTACTAACCTGAATTTTACTTTTATTGGTCAGACCGCGGTGACGGACAAACTTGGCAAAGCAGCGGGCGCCATTGCCACATTGCTCCACCTCAGTGCCATCGGCATTAAAAATCCGGTAATGAAAATCCAGCTCCGGATCATAAGGTGGTTCTACCATCAACAGCTGATCAAAGCCAATACCGAAGTTCCGGTCAGCCAGCTGGCGAATTTGCTCTTTGGTAAGAAATAAGTTCTGACTGACACTGTCAACCATCACGAAGTCATTGCCCAGGCCATGCATTTTAGAAAAATTAATTATCATCAAAGCCTTATCACTATTCGCTAAGCAGCTGTTCACCGCGCCACAAATCCTGCCATTGTTCGCGGGCCCGGATTAAGTGGCAGCGGTCGCCCGCTACCATCACTTCGGCCACCCGCGGCCGGCTGTTGTAATTGGAGCTCATGGTAAAGCCATAGGCACCGGCCGAGCGCACGGCCAGCAAGTCGCCCTGGGCAATGGCCAGCATCCGGTCTTTACCCAGAAAATCACCGGTCTCGCAGACCGGGCCAACCACATCATACAGTTTAGCGGCCGCTGTACTTTGCTGCTTAACCGGCACAATATTCTGCCAGGCACTGTACAGTGCCGGCCGGATTAAATCGTTCATTGCTGCATCAACAATGGCAAAGTTCTTTTCCTGACCGGGTTTTAAAAACTCGACTTTAGTCAGCAAAATGCCGGCATTGGCCATAATAGCCCGGCCGGGCTCCATAATCAGTTCCAGCTGAGGGTAGCTTTGCAGCCGTTCAACCACTTTACTGATGTAGGCATAAGGCTCGGGCGGCGTTTCTTTATCGTAGGTCACGCCCAGGCCGCCGCCGATATCGATATGACTTAGCTCAATGCCGTCCTGCTTTAACGCATCAATTAAGCTCAGCAATTTTTCCAGCGCCTCTAAAAAGGGCTGGGTTTCGGTCAGCTGTGAGCCGATATGACAATCCACCCCGACCAGTTTCAGGTGGCTCATCTCGCTGGCAGCGCGGTAAATTTGCGGTGCTTTTAAAATATCGACCCCAAATTTATTGGCTTTTAAGCCAGTGGAAATATAAGGGTGGGTTTTGGCATCAATATCCGGGTTTACCCGCAGCGACACCGGCGCCTTAATATTTAAACTGCTGGCCACCTGCTGCAGCAGCTCCAGTTCAGCTTCTGATTCAACGTTAAAGCATTTAATCCCCAGTTGCAGGGCAAAGCGCATATCATCAGCGGTTTTTGCCACCCCGGAAAATACCACTTTGGCCGGATCGCCGCCGGCGGCGATAACCCGGCGCAGCTCACCACCCGAGACAATATCAAAGCCACTGCCGAGTTTGCTCAGCACATTCAGTACCGCCAGATTACTATTGGCTTTTACCGCATAGCACACCAGGCTGTGCGGGTGGGCCGCAGCGGCACTGGCAAAGGCCTGATAATGACGCTCAATGGTTGCTTTGGAGTAAACGTAGCAGGGCGTGCCGAACTCTGCCGCCAAGGCGGTCAAATCTACCTGTTCGGCGTGCAAGGTAGCGTGTTGGTAATTAAAGTGGTCCACGGTTTTGCTCCTCACTGGCGCCCGGCAACTGCTCATTATCAGCTGGCTGAGCAGGCTTTTCTGCTGCCGGCTCTGCCACTTCTGGTGCAGCTTGTGGTAAGGTAAGAGGCCCTTTTTGACCACAGGCGGCTAGCATAATGCTGCCCAGCAATAAGCAGGCAGGCAAAAGAAACTGGGATGAAATGCGCTTCGTTTGCATGGTTTCTATTTCTTTAACGGCTTGACGCTCTATAATCGCATCCTTAGCGATAAAAGCAAACAGGTGACGCAGATGAATGACTTAGAATATGAACAACTGACCGACAATACCCTGTTAGCGGTAGAAGAGGCAATTGAACAACTGGAGCTTGATTTAGACTATGAATCGAATGGTGGTTTGTTGTCGATAACCTTTCCTGATCAAAGCAAGATTATTATTAACAAACAACCGCCGCTGCAGCAGCTCTGGCTGGCGACCAAGTTTAATGGCCATCACTTTGAATGGCGCAATCAGCAGTGGATTGATAACCGCACTGGCAGTGAGTTCTGGCAGTTGTTGTCAGATGCAGCCTCAAAACAGGCGGGTAGTCCGGTGGTGCTGACACCACAGCAATCTGGAACAGAATAATGGCGTTACTCCCTTTTGTTGATGTAAAACCAAACGGCCCGGTCAGGGCCGCAGTTGTCTGGCTGCATGGCCTGGGCGATTCCGGTCACGGCTTTGCGCCGATAGTTCCCGAGCTGCGTTTACCGGCGGACGCCGGTATCCGGTTTTTATTTCCGCATGCCCCGGAGCGGCCGGTTACCGTGAACGGGGGCATGCGAATGCGCGCCTGGTACGATATTAAAACCATGGATTTAAGTAACCGGGCCGATGAGGCCGGGGTGCGCGAATCTGCCGCAGCCGTGCAGCAACTGCTGGATAAATTAATCGCCGATGGCCTGAACAGCGAGCAAATCGTGCTGGCCGGCTTTAGCCAGGGTGGGGTAATAGCGCTTCATTTACTGGCGCGCCTGCCCTATAAGCTGGCCGGGGTGATGGCGTTATCAACTTATATGTGCGCGCCTGAAAAACTGGCTCAGGAAGCTACCGCCGTTAACAAAGCAACGCCGGTATTTATTGGCCATGGCAGTCAGGATCCGGTCGTGCCGATGGCTGCCGGTCAGCAGGCCTTTCATGCCCTGAAAAACCTTGGTTTTAATGTCAGCTGGCAGGATTACCGGATGCAGCACAGTGTCTGTGCCCAGGAAGTGGCCGATATCAGCAGCTTTTTGCAGCGCCGCTTGATGATTGTAAAGGAAGCATGAGATGAGCCAGATTGTTCGTATCGCAACCCGCAAAAGCGCGCTGGCGTTGTGGCAGGCTGAATTTGTTAAAGCGGAATTAATCCGCCATCATCCGGATATTCAGGTGGTGCTGGTGCCAATGTCGACCCAGGGCGATAAAATTCTCGATACACCGCTGGCGAAAATTGGCGGTAAAGGTTTGTTTGTTAAAGAGCTGGAAACTGCGATGCTCGATGGCCGCGCCGATATTGCCGTACACAGCATGAAAGACGTGCCGGTGGCATTTCCGGACGGGTTGGTGCTGCAAACCATTTGCCAGCGCGAAGATCCGCGCGATGCGTTTGTCTCTAACCAGTTCAGATCATTAAATAAACTGCCGCAGGGCGCTGTGGTAGGCACCTCAAGTTTGCGCCGCCAGTGTCAGTTAAAAGCGCTGCGGCCTGATTTAACAGTGCGCGACTTGCGCGGCAACGTTAATACCCGGCTGGCTAAGCTGGATAACGGCGAGTTTGCCGCCATTATCCTGGCCTCGGCCGGGTTAATCCGCTTAGGTTTTGCCTCGCGGATTGCCAGTTATCTTGAGCCTGAGCAGAGTTTGCCGGCCAATGGTCAGGGCGCGGTCGGGATTGAATGCCGCAGCGATGATACCGTGATCCAACAACTGCTGGCGCCGCTGGAACATCAGTCTACAAGGTTATGTGTGCTGGCCGAGCGGGCAATGAACCGCCGGCTGCAGGGTGGCTGTCAGGTGCCAATTGGCGCTTTTGCTACTCTTAACGGTGAGCAGCTACAGTTACGGGGGCTGGTAGGCTCGCTTGATGGCAGCACGATCCTGCATGCCAGTCACAGCGGCAAAGCTGATGATGCTGAACAGATTGGTCTGCAGGTAGCAGAGCAGTTACTGGCTCAGGGCGCAGGTACCATTTTGCAACAGGTATATCAGGCGAACGCATGACACCAGCCACGCCTTTTCTGATCACCCGGCCGGCCGGTAAAGCTGATAATTTGCTGGCCAGCCTGGATGAGCTTGGCGTGGCCTACAGTTATCAGCCCGTTATTACCACCCAACAGGTGACATTAAAAACAAAAGATCTCAACTTGCTGACGCAGGCTGATTTGCTTATTTTTGTCAGTGTCAGTGCGGTACATGCGCTGGAGCAGCAAATAAGCCCGGAGCAGCTGCCAGGCCACTTATTTGCCGTTGGCAGTACCACTGGAGGGCTGCTGCAACACTGGAGCGGCCGCGAAGTAATAGTGCCGCAGGATCAGCGCAGTGAGGGCCTGCTGGCGCTACCGCAGTTACAACAGGTTGCAGGTAAACAGGTGGTGGTGGTGCGTGGCAATAGTGGCCGTGAGCTGATTAAACAGCAATTACTGGCCCGCGGTGCTACCGTTAAGTATGTACAGAGTTATAAGCGGCTGCCGCTGCCGCTGGATGGCGGGCAATTATGGCAAGTGTGGCAGCAACAGCAGGTACGTTGTATTGTAGCGACCAGCAACGAAATTTTGCAGCAGTTGTTCGGCTTGATCCCTGAAGCCGGTCAGCCCTGGCTGAAACAACGGCACTGGCTGCTGGTAAGCCCGCGGATGCAGGAGCAGGCACAGGCACTTGGTATTAGCCCGCAGCAGATAAGCCTGGCAGAAAATGCCAATGATCAGGCTTTGCTGCAGCAAATTATTCAGCTTAAAAAGGAAATGTTATGAGCGAGCAGGCAGAGTTAACCCCGGCTGAAGAATCAGCAGCACCACTGGAGCAATTGAAACAGCAAATTGCTGAACAGGAACAACGTCCTGCCGGTGCTGGCCGTGCGTTAGCAGTGCTGGCATTGCTATTAACCCTGTTGCTGGCAGCGGGGGTGGCTGCTGCAGGCTACTGGCTGTGGCCACAGTGGCAGCAAATGCAAAACCAACAGCAGCAATTGCAACAGGCACAGCAGGATATTAACCGGCAAAGTGCCGAGCTGCTAAACAGCAGTCAGAGCCAGTTGCAACAAAGCCTGAGCAGCCAGCAGCAAAGCCTGAATGCGTTCGAACAGCAGTTAAAAGCGGAGCAGCAGCGGCAGCAGCAACAACTGCAGCAGCAGATGCAGGCCGTGCGCGAGTTAGTCCAGCAAAGTGACGGCGCGCCGCCACGGCACTGGGCACTGGCTGAAGTACAGTTTCTGTTAAAGCGGGCTGATTACAGCCTGTGGCTAAACCGGGATATCAACAGCGCCCGCCTGCTATTGCAGCGAGCGCAGCAACAACTGGCCGAGCTGGATGACGCTTCATTAATCAATGTCCGTCAGGCTATCGTTACCGATTTAGCTGCGCTGGCCGGATTAAACACCCCCGATCTGAGCGCTGTCCATGTCGAACTTGCGCAAATGCGCAAAACCAGCATGGCGTTACCGTTGAAACAACAGCAAGCTGAGCTTAGCGTCACGGTGCAGGCGCCAGAGGGCGAGCTGAAAAACTGGCGCAGCACGTTAAAATATTACTGGGACAGCAGTCTGCAGCGGCTATTTTCAGCCAGAGTGGCGGTACCGGAAGACTATTTCAGCTTAAGTGAAGAACAGCAGCTGATGGTGCGGATTGCGCTTAATCAGCAATTGCTACTGGCGCAACTGGCAGCGTTAGAGGCTGAGCCTGCGGTGTATCGCAGTGCGCTACAGCAAGCCAGTGATCAGTTACAGCGTTATTTTCAGCCAACTGAGCCGGCAGTGCAGCAGCTAAGTGATCAGCTGCTGGCGCTGGCCGCTATTGATATCAGCCCGCAACAACTACCGGCGCTGCAAAGTGGCCCGCAGTTGCAAGACTATCTGCAAAGCATGGCGGAGACTGAGTTATGATCAAAGCGCTTATTCTGGTCGCGGTATTGGCGCTGGCAATGTTCATCGGGCCGGTGGTTACTAATAATCCGGGCTATATCAAACTGGTGCTTGCCGGCTACGTTATAGAGATGACCGCACTCGGGTTTGTAATCGTGCTGATCGCCGGTTTAGTGGTGCTGTGGCTGCTGGTCAAATTGCTGAAGCGCTTGCTGCGGCTGCAGCATGTGTCGTTTAACTTTTTCCGCTCGCGGCGGGAACGCAAAGCCCGTCTGGCTTTTGCCAAAGGTTTACGTGCTTATACCCGACGCCAATGGCCACAGGCAGCCAGTCAGATGCAACTTGCTCTGCAGGACGGCGATTTTAACCACGAAAAACGTTTTCTGGCCGCTTATGCGGCGTTTTATGCGGGCGATGCAGATAAGGCAAGCCGCTTAATTGCTGAGTTGGCTGAGGACGACCCGGACCGCCAGTATCTGGAAGCCGATATATTGCTGCATCAGGGCAATGCCGCTCAGGCCGCACGGCTGCTGGACACCTTGTTGCAACAGCAGCCAGTCGACCCGGCGTTGGCTGAACTGTATCTGCGGGCATTGCAGCAAGCCGGGCAGTGGCAGCAGCTTCTGGCCGCAGCGGGCCGGGCGGCAAACGGCCACTGGTTTGATAAAGCCAGCTGGCAGCAGCAACGTTTTGCCATTTATCCGCAGGCCATCCACTATTTAGCTACTGAGGCAGGCTTTGATCAGCAACAGGATTACTGGCAGGCGTTGCCTGCCAAAGAGCGTAAATCTGCCGCTGCGGCCCTAGGGTTAGCCTGGGCAGAAGCCGCCGCAGGCCAGACAGATGCCGCAGAAAAACGGCTGGTCGCTGCTTTGTCACTGGCTGATATTGCACCCGCTTGGCCACATTTACGGCAGATCCCGCTGGGCCATTCGGTTTTGCGTTTACGCAAACAAATACAACACTGGCTGCGAGATCATCCAACTAACGGCTATCTGTATGCGGTGCTGGCCTATCTGTCCGAGCAGGAAGGTGAGCCGCAACAGGCGAAGCAAGCCTGGCAGAAAGCCCGGCAGTATCAACCCGGGCTGGGTTAATGGCTGAGAGGCTGCAAGGTCTGACGGCCGTAGCCCGGCCGGATGCCAGGCTGCTAATTCTTGGCAGTATGCCGGGCGCAAAATCGCTGCAACAGCAGCAGTACTATGCTCATCCACGCAATGCATTCTGGCCGTTAATGGCAACTATTCTGGGGTTTGACCCTGATCTCAGTTATCCTGCCCGGCTGCAGGCTATGCAAAACCGTTGTGTCGCGCTGTGGGATGTTATTGGCTACTGTCAGCGTCAGGGTAGCCTGGACAGTGCCATCAGTGCTGAACAGGCAAATGATTTTGGTCTTTTTTTTAAACAGCACAGTGAAATTCGCGCTATCGCTTTTAATGGTGGCAAAGCCTGGCAATGCTTTCGGCGTCAGGTGATAAATAAACAGCCATTACCCGAAAGCCTGCAGCTGCTTCAGCTACCCTCTACCAGCCCGGCGCATGCCAGCCTGAGCTTTAGCGATAAACTGCTGCACTGGCAACAAATACGCTCCTTTCTGAATTAAAACCGCATCGTCAACATTTCTGCCGCGTTTTAGTTATCACTTTTCCTGCCTTAGGTACCTGTCGGCTTTTTTTACAACTGCAGCAGTTTTATGCTTGACAGCATGCTGATTCAGGACAATATTGAATAGTAATTGAACAGTCATACAACTATGGTACTAAGCCAATTTTATGAAACAACTGTTATGCAGAACCAGTAAATTACTGTGGCCGGTTGCCCAACCGGCTAATCTGCATAACTGTTTGCATGAATGTGCCACCGACTATCACCTGTCTGAGTGGTTCGACGAATAGCCACACCCCTCTGAGTTAGCTCCAAAATCTTTTGCCCGGCGTTTGGCCGTGCGAAGAAACCTGGCCTGTTGGCCATTTCCTATAACAAATCAAAATGCAGGAAGTAAAAATGAAAGCACTAAGTCTGTTAGGCGTCGTGGCGCTATTGCTATGTGGCAATGCGCAGGCCTGTTTATTACAAGAAAGCGAAAACAACAATAACGAAAGTGGCGCCAATGGCCTGTTATGCAGTGGCGTAGCGGTACAGGCCAGTATTGGCAGCCGCACCGATCAGGACTGGTTTTACTTTGATTCCAGCGCTACCGGTGATATTACCGTAAGCCTTAGCCATGATAACAACGATGACTTTGACTGGTTTTTATACCGGGCCAGCGGCAGCTACATTGCATCAGGCCAGAGTAGTGCCAACCCTGAAACCGGCAGCTATGTTGCCTCTCCGGCCGGGCCGTATTATGTCAAGGTGACCCGTTACAGTGGTACCGGCAATTACCAGCTAACGGTAAATTTTAGCGCCGCAGCTGGCGGTGGTGGCACCGAACCGGAACCGGAGCCTGAGAACTGTAATTATGGTAACCGGCCGACAAAACCGGGTGGCTTAAGCGCAACGCTGCTGGGTAGCGCTAATGATGTCTGTGTCAGCCTGACAAATCCGGCATTGCTACTGATGGGTGGCGGTGCTGACGTTGATGCGGCGTTTGCTAACCGGATTAACCCGCATATTCAGGGCGGCAATGTAGTGGTGCTGCGTACCTCTGGCACTGCAGCATATAACGACTACCTGCAAGGTTTAACTAACGCTGCCTCGGTAGAAACCCTGATTGTAAATACCCGGACCAAAGCCAACAGTGATTATGTTGACTGGGCTATTCGCAGTGCCGAATTTGTATTTATCGCCGGGGGTGATCAGTCTGATTATCTGAATCAGTGGCAGGGCACCAAAGTACAGGATGCCTTGATGCATGTGTATAACAAGGGTGGCGCAGTGGGCGGTACCTCTGCCGGCAACCATGTATTGGGCGAGTTTATCTATGATCCGGATGGTGTGCTCGGCGCTATCAGCTCAGAAGCGGTAACCGATTTCTGTCATGAAACGGTGAATATCAGCAGTAACTTCCTGGGCTTGTCGCTGCTTAATGGCATTATTACCGACACCCACTTTAAACAGCGCGACCGGATGGGCCGCTCAGCGGTGTTTCAGGCCAGGCTGGGGAGCAGTGGCCGGGTAGTGGCTGTATCAGAAGCCACGTCGCTGTTTATTACTGCAGACGGTAATGGCGTGGTCGATGGCAGCCATGAAGTTTATGTACTGCGGGCCGACAGCCAGACCCAGTACCAGCAAACCAGTTGCGGTCAGCCGGTTATTATTAACAATTTACTGCGCTATAAACTGTTACCGGGCCAAAGCTACAACTTGCTGAATAACAGCACGGCGGTCAGCCCCATCCGGCTAAGCATCAATGGTAATAACAGTAATTTTTATAATCCGACTATTCCATACTAAGTCTCTGGCTCAGGCGGGCATGGTGCCTGCCTGAGCTGTCACAGGCTAAAATTCAGTGTATTCAAACTAACATTTAACTAACAAGGGTTGCATTCCCCTTTTAATTGGTTAAGGTATCGGCAGTTTAATTAAAAGGGACTAACAATGAAAAAATGGGTTTTTCTGGCGCTGTTCAGTTGTGGCTTAGCGCAGGCCGGTATGCTGGAAGCATTAAAAGCGTACGAAGATAAAAATTATACCGAAGCCAAACAACAATTTGCTGAGTTAATACCGCTGGGCAATGACGTTGCCGCATTTAATCTTGGGGCGATGGCCTACCAGGGTGAAGGGCAGGAAAAGGATCTGAGCGCAGCGCTGGCATATTTTATGTTAGCGGCTGAATTGAAGCATCCCCAGGCAAAAGAGATTTTGCAAAGTGAGATAAAAAATGTCACCGAACTACAACTGGAGCAGGCAAATCAGCATTTTGAACAGCTAAAACGCAAAGTGGTAATTGTGGCGACAGACTTGGATAAACGGCGGGATGACAGTCTGCCACAACCTATCAAAAGGGTTAACCCCGAATATCCGGTAAATGCTGCCAGAAACGGCCAGTTTGGGTTCGTTAATCTGCGATTCTTAGTAGACGAGCAAGGTCAGGTGACAGCAGTGGATACCTTGGATGCTTACCCGGAAAAAGTATTTGAAAAGGCATCAATCCGGGCTGTTAAGCGTTGGCGGTATCAGCCAAGTGGTCAAAAGCATTTAATGAAAGTGCAACTAAGTTATTCTCTGAGCGGTGGTGTTAAGGTTTCAGCGGTAGAAGAGACTGTCGCTGAACATAATCTATGGGATTACGCGGTGGCAGGGTCGCCACAGCATCAGCTGGCGCTGGGTATGCTACTGTCGCTGGTTGAAATTCAAAGTCACAATAGCTTCTGGTATAACCCGGAGTTGCCGCTGGCCACAGCAGCTGACTTCTCTATTTATCAAAAACGCGCTGAGCTGCGGCCTGATTTCGATGGCTTCTGGGGTTATGCCGTGGTGCGGGTGGCTGCAGATGGCACCATTACCGAGCAGATTAAAACCGATTTTGAGCCTCGCAGCGAAGTCACCGATTTAGTGGGTCTCAAACTGAAAGGCAATGTGGAGACCGAGGTTTACCGGTTGCATCGCAGAAGCGACATTCGTTCAAAAGGCGTTTCTGTAACACCTTCAATTGAAACCTCCAAAGCAATGTCTGGTAAGTTCTGGTGGGAGCAAGCGGCAAAAAATGGTAACAAAGATGCGCAGCGTATTATGGCGGCCTATGACAAGCAGTGGGAAGACTATTTACTGGGCCAGAACGATGCCGAGGTGATGGCCTGGACTGGTACCCGGTTAATTCTGGAAGGGCAACGTGACCAGGGCATTAAGTTGCTGGAGCAGGCAATAGCAAAAAACTATAAGCCTGCAGCTGAAATGAAAAAGCAATTTATGTAGTAACTTATTACGCCATTGGAATTAATTGCTGGCCCAAGGGTCTGAAGCTTATTAAATAGCATCAGGCCCGGGCAGCAAATTTTGTCAGCTGTGACACACCCTCTCAAGCGTTTTATCTTTGAATATGGCAATGCTGTGCTGCTGGCCGTGTTGGTGCACACCGTCATTTTGGGGTTGCTGCTAACAACAAAATTCAGCCAGCCTGCGTCGCCACCGGTAGCTGAGCCAATAATATCCTTCCTGTATCAACCGCCGCCCGCTGCAAAACCGCCCCCTAAAGCGACTCTGCCAGACAATCTATTGCCAGATGAACAAAGAACGGCCGATGAAAGGGTCGAGCAGGCTATTGTCAGCGATGACAGCGCAGGAAACTTGCCACCAGAATTAAAACCACTCACGACAACGCCAGATGTCGCTGACCAACATACCCGTTCAGCAGATAACACAACGTTAGTTCAAGGCCAAAGCCTGGCGCAACGTGCATTGCACCAAGTGGCAAAACCGGATCAGGCGGCAATCGAGCGGGCAGCAACGGTCAGCTACCAGCAATTTATTCAACAGCAGCAACAGCCAAGGTTAACAGTGGATAAAAAGCACTGGCCGGTTAGTCAGGACCCGACACAGCAGGTTGTTGCCCAGCTAAATGATGGCCGGCATATCGTTCGTATCAGCAAAGGTGTTTGTGTTTTCGGCGACCCGACGCTGGATGGTTTTGAAGCACTGATGGCGGCAAAAAGGGTGCCTTGCGGCGATGAAGTGACAACCAGCGCGTTGCTAAAGCAAGCGCTGGATAAACATAGTAAGCGCTGATTATTGCTCGGCGATATGCTGTTCCAACCGTGCTTTTAATTCACCTTCAATAACCACCGGCTTGCCGGTTTTCTGATCAAGACAGACAATGGTCACCTCAGCGTCAGCAGCAATGGCATCTTTACCGGCAATTCGCACTTCCTGCTTAACCACAGCGCTTTTACCGCCAATTTTGCTAAAGCGGGTCAATATTTCCAGGGTATCGCCCATGGTGGCCGCAACCCGGTAGTTAATATTAATATTGACGATAATCCAGGCCAGCTTATGTTTGGCAAACCAGTCAATATCGCCGCTGTCTTCCAGATAGCCCCAGCGGGCTTCTTCCAGGAATTCCAGGTAACGGGCATTATTGACGTGCTGATAAATATCTAAATGATAACCACGCACTTTAATCAGGGTTTTATGTTGCATCTTACTGATCCTGTTCTACCGAAAGGCACTAAGTGTGGCACAGTTTAACTGGCCAAACCAGTTCAAATGTAGGCAAAGGCATCGGCAAACATATGCTCGCGGTGGGCGCCTTGCTCTGTAAAGGCTTCGCGTGCTACCCCGGCCATGGCAAAGGGGCCGGCGATATAAATGTCATAGGCTTCCAGCGAGACAAAATCAGCTAACACCGCTTCGTGTACCAGACCATTGCGGCCCTGCCAGCCGGTACCCGGCTGCTGCACTACCGGGATAAAGCGGAACTGCTTATGCTGACTGGCCCATTGTTGTAACTCTGCCTGATAGTACAACGCATCTTCATGGCGCACGCCCCAATACAAAAATACCGGCTGGCTGGCGTTAGCCGCGCTAAGTGCCTGGGCAATCGCGTAAACGTAAGAAAAACCGGTGCCGCCAGCCATTAAAATGACCGGCCTTTTGCTGTCGGTACGCAACTGAGCCTGGCCCAGGCCAACTTCAGCCATCACCGGCAAGCCAGCACGGAATTGCTGTTCAATATGGCTAAGGGCAGCGCTCGACCAGGTATCGCCGGCTGGGGTACCAATATGCAGCTCCAGTAATTGGCTGCTGGCGATACTGGCAATCGAAAAAGGTCGTTTATCATCATCGCTTAACACCAGTTGCAAATACTGACCGGCGCGGTAATCAGCTGCCTGCTGCGGCCGCAGCACAACTTTGCTGATCCCGGGGGTCAGTGCTTCGACAGAAATCACCTGGCAGGCAATCGCAGTGGTGTTGGCAGTGTTGGTCATAACGCTCTCGTTTCTGGTGGCCTGAACCTGTGGTCAGCCACTGATAAATGGATGATGCAATACTACATCGCTTAGCGGGTACGCCAGGCAACAATAAGTAAACTGCTGTTGTTTGTCCACGTCGGACAGCGGTTGTGGCTCGTTATATCGAACTTCACCGCTTTTTAGTTTGCAGACGCAGCTGGTGCAAACGCCTTGCCGGCAGCGGTTGGGGAAATCAATACCACATCGCAGCGCTGCGTTCAGAATGGTCTCTTCTTCGTGCACAGTAAAACTGAGTCCGGCCGGGGTAATGGTTACCTGAAAACTCAAAGCCGGGATTCCTTTGCCGGCAGCACAATGCCGAGGCTATCCCAGATGGCATCAACCCGTTGTTTAGTGGCTTCATTCATCACTATGGGTTCACCCCATTCCCGACTGGTTTCGCCCGGCCATTTATTGGTTGCGTCCATACCCATTTTCGAGCCTAAGCCTGATACCGGCGAGGCAAAGTCGAGATAATCTATCGGCGTATTTTCTACCAGGGTGGTATCACGCGCCGGGTCCATCCGGGTGGTAATGGCCCAGATCACATCCTGCCAGTCGCGGGCATTGATATCATCATCGCAGACAATGACAAATTTGGTATACATAAACTGGCGCAAAAATGACCAGACGCCCATCATTACCCGCTTGGCATGGCCGGGGTACTGCTTTTTCATGGTGACCACAGCCAGCCGGTAAGAGCAGCCTTCCGGTGGCAGATAAAAGTCGGTGATTTCCGGAAACTGCTTTTGCAGAATTGGCACAAATACTTCGTTCAGTGCCACCCCCAGAATGGCGGGTTCATCCGGCGGCCGGCCGGTGTAGGTACTGTGATAAATCGGGTCTTTGCGCATCGTAATATGGGTAACCGTAAACACCGGGAAGTTATCAACTTCGTTATAATAACCGGTATGGTCGCCATAAGGGCCTTCCGGCGCCATTTCACCAGGGGCAATATAGCCTTCCAGCACAATCTCGGCACTGGCAGGTACTTGCAAATCATTGCTGATGCACTTGACCACTTCAGTGTTGTCACCACGCAGTAACCCGGCAAAACCATACTCAGACAAGGTATCCGGTACCGGGGTGACGGCGCCTAAAATGGTTGCCGGATCGGCGCCTAAGGCCACTGAAACCGGATAATTCTGGCCCGGATTGGCTTTTTGAAATTCATAAAAATCCAGGGCGCCACCGCGGTGCGATAACCAGCGCATAATCAGTTTGTTTTTTGCCAGCACCTGCTGGCGGTAAATACCCAGATTCTGTCGTTCTTTGTGCGGCCCTTTGGTTACTGTTAAGCCCCAGGTAATTAACGGCGCCGCATCGCCCGGCCAGCAGGTCATTACCGGCAACTGGCTTAAATCAACCTGCTCACCTGTCAGCACAATTTGCTGGCAGGCGGCTTTTTTTACCTGCTTCGGTGACATATTCAGCACCTGCTTAAATAACGGCAGTTTGCTGAAAGCATCTTTCAGACCTTTTGGTGGCTCTGGCTCTTTTAAAAAAGCCAGTAACTTACCCACTTCCCGCAGTGCCGATACGTTTTCCTGGCCCATGCCAAGCGCCACCCGCTGCGGCGTGCCAAACAGGTTAGCGAGCACCGGCATGTTATAGCCTTTCGGGTTTTCAAATAATATGGCCGGGCCACCGGCCCGCAAGGTGCGGTCGGCAATTTCGGTCATTTCCAGCACCGGGTCTACTTCTGCAGTTACCCGCACCAGTTCACCCCGTTGTTCCAGCTGGCTGATAAAATCGCGTAAGTCTTTATATTTCATGCTTGGCATCAGCCCTTGTCAGTTATTGCCGGCTATTATACAGCTCTGGTCAGTGCTTGCCAGTTTTGGCCTGCTATGCGGCTGGTTTGGCAAAGCGCTGGCTTTATAATAGCGGCAGGTAATTAAACGCAGAGTGATACGATGGCCGAGCAGGAAGGGGTTATAAAATATCAGTTAAATTTTCAGCCAGCTGAGGTGTTGAAGATGGATGATATTGTCCAGCTGAACAGCTGGCGCCATATTATGCTGCAGTTAGGTATGCTGGGCCAGGACCCGGCTCGATACGATAATTACGGTTTTGGTAATATTAGCCAGCGCTATCGCAATACCACCCAGTTTATTATCAGTGGCAGCCAGACCGGTGGGATCAGCAATATGACAGCGGCTGACTATGCGCTGGTCAGCGAATGTGTTCCTGAACAAAACCAGATCACAGCACTGGGCCAGACCAGGCCGTCCTCTGAGGCAATGACCCATGGCCAGTTGTATCAGTTAAGCGACGACATTAACTTTGTTATTCATGCCCATTGTCCGCAAATCTGGCAGCAGGCCAGCGCCCTGGGCCTGCCACAAACCCGGGCCGAGGTACCTTATGGCACGGTGGCGATGGCCGATGAAGTGGCACGGTTATTCCGTGATACAGATGTATTGCAACAAGGGCTGTTTAGCATGGCCGGCCATGAAGATGGGATAGTGGCTGTTGGCCAAAGCGCGGCAGAGGCCGGCCAGCGGCTGATTGCCTGTTATGCGGCAGCGCTTGGTCGTGATACTGTCTCTGAATAACGCTTACTGCCGATTAAAGGTTGGTAAAAGTAGCGGATAATCGCTAAAGTTTAATTTAGGTGTTTTTAGCAAAAATAAGGTTGTTGATGGATTTTCCGCCACAAGTTAAACAACAAACGTGCAGCGACTGTTTAAGCGGGCAATCGTTAGGTTTTCAAATCCGGATGGCGTTTCAGCCGATAATTGACTGGAAATATCAGGTTATCTGCGGCTACGAAGCGTTGGTGCGCGGCCCCGAGGGCCAGGGCGCGGGCTGGGTTTTTCAGCATATTAACGAAAGCAATAAATACTACTTTGATCAGGCGTGCCGGGTTAAAGCCATTGAAACAGCGGCAAAGCTGGGCTGCAGTACCTATCTGAATATCAATTTTTTACCCAACGCTGTTTACAACCCTGAAACCTGTATAAAGGCCACCATTGAAGCCGCCGATTTATTTGGTTTTGATTTAACCAAGCTGGTGTTTGAAGTAACCGAAGGTGAACAAATTCCGGATAAAGACCATTTAAACCGGATTTTTCGCAGTTACGCCAAGCGTGGCTTTAAAACGGCGATTGATGACTACGGTGCAGGATATGCTACGCTGGACTGGCTGGTTGAACTTAAGCCGCATATTTTAAAGCTGGATATGGAGCTAATCCGCAATATTGAAGCCAATCCGGACAATCAGTTTATTGTTGAGCAAACCATGGCTCAGTGTCAGTTGCAAGGTACTCTGGTCTTGGCCGAGGGGGTGGAAACCAAAGCCGAGCTGGACTGTCTGCTGGGGTTGGGTATTCGTTATTATCAAGGCTATTATTTTGCCCGGCCAGAGCTGGAGCGGTTAATCAGCACTGCCGAGCTAAATGGCATGAAATAACCCGGACCCTGCTGCGCCCGGGTTGCTGCCAGAAAAATGCCAAAATCTTGTTAAAAATCGTAGCTGACCCTGCCATACACCAGCCGGCCAGAACGACCATAGGGTGAATAGTTTGAAAACGGCGTATTACCAGTACCGTTTAAATTAACCGGGAAAGCGTCCGGATATTCATCCAGCAGGTTATCAGCACCAAGTGCCAGCTTAATATTGTCGGTCATTTGATAACGGGCTTCTATATCAAGCAGGGTTTTCGCATCCAGGGTAAAATCATTGGCAGCACTGGCATTCGGGGTAAGCACTTCACCATAACGGGTAGCGCGGAAAGTGGCGCCAAAACGGTCGCGGCTCCAGTTAACATGGGCACCTAATTTGCTTTTCGGGTTACCTTTTTCATAGGTCAGCACATTTACCCGGCCAAACAGCTCCGGTGCAGGGTCCAGGGCAGATAACTCAGCGGTTTGTGGCGTGCGGGTGACATCAGTGCTGTTAAAATTGGCTACCAGCGTCAGATCAAAGCGGCCGCTGTGGTCAGTAAACACCGGGTAATTGGCTACAATATCCACGCCCTGAGTTTCAGTATCTACCCCATTAATAAAGAAGCGGCCCCCACCAATACCAATTAAGCCCAGCGATTCCAGATAGGCCCGGACATTGGCCTGGGTCAGGTTTTCTGACAAGACGATTCTGTCATCAATATCTATCCGGTAGCCATCTATGGTGAGGGTTAAATCGCCCAGCCGGAACACCGCGCCTAAAGAAAAATTAACGGATTCTTCGGCGTCGAGCGGCGTGGCACCCAGGGCAATAGCCGCCGGATTGTTAACCGGGAAGGTAGTAATATCAAACGGCACACCGTCGATAAAATTAGTCGAGGTACTGGTAAAATACTGCTGCTGCAGCGACGGCGCCCTGAAACCATTCTGCACGCTACCGCGCAGACCGACGCTTTCATTAACGTCATAACGAAGCGCCAGTTTACCGGTAACATTATTACCAAAATCTGAGTAGTCTTCTGCCCGCAAAGCGACCGAGCCTAACAGGTTGTCAGTAATGTTGGCTTCTAAATCAATATAGACACCAATTGCCCGCCGGTTTTCGTCTACCGCATTGGCGGGCCTGAAGCCAGGAAAGACCTGAGAGCCAGACTGGGTCGGATTGCCATTAGGCAGTAACACACCACCGTTGCGGTACGAGTCTGGTTCGCCGGCAAAAATCGAGTAGCCTTCACGCCGAATTTCAATGCCGGTGGCCATATTTACCGGCGAGGCAAAGCTGGCAATGTCGAAAGAAGTCACCCCTGAAAAGTTAAACACCCATTGGTCATAGTCAAACCCGCCGGCATCGAATTCGGTTTTACTGGTTGGGCCAATTGAGCGGTTAACGGTATTTTCAATGGTAAAAGCCATTTCATTCATACCATAAACCACTGAAGCATCCATACTCCAGTCAGCGATATCCCACTCGTAACCTACGGCAAAGCTGGTATCAGTCACTTCAGGAGCAATTATCGGCAGAAAACCGTCCGGATGCACTTCAATAACGTTTCTGTCATCCAGTGCCCGCCGGTAAAAACCACCAGAGCGGGCTGATCTGTCCTGAAAGCTGGCCCAGCCATACAGTTTGCCGCTGTCCAACATCAGACCGGCATTAGCAAACAGGGTAAATTGCTGCAGCTCAGGTTCGCCATACCAGGCATTAAAGCGTTCGATAGTTTGTTCGCGGGGGTCATATTCGTCGCCAACCAGCGGATATTGCTGGCGATGGTCATAGCCACCCCGCTCAGTCCGTTCGGCGTCTTTAAACTCTGCCGCCAGCGTCAGATAACCATTACCGGGCAGGGCAAAGCCTTTCCAGCCAGACAGGTTGATTGTTTCGCCATCGTTAACGCTGCGCTTTATTTCAGCCGGCGCGCTCCAGGTGGCATTTGCCGGCGGCGGGGTGGTGGGTACTGTATAGGCTGAGTCGCGATAGCCGTATGACAGCGTAACATTGCCGCCTTCACTGGCCTCACGCAGCCGCACATTAATGACCCCGGCAATGGCATCTGAACCATACTGGGCTGAAGCACCGTCGCGCAGTACTTCAACGCTGCGAATCGCGGCAGTGGGAATGGTATTTAGATCTACCGCTGAACTGCCACGGCCAATGGTGCCGTTAACATTTACCAACGAAGCAGCATGCCGCCGCTTGGAATTCACCAGCACCAGAGTCTGATCCGGCCCCAGACCACGTAAGGTTGCCGGCCGGATAGTATCGGTACCGTCCGCAAGGCCGGGACGGGGGAAATTAAACGACGGCAGAGCTACCGATAATACTTGGTTAAGCTCGGTCGAGCCCGAGCGCTCCAGCGCTTCAACGCCCACGATATCGATAGGTACGGCGGTATCATCTACTGAGCGGCCGGCGACCCGGGTGCCGGTTACCACAATTTGCTCAATTTTTTCATCGTCGGCAGATCGGTTATCGTTACTTTGCGCCAGGACAACAAAAGCGGGGTTAAGTAAAGCCGCACTGATCGCCAGTACCAAAGGGTGTAAAGCAGCACTGCGCATAGTAAGCTCCTTGTTGATATCCTTAAAACGTAGGTGGCCGTTTGCAGCTTGTCAAACTTCAGCAAACTTTGTTTCTATGATGCAATACTGCTGTTAACGACAGTGGGATCAGCCGGCTGCGGATTAGCATCGTGATTTTTGCTGCAAAACAGGGTAATCTGGAGCAGCCATCCGGATGGCTTATAACTGACCGAAGGTAGAAATGGGGTTAAACCATGCATAAAAACACTAAACTTATTGATGCCGGCCGGGCAAAAAAGTACACCGGCTATGCGGTTAACCCGCCGCTGGTGCGTGCTTCTACTATTGTATTTGACACCTTTAGTGAGCTGAAACAGGCTACTTTGCAGCGCGGCAACCGGGTACCGTTTTATGGCCGGCGGGGTACCGATACCCATTTTGCCCTGCAGGAAGCAATTTGTGAGCTGGAAGGCGGTGCCGGTTGTGCGTTGTATCCCTGTGGTGCTGCGGCGGTAAGCGGTGCCTTGCTGGCATTTCTGCAAAGCGGCGATCATCTGCTGATGGTCGACAGCGTCTACGAGCCTACCCGGGCGCTGTGCGATAAGTTGCTAAAAGGCTTCGGTATTGAAACCACCTATTATGATCCGCAACTCGGCGCTGGTATCGCCGGGCTAATTCAAGCCAATACCAAAGTAATATTTCTGGAATCACCCGGTTCCTTAACCTTTGAGATGCAGGACATTCCAGCCATTTGTGCGGTGGCGCAGCAACATAAAATTGTCACCATGTTAGATAATACCTGGGCGTCGCCCATTTTATGTCAGCCTTTTGCACTGGGAGTGGATATTTCAATTCAGGCGGCAACCAAATACATTGTCGGCCATTCCGATGTGATGCTGGGAACCGCCAGTGCAAATCAAAAGCACTGGCCAAAGCTTCGGGAGCATAGCTATTTAATGGGTTACTGTGCCTCAGCAGATGATGCCTATACCGCGCTGCGTGGCCTGCGTACCTTAGCAGTACGATTGCAGCAGCACGAGCAAAGCGCCCTTACTATTGCCAATTGGCTGCAGCAACGGCCAGAGGTTGAGACTGTGCTGCATCCGGCCTTGCCGTCGCATCCGGGGCATGCCATTTTTCAGCGGGATTTTTCCGGCAGCAATGGTTTATTCTCGTTTGTGTTAAAGCAAGGTAACCAACAGCAGGTTGAAGCTTTTATCGAAGGCATGCGCCATTTTAAAATGGGTTTTTCCTGGGGAGGCTATGAAAGCCTGATCACCGCTACCTTGCAGCTGCAAAAACTGCGTACGGCCAGCAGCTGGCCCTACAGCGGGCCGCTGATCCGGTTGCATATTGGCCTGGAACATGTTGATGATTTACTGGCAGATTTAACCGACGCATTTCAGCGGTTTGCCCAGGCAAGCTGAGGCTGAATTCGGTATCAGCTAACTAAGATTAACGCCGTTGTGTTGCTATTCACAGCGGCCTGCTCAATACTTTCACTGCGCCACCCGTCGGGATAATATCGCTGGCCACCATAGTTGGAGGTTTTTATCCGTCCTTACTATATCGCCTGGAGCATTTGTTTAATTCCCGTTATTGCCGCACACGGGGCATTTTTAGTTGGCCTTTGGGAAGGTGTGGCGCGGCAGTGTGTACCGTATATTGAAGGCTGCACATCAATCAGCCGGGCAGCCCGTGAAGGAAATGCAATATTTCTATTCCGGGGCCTTATGATGCCAACAGCGGCGTTACTGTTTATTTTCTGGTATTTACAAGCTGTCTGGTTAGAAAAAATCACTCAACAATCTCAAAGAACTATTTTCATTTCAGGTTCGACAGCCGCTGTTTTTTTAATCTTATATATAGATTTTCTGGGTACCAGCGGCGACATTTACCAACTGTTACGCCGCTACGGCACCACGTTGTATTTTGGCTTAACGATACTGGCCCAGATGTTAAGCATCCGAAGCCTTAAACTGAAAGGGCAGGTACTGGATAGTAAAGTTCGCTTTTATTTAACGCTGCAATTCCTGCTGATGGTGCTTTACTGGTGCCTGGGTATTGCCAATATTGTTATCAAAGCCAGCGGCGTCAGCTGGGCTGATGCCGCCGAGAATGTAATCGAATGGCATTTTGCGTTATATATGTCACTCTACTTTGGTTTAACAGCCATGATGTGGCAACGAACAGGTTTTAACTTGTGCTTTACGGTAGGTAAAAAAAACGGCTAGTTTCATGGTATCGACTCTGGTAAGTCTGCAGCCAGCAAGTAAACCGCCATACCCGTTTATTCTTTCAGCGCCTGGAGTGTTTTCTTACTGTCGTTAAGGTTGTCAGCTAACTGATCCAGTAATTGCTGAATGTCTGCCGACAGCTCGCCGAGCTTGGTATGTCTGACCAGATCCGCAAGCTTGTGGTCTTGTTCCAGACATTTATCCAAAATGGCATTTCTGGCATCAGATGAGAACAGTTGGGTTAGCTTGCCACCCAGCTGCTGCATCAGCTCTTTGTCTGGGTCGGGCCTGACAGGCAATTCATCCAGCTGCTTAACAACTTTTTCAAAGGGTTCGATAAAGCTTTCCCGCTCACGGGCAAGATTGGTTAAGCGCTCGTCAAGATTATCTTCCGCCAGCAGCTCAGCCATTTGCCGATAGTAGTCTGCTGTTTCTCTGACTAATTTCAGAATTTCCAGGCTATCAGCCTCGTTATCAGTGCGTATAATTGACATATTAAACCTTGTTAGTCGTTGGCTGCGGTATTGTTCCTGCGATTACTTCAATAGCCTCTGGCATTACGGCAAACTCCGCAGGCGTTTTCGTTTTATATTCACCATCAGCGTTGAGTTCAATTGGCTTGGTGGTGTTAATGCTGATTTTTCTGGCGGTTTTACAGATAACCCGCTCTGCTGTTCGCAGGTCGCCATTGCGCAAACTGGGCCCCAACAGTAACAGTTGCCACCAGCGCTGTGGTTTAATGCAGAATAAACTTAGCTGCCCGTCCAGTAATGTTGAGGTATTATCAACAATATTGCCACCGCCGTAAAAGCGGCCGTTGCCGACAGCCAGATGAATGACCCTGACCGAACAATTCCAATCATCTGCTTTTAAGTTTATTTTAAAACTTCTGTTACGCTTAATGGCGCTGAAAAAAGCTCCCAGATAAGCAAAAACGCCAAAGTATTTTTTCGTTTCCGGTGTCAGCTCATGAGTGACATCTACTCCTAAGCCAATATGCGCCACATTGACAAAGTAGTTACCGTTAACCGTTGCCAGGTTTATCCGTTGCCGCTTACCGGCAACAATGGTTTCGGTTGCTGCCAGAATATCCTGTGGAATTCCCAGAGAGCGGGCAAAATCATTGGCAGTACCCAGCGGCAGAATGGCCAGGGTGCGTTGGTGTTTTTTAACGGATGCCAGTGCCGAACTGATCGTGCCATCACCTCCGGCTATAATGACGATGCCGTCTTGTTGTGGGTAACCTGCAATTTTCGCCAGCATATCAGCACGGCTTTGCGTGATATGAACGGCCACCTCAAAACCCGAAGTCTTCAGTAACGCTATTGCCTCGTCCAGCTCAGCCGCCTGACCATTGCGGCTATTAGGATTGACCAGCAGCAGAGCGTGTTGCAATTGTGTGTCCCTCCAATCTTAAAAATAGCCGGTGTTCGCAGCAGAACCGGAATTTAGCAGAATAATGCTCGCTGTTGCCGCAAACATGATGCAGTAAAAGCATAGCCTTATTTCAATTATCAGCTTTGGCAAAAAACACTATGTGTCTATATGTCGATACAGAGACTCAATAAAACTGTATATTCCAAACGCAAACAAGCCCAGTGAAATAATGATAATTGTCCAGGTACCGAACGGGGTATTGCCCAGCCATTCAAAAGCGTCGCTTATTCCTTCTTTATCGGCGTTGCCCGAGACGTATGCCGGGCGAAGAATAATCCAGCCAATAATACACCACACTATGCCACGTGAAATAAGGCCGAACCTGCAGATTGGAACGAGCCATTGTTTTTTATCGGCTGGAAAATCGATGTACTTTTTGAAACCGGATCTGAAACCTTTAATCAGATGCGCTACGCCAACCAGGATTACCATCACCCCAATTACCGCGAACAGTAGGGTGACCTTATCTGAACCCAGAAGTTCATAGGCAATTGATGAAACAGATTGTTCAGAAGCATCATCAGTCTGGTGGAGCAAAAGTTTAATTACCCAATATGCCAGTATGCTATGAGAGATTGCACTGATAATGAGACCCCCTCGGATAGCGATTCCTTTGAAGGAGTGGCCGTGATTATCGGTATCCGTTATGCCTTGAATAAAACGCCAAATCACATAGCCTGCCAGACCTACCACCAGCATCATTAACAGTATTTCACCAAAAGGTTGCGCTTTGAGGCTTAAAATGGCCCCTTTACTGCCCGTTTTGTCGCCCTGCCAACCCATGGCGGAAAAAAACGCCAGCAGACCGATTGTCAGATAAATCACGCCCCTGGCTGCGTAGCCCATTTTAGCCCAGGGTTTGGGGCTATTAAGTTTAACCATGCTAACTCCCTTTAATATTCGGTTTTTGCTGCGTTATCACGTAGCGCGCCGCGCTGGAGAATAACAATTGAAGGCTGATTTGCCGATTAAGCTTATGTAACCTTTTCTTAACTTACAAGTTTTGCTGTTGTAGAGAATGATTGTTTTTGGCAACGCTCACCCACTGACATACAATAGCGCCAGTTTAATTCTGAGGTGCGGTATGAGTAGTAATAGCTTGCCCGGGGTAAGTTCTTTTCGTCATAAAGTCGGCCATTTTCTGCAGCGTACCAGTGTGCAGCGCACGCTACTGACGCTAATTTTAATTAATGCCTTAATTCTGGGGCTGGAAACCTCAGCGGCGATAATGCAGGCCGTTGGTCCGGCGCTGTTGCTGTTTGATAAAATTATTCTGGCCGTGTTTGTAGTGGAAATTGGCTTACGGATTTATGTACACCGGCTGGCGTTTTTTAAAGATGGCTGGAGCATTTTTGATTTCATCGTGGTGGGTATTGCACTGGTACCGGCCAGCGGACCTTTTGCGGTATTGCGGGCGCTGCGGGTATTGCGGGTACTTCGGGTGCTAACCTTTGTACCGTCGATGCGCAAAATTGTCGGGGCGTTAATAAAGTCTCTGAACGGTATGCTGTCGATTGCCATGGTGCTGGCGCTGATTTATTACGTGGCGGCGGTAATGGTCACCAAGTTATTTGGTGAGGCCTTTCCTGACTGGTTTGGCAGTCTCGGCGCGTCGCTCTACACCCTGTTCCAGATCATGACCCTGGAAAGCTGGTCAATGGGCATCGCCCGGCCGGTGATTGCCGAGTTCCCCTACGCCTGGGCGTTTTTTGTACCCTTTATTCTTATTGCCACCTTTACCATGCTTAACCTGTTTATTGCCGTTATCGTTAATGCCGTACAAAGCATGCACGATGAAGAGCATAAAGTGGAGCATGATGCCGAGCAGGCTACTCAGCAGCAGTTATTGCAACAGATGCAGCAACTGCAGCAGGAGTTGCAACAGCTTCGCAGCGAGCTGAAAAAGCCTACTGCAGAATAAAGTCTTCCAGTGATTGCTCGGTTAATTTACCAATCTGGCTGAACATATAAATAATGGCGCCCATCAGCATTACCATTACCGGCAGCACAATAACCGGGTAGCTGAGCCAGGTCATCCGGCCCAGTTCCTCGGCATAAGCCGTGGTGCCAGGCTGGCTGACGACAATGGCTTTGGCCAGTACATAATTCAGTACTGCCGAGACAAAAAACGCCGAAGCGACAATATAGCCGGCGCGGGCTACGCGCTGTTCAAACAGCTCGCGTTTTTGCCGGGCCGCCAGTGCCTGATACAGCTTGTCGGTATCCAGCAAATCGGGGTTAATCAGCAGTTTTTTCACCAGCGGGTACGGTGTGTACTGGCTTATCAGCACAATAATGCCAATAATTGCCGGGATCATTGCCTCTTTAATCGCAATATACGACGGGTCCAGCTGCAATAAGCTGATGCCACCGGTCAGCAATACACTGATAATGCCAAGAATTGAATAAAAGTTGACCTTGCCCGACTGCAGCAGCTCCCATAAGCCAAACAGCAGCGGAAAGGCCAGTGCCACCACCACGCCCCATACCGGCCCCAGATTGTCTTCGCCACTGAAGCGGCTGAGAATAACTGCCGGCACCACAATATTAAAAATCATATTGCTGAAAAAACCGGACTTTTTCTGTTTAGCCGGGCGGGTTGGGGTTGTTGCTGGTGTACTCATCAGGCTGTTTACCGTTTATATAGATAGGGTCGGACTATAGCATGGCCGGAGCCGGTTATTTAAGTCAATATTGCCAGCGGTGAATAGCATGAGTGTCCGGGCTTTGATCCTGAATTTATCTTTGTGGTAATTTGGTCTTACCAATTCCGTTGCCGGTTTTGTAATCAATCAGTGTTGAGTACCAATTGATTACAGGCTAGGGTGGGTTTATTCGGGATGTGTATTGAACACAGATAATCAAAACAGAGATGCTGAAATGGACCATTACGCTGCACTAAAAACCAATGTTGGCCTACTGGGCACCCAACTGGGCGAGACTATCCGCCAGCAACTGGGCGACGCTGTGCTGGAACGGGTAGAACAAATCCGCATGCTGTCCAAGGCCGCGCGCCAGGGTGAAGAATTACAGGCCGATAAGCTGAAACAGGTACTGCGTAGCCTGAGCGATGATGAGTTATTGCCGGTGGCCCGCGCTTTTGCCCAGTTTTTAAACCTGGCTAATTTAGCCGAACAACATCACACCATCAGCCGGATTGGCCATGCCAGTATCGAAAAGCCTGAACCCCTGCAGGAGTTATTCAGCCTGTTGGATGAAAAAAAGCTCGATAACGGCAAAGTTAAACAAGCCGTGGCCAATTTATCAATTGAGCTGGTGCTGACCGCCCACCCGACTGAAGTATCACGCCGCACCCTTATTCATAAACTGACAGAAATTGCCGGTTGTTTAACTGAACTGGAACACGAATTAACCGCGGCAGAGCAACAAAAAGTGGAACTGCGGCTAAGCGAACTGATTGCACAGGCCTGGCATACCAATGAAATCCGCGAGCAGCGGCCGACGCCGGTGGATGAAGCCAAATCAGGCTTTGCAGTCATTGAAAGCTCGTTATGGCAGGCCATTCCGGACTTTTTAAGGGAGCTGGATCAGAAACTGCTAAGCGCAACCGGTGAGGGCCTGGCTGCAGACGCGGCGCCGGTGAAATTTTCTTCCTGGATGGGCGGCGACCGTGACGGTAACCCTTTTGTTACTGCCAAAGTTACCCGTCAGGTGTTGCTGTTAAGCCGCTGGAAAGCTGCCGATTTATTTGCCGCCGATTTAGATAGTCTCAGCAGTGAATTATCGATGTATCAGGCCAATGACGCACTGCGCGCAGCCGCAGGCGAGGCAAGTGAGCCTTACCGGGTGGTGCTGAACCAGTTGCAGACCGGCCTGCTGCGCAGCCGCGACTGGCTGACTGAGGCGCTGAAACATGACCGGCTGCAGCGGCCGCAGGATTTAATCTGGCATAATAAGCAGCTGCTAGAGCCCTTACTGCTGTGCCATCAGTCGTTGCTTGACTGCGGCATGGCTGTGATTGCCAATGGCCGGCTGCTGGACACTATTCGCCGCGCCTATGCCTTTGGTTTAACCCTGTTAAAGCTGGATATCCGCCAGGATGCCGGCCGCCATGCTCAGGTATTTGCTGAATTAACCCAGCATCTGGGCCTGGGCGATTACAGTGCCTGGGACGAAAGTGCCCGTCAGGCCTTTTTACTGGCCGAGCTGGCTAACCGCCGGCCATTATTCCCGAAAAACTGGCAGCCGTCGGACGATGTTCAGGAAGTACTGGATACCTGCGATATCGTGGCCCGGCACGGCAGCGAAGCGCTGAGTACTTACGTTATTTCAATGGCCGGTAAGCCGTCTGATGTGCTGGCGGTGCAACTGCTGTTAAAAGAAGCCGGCATCAGCTTTGCGATGCCGGTGGCGCCTTTGTTTGAAACCTTAAGTGATTTGCAAAATGCGCCGCAGTGTATGGAGAAGTTGCTGAGTATTGACTGGTACCGTGGCTATATTAATGGTAAGCAGGAAGTGATGATTGGTTACTCTGACTCGGCCAAAGACGCCGGCGTGTTTGCCGCCGCCTGGGCGCAGTATAGTGCCCAGGAAGCCTTAGTGGCCATTTGCCAGCAGGCCAAAGTGCAGCTGACGTTGTTTCATGGCCGCGGCGGTACCATTGGCCGTGGCGGCGGTCCGGCCCATGCCGCTATTTTATCGCAGCCACCGGGCTCACTGGCTGGCGGTTTGCGGGTAACCGAGCAGGGCGAAATGATTCGCTTTAAATTTGGCCTGCCAAAACTTGCCGAGCGCAGTCTGGCGTTATATGCCAGTGCCGTGCTGGAAGGCCTGCTGCTGCCACCGCCGGTGCCGAAAAAAAGCTGGCGTGAGCTGATGCAGCAGCTGGCCGATGACTCGTGCGAGGCGTATCGTGTCGTGGTGCGCCACGATAAAGACTTTGTGGGCTATTTCCGTGCTGCCACACCCGAGCAGGAGCTGGGCCAGTTACCGCTGGGCAGCCGGCCGGCCAAACGTAACCCGACCGGTGGCGTTGAAAGCCTGCGGGCGATCCCGTGGCAATTTGCCTGGTCGCAAAACCGCTTAATGTTGCCGGCCTGGCTGGGTGCCGGTGCTGCGCTGGCGAAAGCGGCAGAACAGAACCACACCGCTTTACTGGATGAAATGCAGCAGCAATGGCCGTTTTTTGCCACCCGTATGTCGATGCTGGAAATGGTGTTTTTAAAAGCCGACGTCGATATCGCCGCTTATTATGACAAAGTGTTGGTGCCGGACGAGCTGAAACATCTGGGGCAGCAACTGCGGGCCCAGCTGACAGCAGATCGTGAGCTGCTGCTAAAGTTGATTCACAGCGATACGTTAATGGCGAAAGAGAGCTGGATCCGCGAATCAATAATGCTGCGCAACACTTACGTAGACCCACTGCATATTCTGCAGGCCGAACTGTTACACCGGGTTCGCCATCAGCCCGAGCGGGTCAACCCGATGATTAGCCGGGCACTGATGGTCAGTATCGCCGGCATCGCGGCCGGCATGCGCAACTCGGGATAAGCAGGCGGCTAAGAGTAGCTGCTATAGTTAGATTACTGCCAATCAGATTAAGCCGGAGGGATAATGCGGCAATGGTTAGCGCTGCTTATGTTATCAGGGGTATTGTGTTGCCCCGGCGTAGTAGCACAGCAGGCCGATAGTGAGCAGCCTGAGACAGAAATAAGAGTGGTGGATGCACCAGCGGATCAGGCGATTGCGACGCGGCTTGGTAATATTACGGCAGCCATCAGCGGTCTGGAACAGGTGGAAATCAGCGTCAGGGCCGGGGTTATCACGCTGCAGGGCCAGGTAGCCAATGCCCAGCTGAAAGATGAAGTTGCCACTATCGCCAGCCGGCTGGAAGGGGTAGTGCATGTCCAGAACCAGCTGCAGGAGCAGCTGGCGGTACGCTCCCGCTTAGCCCCCGCTACTGAAAAATTCCGGGAAATGCTGGGTACCACGGTGCAAATGTTACCGTTATTGCTGCTTGCTATTCTGGCGGTGCTGCTGTTTTCGCTGCTTGGCAGCTGGTTATCCCGGCGCAATTCGTTACTGCGTAAGTTAGGCTTGTCTGAACTGGCCACTAACCTTGGCATGCGCTTTGTGCGGTTAACGGTTACCGCTATTGGTATTCTGATTGCACTGGAATTGCTTGATGCCACAGCGCTGGTCAGCGCGATGCTTGGCGTAGCCGGGGTGATCGGTATCGCGCTGGGTTTTGCGTTTCGCAATATTGTTGAGAATTACCTGGCCGGGGTGCTGCTTAGTACCCGCAACCCTTTTGCCATTGGTGATTTTATTCAGGTTGATGATATGAGCGGTAAAGTGGTGCGGCTGACCTCGCGCGATACCGTGCTGATGACCCTGGATGGCAATCATCTACGGATCCCGAACAGCCAGATCATTACCTCACCGATGACCAACTTTACCCGTAATCCATTACGCCGTTTCGAATTCAATGTGGGTGTGTCGGTAACCCTTGATTTAGTCAGGGTGCGCGAGCTGGCAATCAGTACCTTAAATAATATGCCCGGCATTTTAACCGAGCCCCCGCCGCGGGTGCTGGTACTGGAGCTTGGTGACAGTGCGGTCAGTGTCCGGGTGCTGGCTTGGATTGACCAACGCGATACCGATTTTCTGAAGGCACGCAGCGAAGCGATCCGGTTGGTGAAAACCGCCTTTGATCAGGCAGGCATTGAAATGCCTGAGCCGATTTACCGGCTGCATATGGTCGATATGGCTGCCCAGGATGCAGATAACAGCGCACCGGGCCGGGCAACGGCGAAACCGCAGGCGATCCAGTCTGACGTGGCGACAGTGGATGTCAGCGCTGATACCACCATCGAACAGCAATTAACTGACGAGCTTAACCAGTCGGCAGAAGAAAACCTGTTGCCGGCAGCGGATAACAACTCTGCCGGTAAACCAGCAGATTAACCAGCGTTTGGCCGTGGTACAAAATCAAGCACTGTGGCATTTATGCAGTAACGCGGCCGGCCGTTGGGGCCATCGCCGAACACATGGCCTAAATGAATACCCGACACTTTGGCCCGGATTTCCGTGCGCTGCATGCCATAACGGTTATCGGGCTTCTCAATAACAGCGCCGGCAACCGGCTTGGTAAACGATAACCAGCCGGTACCGGAGTTAAAACGGTCGCGGGTATCAAATAACGGCGCGCCGCTTAATTTGTCGACAAAAATGCCATCCGGGGTGTTTTTAAATATCTGATACTCTTTGCAAAACCGCTGATCAGTCGCTTTATCAAAGGCAACATCGAAAGCTTCGCTGTCACCCAGTTTAAATTTACCCAGTAGCAGATAAAATTCTTCAGCGTTGAGAAAGCCCTGATGAGCGAATACCTGCTTACCATCTTCCAGCAGAATAATGGTCGGCGTAGCCCAGGTAGGGCTGCTAATTGTCAGCTTATCCAGCTGGCTGGCAAACCGGAAATGCAGTGGAATGTCGCCCTGATAATCACGGGCCACCTCGGCTTTAAATTTTTCGCAGTAAGGGCAGTAGTTTTCCGAGTCTATTACCACGATATGTTTACCCGTTAACAACGGGCTGTTGTCAGTCTGGCTTTGGTCCGGCTTGTTGTCACGGTTAAAACGCACCCCGGTAGAATGGTCAGGACAATAACCATTGGGGTTTTTGGCAATATAATCCTGATGATACGCTTCGGCCGGAAAAAACTCGGTAAGGGGCTTTAACCGGGTAACAATCTGGCCATAACCGGCCGCGGTTAATAACGGCTGATACTGCTGCATTACCGCCTTAGCCCGGGCCTGCTGCTCTGCACTGTTGGTCAGAATAATCGAGCGATACTGAGTACCAATATCGTTGCCCTGGCGGTTAAGCTGAGTGGGGTCATGGCTTTCAAAATAATGTTGCAGCAAGGCTTCCAGGCTGATTTGCTGCGGATTAAAGATAACTTTCACCACTTCAGCGTGGTTGTTGGGGTTCATTTTATTACTGCGCTGGGTAATGGCCCGGTAGTTGGGCGCCACACCCTGACCATCAGCATAACCGGATATCGCATCCACTACACCCGGCAGTTTTTCATAACGCATCTCAGCGCCCCAAAAGCAGCCTGAACCCAGTACTATACTGTCAAGCTGAGCGGTAAGCGGCATGTCAGGCTTCACTTGCTCTGGTGTCACAGCAGTTACTGCTGGCAGATCCTGCGCCGGAGAGTTAAGCGCAGAAAACATCAGTAAAGACACAACTAAAGCGATACAAAAGCTCAGATATTTCATCACATCATCCTGTGGTTGCTCTGGTTAACTAAACAGACCGGCTCACTGGCCACAGGCTTTCACTGATTTCGCTATTAGCGCGATGCCCCTGTTAACTTTGCGCAGCAAACTGGCGGATAAAACCCAGGGTTTCGGTGATCTGGTTGCGGCTGATATCCAGATGACAGACCCAGCGCAGGCGCATTAAGGCGCCCTGACTTGCCTGATACCGGCTGGCAGTGACTTTAATGCCGTGCTCAGCCAGATAGGGTAACAAGCGGTCGGCCAGTGCCGGACTGATATCAGTGAATACGATATTGGTTTGCGGTACGATCACCGTCAACGATTGCAGCGCCGGCAACTCACTGGCCAGTTCAGTTAAGCCCTCAGCCAGATAGCGGGCATTGGCATGGTCCTCAGCCAGCCGTGCAATGTTATGTTGCAGCGCATACAGGCCGGCGGCAGTTAACACCCCGGTCTGGCGCATACCGCCACCGAGCATTTTTCTGACGCGCTTTGCCTGTTGAATAAACACTTGTGAGCCCAGCAATAACGAGCCCACCGGACAACCAAGGCCTTTCGATAAACACAACGATACCGAATCATAGCCCTGGCAAAGCTCGCGGGCCATCTGCTGCGGGCTTAACCGGTGCTCAGCTGCCATAGCAACAGCGGCGTTCATCAGCCGGGCACCATCGATATGACATTTTAAGCCATGCTTTTTAGCCAGTGCGGCCACATCGCGCATATAGTTAAGTGGCAGCACTTTACCGCCAACGGTATTTTCAATCACAATTAACCGGCTGCGGGCAAAGTGCGGATCGTCTGGTTTTATGGCGCCGACGATATCGCTAAGCGCCAGTGTGCCGTCTGCCTGCAATTCCAGCGGCTGCGGCTGAATAGAGCCCAGCACTGCCATGCCGCCAGCTTCCCACTTGTAGGTATGCCACTGCTGGCCAACTATTGCTTCATCGCCGCGCTGACAATGGCTCATCATCGCAATCAGGTTGGTTTGGGTACCGCTGGGGGCAAATAACGCTGCTTCAAAGCCCAGCAACTCAGCGGCATAGCGCTGCAGCTCCAGCGTAGTGGGGTCATCATTAAATACATCATCGCCAAGTACGGCATCATGCATTGCCTGGCGCATAGCAGCACAGGGCTGGGTTACGGTATCACTGCGAAAATCGGTCATTGGGATCTCTGCTTAATAAGTTCAGGCAGTCGGAACTGGTAGCAGCAGGCTAAAACGTCAGCAGGGTAAAAAGCAATAACGATACGGCCAATAGCATGCTGAACGGGAAATAAAAAACCGCCCGGTTCAACGCGGGCGGTTCTGTTAAAGCAGCAAATGCTTAGTAGAAGCTGATCCTGAAATCGACGCCTAATATCCGTGGTTCGTTAACAAAACCGGTCAGGTTATTAAAGTCGATAGCCCCTTTCAGGTTGTCTTCGTCGGTAATATTACGTCCAAAGAAACCAACCTCGTAGTTATGTTCATAATTGATGTAAGCCACGCGCAAGCCGGCTTCGAAGTTATTGTTCGAGCGGAACTCGGCTGACTCATACAGGAACAGGTTAGTTTCACCCTGCAACTGATAGTCGGCATAAACATAAATTTCACCGCTTTCAATCGGGAAATCGTAGCGGCCATTCAGGGTTAAGATAGTTTCCGGTGCCTGCGGGAACGGATTGCCATCAATAAAGGCCTGGCCGTCGCTGTTTACCGGATCAAGCACCGTACACATGCCAGAGCCACACGGTGCTACAGTCAGGTTATCATCCTGCAGTTCCGTGTTGTTATAACTGAAGCCACCGCCCACGGTGAAATAGGGTGTAGCGCGCCAGTCGAAGTCGATTTCAAAACCATAACCCACGCCCTTGTCGGCATTGATTAACTGGTTACCCTGAGTCTGACCGCCGATTGCCGACAGCTGAATGTCATCAATGGTGTAGTAAAACAAGGCACCGTTCAAACGCAGAGTGTTATCGAGTAAGTCTGACTTGGCACCCACTTCAAACGAGGTAATGGTTTCAGCATCAGCTACTGATGGTGGGGCTTCAAAGGCTACATCGCGGCCCTGAATAGACTGAGCGCGGAAGCCTTCGGCAACCCGGGCAAACAGGCTGGTGGTACCGGTCAGGCGATAGTTAGCACTGAGCTCCCAGCTGATATTGTCATCTGACACCCGGATTGGCGCATAATACTGCTCTTCAGCCGCACCAATCACCAGCGCAAAACCGTTAACGTTCTGCTGGCCAACATAGAAGGTTTTTTCATCGTCGGTGTAGCGGATACCAGCGGTAATATCCAGTTTGTCATCAACTTTGTATGAGCTCTGGCCAAACAGTGCCCAGCTGGTATTACCATGGAATACTTCAGTCGCACCGAAAAAGCCGTCAATGCTGTTTACTGAGAAGCTTGAGTCAAAGTAAAAGGCACCGGTCTGCCAGCTTAGTGCGTTGTCGGTATCACTGGCCAGGCGGATTTCCTGGGTCACCTGCTTTAAGTCACGCAGCTGATCTTCAGTGACCGCCTGAAACGGAATAAATCCGGGGCCGTCAGGGTTGCCACCATCAATATCACCAATACCACCACCGTCGGCTTTCTCAACCGCTGAAATGCTGGTTAAGGTCATATCGTTAAGCGCGAAATCAAACTTTAATGAACCGCCCCAGCCATCATAACTTTGTGGGTTATTACGGCCTTCGTTATACGCTACCGTGTCGCGGTCATAGTTATTATTCAGCTCACTGCTGCCAGGGCTTAAAATATTGGCCCGGAACAAGGTTGAAGTGCCATCATAATTACGGGCATGCAGGTTCAGTAAAGCTTCAAAACTGTCCCCTTCATATAAAAACTGTACCCGACCGGCTTTTTCATCATAGCCACCCATCACATCTTCATTGCCGTAGAAACTGTTACTGACCCAGTCGTCGCGATGGTTGGACATTAACGACACCCGGGCTGATAGCTCGTCAGTTAAGCCACCGCCAATAGCGCCTTCCACATTCAGCATGCCCAGACTGCCGGCACTGGTTTTAAAATAGCCATCAAATTCCTGGCGCGGTTTTACAGTGTCAAACTTAATAATGCCGGCTGTGGTATTGCGACCAAATAAGGTGCCTTGCGGGCCACGAATAACTTCAACTGCCTGGATATCGAACAAAGGAAAGCTTTTTAAAATAACGTTTTCCATCACCACTTCGTCCATGATGATAGAAACCGGTTGTGAAGCGGCCAGGTCAAAATCAGTATTGCCTAAACCACGGATATAAAAGCGCGGTGCAGCCCGGCCGTTTGAGGTCTCAGCATATAAACCCGGTACTTTTACTGCAAGAGCGGTAATGTCGTCGCCGCCGGAAAAGATCGCATTAAACCGTTCCTGGCTGATGGTGGCTACCGAAATAGGCACTTCCTGGATACTCTGGGTCCGCTTCTGGGCGGTAATGGTAATGGTTTCCAGCTTATTATTGTCTTGTTGCTCGCTGTCAGTTTCCTGAGTTTGCGCAGCCGTAGCAAAGCTGACAGCACCAAACAAACCGGCGCAAATTGCCAGATTCAGAGCAGACTTTTTCATGCCTTTCATTAAGTTCAACCTTTATATCATCACTGGGGTGGGGGTAACAGCCAGCCGGAGTGACCACGGCTAACCACAGAATAAAGCCCCGCTAATATAGCATTCTGTCGTGAGTTTTGCTGCACTTGGCGTATTAAATCCGCATTTATCGCAGTTATTTTGAACATTTCTCTGAACTGAAGTAGCTTAATAGCGTAAAGCAGATATCGGGGTAAAGTAATGTCGCAACGAAGCAGCTGGCTGACAATCTGGGCGTTTTTACTGCTAAGCAGTTGGCCGTTGAGTTTTGCTGTTAATGCCAGTAATAGTGGCTGGCAGCAGGCAAAGCATATCAGGGCTGAACTGCTGGCAGAGTACGGTACGGTTGTGCCGGGCCAGCAACTGGCCGTTTTGTTGCATTTTCAACCCGACCCAGGCTGGCATACCTATTGGCAGAATCCCGGCGACTCCGGGCTGGCAACCAGCATCAGCTGGCAACTTCCCACCGGAGTAAAGGCCGGGGCAATTCAATGGCCAACACCGCAAGCTTTTATTATTCCGCCACTGGTTAACTATGGTTATGCCGGCCAGACTTTACTACTGACAGAGCTGAGCATCCCGGCTGACTATGCTGCCGATAGCCTGACTATTTATGCCGATGTTGACTGGCTGGTATGCGAGGAAATTTGTATTCCGGCAGATGCCAGCTTTGAATTAACCCTGGCAGTTGCCGGCCAGAGCGAACTGGCGGCAAGCCAGCAGCCATTGTTTAACAAGGCCCGCGCTGCATTGCCGTTGCCAACCGGGATAACGGGCGACTATGCCATCAGCGGCGGCGCATTCTCTGCAGAGCTGAGCGAACAGCTGCCCCAGCCGCCGGTAGCGTTTTTTGTGGCCGCAACTGAGCTGGTAGACCATGCTGCCAGCCAGCAACTGGTGTCGCAGCCAGCTGGCTGGTTGTTACAACAAGCCATCAATACTTATTTCAGCAGTGCACCGCAACAGGTGGAAGTGGTGCTGGTGGATGCCACAGGCCAGGGTTATAGCGTCAATCTACAGCATCGCAGTCAGCCGGCTGAGCCTGGTGCCAGTACTGAAATCCTGGTGACTGGGGGGACGCTTAAGCAGAGCAGTCTGTGGTTAGTTTTATTAATGGCCGCTGGTGGTGGCCTGATCCTGAATTTAATGCCCTGCGTATTTCCGGTGTTGTCATTAAAAGCGCTAAGCATTGCCGGCAATAGTCAGCAACGGCAGCAGCAACAACGTGATGCTGTTTTTTATACGGCCGGGGTGGTACTGAGCTTTCTGGCGTTAGCCGGTTTACTGATAGCGCTTCGAGCCGCCGGTAACGCTATTGGCTGGGGCTTTCAGCTGCAAAGCCCGTTGCTGGTGGGTTTACTGGCCTATTTACTGCTGGCGCTGGGCTTAAGTTTGTCCGGGCTGGTGCAGTTTGGCCTGGGCTTAATGAATACCGGTAGTGAGCTCACTGCCAGACGCGGCGCTAAAGGCTCATTTTTTACCGGGGTACTGGCGGTCATTGTTGCCAGCCCTTGCACTGCGCCCTTTATGGGCACGGCGCTCGGTTATGCCGTAACCCAGAGCCCACAGGTGGCGTTACTGGTGTTTGCTGCGCTCGGCCTTGGTATGGCGCTACCCTTTTTGCTGCTGGCCTATATTCCGGCGCTGGCCCGGCTATTACCTAAGCCCGGCGCCTGGATGGATACCTTAAAGCAGTTACTGGCGTGGCCGTTGTATTTAAGTGCAGTCTGGCTGGTGTGGGTATTTGGCCGCCAGACCGGCATCGATGCAGTAGCTTTACTGTTGGTTGGCATGGTGGCCCTCTCTGCTGCATTGTGGTTGTGGGGTAGGGTGCAGCTGGGAGCCGGCTGGTTTAACCGCCTGGCGATGTTTGGCTTGCTACTGCTGGCGCTTCTCACTTTATGGCAGGTTACCAGCCAGCCGCTGGTGCAGGGTACTGTCAGCCAGCAAAGCCAAAGCCAGCAGCACTGGCAAAACTGGTCACCGGAAAAACTCAGTGCGCTGCGCCAGCAGGCAAAGCCGGTACTGGTTAATATGACCGCCGACTGGTGTATTACTTGTCTGGTGAACGAGCGGGTAGCGCTGAATACCGATCGCAGCAAGGCAGCTTTACAGCAATATAATGTCAGTTACCTGAAAGGGGACTGGACCCGCCGCGACAGTGATATTACTGCTTATTTGCAGCAGTATCAGCGCGATGGCGTGCCGTTATACGTGGTGTACTGGCCGGGGCAGCCACCACAGGTGCTACCGCAAATTTTAACGCCTGACACTCTCAGGCAAACATTTGAGTCGTTAAGTCAGCAGTAAGCAGCCAACAATCAAGGTGTAACCCATTACGCAACAGGAGCGATAACTATGAAATTAGCAAAACTCGTTGTTTCCGTCGGTGCCATGCTATTTGCAGCCACCCTTGCTGCCGCGCCACAGGTTGGCCAGCCGGCGCCGGATTTTACCGTGAAAGATTCAAATGGCCAAAGCCATAGCCTTAAGGATTTTGCCGGCAAAAATGTGGTGCTGGAGTGGACCAACCATGACTGCCCATTCGTGGTTAAGCATTACAGCGGCAATATGCAGCAGCTGCAACAAGCTATGCAGGCTAAAGACGTAGTCTGGCTTAGTGTGATCTCGTCAGCACCGGGCAAACAGGGCCATATCGATAGCGCCAAAGCAGCAGAATTAACCAGCAGCCGTAATGCCAGCCCTACCGCTATCTTATTTGATGAAAGTGGCAATATGGGTAAGGCCTATGACGCCAAAACCACCCCGCATATGTATGTTATTGACGAAGACGGTGTGTTGCAGTACATGGGCGGTATCGACAGTATCCCGTCCGCTAAAGTGGATGATATTGCCAAAGCCACGCCGTACTTTGCTAACGCGGCAACTGCGGTACTGGCCGGCAATATACCGGATCCAGCCGTTACCCGGCCTTATGGCTGTAGTGTTAAGTATTAACAAACAACAGCTCAGCCGGTATTTGCTGGCTGAGCTTTGCTTGTGAGTCGGCTAAGCTTTCAGGTGGTTAAGCTTAGTTCGGTGAAATAAACACTGGTTTTACCCTGATGCGATGAGTAGTAGCTGATATACAGCTTAGTACCCTGTAGCACCATGCCGGCATAGCTGCAATCGCCGGCTGAGGGCAGGCTTTGCCATTCGGTTAACTTGCCAGTTCGGCGGTTAATCCAGCATAAACTGGTGCGTACCTCGTCATCATATAGCCTGACGCAAGCCAGTAAACGGCCGTCAGGCAGTTGCAACCATTGCGGCCCGCCAATCCTCCAGCCAACATCCTGCCATTGCCAGTGGGTATAAGGTGGTTTGCTCTGGCCGAATAAGCCATGTTCCGGGTCGCGGCGCAGTAAACACAACGCGGTGCCATCGGGCTCGAACAGCAAGCCGCTTTCATTGGCATACTGGCCGCTGAGTAAATCGGTCACTGGTGCTAACTGCAGCGGACTGTCGCCCTGATATAGCCTAACCAGTTTATCCGGGCCTGTGTGGTATCCCACGGCATAGCAGTGAGGCATCTGCCTGGGAAGCTGCTGCCAGGCCATCCGCCACAACCAGATATTCGGCTCACCAATCGGCGTGGCTGCTGTCCAGCTGTAACCATCTTCGGATTGCCAGAGATAAGATTGATGTGATTGCTGGTCACGGTTATGCAAAGCACCGGCACCCAGTAACAGCAGTTTGCCAGCAGGGTCAATGCTGAGTTTCGCGTCGCGTAAATCAGCATCAGTGGCGCTGATAAGCGCCGCACTTTGCCAGCTGTGGCCCAGATCAGCTGAACGTAGCAGCCGGAAGGCACCGTCAGGCGAAACGTGGGCACTACCTTCGCGAAACACACACCACAATGCCTGCTTAAACCAGATAAGGTCGGTAAAGGCATTATGCTCAGCCTGTTGCCAGATACAGCGTGCCGTTAACATCGACTTTCCTCACTTTGCAGGGGGGTAATCCGCTGAGCGTTATTACAGACCCCAGTATAGCGCCGCTGATTGATTATTGACTTTGCGCTTTCTCTATTCGCTTTGCAGTGCCGTTATCGGGTCCAGCTCGGAGGCTTTAATCGCCGGATAAACTCCAAAGGCCACGCCGATTAAGGCACAGATACTGAACGATAAACCAATGGCCAGCAATGACCAGCTGACAGCCCAGTCAGAGTAAACGGCAATAAGCTCTGACAATAAAATACCGAATACAATACCCAGTAAGCCGCCAAGAATGGCGATAGCAAAGCTCTCGGCCACAAACTGAATTTTAATGTCGCGCCGGGTGGCACCCACTGCCCTGAGCAGGCCAATTTCTTTGGTGCGCTCCAAAACAGTAGCCAGCATAATATTCATAATGCCGATACCGCCGACTAACAGGGATATGCCGGCAACGCACGACATCACAATATTAAAGATTTGCTGGGTTTGTTTTTGCTGGGCCAGTAACGCAGCCGGCACAATAATGTTGTAGTCATCGATATCGTTGTGGCGTTGTTTTAATAAAAAATCCAGAGCGCGGGCGCTTAACGCATTATTGGCGTCTTCACTTAGCTGCAGCCGGAATGAGGTAAGCTCAGCAGTTAATGGCTCGGCTTTAAAGCGGGTCTGGGCAGTGTTCAGCGGCATAAACAGCTGGTTTTGTTCGCCACCAAGTTTAATACCCTGAAATTCATCACTGCCGGCATAGGGCTCGGCCAGTACGCCGACCACCTGCAGCCAGACATGGTTAACTTTTACCGGTTTACCCAGCGCATCGCCATCGGGAAATAAACTCTGCGCGACCCGGGCGCCTAAGATGGCCACCTGGGCTGCGTAGCGGTTTTCCTGTTCAGTGAAGTTACGGCCTGCCACAAACTGCAGCTTGCTCAGTGCCATATAGCTTGGTGATACACCAATAGCGGCGCCGTCACTTTTACCGGTGTGGCTGTAAATACCATGGGTGTCGAGCATTCGCTCGGCACTGTACGACGTTACGCCGGGAATAGTGGCAACTGCAGCATCAATATCGCTCTGGTTCAAGCCCAGCGAGTGCTTGCGCTGTTCCTGCAGCACTTTTTCATCAAACTTACGTCCTTCCACTATCAGGTTGCGCAGGCCCATGGTTTCAATGGTTTTTAAGGCTTCGCGCTCAGCGCCTTCGCCGATATTCAGCATGGCGATAACAGCGCCTACCCCAAAAATCATCCCCAGCAGGGTTAAAAAAGTACGCAGCTTGTGCTGCGCCAGTTCGGCCAGGGTATCTTTTATCAATGGCGTATGTTTCATGGCGTCAGCTTTCCGGATTAATCAGGGCGATTTCATCACCGGCGCTAAGGCCGGTACTAATTTGGGCGTGGCTCAGGCTCTTACTGCCAATACTGATTGGCTGTTTAACAAAGCCGCTGCCATTGCGTTTATAGACATAAAGTTGCTGCTGTTCACTGAAAATGGCTTGCAGCGGTACTTTTAATACTTCAGGTTTTTCGTTTACCCATAAGGTGGCGATAACTTTAATGCCCGGCATAAAATTCGGGTCTTGCTGCTCAGGGGCAACAATAACCTCGATATATTTGCGTGGGTCGCGCCGCTCCCGCGACTGAGCTACCGCGGCCACTGAGACAATGCTGCCGCTGAGCACGTTATCAGGCCAGGCTGCCAGGTAAAAGGTTACCCGCTGCCCGGCGGCCAGGCCAATTGCCTCCTGCTCTATTACCTGCAGCTTCAGATGCTGCAGACTTAAATCCGGAATGCTGCCAATTTTCGAGCCGGGAAACACCATGCCGCCCACTTCCGGTTTTTCACCACGCCAGTTGGTGTCAAACAACAAAATACCGGCATGAGGAGCTTTGACTTCCAGCGCGGCTAAACCACTTTCTGCCTGCTGCAGCAGGCTTTGCTGCTGGCCGCGTTGCAGTTGCAGCAACTCCAGCTCGCCACTGCTGCGCTGAGCGAAACTTTGTTCCTGCCAGCCCAGATATTGCTGCTTTTCACCCAGATACTCTTTATTCTGCATTGAATCGAGAATTTCCAGCTTGGAGCGGATCTGCACATCGTCAATACTGAAGCGATCGGCAAAATTAAACTCCTGGGCTATCAGGGTTTGATCCAGCCCCAGCGCTTTTTGCTCTTTTTGCTGCTCGGCCAGTTTTTGCTGCTCGTCGGCCTGCACGCTGCTAAGGCTGGAGCTGGCTTTGCGTTGAGCGCGTTCCAGCTGGGTGGCATCGAAGGTAACGACCACATCACCCGGTTCCACCCGGCTGTATTCGCGGGCCAGGCTGGCAATAAAGCGAGGGCCCTGCACATTGCGTGGTGCGCTGACGGTAACCGAGTTAACGGCGAATAATTCACCTTCGGTATGAACTTTATGGATCAGGGTATCGGGTTCCACCTGATAAACCGGGATCTGTAACGCCGGTTCACTGCAACCGGCCAGGGTAACTAATCCCAAAGTTATTGCTGTGGCCAGCAGCGGCCGGAATAGCTTAATTTGCATTGGCCGCTCCTTCTGTGGTGCTCAGGCTGATATTCAGCCGGGCGGTCATGCCAGGCCGCATCAACTCGGTATCGAGGTTGGTCAGGCTGACACTGGCATCTACTACCCGTCGCAGGTTATCGTTCGATTTATCCCGCACCGCATTGCCCAGGCTTTGCAGCACGCCGTTAAAACGCCGCTCCGGATAGGCATCCAGGGTCACCTCAACTGCCAAACCCGGTTGCAGTTGTTTTAAATCAATTTCATCAATTTCAGCTTTGACATACAGGCTGTTAAGCTGGCTGACTTCCGCTACCGGCTGACCAAACTGGGCACTGTCGCCGACCGAGAACTTTTCACCATCAAACCCCATGCTGTACACCATTACCCCCTCAAACGGCGCTTTAACCTGCATACTGGCAATGCTGCGTTGCAACTCGCTGACTTCCGATTGCAGGCGGCTGACTTTGGCCACCAGCATTTGCTCTTCGGCCCGGCGTTGTTGCTGATGACTGGCCAGTCTGGCCTGCGCCAGCTGATACTGGTTGTCGGCAATGGTAAAGTCGATTTGGGCTTTACGCCGGTCATTGGCCGAGCGTGACTGGTCAACAATTTCGGCTTTGCGTTGTTCGCGGTCATATTCCATTTTCCGCTCAGCCAGGGTCAGCTTCAACTCTTCAAAAGTTTGCTCATCGCTGCGCAGGCGGTTGGCCAGTTCCTGTTCGGCACTTTTTAGCTCAATGCTTTTATTGTTCAGCTCATCGACCAGCCGCTGACCGTCAAATGCCACCACCACGGCGCCTTCGGTTAGCATGCTGCTTTCCGGTGCCAGCTGTTTAATATTATATTGCCACATGTTGCTGACACTGGGGGGCGAGGCTTTAAATGAATTAGCCGCGGTTAACTCGCCGGTAGCCCGCACATGGCTGACCACGTTGCTGGTCGGGCCGGCGGTTGTTTCCTGCTGACAGCCATTTAGCAGTAGGGTACTTAAGCCTAAACTTACGCCGTATAACAGGGGTTTTATGCTGATCATTCGGCTGCTACCTCAATTAACATGCCCATACCCAGCATCGGGCTGGCAACCGGTAAACTGGCGGCACTGAACGACGCTTTGTAATACAGGGCCGTGCCCCAGCGCTGGCGTTTCTCACCCTGTTGCGCCAGTTCGCTGAGCTTAACGGCGAAAGGCTGATCAGGTGCAATATCAAACCGGGCCTGCAGCTTGTCGGCCTGCTGCAGCCGGGGCAGATCGGTTTCATGCACCCAGGCTTCAATATACAAATTTTCTTTGCGGTTCAGCTCGGCGATTATCCAGCCTGGCTGGGCGGTAACCCCGGCATAAATTTTGGTGCCGTACCACGGATGGTTGCCATAGCTGATATTACCGTCCTGGGTGGCATAAACGCTCATCCGGCTTAGCAGGTTTTCCGCGTCATTCAGCTCAGCGCGGGTTTGCTCAATCTGCAATTGTTGTTTACTTAACGCTGCATCCGCAGTGATCCGGGCTACCGCCAGTTGCTCGGCGGCTTTGCTCGCTTCGGTGCGGGCCCTTTTTTGTTCCAGCTGGTACTGCTCATAATCATACTGGCTTAAATTTTCCAATGGCACGCCGGCATCGATGCCGGCTTTTTCCAGCAGTAACTGGCGCCGGTTCAGCTCGAATTCGGCTTCCATTACCGCCTGTTTATGCTCACTGTTCAGCTGGTTCAGCCGCTCCTGATGGTTAATCAGGCTGCTTTTCAGCTGCTCTATCTGGGCCTGAATATTACCGGCATCAAATACGGCAATTAAATCGCCGGTTGTGACCGGTTCGCTTTCGCTTTGTAACCACTGCACCTGCACCCGCCAGTTATCGGTCATCGGCGCAACGATACTTTGCCTGTCGGCAGACTGCAGGGTACCGGTTAGCAATAAGGGCAGCTCACTGCTGGTTGCGGGCGCTGCGGCATTGTCTGTGCTGAATGCCGGCAGGCTGGCTGCCAGCAGGATCAGGCAGAACGTTTTGTTGAACATGCACTGTCCTCCGTGATCTGGCCATCGCGCATCCGGATCACCCGGCCGGCATAGGCGGCAATCTCATCTTCGTGGGTTACCATCACGATGGTATTGCCCTGCTGATGTAAATCGCACAGCAATTGCATAATTTCTTTCGAGGTTTTGCTATCCAGATTACCGGTGGGCTCGTCAGCAAAAATCACTTTCGGCCGGTTTATCAATGCCCGGGCAATCGCCACCCGTTGGCGCTGGCCGCCTGACATTTCATGTGGTTTATGGTCTTTGCGATGACCAAGGCCAACCTGATCCAGCAGCGCATTAGCGCGGTCGATAGCCTGTTCCGGCTCGGTGTCGGTATAGCGCAGCGGCAGCGCCACATTCTGAGCGGCAGTCAGCCTGGGCAACAGATGAAAAGACTGGAAAATAAAGCCGATATGCTGGTTGCGCATGGCCGACAGGCTGACATCATCCAGCTGACCAATTACCTGACCCGCCAGCTGATACTGGCCACTACTTGGCGTATCGAGGCAACCGAGAATATTCATCAGGGTCGATTTGCCAGACCCTGAGCTGCCCATAATGGCAACAAACTCGTTTTCGGCAATACTCAGACTGACATCGCGCAGTGCCTGGACCTGACTGTCGCCGCTGCCAAAATTCTTATAAAGGCCGTTCGCTGTAATCATCCGCTTCATCTGTTTGTGGTTAGAATCGATACAGTTTGCCATAAGCTAAACTATGCGGACAGCCACTTATTGCCATCCGATGGATTAGCAGGTTGATTAATTGTAAGCAGATGTAATAAACGTCAGGCCGGCTTTACTTAGTTGTAGAAACCGCCGGCTCAGTCTGCCTGCTGATAGCGCACCAGATTAAGTAACTGGCTGATATTGCTTAATTCATGGCGTTGCATTATCAGTTCGCGGCCCAGTTTTAACGCATTACGCTGACACTGCGCCCGCTTACCGGCATCACTGATGCTATCCATATCGGCGACATGAGCCAGGCCAACGGTGCGCCGGATCAGCTCACATCCGGCATAGCCACTGGTATCGCGGAACACCTGCTGCAAAAAGCGCTGCTGATATAAGCTGTTTTCCAGCGCCGGATCCTGGGTTTCCCGGGCCATCAGCTCGGTATATATTTCACTGAACTGTTGCCATAACTGCTCAGCTTGTTCCAGCAAAAAGGCTTGCTGTTCAGCGGCATCATCGGCGTCATGCAGGCCAGGGCAGGCTAAATAGTTAAGCAGTAAATTACCCAGTAAGGTGCCGACATCAAAACCTACCGGGCCATAAAAGCCAAATTCCGCATCGATTACTTTGCAGGTTTCGGCATCAATAAAAATACTGCCACTATGTAAATCGCCATGCAGCAATGCCTGTGGTTTACTGAGAAAATCGGCTTTCAGCGCGGCCACTTCGGCTTTTAACGCCTCGTCATGCCAAAGGGTTTTGGCTTTTTCCAGAATCGACGGCTCAATATTGTTGCGCTCGTGGTTGCAGTACGGGTCGGTAAAAAATAAATCTTCGGTGATCAGGCACAGTTCCGGGTTTAAAAAACGGGCAACTTCGGCTTTTTTATGTTCGCTGCTCAGCACAAAATCGCTGGTATAAAACAGGGTGTTGGCCATGTATTTCGCCATTTGCGCCGCCAGATGGTTAAACTTTTTCCCGGCGTTAAGCTCAGTGCGTAAAATGCGGAAGGCTTTTAAATCTTCCATTAAAATGGCGCAGGCTACCGGGTCAAAATAACGCACGTCAACGGTATGCTCCGGGCAAAAGCGGCGGTGCATTTTCAATACTTCTGCTTCAATCCGTGCCCGGTCGGTGGTAAGCGGCCAGCTTTCACCAACACAGCGGGCGTAGGGCAGGGCTTGCTTTACAATTACCGAGGTACCTTTGTCATTCTCTACCCTGAATACCAGATTCAGATTGCCGTCACCAAACTCTTCTGCGCTAAGTTTACTGTGATCGCCAAACAGTTCGCTGTGCTCATCAGCAAAAGCGATGGCATCATCGGCATTAAAGGTTTTGTACTCACTCGTTGTTGTAGTCATTGATCAGGGGCACCGTTACTTGTAAAGACAAAAGCTGGGCTGCATAATCGCAAACCCGATAGCCGTCTGCAATATCTAACAAAGCGTTAAGCAGGAATAAGTCATGCAAAATTTAACGGCGCTCAGCCTGAAAACCGAACAGGGCCAGCTTTTCGTGCTGGATCAGACCTTGCTGCCGCATCGTCAGCAGTGGCTGCCATGTAATACGGTAGCAGAGATGGTTAACATGATTAAAAAGCTGCAGTTGCGCGGTGCGCCGGCCATTGGTATCGGTGCCTGCCTGCTGCTGGCCGTGCGGGCAGAGCAGGGCGTAAGCTGCCAGCAACTGCGCCAGGACGCTGAAATACTGCGCGCCGCCAGGCCAACCGCCGTTAACCTGATGAACAATATCGACAGTATGCTTAAGGCACTCACCGGGCCTGATTATGCTAAAAACGCAGTGGCCTGCGCTGAAGCGCTGTTTTTTGAGGATGTGGCGTTATGTCAGCAAATGGCCGCCCATGGTGCCGCCCTGGTGCAACCCGACGAGCAGCTGCTAACCCATTGCAATACCGGTGGCCTGGCTACTGCCGGGGTAGGCACCGCGCTGGGGGTAATAAATCTGGCGCACCAGCAGGGTAAAAATATCCGGCTCTGGGTTGATGAAACCCGACCCTTGCTGCAGGGCGGCCGCTTAACCGCCTGGGAATGCGAGCAGCTCGGTATTCCGTATCAGCTTATTTGCGACAATATGGCAGCGATGCTAATGGCCCGTGGTCAGGTAGACCGGATTTTTGTCGGCTCAGACCGCATCGCCGCCAATGGCGACTTTGCCAATAAAGTTGGCACTTACTCACTGGCCGTGCTGGCGCAATATCATCAGGTACCGTTTTACGTGGTCGCCCCACACACCACCGTCGATTTAAACTGCGCCGATGGCAGCGTTATTCCGATAGAACAGCGCGACGGCAATGAAGTACGCGGCGTCAGCGGCGCCTTCGGCCAGACGCTTTGGGCGCCGGAAAACGCTCCGGTATTTAACCCGGCGTTCGACGTAACCCCTGCCAGTTTAGTCACCGGCTGGGTATTGGATACTGGTGTTTATAGTCAGGCGGATATTGCCAACGGTGTGTTAAAGCAGTTTGCCTGACCTTGTGAACATACCCAAGCAACAGTGAGCGGCTGGAACCTCGAATTGGTCGGCACAGAGTGTCTGAGTGTTTGCGTGAGCAAACAGGAGTTGCTGTGCCGAGCCAGGGCGAGCGTTGCAGTCGATAGCTGTCTTCAAGTCGCCGCCAACTTGTTTAAAATTTAAGCAAGCAGTTTTTCAGCAATTTTTTATAGGCCAAATATACTAGTGTTAAGTAACTGATTTCTTTACCCCCCCCTGTTAATTTGTTGATTAAGTAATATTAATATAACAAAAAAGAATATAACAAATTATTGTTTATTAAATCGAAACATATTAGCTTGCTCGAACTTACAAAGTTTGCAGTGTTGTAAACACAATAGAAGTTTGAGGTTGTTGTGGCAGAACAGGGATTGTTTCGCGCTAATGCGGTAAAGCAGCAGAGCGCGCAAGTAGCTGGTGCGGTTTTTAATGTTGAACACATCAGCAATGCGGGGTTAGCGCAATGAAAAAAAATACTGTATCAATTCTTACCGTGCTTGTAGTGCTAGTGATGTTTTTTTCTTTAGATTTCTTCTTCCCTGAAACTCCGGTTATAGCTAAAGCGTCAATAACGGCGATAAGCGCTTTTGTGGCTTATTTATTGTTTTCAAAACTATTTCTACGAAACGTTGAAAACGCTGAATGATATTAAGGTTGGTTAACACTGTGTTGTAGTATTTTCTCAATTGATGTTTGTAACTCTTGTTTTTCAATGTGTTAGATATGAATGGGAATGATGCTTCGTTTAAGGATTTTACAGTGACAGAACGCAACTCAGAATTAATAACAATGCTACCGTTAATCTTTTTAGGCGTGATAATGGGAGGTGTATTGTTTGCGCTTTACGATCACTTCATTGGCCATTATCTGTTGTTATCAGCCGGCAGTTATCAGTTTATTTGCATGCTGCTAAGTTGTGCGGTGTGTGTTTGGGTCGCCAGAAAACTAATTTAGTTGGCGTATGTAGTTCGTTGTCAGCTAAGTGGGTTTTAAATGCTAAAAAAACTTAGTGTGTTTAAAGTTATTATCCTCAATTTTTTTGTTTTATTTATATTTTCCTATGTGGTCAATAGCTTCGTAATTGCTTTCGGGTTTTTGCACGAGCTGATCTCAATCGCCTTTATTCTGCTGTTAATTATCTTTCAAACGTACATCGTTTTTAACAGAGGCAAATTATTAGCAGGGCTGTATTTTATCCTGGCATTGGCACTGCTGTTATTTTCGATAAGAGTTGGCGGCATCAACGGTTATTTCACGATTGCAGCTGATGGTATTTCGAGCTACCCAACAATTATCCATGGTGACCATGCGCTTGTTGATCCAAAGCCTTTAGAACTAACACCTGAGCGCTTTATTTTATTTAGCAGAGATGATGGCAGATTCTACGTTAAACGCGTGCACGGGGTGCCGGGCGATGATATAAAAATTTGTAATCATCTGGTGTATGTAAACGGCTATCACTATTCGCTGGCGAATAACTGGGTTGGCCAGCTGTTTAATGAAAACGAGCGCTGCGCATCAAGGCAATCAGCGTTTACCCTTAAAGCAAACGAGTATTTTGTTTTGGATGATAATTTACGCGGCAGCATAGACTCCCGACACTTTGGGCCGGTAAATTCATCCCGTATTAACGGGGAAGTGCTTTACAAATTTGGCTCAAGATATGGAGCTAACAGCATTTTTCTCGAGGTAAGTTTTGAGCAGGATTAGTGCTAATAATTTAGGTTCAGAATTCTGATAAGGACAATATGTTACTTACGTTAATAACGCTACTTGGCGCTGCCGAGCCTGAGCTGCCAATTACCAGAGTGGTTTCTGGTAAAATGCATACTGTAATTAACCAGAATGTCAGGCTTAGCAAAGAACTGAAAAGTTTTGTGATAACACCCTGCAGCTTTGCGGTAAAACCGGCTGCACAAAACACAAAGCGTGTTGAAATTAGTTTTAGTGACCGGGTTTTTTATACTGATAGCTTTACCGTGAAACAGATAAGTGAAGCTGAGTGCGAAATCAGTTTAAGCAACGACAAAAGCGGGAACTAAGACATGCAATATAGCCATTCTACTTTGTTAGGTGCTGTCGCATTTACGCTGGTTTTGTATTTTCTATCCAGACTATCTAAGAAAAAACGCACCCCATTAAAATTTATTCTGGTCGCTGGTGTAGCATATTTTGTTGTGTCGATGCTTCGGGCAACTTGAACCTTAACAACTATTTTTTAAATTTGAATAAAAAAAGCCCGGTTAAATTAACCGGGCAAAGGACGAGGGTAAAACGGGGTAAAACTTTTTACAGTTAATAAGGTTACAGCTAAAACAGCTTATTCCGCGCTGTTGTAGGCAATTTGATTGGTTTCAACGCCATTAATATCGGCGGTTAAGCGTGCCAGGTTGTGCTGGTTAATATCGTTGGTATTTAACGATACTGCGCGCTTAAAATCTTCCAGCGCGGCGACTTTGTCGCTGGCCAGTACGTGCATTACACCGCGGTTGCTGTAAGCCAGGGCGCGCATTTCGCGTTTGGCATCACTTGGTACTGCCTGGGTGGTTTGTGCCAGGCTTACTGCCTTGCTGCAGGCGCTTTGGGCCAGATCAATCTGGTTTAAGCGGCTGTAAGCGACGCACAGGCTCATGTGTAATGAGAAGCTGTCTGCTTCAGCACCGCGATAGTTGGTTACTTCGCTGATGCCTTGCTGTAACTGACCTGCCTGAATGGTCGTGACGCCCGGGGTGTCTTCAATTAACACCATTTTGTAACCATTGCTCGCAGCTGAAGCGAGAAATGGACTTGAGGCCAGCACGCTCAGTGCCACGGCGGTAGCAAATTTTTTGGCTGTGAATGTCATGTCGTATTCTCCCTTGGTTTAAATTTGGGTCACCGGCCTTTCGAAGGGAAAGTTTTTGCGGCGACAGGGATACTTTAGCCAGTAGCAACTGGTCTGACAAACGAGATAAATCACACCGATAGGTTAAGAAAATTCACCTATACTTCGCGCTGAACGTCCTGTAACTGTCATAAAAGGCTGCTACGCGAACACGGTTAACAGCTGCTGGTTTTAGCCGTTAGCTGGCTGAAAACTCTTTAACACCCAGTCAATCAGCAACTGAATTTCCGGCCGGTTGCCATCGTCATCGTGGCGCACCAGGTAATAGCGATCGCGGCTTAGCAGTTCCTGTTCAAACAGCCTTACCAGGCTGCCACTGCTAAACCAGCTCTGGCTGATAGGTAATGGAATTAGCGCTACCCCCAGGCCCTGCTGGGCGGCGCGGGCCACGCTGAACATACTGTCGAGTTGAATGATCTGCTTTGGCTTGAAGTTGTGATAGCCGACATGTTCAGCCCACTGATGCCAGGCGTGTGGCCGCGCCTGATGCAGAATGAGCGGGGTTTTTTCCAGCGCCCGGTAACTTTTACCGTGAATTTGCGCATATAGCGCCGGGTTACAGGCCGGTACATAGCTGATGGGGAACAGATCATAAGCCTGGGGCTCGTCAGGCTGCTTGCCGGATAAAATAATCGATAAGTCGGTATATTTCGGGCTGTCTCGGCGTGATTTCACCGTTTCCAGCTTTAAATTTATATTCGGATACTGTGCTGACCAGCCAATCAGTTTCGGTACAAACAGCTCGCTGGCAAAAAACTCCGGCATTGAAATACTGACTTCCTGCATCCGTTCAACCTGGCTGAACTGCGCAATGGTATCGGCCAGCTGGGCCAGCAGCGGTTGCACTTCCTGATAAAAGCGTTTGCCGGTTTCCGTTAACGCAATAGCGCGGGTTTTGCGTTCAAACAAACTGAGGTTTAAGTTATCTTCCAGCTGTTTTATCTGGTGGCTTACCGCCGACGGCGTTAAATACAGCTGCTTGGCGGTTTCTTTAAAACTTAAACACTCGGCCGCTACGCAAAAACAGCGCAAGCCACGAAGTGGCGTATGAATAGTCATAATCGGTAATACCTGGTGTTCGATGCAGGCTAGTATACAAGCCATTAATGACAAACTGGCTGCAAAAGTTAAACCACTTTTCTTTTTGCATTAAAATAACGCTAAAACAATAGCATAGCTTTAAACTGGCGCCGGTGATCTGCTGCTTTGCACCAGCCTGGATCAGCAATGCCTGCAAAACCAGATAACGCGACAGAGCAACGCTAAGCCAGCAGCGGAAACTTTAAGCCAGTAGCGGAAACTTTAAGCCAGTAGCGGAAACTTTAAGCCAGTAGCGGAAACTTAGTGGCGATATCGCTACCGCTAAAATGGGCAACCCAGCCGTCGGGATTATTAAATAAGCGGATTGCGGTAAAGTCGGGCTCGCTACCCATATCAAACCAGTGTGGCGTGTTGGCCGGTACGCTGATTAAATCGTTCTGCCGGCACAGTACCTGATACACCTTAGTGCCAATATGCAGGCAAAACAGGCCCTGACCACGGACAAAAAACCGCACTTCATCTTCGCTATGGGTATGCTCGGCCAGAAATTTCTGCCGCAGTTGCTGTTTATCCGGATGATTCGGGCTTAGTGAAATAACATCAACCGTGATATAGCCCTCAGCCGCTTTTAAGCGTGCAATTTCATCGCCGTAGGCAGCGATGATTTGCTCTGTACTGCTATCAGCTGTTACCGGTGCGTTGGCTTGCCACTGGGCAAACTGCACCCCAACTCTCTGCAGCTGTTGCTGAATAACGGTAACCTCAGTGCTGTCGAGCACTATCTGTTCAGGATCAGTGTCGTTAAATATCGTTAACCGGCTCATGCCATCATCTCCTGCACCTGATAAAAATCGCTGGCGGTTTGATGCTTACCCGCGCGCTGGCCTTCACGGATAAGCTGTACGGTCGAGATACCCAGCTCGCTGGCGGCGTCAAGCTCAGCGGTAACATCGGATAAAAACAATACCTGACGTGGCGGCAGTTGCAGCTGCTGCAAAATGGCGGCATAGGCCGAGACGTCGCGTTTGGCACCGATGCGGGTATCGAAATAGCCACTGAATAACGGAGTTAAGTCACCAGCGTCACTGTACTGAAACAGCAGCTTTTGGGCCGCCACCGAGCCGGAACTGTAAACGTACAGTTTTATACCCTGGCTGTGCCAGTCGGCCAGTTTGGCGGCGACATCGGCATAAATATGGCCGGTAAAAGCGCCGCTTTGATAACCCTCGGCCCAGACCATGCCCTGCAGGGTTTTCAGCGGGGTAACTTTTTGATCGGCGGCCAGCCAGGCCAGTAACTGGGTTATGCAGCGTTCAAGATCTGCTTCTGGTTCAGCCATCAGCTTGCGCACCTGAGCCAGTTCGCTGGCGACAGCCGGCAGCTGCTGATGCTGGCGGATAAAACCCGGTAAATGGGTGGCGGCATAAGGAAACAATATGTCGGTAACAAAGCTGATGCGGCTGGTAGTGCCTTCAATATCAGTAATAATGGCGCGGTAATTCACGGTAAGCCTGCAATTTTAAAACGTTCCAGCTCGCAGTTTATAAGAAACTCCCAACCTTCTAAATGCCTTTTTGCCTGCTCCAGACTGTTACCCCAAACATAAAGACCATGACCGCGGACCAGCAAACCATATTGCAGCGGTTGCTGGTGCCAGCGTTGGTTAAGCTCTGCCGCCAGCGCAGGAATGTCCTGGGTGTTGTCAAAAATAGCCAGTGACAACAACTGTTGATGGCTACTGATGCCGCTAATGGCTTTTTGCATTTCATAGCCGGCAAACAGGTAATTACTCTGACTGATTAAGCGGGAAAATACTGTGGCCTGCACTGAATGGGTATGCAGCACTGCTTTAGTGGCTGGATTTAACTGATACAGCATGGCGTGCAGCGCGGTTTCTGCCGAGGGCGTGCCAGTACAACTAAGCTGCTGCCCCTGCCAGCTAACCGGTAGTAAGTCCTGCGGGCTTAACTCACCTTTATCTTTACCCGAGGCGGTAACCAGTGCGCTGTTATCGCCGCTGCGGATAGAAAAATTGCCGCCGGTAGCCGGCACCCACTGGCGGCCGGCAATCCAGCGACCCAGTGCGCAAAGCGCAATGGCGTTGGGGTTAACTTGATGCAGCTGCGCAGTGTTGTTCATAAAAAACCGTCATTGAAATCCGTTAGAAAAAGCTGGCATAAAAGCCTGTTGTTAAATCTGCTCTGAACTGTCGCTTCGACAGCTAAACGTTTAACCATTTAGATGTCTATACACAAAACAGGCTGAATGATAGCATTCAGACTGGTTTTGGCAACTTTTTCTGAGCATATGGCCTTCCAATCGAAACTTCCGACGCTGGGCAGCAGTATTTTCAGCCAGATGAGCCAGTTGGCTTCTGAGCAGCAAGCTATTAATTTGTCTCAAGGTTTTCCGGACTTTGCACCGGACAACTATCTGTTGCAGCGGCTTAGTTATCACAGTCAGCATGGCGCTAATCAATACGCTCCGATGCCCGGCATTTTGCCGTTGCGTCAGCAAATCAGTAAGCTGGTAGGTCGCTGCTACCGGCGCAGCATTGACCCCGACCATCAGATAACCGTTACCTCGGGGGCCACTGAAGCGCTGTTTGTCGCCATTCAGGCGATAGTGCAGCCGGGGGATGAAGTGATAGTGTTTGACCCGGCCTATGACAGCTATGCGCCGGCGGTTAAGCTGGCCGGCGGCAGCACGGTGCATCTGAGCCTGTTGGCACCTGATTTTAAAGTGAACTGGCAGCAGGTGGCGGCAGCAATTAACCCGAAGACTAAACTGATTATTGTTAACAGCCCGCATAATCCCAGCGCCACCGTATTTAATGATGATGACTGGCAGGCCCTGCAGGCACTGGTATGCCAGCATGGCTTATATTGTCTGAGCGATGAAGTGTACGAGCATATGGTATTTGATGGTGCGCCCAGGCTGAGTGCCCATTGTTACCCGGCATTGGCTGAGCGCAGTTTTATCGTCTCATCTTTTGGCAAAACCTTTCATGTTACCGGCTGGAAGCTGGGCTATTGCGTGGCTCCGCCATTACTTAGCGCTGAGTTTCGGAAAATTCATCAGTATGTCACGTTCTCCAGTTTTACCCCGGCGCAGCATGCGATAGCCGATATGCTGGCAATGCAGCCTGAACAGGTCAGCGGCCTGGCGACGTTTTATCAGCAAAAACGCGATCAGTTTGTGACAGGATTAACTGACAGTCGGCTGCAGTTGCTGCCCAGTGCGGCTACGTATTTTCAGCTGGCAGACTACGGTGCAATCAGCAACTTGCCAGACGTCGAATTCTGTCGCTGGTTAACTATTGAACATAAAGTGGCGGCTATCCCACTTAGTGTGTTTTATCAAAAGCCGACCGGGGCCCGGCTTATCCGGTTTTGTTTTGCTAAAACACCGGCCACCTTAAATCAGGCAGCGGAGGTGTTATGTCAGCTGTAAAAGTCAGTCTGCTGCAAACCACATTGTACTGGCAGGACAGCGAGGCCAATCTGGCCCATTTCAGTGCGCTGCTAGCTGATTTAGCGCCATCTGATTTAGTGGTACTGCCGGAAATGTTTACCAGCGGTTTTAGTATGCAAAGCACCGAAATAGCAGAGCAGGAACCCGGCCCGGGTTTAACCTGGCTAACTGAGCAGGCCAAAGCCTTAAACGCCGCAATTACCGGCTCGCTGGCCGTTAAAACAACGACCGGTGGCTATGTTAACCGGCTGTATTTTGTCAGCCCGGATGGCGCAGTCAGCTTTTACGATAAAAAGCATTTATTCCGGATGGCGGGCGAGCAGCATGCTTATCAGGCGGGGCGGGAGCGGGTAATAGTACGCTGGCGTGGCCTGCGTTTTTGCCTGCAGGTCTGTTACGATCTGCGTTTTCCGGTGTTCAGTCGCAACCAGAATGATTATGACGTGCTGATTTATGTCGCTAACTGGCCGGCAGCGCGGCGCCATGCCTGGAGCAGCCTGTTGCTGGCCAGGGCCATTGAAAACCAGGCGTTTGTGTTGGCTGTAAACCGGGTGGGGCAGGATGGTAACGATATTCACTATAGTGGTGACAGCGTAGTAGTGGATTATCAGGGCCAGCTATTGGCCAGTTTGCCAAAAAGCGAAGCTGGGGTACTGACTGCCACCCTCGATGGTACAGCGCTGGCACAATATCGGCAGGCGTTTCCGGCCCATTTAGATGCAGACCATTTTAGTCTGGATTAACTCAGTTCGATCCGGATTAACTAACATTGAATTAACCAACAGGCTTGACCTGTAAGCGTTTCGCGGCAACACTGTACGGCCGTAATTAAGCAGGTTCAGCCAGCGTGACAGCAATTAACTGGGCAGCACTTAACGCTGCCGCCAAAGCCGCCTCCGAGCAGGCCTATGCCCCTTATAGTCAATTCCCGGTGGGAGTGGCTATTCAGGCCGAAAATGGCAAGATTTTTGCCGGTTGTAATGTCGAAAATGCCTCCTATGGCGGCACGGTGTGTGCCGAACGCAACGCCATAGCGGCAGCAGTAGTAGCCGGCGAGCGCAAGTTTGTCGCCTTACTGGTCTATACCCCGCAAAGTAAACTTACCCCGCCCTGTGGTATATGCCGCCAGGTGATTGCCGAATTTTTTATGCCGGATGCGCCTATTACCAGCAGTAATCATTTAGGCCAGCAACAAAACTGGAGCCTGCAGCAATTACTGCCCGATGCCTTTACCCCGACCTATCTGGCTGCCAGTACCAAAATCAGTAAGGACAGTTAATCTTATGGCTATTCCCCAGGAAATTATTAAAACCAAACGTAACGGTAAACCGTTAAGCCATGCCGATATTCGTCAGTTTGTAAAAGGCTTAACCGATGACAGCTTCAGTGACAGCCAGGCAGCGGCACTGGCGATGGCCATTTATTTAAATGGGATGGCGGTCAGTGAAATTGTGGAGTTAACCCTGGCCATGCGCGACTCCGGCACGGTACTGAACTGGCAAGGCAGACTGAATGGCCCGGTGGTGGACAAACACAGCACCGGTGGCGTCGGCGACAAAGTCACCCTGATGCTGGCACCTATGGTAGCAGCCTGTGGTGCCTTTATGCCGAGCATTGCCGGTCGCGGCCTCGGCCATACCGGCGGCACCGTTGACAAGCTGGAAAGTATTCCGGGCTATAGCTGTACCCAGAGTTTAAGCCGGATTGAGCAATTATTGCCGCAGCTGGGTTGTATGATTGTCGGCCAGAGCAGCGAGCTGGCACCGGCTGACCGTCGTTTATATGGCATTCGCGATGTTACCGCCACGGTAGAATCGATTCCGCTTATCACCGCCTCCATTTTATCGAAGAAATTGTCTGAAGGGCTGGATGCGCTGGTCATGGATGTCAAAGTCGGTAATGGCGCTATTATGGCCACTGCCCACGATGCCAGTGCGCTGGCAACCAGTATTGTTAATACCGCTACCGGTGCCGGGGTAGCGACCCGGGCACTGATCACCGACATGAACCAGATTTTAGGCAGCACGGCCGGTAATGCGCTGGAGGTCGTGGAAACCCTCGATTACCTGAGCGGAAAATACCGCGAACCACGCTTGCACCAGCTAACGCTGGAACTCGGTGCCAATATGCTGCTGCTTGGCGGTTTGTATAACGACAAAGCGGCGGCAATTGCCGCGCTTGAGCAGAGTCTCAGTTCAGGTAAAGCCGCAGAGATATTCAGCAAAATGGTGGCAGAACTGGGCGGCCCGGCCGATTTACTGGAAAAACCACAGCACTATTTAGCCAGTGCGCCGGTGGTGCAGGATATTAAGGCGCCGCAAAGCGGTTATCTCAGTTATCACAATACCGTCGGCCTGGGCATGGCGGTAGTGCGCTTAGGTGGTGGTCGCTCGCACCCCAGCCAGCAGATTGACCCGGCGGTCGGTTTTAGTGACATACTGGCAGCAGGAAGCAAAGTGCAGCAGGGCGATATCATTGCCCGGGTGCATGCGGCCAGTGCAGAGGCGGCCGGGATTGCCCGGCAGGAATACCAGGCTGCACTGACGATTGACGCGCAGCATAACGCTCCATTGCCTTTGCTGCATCATACTATCGGTTAACTGGCATTAGGTCCCGCTATTGGCTAAAGTTAGCCTGACCAACAGTGGGGCTCATCATGTTATTAAATAAATTAGCTGGCAGTGTGTTACTACTGCTGGCGTGTGATGTACAAGCCAGGCCAACTCTGAACTGGTTGCAAGCCGACTGGCCGCCGCATCAGATTGTCAGCGGGCCTTACCAGGGACAGGGCACATTTGATTTACTGCAGCGGCAGCTGACTGAGCGGCTACCGCAATTTAATCACCGCAATCGTTTGGTCAGTATGGCGCGGCTGGAGCAGGTTTTTACTGATGCAGAGGTAGCGAATTGTTCTGTTGGTACCTTATTTTCAGAGCAGCGGGCAGTTAACCGGCTGTTCTCGAATCCAGTCGCTGTTGGGCCGGCGTTGGCGGTTGCTTATATTGCCGGTACGCTCAGTAACCATCCTGCCAATCAGGCTGATGGCGTTAATATTGCAATCCTGGCACAGGATCCTGAGTTGAGCGGCGTATACCAACCCAGCCGCTTTTACCCGGATGTTATTATCCGGGCTCTGCAACAGACCAGTAGTAATCTTAGTAGTTATCCATTTACCAGTGAAGTTAATGCGGTCGCACTGCTGGCCAGCGGCCGGGTACACTATGTGATTGAGTATCCCGAACGGCTGGAGTACTTTAACAGGTTATTGGCTGAAGCGGCAGCTCTGGAGCACCGCGCCATTATTGATGCCAATATTGCCAGCGTGTCTTATGTAACCTGTAGCAAAGATGCCACAGGCAAGTCAGCAATAGCTGCCATCAACCAGCTACTGCCAGGCTTGTGGCAACAAGCCACCTATACGAATGCCATGCTGCGCTGGCTGGATGACAGCGCCCGCCACAGATTAAGCAGTGAAATTGCCAGCTTGCGCAAAGACGCCCTAATGCAGTTTCAGCCGCGGCCGGACAATGCGGTTGATCCGGGCCACCATTGATATTACCAGCATTTTCAGCCAGCCATGTAGCGCCACCTGATGCATCCGGTACAGTGAGATATAAGCCAGCCGGGCGAGCCGGCCTTCAATCATCATCGCACCACCCACCAGATTGCCCATTAAGCTACCGACAGTGCCAAAACGACTTAATGAAATCAGTGAGCCGTGGTCTTTATATTTAAACTGTTGCAGCGGCTGGTTATTTAAGGTGGCAATCAGGTTAGTCGCCACCAAACTGGCCATCTGATGGGCTGACTGCGCCCGTGGTGGCACCCATTTGCCATCGGGTAGCGGACAGGCAGCACAATCGCCAATCACCAGAATACTGGCATCGCGGCTGCTTTGCAGCATGGAATTAACCACCAGCTGATTAAGCCGGTTGGTTTCCAGCCCTGCCAAATCACGCATAAAATCAGGCGCTTTAATGCCGGCCGCCCAAACCATCAGCTCAGCATCCAGATGCTGTTCGCCCAGTTGTAAGCCATGACAATCTGCAGCAGTCACCCTGGTGTTAACGCGGACATCAACCCCGAGTTTTTGCAGCTCTTTTAACGCCGCATTGGCCATCCGCTCAGGCAGCGCCGGTAAAATCCGGGGCCCGGCTTCCACCAGAGAGATATTCAGCCGGTCAGAGCGTAAGTCAGCAAAGCCATACAGGTTAAGCTCTGCTGCCGCATGATAAAGCTCTGCAGCAAGCTCTACTCCGGTGGCACCTGCACCGACGATAGCAATGTTTAGTTTATCTTTCGGATGCTGGGGCGAGTTCAGCTTTAAATACGCCTCCAGCAGCCTGCGCTGAAAGCGATGTGCCTGGCCCGGGCTGTCCAGAAATATACAATGCTCTGCCACGCCCGGGGTATTAAAGTGATTAGAAATGCTGCCAATGGCCAGCACCAGATAGTCGTAGCTAAGCTCGCGTTCGGCCAGCAATTGCTCGCCATCGGATGAACCAATGGCGGCCAGAGTAATGGTTTTTTGTTCGCGGTTTAAGCCAGTGAAATTACCCAACTGGAACTCAAAATGATGACTGGCGGCATGCGCCCGGTAGCTTAGCTGATCAATTTCAACATCGAGGGTGCCGGTTGCCACTTCATGCAGCAGAGGTTTCCAGATATGAGTATGATTGCGATCGACCAGGGTGATATGAGCGCGTTTTTTCCGGCCCAGTTTATTGCCAAGCCGGGTAGCCAGTTCCAGGCCACCGGCGCCACCGCCAACAACTACGATGCGAGGGGGGATCATGTTACGCTTTCCTTCCGTTTCTTTTAAATCAGTGTCGTGCTGCAGCCATAAAAAAACCGGCGCGGGCGCCGGTTTTCGGGGTTAAGATTTTTGCCGCTTCATGGCATCGAAAAATTCATCGTTGGTTTTGGTCATCGATAACTTGTCGATTAAAAATTCCATACAGTCGCTTTCGTCCATCGGGTGCAGAATTTTGCGCAGGATCCACATTTTCTGCAGCTCTTCCGGCGAAGCCAGCAATTCTTCGCGGCGGGTACCGGAGCGGTTAAAGTCGATAGCGGGGAAGATGCGACGTTCGGCAATTTTGCGCGATAAGTGCAGCTCCATATTACCGGTGCCTTTAAACTCTTCGTAGATTACTTCATCCATTTTCGAGCCGGTATCAACCAGCGCGGTAGCGATAATGGTTAAGCTGCCGCCTTCTTCCACGTTACGGGCTGCACCAAAAAAGCGCTTTGGCTTATGCAGGGCATTGGCATCAACACCACCGGTAAGGACTTTGCCTGAACTTGGAATAACAGTGTTATAGGCACGAGCTAAGCGGGTAATAGAGTCGAGCAGAATGATCACGTCTTTTTTGTGCTCTACCAGCCGTTTGGCTTTTTCTATCACCATTTCAGCTACCTGAACGTGGCGGCTGGCTGGCTCATCGAAAGTAGAGGCAATTACTTCGCCTTTAACCAGGCGCTGCATTTCTGTCACTTCTTCCGGCCGCTCATCAATCAGCAACACCATCAACACACATTCCGGGTGATTGGCGGCAATAGACTGGGCGATATTTTGCAGCAAAATGGTTTTACCGGCTTTCGGCGGTGCGACGATTAAGCCGCGCTGACCCCGGCCAATCGGTGAGGCTAAATCCAGCACCCGGGCGGTGATATCTTCCCGGCTACCGTTACCGCGTTCCATCCGCAGCCGCGAGTTGGCATGCAGTGCGGTTAAGTTTTCAAATAAAATTTTATTGCGGGCCTGCTCTGGCCGGCCGAAGTTAACTTCGTTTACTTTTAACAGGGCAAAATAGCGTTCGCCTTCTTTCGGCGGCCGGATTAATCCGGAAATACTGTCACCGGTTCGCAGGTTAAAGCGACGGATCTGGCTCGGAGAGACATAAATATCATCCGGCCCGGCTAAGTAAGAGCTGTCTGACGAACGTAAGAAACCAAAACCATCCTGCAGAATTTCCAACACACCCGCACCGAAGATTTCTTCACCGTTTTTAGCGTGGGCTTTTAATATTGCGAAGATAATATCTTGTTTGCGCAGGCGGGCCATGTTTTCCTGGCCCATGGACTCAGCCAAATCAACCAGTTCGCTAATTGGTTTCAGTTTCAGTTCTGTTAAATGCATAGTTTGATGGGTTCTTGTTGGTAAAAACAGAAAATGCTTATCGGCTCGATAATAAAGGTTTGGAAGTTGGTTTATTCGACAGACAAGCGTGGTTTAAGGTATTTGCTTAGCCACACAATAGCAGCAGTTGTCAGGCACGTCCAGCAGTGAACAGCAAAAAGGCGTACAAAAATACGCCTTTTTCCGTCATTTTCAGATATTGCTATCTAAAAACTCTTTTAACTGGGTTTTAGATAGTGCGCCAACCTTAGTCGCCGCAACCTGGCCATTTTTGAACAACAGTAAGGTTGGAATACCACGAATACCAAATTTTGGCGGGGTATTCGGATTCTGGTCAATATTCACTTTGGCGATGCTGACTTTACCGCTGTATTCCGCAGCAACGTCTTCCAGAATAGGTGCGATCATTTTACAAGGGCCACACCATTCTGCCCAGAAGTCGACCAGTACCGGTACTTCAGCTTTTAAAACATCAGCTTCAAAACTGTCGTCAGAAACCTGTAAAATTTGTTCGCTCATCTATTTCTCCGTTCAGGCTGTGCAGTTACACTGCAAAAATGTGTTATCAATTTAAACGTGGCTGTTTCTTATTGCAAGCGTAACAGTTATGCTAGGCAGGTATGAATAAAACTCACTTAACCTCACATAAATTCGCCGATTTCGCATTGGCGCCACAAGTTCTTGACGCTTTATCGGCGCAAGGTTACAGCTATTGTACGCCAATTCAGGCCCAGTGTTTACCCCTGGCGCTGGCGGGCAAAGATATAGCGGGTCAGGCCCAGACCGGTACCGGCAAAACCCTGGCTTTTTTAACGGCAACTTTCCATTACCTGCTTAACCATGAACCTAAAGGATCAGGGCAACCACGCGCTATCATTATGGCTCCTACGCGGGAACTGGCGGTGCAGATCCATAACGATGCCGTAATGCTGGCCCAGAAAACCAACATGCGGCTTGGCTTAATATATGGTGGCGAGGGCTACGATTCTCAACGGCAATTGCTGGAACAAGGCGTAGATATTTTAATTGGCACCACCGGCCGTTTAATTGATTATTTAAAACAAGGGCTTTACAGCCTTGACCAAATTCAGGTTGTGGTACTGGATGAAGCCGACCGGATGTTCGATTTAGGCTTTATTAAAGATATCCGCTTTATGTTTAACCGGATGCCACCCGCTACTGAGCGCTTAAGTTTATTATTTTCTGCCACCTTGTCTTATAAGGTGCAGGAGCTGGCATTCGAAAAAATGAACGAGCCGGTCCATATTCATGTGGCACCGGATGAAATGACCGGCAGCCAGATTAGCGAAGAGCTGTTTTACCCGGCGCATGAGCACAAAATGAAGTTGTTGCTGACGCTGATGGAAGAAGACTGGCCGGACAAAGCGATTGTGTTTGCCAATACCAAGCACGCTTGTGAAGATGTTTATGCCTGGCTGGAGGCCGACGGCCATCGGGTAGGCATGCTGACAGGCGATGTTATTCAGAAAAAACGACTGAAGATTCTCGACGACTTTACCACCGGCAAACTGGATATTCTGGTGGCAACCGATGTGGCTGCCCGTGGCTTGCACATCCCGAAAGTAAGCCATGTTTTTAACTATGATCTGCCAGACGATTGTGAAGACTATGTGCACCGGATTGGCCGTACCGGTCGCGCCGGCGAAAGTGGTAAAGCCATCAGCTTTGCCTGCGAACGTTATGCCCTGAATTTAACCGCTATTGAAGACTACATTAGGCATCCAATCGCGTTAACCCAGTATGATGCTAATGCGTTGCTGGACGATTTAACCGTACCTAAACCCCGGGTTCGGCGCCGTCCTGGTCAGGCTCGCAGTGGTCCGGCTCGTGGCAACAGTGGACGCAGCAGTAATGGCCCAAGAAACCCACGCAGCCGCCCCCGCTAGCACACCGCCGCAGGTTCCGGCTGCCCTGCTGAGTGATACCTCACCGCATAGCGACATCTATGCGGTTATTGACCTTGGCTCCAACAGTTTCCATATGCTGATGGTGAAAGTGGTGGGTGGCTCTGTCCAGGTTATTGGCAGGGTAAAGCGTAAAGTCAGGCTGGCAGCAGGTCTGAATAACAATTTAGTACTCAGCCGCAAGGCGATGAAACGCGGCTGGGAATGTCTGGCATTGTTTGCCGAGCGGCTGCAGGACATTCCGGCGGCAAATATCCGGATAGTTGGCACTGCCACCTTGCGTCTGGCGCAAAATGTTAAAACCTTCCTCAGAGAAGCTGAAATTATCCTGGGCCAGAAGGTCCAGGTGATCAGTGGCGCCGATGAGGCCCGGATTATTTATCTGGGCGTGGCCCATACCTCAAATTGTGACTCCAACCGGTTGGTGATTGATATCGGCGGCGCCAGTACCGAAGTGGTGGTGGGCCGTGGCTTTACCCCTGAACTGCTGGCCAGCCTTAATATGGGCTGTGTGACTTTTCTGGAACGTTACTTTGGTGATGGTGAGCTTAGTGAGGACAACTTCAGCCAGGCGATTAGCGCCGCCGAACAGCAGATTGATGCTATCTGTACCGATTTTCTTGAAAAAGGCTGGCAAATTGCGGTAGGTGCCTCAGGCACAGTACAGGCAGTACAGGAAATTCTGGTGGCACAGGGTAAAGATGAAGTCATTACTCTGGGTAAGCTCGAAGACATTATGCAACAGGCGATGGCCTGTGGCCCGGTCAGTCAGCTGAATATTATTGGCCTGGCGCAGGAACGCAAACAGGTTTTTGCCTCGGGTCTGGCCATTCTGGTTGCGCTGTTTCGTAAACTAAAAATTCACGGTATGACCTTGTCTGGTGGCGCCCTGCGTGAAGGGGTGTTGTACAGCATGTTGCCCCAGTTACAGCATAGCGATGTGCGCAACCGGACCGTGGCCAGCCTGATGGTGCGTTATTTTATTGATCAGCGCCATGCTGAGCGGGTAGCTGATATGGCGGTTGAACTGGCCGGCCAGCTACAGCATCGCTGGGATCTGGATAAATTTGAAGGTCACAGCATGTTACGCTGCGGCGCGCTGTTACATGAGCTTGGCTTACTGATTGAATATAAAAACCACCACCATCACGGCGCTTATATTATCAACCATTCTGATCTGCCGGGTTTTACCCGGGCCCAGCAACAGCTGGTGATGGCGCTGGTGCATAATCACCGGGCCGATATCAGCCGCGACGTTATCGCCCGCCAGACTATGACATCGGTATTGTTAACGGTGCGCTTAACCCGCATTTTGCGCCTGGCCGTTATTCTGTCGATGCGCCGGCGCCATGAAGTGTTGCCCGAGGTGAAAATTACCACTAAGGCTGAAACGCTTAATCTGCAGATGCCCGCCAACTGGCTGGAACAACACCCGTTGATGCGCGCCGAGCTGGAGCAGGAAGTGCAGTATCAGCAGCAGGCCGGTTGGCAGTTGCTGATTAAGTAGCAACTGCCGCGAGCTATTATCAGTAAATATTACCGGGACTCTTTGTAATTATTGCGGATTAATCGATGACACCGCACATAATACGTGGGCCACTGTCGCCAGCCGGATTGCTGCTGTAGTCATCACGCCGCTTATGCACCACCAGCGAGCGGTTTTTCAGATCATCCAGCGTTAAGCCTTTAATCGTCACTGCCTGCTGCGCCCCTGAGCTGTCCACTTCAATCATTGGTAAATCGCCTTTGTGACCGTCGCCTTGAGGCCCGGTATGGGTACCGGCATTGGTCGGGTCATAATGGCCCCCGGCAGCGGCGGCGGCTACTGGTTTGCCGTCTTTCAGTTCCGGCTCACAGCTTGGATTCTGGTGGATATGAAAACCATGCATACCCGCATTTAATCCCATCAGATTTGGCGTGAAAACGAGGCCGTCGCTGGTTTGTCTGACAGTGATAGTACCTGATCCGGCAGCCACCTCATCTGGTGTAACCCGGTTCATATAAACAATCAGCGTGCTGGTTTCGGTCTCTGCATCTGCGGGCGAGCGTGGCTGGCCGGCTACCGGCGTGGCGTCACTGGCTGGCATGGTATCTGGCAGCGGATCAGCGTCTGGACGGTTGTCCGGGCTACAGCCTGCTAACAACGCTGTCGCGATAACTGATAGTGAAAAAACCCGTAATTTCATCATGTTCTCCTTTTGATTATTAGCTGGCAATAGTAACTGCTTTACCGTTATCCATTTGTTAAGTTGCAATTTTAAGGCCAAACGGTGAGTGCCAGTTGTTATAGCAAGCTGGCACGAGCTTTGCTATTTCCTTGGTAGCGTGACAGACACAGGAAATATTTATGCCGTACGATAAGCGCAGTGAGTTACCGGACTCAGTACGAGATAATTTACCCAAGCATGCCCAGGAGATTTATCAGGAAGCATTTAATAACGCCTGGGATAAATACAAAGACCCTGACGATCGGCAGGGTGATGACAGCCGCGAAGACGTTGCGCATAAGGTAGCCTGGGCGGCGGTAAAACAGCAGTACCATAAGAATGATGCTGGTAACTGGGTCGCCAGCTAATCTATAGTCAGCGAGTGAACCAATGCCTTTTCTGAACGTTGGCGATGGCCATCAACTGCACTACCAGATCCAGGGAGATATCCGCAGCGCTACTCCGCTGCTGTTTTTGCATGGCGGGCCGGGTGCTGGTGTTCGTCCAGCGGATAAAGAACTGTTTGCCGGGCTGCGCCGGCCAGTGATTTTCTTCGATCAGCGGGGTTGTGGTCTTAGCAAATTCAGCAAGCGGCTGCAGGCGAATACCACGACGCAGCTAATTGACGACATAGAGCAGTTACGTGCTGCACTGACAATCGAGCAAGTCATGCTGGTGGGCGGAAGTTGGGGCAGCACACTCAGTTTGCTCTATGCTATTCATTATCCACAGCGGGTGTTGCGGTTAATTCTGTGGGGGGTGTTTTTATGCCGGCAGCAGGAACTGAAATGGTTTTATCAGCAGGGCGCAAACCAGTTGTATCCAGATGAGTATCAGCAGTTTATCGATACTATCGGCCAGCCTGACCAGCCGGTGCAGGCTTATTATAAGCTGCTGACCAGTGGTAACAGCGACGAGCAGCAAGCAGCAGCGATGAGCTGGGCCAGATGGGAAGCCGTCAATTCATTTTTAACGCCAGGCCGGCAGAAAATTGCTGAATTTTGTGATCCGGCGACCAGCTTGCCTATGGCACAGCTGGCCAGTTACTACTTCGTCAACAACGGTTTTATGGAAGACGATTTTATTCTGCGTCATTGTGCTGCACTACAGGACATCGCCATCGATATTGTCCATGGCCGCTACGACACGATTTGTCCCTGTGTTTCAGCCTGGCAGCTGGCCAACGCAGTAAGCCAGGCCCGGTTGACAATTACACCCCATGCTGCGCATGACGCCAGCGAGCCTGAAAATTTTGCAGCCTTGCGAGCCCTGCTGCAAAGAATAGAGCCTGAGGAGTGATTATTTTGAAGCCGGTAACCACTGACAGTAAAACGGCAAGCCCCGAGCAGAGAAGCAGCAGTACAAAAAAGGCGTTGCTGGGCATGGCGGGCAGTGTGATATTTGTTGGCGTGGTGTTGGCACTGCTGGTGTATTTTGGGGTGCATACCGAAGTATTAAAATTGCTGGAATGGTTTAAACAGCAGGGTGCCTGGGCGCCGTTATTGTTTATGCTGATTATGGCTGCGGTCGTGGTACTGCTGTTACCCGGTGCCTTATTTACCATCGGCGCCGGCTTTGTATTTGGTGTGGTGCAAGGTTCAGTGTATGTGGTACTGGGCACCACGCTGGGGGCGACAATCGCCTTTTTGCTGGCGCGTTATACCTTTGGCCAGCGTGCCAGACAATTTATTATGGCCAGGGCAAAGTTACAGCTGGTTAATGAAGAACTGAGTAAAAATGACTGGAAAATAGTATTACTAACCCGGTTGATCCCGTTTTTTCCAAGTAAGATATCTAACTATTTCTTTGGTTTAACCCAATTCTCATTGCCCGGCTATATTGCCGGTTCACTGCTTGGATTTATTCCTTTTACCGTGCATAACGTCTATCTGGGCTCGCTGGTTGCCAATATCACTGCCATAGAGTTTGGTCAGCAACAGCGCTCTGGCTGGGAGTGGGCCCTGTACCTTGGCGGTTTTATGGCGGCGGTGGTAGTTGTTGTTTATCTGAACCGGTTGGCCAACCGGGCGCTGGCCAAATATACCGAGCAAGATAATGACGAGCAAAACAATGACGAGCAAGACAATGAAAAGGAGCCTTTGGCATGACGTGGTTTAAGTGGTTGCCCTGGCGGTACGTGGTGCGTTATGTCGCCCACAAGCATGGTTTTATCGATCCGGTGGCCTTGCTGGCTAAGCTGCATAATTTTGCCCAACCCTCTGAAGTGGGTGAGCCGATTGAGCTGCTGCGCGCCGGGGTGGTGTTTCACGCGCGCGGTTTAATTAACAGCCGGGTTATTCAGCATAATCTGGACTGGGTTTGGCCATACTGGATTGAACGTCAGTTTGACCCAAATGATAACTCTTTTATTCCGCGGGCATTTTCAATTACCCATATCAATCTGACTCATCGAAACTGGACCGCCATTGGTTACCCGGATTGCCCTGAGCTGCCGATTGTTGACCCCAGGGGCCTGCTAACGCCATTTTTAGACAGCTGGTCGCTGGATGGCTGGATTATGCCGGAGCAGGGAGACTGTCTGCTGCCGTCAAGAGCAGATGACAGCGAACAGAAATTGAGCGTCGGCGGCGATGTCAGCATCACTACCACGACCCGTCATCAGGGGATGACCCTGAAAAATACAGCCTGGGTGGAGCTGGAAGACGGGGTGCCAATGCTGAAGATGCGCCTGCAAGCAAAGGCAGATAAGCCCGGTTATCTGGTATTGGCATTGCGGCCGCAAAACCCGGAAGGGGTCAGCTTCATTCATAAAGTAGCGCTGAATCAGCAACATGATCAGTGGCTGGTTGATGACACTAAACGGGTTAAGTTCAGCCGGCCGGCTGACAGGTATCATGTCTCAGCCTACAAACAAGGTGATGTGTATATTCATCTTGCTGATGCCGAGCAGCAAGCTGAAGGGATATGTGACGTCGGCATGGTCACGGCGGCAGCATTATTTAAACTGCCGGAAAATGACTGGCATGAAGTGGAAATATCTGTACCGCTGACTTCTGCTGCCGAGCCGCAGTTACCAGCCGATGCCTGGCCGGCAGAGCAGCAAAAATGCTGCAAGTTGCAATGCCCGGATCCGCATTATCAGTTTTTATATGATGCGGCGATAAATTCGCTGATCCTGCATTCGCCAGAGGATGTCTACCCCGGCCCGTACACCTATAAGCGGTTCTGGTTCAGAGATGCGGCCTTTATTATTCATGCATTACTTTGTGCCGGCCTGACCGACCGCGCAGCCCGCGCTCTGCAGCAGTTCCCGGCGAGACAAACCCTGCTGGGCTATTTTCGCTCACAGGAAGGAGAGTGGGACGCTAACGGTGAAGTACTCTGGATTTTGCAACGGTATGCTGAATTAACCAATCGTGAGCTGTCCACAGACTGGCATAGTCCTTTAAAAAAAGGCGCGCGCTGGATAATCAATAAAAGGCTGTCAGATAAACTCGACGCCCCGCACGCCGGATTATTGCCGGCAGGCTTCAGTGCCGAGCATCTGGGCCCGAACGATTATTATTACTGGGATGATTTCTGGGGCGTTGCAGGTTTGCAAGCTGCAGCCAGCTTATTTAAAGAGGTCGACCCGAAGCTGCAACAGGAATTTACTGAGGCAGCTGCGGATTTCAGTACAGCAATAGATAACAGTCTGCAGCACTGTGCCCGCCGGCTGAAGCGGCCAGGTATGCCTGCTTCACCTTACCGGCGGCTGGATGCCGGGGCTATTGGCTCTCTGGCTATTGGTTATCCGGTGCAACTGTGCCGTCCCGACGACCCGCGGCTGTTAGATACCGTCGAATTTTTACTGAAACGTTGTTTTGTTCAGGATGCGTTCTATCAGGACATGATTCACTCAGGACTGAATGCTTATTTAACCCTGCATGTTGCCCAGATTTTATTACGGAATAATGATCCCCGCTATCTGGTGCTGATGGATGCAGTAGCCGGGCTGGCTTCGCCAACCGGTCAGTGGCCGGAAGCGATTCATCCTGGTACCAAGGGCGGCTGCATGGGGGATGGTCATCATGTCTGGGCAGCGGCTGAATGGCTATTGATGATCAGAAACTGTTTTGTCCGCGAGGAAGAAGATCATCTGGTGCTGGCGGCTGGGGTGCCCGAGCGCTGGCTAAGCAGCGACAATCCGGTCCGGTTCGGACCGGCGCCGACTCGTTTTGGCAGTATTAGTCTGACAATCCGCCAACAGCAGCCTGCAGACGTTGTGCTGGAATGGCAGGCAGACTGGCATCAGGCAGAGGGGCCGCAACTGGAGATCTGTCTACCTGGCTATCAGACCACTAAAGTAGCAGCGGCAGCAGGTAGCGTCAGCTTAGTAAAACGGAGCAGCAGATGAATATCGTCATCTTTACCAACACTTATACTCCGCATGTCGGCGGGGTGGCGCGCTCAGTCGAGGCCTTTGTTACGGAATACCGCAAACTGGGTCATCGGGTATTGGTCGTCGCGCCGGAGTTTGCCAATATGCCGGAACACGAAACTGATGTGGTACGGATTGCTGCCATTCAGAATTTCAATGCCTCTGACTTTTCAGTTGCTTTGCCATTTCATCAAAGGCTCAGTCAGATCCTTGATGAATTTAAACCCGATATTATTCACTCCCAGCATCCGTTTCTGCTGGGAATGAGCGCACTGCGTACGGCGCGTTATCGTCAATTGCCACTGGTGTTTACCCATCACACCTTGTACGAGCAGTATACCCATTATGTGCCCGGTGACTCGCTGACCATGCAGCGTTTTGCTATCGCGCTGGCTACCCGCTATGCCAACTTATGTGATCAGGTTATTGCGCCGAGCCAGAGCATTGCCGACCTGTTGTACGACCGGGGCGTCATCAGCCCGGTCACCGTGATCCCAACAGGGGTATATCTGGAAAAGTTTGCTACGGGTGAGGGGGCTAAAGTAAGACGCCAGTATGGCATCCCGGCAGACGCTGTGGTTATTGGCCATCTTGGCCGCTTAGCGCCGGAAAAAAATCTTGAAGTGCTGGCCCGGGCAGTGGCTGATACGATTTGCGCTCGTCCGACGGCACATTTTCTGGTAGTGGGGGCTGGGCCGTCTGAACAGACAATTCGCGATATCTTCGCTGCTGCAGGCATTGCCGACCGGTTACATATGGCCGGTGTCCTGCAGCAGCAATCATTGGCTGATGCCCTGCACGCGATGGATATATTTGCTTTTGCCTCGGCCAGTGAAACCCAGGGTATGGTAATAACAGAAGCCATGGCTGCAGGCTTGCCGGTAGTGGCTTTTGACGCACCTGGCGTGCGTGAGGTTGTTGAAAGTGAGAAAAATGGTCTGTTACTGAGCGAAAAGTCTGCTTCAGCGCTGAGCACTGCGTTGGGTCAGCTGCTTGATCAGCCAGATAAGCTGAATGCACTTGGCAAAGGTGCGTTGGCTACGGCAGAGGATTTTGCCATGTCACGTTCTGCTGCCAGAGCCTTAATATGTTTTCGCTCAGTGCTGGATAGTATGGCTGTTAGGCCGAAAGCTGAGCGGGATTGGGAAGATGTACTGGCATGGATAAAGGCCGAGTGGGATATTTTAAGTAGCGTTGCCGTAGCCGGCACCACCGCTGTCGGTAGCGGCTTATTTACTGACAGTAAATTAGCTGCCGATAAAAAGTAGCCTCAGTTCAGCACGGCTGCATGTCATTAATTTAGCGGTTTACATTCTTATTAGTTAACACTGTGCGGAGAGCCTTATGATCAGTCGGGTCGAAGTATGGTTTCGTTGGCTAAGGCGCAGCCTTAGCCGGAGCCACTGGTTTACAAAACTGTTGCGTTTGCCGGTGTCCAAAGGCTCTGGTGTTCGCTCCGGCCTGATTATGATTCAGATTGATGGTTTGTCGCAGCCGCAGTTACAACAGGCACTGAAACGCGGGAAAATGCCGTTCTTACAGCGCTTACTGCAGCGGGAACACTATAAATTACAGGCGCATTACAGTGGCTTACCGGCCACCACGCCGGCGGTACAAGCTGAGTTATTTTATGGCATAAAAACGGCGGTACCGGCATTTTCATTTCGCGACCACCAAACCGGCGAAATTGTCCGGATGTTGCAACCTGATACTGCCGCAAAAGTGGAGCAGCATCTGCAGCAGCAAAGTCAGGCCGCTTTGCTAAAGGACGGCAGTGCTTATTCCAATATCTATACCGGTGGTGCGGCTGAATCCCATTTTTGTGCTGCAACCATGGGCTGGGGGGCGGCATTGCGTGCTGCCAACCCTTTGGTATTGCTTGGACTTTTTCTCAGTAATGCATACAGTGCGCTGCGGATCATCGCTTTGTTTTTTTTGGAACTGGGGCTGGCCATAGCCGATTTCTGCCGTGGCCTGATTAAAGGCCAGGATTTTCTAAGCGAACTGAAATTTATTCCGGCGCGGGTTGCGGTGTCAATTGTGTTGCGGGAGCTGTGTGTCATAGGCGGCAAAATGGATATCTCCCGCGGCCTGCCGGTGGTGCATATCAATTTACTTGGATACGACGAACAGTCACACCGTCGCGGGCCTTCATCCCTGTTTGCCCACTGGACCTTAAAAGGGATTGATGACAGCATTGCCCGGTTATGGCGTGCGGCACATCGCTCGCAATGGCGCAGTTATCAGCTGTGGCTTTACTCTGATCACGGTCAGGCTAAAGTGACACCTTATCACGTGCTACAAGGTTATCCATTGCAACAGGCTGTAGATGCCAGCTTTGAAAAGCTGACGTCATTGCCAGCTGCCATGCGGCGTAAAGTCACCGGCAGTGTTCAGACCCAGCGGGCACGCTTGTTGGGTGGTAATAAAGTGCAACGGATGTTTTCGGTCAATATTGGCGATGAACAGACTACAGCGGACAATGAGATTAAGGTAGCGGCGCAGGGACCGGTCGGTCATATCTATGCCAGTGCGCCATTATCTGAGGCCGACAGCGCTATACTGGCAACTGAACTGGCGGGCTACCATAAAGTACCGCTGGTGCTGGTAGTAGCAGGCCCCGATCGGGTGCGGGCCACCACCGCAGATGGCACCTTTTACCTGCCGGAAGATAAAGCCGCGATATTCGGAGACGATCATCCTTTTCTGGACGGTGTCGCCGAGGACATATTGCGCCTGTGTCAGCATCCGGATGCCGGCGATCTGGTGATTATGGGCTGGCGCAAAGGCGTAAAGGCGCAGTCGTTTGCTGATGAAAACGGTGCTCATGCCGGCGCAACCCCGGCAGAAACCCATGGCTTCGCAATGTTGCCGGAAGATGTAACGCTACCCGATACGCCTTATGGCTACATCAGGCCATCCGATATTTATCATGCTGCGCTGCAGCAGCTTGGCAGGAGCTCCTCTAAACCGGCTGGCCGTGCAGGCAGCAGCCAGGGCTCCTGTGACAGTTTGCGGGTAATGACTTACAACGTTCATAGTTGTATCGGCCTGGATGGCAAAATGGATATCGAGCGGATTGCCAGAGTGATTGCCCAGGCTAAGCCCGATGTGGTGGTACTGCAGGAGCTGGATGTTGGTCGCAATCGTACACAGGGTCTGGATCAGGCTCAACTGATTGCCAGGCAGCTGGAAATGGAGTTTCATTTTCATCCGGCAATGCATCTGGAAGAAGAACAATATGGCGACGCCATTTTAACTCATTTGCCATTGCAGCTGGTCAAAGCCGGTGGCTTACCCGGCCTGGCAGACAAGCCAAAGCTGGAGCCACGCGGTGCTATCTGGGCAACAATTGAGCTGCATGGCCAGCAGATAAATATCATTAACACCCATTTGGGGCTGCAACCGCGGGAGCGGCTGGCGCAAATTGATGCCCTGCTGGGCGAAGATTGGCTTGGCCATCCTGATTGCAGCGGACCGGTCATTTTCTGTGGTGATTTAAATGCGCAACCAGGTTCAGAAGTTTGTCGCCGGCTGGGGCAGAAACTGACCGATGCGCAGACACTACTGGAAGGTCATCGTCCGCGGGGCACCTTCCCCAGTCGCTTTGCGGCGATCAGAATTGATCATATTTATGTCAATGAGGCAGTGGAAGTAACCGCTGTAGATATTCCCGGATCAGTGCAGGCAAAAATGGCGTCGGACCATCTGCCATTGCTGATTGCGCTGGCTATTCCAAAGCCGCAGACTACAGCTGAAAAGCAGGCTTAAAATTAAGCCTGCTGTAACCAGATGGCCACTTTTTTGGCGAAGTAGGTCAGAATGCCATCGGCTCCTGCGCGTTTAAATGACAGCAAGGACTCCATAACCACAGGTTGCTCGGCCAGCCAGCCATTCTGAATAGCGGCCATATGCATGGCATATTCGCCGCTGACCTGATAGGCAAAGGTTGGCACGCCAAACTCATCTTTAACCCGCCGTACGATATCCAGATAAGGCATACCGGGTTTCACCATAATCATATCGGCGCCTTCTTCCAGATCCATCGCCACTTCGTGCAGGGCTTCATTACTGTTAGCCGGATCCATCTGATAATTCTTTTTATTGCCACCTTTTAAGTTGCCGGCTGAGCCTACGGCATCGCGGAAGGGGCCGTAGTAGCTGGACGCATATTTAGCCGAGTAGGCCAGAATGCGGGTGTTTACAAAACCGGCTTCCTCCAGCGCCTCGCGAATAGCTCCAATCCGGCCATCCATCATATCGGATGGTGCTACAATATCGGCGCCGGCTTCGGCATGTGACAATGCCTGCTTAACCAGGGCTGCGGTGGTAACGTCATTCTGCACATAGCCCTGTTCATCAATAATGCCGTCCTGACCATGGGTGGTAAAAGGGTCAAGCGCCACATCGGTAATAACGCCCAATTCAGGAGCGTGTTGTTTCAACAATCGCACAGCACGCTGCGCCAGGCCATCCGGATTCCAGGCTTCGTCTGCCTCAAGCGATTTGCAATTCTGAGGGGTGACCGGAAATAACGCAATGGCTGGAATACCGAGCGCCACCAGCTCCCTGGCTTCGGTGACCAGTAGATCAAGACTCAATCTTTCAATGCCTGGCATTGAACCAATGCTTTCGCGTTGGTTTTTTCCTTCAATGATAAACATCGGGTAGATTAAATCGTTCACCGTAAGTTGATGCTCGGCCATTAACCGCCGGCTGAAGTCATGTTCTCGCAGGCGACGTGGCCGGCTGGCCGGGAAATAACGGTTAGCTTTCATGGGCAGATTCCTGAGTGATAGGGGTAACAATAGCGCTGGCGCTCGCTGTGCGGTTGCGGCCCTGATGTTTAGCCTGATACAGCGCACTGTCAGCCGCCGCAATATAGTCGTTGCTACTGGTGCTGGCATCTGCGACCGCGGCGTAACAGCCGGCGCTTAAGGTCACCGCTAAACTCAGTTGGCCAATCTGAATTGGCGTGCTGCTGATTTTCTGCCGCACATGTTCCGCCAGCTCAATGCAGCCCGCCAGTTCAGTACCGGGTAGTAACAGGGCAAATTCTTCACCACCATAACGAAAAGCGGCATCACTGCTGCGCTTTAAACTGGCAGCAAGGATGCCGGCTATTTGTTGAATTGCCGCATCACCTGCCAGGTGGCCATGGGTATCATTAATTTTCTTAAAGTGGTCGATATCAATAAACACCAGGCCAAGCGTGGTTTTTTCCCGCCGGCTGCGTTTCAGCTCATTGGTTAAGCGTTTATCAAAGCAAGCGCGGTTAAAAATGCCGCTTAATGTATCCAGCATATTTTGTTGTTCCAGCAGCCGGTTTTTTTCAGCCAGCTCGTCCAGGGCTATTTGCAGCTCCAGATTATAGCTTTGTATTCTGGCGTCAACCTGCTCGTTATGCTGGTGTTGCCAGCGGCGCCAGCGCCATGCCATGACTGCGCCAGCAACAACAGCGCCCGCTAAGGCTGCTGCCAGCAGCCACAGAATGTTGCTCATGCTGCTTCTCCGTTTAAACCAAACAGACGATGGGCGTTAGCATGACATGCCGTCGCCAGTTGCTGGCTATCGAGCTGCTTTAGCCGGCAAATTTCGGCAGCAATGGCCGGCAGCAAAGCCGGCTCATTATATTTAGGACGTGGCTTTATGGTTCTGGGCAGTAAATAGGGCGCATCGGTTTCAAGCAGAATGCGGTCAAGCGGCAGATACTGAATAGCCTGTTGCAGGCTCTGACCGCGGCGTTCATCACACACCCAGCCGGTGATACCAATATACAGGCCCAAATCAAGGTAGGCTTTCAGCTGGTCGCTATCCCCGGTAAAACAATGGGCGACACCATGGTTTATCTGCTGCTCTTGTAGCATGGCCAGCTGAGTGGCAAAGGCATCGCGCTCGTGCAGATATACCGGTTTGTGCAGTTGCTTTGCCAGTTGCAGCTGACTGGCAAAGATATGCTGCTGCACTGGCCTCGGAGAAAAGTCACGGTTGAAATCAAGACCACATTCGCCCACTGCCACTACGGCCGGTAAGCTCAGTAACTGGCGAAGCTCAGCCAGCCAGTCTGCTGCGACCTTGTCAGCCTGATGCGGATGAACGCCGGCTGTGGTGTAGCACGCCGGATGGCTACTGCAAAACTGCTGATTTAGCTGGCTTTCAGCAAGATCAGAGCCTATAAGCAGCATATTACTAACACCGGCCTGTTGTGCCTGCTGCCAGATCTGCTGCTCTTTTCCGGCAAACTGCAGACTGAACAGGTTTACCCCGCAGTCAAACCAGTCTGACTTGGCCGTTTGCATATCACTCTACCCGGCGAACCTTTATGGTCCGGTTATTATCATCGTTGCCGAGGGTAAAGGAATTAAAGATGCCCCGTTTAATATAGTGCCGCTCGCCAACGTTAATATCATAGTAACTGCTGTCGTTCTGGCGCCAGACCTGGCCATTTTCAAATTCGACTATAAGCTCTTTGCGTGGGCTATAGCTGACTTTAGCAACTGTCATATACATTTCATCAGCATTTTTATCTGCTGGCTTTTTGTGCTCTAAACCAAAGTCACTGGTGGTTGGTGCAGCTTTGGCGGTTGCCGGGTTATTGCTGACAGGGGCGGGGCGAACCGGCGCCTGACTATGGGCTTGTACGGCATCGCTGCTGGCTGTGGAAGCTGTTGCCGTCAGCTCAATTTCGTCGTAACACACCAGTCGCTTTAAGGCATTTTGCTGCTGCCGGCATTCGGCAAGAGCCTCTGCCAGGGTACTTGCCTGCAGTGGCAGGCTTAGCAGGCTGCCGCTGGAGACAAGCAGGGTAGTTAGCAGGCAAAGCGATTTTTTCATTGTTGTTTTTCCTCTGCGTTCTGTTCCGGATCAGGCGCTGGCTGATAAAAGCGGCTTAGCCATAAGCCTGCTTCAAATAACAACCACATTGGCACTGCCAGCAAGGTTTGTGATAGCACATCAGGCGGGGTAAGCAGCATGCCCAGCACAAAAGCGCCTACCACAATATAAGGACGTTTACTGGCCAGAGTGGCCGGGGTCACTGTACCTGTCCATACCAATAATAAAATTGCTACAGGAATTTCAAAAGATAAGCCAAAGGCAAAAAACAGTTTCAGCACAAAGTCGAGGTAACTACTGATATCGGTGGCAACAGTCACCCCCACCGGGGCGACACTGGTGAAGAATGCGAACACCAGGGGGAATACCACAAAATAAGCGAAGGCAATACCGCCGTAAAATAACAGGGTGCTGCTAATCACCAGTGGTGCAACTAAGCGCTTTTCTTTGCCGTACAATGCAGGAGCGATAAATTGCCAGACCTGCAACAAAATAAAAGGAATAGCCAGACAGATAGCGACAATAAAGGTCAGTTTAAAAGGGGCAAAGAACGGGGCAGCGACGTCGGTCGCGATCATACTGCTACCCTCAGGCAGCACAGCAATCAGTGGCGCAGCCAGTAACTGGTAGATATCAGCAGCAAAATAGGCCAGACAGGCAAAAACCACAATTACCGCGATGACGCATTTTAACAGCCGGTTGCGTAACTCAAGTAAATGGCCAAGCAGACTATCGGCTTCTGGTTTAGTTTTCATGTTTATTTTCAACAGACTTAGTGTCAGCATCAGTTTTAACGGTTGTCGGATCTTTTACCGCTGATTCAGTCAACGGTGCGGCCGGCGGGTTTACTGATTTTGCTGCCGCCCGCAGTTCATCTAACGCCGCTTGCTCATCCGGGGTCAGGTTGAGCAGGTTCTTACTTTCGGCATCTTTTAATTTCTGATGTAATTCATGCACCCGCAGGTTTTCGCTAAGCTCTGCCTGCATCTGGCTGCCAAATTGTTTGATACTACGCACGGTTTTAACGGTGCTGCGGATAGCGCCGGGCAACCGCTCCGGCCCCAGCACCAACAGGGCAATAACCCCGATAACCAGCAGCTCCCAGAAACCCATCTTAGTGTTTTTCTTTATCTGTATGTTTGGCTTTGTCTGCCGGAATATCGCTTTGGTCGCGCTTTTGCTCCGCCAGCTGCTCGGGCTTGTCTTCTTCTGCCGGTTCATCTTTTACCGAGCTGCGAAAGCCCTTAATAGCCGAGCCCAGATCAGTGCCAATGCCGCGTAATTTTTTGGTACCAAATAACAAGACAATAATTGCCAGAACAATAAGCAACTGCCATATACTAATGCCGCCAAAACCCATAATCACACCCTCTGTAATCTATGCCAAAATTGCTACGCCAGTTTGCAACAAGTTTATGACAATAGTGCTTTTACACCGAAAAAGATAGCCCCGCCCAACAAGGCCGCTGCCAGCCACAATGGCCCGACGCTGAGGGCTATAGTACCACTTATCAGGGTACCGGCGGCAAGCGCGGCTGCAATAATTTGCCGGCTTGATTTGTGCTGCTGCAACTGCAGGATCTGCAATTGTTGCAGCAACAACGCCTGCTGTTTAGGACTCTGTTCCAGATAGCGATGCAGCAGGGTCGGCATTTGTGGCAGTTTTTCTGCCCAGAACGGCGCATTGTCTTTCACCTGACGCCATAAAGCCGGTAGACCCACCTGTTGTTTTACCCAACTTTCCAGAAAAGGCTTGGCGGTTTTCCATAAATCCAGCTGCGGATACAGCTGGCGACCGAGCCCTTCAACATACAACAAGGTTTTTTGCAGCAGCACCAGTTGTGGCTGCACCTGCATATTAAAACGCCGGGCGGTACTGAATAAATTCAGCAGCACATGGCCAAAGGAAATTTCTGCCAGCGGCTTCTGGAAAATAGGCTCGCACACGGTGCGAATCGCACTTTCAAACTCTTCAACATTGGTGTCGATGGGTACCCAGCCAGAATCCAGATGCAGTTGGGCCACTTTCCGGTAATCGCGATTAAAGAATGCGACAAAATTTTCAGCAAGGTAACGCTTATCTTCGCTGTTCAGCGTGCCGACAATACCGCAATCGATACCAATATACTTTGGATTGTCAGGGTGGTCGCGTGAGACAAAAATATTGCCCGGATGCATATCAGCATGAAAAAAACTGTCACGGAATACCTGGGTAAAAAACACTTCGACGCCCCGCTTGGCCAGTAATTCCATATCGGTATGCTGGGCATTCAGCGCGGCAATGTCAGAGACCGGTATGCCGTATATCCGTTCCATCACCATGACATTCGGCCGGCTGAAATCACTGTACACATAAGGAATATACAACGACTCGGACCCTTCAAAATTGCGCCGCAACTGAATAGCATTAGCCGCTTCGCGTTGCAGGTCAAGCTCGTCGAGAATAGTTTTGCGGTATTCCGACACCACTTCACGCGGCCGCAGTCGTTTGCCATCCGGCAGATAGCGGGCTGCAATTGCAGCCAGACCATCCATTAAATCCAGATCAGCAATAATCTGTTTGCGGATGTCCGGCCGGATCACTTTAATAACCACATCAGCATCAGTGCCATCAGGCTGGCGCAGCACTGCCGCATGAACCTGGGCAATAGAAGCAGAGGCGAGAGGGGTAACACTGAAACTACTGAACAGCTGGCTGATATCCGTCAGCTCCAGTGCCTGTTCAATCAATTGCTGGGCTTTTTCACCCGGGAAAGGATCAACCTTATCCTGCAGTCTGGCCAACTCATCCGCTATTTCTGCCGGTAGCAGGTCACGGCGGGTCGATAACATCTGACCAAACTTAATCCATACCGGCCCCAGGCTCTGCAACGCCAGACGCAATCTTTTACCTACCGGGTAATCGGGATAACGGTTGCGCAGCCAGAAGGCACTGTTGCGCATAGCCCGGGCATACCAGGGCTGCCAGGCAGCAGGGATAAGTTCATCCAGACCGTATTCAAGCAGGGTTTTCTGAATGTGGTAAAAACGGCTGAATCGCACCTGTTACTCCTTAAGATCAGACAGGCTGGCTGTCAGCCGGGCAACTCTGGCACTGAGTTCACTAACCTCCTGGCTGAATTGTTGCAACTCGAGGCTGCCCGGGGTCAGTAATAATTCGTCCTGCGCCAGCATCGTGACACTCTGGCCAACCAATTGACTTTTCAGCTGTAAATAGCTTTGCAACTGTTTGATACTGAGCGCTATTTTGTGGGCCATCGCATCGCCAACGTAACCAGACAGGGCCTCCTGCCAATCCGGGTCCAGACTTTGCAGAAAATAGCTATATTGCTGGGCAACCTGAATATCGCCTTCGATCTGCAGTGCATCGGCTTTTATTAAACGGGTGAGCTGGCTGGCATCCCGCAATTGCCGCAGGCTGGCTAAATCGGTGCTGATGGCACAATCAACCGTCTCATTATGCTGGTTAAATAACAAGCGGTCTGCGCCGGCGGTGAGCACCAGCCGCAGTTTTAACTCGCGCAAGGTAAAAGCCAACTGCTTACCCTGCAATTTTTTTAAGCGCTCAGTTGCACCGCTATCCATGCTGATTAAACTCTGGCTCAGGCGTTCGGCACTGGCGCACAGCAGTTGCGGTAACAGCGCAGCTAACATCAGAATTTAAAACCGCGGTGCAGAGCGACAATTCCACCGGTCAGATTGTGGTAGCTGACTTCGGCAAAACCGGCGTCAGTCATCATGGCCTTCAGGGTTTCCTGATCCGGATGCATCCGGATAGATTCAGCCAGATACTGATAGCTTGCTTTATCATTGGCAATTAACTGCCCCATCACAGGCAACAGCTTAAACGAATACATATCGTACACTTTGCTCAGCCACTGTTGTTCGGGCTTGGAAAACTCCAGTACCAGCAGACGGCCGCCCGGTTTTAATACCCGGAACATCGATTTTAATGCCGCGGCTTTATCGGTAACATTTCTCAGGCCAAAACCAATGCTAATAATATCAAAACTGTTGTCAGCAAAAGGCAGGGCTTCGGCGTTGGCCTGAACAAACTCAATATTATTAATCAGGCCAAGATCGCGCAGTTTATCCCGGCCGACATTCAACATTGATTCGTTAATATCGGCTAACACCACTTTGCCGGTCGGGCCAACCCGGCGTGAAAACAAGGCTGCAATGTCGCCGGTACCGCCGGCCAGGTCCAGTACCTGCTGGCCTGGTCTGACCCCACTGCAATCCAGGGTGAAACGCTTCCATAAGCGATGAATACCGAGCGACATAACGTCATTCATAATGTCGTACTTAGCGGCAACTGAATGAAATACGTTGGCGACCAGCGAGACTTTTTCAGCTGCAGCAACGGTTTTGTATCCGAAATCGGTAGTGTCTTGTTTAGGTTCAGTCATCAGGTTGCCTGTTTCAGCACTAAAAAGAAGGGATAGTGTAAAAGAATTGGTCTCACTAGCCAACTGCTGGTTATATACGGCGCAGAGGCCGGCAGGTTCAGCCCGGTTGCAACATTAATTCGTCAGCAACCTGATTACGGCCACGTTCTTTTGCCAGTTTTAATACTTGTGAGCTGCGGGCAAGAAACTGATACCAGCTTTCCTTCGCCTGAAACAGTGATACGCCGAGCGAAATAGTCACTTTTGGCAGGCTTTTTTTATCGCGGGATGAAACAAAGCGGAGCTTTTCGACGCCTTTACGAACCTGCTCAGCAATTTCGTTGGCGGTACGCAGATCAATATCCGGCAGCAACAATAAAAACTGTTCGCCACCAGAGCGGACCGGCATGCCGCTGGCCTGCACATAGCTGCCAACTTTACGCGCCACTTTACTCAGAATCACATCACCTATGGTCTGGCCGTAGTCCTGATTAAAACGGCTGAAATGATCAATGTCGACTACAATGGCAGCAATCCGCCGATCCGGTTGTTCGGTTAACCAGAGGTCAACCTGATTTTGCATCGCAATCCGGTTGTACAAACCGGTTAATGGATCCTGCATCCGCTGCAGTTTCAGCTGCTCCAGTTCATGACGTAACTGATGACTTTGCTTGTTAGCCATCGCCAGCTGGTTATGCAGCTGTTGCTGTTGCTGCTGATAAGATTGCGCCTGTGACTTAATAACAACGGCGATATCTGCCAGCTTAGCCGGTGCTGCCGCTAGACTGTCTAATTGTTGGTCCAGTTGCTGAATAAACTGACCGGTCGCCTCAGCAGCCAAATCAGTATAACCGGATAAACGACCAACTATGCCGGTGACTTCCTGTAGCAACTGTTCCTGCTGGGCATTTTCGTCTGCCAGCCAGCGTTGGTACAATTCGGCCATGATAAAATCATCTAACGCCGTTTTGCTGGCAAGTTTTTGTTCAATCGCCTGACACAGGTCTGCGTTATTACCACTGATATAGTCGTATACCACCGCATAATTAATCGGGTGGATAGCAAGTTGGTTATGCTGCAGGAAAGCTTTTACTAAGCCCGCTTTTTCCAGCGCTTGTTGCAGCGAATCCTGATACTTCATAAGACGATGTTTAGCTCCGGAGCCAATCACTTTATTATTATTTTCAGGTCCCATAGTAACCGAATCCAGCTCGCTGGCAACCTGCTAGCTAAACAAAATCGCTTAGTCGCCGAAAATAGCGGCAAACAGATTGAAAAAAGTCGGTTCAGCTGCTGGTTTTGTCAGTTTAAGCGGCTTTCTTCGCTGGTAAATCGGGTTACAATCGTTGCCACATCAAGTGGAAGGAACATCGATATGCGAAATATGCTTACCCTTACTGTGTTACTGGCATTATTGGCCGGTTGCGCTGTGGTGCCGTCGCAACGTGATGCTGATCAGCAGTTTAGTCAGCTGGCAGAGCAAATCTGGCAGGCGGAGACGAGATTAACGGCGAGCGAGCCAGACCGGCTACCTGATATGTCGCCTGCTGCATTGAGTGCCAGACAACAACAACGAACTGACTGGCAGCAGCAATTGGTAAAGGTAGACACTTCCCAATTATCAGAGCAAAACCAGATAAACCACGCCATCTTGCAGTACCGGCTGGCAAACCAGATTGATGAGTATCGCTTTAATGCTCATCTGACACCACTAACCTCGGAATCGGGTTTTCATACCTCAGTGGCGATGATGCTGCAGCGCAGCGGCTTACGTCAGAGTGTTGATTACGAAAACTACCTGAAGAAGCTGGCAACCGTGCCTTTGTATATGCAGCAACAGACTGACTGGATGCGTCAGGGCCTGCTGACCGGGATTACCCAGCCGAAAGTGGTACTGACAGGCTTTGAGAAAAGTATCAGTTCGTATATCACTGAAGATATGAGCACCAGCGTGTTCTACCGGCCCTTTCTGGTTAAACCGGACACAATAACTGATGAGAAGTGGCAACAGCTGCAGGCCAGTGCCCAACAGATCATTGTCAACGAGGTTAATCCTGCTTATCAGGCGTTTTATGATTTTATGGTGCAGGATTATATCCCTGGCGCCCGCACTAGTATTGCCGCCAGCGCCCTGCCAGAGGGCGCTGCATTTTACCAGAACAGGCTGGAGCACTATACTACGTTGCAGTTAAGCCCCCGTCAGGTGCATGACACTGGGTTAGCAGAAGTAAAACGTATCCGTGCTGAAATGCAGGCCATTATTGACCAACTGGAATTCAGCGGAAGTTTTGCCGACTTTATTCAGTTTTTACGGACCGATCCGCAGTTTTATCCAAAGTCCGAGCAGGAATTACTGCGTTATGCGGCCTGGCTATCCAAACAGGCTGATGCCGAATTACCACGTTTATTTAAAACCTTACCGCGCACGCCTTATGGCGTGGTGCCGGTACCGGCGGAAATAGCACCTAAATATACCACGGGACGTTATGCCGGTGCATCACGGGATGACCAGGCTGGTTACTACTGGGTTAATACTTACGCTCTGAATCGTCGTCCTTTATATGAAATGCCGGCGCTTACCCTGCACGAAGCGGTACCCGGCCATCATTTGCAAATTTCGCTGGCCCGCGAGCAGGCCAGCCTGCCGGATTATCGCCGCAGTTTTTATACCTCGGCTTTTGGTGAAGGCTGGGGTTTATATGCCGAGTATCTGGGGTTGGAGATGGGCTTTTATGACGACCCTTATACCGACTTTGGCCGCCTGACGTATGAAATGTGGCGAGCCGCCCGGCTGGTGGTCGACACCGGTATGCACAGTATGGGCTGGAGCCGGCAACAGGCGATTGATTTTCTGGCAGAAAACACCGCGTTATCGATGCACAATGTCACCACGGAAATTGACCGTTATATCAGCTGGCCCGCGCAGGCTTTATCGTACAAATTAGGTGAGCTGACAATCAGACGGCTGCGCACTGAGGCTGAGCAGCAGCTGGGTAGCAAATTTAATATCCGCCAGTTTCATGATGTGGTACTGAGTAACGGCAGTGTGCCACTTGCGGTACTTGAGAGGCAGGTTGCTGCTTATATTGCGGCTGAACTGGCTGAATAAATTTCAGGGTTAATTACCATAAAAAAGCCGGCTGCTGCCGGCTATTTACTGTTTATCACTGTTGCATCTTAACGGCGGAATGTCATTCAGCTGCCAGTGATTTACTGATAATGTTATGACATCAATGCCGAACTACCACTCTGGGCTCAGTATCAATCTGACCATCGTGGTCTATCGCTGCCATTTTATTACCAGCAAACAATACTGCTACTTTGTGGTTGTCTTGTTGGCGGACAAACCGCAACTCATAGCCGAATCGCTGCAACTCTGCGACAGAAAATTTCTGCGCTAAATTAAGTTCATCCCAGAAATAATGCATATCCTTATCCGTCTGGCGCCGCTCTTGTATCATACCTGGCTCCAACTACGTGGACTTATGTTTCGGGGTTCAGTCAGGCCGGTCAGGATAGCGCTAAAATGGTTTGCCATTGTGCGCAGGTAACAGGCATAACAGAAAGTCTGTTGCCTTTGCGTACCAGCGGCAACTCTATCAGAGTAGCTAAATTTTTAAGTTTGTCCAGTCGGATCAGTTGCGGCAACTTGCTGACATAGACTAAATCTACCGCGAACCAGCGAGGATTCTCAGCTGTCGACCTGGGATCATAATAAATACTGCTGCTGTCAAACTGACTGGGATCGGGGTAGGCAGCTCTGGCCACTCTGGCGATACCGGCAATACCGATATCTTTGCAACTGGAGTGATAGATAAAAACTTCATCGCTAACGGCAACATCATCCCGCAGATAGTTTCTGGCCTGATAATTCCGGACGCCTTCCCATACAATCGGCGTATCAGGTGCAGTGGCAAAATCGTCAATACTGCATTCATCCGGTTCTGTTTTAAATAACCAGTAGTTCATCTTTGCCAGGTACCTTGCTTTGCGGCAGAATAGAGAGCGCCAAGTGTAGCAAAAGGACCGCCGGATGAGTCAGGTATTAGAGAATTTGTTGTCGTTATTAAAACTGGAAACTATTGAATTAGGACTGTATCGGGGACAAAGCCAGGACTTAGGCTTTAAAGCCGTTTTTGGTGGCCAGGTAATGGGTCAGGCGTTATCGGCAGCCAAGGAAACCCTGGACGGAGAGCGCAAAGTACATTCATTTCATTCTTATTTTCTAAGGCCTGGCGATGCAGCAAAACCGATAGTGTATGAGGTTGAAAACATCAGGGATGGTAAAAGTTTCAGTACCCGCCGGGTTAGCGCTATTCAGTATGGCAAACCTATTTTTTATATGACGGCATCCTTTCAGACTGAAGAGCAGGGCTTTAGTCATTATGATCCGATGCCGGAAGTGCCGGGGCCGGACGAACTGGTGTCTGATCTGGCATTTTATCAGCAACACGCCTCGCTTATTCCGGAGAGTTTACGCAGCAAGTTTATTTGTGAGAAACCAATTGAAATGCGGCCGGTCGACTTTCAGAATCCGTTTCAGCCCCAGATCAGTGCGCCGAAACGCTATGTCTGGTTTAAGGCCAATGGCAATATGCCAGACGATATCCGGGTGCATAAATACCTGCTGGCCTATGCTTCAGATTTTAACTTTCTGCCGACGGCGCTGCAGCCCCATGGTGCCTCATTTATGGCCGCCAATATGCAGGTAGCGACCATTGACCATGCCATGTGGTTTCATCAGGACTTCCGGTTTGATGACTGGTTGCTGTATGCGGTAGACAGCCCGCGGGCCAGCGGCGGCCGGGGCCTGGTACGGGGGCAATTCTTCAATCGCAGTGGCGAACTGGTTGCATCAACCATCCAGGAAGGGGTGATTCGTCAGTACGCCAGCGCCCGTTAGCTCTCAGGGCCACGCCCGTTAAGAAGAAGCTTGCTGCGGCATAATGCTTTGCAGGCTTTGCAGTATATCGTTGCGAAGCAGGGTATTCACAATCTGGGTCAGCTGTTCCAGCCGGTCACTACTACATACCTGATTACTGTTGTTAGTATGGCTGATTCCAGCCTCTTTTAAGGCATTGATTAAGGTGGTAAATAACCCCTTATCATAGTATTCCGGTGCAATGATGCCGTGCAGTTGAAGTAAGCGTTGTGCCAGTTGATGGCTACATTTTTCAAGATCAGAACGGCTCAGCGGCCCCTGTGTCTGTACCAGGTTCAGCACTATGGCATAACGCTGCAGGGTATCTTCGGCGTTATGGGCCAGTAAGCTTAATCGATAGTAATGGCGGCTTTGCTGCGCCGGCGCACAATAGTTGTCGTCATTGCGTTCAATCAGACCCTGTTCAGTCATAAATTGCAGTAGTGCCTGACAATAGGTATGCAGTGAGCTGACGTATAAAAATAACTCTGCCCGCAACAACGGATATAACTGCTCAATATAACTGAGTAACTGCTGACCACTGATGCTGCGATGATGTAGCACGGCAGATGCCAGTAATGATGGCAGCATAAATAAATGCAGCACGTTGTTGCGGTAATAGCTGGCTAACACACTATGCTCATCACTGAGGCTAATCAGCTCACCGAAACCATCGGTGTTGCTTTGCACTTTTTGTAAGGCCACGGCATGGTTAATCAGGTCATCTGCAGCGCCTTCCGGAAAACTAACATGCGGATGATATGGCACCTGGCGTTGTAAACTAAGATATAAATCAAGCTGCTGAGTCAGCTCTTCCCGGGTCATAATATGTTTGTCTGTTGCCAGTATGCTCAGTGCAATCAGATTAGTGGCATTCAGTGCTGCTGCCTGATTAATATGCTGCATTATCTGATTAGCCAGCTTGGCTACCAGTGGGTTAAGCCAGTTTGGTTTCTGCACTTCCAGCGGATTAATATGGTTTTTCCAGTCGCTTACCTGCTGGCTCAAATACTGATTAAGCAAAATAGGTTCACCAAAATTAACATAACCATAGCCATAGTCGCGTAAATTCCGAATGGCTTTCAGCACGCCGCCGATAGATTCTTTTTTCTTACCCTGTCCCTGCAGCTCATTGACATAAGTACTGACTTCCATCACATGTTCATAGCCCAGATAAACTGGCACCAGAGTTACCGGTCGCTCAATACCCCGCAACATCGACTGCACGGTCATTGCCAGCATACCGGTTTTCGGTTGCAGCAGCCGGCCCGTGCGGCTGCGGCCTCCTTCTGAATAGTATTTAACGGCGTAGCCTTTACTGAACAACTGGCTCAGATACTCGCGAAATACCGCTGAATATAATTTGTTGCCACTAAAACTACGCCGGATAAAAAACGCACCACCGCGGCGGAAAATAGTACCGGCTGGCCAGAAATTTAAATTTATCCCTGCAGCGATATGGGGCGGCACCAGACCCTGATGATAAATAACATAACTGAGCAACAGGTAATCCATATGACTGCGATGGCAGGGCACGTAAACTATTTCGTGACCCTTTTGCGCCAGATCACGCAACATGTCGGCATTATTAATTTTTATGCCACTGTACAGCTTTTTCCAGAGCCAGCTCAGCACCCTGTCGCCGACCCGGAGTGTCGACTCACGATAATCGGCAGCAATTTCCTGCAGCAATTTATGGGCTTCATTGCGGGCGACGTTAACCGATATTTTTTTGCTGCGGGCTTCATCTTCAATCGCTTGTTTTAATGCCGGCGAGGCCAGTAATGCATTAAACAGCTGGCTGCGATTAACCAGCTTCGGCCCGGTTGCTGCCAGTTTCTGCCGGTAAAAGTGAAAACGCGACATTCTCAGCAGTTTACGGGCCGTATCGGTTTTATCACCAAACTGCGCGGCCATCTGGTTAAGCGCTACTGCGCGACTTAACCGGACCAGGGTGTGGCGGCCGGACACCAGCACAATTAATAATTTAGCCAGCCAGTGTGGCGCATTGGCTTCACCAAGTAACCACTTAATACTGTTTTCTTTGCCTGGCGCCCGGCCCCACAGAATAGCAACCGGCACCAGCTGGGCATTCAGCTCCGGATTGGCCAGATGCAATTGCAACAGTTGCTGGCCCTGCTCAAGCGCGTGGGTTTTTGCTCTGCCACCAATAACACTGTGTGGCTTTACCAGAAATAGAGTGCGGGACAGTTGCTGACCAGACAGTGAAACCGGGCTCAGCGGATCAGGTAGCGCCAGTTTCTGACACACCCGCCGCAAGGTAGCCAGATCACTGGCCGATTCGGTGTGGCAAACGTAAAAAACAGGCCGGTTCAGATCCAGTGCCAGCTCATTAACGGCATCATCTGGCACGACTTTAAACTTTACCAGCAGCCGCAGCGGCCATTTCAATAAGACAGTAAACAACGATAACAGAGAAAACATAGCAATACCGGCTGTGAAACACAGACTTACAAGAATATCACGGAAGCGGTTGCTGGCAAATTTGCCGTGCTGACAAAAATTTGGCAATTTTCAAAAGGCTGTATATACTCACAGTACTAACTGTATAGGTAGCCAGCATTATGAGACCACTTACGCCTCGTCAGGCAGAGATTTTGCAACTTATTAAAGATTATCAGGCTGAAACCGGCATGCCGCCTACCCGGGCTGAAATAGCCAGTCAGCTGGGTTTTAAATCGGCAAATGCAGCTGAAGAACACTTAAAAGCGCTGGCAAAAAAAGGCGTGCTGACCATGATGCCAGGTACCTCGCGTGGCATTCGCTTACTGGAAGATGAGCATGAGCCCGAGCAACTGGGTTTACCTTTAATTGGTAAAGTGGCCGCAGGGCAGCCGATACTGGCAGCAGAACATGTGCAGAATCATTACAAAGTGGATGCTCATTTATTTAAACCGCACGCTGATTTTTTACTGAAAGTTCAGGGTATGAGTATGCAGGATATTGGCATTCTGGATGGTGATTTGCTCGCCGTTCATAAAACATCTCAGGCCCAGCCCGGCCAGGTTATTGTTGCCAGAGTAGACGAAGATGTCACGGTGAAGCGCTTTCAACGCGATGGCCATCAGGTGTTACTGCATCCGGAAAATAAAGATTTCAGTGTGATTAAAGTTGACCTGCGTCAGCAACAGTTTGCCATTGAAGGTTTAGCTGTTGGGGTAATTCGCAATGGAAGTTGGTTATAAAAAACCATTAGCTCAATAAGTTAATTGTTAATAAAGGCGCTGGTATGACCTGTTGGTTTTGCCGGCGCTTTTGTTATTTAGGGGTTTACACTGGCGTTGATTTGGATGATTCTTAGGCAAAGGTTGCTGAAAAAATATCAGTTGCCAATTTGGGTTACTGCGCGGGCAGTTCAAATTTAAAAAAACTATAACAATAATAAACTAAAGAAACGTCATACATAGGTTCGGGGGCTAGCGGTATTCACCGTATTTTCTATCGGTATTCGCCGTGTATTACTGTGTACAGGTTTCTGCGGTTTGCTTTGCAAATGACAGAGGAGAAGTACAGTGGCGAAGACGCGTAGTATACGTTGGTCGCTGCCGACCTTGCTTTTAGCCGCATCGGCTAATGCAGCAGCCATGCCTTTAAATATGACTAAAGGTGTAACGGAGATCAGTCAGGAGGTTTATAGCCTGCACATGCTGATTTTCTGGATTTGCTGTGTTATCGGCGCAGTGGTGTTCGGGATAATGTTTGTTTCTATCCTGCTACACCGAAAATCGCGGGGCGTGCAGCCGGCTCAATTTCATGAAAGTACCAAAATAGAAATTCTTTGGACCGCTATTCCGGTCGTAATCTTAATTGGTATGGCTATACCTGCTTCCAAAACCCTGATCGCCATGGATGATACCTCTGCAGCTGATGTTACTGTGCAGATCACCGGCTCGCAGTGGAAATGGCACTACAAGTATCTTGGTAGTGATCTGGAATACTTCTCGGTACTGGCCACCCCTCGTGAGCAAATCAGTAACCGTTTTGCCAAAGGCGAAAATTATCTGTTGGAAGTTGACCGGCCACTGGTTATTCCTACCGGTCAGAAAATCCGCTTTTTAATGACCTCTGATGATGTTATTCACTCCTGGTGGGTACCGGCGTTTGCAATTAAAAAAGACGCTAATCCCGGCTTTATCAATGAAGCATGGACCCGGGTAGATGAGCCCGGTATTTATCGCGGCCAGTGCGCTGAGCTTTGTGGTAAAGACCATGCCTATATGCCGGTTGTAGTAATCGCCAAAAGCCCGGAAGACTATGCAGCCTGGAAACTGGCCGAAGAAACCCGGATAGCAGAGGCAAAAGCTGCTGAACGGGAACTGCTGGCGATGAACATGGATATGACCGAGTTAATGGCCAACGGTGAGAGAACCTATATCGCTTACTGTGCCGCTTGCCATCAGCCTAACGGGGCCGGTTTGCCCGGTATTTTCCCCTCTCTGGCAGGCAGCGAACTTATCCTGACTGATAAAACTGCACATATTGATATCGTGCTAAACGGTAAAAGTGGTACTGCAATGCAGGCGTTTGGCCGTCAGTTAACCTTAAAAGAATTAGCATCTGTCCTGACTTATACCCGTAATGCCTGGGGTAACGATACCGGTGATGCCGTGCAGGCTGCCGATGTGTATAAAGTGCAGCAGGGTGAGGGAGAATAATCATGTCTGTAGTAATTACCGAACCAAATGATCATGAACATGAGCATCATGAACACGACCACCATGATCACAAACCTAAGGGTATAACGCGCTGGTTATACACCACCAACCATAAAGATATCGGCACCATGTATCTGGTGTTCGCGTTAATTATGTTCTTTATTGGTGGGGCAATGGCAATGGTTATCCGGCTGGAACTGTTTCAGCCAGGTATGCAATTTGTTGAACCGCATTTTTTTAATCAGATGACCACGGTACATGGCCTGATTATGGTCTTCGGCGCGGTAATGCCGGCCTTCACCGGCCTGGCTAACTGGATGATTCCAATGATGATTGGTGCGCCTGACATGGCGTTGCCGCGAATGAACAACTGGAGCTTCTGGATCCTGCCGTTTGCGTTTCTGATTTTACTGTTATCACTATTTATGCCGGGTGGCGGCCCCAGCTTTGGCTGGACGTTCTATGCCCCGCTTTCTACGACCTACAGTGGTGACAGTACCGCGTTGTTTGTGTTCTCTGTTCACATTATGGGTATATCGTCCATTATGGGCGCAATCAATGTGATTGTAACCATCTGGAATATGCGGGCGCCGGGCATGACCTGGATGAAAATGCCACTATTTGTCTGGACCTGGTTTATTACCGCGTTTCTGCTGATTATGGTCATGCCGGTACTGGCCGGGGTGGTCACCATGGTATTAACTGATAAATACTTTGGCACCAGCTTCTTTGATGCGGCAGGTGGCGGTGATCCTGTGTTGTTCCAGCATATTTTCTGGTTCTTCGGTCACCCTGAAGTCTACATTATGATCCTGCCGGCATTTGGTATTGTCTCGGCCATTATTCCGACGTTTGCCCGCAAAAGGCTGTTTGGTTATGCCTCTATGGTCTATGCCACCGCCAGTATCGCGATATTGTCGTTTCTGGTCTGGGCGCACCATATGTTTACCACTGGTATGCCGGTGTTTGCGACGTTGTTCTTTATGTATGCCACCATGCTGATAGCCGTGCCTACCGGCGTTAAAGTGTTCAACTGGGTGGCAACGATGTGGCGTGGTGCCATGACCTTCGAAGTGCCGATGATGTTTGCCCTGGCCTTTATCGTGCTGTTTACTATCGGTGGCTTTTCCGGCCTGATGCTGGCGATAACGCCCGCCGACTTCCAGTATCACGATACTTATTTTGTAGTGGCGCATTTTCACTATGTGCTGGTTACCGGTGCCATTTTCTCAATAGTGGCTGCGGTATATTACTGGTTACCGAAATGGACCGGTAATATGTATGACGAAACCCTGGGCCAGTGGCATTTCTGGTGTTCATTAATTTCGGTTAACATGTTGTTCTTCCCCATGCATTTTGTCGGCCTTGCGGGCATGCCCCGCCGGATCCCGGACTATGCACTGCAGTTTGCCGATTTTAATGCCTTTATCAGTATCGGCGGTTTCCTGTTTGGTTTGTCGCAGTTAATTTTTGTCTGGGTGCTGATTAAGTGCGCCCGTGGCGGAGTTAAGGCAACGGATCAGGTATGGGAAGGCGCTGAAGGCCTGGAATGGGAAGTGCCGTCACCGGCGCCATACCATACCTTTGAAACGCCACCGGTAATTAAGTAAGGAGTCGGCCATGGCGCAGAACAAACCGTTAATAGGCAAACTGCTGTTGGTTACCCTGGCAATGTTTGGTTTTGGTTTCGCGCTGGTGCCGCTTTACGACGTATTTTGTGATTTAACCGGTATTAATGGCAAAACCGCGGCGGTAGCAGCAACAGGCGACAATGCCATTGTTGATACCAGCCGTGAAATTACCATTGAGTTTCTGGCGCGGCCTAATAAAGACATGCCGTGGGTGTTTAAACCTGAAGTGCATAGCATGAAGGTGCACCCAGGCGAAATCCATATTATGAATTATCTGGCAGAGAACCCGACCGGTCGGATGATCGTCGGCCAGGCTGTGCCGTCGGTATCGCCGGGTCAGGCCGCATTATATTTTAATAAAATTGAGTGTTTTTGCTTTAGTCAGCAACAGCTGGCGGGCGGCAAAAACATGCTGATGCCGTTACAGTTTTATGTGGATCCGGCGTTGCCGGCACAATTTAATACTATAACCCTGAATTACACCTTATACGATGTCACTCAGGCATGGGCAGCGCAGCAACCACAACAAGATAATATTGGGGAATAACATGACAACAAAAACCTACGAAAAATATTATGTTCCCGCCCAGAGCCCCTGGCCGATAGTGGGGGCCATCGCCCTGTTCTGTATTGCCTTTGGCGCTGGTCACTTCGTTATTGATATCAGCAACCAGCAAAGTGGTTTTGGCGGTTATTTGTTGCTGGCAGGCTTTGCGATACTGGTATTTATGCTGGTTGGCTGGTTCCGGAATGTGATTGATGAATCGATGAGTGGCTTATACAGCAACCAGATGGACCGGTCGTTCCGTCAGGGAATGAGTTGGTTTATCGTTTCTGAAGTGATGTTTTTTATGGCATTTTTCGGGGCGTTATTTTACGGCCGGATGATAGCCATGCAGTGGCTTGGCGGCTCCAGTAACAATGCGATGACGTTTGAACTGCTCTGGCCAGATTTTGAACCGGTATGGCCATTAGTGAAAACCCCGGGTGGCATTGAAACACAAGCGATGCCCTGGACAGGTTTGCCGCTGATTAACACCGCTATTCTGATTGTTTCATCAGTCACCCTGCATTTTGCCCACACCGGACTGGAGCAGCAAAAGCGCGGCCAGTTAAAGCTGATGCTGTTACTGACCCTGTTATTAGGCGCGACTTTCCTGGGGTTGCAGGTATATGAATATATTCACGCTTATCAGGACCTGGGCCTGCGTCTGGATTCCGGCTTTTACGGTAACACCTTCTTCCTGCTTACCGGCTTTCATGGTTTGCACGTTACCCTTGGCGCGATAATCCTGCTGTTTGTGTTTTTCCGGGTGTTAAAGGGGCATTTCACCCCTGAGAAGCACTTTGCCTTTCAGGCTGCAGCCTGGTACTGGCACTTTGTTGATGTGGTCTGGATTTGTCTGTTCGTTATTGTCTATATCCTGTAACAACAAGGGTTAGTAAGGTCTGGGGTTGGGCGTGATCCAACCCAGGGCCATCGCCAGCAACAGAAGAAGCAGTACCAGTACCGAATAGAATACCCGGCGCCCGAGAAATCGAGACATTTGTTTTTGTTCCGGATCGTTACGCAGCATAACAATGCCGGCCCGGAACAGGTTGAACACAATAAATAGTAGTAATGCAATGATAACAAGCTTAAGCAACATCCTTTCTGATCTCCGGTTGGCAAATTATGCGGGTTAAAATATTTGGCCGCTATTTTGGTATTCACAAGGTGTGGTTGCTGATTACTGTGACGGCTTTTATTATTTTAAGCAAGCTTGGCTACTGGCAGTTACAGCGCGCAGAAGAAAAAGCGATTCAGCTTAGTCAGCTTGAGCAACTGCAACAGCAGGGCGCACTGAACTGGCAACAGCTGGCTGTACTGACAAAAGCGCAGGCCGACGGCGTAATGTTTGCAGGCGATGGACGCTGGCTTAGGCCCTATGTCTGGTTGCTGGATAACCAGATTGTCGACGGCAAAGTGGGCTACGATGTGATTATTCCGGTGCAGAATACCGAAAAAAGCCGGCCGCTGCTGGTCAACCTGGGTTGGGTAGCCGCCGGTAACAGCCGGGCGGAGCTGCCAGAGCTGGCTATTCCTGAACATTTACAACTGCATGGGTTGATCCGCAGCGAAGTGGGTGGCTTCCGGCTGGGCGCCAATACCGAAGCTGCAGGCTGGCCGCAACGTATTCAGCAACCAGAACTCGAACAAATGGCAGCGCAGTTGCCTGCCAGTTCCTATCCGTTTTTACTGTACCAACAGGGAGCTAGTCCTTTTTTACCTCATTATCAGGCGGTGGTGATGCCACCTGAAAAACATCATGGTTACGCTTTTCAATGGTTTATGCTGGCAATCGCCGTAGTCGCAGTGGCACTTGCTGCTGCAAGGCGCAGCGGGAGAGAAAATGAACAAGAATAAATTTATGCTGCTGTTTGTTATATGTTGTGTGTTACCGCTGGCGGCAGCCAAGCTGGTGCTGGAGATGGGCTGGTTTAATCCCGGTTCATCCAGTAAAGGGGTGTGGCTTGAGCAGGAAATTTTTCTGCTGGATGATATCAGCGGTCAGAAAAAACACTGGCGTATCGTCTTGCTGGCTGACACTCCCTGTCAGCAGCAATGTCAGAATGCATTGCATACCGTTAAACAGCTGTATATTGGTCTGGGCCGCAAGCAGGAGCAGGTGCAGCCGGTTGTGGTCGGCTCGTTAACTGAACCGGACGCTTATCCGATGTTTATTCAGCAGCAGGCTGAAATTAACGATGTAGCGTTACTGCAGCAGCAAATATTGCTGGTTGATCAGAAAGGCCTGGTCCTGCTCAGCTATCCGATGCCTGAGCTGGAGGCTGAGATGGCAGCAGTAGCCCGCAATATCCGCTACGACTTATTAAAGCTGATAAATTACGACAGGACCAGCGTATGACCAGACATAAGAAGTTGGTGTCTATTACCTTACTGCTGACCATGGTAGTGATTATTTATGGTGCTTTTACCCGCTTAACCGATGCTGGCCTGGGATGTCCGGACTGGCCAGGCTGTTATGGCTTTCTGAAAGTACCTGAAAAGCCCGAAAGCATAGCGCTGGCTGCGCAGGCATTCCCGGACCGGCCGTTAGAGCCACATAAAGCCTGGAATGAAATGATCCATCGCTATCTGGCAGGCACTTTAGGCTTACTAATCGCTGCCATATTTATTTCCAGTTTAGTTAGTAAAGCACGCCAGCCCCGTGCTTTGCCCACCGTGTTACTGTTGCTGGTGATATGTCAGGCGGCATTAGGTGCCTGGACCGTAACAATGAGTTTACTGCCGATAGTGGTGCTGGCGCATTTGCTTGGCGGCTTTACGCTGTATTGTTTACTGGCGCTTTACTGGATGCAGCTGACACCCGAATGGCGGGTTACCGAACCTGGTCTGGCAAGGCTCAAGCCGTTGGCAATCGTCGCTGCTGTCGTTGTTATGGTACAAATTGGCCTTGGTGGCTGGACTGCAGCAAATTACGCGGCGCTGGCCTGTATTGAGTTGCCAGTCTGCGAAGCGGGCTGGATGAGTCGGCTGGCACTGGACGAAGCCTTTGATCTACATCTGGGTTACAGTGATTATGAATATGGCGTAATGTCCGCTGAGGCCCGCCAGACGGTGCATGTTTTTCACCGGATTGGTGCTTTTATTACCCTTGGCGTGGTCGGCTGGTTTGCCATTAGTCTGTATCGGCAGGCGCAAACGACAATAATGCAGAACTTTGCGTTAGCGCTCGGCGTGGTATTGCTATTGCAATTTGTGCTGGGTCTGTTAAATGTAGTGCTGCATTTGCCACTGATTAATGCGGTAGCGCATAATTTTGTCGGGGCGAATTTACTTATGATCACGGTGGTGGTGCTGTATCAGCTCTACCGAACCGCGGGCAGGGAGGCGTAAATGGCAACAATAATGGCAACACGACATGGTATTTCCCGCTGGCGTGACTATCTGGAATTAACCAAGCCAAAAGTGGTAGCCCTGCTGGTATTAACGGCCTGGGTTGGCATGATGCTGGCCTCCCCCGGCTTACCGGATGTAGCAGTAGTGATATTGGCAACACTTGGTATTGGCTTATTATCAGGTGCTGCTGCCGCTTTGAATCATGTGGTCGATCAGCGAATTGATGCGCAAATGGCCCGTACTCACAGCCGGCCGGTGGCCAAAGGCAGAGTGAGTTCGCAGCAGGCAGTCGCATTTGCCTGCGCGCTGGCCGCGACCGGTTTTGTGTTGTTATATGTTGGGGTTAATCCGCTGACTGCCTGGCTGACCTTGCTCAGTCTGTTTGGCTATGCGGTGGTTTACACCATGTTTTTAAAACGTGCTACTCCCCAGAATATTGTGATTGGTGGCCTTGCCGGTGCCATGCCGCCGTTACTGGGCTGGACAGCGGTAACCGGTGAAATTCATGGTTATGCCTTGTTGCTGGTAATGATCATCTTTGCCTGGACGCCGCCGCACTTCTGGGCCCTGGCTATTCACCGGCGTGATGACTACGCTAAGGTCAGTATGCCGATGCTGCCGGTAACCCATGGCATTGAGTACACCAAAAGCGCCATTTTATTGTATACCGTGCTGCTGTGCCTGGTTTGTCTGCTGCCTTACATTGTTGGCATGACAGGGGCAGTGTATCTGCTGGGCAGTACCTTGCTTAATTTGCGGTTTTTACAGTATGCCTGGAAATTAAAATTTAATGCCGACCCGAAAACAGCAATGGCCACCTTTAAGTTTTCAATTGTCCATTTAATGGTGCTGTTTTTAGTGCTGCTGCTTGATCACTATTTTAAGGTATCCCCTTTTTATGTTTCGTAATGTGATTGTATTAATACTGTCAGCTGCGGCTGTGGTTGCCGGGGTTATGTTGTATCTGCTGTGGCAACATCAGCCGTTGCCAGAACAAGCGCTGGTTTATCCGCAGCCGCGAAATTTATCTGAATTTAAGCTGATTGATCAGGACAATACTGCCCGCAGCCGCGCCGATTTAATGGATAAGTGGACGCTGGCCTTTGTCGGCTATACTTTTTGCCCGGATATTTGTCCGCTAACCCTGGCCAAGCTGGCCGGTGTTCGGGATGAACTGGCTGCTGGCGTCGACAAACCATTGCAAATCTGGTTTATTTCGGTTGACCCAAAACGGGATACCCCGGCGCAATTGAAGCAATATGTTGACTACTTTAAGCAGCCTGCGCTGAGTGGTTTAACCGCCGGCCATGATCAGCTGTTCCCGTTCGTGCGGGAGCTGGGATTAATGTATGCAATGAGCAGCACTACCGAGCAGGACTATCTGGTGGATCATAGTGCCTCCGTCGTGCTGATTAACCCGCAGGGGCAGGTTGCCGCCATTTTTAAACCCGAAATGCTGCCTGGCGAAGTGCCACTGGTAAACCGCGAGCAGTTACTCAGTGATTTTCCGCTGGTGTTAAATCAGCTGCAAAATGACTAATCAGCAGGAGCAGCAGATGGTGGCTCTGGCAGCGCTGCTGCATTAAGCTGACTAATATTTTTGATGCACCAGTACAAACCGTAAAGACTGAATGTCACCAGCCAGGTCAGAATAAACCGGACCATCGGTTCCGGGAAACGCTTGTTATGACGATACGTTTCAATCGGCAGCAGCCACAGCGCAGCACAGAGTATGCATAGCATAAAATAGACTGCCAGCAGCAAGAACATGACTTTCCCACTACCATTGGAAGAGTTCGGGACGACGTCACTAACGGCATCATGTTGAAAAATGTTCAGGTTCAGGTCGTTACGGGCTTTGTTTACAGCGTCAATATAATCAGCACGCTGCTCGGGCAGAATGTGGTCAGTAAGACTCTTATATTGATAACTCAGGGTTAGGATCTGGCGGCTCTTGTCAAATTGCAGCTGGCTCTGGTAGTGAAAAAAAGCGTTGTGTTCTTTCACCTGCTCATCGTCAAATTGCCAGTCAATATCATTGAGTTCAACGGTAATTGTCTGGCTAATATTTACCGGATGGCTAAGGACCACAGGCTGGGTGCGGTTGGCGGCAATTTCGGGAGTCTGCAGATAACTGCTGATACCATTACTATAAAAGTTTGCCTCTAACCTACCGGGTTCGGCTGGATCTGCCTGCCAGAAATCTGTTATCTGATAAAATTCGTTGACCGTAATGCTGCCTGTGGCGGCATCGTCAGTTTTGCTTATGGGTTCTGCAAGAGTAATCGTGGGGTAATATCTGCTGTAGAACTGCACATAACCGTCTGCTTTCTGGCTGATGCTGTTGCTGGCAAACTGCGAACGGGAACGCTCAGCATCCAGCCCACTGTAAACCGTACTTACGCTGTACTCAGCAGGGGCAGTCAGTGCGTCCGGCAGGCGGAAATGCTCGTTAATCATCACCTCAGTGTATTCAGTCGCTGAGCTCATGGCTGTCAGTTCAGTGCTGGCAGGAGTCAGTTCCAGGGCGTAGCCGTAATCTGGCTGATACAGGGTGTCCAGTGGACCAGCCTGAAAACTGCGGGTCGGATCCAGCCAGTAGCTTTTGCCATTAAAATCCAGTTTAACAATAGCATGATCAAATACGCCCGCCGACGGCAGCCGCTCTGTTATAGTTGCGTTAAGATCAGTATTCACCAACACTGGCACGGCCTGGTGGCCAAGCTGACGCAATATGCTGACCAGCAATACACTTTTATCTTTACAATCGCCATAGCGTTGCTGCAACACCTTAGCTGCGCTGGCTGGTTTATGGGAGCTCTGCCCCAGCTCAATTCCAAGATAGCGAATTTCTGTCTGTACAAACTTCAGTGCCGCTGCAATTTGTTGCTCTGGGGCCGGATAATCGCGCTGCAACCTGGCCACCTGAGCAGCAACCGCAGGACTGTCATCAATTGCCGGTTCAAACAACGCCGAGCCCCAGCGGGCTATGTCTTGCCACTCTGGGCTGTTACTCAGCGATAAACTATTATAAGGCGAATACCAGTCAGGCGTATCATCCTCATGTTTGACTGGCGCCACATTGTGCTGAACCAGAGCATAGGTAGTCGTATCAGCTTCAGTACGTATTTGCAGCGGTATAGCTTGTTTGCTGAACTTAAAAACCAGCGGCTCTGGACGTTGCCACAGCAGGCGCCAATGCTGCTGCTGAAGCGGTACAGTCCAGTTTAAACGCTGGCTGGTATTAAAGCGGTCAGCAAACACCGGGTTACTGCCTGTTAGGCTGTAGCTATATTCGATAATATCGCCAACCCGAACATCTGGTAAAACAATATTCAGTGCAGTCTCACCATGATAAAGCAGTTTCTCTAAATCCTGCTCAGTCTGAACTAATGTTATCCGCGCTTGAGGATACCGGTTAATAGTTGTGCCATCGCGAATGATATTAAGCTGATGCAGCGCCACTTGCTGATAAGCCGGATCATAATAAATACTTATTTGTCCTGCTTTTTCAAGGCCTTTGCTGCTGGTAACCAGGCTGGCATAATGTTCAAAAATCTGCTGCTCGCCGGTGGCTGGCACCTGCAACTGGGTATCCGCAAGCAAATAATATATACCGTTGCTAATATCTTGCTCAGGCACGTTGCTGCTCAAAACAGGCTGCAGCGCTACTACCCAGTTTGGTAAAGGGCTCTGATTAACCTGAGCAGCACTATCCAGGGTTATCAGCAGGCTCAGCATGGCGATTATTTTTGATAACTGCTTCACAAAAAATCCATTTTTCTATCAATAAACTGTTTTTATATCAGCAATCATCAGCTCGTGCTAATTATTTAACCATGGCTGCGAATACCAGTAAAAATAGCCTTTTTTCCCCAGGGACGGGGCGGTGCAGTTATAGCGGCTGCGGCCATGGTTGAGCGGTTTGCTGGCAGTGACTTCAAAGGTATTGTCAGTCAGCCATTTGGGTTCCAGTGCTTCGGGACCGGCGTAACAACGTAACTGATTGCGCAGAAAGTCAGTAACGTTAAGCCTTAAACGCAGCGTAGGTGGATTATCACTGATTTGCTGATTTGCCGACAGGTAGTCAGTAATATCGAACGCCAGCGTGCGTAGTTTCTGTGCCAGGTTAGCAAGGTCGGCATACTGGCCCGCTGCCGGGTAGCGGGGTATCCGGGTAAGCAGGGTCGAATGACCGATAGCACCGGATTGCTGACCAATACCAACAAAGCCCAGCTTTTCAATCAGCGTTTCAAGCTTATTATTAAATTCGCCGTACGGATAAGCCAGCCATTGATGGTTCTGGCCGGTTTCCTGTTTGATCCGTTGTTCGGCGCTCAGAATATTCTGTTCAATCCGGGCCAGCCAGTCAGCTTCTGTTTCACCGGGTTCGAGCCGGGTCATATGCTCGTGGTTCATGGCATGGTTGGCTACCAGCACGCCGTCAGCTGCCATTTGTCTTACCTGGTCCCAGCTAAGCACCGGGCCCACCCGGTTGTCGATACTGCCGGGGCTGATAAAAATAGTATAAGGGTAGCCAAACTCCATCAGGATTGGATGGGCTGTGGTGTAGTTATTTTCAAAGCTATCATCAAAGGTGATAACGACAGCATTATCGGCTATCGGTTTGCCCTGTTTAAGTTGAGCTATCAGCTCATCAAGGCCGATCACGGCAAAGTTGTTATCTTGCAGATATTGCAGATGCTGGCGGAATTCATCGGCTGTTACGCTGCTGACCCGAGGTGTATCAGCGGCAACATGATGATAAATCAGCATTACCGCCGCCTGAACCGGCGACAATAAACTATAAAGAACAGAAAGAATAACTATCAGACGCATAATACCCCCGGTAACTAACATTCGCCCGGGGGTTATATCACAGTCAAGCCCGGGCTTAATAGTATGAGTGTTCACCGCGCTGGTGTTCGGTAATGTCACGAACGCCGTTTAATTCGCCACTGAACCGGGCCAGCAGTTCTTTTTCAATCCCTTCTTTTAATGTCAAATCAACCTGTGAACAGCCGTTGCAGCCACCGCCGAATTGCAACACAGCCACGCCATCATCAGTTAATTCCATCACCGAGACCCGGCCACCGTGATTAGCCAGCTGTGGGTTAATTTCGGCATCAATAACATACTGTACCCGCTCCATCAGCGGAGCATTGTCATTCACCTTGCGCACTTTGGCGTTCGGCGCTTTTAACGTAAGCTGTGAACCCATCTGATCGGTGACAAAATCGATTTCGGCGTCCACTAAAAAAGGTTTGCTCTCGGCATCAACGACCGCATTAAAACCATTAAATTCGATTTGAATGTCGCTGTCTTCAATGGCGTCTGCCGGACAGTAAGATACGCCGCACTCCGCCTGAGCCGTGCCAGGGTTAACAACAAATACCCGGATGCTGGTACCGGCAGCTTGTTTTTCCAGCAGCTTTGCAAAATGGGCTTGCGCCTGTTCTGAAATAGAAATCATCTTAGTACCTGACTAAATTACTAGGTTAATGGCTATCATACTCCGAGTCCGGCGCTGATGCCAGCCCTGCTTGAGTTTTGCTGTTGTTTCTGGCTAACTGGGCGCGCAAAAAAATTAAAGGAAACAGGCATGAAACTGAGTGTAATAGTTTTTTTCGCACTCTGGGCCAATTTGGCACAGGCGCAGTATTTTAATGAGCCGGTAGACACCAGTCTACCGTCACCCCAGCAAATCCTTGGCCACCCTGTAGGCGACTGGCATGCCCGGCATGACCAGATCCAGCGTTATTTTGAACAACTGGCCAGTCAGTCAGACAAAGCCATGTTAGAAGTCATCGGCTACAGTCACGAACAACGGCCGCTATTGCAACTGGTTATTTCATCGCCCGAAAATTTACGCCGGCTGGACGACATACGCCAGCAGCATCTTGACCAGGCGAAACGGGAAAAAACCATCGCCAGCGATGCGCCAGTTGTAATCTGGCTGGGTTACGGCGTGCATGGTAACGAGTCCAGCGCCGCCAATGCTGCGCTGGTGCTGGCACATTATTTAACCGCTGTTAAAACAGAAGAAGTCGCCGCCTGGCTGAGCCGAGCCGTTATTTTAATTCAGCCAAGCCTGAATCCGGATGGCCACGATCGGTTTGCGTTATGGGCCAATATGCATAAGGGTGCCAAGCCTGTTGCCGATCCGCAGCACCGGGAGCATATCGAGCCCTGGCCAAATGGCCGGCCAAATCACTACTGGTTCGATTTAAACCGCGATTGGTTGTTACTGCAGCATCCGGAAAGCCGGGCGCGGATTGCCCAGTTTCAGCAGTGGCTGCCGAATGTGGTTGGCGACTTTCACGAGATGGGCACCAACAGCAGCTATTTTTTTCAGCCCGGCATTCCCAGCCGCAATTATCCGCTGACCCCAAAACGCAACTTTGACATAACGGCGGCAATGGCAGAATTTCATGCCGCAGCCTTTGATGAGCGCAAGCAGCTTTATTATAGTGAAGAGAGCTTTGATGATTTCTATATTGGCAAAGGCTCCACCTATCCGGATGTTAACGGCAGTGTTGGCATCCTGTTTGAGCAGGCCAGCAGCCGCGGCCACCTGCAGGAATCAATCAATGGCCTGCTGAGTTTCAGAGACACCATTCACAATCAGTTTACTGCTTCACTGTCGACCATCAGAGGGGCAGTAGCTAAACGGCAGCAACTATTAGCTTATCAGCAAGAGTTCTATCAAACAGCACTGGCTCAGGCGAAAACTGATAAAATCAAAGGTTTTATGCTGACCGATGATGGCGATCAAAGCCGGTTGCAGGCGCTGCTCGACTTGTTACAGCGGCACCATATAGCCGTTTATCCGTTAGATCGTGACTGGCAGGATGATGATATTAAGTATCAGGCCGGGAAAAGCTTCTTTGTGCCACTGCAACAGGCGCAATACCGTTTAATTAAAGCGGCATTCTCTACTGAGAAAAATTTCGAAGATAATACCTTCTATGACGTTTCCAGCTGGACCTTACCCTATGCTTTTAATATTGAATTTAAAGCAGTAAACCGCGAGCCGGGCAGGGCACTGGCCAATACCCAATGGCAGGCGATACCACAATTGAAACAGCCGTTAGCGGCCGGCGCTTATGCCTATGTGTTCAGCTGGCAGGATCAGCAGGCACCACTATTGCTGCAGGCATTATTGGCTGAAGACGTGGTAGTACGATCAGCACTGCATAGCTTCAGCGCGCTGACCAGTGACAGCACGGTGCAGTTTGCCGCGGGCAGTATGCTGATTGCTGCCGGGCTGCAGCAGCGGCAGGACTGGTTTGAACATCTGCAACAGCTGCAACAGCAATATCCGGTGAAAGTGCATGCAATACACAGTGGCCTGACCCCGGATGGCAGCGATTTAGGCAGCCACAACTTCGCCGTTATCAGCAAACCTGAAGTACTGCTGATTGCCGGGCCAGGGGTAAGCTCTACCGAAGCCGGTGAAGTGTGGTACAACCTCGAGCGGCTGGCCGGCATCTCGCCGAGTATGGTGGAGCCTGAACGTTTAAGCCGGATTAATTTACAGCGTTATACCCACATTATTCTTGCCGATGGTAATTACCGGCAATGGCAGGACAGCCAGATCAGCCAGCTGAAACAGTGGACTGAACAGGGCGGCGTGCTTTGGGGACATAAAGACGGTGCAGCCTGGCTGGCTAAGGCAGGCTTGTTGCAGACTGGGGTATGGCAAGGTAAGGAAATGAAGCAGCTTATTCCGCAACAGGATTTAAGTTACGCAGACAGAGAAGCTTTGGCCGCCAAACAGCGGATTGCTGGTGCTATTTTCAGTGCCGAGCTTGATTTAAGCCATCCGTTAACCTTTGGTGTGCCCCGTGCCCGCTTACCACTATTTAAAAACGATATTATGCTGCTGCAACCAAGTAGCTCGCCTTTTGTTAATGTGGCGTTATACAGTGCAAATCCGCATTTGGCCGGTTACACCGCTACTGAATATGTACCAAAAATTGCTCAGGGCGCAGCAATTGTTGCCCACAATCTGGGCCGGGGCCGGGTTATTGCGATGACAGACAATCCGGTATTCCGGGGTTACTTTTATGGCTCCAGCCGTATTCTGATCAACGCAATGTTTCTGGGAAACAGTTTTAACGCGCCGATTCAGGCAGAGTAACCCGGCGCCGGGGTTACCGTCAGCGTCCAGACACTGACAGTGCTGACCCCGGCCCGGCGTAACAGTCTGGTCAGGGCGTTGGCGGTAGCACCAGTGGTAATGACATCATCTACCAGGGCAATGTGAGACGGCAGTTGCTGCGCCAGTGGCGTTAAACTGAATGAACGATGCAGATTGCGCAACCGCTGCCGCCGGTTAAGGCCACGCTGGCTGTGGCTGGCAGATTTAGAAAATAATGCCAGCACCGGTAGCTGTAACTGTTGCCCTAACGCCTCTGCCAGAAGCTGGGCCTGATTAAAACCGCGCCGGCGTTGTTTGCGCCAATGCAGCGGCACAAATGTCAGGGCCTGCGGTAGCGGCATATTGTTGTTGCAACAGCAACTGAGTAATAAACACATTTGCTGCAGCAACAGCTGACCTGCTGCTAAATCTGTGGCGTATTTCCAACGTGGTATCCAGTGCTGATAGGGTTGCTGGTAGTGTGCCAGACAGAGCAGGCGATCGAATTTCGCGCCTTGCAGGCCCCGGGCAATTGCTGGCAACAACAATAAATTGTGGTGACACAGCTGATATGGCAGTATCGGCAACGCTTGCTGACAGTAGCGACAAAGTTGTTGTTCAGGCTCAGTCCGCGGTAAACTGCACCACATACACTGAGCCGGTAGTAAAAACTGCCAGCAGCGACGAAACAGAACAGTAAGCATTCCAATCATAAAATTAACATTGTAGAAACACAAAGGTAGCATGGCAGAGATTAGCAAAACTGACAAACCTGTTTTGGTGCTGCTGCATGGCTGGGGCGTAAATCAGGGTGTCTGGCAGACGATTCTGGCTGATATTTCGCCCTCTGTGCAGGTTATAACCCCGGACATTCCTGGTTTTGGCCGGGCACAACAATTACCGCAACCCTGCAATTTTGACACTGTGCTTTCAGAGCTGGCCAGCCAGATCCCAGCGAACAGCCTTGTATGTGGCTGGTCGTTGGGCGGCCTACTGGCGATTGCGCTGGCTGAGCGTTATCCGGCAAAAGTGCAACAATTGGCGCTGGTAGCGGCAACGCCCTGTTTTTTACAACAAGCGGGCTGGCCGGGCATGAAAGCCGCGGTGATGCAGCAGTTTGCCCAGTCATTACAGCGTGATCTATCCCAGACTGTCAGCCGTTTTTTAGCCATTCAGGCCATGGGTTCGGCTACCGCGAAAAGTGATGCTGTGCTACTTAAGCAGGCAATAGCCGCTTATCCGCAGGCCAGTAAGGCGGCGTTGAGCGCAGGGCTGGAATTTCTGAGCAGTCAGGACTTGCGTCGCAGCTTTGCGGCACTAAACCAACCTGTGGTTGGCTGTTTTGGTGCCCTGGATTCTCTGGTGCCCGTTGCCGTTGTCAGCGAATTACAAAAATTACAACCAAACGCCGACCTGAGCGTGCTGGCTAAAGCATCGCATGCCCCTTTTATATCCCACCGGGCAGAGTTTCTGGCTTGGTTGAATAACTGGCTGCTGACCATCGGCTGATAACAATCGGCTGGCTATAATAAGGGCTGACAGCTAATCATCTTTCCTTTTGCTCTATTTTGGTTAATAATTAAGCATTATTTAAGTGTCAGGAGGTGATGATGGAGATTCAATCAGCATTTAATGCCGGTTTGCAGGGATTCCAGCGTGCTTCAGCCGGGGTAACAGAAGCAACGGTTAATATTAACCGCCAGACAACAGCCAACCGCGATCAGGTTGCGGCTGCTGAAACTGACGTACGTCAGGCTGATGCGCCTGAACAAAACCGGCCTACACAATCACAACCGCCGTCAGTAGAACAAAGCCTGGTGCAACTTACCAACGAGTCCCGGACTGCTGAAGCAAATGTGCGGAGTATTCAGGCCGCTGACGAAGCACTTGGCACTATTATCGATGTCCGGGTGTAAGCTAAATGCAGATCACGTCCTATTATCCTAACGTCAGTATCAACACGGCTAACCCGCCTACCGAGTTAGCCCGGCGTGATATGCAACGGCGGGAACTGGTGGAACCGGTTCGGGAAATGGATAAAGGCAAGCCAGAACGCGCTGTTGCAACTGACGAAAAAGGCCGTAGCAGTAATACTGCCGGTTCAGTCAGCAGTTATGACGCCAGTGGTAAATCAACGGAAACCCAGCAGGCGGTTGAAGGCCGGTCTGAGCAGGCGCAGGACGATAACCAACAGCAACAGCAGAATGAGGCTGAACAACGGCAGCAACAGGCTGAGCAACAGGAAATTAGAGAGCTGCAGAGCCGGGATCAGGAAGTTCGCAGCCATGAGCAAGCGCATGCCAGCATTGGCGGGCGTTATGCCGGTGCCCCCAACTACAGTTATGAATTGGGGCCAGATGGGCGCCAGTATGCGGTAGCTGGCGAGGTGCAGATTGATATTGCGCCGGTTGCCGGTGATCCACAGGCGACCATTCAGAAGATGCAGCAGGTAAAGGCTGCCGCCTTAGCGCCGGCAGAGCCTTCGTCGGCTGACCGGCGGATTGCCGCTGAAGCCGGCCAGCGTTTATTACAGGCGCAAGCTGAACTGGTGGCTGAGAAAACAGCACCGGCCCAGACAAAACCTGTTGCCGGCAGTGAAACCGCATCGCAGGCGGGCGCCGCAATCGACGACTCGCAAATTCGCTATGATAGTGAAACAATCAGCCAGGCCGGCACTGCAGCCGGTTTGGTTTTTCCCGAACTGGATACCCTGGCGCAAATGCAGCAACGCAGTCAGGTGATCAGCCGGTTTTACCAGCTGGCCACTGAACCAGCGCAGCGACCGCTGCGCCAACAAGCCTGACTCATTATCTGGTTTAATATTTCCTCTCTTTTTTGTACTGCACTATTTTTTGAATTTGGCCAGTGCCTCAGCAAAAGCATTGCCCATAGCAGCATTAGCCGGCTCAGCTTTGGCAGGCTTTGGCGCCGGCCGCTGGCTTTTGGCGCCAGCTGAGCTGGTGGCTTTTGCTAACGTGTTGCCGGAAGATTTCGGCTGAGGTTGTTCGTCCAGCCGCATGGTCAGCGCAATCCGCTTGCGGTTAATATCCACTTCTAACACTTTTACTTTAACGATATCGCCCGCTTTTACCACCTGATGCGGATCGCTGACAAATTTGTCGGTCAGTGACGAAATGTGAACCAGACCATCCTGATGTACCCCTATATCAACAAAGGCACCAAAATTAGTGACATTGGTAATAACACCTTCGAGCAGCATGCCGGGTTTCAGATCCTGCAGGGTTTCCACGCCATCTTTAAAGCTGGCTGTTTTAAACTCAGGCCGCGGGTCACGGCCGGGCTTATCCAACTCCTTTAAAATATCGCTGATGGTCGGTAAACCAAAATGGTTATCAACAAAGTCTGCCGGATTGATACTGTTTAAAAAGCTGCTATTCCCTATAACAGCACTGACAGGTTGGCTGGCTGTTTTCAGGATCTTTTCAACCAGCGGGTAGGCTTCAGGGTGCACTGCCGAGGCATCCAGCGGATTGCTACCGTTGTTAATCCGTAAAAATCCGGCAGCTTGTTCATAAGCTTTCGGTCCCAGCCGTGGTACCTTTAACAGCTCTTTGCGCTCGTTAAAGCGGCCATGTTCATCCCGGTATTGCACAATATTCTGAGCCAGGGTTTTATTTAGGCCTGCTACCCGGGCCAGCAAGGCCGCAGAAGCAGTGTTTAAATCGACACCCACTGCAGTAACGCAGTCTTCGACCACGGCATCCAGCGAGCGGGTCAGCAAACTCTGGTTAACGTCATGCTGATACTGGCCAACACCAATGGCTTTAGGTTCAATTTTCACCAGCTCGGCCAATGGGTCCTGTAAACGCCGGCCAATAGATACGGCACCGCGCAACGACACATCCAGGTTAGGAAACTCCTGCGCCGCCAGCTCAGAAGCTGAATAAATTGAAGCACCAGCCTCTGAAACCATCACTTTACTCAACGTATCACTACTAGCTGCTTTGATAACATCGCCAGCCAGTTTGTCTGTTTCACGGGAGGCGGTGCCATTGCCGATAGCAATTAATTCAATTTTATGTTGCTGGCATAACTGACTAAGCGTACGGACTGATTTATCCCACAAATTTTGCGGCGCGTGCGGGAAAATGGTGGTGTGGGTTAACAGCTTACCGGTTTCATCTATCACTGCACATTTAACCCCGGTTCTCAGGCCGGGATCCAGCGCCAGGGTGCGGCGCATGCCGGCAGGGGCCGCCATAAGCAGATCAGCCATATTGCGGGCAAATACTTTTATGGCCTCCAGTTCAGCGCGCTCACGCAGCTCACTTAATAAGTCATTTTCCAGATGTAAATGCAGTTTTACTTTCCAGGTCCATTGCACCACTGTCCGTAAAAAAGCATCAGCAGGGCGTTGCTGCTGGCGGATATCAAAGTGGTCGGCCACCATTTGCTCGCATAGTGCATGAGCATTCGCTTCGTCGCTGTCAGGCAGTAACTGCAATTGCAGCACACCTTCATTGCGACCACGAAACATGGCCAGCGCGCGGTGTGACGGAATGTTTTTCCATTGTTCGGTATGGCTGAAATAATCGCGGAATTTGGCTCCTTCCTGTTCTTTACCGCTGACAACCGTGCTTTTTAATACCGAATCCCGGCTAAGCTTCGCGCGCAGCCGGGCAAGCAGGGTGGCGTCCTCGGCGAAACGCTCCATCAAAATAAACTTAACGCCGTCGAGCACGGCTTTAGTGTCGGCAAAGCCGGCATCGGCATTGATAAACGCAACAGCTTGTTGTTCAGGATCGAGGTCTGGGTTAGCCAGAATAACATCAGCTAAAGGGGCCAGACCCGCCTCAATTGCCATCTGACCTTTAGTGCGTCGTTTGGCTTTGTAGGGCAGGTATAAATCTTCCAGCCGGGTTTTATTGTCTGCCGCAAGAATATCGCGCTCCAGCTCAGAACTAAGCTTACCTTGCTCAGCAATAGTTTTTAAAATAACCTGACGTCGCTCTTCCAGTTCGCGCAGGTAATTAAGTCGTTGATCAAGTAAACGCAATTGCGTATCGTCCAGCGCACCGGTGGCTTCTTTGCGGTAACGGGCAATAAAGGGCACAGTCGCACCTTCATCTAACAAGGCTATGGCGGCAGCAACCTGTTCCGGCCTGGCGGCAATTTCACTGGCTATTTGTTTTACAATCATTGACATAACTATAGGATCCTTCGACTTTGCGGCCCCTGTGGCAGGCAAAGTATGATACGAAATATGAAAAGCAGGGTGAATTGTCTACTTTCAGCATAAAAAAATCCAATCTGATTACACGGGAAGGCTACGATATTCTGGAGCGGGAACTGCGTTATCTGTGGAAGGAAGAGCGGCCGCGGGTCACTCAGCAGGTTGCTGATGCCGCAGCGCTGGGTGATCGTTCAGAAAATGCAGAGTATATTTATGGCAAGAAACGCTTAAGAGAAATTGACCGACGGGTCCGCTTTCTGACCAAGCGCCTGGAGCAGCTGCGGATAGTCTATCCGTCGGCACAGCAGCAAGGTAAGGTTTACTTTGGAGCCTGGGTCGATCTTGAAGATGACAGCGGTGAGGTAAAACGTTATCGGCTGGTGGGGCCGGACGAGTTTGATTTGCGTCTGAATAAGCTTAGCATTGACTCGCCGCTCGCCAGAGCAATACTGGGTAAATCACTGGATGACGAAGTAAAAGTGATTACGCCTGCCGGGGAGCGCTGGTATCTGATCACCGCAATCAGCTATTAGCGCCGGCCAAACGAAATCAGAGTGGCGTTTAAAAAATGTACTATACTTAAACAGGATTTTAGCTTTATGGGAGGGCCTCAAGATGAAATCCCGTCGCAAGCTTTTTTTAATTATTCCGGCAGTGTCATTGCTGACAGCATGCAGTGTTACACCTAAATATGTAATAACACCTGATTACGAGTATATGCACCAGGTTGAGAATTCAGCCCGCTACTATGGGAGTGCTTCCAGAGTGTATTGGGTGAACCCCCCAGTCAAACGCGAACTGCGAGAGGACAGTAAGGCGAACTGAAAAGTTTTGTAACACAGTTTAACCGCCATTGTAGTAACAATGGCGGTTTTTTCGTTTATAGTGAGAAAAAACAACGGAAGCTTGTGTGATGACCAGCCAGGAAACTCTGAAAATTATTGTAGTAGATGATGATTTACGTTTGCGGGCCCTGCTTGAACGCTACCTGGTGGAGCAGGGATATCAGGTGCGCAGCGTTGGCAACTATGAGCAGATGCAGCGGTTGATGGAACGCGAGCATTTTCATCTGGTCGTGCTTGATCTGATGTTACCTGGTGAAGACGGCTTGTCAATCTGCCGTAAGTTACGTCAGCAAAACAATGATGTGCCTATTATCATGTTAACCGCGAAAGGAGATGAGGTAGACCGGATCATTGGCCTGGAAATGGGCGCTGATGATTATTTGCCGAAACCTTTTAATCCACGTGAATTACTGGCGCGGATCCGCGCGGTATTGCGCCGCAAAAGTAAGGATTTACCCGGCGCACCCTCGCAGGAAGAAACCGTTATCAGCTTTGGTCCTTTCACGTTTAATTTAGCCACCCGCGAAATGCGCAAGGGCGACCAGCCGCTGCCACTGACCAGTGGTGAATATGCTGTGCTCAAAGTACTGGTCAGCCATCCGCGGGAGCCACTGTCCCGCGATAAACTGATGAATCAGGCCCGTGGCCGCGATTATTCGGCAATGGAGCGCAGCATTGACGTTCAGGTTTCGCGTTTAAGACGGATGCTGGAAGACGATGCCACTAATCCCCGTTATATTCAGACGGTCTGGGGGTTGGGATACGTCTTTGTGCCAGACGGCAGCATTGCCTGATGCGTTTGCTACCCCGTAGCGCTTTTGGTCAGACTGTATTTTTAATTGGTTTTTTATTACTGATTAACCAATTGGTCTCTTATGTATCGGTAGCGCTTTACTTTATTAAACCGACCACCCAACAAATAAACCATTTAATTGCTAAGCAAATTAAGGTGGTGTTTATTGACGTGGGTCAGAACACACCAGTGCTGTCGGATGAGCTGACCCGCCGTTTCAGTGAAGCCACCGGCATTGAGGTGTATAGCGAAACTGAGGCGATGCAACAGGGCTTGGCCAATGCCCGTTACTACGGTTATTTTTCAGAGCAAATGTCGGCTGAGCTGGATGGCGAAGCCGAGGTGCGGATTGAGCAGGGAAATACCTTTACTTTTTGGGTTAGGCCTCCGCAAGCGCCGGCTTACTGGGTAAAGGTACCGTTATCCGGCCTCGATGAAACCGACTTTTCACCGCTGACGTTTTACTTATTACTAATCGGTATTTTGAGTGTGGGTGGCGCCTGGGTATTTGCCCGCCATTTAAACCGGCCATTAAAGTCATTGCAGCAGGCGGCTTTGCAGGTAGGCCGCGGTGATATTCCGCCACCTTTAAATGCTGATAAAGGCTCAACTGAGATTATTTCGGTGATTCGGGCCTTTAACTATATGGCTGAAGGCATAAAACGGCTGGAGCAGGACAGGGCATTACTGATGGCAGGGGTATCTCACGACCTCCGTACACCCCTGACCCGGATCCGGTTGGCGTCAGAAATGATGGCTGAACCGGACAGCTGGATCCGCGATGGCATTGTCAACGATATTGACGATATGAATGCCATTATTGACCAGTTTATTGATTTTCTGCGCCATCATAAGCAGGAAAGCCTGCAAAGTGTTGATTTAAATGAGTTGATTAACGAGCTGGTCCTGGCAGAGCAGGTGCAGCAACGCCATTTTATCACTGAACTAGACCCGAAGCTGCCGGCTATTATGTTGCGCAAAATAGCGATAAAACGGGTGCTGAATAACTTGCTGGAAAATGCGTTACGCTACAGTGATGGCGATATAGAAATTAGTACCGGCTATGAAAAAAGTCGCAAACAGGTCTATCTGGAAGTCCGGGATCATGGCCCTGGTATTCCTGAGCATAAAATGGAGGCAATGTTTGCACCTTTCACCCAAGGCGATGAAGCCCGCGGCAGTGGTGGTTCAGGCTTAGGGCTGGCGATTATTAAGAAAATAGTCGATGCCCATCAAGGCGGGATCAGTTTATTTAATCATGCCCATGGAGGTCTGGTCGTCAGAGTATATTTGCCGGTTAAAGCAGCTGTGTAATACCTTAACATTTCATTTATTTTGACTTGACTAACAGTGACTTAGTGCTTTCACTTCTTTGCTGCTGTCAACATTTAGTAACAATAAGCAGTTTGTTTCGTTGTTTTTTTACACTGCTATGTCGCAATTCCTTACAATTTCCAAATTACATCCAATTACATTTGTGATAAAAGAATGTGCGCTAAGGCGAGTCAAACGGGCTTGCCAGCCACGCTGCTTATTGTGCAATCCACAGCATAGCAGCGGATGAGCGATGATGTTCCGGTGACTGAGCTTTTTGCTGCACCCTCTGCCGCAGCCAGTCATTGTCTAAAAATATAAAAGTACCTATGCAGTACAAAAGGAGTACACCTTGGGAACCATGAATAAAGCCCTACTGGCGACAGCAGTCAGCCTTGCGATATCAGGCACGGCAAATGCCGGTTTTAACCAGTATCGTGCTGCCTCCGGCCAAAGCGTCCATGAAGTTGTTGGCAATGTAACCGTCAGTCTGAACGAGCAACAGCAAGCTCCAAGCGCCTGGTTTGTTGTTTTAAATGCACCGGCAGCAAGTGCCGCCTTGTCAGAAACTGGTTTTGATCAACAGCGGGCACAGCAGTATGTTGTTCTGGCAGAACAGGCTCAGCAACAAGTCACTGCAGCATTAATGCAGCTGGACACCGATGCGCAAATTCTGACTACAACCAAAAACCTGGCTGCAGGTCTGGTGGTAAATGCTTCTGCCGAAGCATTAGATGCACTGCAGAAAAATCCGTTAGTGGCATCTGTAAAGCCAATGTATGACAGCGAACTGCATGTAGCAGACAGCGCGGCCTATATTAAAGCTGTGCAGACTGTGCAGTCTGGCAAAGCAACCGGTGAAGGCGTGCGGGTAGCAATTCTTGATACCGGTATTGATTACACTCACGCTGCTTTAGGTGGTGCAGGCACCGCAGAAGCTTACAGTGCAGCCCGCGCTAATACCGGAGCGGTAAGCTGGCCTCAGGGCAGTGTTATTGGTGGTTATAACTTTATTAATAATACCCCGAATCCGATTGACCCGGCGAATGAAGGCCACGGTACTTCTGTAGCAAACTCAGTTAATGGTATTGCTCCGGACGTTGATTTTTACGGTTACAAAGTATGTGCTCCAGCTCCGGTGAATTGTACTGGTTTAGCGCAGGTGAATGCGCTGGAAGCCGCAATGGACCCGAACGGTGATGGCAATCTGGCTGACCGGGTTGATATTGTCAATATGTCATTAGGCGGCGACTTTGGTTCTACCCAAACCCAGTCCGGCAGCCAGTTTTTAATTCAGCGCGCAGTTGAATTGGGCGTGAATATGGTGATCTCTGCCGGTAACGATGGCAATGTACCGTTTATTGTTGGTGGGCCAAGTACCACGCCTAATGCCCTTTCTGTTGGTGCCATGACGCATCCTTCTGCTTTAGTTGGCTCTTTCAGCAGCCAGCTAATTGAAGGTGAAGAGGTAGCGATGGTGGCTGCCGGCTTTAATCCGTCATTTGATTTTGCCTTTAATTCTGCTGATACGCCGTTAGTACTGGTACCAGGCGAGTACACTGCCTGTAATCCATTAGCCGAAGACGCTGACCTGACCGGTAAAGCGGTATTAGTGTCACGCGGCGTTTGTGCGTTCTCACAAAAGGTTCTGAATGCGCAGGCCCGCGGTGCTGCTTTTGTTATAATTGCCAACAGTAACCCGGGTGAAGCACCGATTGTCGCTGGCGGTGACGGTACTGGTATAACTATTCCTACGGTGATGATTACCAAGGAAGTCGGAGATGCTGTCAGCGCGATGCTAATGGACGGCATGGAAGTGAATTATGATATTAATTCAGTCGCTAAATCCGGCGCAGGTGCTGTAGCTACTTTCACATCACGTGGTCCGTCAATGAACGGTTTATTGAAACCAGAAATTACTGCTCCGGGTGTGGCAATTATGGTTGCAGAGGCCGGCTCCGGTGATGGTCTCGCACCAGCAACGGGAACATCATTCTCTGGTCCTATGACTGCCGGCGCAACCGCTTTAGTGCGTGGTGCCCTGCCAGAGCGTAATGCTTTTGAAATAAAAGCGACCATGATGAACACGGCCAATATGACCGTGCATCGGGATCCGATAGATATTAACCCTGATGCTGCCCTGGCACCGATAAGTATGATTGGTGCTGGTTTAGTCGACGTTGAAAAAGCGGTAAACAGCCCGGTTGCCGCCTGGGTTTACAATGCTGAGCATAATACCCGCCAGGCTGCGTTGTCTTTTGGCTTGCAGACATTGGCAGAAGCGACCAGCATTACCAAAACAGTGAGTTTGAAAAACTTCAGCAACGAAGCCAAAACCTATTCATTGTCAATCAGTGATCGTTTTGTTGAGAAAACTGAGACAGCCGCACTAAGCTGGCAGCATCCGGCTACTGTTACGGTGCAGCCGGGTCAAACAACTCACTTTGATGTGACGTTAACGGTCGATCCTGCCAAGTTGCCTGAGTTCACCCTGTCAAATGGTATGACCTGGTTAGCCTATATGGCAGCAGAAATGCTCGATCAGTCTGAGTATGATGGTGCTTTAATTTTTAATGATACCAGCACCGACACTGATCATGACCTACACCTGGTGTATCACCTGTTACCAAAAGCGGCTGGTGAACTGGCATTGAGCAGTGAAATGGTAGATGGCGAAGTCGCCACTAAACTGACCAATACCGGCGTCATTGATGTTGAACCTTTTGCTTCAGCACTGGTAGCAACCTCACCGGCTAATGCTGCACTGCAACCGATGCACGATATCCGCGCTATCACCATGGATATCGAAGAAGCGTCCTGGTGTGATACCGGTTATGCACTATATCCAACATTCCACCTGGACGGTGCTATAAATCACCTGCTGCAGGGCAATTATGCGCTGGATCTGGATATCAATGCTGATGGCGTACTGGATTACACCATGAATACCTTATTAGTAACCCGGTTAGGCGCTGCCTACGCTGCTTTCCCTGGGGTAATGGTATCATTCAACACACCTTTTGGCCGGTTGTCAGGTAACCTGGGTGATGTTTACCACTTTGCTGGTGGCAAGCAAGTAACATTAGAGTCATGCTTTGAAGATGTCGGCTTAACTGCGGCCGATATTGGCCGCACGGTGACAGCACGTTTCCGGACCGATACAAACAGCTACTCATTAAATGCTAACTTTATCGCTGATCAGGTTATTACGCCGGTACGGGTAGAGTACTCACCGCAAATCAGTTTAGTGAATGAGCTGAATGTCGCGGATGCTGAAGCTGTTACTACTGCCGCCGATGAAGAAGTTGATAATAATGTCGAGGTGCTAACGCCAGGTCAGTCTGCTTATATTGTGCGGCCTGCTGGTGATAACCGTAACTATGTCATGATGTCAGCTCAGGCAGAGGCGGTAGCCGTCGCTAACTTTGATGCGCCTATTGCTCAGCCGGTGGTTGATGCCGGTCAGACGCTTAGCGTTGCTGAAAATGCTGCTGATGGCACTGTAGTCGGTCAGATTTCTGCAACAGTGGATTTCCGCACGGTAGTAACTGAGTTCGTTACTCTGGCCAGCAGCTCTGATGCCGTTAGGGTTCAGAATGATGGCTCGGTCGTCGTCGCAAATTCAGCGGTGCTGGATTTTGAAGCGGGTATGACTGAGATTCAAATGGAAGTAGCCGCTTTGGATTCAAACGGTAATATGTCTGCGCCGGTAACCGTTACTGTTAACGTCAACAACATTCCGGATGAACAGCCAGCGGTAACGGTTAATCTGACTAATCAGGAAGTGTTGATTGGCAGTGCGGCTGGTACCGTGTTGGGTAACGTTTCGGTTGATGTAAGCGAAGCAGGCGCTAGTCTGGTGTCAGTCAGCACGAACAACCCGTTGTTTAAAGTCGAAAATGGCCAGCTTAAGTTAGCCAGAATGGCGGTTAAATCGGATGTGCGTGTGCATACGGTCACCATTGCTGCAACAGACAGTTCTGGCATGCGGGGCACGGTCAACACTCAGGTAACGGTCAACAAAGGCTCAAGCGGTAGCTTTGGCATCTTTGCCCTGTTGTTACTGCCGTTGGCACTGTTACGCCGTCGTACTAAAACAAACTAAGTTGTTTTAATAAAACTTAGTGAATAAAAAACGCCCCGCAACTGCGGGGCGTTTTTATTATAGCTGATCGCTTATTTGCTGCAGTTCTTCTGCACTGAACTGATATTGCTGATTGCAGTATTCACAGGTCATTTCCAGTTTGCCTTCGGCAATATGTTCACTGAGCGCATCTTTGCCGATGCTGAACAATGCTGTTTCACATTTCTGGCGGGAGCAGCCGCAAACAAAGTTGACGTCCTGCGCCGGGAATAATTCTACCTGTTCCTGATGGAATAACCGGTACAGCATTTGCTCTGCAGGAAGGGTCAGTAATTCGTTACCTGTAATGGTATCGGCTAAGACAACCAGCTCGGCAAAGTCCGCCGCCGCTTTTTCCGGCTCAACCGGCAGTACCTGTAACATCAACCCGGCGGCACTGTTATTGACAGAAATGTCCGTATAAATGTACAGCCGGGTAGGCAGTTGCTCAGACTGGGCGAAATAGCCCTCCAGGGTACTGGTCAGTGTGTCACCGGTAAGGGGGATAATGCCCTGATAGCGTTCGCCCTGGCGTGGTGTAATAGTGACTATCATGTAGCCATTACCGATTAGCTCCCGAAAGCCGCTGCCGCGAAGCTCAGCCTGCAGCCGCACCACGGCCCGGAAATTCTGTAGGTTGTCACCATTTACTGCGGCAAATTTAACCGGACCATCGCCTTGCAACTGCACGGCAATTTCGCCGTCAAACTTCAATGTGGCAGTAATTAAACTGGTGGCAACCACAAGTTCGGCTAACAGCTGTTTCACCGGTAGCGGATAATCATGATTACGCAGCATCTGATCCAGGCTGTCGCTAACCTGCACCAGCTCGCCTCTGACATGTTTTTGCTGAAACAAAAAACGGTGTAACTTATCCGGGTTCATAATGTCTCTCTTACTGCTTAGATTTTAAAAGTAATAACTGACGGCGCATTTTTTTATCTGGTTTAGTATCCGGGTGTGGGGCAAACAGGCTGTTGGTTTTACGTAATTCAGCCCGGGCCAGCCGTTGTTCTGCGCTGGCTGTTGTTTCCTGATATAGCGCCTGCGCCAGTGGCGCTGCTAAACGTTTTTCTGACAACCCCATTACCACAACGGTCTTTTCATCGCTGCCTTGTGCCAGCTTAATGGTGGCGCCAATCTCGACCTGGCGGCTTGCTTTGCAACGCTGGTCATTGTAGTGTACTTTGCCGCCTTCAATCATGCTTTTAGCCAGGGCGCGGGTTTTATAAAACCGACATGCCCAAAGCCACTTATCCAGCCTGATGCTGTCATGTTGCTGTATTTTGGCTTGCGTTGTTGTCATATTTAACCTGTAAGCTGAACTGAATGAGCATTATAGTGCCAAACGACTGGCGAAGCGTAGTGTCGGCATCGTTTTTGCTGTTATTAAGTTGTAAAAAAACCGGCCCGCTCTTGTTGGTAAGCCGACAACTGAGTAAGATGAAACCGAATTTATTATAAGAAAGCTGAAATGAACCTGTCCTTGTCGATGCAAGATTTTAATCGCTACAGCCAGCGTCTGCCGGTCAGTACGTTACGCAAGCTACTGAACCTGGTGCTGGTGCTAATGCTTGCCTGGCTGCTAGCGCGCTTAAGCTGGCAATTAGTGCCTGCTCCGGAATTGGCAGGCCCGGCACCGCTGCAGCAAACTGCGGTATCTACAACGGGTAAAGCGGCAACCTCTGTTGATCAGCTATTGAGTTTTTCTCTGTTTGGTAAGGTAACGGCCGAACCAGAGCAGGCGGCACCTGTGGTGACTGAGGCACCCAAAACCCAGCTCAATGTTAAGCTGACCGGGGTGGTGGCACAACCAGATCCGAACAGTGGCAGCGCGATTATTGAAAGTCGCGGCAATGAAGGTACTTATGCTGTCAACGATACTATCGACGGCACCAATGCAGTATTAAAACAGGTATTAATTGACCGGGTGCTGATTCAGCAGGCCGGTCGTTTTGAAACCCTGATGCTCGACGGTATTGAATATACCAAAATGGCGCAGGCTAATGCCGGCCTGGGACGGGAAGATAACCCCGAGCCCGTGTATGAAAATGAGCTGGTAGCGTTGCCGCAGGCTGAAGCGCCTTCATTAGATGAAAGTGAGTTAGCCGTAAGCCGGGATGAGCTGCTGGCCGAGCCGATGAAATTTTTTGATTATGTCCGGGTGTCACCGCAGCATCGGGATGGCAATCTGGTTGGCTATCGGTTAATGCCTGGCAAAGACCCGGCATTGTTTAATCAGCTGGGGTTGCAGCAAAACGACCTCGCTGTCGAAATAAACGGTATACCGCTTAATGACATGCAGCAGGCAATGCGGGTGATTAATGAGCTCAGAGATGCCAGCGAAGCGGCAATTAAAATAGAACGTGACGGCGAAATCAGAGATATTCTGTTTAGTCTGTCGCAATAAGATAATTAGATAACAATTGGTTAATTTCTCATGATATCAGGTGGTTTTCTCAGGGGTTCAGGACGCGCTATAGCCGGTTTTCTGGCTGGTGCAGTGCTTAGTTTTGCGGTTTTGGCTGATACTGAGCAAGTGCAGTATTCACCTAATTTCAAAGGGACAGATATTAACGAGTTTATCAATATCGTTGGTATGAACCTGAAAAAAACTATCATTGTCGATCCGCAGGTGCGTGGCCGGATTAACGTCCGCAGTTATGAAATGCTTAACGAAGAGCAGTATTACCAGTTCTTTTTAAATGTGCTGGAAGTGTACAGCTTTGCCGTAGTGGAAATGGAAAGTGGCGTTTTAAAAGTTGTCCGTAATAAAGATGCCAAAACCTCTAATATTCCGGTAGTAACGGATGACGAGCCCGGAGTGGGCGATGAAATGGTAACCCGGGTAGTCCAGGTGCGTAACGTGTCAGTGCGGGAACTGGCACCGCTGCTGCGCCAGTTCAGCAATCAGGCCGGTGGTGGCCATGTCGTTAACTATGACCCTTCCAACGTGATTATGATGACCGGGCCAGCGGCGGTGGTAAACCGGATAGTGGACATTATCCAACGTGTGGATAAAGCAGGCGATCAGGAACTGGAGATTTTGAAACTGGAATTTGCTTCGGCCGGTGAAATTGTCAGGATCCTTGAGAATATTTATAAAAGCCAGGGCCGTGCTGAACAGCCAGATTTTTTAATTCCGAAAATTGTCGCCGATGAGCGCACAAACAGCGTCATTGTTAGTGGTGAGCTGCAAGCGCGGCAGCGGGTTATCGAACTGGCCAAGCGGTTGGATGCCGAATTGAAAACCAGCGGCAATACCCGGGTTTATTATTTAAAATACGCCAAAGCCGAAGAATTGGTGCCGGTATTAAAAGGCGTCAGTGAGTCAATTGTTGCAGAAGTGCAGGGTGCTACAGGCGCTGCCGGTGCTCAGGGTGCCAGACGAAGTGCCGGTACCGGCCGGGAAATCAGTATCGAAGCGCATGCCGACAGCAACTCGCTGGTGGTAACCGCCCAGCCTGATATGATGCGCTCGTTGGAAGATGTGATCCGTCAGTTGGATATTCGTCGGGCGCAAGTGTTGGTTGAGGCTATTATCGTTGAAGTATTTGAAGGTGACGGTACCGATTTTGGAGTGCAGTGGCTGAATAAGAATGGTGGCGGTACTAATTTTAGTAATGGTAATACCATTCCTATTGTTAGTGCGGTTGGCGCGGGGCTCCAGGCCAGACCTACGCCCAATCCACCACGGGTTGAACAGTCCACTATTCCTGGGGTGCCGAGCGTAACGGTGCCTGTACCTGATACAGAGGGTAATTATCAACCGGCTGCAGATTTACTGAGTGGTTTAAATGGCGCTTTGTTAGGTTTCGTCCGGGGCGATTGGGCGGCACTGATCCAGGCAGTTCGCACCAGTACCAATTCCAATGTGCTGGCAACCCCGCATATTACTACTATGGATAATCAGGAGGCCTTCTTTCTGGTCGGCCAGGAAGTGCCGGTGATTACCGGTTCGACCACCGGCGCCAATAATACCAATCCGTTTCAGCAGGTTCAGCGCCAGGAAGTCGGTATTAAGCTTAAAGTGACCCCGCAGATTAACGAAGGTAATGCCGTGCAGCTGACAATTGAGCAGGAAGTGTCGAGCATTGGCGGCGCTACCCCGGTAGATATCACTATTAATAAGCGCGAAATAAAAACCACAGTAATGACCGACGATGGTGCCACGGTGGTGTTGGGCGGTTTAATTGACGAAGACGTGCAGGAAAGTGAGTCTAAGGTGCCGTTGCTGGGCGATATACCTTTTTTAGGCCATTTATTTAAATCGACCAGTGTTACCAAACAAAAACGCAATCTGATGGTGTTTATTAAAGCGACCATCGTCCGGGAAGGCTCTGCTATCTCTGGTATTTCGAAAGCGAAATACAACCATATCCGGGCTGAGCAATTGCTGCGAGATGAAGAAGGTATCCGCTTAATGCCAAATACCAGACAGGTGATACTACCGGAGTGGGATGAGTCACTGGCCCTGCCACCGACTTTCGATCGCTTTATGGAAGAGCAGCAACAGCAACCGGCTGAACAACAGCCTGCTACCGGAAGCCGCGACTAATGGAAGGCCTGGTAGCAGAGGAAGAAGTTAAGCCGGTAAGCAGCCGTATCCGGTTGCCGTTCAGCTTTGCCAAACGCCATGGTGTGCTGCTGCAACAGCAGCAGGACGGCTGGCTGCTGTATGTCCAACCGACCACCCGGCCCGAATCGGTGCTGGAAGTGCGGCGTTTGCTGGCAGAGAGTTTTAGCGTGACCTCGTTGTCGGCGACAGAGTTTGAAGCTCTGCTGGAGGCCAGCTATCAGCGTGACTCGTCTGAGGCTCAGCAGCTGATGGAAGATATTGGCAACGAAGTAAATCTGGCATCGCTGGCTGATGATATACCGGAAACGGAAGATTTACTGGAAAATGAAGACGATGCGCCGATTATCAAGCTGATCAATGCGATGCTTGGAGAGGCCATTAAACTCGGCGCCTCAGATATTCATATTGAAACCTTCGAAAAAGCGCTGATCATCCGCTTCCGGGTGGATGGCTTGTTACGGGAAGTACTGCGACCTAACCGGCGCTTATCCAGTTTACTGGTCTCGCGGATTAAAGTTATGTCAAAAATGGACATTGCTGAAAAGCGGGTGCCACAGGATGGCCGGATTAGCTTACGGATAGCCGGCCGGGCCGTAGATGTCCGGGTGTCGACCATGCCGTCCAGTCACGGTGAGCGGGTGGTACTGCGGTTACTGGATAAAAATAACTCACATTTAAATCTGGCTGATTTAGGTATGACGTTAGCAGTACAACAGGCATTCTCCAGACTTATTTTAAAACCCCACGGCATTATTCTGGTGACCGGCCCGACCGGTTCCGGTAAGAGTACTACGCTGTACGCCGGCCTGACGGAAATTAACACCAAAGACCGGAATATTCTGACCGTCGAAGATCCGATAGAGTATGAACTTGAAGGTATCGGTCAGACTCAGGTTAATACCAAAGTCAGTATGACCTTTGCCCGTGGTCTGCGCGCCATTTTACGGCAGGATCCGGATGTGGTGATGGTCGGTGAAATCCGCGACCTTGAAACCGCACAAATAGCAGTGCAGGCCAGTTTAACCGGTCACCTGGTGTTATCTACCTTGCACACCAACACGGCTGCCGGCGCTATTACCCGGCTGGAAGATATGGGCGTAGAGGCGTTTTTACTGTCATCCAGTTTACTTGGGGTACTGGCCCAGCGACTGGTGCGAACCCTGTGCAGTCATTGCAAAGAATTACATGAGCCTGATAAGGAAGAGCGTAATTTGCTCGGTATCAGCAAAAAAGAAGGCCAGCATATTTTCCGGGCCAAAGGTTGTGAACACTGTAACTTTACCGGTTATCGTGGCCGTACCGGCATCCATGAATTGTTGCAGGTTGACGAAACCATTCGCGAGATGATCCATAACGGCAAGGGCGAGCAGTCGATTGAAAAATATGCCCGGGCCCATTGTCCCAGTATCCGGGTGGACGGTTTCAGCAAGGTCCTGGCCGGTGAAACCACGCTGGAAGAGGTATTGCGGGTTACCCGTGAGGATGTGTAATGGCCGCATTTGAATATCTGGCGCTGGATTTACGCGGCAAAAAAAATAAAGGGGTACTCGAGGCAGACAATGCCCGTCATGCCAGGCAGATGTTGCGTGAGCAAAAGTTACAGCCACTGAGTGTTGAGCTGGCATCGCAACAGGAAAAGCTGGTGGCATCGGGCCGAAAGTGGCTTAGCCGGAAAATTTCGGCCTCTGAATTAGCGCTGCTAACCCGCCAGCTGGCGACACTGGTTGAAGCGGCATTGCCGATTGAAAGTGCCTTACTGGCGGTGGCTGAGCAATGTGAGAAGCCGCGCTTACAGAATATGATGATGGCAGTGCGCTCGAAAGTGGTAGAAGGTTATACATTGGCGGAAGGTCTGGCGGAGTTTCCGCATGTATTCGACCATCTGTTTCGCTCAATGGTGGCTGCCGGGGAAAAGTCTGGTCATCTGGAGCAGGTACTGAACCGGTTAGCTGATTATACTGAGCAGCGTCAGCATATGCGCAGCCAGATCCTGCAGGCGTTACTGTATCCGATTATTTTAACCTGCTTTGCGGTACTGGTAATCAGCATCCTGCTGGCAGCAGTGGTGCCGAAAATCGTTGGTCAGTTTGAACATATGGGCCAGTCTTTACCGGGTACCACCCTGTTTCTGATTGCTGCCAGTGATTTTATCCGCAGCTACGGCATCTTAGTGCTGGTTGCAATTATGCTGGCAGCCGTGTTCTGGCAGCGGGCGCTCCGCAAGCCCGAGTTAAAATACCGCTGGGACCGTTTTACATTGCAGCTGGGTATATTCGGTAAAGTAAGCCGGGGCCTGAACACTGCCCGGTTCGCCCGTACCCTGAGTATTCTGAATGCCAGTGCAGTGCCGTTACTTGAAGCAATGCGGATCAGTGCCGATGTGCTGAGTAACAGCTATATGAAAGAAGCAGTTGCCGAAGCAACCGGCCGGGTGCGTGAAGGCACTTCGCTTAGAAATGCGCTGGAGCAAACCAAGATGTTTCCGCCAATGATGCTGCATATGATTGCCAGTGGTGAAAAAAGTGGTCAGCTTGACAGTATGCTGGAGCGGGCCGCCAACGCTCAGGATAAAGAGTTTGAGTCGTTGGTAACGGTATCGTTAAAAGTATTTGAACCTGTGCTGGTATCGGTAATGGCGGGCATGGTGTTATTTATTGTAATGGCAATATTACAGCCAATTTTGGCGTTAAATAATATGGTAGGTGGATAAAATGTTAAGGCAGATACAAAAAGGCTTTACCTTGCTGGAGGTAATGGTGGTAATCGTTATACTTGGTATTATTGCCAGTATGGTGGTGCCAAATTTAATGGGTAATCAGGAGCAGGCCGCCCGCCAGAAAGTCGTGGTCGATATACAGCAGCTGGAAAGTGCGCTGGATATGTACCGCTTGCGCAATGGGTTTTACCCGACCACAGAGCAGGGTATCGAGTCACTGGTCACGGCACCCACCACCCAGCCTGCGCCACGATCTTTCCCGGAAGGCGGCTTTATTCGTCGCTTACCAAAAGACCCATGGAATGAAGACTATATTATGGTGAGTCCGGGCCAGCTTGGCCGGATTGATGTGTACAGTAAGGGCCCGGATCGGGTAGCGGGTACTGATGATGACATCGGTAACTGGAACCTGGATGCGGCAGATAGCAGCAATAATTAATGCCGACTCCGCTGCCAGGCCCGATGCGCCAGAATGGCTTCACCCTGCTGGAAGTAATGCTGGTAATGCTATTGATTGGCTTACTGGCGACCACCGTTGTGCTGAATTTCAGTGGTGATTCACCAGAGCAGCGGCTGAATAAGGAAACCGAGCGCTTCCAGCAGGTTTTCCAGTTTATTGCCGAAACAGCCATGTTAAAGCAACAGGAGTGGGGCCTGGTGCTGCAGGAAGGCAGTTACAGTTTTGTTTATTTTGATGGTGAAAAGTGGTTGCTGGCTGATGAGCCTAAGGCAGCCGCGCAATATGACCTGGCTGAAGATATCCGGCTGCAGCTGGAGCTGGAAGGCTTGCCGGGTGCAGAGCTGAGTTTATTAAGCCAGCTTAACTGGCAGGACGATGATGAATTTGCTGCCACTGACAGCGAACAACCGCCGGTACTGCCCCAGGTATTTATTTTATCCTCAGGTGAAATCAGCCCGTTCCGGCTAATGTTCCAACTGGGTGAGCGACTTGACCAGGTAACTCAGACCGTTGGCACCGATTTTACTATTCCGCTTAACCGCTCTGATATAGTTACGGTGCGCTGATGAATAAGCGCGGCTTTACTCTGTTAGAACTGCTGGTTGCCATGGCGATTTTTGCCACTGCCGGTTTGGCTATTATGCAAGCCAGCGGGGGGCATATCCGGGCGCTGAGTCAGATAGAAGAACTGACAATAGCCGGTTATGTTGCTAACAACCAGCTGCAACTGGCGATGCTTGAACCGAACTGGCCGCCAAAAGAAATACTACAGGGTGAGGTTGAGATGGCGAACCGGCAATGGCTTTGGCGCCAGCAGGCCACCACTGTGCCAGATGCTGATTTACGTCAGTTGGTGGTCAGTATCAGCCTGGCTGAACAGCCCGACGACGTACTGTTGCAATTAACTACATTTGTAGGCAAGCCCAGTGGTTAAACAACAGGGTTTCACCTTTATCGAAATGTTGCTGGCTACCGCGATATTCGCCATGGTGGGCCTGGCCTCTGTTGCTGTGCTGACCAGTGTTACCAACAGCGACGAGTTGTCGCAGGAAGCGACGGAACGAATTCAGCAGTTACAGCGCACCATGCTGATGCTGGAGCGCGACTTTATGCAAATAAGCGCCCGCCACGTCCGGTTAGAAGGTGAAGCACCGGTTAAATACCGGCTCTACGGCGAGCAGTATTTGCTGGACAGCGAAGACCACGGCCTCAGTTTTACCCGCCAGGGCTGGCGCAATCCCGGGCACATCTTGCCACGTGCTGAAGTGCAGCTGGTTGCCTACCGGCTGGAGCAGGGTGAGCTGCAACGCCTGTTCAGTCTGTATCCTGACGCAGTAGCAGGCAGTGAACCGCTAAAGCAGGTATTACAGCAGAACCTGACGGCTTTTACTGTTCATTATCTGCAGGGAGACGAATGGCTGGAAAAATGGCAGGACAGTGTTATGCCAAAAGCGGTGAAAGTGAGCCTGAGCCATCAATACCTTGGCGATATAGAGCGGATATTCAGTTTGCCGCCGGGTATGGTAGTACAACGAAGTGCAGCCAGCCCGGATCCAAATTCAGGCGGCCAGAACCGGCAAAATAATAATCGCGACCGGCAAGGTGATACCAATACCCCGGGTCAGCCGGATGATCAGCGGCGGGGCCAGCGCTGATGCTAAAAACCGAACGCGGCGCGGCGTTAATTACCGTACTAATGATTGTGGCTATAGTGGTGGTGATCGCTGTCAACATGACCGGCCGCCTGCAATTGCAGCTGCAACGGCAGCAAAATTTGCAGCAGCAACAGCAGGCATTCTGGTATGCCATGGGCGCTGAGAATTTTGCCCGGGTGTTGTTAAGCCGCAGCCTCAGCGGTGAGCAAACGGTTAACCTTGAGCAGGACTGGGCGCAAAGCGGTGCCAGCTTTGTGGTTACCGATGGTAATATCGCTGGTGAGATCACTGATTTGCAGGCGTGTTTTAATTTAAACTCGTTGCAGCAGGCGGGGCAGCGCGGACCGTCCGGCCGGATTGAGCAGACCGCGGCGCAGCGCGGTTTTAATCGCTTACTGGAACTGGCTGCCACTGATTTGTCGATGCCTGCCGAATATCTGGTCGCCAGAGTGCATGACTGGCTGGATGACGACAGTTTGCTCAGCACCGCTGGCAGTGCAGAAGAAGATGATTACGCCGCCTTACAGTTTCCCTATTACAGCGCCAACTCGTTAATGGTTTCAGTCAGTGAGCTACGACAGATCCTTGATATAACGCCGGCCGATATACAATTGCTGCTTCCCTATGTCTGCGTGATACCGGAAAATAATCAGTTGCTGCTGAATATTAATACCCTGACTGAGCAAACCTCGGTATTACTGGCAGCACTGGTGCCGGAGCTAACCGAAGCTGATGCCACCGATATGATAGCGGACAGGCCGGAGGGCGGCTTTAGCAGTGTCGATGAGTTACTGGCTTTGCCGCAATTAGCGGGTATTGAAGTGGCAGATGACGTCAAAGCATTGTTAACGATAAAATCCAGTTACTTTCAGTTAGTCGCAACCACATCTTATCTGGAAAGTGGTTTCGTGCTAACGTCGATATTCAGAGTAGATGATGAGAATACAGTCAGGGTATTGGCCCGGCGATTTGGAGGCCAGGGGTGAGTGAACAGTTAATTATCAGGCTGGGAAGCCGGGCGGGCGACACCATCAGCTGGCTGGTCTGGGCCAGCCATAATGATGAGATCATAGCGTCAGGCGAAATCGCCAACGCGGATGAGCTGACGCATCTGGCCGAACGCCTTGGCAACCGGCCTGTAGTAGCGCTGGTACCAGCCTCCGACGTCGTATTAAAACAGGTTAGTCTGCCGACCCGGCCGACCCGGCAAATTTTGCAGGCATTGCCTTATATGCTGGAGGATGAACAGGCCGAGGATATTGATCAGCTATGGCTGGCGCTTGGTGATTTAGAGCAGCAGGACGGTCAGTATCAGCAACAGGTGGCTGTGGTAAAGCGGGCACGGATGGATGACTGGCTTAGCTGGCTGCAGCACGCCGGTTTTAAGGTGGTACGCATGCTGCCGGACGCACTGCTGTTACCTGATAACCCGCTACCCGCCTGCATAGAGCTGAATAAGCAGTGGCTGATTAAGCAAGGGCCATGGCAGGCCAGTGCGATAGATAGTAGCTGGTGGCCGCAGTATCTGGCGTTGGCTGCCCTGCCAAATATCGCCAGTTACAGCCCCTGGCCCACTGGCATAATGCAGTCACAGCAGAGTATGGAACCTGAGCTGCCATTGGCCTTGCTGGCCAGACAGCTGCAGCAGGTCAACTTTACGCTGTTGCAGGGGCCTTATGCGCCCAAGCGTCAGACCAACAAATATTGGCAGCAGTGGCGAAGCACTGCAGCACTGGCTGCCAGCTGCTTTGGCGTATATCTGCTGGTGCAAAGCTTTACCATCTGGCAACTCGATCGGCAGTTAACTCAGGTTCAGCAACAAAGCCTGGCCCGTTATCAGCAAGCTTTTCCCGGCGAAACAATTGTAAATTTATCGCGCCAGATTGAGCAAAAGCTGGCTGCAGCGGGTATGGGCAGCGAGTCAGCCAGTTTTCTGACTTTGTTAGAAGCCCTGCAACGTCAGCTGGCTGAAGTGGGCGATATCAATGTTGACAGTTTACGGTTTGATGCTGAGCGCACCGAGCTGAGATTTTCCGCCAATGCCGGTGGCTTTCAGAACTTTGAGCGTTTAAAAACCGCGCTGGAAAGTGCCGGCTATGTGATAGAGCAGGGCGCGTTAAGCAACGATGGTGCGCGGGTACAGGGCACAGTAGTAATGCGGAGCAGAGCATGAAGCAGCAACTTCAGAATTGGTGGGGTGGCTTAGCGGCACGCGAGCAGCGGCTGGTCAGTGTCGCGGCGGTGGTGTTGGGCGTGGGTGCCCTCTACTGGTTAATCTGGCAGCCAATACAGCAAGGTCACGCCAGTAAGCAGGCCGCGTTAAATCAGGCTCAGCTGCAGCTGGCAAAATTACAACAGGCTTTACCGCAGCTGCAACAGGCTGCGTCCAGTCAGAGCCGGGTGGGCGGAAGCCTGGCACAAATCGTCAGCAACAGCTCCCGTACCTATAACATTCAGGTTAGCCGGATGCAGCCACAAAATGAGCAATTACAGCTGGTGCTGGAAGACGTCCCTTTTGAGCAGTTGTTGCGCTGGCTGGCGCAACTGCAAAGTGCCAACGGAGTCAGGCTGGTCAGTCTGGATGTTGCCAATACAGATCGCAGTGGCATAGTTCGGGTAAGGCGGATGGTAATTGAATAGTATGAAGTATTGGAAATTAACGGTAATTGCAGTGCTCGCTTATTTGTTTTTTATGCTGTACCTCGTGCCTGCTGCCTGGTTTGTGCATTGGCTGGGCTTACCTGCCAACATACAGCTGAGCCAGGTACAGGGTACCCTCTGGCAGGGTTCAGCTATGGTAGCCCAATACCAGAGCTTACAATTTCAGCAATTACGCTGGCAGTTTAATGGCTGGTCGTTATTGCGTCTTGCTCCCCAGGTGAACGTGACGGCAGGCAGTATTGGCGAGCGTGAGCAGCCCTATGTCTCAGCCAGTGTGGCCTATAGTGTCAGTGGCCTTGAAATAGAGCAGGCACTGGTGCGGTTGCCAGTCAGTCAGTTACTGCCACTGCTTAAGTTGCCGTTGCCGGTGTCAGCAACAGGTGAGCTAATGATTGAAGTGCAGGAGTTCCAGCAGGGTAAACCCTGGTGCAGCAGCCTGGCTGGCAATGCCAGCTGGCTGGATGCCCGGTTGCAACCGCCGACCGGCACCTGGCTTGACCTGAACAGTATTGTTGCTGACTTACGTTGTCAGGACGGCAGCCCGGTGCTGATAACCGATGGTAACAACAGTTTAGGCCTGGCGGTTACTGCTGCGGTGGAAAACAACCGCCTGACTGTTAATGGCAGTTTAAAGCCTGAAGCCAGGCTGCCACAGGAAGTGCATCAGGCGATGCAATTTGTCGGCCGGCCGGATGAGCAGGGCCGCTATACCATCAGGTTTTAGCGGCAAATAGCCAGCTTATTCAGCTACTTTTTCCAGTTTGGAATGTGCCAGAATATCCTGCAGCAAGGGCGTATAATCGGTAATTGCCGGAAACTCACTGATGGTTCTGGTTTGTTGCTGGCTGTCAGGGTTGGCTACTGCTAGTAAATGTTTTATACCAAAGTTCTGGGCCGCGGTCAGTATAGGCAGGCTGTCGTCAACAAATAATGTGGTTTCATTATTAAAACCAAGCCGCTGCTGCAGTTTTTGCCATAAGGCCCAGCTTTCTTTGGTGACACCAAATTCATGGGTGGAAATAAGGGTGTCGATATATTTGGCTAAATCGGTTCGCTCCAGTTTTAATGATAAGCTGTCAGGATGGGCATTAGTCACCAGCACGACATTGCGTCCGGATTGTTTCAGGGCGGTTAAAAATGCCGGTACATCGGGGCGCATCTGAATTTTATCCATTACCTCACGTTTCAGCTCAGTAATAGGGAGTTGTAATCGCTCGCCCCAGTAATCCAGGCAGTACCATTGTATTTTACCCGTTAATTCAGCGTACTCACTCTGTAACTGGGCTTTGGCATCGGCCAGGGTAATACCGCTTATTTCAGACCAGCGCAGCGGTAAATGCTCCAGCCAGAAGTGATTATCAAAATGCAAATCCAGTAAGGTGCCATCCATATCCAGCAATACGGTATCAATTTCTGCCCAGTCCAGCATAGGTTTTTCCTGTTATTCGTTTTATAGTAGCCTCAGCAGATTGTAACAGAGGGCAAGTGATGACGCAGCGCCATACGAGCAAACAGGTACCGGAAATTCTGGCGCAGGAAATCGTGGCCCAAAGCAGATTATTTAAAATTGAGCAACTGCAGTTGCGTTTCAGCAACGGTGCAGAGCGGGTTTATGAGCGGATGCGTGGCTCTGGCCGCGGCGCAGTGATGATTGTTGCCTGTCCCGATCCCGACCATTTTTACCTGATCCGTGAATACAGTGCCGGCACCCATGATTATCAGCTGGGGTTCCCCAAAGGCTTGATCGATCCGGGTGAAGATGTGCTGGCGGCGGCGAACCGGGAATTAAAAGAAGAAATTGGCTTTGGCGCCGGCCGTTTTGTACCGTTAAAGTCTCTGGCGCTCGCGCCGGGATATTTTAATGCTACAATGCATATAGTTATGGCATTCGATTTATATCCCGAGCAGCAAGAGGGAGATGAACCTGAACCGCTGGAACTAATCAGTTGGGCGCGCGGTGACAGTGATCTGTTATTACAACAGGTAGACTTTACCGAAGCAAGGAGCGTGGCCGCCCTGTTACTGGCACAGCAATACCTGGAAGCTAATCCGGATGTTTTTAAGCAAACTGCTTGAGAGTGTAAAACAGACTGCCCGCGAAGCTGGCCAGCATTTGTGGCAGCTGTATCAGAGCGGCGATTTTGTCGCTGAACAAAAAGCCGATACCAGTCCGGTTACAACGGCAGATCTTGCAGCCAACGCCATGATTATCGACCGCTTGTCTGATTTAACCCCGGATATCCCGATAATTTCAGAAGAAACCACCATCATCCCGTTAGCACAACGTCAGCACTGGCCACGCTACTGGCTGATCGATCCAATGGACGGCACTCAGGAGTTTGTTGCCCGCAGCGGCGATTTCGCCGTCAGTATCGCCCTGGTAGAACATGGCTGGCCGGCGTTGGGAGTAATATACTGGCCGAAAGAAGATATCCTGTATTATGCCAGTCGCGGCCATGGGGCATTTAAACAGCAGCGCAATTTAATCAACCGGATGCAGGTCCATCAGCATCAGCAAGGCGAGGTGTTGCGAATTGCGGTAAGCCGGCGCCAGCCGTTACAACCTATTGTATCTTTGCTGAGCGAGCGCCAGACAGTCGAGTATATTCCGCTTGGCAGTTGTTCCCTGAAAAGTTGTCTGGTTGCTGAGGGCAAAGCAGATTGTTATCTGCGACTTGGTCCGACCGGGGAATGGGACACTGGCGCGGTGCATATTATTGTCGAAGAAGCCGGCGGTAAAATTCTCGACAGTCAGTTTGCGCCGCTGAGCTACAACCAGCGGGAAACCCTTGCCAACCCCGATTTTATGGTAATTGGTCAGGCAGAGTTGCCGTGGCGGGAACTGATCCAGGCGAAGCCGACTACCAGGCTTCTTACCTCATAACCAACCATTTATTTTGCATAACTTTGCTATAGGCCATACAGCACGCGGTTTACTGCAGTTTTAGCGCCATTCTCAACTATCTTTTTTCTGCTGAAAACGCTAAGATACACGGGTATTTTTTGGACAAAAACCAGGCTGTTGCCCAAAAAATAACATAATTAATAAGTCCGCTAGAGACTGCACCCTTACCTACAGTACCCTTAGGAGTTACATCATGTCCGATCTGGATCTGGGCCAATACGGCATTACAGATGTCACGGAAATCGTTTATAACCCGTCATATGACTTATTGTTTGCGGAAGAAACCCGCAGCGATCTGCAAGGTTATGAGCAAGGCAAACTGACCAAGCTGGGCGCGGTTTCGGTTGATACCGGTATCTTCACCGGCCGCTCCCCGAAAGATAAATATATTGTTCGTGACGACACCACCCGCGATACGGTGTGGTGGTCAGATCAGGGTAAAAACGACAACAAAGCGATTAGCACGGAAGTATGGGCTGATTTAAAGTCGCTGGTGACTAACCAGCTATCGGGCAAGCGTCTATTTGTAGTCGATACTTACTGTGGCGCCAACGCCGATACCCGCTTAGCGGTGCGCTTTATTACCGAAGTAGCCTGGCAGGCGCATTTCGTTAAAAACATGTTTATCCGGCCGACTGACGAAGAGCTGAAAAGCTATAAACCAGACTTTATCGTCATGAATGGCGCTAAATGTACCAACCCGAACTGGCAGCAGCAGGGGTTAAATTCAGAGAATTTTGTGGCATTTAACCTGACCGAGCGGATGCAGCTGATTGGCGGCACCTGGTATGGCGGCGAAATGAAGAAAGGTATGTTCTCGATGATGAACTACTTTTTACCACTGCAGGGCATCGCGTCGATGCACTGTTCTGCCAACGTTGGTAAAGACGGTGACGTTGCGGTATTTTTTGGCTTGTCAGGAACCGGTAAAACCACCCTTTCCACCGATCCAAAACGCCAGCTGATTGGCGATGATGAGCACGGTTGGGATGATGACGGCGTATTTAACTTTGAAGGCGGCTGTTACGCCAAGACCATCAATTTATCAGAAGAAAACGAGCCGGATATTTATCACGCAATCCGCCGGGATGCGCTGCTGGAAAACGTCAGTGTGGCAGCTGATGGCACGATTGATTTTGACGATGGTTCAAAAACCGAGAATACCCGGGTGTCTTATCCGATTTATCATATCGATAATATCGTTACCCCGGTTTCGAAAGCCGGCCATGCCAAAAAAGTCATTTTCTTAACGGCAGATGCCTTTGGTGTGTTACCGCCGGTATCAAAGCTGACTGAAGAGCAGGCCAAGTATCACTTTTTATCGGGTTTTACCGCTAAACTGGCCGGGACCGAGCGCGGCATTACTGAGCCTACCCCAACCTTCTCCAGCTGTTTTGGCGCGGCCTTTTTAAGCCTGCACCCGACACAGTATGCTGAAGTATTAGGCAAACGAATGGCGGCATCTGGCGCTGAAGCGTATCTGGTCAATACCGGCTGGAATGGCACGGGTAAGCGGATTTCCATTAAAGCCACCCGCGCTATTATCGATGCTATTCTGGATGGCAGTATCGAAAATGCTGAGTTTGTGCAGCTGCCGTACTTTAATCTGGCAATGCCGAAGCATTTGCCCGGTGTGGAAGACGGTATTCTGGATCCGCGCGCGACTTACAGCAACCCGGCAGACTGGGACGTAAAGGCAAAAGATTTAGCCAAACGCTTTGTCGATAACTTCGCCAAGTTTACCGACAATGCCGAAGGCAAGGCTTTAGTGGCTGCAGGCCCGCAGCTGTAACCCCCTCATCTTTGTAAATAAAAGCCAACCTTCGGGTTGGCTTTTTTGTTTATAAAGCAAATTCGTTAATTATTTATCAATATTCTCAATTTAAATGTTTACTTTTGAATTCAATTGAATACACTGAGTGCGAATTGAACACAAAGCAGCCAATAACAGGGAGTGGAAAATGAGCAGCAAAACGGTGCCATTCAGTGCCCGGATAAGTATTGAAGATGCCGAGTTTATCAGCACACTGGAATACGATGGAGCTCATACGCCTTCTGACAAGTTGCGGGCGCTGCTGGCAGAAACCCGCCGTAAACATGCCAGTTATCCAGACTATGGCCACAATCTGGCGCAAATGCAGGAGTGGCTGGGGCAGATGAAACGCCAGTTGCTGATCCGGCAGCAGCAGCTTAATCAGCAGGCAGAGCCAGTGGTACGGGTGCTGGATGCCTTACCCGATTTACTGGCAACATTGCAAACGATGGCGGCCCGATGTCCGCAAATGAATGTGCGGGAGCTGCAGCAAACAGAACACAATGTTTTGCAGAAAATTTACCGGTTAAATGAGTTATTGCTGCCACTGGCAATAACCGAGAGCGATAGTAATGACCAGGAATTACAGCGGGGTTTATTCGCGCTGGCAACATTAATTAATGAACACAGAATGGCAATACAAGGAGAGCAGTGATGAGCGAGAGTATTACCCGCCGGGTAGCCCGGTTAGTTAGCGGCAGTGTTAATGCGTTAGTTGATGCGGTAGAAAGTAGTGCGCCGGAAGCTGTAATGGAACAGGCCATTCGCGAGCTGGATGCTGCAATTGCCGATACCCGTGCCGAATTGGGGCAGCAGGTTGCCCAAAAGCACCTGGCCAGTAAAAAGTTAATGGAAGAGAACAGCCGCTATGAGCTGCTGGCGGGGCAGCTGGATGTGGCCGTGGCCAATGGCCGGGATGATTTAGCTGAAGCTGGTATTGCCCAGCAAATGGATATTGAAGCCCGCATTCCGGTGCTGGAAGCCTCAATCAGTGATTGCGCGAACCGCGAAAAAGAACTGGAAGGCTTTATTCAGGCCTTGCAGGCGAAAAAGCGCGAAATGAAGGCTGAGTTAACTGCTTTTGTCCAATCACAGACAGCAAAGAACAGCGCGACAGCCGTTGGCAGTAAAAACGCTGACAATGCCACCGACAAAGCAGAGCGGGCTAGCGATGCATTCGGCCGGGTGCTGGAAAAGGCATCTGGTGTTGCCGGGCGGGATACGGCTCTTGGCAATGCCGGCAAATTAGCAGAGCTGGAAGAGCTGGCCCGAAAAAACCGGGTAGCTGAACGATTAGCAGCCCTGAAGGCCGGTAAAAGCTGATGCTGAGTCTGGCGCTGGCCAGTGAAAATCTGGTGTTCAGTATTGCTCTGGTTCTGATGTTGATGATCGCGGTACTGGAAGGTGTAGCAGCACTTTTTGGCGCCGGAGTGTCCTCAGCTCTCGAGAGCCTGCTGCCTGAGTCAGAAATTAGCCCGCATGCCGAAGTTGGTTCAGTCGACGCTGATTCCGCGCTTAGTCGTTTTCTGGGCTGGTTGCGGATTGGCGAAGTACCGATCCTGATGTTACTGGTGATTTTCTTACTTAGCTTTGGCCTTGCCGGCTTATTGTTGCAGGGCCTGCTTCATTCTGTGACTGGCAGCCTGGCGCCGGGCTGGCTGGCAGTGCCTGTTGTATTTTTAATTAGTTTACCGGTTGTCCGGTTTGGCGGTGGTGTGCTGCAGGCTGTTATGCCGCGGGATGAAACCACTGCAGTGACCGGGGACAGCCTGCTGGGCAGGATCGCGGTAATCACTTTGGGAACCGCCCGTTATCGCTATCCGGCTGAAGCCCGGGTAAAAGACCAGCATGGCTACAGCCATTACCTGCAACTGGAGCCCGATATTGAAGGCGACGAGTTTGAGCAGGGCACAGAAGTATTATTGTTGTCCCGCCAGGGCGCAGTTTATAAGGGGATCAGGAATGCTAATCCTCATTTATCAGATCAGGACCCAAACCGGTCTTAATTAAACGGAAAGACATTTTTCAAAAGGAGCAGTAAATGTTGGCAATGAATTTGGTAGATATTTTAATTATCGCCGGGGTAGCACTGGTTGGGTTGCTGGTGCTGGGAATGATTCTGGCGCGCTTATATAAAAGAGCGACCAAAGAAATTTCCTTTGTACGTACCGGTTTTCGTGGTGAAAAAGTGATAATGAACGGCGGTGCTATTGTGCTGCCGGTGCTACATGAAATTATTCCGGTAAATATGAACACGCTGCGCCTGGAAGTGCGCCGCGCCAATGAACAGGCGCTGATCACCCGGGACCGGATGCGGGCAGATGTGACGGCTGAGTTTTATGTCCGGGTAAAACCAACGGTCGATGCCATTGCCAATGCAGCCCAGACCCTGGGTTTAAAAACAATGAACCCTGCGGAGCTGAAAGAACTGGTTGAAGGTAAATTTGTTGATGCGTTACGCTCTGTTGCTGCTGAAATGGCAATGGAGGAATTGCATGAAAAGCGGGTCGATTTTGTCCAGAAAGTACAACATGTGGTATCAGAAGACTTATTGAAAAACGGTCTGGAGCTGGAGTCGGTGTCATTAACCGGGCTGGATCAAACAGCGTTCGAGCACTTTAATCCGCAAAATGCCTTTGATGCTGAAGGTTTAACTAAGCTGACCCAGGCTATCGAGTCACGGCGTAAAATTCGCAACGACATCGAGCAGGAAACAGATTTAGCAATTAAAACCAAAAACCTGGAAGCAGAGCGGGCCAAGCTGAATATTTCGCGGGAAGAAGAATATGCCCGTTTAGAGCAGGAGCGGGAAGTCTCTATTCGCCGCGCGTCGCAAATGGCAGAAATTGCCCGCGAACAGGCGGAGAAAAAGCGGGAAGCGGAGGAAGCTCAAATTGCCTCGCAACGCGAAATTGATTTAAAACGCATTATGTCAGAGCGGGATATCGACAACGAAAATATCCAGAAAGACCGGGCAGTGCGGGAAATGGATATTGCCAAGCAACGGGCAGTGGAACAGGCTGAGATTGAGCGGCAAAAAGCGGTTGAACTGGCAACACAGGAAAAATCGATAGCCGTCGCCGAGAAGTCACGGGCCGAGTCTGAAGCGAAAGCAGAAGCAGATAAAGCACGGGCATTGGCAGTGAAGCAGGAAGAGGGCGTTATTACTGTGCGTCAGACCGAGCAGGCTGAACGGGCAAAGCAGGTTGATTTGATAATGGCGCGCCAGCTTGCAGAAAAAGAAGCAATACAGTTGATGGTGGCAGCAGAAGCCGATAAAAAAGCAGCGGAAGACCAGGCTGAGGCGATGCGGGTTGCCGCACAGGGTGAAGCGGATAAAGAGCGGTTAACCGCCAAAGGTCAGGCCGATGCTGAACTGCTATTAGCAGACGCTAAAGCGCGTAGCTACGAAGTAGATGCCGAAGGTAAGAAAGCGATTAATGCTGCAGCCAATATGTTGTCGGTTGATCAGATTGCCATGCAGATCCGGTTGGCGCTGATTGAGCAATTACCGGAAATTATTGCACAGAGCGTTAAACCGATGGAGCAAATCAGCGACATTAAGATTTTGCAGGTTAACGGTATGGGCAACCAGGGTGGTGGCAATAGCGGAGAGGCAGGTAGCGGCGAGGCAGGCAATGGTTCACTGGCCGATCAGGTGGTAAACAGCGCACTGCGTTACCGGGCTCAGGCACCTATTCTGGACTCACTGCTATCAGAGATTGGCTTAAAAGCCGGTGATATCAATGGTATGACAGAAGCGCTGCAAGCACCGTTAAAACAGTAATGCTAATTTAAACGGTATAACAGGCCGCAGTTGCGGCCTGTTTCAATTCAGTTTCAGGTTATTCTCTTGTGCTAAGGTTACTGACAGCAATTTGCTGGCTAGCAGACGCAGGAGGTGCCAATGAAACTGTCTAAGCTGATATTTACCGCAAGTACTGGTCTGGCGCTATTATCCGTGGCGCTGTTATTCGGCCAGCCTGAAGCTGACAATTTAACCAATGGTCACTCAGACAGTACGCAACAATATAGTTCCGGCTGGCAGCCGATAACTGACACGACGCTGGTCGATCATTGCCCGGCTAACGATTTATACGACTATCCGTTTGCTGATTACTGTCATAATGTGGTGTTCGCCTGGGGTGGCGGCGCGCTGGATCAGAACAGCGGCCGGCTGTATCTGTGGGGCGGCGGTCACAATGACTACTATGGCAATGAGGTTTATCAGCTTGATGCTATCAGTGGTGAGTTACAACGGCTGACCGAGCCGGCGCAACCGGCGGATCCGGAAAAAATACCCAGGCTGACAGAACTGGCCCCCTTTGACGGCAGCCAGCCTAATTCCCGCCATACTTACGATGGCCTGGCATTTCTTAGTAACCAGGGGTTGTTGTGGGCATTTTCTGGTGCGCTGGCAGGCAGACATTCTGGTGGTGCAGATCCGAATACATGGCTATTTGACCCTGATGCCAAACGTTGGCAAAAAGATGCCGTCAGTGGTGATATTCCGCGCGGCGCCTTTGGGGTAGTGGCTGCTTATGACAGTAAAACCGGCCTGGTTTTTGTGCATGACAGATCAGCATTATACAGTTATCAGTATCAGCCGGAGGGCGGCATTTATAAAAAGCTGAATGATAAAGGTGGCCTTGGGTTAGGGGTTAATGCGGCAATTGACCCTGATAATCGCAAAATGCTGATAATAGGGCAGAAAAAACAGATAATTTATGATTTAAACCCAACGTCAGGTTATAGAAGGACGGTTTTGCCGTTAAAAGGCGATGCGGAATTTATTAACCAGTTTCCGGCACCGGGTTTAAGCTACAACAGTAAGGATGGTCACTTTTACGCCTGGCCGGGCGATGGCAAGCTGTATCAGTTTGACCTGGCCAGCCTGAGCTGGCGCGGTATTGAAATAAAGGGTGATCCGGGACCCCAGGTACGCCACGGTACCTTTGGTCGGTTTGCTTATGTTAAAGCTCAGGATGGCTTTGTGCTGCTGAATAACCCGCGCCAGCCAGCCTACTTTTTAAAGCTGCCGGCGCAGTAAAAACAGTCAGTTATTCATCCGACAGGTTTTTCAGTCGGTGCTCCCAGCGCCTTTTGGCAAAGCGGCGCATATTGGGAATATCATCGGTTTCATCCATGATTGGCTGGCCGATAATGGTTTCAATTACGTCTTCCATTGTCACCAGACCAAGCCAGCTGCCATATTCATCATACACCAGACACATATGCTGGCGCTCATGCATTAACTGGGTCATTAAATGCTCGGCATTCATTTTATCCGGGATAACTTTAACCGGCTTCATGATGTCTGCCACCACCTGTTGATCAGTAATATTCAGCAGATCATAGCGAAACACGATACCCAGCGGTGACTCATCTTTATCCAGCACCGGGTAGCGCGAGAACTGTCCCACTTTTACCCGCTCAGTAAATTGCGTTAATGGCTCGTCCGGGCTGGCACTTTCACAGACAGTACGCGGGGTCATAATATCGCGTACTTTAAAATCATGCAGGTCGAGAATATTAGCAATAACCCGCTGTTCATCTTCGTCCAGTTTGTTCATCTCCCGGCCGAGCACAGTCAGCGCTTTAATTTCCTGGCGAAGATCGGGCTCATGGCTAACGCCACCGAATAACTTCATTAGTTGGTCTGACAGCCAGATAAAAGGCCGCAGCACAGTGATCATAATTTTTAATATAACCGGCAGCATTGGTGCCAGTGCCGGCCAGTAACGGGCACCGATGGTTTTTGGAATAATCTCTGACAACACTAAAATAAGCAGGGTCATTACCGCAGAAGCAATGCCCAGATAGCCATCACCAAATACCAGCGTTACCTGCGCGCCGACGCCAGTGGCGCCAACGGTATGAGCGACAGTATTCAGGGTTAAAATCGCTGCCAGCGGCTGATCAATTTTATCTTTTAATACTTTAAGTTTTTCATATAGTTTCGGGTTCTGTTGCTTCTGCTGAGCAATATAACTCGGAGTGACGGAGAGCAATGCTGCTTCCAGAATGGAGCAAATAAAAGATACGGCTATCGATAAAACTGCAAACGCAATTAACAGGCTCATACAGGTTGGTTACAACACTCCGTTTTGTTAAAGAAGCGGCAGTATAAAATGGCCTAAATAAAAAAGCGAGCCGCTAAAAAGCCGGCTCGCTGTTCAGACTGTCGGTTAAGCAAACTTAACCTGCATATAATGGAATGAGTTTATAACTCTGTAACCTGATATACCGTTACCGAGCCGCTCACTTCGTTACCGATAATCAGCAATGGGTTGCCATTCGGGCTGTCTGCTGATGGCACAAATTTAATACTTTCCGGGCCAAGATCGCCGGCCAGCGGTACTTCAGTGCAATCCAACCCTTCAGCAGGGTCACAGGGATCGGCCAAATCGTCGTCCAGTTCAAAGTCTGCACTGAAATCGCGGTTAATATAATGGCTGACAAACTGGGCCTGGAACGGATTGGTGACATCATACACGAATAAATCACCGCTGCGCTCCTGCGCGATAAAGGCGTAGGTCCGGTCTTCGATTATGCCAACGTCAATAGCTTCCGGCTCGCCCCCTTTATCATCAGAGCGGTTATCACCTTTGTTTTCGGTGTGGGCACTGTTAAAGTTGTTGCCGAGAATAGCGGCTGAGATGCGACCAAAATCGTCACCGGAATCATATACCATGTTGATATTTTGATCCCAGATAGAGAATGAACGCCCGCCATAAGCATACAGTTTGTCGACAATACCATCGTTGTCCGGGTCAACCAGCGCTGCGGTGACTTTTAAACGGCCTAAACCATCATCACCGCCAGTGGCGTCATACAGGGCCTGCAACTCAGTGCTGAATGTTTTATTCAGTTCATCCGGGTCGATAATATCAGCGGCGCGGATATCTTCCGAATACGCATCCCAGTCTCTTGAATCACCCTCGTTGGCTGAAACAATAAAGGTTGCACCATTCCACTGATACGAGGCGATGCTGTCGGGCTGATACATGCCATAGACGTTAGCTAATGTGGCAAAAGAGGCCACTTCATCTTCGTTGGTGTAGTCAATCAGGTACTGGCCCCAGTCTTTTAAGCCCAGTGCTTTAACTTCAATGGTCATATCTGTCAGGTCGATAATGCCAATGGCGTTACTTTCCTGCAGTGACACCCAGGCTTTTTTGCTATCGGCGGCAACCGTAATATATTCCGGCTCCAGTTCCTGAGCCACTGTGGTGCCTGCCGGGCTGGCAAATTTAACCCCGGCCTTCATTAATAAGCTTTTGCGTTTGGCATCTGTGTCGTAGTCACTGGCAGCAAGCAAGTCGGAGCTGAATACCATATCACTGCTGAAATTGATCGTCTGAGCCAGATCGGCTGCAACGCCATCGGTCATATTAATTACTGAGATACTGCCTTGCGGGTCAACCAGATAGTCAGTATCAGGTTCCCCTTCGTTGGCTACCAGTACCTTACTGCCATCCGGAGTAAAGGTCAGCATATCTGGCAGGGCGCCTACTGCTACGGCCTTAACAAAACTGCCGTTGCCGGTTGCATCCAGGTTGTAAAACAGTACTACCCCATTGCTGGTTTTTACCGGCGCCGCCACTGCAATTGCCAGCATATCGCCAAAAATGGCAATGGAATTGGCCTCTCCCAGCGCCACACTTACATCGGCACCGGCTTCGTTTTTAACGGTGGCAGTATCGGCAAAAGTAAAGGGTACTGACGTTAAACTGTCATCGGTAATCCCATTGCCAACAGCAGCAACAGGCAGGTTGGTTAAGTTAATCACTTCAATCTGATTAGCCGCGGCGTTTATTGCAAATGCGGAGTTTGATGGTTTGTGAAACTGGACGATCTCAGCAGCAGATTTACCGTAAATACCGGTGTTAAAGCGGCCGACAACCTCAATGTTCAAATCGCGTGGCAGGTTTTTTCCTGGCTGACCACTGGGCCCGGTGCCTCCGGTTGGGCCGGCTGGCCCGGCAGCGCCCGCTGCACCATCGTCGCCATCAAGCGAGCAGCCAGCTAAAATAGTAATAATACTTAAGGTAAGTAGTGAACGTTTTAACATGCCGATATCCCTGATTTTATTATTAAAAGTAACAACTATTAATAAATCAGTGTCAGCGGTGGCTATGACAGTTACATGAAAAAAGGATGATCTTTTTATGACGCGCTACGGCTGCTCAGCTTGCTGTTGCAAAAAATGCTGCTTCGGCATCAGGTTTACCGTTTCGTGCAGCTCTGAATAAACAATAACGACCTCGCCTGTTTTCAGCTGGCGTTTTACTGCAGTTACTTTTTCTGCGAGTGAGATTTCCTGCTCGCCATAATCGGTGCCTTCACGCAGCACATAATATTCAATCAGGTTATTCAGAGTATCCTGATCCAGTTCGTGGTATGGAATGATCATAAGATTAATTGCTGCTTTATAAAGGCCGGAATACGCTGGCTAAGCCAGAACTTAGGTTTTAACGGGCTGCCATAAACAAAGCCGACATGGCCGCCACCGCGGGTCAGTTCATAATGAATGTGATTATTCAGCTCCGCTGGCTGCGGGATCACTTCATCACTTAAAAAAGGATCGTCGTTGGCGTGAATAATCAGGGTGGGGATTGCAATATGCTTTAAATAGGCCTTAGCGCTGGCTTTTTGATAGTAATCCTGTGCGTTTAAAAAACCATGGATTGGCGCAGTATAGTGCTCGTCAAACTGCTCAATGCTGGCAAACCCCTGAACTTTTTCCGGCGTTAACGGCAGCGGGAACTCGGTAAATTGCTGCAGTTTTAATAAGGTGCTGCGTTTTAACCTGCCCAGTAAATAGCGCTGGTATAACTTGCTGCTGCCGGTGTTAATCCGTTTGGCGCATGCAGATAACGACAGCGGCGGGCAAACTGCGATGGCAGCTGCCAGCGGGTTGTCAGCAGCCTGCTCGCCACAGTATTTTAAAAGCACATTGCCGCCAAGCGAATAACCTATGGCCACCAGCGGCCGGCCAGGGTAGCGCCGGGTTATTTCTTTTATTACCAGCGCCACATCTGCGGTGTCACCACTGTGATAGGCCCGGGGCAATTTATTCGGTTTACCATTGCAGCCGCGAAAATGCAGCATTACGGCACTCCACGCTAATGTCTGACACTGTGCCAGCATCGCCTGAATATAATGGCTGTTGATATCGCCAGCCAGGCCATGCAACAACAGCAGCAGCGGGGTGGTGTCTGTCGCATTATCGGCAGGCAACCAGTTAAGTTGCAGCTCATCACCATCTGGCAGACTGAATATTTCAGCTTCGGTGTTGATAAGGTGTTTCGGGCTTAAATATTTGGCAAACACCGTTTGCAGATGGGCATGGCGTAACCACCAGGCGGGTTGAAAAGGCGGCTGGTTGTATGACTGAGCGTGCTGCTGCGGTACTGGTCTGAGCTGAGCTTGCAAATGCGCGTATCCTGATAAACAATGGCTTAAATTCTACTTCTGGTACAGCACTATGGATCGGCGGCAATTTATTTTATCCGGTATCGCGCTTGCTGCTGCAGCCAGTTTAGGTGCCACCATCAGTTGGTATGGCTGGCAGCAGAGCCTGAGCCCGGATACAAGTAACCAGGACTTAGTGCTGTCGGCTGTGTTACCGGCGCTATTGTACGGGGCTTTACCTGAAGATGCGACCCTGGCGGCGACTGAACTTGAGCGCACTAAAGCGGCCGTTAATGATTTTCTGCCGTTTTTACCACTGCGCCAACAGCAGCAGATGTTCCAGCTGTTTAATCTGTTAGCCAACCGGATCAGCCGGCTGGGCATGACCGGCCACGTCAGTCAGCTGGAAGAATTAACGGTACAACAGCGGCTGGCACTGCTGGATAGCTGGCGTGACAGTTATCTTGCCTTATTGCAGCAGGCTTATCATGGCCTGCGCGAGTTGCTTTATGGTGCGTACTATGGCCAGCCTAAGCACTGGCAGGCGCTGGCTTATACTGCGCCAAGGTTTCGGTAAAATGTTAAGACCTAATTTGAATAGCGGCAGGGTGGAACCCCGATGCGCAGCCACAGAGTGTCTGAGTGGTCGCGTAAGCGACCGCGAGTTGCTGTGGCGAGCACAGCGGGCGTTGCAGACTGCAAGCTTTAACGTAAACCTGGGTTTTGTGTATGGCTCGGGTACAAGGAAATCCACACTTCGCCGCCTTGGAAATCACGTTTGTGGAACCATACAATGATAACTAATCACCTGGACGCCAGCCAGTTTACTGAGGATCAGCAGTTTGAAGCGGATATTGTGATTATCGGCTCGGGTGCCGGCGGCGGTATTGCAGCTGAGCAACTGGCGCAGGCAGGGCTGAAGGTGCTGTTGTTAGAAGAAGGCGCCTATTACACCCGCGATGATTTTGTCATGGAAGAGCGCTGGGCTTACCCTAATTTATATCAGGAAGGCGCTGGACGGAAAACCCGGGATCAGGCTATCAGCATTTTACAGGGCCGCACTGTTGGTGGCTCAACCACTGTTAACTGGACTACCTCTATCCGCACCCCGCAGCCAACGCTGGATTACTGGCAAAGCGAGTTTGGTCTGAATTTTAGCGGTAGCAATGACTTAACGCCGTATTTTGCCAAAGCCGAGCAACGGCTGAATATCCGGCCCTGGCCGGTGCCACCGAATGGCAATAACAGTGTCATTAAGCGAGGCTGCGAGGCCCTGGGCTGGCAGCACACGATAATCAGCCGCAATGTCAATGGCTGCGCCAACCTGGGCTACTGCGGCATGGGCTGTCCGATTAATGGTAAGCAGTCAATGCTGGTCAGTACCATTCCCGCGGCGCTGGCCCTGGGCGCGACCTTAATCTCGCGCCTGTCAGTGCGTAAATTTACCTGGCAGGGTGATAGCATACGCGGTATTGACGCAGTGCCGGTGAACCAGCACTTTCAGCCACGTAACGACATTTGTATTGGTATCAAGGCTAAACACTATATTCTGGCGGCGGGCGCTATTGGCTCGCCAGCTATTTTGCTGCGCTCAGAGGTGCCGGATCCGTCCGGCCGGCTCGGCAGGCACACTTATCTGCATCCATCGCTTATCAGCGGTGCCTTGTTTACTGAACAGATTAACGGCCATGCCGGGGCGCCGCAGTCGGTCTATTCCGATCAGTTTGTCTGGCCCGATGGCAGCGATATTGGTTATAAGCTGGAAGCTGCGCCGGTGCATCCGGTTTTAATGGCGACTAAGCTTACCGGCAGCGGCCAGCAGCACGCGGCTTTAATGCAGCAGTTTAACCAGCTACAGGTGACGATAGCATTGCTGCGCGATGGTTTTCATCCAGAAAGTCAGGGGGGCAGGGTAATGCTGGATAGTCAGCAGCAACCAGTGCTCGATTATCCGCTAACAGAGTATTTATGGCAGGGCGCCCGCCGAGCTTTGTTATCAATGGCTGAATTGCAGTTTGCGGCCGGTGCTGAGCAAGTGCTACCAATCCATCATGACGCCAGACTATATAACAGCTGGCGCGAAGCCAAAGTTGCTATTAATAATCTGCCCATACAGAAATACCGGCAAACGGTAGCTTCAGCCCATGTTATGGGCGGCTGCAATATGAGTGTTGATCCGGCTAAAGGGGTCGTTAACCAGCAGGGCCGCCATCATCAGCTGCAGAACTTATCAGTATTCGATGGTTCTATTCTCCCTACCAGCCTGGGCGCCAATCCACAGCTCACTATTTACGGTATGACCTGGCGTAATTGCCAGCGCTTGCTGTCTGAGCTGACCAAGGCATAGTTGGCCTTTGCCAAATTCATGCTATGGTTAATCAACTGCCGGTACCCATACCGGTTGACAGCGCTTTTAATCTGCGAAGATGATTATGACCGAGCCCAGCTATACGGTATTAAGCAATTATATAGACCTATTGCTGGATGCTATCTGTGTGGTAGATAAAGATGGTTGCTTTGAATTTATCAGCCCCGGCGCAGAGCGCATTTTTGGTTATACACCGCAGGAAATGCTCGGTCATTCGATGCTGGAATTTATTCATCCGGATGACCAACCGTTAACCCTTGCCACGGCCGAGCAAATTAACCTGGGCGCTGTGAAACTGGATTTTGAAAACCGCTATATCCGCAAAGATGGCAGCGTAGTGCATCTGCTGTGGTCGGCCCGTTGGTCGGAAGATAAGCAGCAACGGGTTGCGGTTGCCCGCGATATCAGTAGTCTGAAACATGCTCAGCGCTGCCAGGCAGCGCTTTATGCCATAGCAGAAGCGGCGTTTGCCGCAGAGGACATCGACCAGCTCTACCTGCAAATTCATCAGATTATTGCCGGCTTAATGCCTATGTACAGCTTTATAATAGCCCGCCACGACAGCCAAAATGGTTTGAGCTTTGGTTATAGCAGTACCGGCGCAGCGTCATTAACCAAGCAGAGTTTAACTTCAGAGCTTTGTCATCAGGTAATCGCCAGCGGCCAGAGCAAACTATTTTATGGTCAGCATGCCAGGAACCTGACTGCGGTAGCAGCTGACCTGAATGCCTTAGCGGTACCGCTGAAAACGCACAGTGGCATTATTGGCGTTTTGCTGGTGCAGAATACAGTTCAGGCACCGGCATACAGTAACGCTGATCTGGATATGCTGGAATTTGTCGCTACCCAGGTAGCGGTTTCTATCGAGCGGCAGCAGATGCTGGCCCGGTTAAAGCATCATGCCTTATATGACCAGCTAACCAGCTTGCCTAACCGGGAGCTATTTCAGGACCGGATACATGCAGCGTTGGCCAGGGCAGAGCGCGAGCAAGCAAGCCTGGCATTACTCTATGTTGATTTAGATAAGTTTAAGCTCATTAATGACAGTTTTGGCCACAATGTGGGTGATGAGTTACTGCAACAAACAGCCCAGCGCCTGCTAAAGTCAATCAGGCAAACGGATACGGCTGCCCGCTTTGGTGGCGATGAATTTGTGGTTTTACTGGAGCAGGTAAGTAGTGCCGCCAGCGCCATGCAACTGGCGCAACATATTCGCCAGGCGCTGGGCCAGCCTTATCTGATTAATGACCAGCAACTGAGTATTCATCCCAGCATTGGGGTTGCCTTATATCCGGAACATGGTTCAACCCAGAAAAAGCTTATATTGTATGCCGATGCGGCGATGTATCAGGCAAAAAAGGCCGGTGGCAATAAGGTGGTGCTAAGTGATGGCATATTATTATTAAACCGTGCCACTAATTAACGATGTTTTAGCACGCAAACTAACGCCTAAAGCCCGGAAATAGGGCAGCCAAAGCTGGCTGAGTGCCAGACTTAGTCGCTCGTTTGGATAAATTCCCATTTTAGCGGCTTTACTTTGTAAAGTGCCGGCGACCAGAAAGCTGTTTTTTAATGGCTGACGCTGTAGCATATTTTCAAAGGCCCGGGCGGCCATTTCTTCCGGCATGGCCAGATAAAGCTGCTGGCGCGTGGCATCCAGCGTGCGGCATTGTTTGAAAAAATCGCTTTCGTTCTGGCCATTGTCAGATAAATACAAAGTTTGAAAAGCCTGTTGCAGCAGCTCTTTTAACGGGTGGGCCTTTACCGCCATACCATCCAGCCAGCAGCGGCTGGCAAAGCGGTCTGCTGATGGCAGAAGGCAGAACATTTTACCGGCAATATAGTGATCAAAGGCATGAAACCATTCATGGGCCAGGCTGCCGCCACCGGCATTTTTGGCCAGCGCTAAAATACGCCCCTGTGGCTGGTAGTGGGCGCAAACGCCACGCTGGCCGCCTATACCGTATGTTAAAGCCAGGCTGCCGTTAAGCGAAATAACCTGCTCGGGGACCTGCAGTAACAGCTGCAAGTCGCACAGCGCATCAAAAAATAAATTAGCGGCCTGCTGTTGTTCATCACGTTGCACCCAGCGGCCAATATGAATGCTGTTAAAGCCAAAAATCTTAACCAAGTCACCAAAACTGACATCAGCGCCGGCCCGGTGTGGCGGGCCGTTACGATAGTACTGCCGGCTAAGTCCGTCTGCCACTTCAGTTATGCTGTTGGGGCGTTATCGGCATCAGAAACAGTATCCAGCATCGCCAGCGCCAGTGCTTCGGCCACTTTAATGCCATCAATACCGGCGGATAAAATACCACCGGCATAGCCGGCGCCTTCACCTGCCGGATACAGGCCTTTGACATTAATGCTTTGATAGTCGCTGCCGCGTTTAATGCAGATGGGCGACGAGGTGCGGGTTTCGACTCCGGTTAATAAACCATCAGCTTTGGCGAAGCCTTTAATCTGCCGGTCAAACGCCGGTATCGCTTCGCGGATCGCGGCAATAGCAAAATCAGGTAATACCTGGGCTAAATCCGTTAAGGTGATACCCGGGGTATAGGAAGGCTTAACTTCACCCAATTCGGCTGACGGCTTACCTTTTAAAAAGTCGCCAATTAACTGCGCCGGCGCATGATAGCTTTCACCGCCCAGTTTAAAGGCTTGCTCTTCCAGCTGGCGTTGCAGCGCTATGCCTGCCAGCGGGTGGCCGGGGTAATCGCGCTCGGGGTCTATCCCGACCACTATGGCGCTATTAGCATTACGCTCGTGCCTTGAATACTGGCTCATGCCATTGGTGACTACCCGGCCAGGCTCCGAGGCTGCCGCCACCACGGTGCCGCCCGGACACATACAGAAGCTGTATACGGTGCGGTTATTGCTGCAATGGTGCACCAGTTTATAATCAGCCGCGCCTAAAATCGGGTTGCCGGCATTTGGGCCAAAGCGGCATTCATCAATCATCGATTGCTCGTGTTCTATCCGGAAGCCTATTGAGAATGGCTTGGCTTCGATATAGACACCTTGATCATATAACATTTGAAACGTATCACGGGCGCTGTGGCCAACGGCCAGCACCACATGCCGGCTTTGCAACTGTTCACCACTGGCCAGAGTTAGCCCGGTCAGCTGGCCATTATCAATATGCAGTTTTTCTACCTTACTGCTAAAGCGGATTTCACCACCCAGTTCGATAATTTTCGCCCGCATTTTCTCTACCATCGCCACCAGCTTAAAGGTACCGATATGCGGCTTACTGACATACATTATTTCATCGGGTGCGCCGGCCGCGACAAATTCACTCATTACTTTGCGGCCATAATGTTTCGGGTCTTTCACCTGGCTGTAAAGCTTGCCATCAGAAAAGGTACCGGCACCGCCTTCGCCATATTGCACGTTTGATTCCGGGTTTAATTCTTTGCCGCGCCAGAAACCGAAGGTGTCTTTGGTACGCTCGCGCACTTCTTTACCACGCTCTAAAATAATCGGTTTAAAGCCCATTTGTGCCAGCAATAAACCGGCGAACAAGCCACAGGGACCCAGGCCAATGACAATGGGCCGCTCGCTCAACTTAGCCGGGGCCTGAGCGACAAACTTATAACTGGTGTCAGGCGAAGGTTTAACATGCTGATCAGCGGCAAAGGTGGTTAGCAGCTGCGCCTCGTTATCAACTGCTAAATCCAGAGTATAAATCAACTGAATGTCAGATTTCTTACGGGCGTCAAAGCCACGTTTAAACACGGTAAAACTGTGCAGCTGCTTCGCAGGTATCTGTAATTTACTTAAAATGGCAGCAGTTAGTGCATTTTCATCATGGTTTAGCGGTAGTTTAATTTCAGTCAGGCGCAGCATAGAGGTTCCGTATCGGTGTCATTGCGATCAGGCAACAGGCCCGCCGCTCACAAGATGGCGCTATTTTACGCTAAGCGTAGTTGATTGTCCGCAAGGGTTTTGCTCTTGAGCTCAACTGTTCACCTCTGAGCAAAAGATGTCAGCCATTGAATCGGAGCAGGCGAAAATGATGTCCGGGCTATCTATCTATGGCAATGATGATGCAGCCATCAATTTCTTCTGCCGCTACAAGCGAGATATGAGTTTTTAGGTCAAGAAACTTCAGTCCTTTGCCGCCAGGCACGGCATTGCCTCTACCATTCAGTCAAGATAGTTAAACCTTATCTTTAGGGAGTAACCTTGTGACCAATAAGCTTGATGTACTGGCCTTGTCTGAAGAGGTCGAGCGTGACAGCCAATCTGGACAATTAAACCGTGAGTTGTTGGCTCAGGGGCAGGCGCTATATGGCAAAGTGGCAGATTACCCAGATCACCTTGTTCGAACCACACCAGATGGCAAAAAGTCTATTGGCCACTGGAAAGATGGCGAGTTTGCTGAAGAGTTTTGCCTTTTTTGGTAACAAAAAGCCCCGCCGACACCGAGTTACTGGTGAGGGAGAGGCTTTGGATTCAAAGCTTCTACCGAATCAATTTTAGCCTGAAGAAATCAATGAACCTGACACTATTGATTCTTATGACCGTCAAATATCTTCGTCGTTCTCAGTGGTACCAAAGAAAACGATATAAAGTAAGCAAAAAATTCCAAAAAAACCAAACACTATAAAAAACCAAAAAAATATCGGCTCATTCACACGAGAAAATGTGATGGCTTTTATATGTATATCACCATTTTTTATATTGCCCACTAAACCATGTGCTCCCCAAATACAAAATACCAGAATCACTAGATTTCGTAGATTTAGCTTTTCTTTTAATTTCATAACTAGCCTTAACTTTCTTCTCATTCCTTTCTAAGCCTGTGTGACGTGTCAACTTGAACTACCGGTGGGCTTCCAGAGTCAGTTCCATTAGCCTCCTGAGTAGCGCGCATATTTTGTTCATGAGCTTTAACTCCTTCTGAAGCCTCATTAGACACATATTGTGCTCCCGCCCACTTTACTAATGGACCAAACCTAGATGGAACTTTAACTTTGTCTAGTTGATTTTGAGCCAACTCTCCTGCAGCTAAGCCAGCAAGCGCATCAAAACTGCCACTTTCAACCATGTGAAGTACACCAAATGTTGTCGCTACAGCTAATGCACCGTACCCAGGGATGAAACTAGCCAACGTAGCAAAATTACCTGAATTTGCCATAAATGCCCTACCAGTTCCAGAACCGACATATAGCATTGCATCTCCAGCAAAACCGGGTACACCTTTAGCTGTGTCCATAACTCCATAAGAAATTTGACTAATAATTTCCTTCTCTCTAGCTTGTGGGAAAAGAGAGTTAAAGTTGATAGGCTCTTTCCCATCCGGATCGATATACTTATACGGATTATTATTGGCATACGCATAGCGGTTAAACATCATCGGGTTACTGGCGGTAAAGCCCACAGGGTCATTGCTGTAAAACCGACCGATAACTGGATCATAGTATCGCTGCTGCATATAGTTCAGGCCCGTATCAGAATCCTTGATATGGCCGGTAAAACCAATTTCATCTTTATTAGCAGCAACGGCATTTAATTCCTCACCAAACGGCGTGTGTTTTTGCCGCCAGGTTACGTTACCAGCCGAATAGGTTCCGCTAACGGCACTGCCAACGATGTCGTTATGCAAATAAGTAACAACACTTCCATCATACTTAGCAAAAGTGCCGTTGGGCCCCGCCACATACTCTGTTGTTTCGCCAGTTGTTACGTCGTCTCTGGTAACTAAGGCGCCGGAACGATCGTAAACAGAATAGGTAGTTGCGCCATTAACCTGCCTCAAACAGATAAATCGGTCACAAAACCAACTGGGAAAAATGGTGTAGTTGCAAAGCGTTGATACAAGTTAGCGGTGGTTGCTGATACATTATCAGCGAGCTTGCCTCAATATTGTACATCTGTGGCATTCTGCTACAATTGGGCGGTGAAAAATAGTTTGGAGGTAGCCATGACAACGGCAAGTATTAGGCTGGAAGATACTTTGGTAGAAAGAGCCAAGATCGTCGGTTCTGCGCAATCCCGCTCTGCGGCCAAACAAATTGAGCATTGGGCGAAAATCGGCCGCATGATGGAAGATAACCCGGATTTATCCTACGAATTTGTACAACAAGCTATGCTTGCTAAAGCAGAAAAAGACGCTGGCCAGCTTGAGGCTTACACCTTTGGCTAAGATAGAGCAGGTATTACAAACAGCAACATTTAACAAAGCCGTAAAGAAATTAAAGCCCAATCAGAAAGCAGACTTGGATAACGCTGTAAAAGCGTTAATCGATAACCCATTACTCGGTGAAAAAAAGCGCGGCGATTTGGCCTATCTGCGCGTATATAAATTTAATATGGTAAAGCAATTAACCTTGCTGGGTTACAGTTATGAGGATGGCGCGGTGATCCTGGAGCTGCTAAATCTGGGCTCACATGAAAACTTTTACCGGGATATGAAGCGCTGATCAAACACTTGTCTGTGTTTGTTTTTGGAGTTTTCTACAGTATGATCGCCAGCCTGCAACAATGGGAAGCAAGACACTATGGCCTTTGTGGTATTAGATAACTGCATTAAATGCAAATACACCGACTGCGTGGCAGTGTGCCCGGTTGATGCATTTTTTGAAGGGCCGAATTTTCTGGCGATAAGCCCGACTATTTGTATCGACTGTGCCCTGTGCGAGCCAGAGTGCCCGGCTAATGCCATAGTACAGGAAGATAAAGTGCCCGCTGACCAGCAAGGCTTTATTCAGCTAAATGCTGAACTGGCGGAGTTATGGCCTAACATTCGCGAAGTAAACGCTCCGCCAGCCGATGCCGACGCCTGGAATGGCGTACCGGACAAAATAATTTATCTGGAAACCTAGCTTAACACTTCCTGTTGCCCGCCCTGTTTAATGCTGCTCTGACTCAGGTGTATCGTGGTCAATTTTATAAATAAAATAAATTGCGTAAAACAGACACAAGCCAATGACGATGGCCAGGCCGCTAAATGAAATAAAGATCACCGGATCATTTAGAAATTCATGCCACAGGTTCATAACGTTACCCTCTTGCTGCGTTGTCAGGGTAAGTGTAGGTAAAGTGCGGTCAGGTTTAGCTGATACAGATCAAAGTTTACCTGGCTGTTTAACTCAACTTTACCAAGGCTTGACGCAGATCAATTAATTGCCCCATTGCTGCGTCCGCTGAGGCATCGGCGTTGAGTAATTGCAGATAGAGTTCCAATACTTGTACCGGGTTTACAGCAAGCGCAGGGCAATGCTGCAGCAGTAATTGTTGTTCCAGCCGCTCCAGTTCCAACTCGCTGGCCAGTAATGTTTGCTTTAGCTGTTGCTGCATAGCCGCATCTAGGCCGCTTTCGCTGACACTGCGGCGTAACTGACGCAGTGGCCGGGTAAAGCGTGCACTAAAGCCTTCCAGCTCAGCGTGCAGCTGCTGTAGCTGTTGCCGGCCGATACTCAGCTGTTGTCGTTCTAAGTAACACAGCATCAGCAGCAGGTTGACGTTAGCGCCCAGTTCGTCCTGCCACTGCAGGCACACTGACTTTACCTCTGGATAAAACGCCACGCTAAACTGCCACAGCGCTGCTGCTGTCAGCGTTTCAGTCATTTTACTGCGGTTAGCCATTGCTGTTCCAGAACAGGCTGGTTTGCTGTTCCAGCTCTTCCTGCGCCATAAACCAGTCTTCTTCAATACTGGCCAGATTGCTGCTGGCCGTGGCTTGTTTGGCCAGTAGTGCGGTCAGCTCGGCTTTGCGCTCAGCGCTGTAGATCTCCGGATCGGCCATTTTTTCCTCAATAGCGGCCAACTCTGTGGTCAGCTTTTGTTGTTGCTGCTCCAGTTTTTCGATTTTCTGCTTTAGTGGCCTGAGCAGATTACGCAGCTCAGCCTCCAGCCGTTTCTGATCTTTACGGATAACAGTGCTGCTGGCAGGTGTATCTGGCTGGTTGCTGCTGGCGCTTTGCCGGGCGTCCTGTTGCAGCCACTGGTAATAGTCCGTCAGGTCCCCGTCAAATGGCGCGACCCGGCCATGGGCGACTAAATAAAACTCATCGGTACAGCTGCTGAGCAGATGCCGGTCGTGCGAGACGATAACTATAGCGCCCTCAAACTCCTGCAACGCCATAACAATGGCTTCGCGCATATCTAAATCAAGGTGGTTAGTGGGTTCATCCAGCAGTAACAGGTTAGGGCGCTGATAGACAATTAATGCCAGAACCAGCCGGGCTTTTTCGCCACCGGAAAACGGCGCGCAGGCTTCCAGCGCTTTATCACCATGAAAACCGAAGCCTCCCAGAAAATCACGTAGCTTTTGCTCGGGTACCAAAGGGTCCAGCCGCACCAGATGCTGCAGCGGTGAATCTTGCGGGCGCAGCGTTTCCAGCTGATGCTGGGCAAAATAACCTAAACTTACCCCATTAGCGTACCAGATCTCGCCACTTTGTGGTGCCATGCTGCCAGACAGTAATTTAATTAAGGTAGATTTACCGGCACCATTGCGGCCAAGTAAGCCAATCCGGCTGCCGGGCAGTAGCTGAAACTTAATCTGGCTTAAAATAATGTTGTCGGCATAGCCGGCCTGAACATGTTCCATTTTCAGAAGTGGGTTAGGTAACGATTTTGGCTCGCGAAAGCTAAAGCTGAACGGCGAATCAACATGGGCCGGGGCCAGTATGGTCATCCGTTCCAGCGCTTTAATCCGGCTTTGAGCCTGACGAGCCTTGGTGGCCTGCGCTTTAAAACGGTCAATAAATTTTTGCAGGTGAGCAACCTGACGCTGTTGTTTATCAAAGTTGGCCTGATGCTGCGATAGCTGCTCAGCGCGCTGACGCTCGAACTGGCTGTAATTACCCTTATACAAAGTCAGGGTCTGACGTTCAATATGGACGATGTTATCGGTTACCGCATCCAGAAGGTCGCGGTCATGGCTTATCAGCAGCAAGGTGCCCTGATAGTTAGCCAGATATTTTTCCAGCCAGAGTACGGCATCTAAATCAAGGTGGTTGGTCGGTTCATCCAGCAGCAATAATTCGGCAGGTTGCATTAGCGCTTTCGCCAGATTCAGGCGCATCCGCCAGCCACCGGAAAACGATTTAACCGGCCGTTGCTGGGCATCACCGCTAAAACCCAGGCCATCAAGCAGCACACCGGCTTTTGCTTCTGCCCGGTAGCCATCCAGGGCTTCAATTTGCAAATGCACGGCGCCCAAATCAGTGTCACTGCACTGGCTGCGGGCTTTAAGTAACAGCGGGAATAATTTTTCATCGCCCTGCAGAACATAGTCCATAGCGCTGCAATCCAGCGCCGGGGTTTCCTGGGCAACGGTAGAAATAACCCAACGCTCCGGTATACTTACCACACCTGCATCAGCATGCAGTTTGCCCTGCAGCAAGGCAAACAAGCTGGATTTACCGCAGCCATTGGCACCAATAATTCCGACTTTTTGCCCCGGAAATACGGTAAGATCGGCCTGAGTAAACAAAGCCTGTGGGCCGCGGCGCAGTTCAACCTGCTGTAACTGAATCATGCTTTTACCTGTAATACTGAACTAAGGTGCCAACTTTACGCTATAACCAGCATAAACCAAGGCCTTCGCAGAAAATTGGCGCTAACAAACTGAGATAACTATGACTGTTCGTAAGAAAAAACGTTTTATCGCCGGTGCCAGTTGTCCGAAGTGTCACGCTATGGACACTATGATGTTATTTCTGGAAAATAACGTCGAAAAAGTGGAATGTGTCAGTTGCGGCCATCAGATGGTGCAACCGGAGCAGCAGGTAAGCAAAGCGAGCCGCGCCAGTGAGCAGGTGATTGGGGTGTTTAAACCGGAATAGCCCGCTGGCGCTAAGTCTGCCTGTTGCTGTTAATAGTGCGGTGGAGGTGGCTCTTCTTCAGGGCGTAAGATGCCCTGATCATCCGGGAGCTGCCGGAGCTTCTCGGCCAGCAACATCACCTGTTGCTGTAATTTTTCAATCCGTTGCTGATGCTGATGTAATTCATTATTCAGGCTTTGGACGGTGTCTTCCTGAAACGCCAGTTTACTTTCCAGCTCAATAAGTTGTTGCTGCATTGCAGCATCATGCTCAGTCATAATTAATTTCCCATACCTCGGCGAAGCCACTGGAGCTTTCGGTAATTATACGTGTTGGGCTTAAGAATGCTACTGCATGAACCACAGCCCCGGCTGGCCGGCTGCCATCCCGCGGCATTACCCGCCAGCGCTGCAGCTCCTGGCCATCACTTACCCGCCATAATGCAGCATTACGGGTGGGGGCGCCGGTAAGTAAATAGTTACCATCAGCGCTAAAGCGCACCGCACTGAACACTTGCTGGCGGGCCGTAATTTGCAGCTTACTGACCAGTGCTCCGGTTTGGATATCCCAGATCCTGGCCAGACTCTGGCTATCTGCGGTAAAGGCATAGCGACCTTTGGGATCTAAGGCAACTTTGCTCACCCGGCTGGGGTGGCTGAATGTATGAATAATCTGAGCGCTGTCAGTATCCCACAGGTAAGCCTGATAATCGTTACTGCCGGTCAGGGCGTAGCGACCATTAGGTGACATTGCCACGCTGTTAATCTTTTCACTGTGGCCCAGAAACTCCAGGCGCCGGCCGCTCGACAGCGTGATATGTTGCACCGCGCCATCACTTTTCCCTATCAGTAGGTGAGCGCCGTTGGCAGACACGGCGATATCACGCACAGTTGACTGATCAAGTTGCCAGAAACCCGCATTCTGACCTGTGTCTGTGCGCCACAGCGCAAAGGTGTGCTGATCCGCGGTCAGTACATGGCTGTTATCCGGGCTGATGGCCAGGCTGAATACCAGGTTTTCCTGCTCCGGGTCGTGTTGCCACTGATATTTCAGTGCGTTTTGCTCCAGATCCCAGTAGGCAACACCATGCTCCACCGAAGAGACCACAGCGAAGTTGCCATTATCGGCGATCTCAGCTGCATAACTGCCCTGAGCGACGTGTTGCCATTGCTGCAGTGCTGTTGTTTCCACTTTTGTACAAGACGAGAGTAAAAAAGTGAGAAAAAGCACAGGATATTTCATTGCGGGTGTTAACCTCATTCGCACAAACCGTTAGTATAGGTCAGAATCTGACGGATTATTAAAACACACTTTTGCAGCCAGGCTGCCAATAATTGGAGAAATGAATGCGCGTAACAACCAAATTATCACTGATTGCCGTGGCAATGCTAACGTTAACAGCCTGCCAGAAAGAACAGCAACCTGAAGCACCTGCATTAGACACCGATCAAGCTAAACAGGCTTATAGTCTTGGTGTGTCTGCAGGCCGTTACCTGGAGAGCACTATCCAGGAGTATGACAAAATTGCCGTTGATTTAAATAGTGATTTAATCATGCAAGGCGTCAAAGACGGTCTGGCGGGTAAATCCAGTGTCAGCGATGACGAAATTCAACAGCTGTTGGCCAGTCTGGACGAGCAGTACCGTGCTAAGCAAGCTGAAATTGCCGCGGCCGAATCTGAAGCAGTGATCGCTGCCGGAAAAGCCTATTTAGAACAAAATGCCAGCAAGGAAGGGGTAACGGTTACTGATTCTGGTTTACAGTACGAAGTACTGGAACAGGGCGATGGCCCGAAACCGGCGGCTACCGATGTGGTAAAAGTGCATTACACCGGCACGTTAACTGATGGTACTAAATTTGACAGTTCGTATGACCGTGATGCGCCAGCTGAATTTCCGTTAAACCGGGTGATACCAGGTTGGACAGAAGGGGTTCAGCTGATGAACGTAGGTTCAAAGTACAAGTTCACCATTCCATCTGAACTGGCTTATGGTGAGCGCGATATGGGTGTTATTACCCCACACAGTGTTTTAGTATTTGAAGTGGAATTACTGGAAATTGTTACCAGCGAATAATCACAACTCTGGCAGCGACAACCTTGTGGTTGTCGCTCCTGTTATTCGCTGACGTTCAGTCAGGCTGATACACTGGCATCGGTGTGTTTAGCGTGCAGCGTATCAATCAGTTCGTCTTCCAGTTCAAAACGCTCTTCTAATGCCTGGCCCAGCTCAGAAAGTTCACGATCGAATGCCGCGCTGTTACGTGTGCTTAAATGATCCGCATAGGCGTCATTAAAACTAAGCGCTAAGTCAGTGGATACTGAAATTTTCGGATATAAGCTATCGGCTAATTGGCGGGAGTCAGTGCCATTTACCGTGCACTGATCGACGATACGTTCATAGACTTCAAAATGACCGGCAGATAAATAATCCATTAGCAGCTGACAGAATTCGCGAATTTTCTCCTGAGCAGGCAGCGTGTGGCGGTCCTTTTCAAATGGCGGTAGGCCAGCTAACTTGCAATAACTGACAATAAGCTGTTGACGCTCGTCAAGCCAGTTATCTATCGCAGTTAACGACCCTCCCCACTTTTGTTGCGCTTGTTGCACACGACGGTACATTGCCTTCTCCTTAAGAGCAGTAAATTAGGAGCAGTAAAAATTCTGCTACCTCTAATTAAAAGAATTTCACACTAAAAATCAACCATTTTTTTATTGGTCAGCCCAGTGCACAAGCCGTATCATAACAACAGCACACTAATCTGTAACTAATAGAGTACGTCAATCAAGGACCTTTGCATGATAAAGCACAGTATAACGCTGACAAACAGCCAACCTGGATTCTGGTTCGTTGTTAATAAAGGCCGCTTGTATCTGACAGCTGAGGGCAAGGTGCCGCAAGGCACCTTAGCAAATTTAACGATTGCAGCGGAACCTGAGCAGATTTGCCGGTTGGGACATTACCAACAGCAACCCTGCTATTTAGTGGTAGATCATGATCAGATAGTGGATGAATCATCATGGCATTCAGCCCGCAGTTTGCTGACTCAGAATGAAATGCTGTTTCAGCTGGCAGCGAGGGCGCTGCAGGTCGCGCTATTTTTGCAGACACACCGCTTTTGTGGCCAGTGCGGCAGTGCTATGCACCTGGTAAACTGGGAACTGGCAGCGTTATGCAGCAAATGTGGTCATCGTTGTTATCCGCGAATTGCCCCGTGCGTGCTGGTCGGTATTACCCGGCCGGGACAAATACTGCTGGCACGGTCTACCCGCCACAAAGCCGGCTTCTTTTCAATCCTTGCAGGATTCGTTGAGTCGGCTGAAACCCTGGAGCAGGCGGCAGCGCGTGAAGTAAAAGAAGAAGTGGGGGTGGATATTACTAATTTATGTTATGTCGGCAGCCAGCCCTGGCCATTTCCGCACTCTTTAATGACCGGCTTTACGGCAGATTATCAGGACGGTGATATTGTATGTCAGCCTAATGAGATTGCTGAAGCCGCCTGGTTTGACTTAAATAACTTACCGGATGTGCCACCTGCCGAAACCTTGTCTGGCAGGATTATCAGGCATCTACAGCAACGAAACTTCGCCATGGATGGCAGCAAATAAAAAATCATCTGGAGTGATTTTTAACAATGCGGAGCGTTGGCCCAAAGGGTTTGCGCCATGGATGGCAGCAAATAAAAAATCATCTGGAGTGATTTTTAACAATGCGGAGCGTTGGCCCATAAGGGTTTTCGCCATGGATGGCAGCAAATAAAAAAGCCACAAAATGTGGCTTAACTTGGTACAGCATGGTCCTGTAAATCAGGCTTCTCGCTTATAATTCTTCACTAGCGCAAGTAGTTTATAACAGATAGTGTTAATGGATACAAGCACTGATCACAAAAAATATGAACTGCAGATTAATAGCCTAGAGTCAGGCAGTGACAGATGGTAAACTTGCGCAGATTTTATTGAAGGCGAGAGAATTATGCAGTTACAAAACGACCGTTACCTGCGAGCACTGTTAAAGCAGCCAGTTGACCGGACACCCGTTTGGATGATGCGCCAGGCAGGTCGTTACTTGCCCGAGTATCGTGCTACCCGCGCTGTGGCAGGTGACTTTATGTCGCTGTGTAAGAATCCTGAACTGGCCTGCGAAGTGACATTGCAGCCGTTACGTCGATATCCTCTGGACGCTGCTATTTTATTCAGCGACATCTTAACCATTCCTGATGCAATGGGTTTAGGTCTGTATTTTGGTGAGGGCGAGGGTCCTAAGTTCCAACGTCCGATCCGTGACTTTATGGATGTGGTTAATTTACCGGTGCCTGATCCGGAGCAGGAATTAAAATATGTAATGGATGCCGTACGAACCATAAGGCGTGAGCTGAACGGCAGCGTGCCGCTTATCGGCTTTTCCGGCAGCCCGTGGACTTTGGCAACCTATATGGTGGAAGGTAGCGGTAGCAAAACCTTCAGCATTATTAAAAAGATGATGTACAGCGAACCTGAAATACTGCATATGCTGTTAGACAAGCTGGCGCAGAGTGTCGTGCTGTATCTGAATGCACAAATTGCTGCGGGTGCGCAGTCCGTAATGATATTCGATACCTGGGGTGGCATCCTGACACCACGCGACTATAAAGAGTTTTCATTAAGCTATATGCAAACTATTGTTGATGGTTTGACCCGCGAGGCTGACGGTCGCAAAGTGCCCGTAACCTTGTTCACTAAAAATGGTGGTCAGTGGTTAGAACTAATTGCTGCAACTGGTTGTGATGGGGTTGGCCTGGACTGGACGACTGATGTTGGTAACGCCCGTGCCAGAATAGGGGATAAAGTTGCGCTACAAGGCAATATGGACCCGTCGGTACTCCTTGGCTCTCCGGAGCGGATCCGCCAGGAAGTGCAATCAATATTAGACAGCTTTGGCCAGGGCTCAGGCCATGTGTTTAATTTGGGGCATGGTATTACGCCCGATGTTGATCCTGAGCGAGCAGGGGTATTTATTGATGCGGTACAGTCGTTAAGCCGCACCTATCATCTGGACACCAGTGACAAAGACAAATAAAAAGATAAAGAATAATAAAAAGGCCATCATCAGATGGCCTTTTTATTAGTTCGTCCCAGCGACAGAGGTCTGATAATCCAGCAATAAATCTTCAAAGTTCTGGGTGGCCCAACTACGTTTTTTGGCTTCAGCTATAGCTTGTTGTAACATAGCTTCGCCTCGTCCCTGCTGGCCCAGCTCAATAAAGGCTACGCCAAGAGTCGATAACAGGTCCGGATGGTTTGGGTCGATAGCACGGCCTTGTTCCGCCAGGCTAACCGCTTTATTGGGGTTATAAATCTGGGGGTCATCTGACATTGCCAGCAGTGACGCATAATCTGCAATGGCTGGCATATATTCCTGCAGTGCTGCCAGCTCCAGATAGCGCGCAGCTTTGCGTGGTTCATAGTTAACATTATTACTATCCAGTAGCTCTTGTGCCAGCAAATAGGCTGCTTTGGGGTTACCACCTTCTGCTGCAACGGCCAGCCAGTTGACGGCTTTGCTACGGTCTTTTTCACACCCATTACCGGTTATCAGACACTGTGCTAATCGATACTGGGCAGTTTGATGGCCATTAATTGCAGCTTTCTGATACCACTCCAGCGGATTTTCTGTCTTAACAATATTACTCTCAGCCAGAATGGCATATAAATACTGATATTCTGCAAATTCAGCCTGTGCTGCTGCAGCGATTGCATCAAGGTATTCCTGATTATCGCGGTTAAACCGGCGTGACTGAGAGCCCTGAGACGCTTTGATTTGAAAACTATGTAATTGCATTTCCAGTCGCTTGGTATCGCCATATAAATCTCTTGGCGGCTCAAACCGCCAGTTATTTACCGCCTGCAGCACATACTCATTAATACCATCTACCGGAAAAGACGCCACTACCTTGGCGTTTTCTACTTTACCGTCTTCATTAATATCATAATGGACAACCGCCCAGGCAGACACGCCACCGCGCTCAAAATAAGTAGGAAAGTTTGGTTCGTCCTGACGGATTGCTTTTATCTTTGCAAAACTTCCGACGACAAACCTGTTGGCAATCGGATATAAGTTGCCGTATAGCGCGTCTTTGCCGTATTTACTGTTAAGTTCTGTAAACGCTTCCTTACCATCGCGGCGTGATTCAAGTTTGCGTCTTAAAGCTAAATACTTTTCTGCAGCTTCTGCATGATCCCGATCGCGGGCAATCAAAGTCCATGCGTAAGCTTTATTATTGTCTACATCAGTACCCAGGCCTTCAGCATAAATTCTTGATACCAGATATTGTGCTTCAACATGGCCTAACTCAGCCAGCTTTTCCAGCCGGGGCTTTGCCAGTTGGTATTCTTGTTTTTCAAACAACGATTTTGCAGTAGGAAAATCTGCAAGTGCATGCCAGGAGAAACAAATTGCAATCCAAGCCAGACTAATACGAACTATTGGCATAATATGTCTCCACGACTTTCTTACAAAATTTTATTCTTTCATTGAGTTTACAATGATTTATCAGGCAAAACAAAAATAATTATTTTGTTTTATTTCAGTTGGTTAAATCTCTTCACTATTCCTTAATCAAAAAAGCCGGTTTAAACCATTTAATGCTGCAACCCGGTATGCTTCAGCCATAGTGGGATAATTAAACGTTGTATGCACAAAATAGTTCAGATTATTCCCGCCGTTTGTTTGCATCATAATGGCCTGACCGATATGAACAATTTCAGCTGCCCGCTCACCAAAACAGTGGATACCGAGTATTTCAAGGGTTTCACGGTGAAATAGTATTTTCAGACTGCCGACACTGGTATTGGCAATTTGTGCCCGGGCCAGATGTTTAAACTGGGCCCGACCCACTTCATAGGGTATTTTTGCATTGGTGAGTTCCTGTTCGGTTTTACCTACTGAACTCATTTCAGGAATGGTATAAATGCCAACAGGAATATCGGCGATCAGGTGCCCATCCAGATTCCCCTTGACGATAGCCTCCCCAGCAAGACGTCCCTGATCGTATGCTGCACTGGCTAAGCTGGGATAGCCAATCACATCACCGACAGCATAAATGTTGTCAATGCTGGTCTGATAACTGGCGTTAACACTAACCAGCCCCCGGCTGTCCGAATCCAGCTGTATTGCCGCCAGATTTAACATATCGGTATTACCAGTGCGGCCATTAGCAAACAGAAAACAGTCAGCTTTCATTTTTTTGCCAGATTGTAAGTGCAGAACGACGCCATCTTCATGTCCTTCTATCTGAGCAAACTCTTCACCATGTCGAATGGTCATACCGGAATTCCAGAAGTGATAACTAAGTGAGTCTGAAATCTCTGCGTCCATAAAAGAAAGTAAGCGATCCCGGGTGTTAACCAGATCAACTCTTACACCAAGACCACGGAAAATAGAGGCATACTCACAGCCAATAACCCCTGCACCGTATATAATGACGTGTTTCGGCTCGTGCGCCAGCGACAGAATAGTATCGCTATCGTAAATTCGTGAGTGATTAAAATCGACCTGGGGTGGCCGGTAGGGCCTTGAGCCGGTAGCTATTACGATATTTTTTGCTGTAAGCATATAGCTGCTGCCTTCAGCATCGGTAATTTCCAGAGTATGGGCATCAACAAAACGCGCCTCTCCCTGATGTATTTTTACCAGATTGCGGTCGTAGAAACCGGCTCTTAATTTTACCTGCTTACGGATAACGCCGGCGGCATGCTTCAAAATCTGTGAGAAAGTCAGCCTGGTGTGCTGGTCATCGAGTTGAAATAACGGATTTTCATTAAACTCAATCAATCGGCTAACCGAGTGCCGTAATGCCTTTGATGGTATGGTTCCCCAGTGAGTACAGCCGCCACCAACCGATTTATAACGTTCAATGGCTGCAACTCGTTGGCCACTTTTGGCGAGATACATCGCTGCACCCTCGCCCCCGGGACCGGTACCTATAACTATGGCGTCATAATCATAAACAGTTTTCTTAGCTATTTTTTTCTCGGTCACAAGTGTCGCCTTGTTTAGTGCAATCTGTTACTTGCCAGCATAACAGGTCTTTATAGCAAAAAAAGAGGCCGCAGCCTCTTTTTCAATATCAGTGGAAAGCAGCTGTCAGCCTTTGCCAATGCCGGTGTTGTTGCTGCAAATGGTATTTGAACTCGCGATAACGTTGCTTAAAGTCAGCAGACTGATATTGCTCAATTAAGGCTTGCTTCTTCTGGACGACAAATTGCTTTTTCAGCAGATAGAAATCCTGCATCCTGGCTACCAGGAGTTCATACTCCCGTTCCAGCAACTGTAACAGCTGTTCAGAATTAGGCAGCAACTGAGCTTTTTGCTGGGCCCGTAATAGCTGCATTTTAACTTTCGCCATTGCAATACGTTCTTCCGGTACTGTGCGCAGGTTGCGGGTCAGGCCGATAAAACTGGCCGTTTTTATCAACCATTTAGTGGGATCAAACTGCCACCACTTAATACCGTTTCTGTAATCATACTCAAATATATGATGATAATTATGGTAACCCTCACCATACGTCAGAAAAGCAAGTATGCCATTGTCGCGCGCAGAGTTTTTGTCGGTATAAGGTTGGTTACCCCAGATATGGGCTAATGAATTAATAAAGAATGTAAAATGGTGGCTTAATACCAGTCTTAGCACGCCAACACTCAGAATCATGCCCAGCATATTGCCGCTTATCAAGCCCAGTAATACCGGAATACCTAGGTTGGTCGCTATCGTCAGCACCAGATAATGCTTGTGCTGCCACGCGACAATACGATTTTTCTGAAGATCACGGACATTAGAATAATCGTTATAAACATCGCCCTGATAGTCACGCAACATCCAGCCGATATGACTGTACCAGAAGCCACGACCCGCAGAGTATGGGTCTTTGTCGTTATTATCGACGTGACGGTGATGATCGCGGTGATCGGACGACCAATGCAGCGCGCTGTTTTGCAAAGCGAAAGCGCCCCCAATAGCAAAAAGCCATTGCATAAGCGGATGGGCATCATAGGTTTTATGCGCCCACAAACGATGATAACCTGCAGTGATTGACATACCGCAGTAGCCAAGCGCTAAAATGGTGGCGATAATTTCGAACCAGCCAAACCCGACCGCTACGGCATACCACGGCACAGCGATTGCTGCGACAAGAAACGTAACGCTGAATAAGATAGTGGTGGTCCAGATAATAGGGGCTTTTTTCATAAAGGGCACTTTGAGCTTACAACTGTACGCCAATTTAACTAGCCAGCAGGGACAGGTCAAGGTATAAAATAGCTATTTTTTCTGTAGGATGGTCCGTGAGCAGAGCGCAACAAAAAGAAAAAACACGTAAGGCTATAATAGAAGCCGCTTTTTCTCAGTTAAGTGCGGAAAAAAGTTTCGCCAGTTTAAGTTTGCGGGAAGTAGCCCGCGAAGCAGGTATAGCACCTACGTCATTTTACCGCCATTTTGCTGATATGGACGAACTGGGCTTAACATTAGTAGATGAGGCAGGTTTGATGCTACGTCAATTAATGCGTCAGGCGCGGCAACGAATTGAAAAAAACGGCAGCGTTATCAGCACCTCTATCGAAACCTTTATGGAGTTTGTAACCGGTAACAGTAACGTTTTCAGATTATTATTGCGAGAGCGTTCAGGTACATCCGCTGCTTTTCGTGCGGCAGTGGCTCGCGAAATTCAGCATTTCTCTGCAGAGCTGGCACATTACCTGCGAAAGGAAACAGCCTGCCCTGATGAGTTGGCACAACTGCAGGCCGAAGCAATGGTCACGTTGGTATTTCATACCGGAGCTGATGCACTGGACGCGCCGCCTGAACAATATGCCAGTTTAACCAGTCGCACGGTCACTCAATTGCGTTGGCTTGCCCATGGCGCAGCCAGTTATGGCAGAAATAAGGCTAAAAGTTAGCGTTTTTGCAGCCAGAGTCCGGTTTCAACGTGATGGCTGTAGGGAAACTGGTCGAATAATGCCGCATTTACAATCTGATGTGTTTTACTCAGGTATTGCATGTTGTCGGCCAGCGTTTCTGGGTTACAGGAGATATAAATAATATCGTTGAAACGGCTGATCAGTTGCAAAGTGTCCGGGTCTAAACCCGCACGAGGGGGATCTACCAACACAGTGTTCAATGTCATGCCGGCCAGGTCAATATGTTTTAAAGCTGAGCTTGCTACCAGTGCTTTTGATACATCTTCGGCAGACATTTGTAATACCTGAACATTATCAATATTATTAAGCGATATATTGTATTGCGCTGATTTAATTGATGTTCTTGAAATTTCAGTCGCAACAACCTGCTTAAAATAGTTCGCTAATGCCAGAGAGAAATTGGCATTACCGCAATACAGCTCCAGCAAATCTCCCTGAAGTTGGCTGGCTATCCGGGCGGTCCAGTTAAGCATTTGTTGATTTACGCCGGCATTTGGTTGAGTAAAACTGCCTTCTACCTGCTGATATGCCAGGGTCTTGCTGCCAACAGCAAAGCGCTCTGTGACAAAGTCATCACTTAACACAATCTTTTGCTTGCGGGCCCGGCCGATAATTTTAACTGGCCATTCGGGTAGTAATTCTGCGATTAAAGCCTGCGCAGCTTGCTGCCACTGCTCATCAAGTTGTCTTTTATAAATCATGCTGATTAACAGTTCACCTGATAAGGTTGCCAGATAATCGACTTGGTACAACTTATAACGAAGTGAGTGGTTAAACTGAATTTTCTTAAGTAATACCGGCATAAAGTCTGCGATCAACTTCGAGGCCACAGGAAAATAGTCAATCCGGACCTTTTGTTTGGTTTCAGGATCAAACATTGCGTGGTAAATATCATCACCGTCATGCCATATCCGAAATTCAGCGCGCTGCCGATAATGCTCTGCTTCAGATTGGAAGACCTCGATTTCGGGTAAAGCATAAGATGCGAAAAGATCTTGCAACAGAGCCTTTTTGGTAGCTAACTGAGTTTGATATTCTGCTGGAAAAACCTGACCTATTCGCATAATCGTCTCTGCTTGGACTAAAAGGCGGCTATTTTAGGCGTTTTTGGCTGTGACGCAAACCCAAGTTAAAGTAACGGTCAGCTATTACTGATATAATAGTTAAAACGCCGACTGAATGCCGGCGTTATAAAGAAGTACTTTGCGAGAGACGATTTGGTTGACGCTACTTATTGCTGACTGTCGTCTTCCTGACGCTCTTTTGCTTCGCGTACCTTTAATGTTCTTTCCTGAAATTCGAAGTCGTTAAGTTTATTGATCATTTTAGCGGCATCTTTAGCTGAAACTTCAACAAAGCCAAACCCACGTCGCCGACCGGTTTGCCGATCTTTCATCAATCGGACATTTTTAACCGCACCATATGAAGAGAATAACTCTTTAACAGCATCTTCGTTTGCCCGATAGGGAAGATTACCGACATACAAAGTGGCAGTCTCGCCGTCGAATTGAGTGGGGACTTCGCTGGTAGTTTCTGCTGCTCCTTTCACATCGACCAATACGGGTACTAGAATGCCTGCCAGCAAAACACCGATCACAACAAACCAGGCCTGATTAATTTCCAGGTTAAAGAATGCAAAAGCAAAATAAGCCAGCACGGCCAATGCCAGGGTATAAGGTAATGAAGCACGTAACGTTGGTAACATAATAATTATTTCCTAAATACAGAGAAAAAGAGCTTACTTACCATAAGCAAATCTATATTAGCGGTTAGATCTTAAGCAGCCAATAGAAAAAATTCCGTTATAACAAATAACACTGCAATAAAAACAGACAAAAAGTGTGATAAATAGGCATTTGATAGCTAAAACGAAAAAAAATACCTATTTGACTCTTGCAGCACGTCTAAAACGCCCTATAATGCGCGCCATGCCAAGGGGTGCTGCGCTAAGCAGGCTTCAGGTGAGATAAGCCGGATTGCAAAAATCTTTCAAAAAGACCCTTGACAGTCAGGTTTAAATCACTAAAATGGCGCCCTCGCTTCAAGGTGGCAACGAAAGCCCTGAAAAGCGGGATTAGTAACAAAGGGTCAAATGTGACAAGCTGTTTAGTAAAAAAGACAACTTATCACGCTTGA
>NZ_JAWWAP010000010.1:0-192244 GCF_033721375.1 Arsukibacterium sp. | reverse complement strand
TACACAATCCTGTAAATTAATTGTTCCCTAAAAATACAAATTCCATTAGCATCAGTTATACCAAAAATTAAGTGAACCGGGCCGTTCAACAGGAGTTTATCCGTCTCTGAACAACGTGCCGGATAAAACACTAAAGCGTTAGCAGGTTTTCTGGTTTTAAGGGTTTTCGTCAGTCGTTTTGTTCGGGCTTTGCTCGCGTTTGGTTTTCTTAGCGGCAGCGCCAAAAGGTAAAGTTCGCCAGTTTGTCGGTTTGCTGCAAACGGTGGTGGCGGTAGCGTTGTTCTTCTTGGCTTCGCTTAACAGTTTTACAGGTTCCGGTTGGCTCGCTGTGTCGCAGTTAACCGGTGTAGTTTTTAATTAATAGCAGCTTGCCGTTGTTCGGGGTTGCCAGTGCGGCAATCCGCGCAAGTCCGGTGTGGGCTGCTAACAAGCAAAGCCAGCCGACGCGTACCGCGCAGCTGCTTTGAGCGTTACATCCGCTTTTCGCTCATAACTGACTATCAGGGCAGATCGAAGCCTCTCGAATATACTGTCAGATCTGATAGTAGCTACTACAACTCTAAGCATGAGTGAATAGACGTCCGAAGCACAAATTTCTCATACTTAGAGTTTCATAAAACATTCTACCATCACGAAGTAGCCTGTCTGTTTTCGATGATGCCACAAGGGCAGGTCAGTTCATGTTTTAGCTCATTCGATTAGTCATCATCATAATTGTCATTGTGAGCCGCCTCCCAACCTCTGTCCCATTCTTCCACCATCCACCAAGTGGTATTTGACCAGTGGTATGGATTCGCTGCCTTGGATGAACCTTTCCAATAGGCGTTATAGCCTTCTTGATACTCACTCGACATTTATTTGCCACGCGGTGGGTTATTACCGCGTCCTCCACCTGACTTTTCGCCTGTCTTACTTGGGCCATTAACGGGTGCTGGGTTTCTTGATTTAGCCATACTAATCTCCTTTTTAATTAGCATTAGGGTTGAGTTGCTCGAATGTGATCGAAAAATCTATTTCAGGTATTTCAGTTACTTTTCTGTAGGTAACATCTGGCTCGAATGGTGCTACTTCTTCACCATCAAAATTTTCGTTAATGCCTATAGGTAATGGCCAGTTTCGTCTACCGTTTGTTTTATCAGTCATCGCTTTTATCAGGCTATCTATATTGGCTGCAGACCAAGGTGCTTTCATGCTTTCACCACGTTCATTCACCCAGACCTTTTTGATCCGTATTGTTTTTGTCATTTCGTATCTGAAGTCGTATGCCATATTGAGGAATCCAAGCTCAGAGCGAGTAGGCTCAAAAAATAAAGGGATTGTATCTAGCCACTGTGAGAACGAAACACGAAACTCAGCTGCAGAATTAAATATGCGATAGCCGGTGTCTACTAATTGGCGTTTACCGATCTCTCTAAACTCAACAATAAATTTAGGAACTGCTCCTTCAGGAACAAGTGGAGTACCGTTTAAGCAAACTTCTTCAACACAGCCGTAAAGCAATTCTTCTCGGATGTCTTCCCATGTATCTTGTTGCCATTCAGAAAGATCAGTCCATAACAAACCGATTTTCTCGTTAAGCTCTAATGGTCTTAAGGCCCAATTTAACTCTTGCTCACCAAAGGCAATAGATATCTCTTTGACTCGATTACCATCGACGATTTTTAATCGTGGCACAGAATGTTCTGCAAAACCTTTGGCAATTTTTTTTATATCATCAATGACTGCGTAATATCCTTTGACAATCTCACCAACGGAAGAATAAGGATTTTTGATATACCATAGTGAGTTATCTTGGCTTATGTTTGTGCTCAGCTCTTTAGCGGGAATACCAAAGTGCTTGGCTAATGAATTGATAACTCTGGTTGTAGTACATCCGTCTTTCTCGATATTTTGAAACTGCCTTAAACCAATAAAACACGCTTCAGCTGTTGCAGCTTGTGTTTCACACTTTTGGCGTCTGAGGTGCTTTAACAAGTTTTTATTTAATTGAGCTGATTCTTGCGGCATGTGTTTTTCATCGTTGAATGGAGTTGAGGTGATTATAGATGCAGGTGGTTGCGTGTAAACGCAGTCAAAACGAAATCATGACTTGGAGTGATGATTAAGGAGTTAAATGAGAGGTTGGGGACAACTTAATTGACCATCTTTTTCTGTGATGAGATCATTCTATTAAATTTATCCATTTAGAATAAAAATCAATGAAGAGTGGCTGCCAATTAATAGGGTTCTATGGCGTTATTATTTTTCCATTTAGAATCTCATAAAACAGCTAACAGTACTGCCCCGCAACCCAGCCACTGGCCCAGGCCCATTGGAAGTTATAGCCGCCCAGCCAGCCGGTGACGTCGACCACTTCGCCGATAAAATACAAGCCGGGTTGCTGTTTCGCTTCCATAGTTTTTGACGATAAATAATCGGTATCGACGCCGCCAATGGTTACCTCGGCGGTACGGTAGCCTTCGGTGCCGTTGGGCTTAAAGACATAAGCATGCAAATTATCGGCGAGTTGTTGGATGGTTTTCGGGTTTAACGCTTTCAGCGGCTGGTTAGTGAATACATTCAGTGCCAACAGTTTTTCAACCAGCCGTTTCGGTAGCAATTTTGCCAGTGCAGTTTTAACTTCCTGCTCCGGGTGGGCGTGTTGCTGGCTGGCCAGAAAATTTGCCACATTGGTGTCCGGCGACATATTGACGATGACATTATCGCCCGGCTGCCAGTAACTCGATATTTGTAATATCGCCGGCCCGCTTAAGCCGCGGTGGGTAAACAACATATCTTCCGGGAACAGCGTGCCATTGGCTTCGGCGGTAACCGGCAACGATACACCGCTGATTTCCTCAAATACCGCTTTATCGCTCGGTTGCCAGGTTAAGGGCACCAACGCAGCGCGCAGTGGCAACACCTTTAAACCAAACTGCTCGGCCAGCTGAAAACCAAAGGCGGTAGCACCTAAATTGGGCAGGCTTAAGCCGCCACTGGCCACCACCAGACTCTGGCATTGCCGGCTTAGCTCAGGGGTAGTTACGGTGTATTTACCATCGGCAAAGCTGACGGCGGTTATCTGCTGTTGCAGCGCAAGTTGCACATTGGCTGCTTTGGCTTCGCTCAGCAGCATCTCGACAATGTCTTTGGCCGAATCATCACAGAATAGCTGGCCGAGGGTTTTCTCGTGATAGGCAATACCATGCTTTTGGACTAAGGCAATAAAGTCCCACTGGGTATAGCGGCTGAGTGCCGACTTACAAAAGTGTTTATTTTGCGACAGAAAGTTTTCCGGGCTGCTGTAAATATTAGTGAAATTGCAGCGGCCACCGCCTGACATCAGAATTTTCCGGCCCGGCCGTTTACCGTTATCCAGCAACAACACCTTGCGGCCACGGTTGCCGGCCTCTATCGCACACATCAGGCCTGCGGCACCGGCACCCACTATAATTACATCCCACTGCTGCATGCTTTGCTGCCCGTCTGCTGAAAAGACGCTATTGTCGGCGACTGGTTCAGCAGATGCAAATACCAAAATAATAATTTTAACGCTTATGCAGTTTACGCCTAACTAATAGCCATTAGTTATAAAAGGCGTCACTTAACTGTAACACAGCACTGGCTGCTCCGGCTTGTACTGACTGACTTGTTGCTTTTTTAGCCAAACGTAATAAAGCCCTTTTCCGGAAACAAAGTAAAAGTGCCGGTCGCATTGTTAACAGTTGTCACCATTTCACGGATTTACACTTAGTTACACTTTGGTTAATAGTAACTTTGATGTTAGCGCTGGTTTGCGCTATGCGGTCATCCGATCCAGGAATTTCATGACTTAATTCTGATAATTACTATAAACAATAAGAGTGTACCCATGTATAAGCCAAAATTTAAACTTAGTAAGCTCGCCGTGCTTTGTCTGCCGGCTACTATTCTGGCAGCGCCGACCGTGCTGGCCGATACAGCCCAGGCCAGGCCTTATGCCAGTGCCGCCCCAGCCAGTGTCGGCAAAGCCAACAAAGGCAAGACGTTTGCTTCTCTGAATAGCCAATCTGGCAAGCGTTATATTATTAAATATAAAGAGGATGCTTTTGCAGGTGTTGCTACATCCAGCCAGTATGCTGCCCCGGGCAATGCATCACCACAGGCCGCTTATGCGTTGCAGCAGGTAGCCGGTAAGCTGCAAAGCAAAGGGTTGAAGGTACACCATGTACTGGCCCCGCAATCTGCTATTGCTGCCGATCTGACCGATGCCGAGCTGGTTGCGTTGCAAGCCGATCCAACTGTGCAATATGTTGAAGAAGATTTAAAACGTTACCCGCTGGCGCAGCAGGTGCCTTATGGGTTCACCATGGTGCAGGCCAATCAGGTTAGCGATCAGTTTGCCTCAAATCAGAAAGTCTGCATTATTGACTCGGGTTTAGACCTGCCACATGAAGATTTTCTAACTGGTAATATTACCGGCACTAATGATGCTGGCACCGGTAACTGGTATGACAATGGCGGTCCGCACGGCACCCATGTTGCCGGCACTATCGCCGCATTAAACAACAGCACTGGCATGGTCGGTGTATTGCCAAACGGCAATGTTAAACTGCATATTGTTAAGGTATTTAACGAAGCAGGCTGGGGCTACAGCTCTTCACTGGCTAATGCGGTTAATACCTGTGTCAGCAATGGCTCTACCGTTATTAATATGAGCCTGGGTGGCGGTGGTGCTAACACCACTGAAAGCAACGCGATGCAAGCTGCTTTTGATCAGGGCGTGCTGTTAATTGCAGCCGCCGGTAACGATGGCAATACCGTGATGTCTTATCCGGCATCTTATGATGCGGTGGTCTCTGTTGCGGCGATTGATAAAAACAAACAACTGGCCGACTTCTCCCAACGCAACACTCAGGTAGAACTGGCGGCACCGGGTGTCGATATCCGCTCGACCTATCCTGAAGGTACCGGTCTGGAAGCGATTCTCAGCGTTGGCAGTACCGACTATGCCAGCTCGCCAATGACCAATTCTACTGATGGCAGTGCCAATGCTGCTCTTGCCAGCTGCGGTCTGGGTGAGACAACCTGTACCAATGTAGCCAGTAAAATCTGCGTAATTGAACGGGGCAGTGTCAGTTTTGTCCAGAAGGTGCAGTCCTGTGAAAATGGTGGCGGTTTAGCAGCTATTATTTATAACAACACCACAGGTGATTTTGGTGGCACCCTGGGCGACAACCCTGGCACCAGTATACCGGCGGTGGCAGTAACTCAGGCAGTCGGCCAGGCCCTGATGAGCCGGATAGGGCAAACAGCCTATGTCAGCTCAGGCGCCAGCAATTATGGCCTGATGAGCGGCACTTCAATGGCTTCTCCGCATGTTGCCGGTGTGGCTGCGCTGGTATGGAGCCATTTCCCGCAATGTACTAATGCCCAGATCCGGAACGTGCTGGCTGTTACAGCAGAAGATTTAGGTACCGCAGGACGTGACAACTCTTATGGTCATGGCCTGGTCAGGACTAAAGCCGCCTATGATTATATTAATCAGCAAGGTTGTGATGGCAGTGGTTCAGGCGGCGGGACCACCCCACCGGCAGATAATGAACTGGTTAAAGGGGTAGCAAAAACCAGTTTATCCGGTGCAGCCAGCTCTGCTCAGTACTTTACGATCACGGTACCGGCTGGCGCGACAAATCTGAACTTCAATATGGCAGGTGGCAGCGGTGATGCTGACTTATATGTTCGGTTTGGCAACCAGCCCACTACCAACGCTTATGACTGCCGGCCATATAAAGGCGGTAACAGCGAAAGTTGTAGCTTCGCCAGCCCGCAAGCCGGTGTCTACCATGTGATGGTGCGCGGCTACAGCGCTTATTCCGGGGTATCGCTGACGGCAGACTATACCGCACCAGCCAGTGGGGGCAACAATGGCGGCGGTGGCACCTTAGACAATCTGACGGCTACAACCGGCAACTGGCTGCATTACACCATTACCGTACCGGCCGGGATGAGCACGTTAACTGTCAACAGCTCTGGCGGCACCGGTGATGCAGATTTATATGTGCGTCGCGGCAGCCAACCGACCACGACCAGCTACGATTGCCGGCCATATAAAAACGGCAACAACGAAAGCTGTAGTTTCACCAATCCGCAAGCAGCGACTTATCATGTCAGTCTGCGGGCTTACAGCAGCTTCAGTGGTTTGAAACTGGTCGTAGAATATAAGCCTTAAACGCTATTGCCGGGAAAGAGTAAGGGCGCCATTGGCGCCCTTTTTTGTTGTTGCAGTTCAATTCAGTACGAACTGTAGCTTGTAACAGGTTAATGGTTACGGGTTAAGCAACCGGTGCAACTGCGCCTTAGCCAGCGGTTCGTCCTGCGCTGCGGCCAGCTGATAATAGTCACGGGCTTTAATTAAATCGCGGCCTACGCCGCGGCCGTTTTCATACATCCAGCCCAGATTATACTGGGCTGTGGCATAGCCTTGCTCTGCAGCCTGACTAAACAGCTCTACGGCTTTTTTGTCATCCGCTTTAACCAGCCGGCCATTTTTATAAAACATGCCCAGTGCTGTTAACGCCCGTGGTACTTTGGCATCAAGCGAGCGCTGATAAAGTGCCAGTGCCCGAGCTTCGTCTTGTGGTACACCATAGCCCTTTTCATACAGCCAGCCCAGATGTGCCAGCGCCCTGCTATGCTGCTGATCAGCCGCCAGCTGATACCAGTAAACAGCCTGCTGGTCATTCTGTTTGACCCCACGGCCGGTTTCAAAACGCAGTCCCATATTGAACTGGGCGTCGGCATCGCCGCTTTCTGCTACCTTCTGATACCAGTAAACGGCCTGCTGCTCATCCTGAGCCACCCCACGGCCATTAGCATACATAAAGCCGAGGTTGTACATCGCAAAGACTTCGCCCTGGGCAGCGGCCTGCTGATACCAGCTGACAGCGGCAGCATCATCCTGGGCCGTGCCGGTACCATTAGCCAGCCGCAAGGCGGTGGTGTACTGCGCAATTGGCAGCCCCTGTTTTGCTGCAGCTTCATACCAGCTAAATGCTTTAGCTTCATCTACCGCAACGCCAGTACCGTTGGTGTAACACAAGCCTAACTGGTACTGGGCATTGGCTGAGCCCTGGCTGGCTGCCAGTTCGAATAATCCGACTGCCCGGCTTAAGTCTTCCTGCCTGCCGCTTTGCTGTAATAACATACCCAGATAATAACTGGCATCGCCATCCTGCTGAGCAGCTGCCTGCTCCAACCATTCTTTAGCGCGGCTGGTATTGGCACGGATACCACGGCCCTGCAGGTAACTGGCGCCGACTTCACGCTGTGCTGAAGCTAACCCCTGTTCAGCCGCTTTTAAAAACAATTTAAAGGCGGTGTCATCGTTTTTACTGACACCAACACCATCACGGTACAATAAGCCCAGTTGATAAGCTGCCCGGCTATGGTTTTGCGCGGATGCCTGTTGCAGCCAGCCTGCCGCCTGTGCCATATCTACTTTAGTACCGCGGCCATCGCTATAGCGGTTGGCTACAATAAACTGGGCATCGACATCGCCCTGGCGGGCCGCTTTTTCAAACCAGTTAAGCGCGGCTCGCTCATCCTGGCTTACCCCACGACCATTGGCATACATATAACCCAGATTATACTGCGCTAATATATGTTGCTGCGCAGCAGCCTGATTGTACCAATACACGGCCTGAGCATCATCTTTACTGACGCCACGGCCATTGGCAAACAGTGTCGCCAGATGATATTGCGCGCTGGCCATTCCTTGCTCGGCAGCAGCAGCAAACCAATTGGCTGCTTCGGTAAAATTGACCGCCATGCCGAGACCGTTAGCATAGAGCGCCGCCAGATTAAACTGGGCATCAAGGTGACCATTTTGCGCCAGGGGCAACCACTGAGCCAGAGCTTCGCTGTAATTTTCACGGTTAAAGGCGCGCATGCCGCTGTCAAAACTGGCTGAGCCAATATCAACGGTGCTGACAGCGCTGGTGGCCACAGGCGTATTAATTGTCGCTTTATCAGCACTTCGTTCAGCTGCGGCATTGGCATCGCTCTGACTCTGCTTGCTGGTTTGTGCGGCCGCCAGAGCGGCAGCCGGATTGCTGGTACCAAGTTGCAGCTCTGCGCTGTTAGCCGTTGCAGGACGCCTGGCAGGGGTGGCAGCTACCACAACCGACTGGCGGTCAGGCGCAGCTGTTACCACTTCGCTGCTTTGTTCCGCCCTGAGTTTTGCCGCACCTTGCTCAATATCGCGCCGTGCCTCAGCGAGCTCTGCAAAATCAGTGCTGTCAGATGCTGCCTGCTCCAGCCAGTACGAGGCCTGCAGCGGATCCTGTTCGACCCCCTGGCCTAATGAATAGGCTTTAGCCAGCTCAAACTGTGCCGCTTTTACACCTTCCATTGCCAGATTCTGCCAAAGCTCTACCGCCCTGGCATGTCTGCCGTCCTGAAAAGCTGTTTTAGCTTCTGCCATTATTTCGGAATTATCTGCTGCTGCCACCAAACTGACTGCGAGCAATGCTGTTGTTATTATATTTAGCCGCATAGATGCCCCTCCGCTGGCATAGTTATACCAAAGTTCATCTAAGACACCAACAGCTTAATCCATTATATAAGCGTTAAATAATGGTAAAACAGCAGGCAAAAACTGCGACAAAGCGCTATTTATGCGGGTTTAACGGCTTTTCTGCTGCTGATAGCCCTTAATAACATTTTGCCAGTTTGCTGGCTGCCAGTGAAAAGGACTGAGTTTTGTCTGCTCTTTATTAAAAGATCGCAGCAAGCGCTGCAGGTTTTGTTGCTGCCAGTCCCCCGGCAAACGACGCCGGCATTTATCAAAATCAATCAACCAGATGGTGCCGCTGTTATCGAGCAGAATATTGCGGCAATTTAAATCAGTATGGTCGACCCCGGCATCGTGTAAGCGCGCTATGGCCGCACCAACAGCCTGTAATTCCTGTTCTGTAAGGGCCCGCTCATTATGTAAAATATGGGCCAGATCGCGCCCCCCGTTTATCCGTTCAATCAGCAAATCAGCCCGGTAGCTAAGCCCTGTCTGCTGATAACGCGCGGCAACAGGCGTGGGCACTGCCAGCCCCTGCTGTCGCATCCATTGCAGCAGGCTGAATTCCTGCATCGCGCGGCTGTACAGGGCGCTCTGATAGAAAAACCGGTCTTTATTAACTTTGCCCGCCAGACCACCACGATAATAATGGCGCAGTACCAAGTGATGTTGGCGCCCCTGATGTAAATGCCGGACAAACCAGGCCGTATTGCGGCCGGTCGAACTGCCTGTTACTGCCTGCTGTTGCTGCCACCAGCGTGGATCAAATTTTGTCGCGCCGATATCATCGAAAATATCAGTGCGATACCAGTACAATTGGCTACCGTCAGCATGGCGCCGGATATGCTGCAGGCTGTCACCGCACAAGGCCGCTATTGCCTGGCTACTGCGCGCCACAGCGCCTTGTTGCGATTGATAAAACTGACGGGCCCGTTCGCCCTGCTGTGCGCGAAGCGCGGAATCTGCCAGCAAGTGGGCAGTGTTATGTTGCAGCTGACTGGCATTTTCGACAATGCTGACCGCCTGGCGCTGCGCCAGCTGGTTATAGGCATCGGCAAAGTTAAAATAGTGCGGACCGGTTTGCACCGCTTTGCCAAAACAAATCGCTTCCAGCGGATTGTGGCCGCCACGGCCGATTAAGCTGCCACCGATAAATACCAAACTGGCCTGCTGATACCAGGCCAGCAACTCTCCCATACTGTCTATCAGCGCAACTTGTGTGCCAGCCGCAGGTAAACCGCCTGCACTGCGTCGCCATAAGTTAAGGCCGGCATCAGTCACCAGACCTGCCACCTTATTAAAACGCTCCGGATGGCGTGGCACCAGCACCAGCAACAAATTACTGAATTGTTGCGCCAGCTGCCGATACAGCTGAATTAACTGCTCATCTTCGCCTTCATGCGTACTGCCAGCCACCCATACCAGCCGTTCGGCCAGTGCCGGCGCGAGTATCTCCTTGCCCGGCTGCAGATTAGCAGGCAGGCTCAGCTCAAACTTTAAGTTACCTGCGACCTGAACCCGGGTATGGCCAAGCGCCCGGAAGCGACGGGCACTGGCCCGGTCCTGAGCCAGTAATAAGCTAACCTGCTGCAGCGCCGGCCGGGTAAGCCAGGCAAAGCGCCGGTAACCGCTGGCCGAGCGGGCTGACAAGCGGGCGTTAACCAGTACGGTCGGGATCATCGCCTTATGAGATTGCTGCAGCAAATTGGGCCACAGCTCGGTTTCCAGAATAACGATAAGTTGTGGCTGTAAGCGGTTCAGAAAACGGCAAACGGCCCCCGGGTAGTCAAACGGCAGATAACAGTGCTGCACGCTATCGCCCAGCCGGCTTTGAATAGTGGCGCTGCCGGTAGGCGTGGTACCGGTGACAGTAATCAGCTGATTTGGGTATTGCTGTTGCAACTGCTTAATTAACGGAATGGCGGCTATCGTTTCGCCTACCGAAACCGCATGTACCACGATACCGCCGGGTTTTACAGCAGCAGGCAGCCAGCCAAAACGTTCAGCCAACCGTTGCCGGTAGCGCTTATCACGCAATGAGCGCCACAGCAGATACCCCAGTAGCGGTAGTAAACCAATGTACAGTAACAGCTGATAGGCAAAGCGGCTTAACGCCTGAGCCATAATAAAATCCCACCTGAGCTGGCAGTAAATTGATGCTGCCGAAAAGCGCTATGATGCCAAATATCAGCCAGCGACACCAAAAGAATCTGTTGTGATATCGGCTTTAATGCTAAACTTTTTCTCCTTTTAAGCCGGTTTATCTTAGCAGAGCCGAACGAAAACCACGCGCTGGAGTTGTGCATGCCTACTGTCAATTCAGACAACACCACTTTCGACAAAGCGACCCCGCTCGATAATATCAAAGAAGTCTTGCTGCGCTTTGCCGCCTCGGGCTATTTTCCGGCCAGCGCTTTTATAAAAAACCAACCGGTGAAAAGTGAACTGCCGGTAGTGCATGACAATATCAAGCTGGAAATTGTAACCCACTGCTGGAACTATGCCCGCTTCTTTGTTTATCAGCTCAGTTCGCTGGTCAAGTATCCACCAACCAATATGCAGCTGCGTTTTACGGTGTTTTACTCAGAAGAAGATGTCGCAACAGCGAAACTGCTGCAGCATTTCCAGACGCTCAGCGTGCCAAATGTGGAATGGAACTTTCAGCCATTACCGACGCCGCTGCTGTTACGTCGGGCGATAGGCCGCAACCGTGCCGCCAAGCAGACTAAAGCGGACTGGGTATGGTTCGCCGACTGCGATATGGTATTTCATGAGAACTGCCTGGACACCCTGGAACAGCTGTTAAAAGGTCGCCAGGAAATTCTGTTATTTCCGGATACCCTGCTGGTTACCCCGCTTTTGACCGAGGTTGACCCGATGATTTCAGCCGGTAAAGATAAAACCGAATTGCTGGAAGTGGATAAAACCAAATTTAAACCCCGGAAATTTGACCGCGCTACCGGTGCTATTCAGATTATTCATGGTGAAGTAGCGCGTAACTGTGGCTACTGTGCCGATTTAGCCGTGTACCAGAAGCCGAAATTCCACTGGACCAAAACCTATGAAGATCGGGCAGTGCGCTGGTTACTGGGTACCCAGGGCGTGCCGATAGCCCTGCCAAACCTGCTGCTTATCCGCCACGCCGAAAAAGGCCGTTACAAGGAGGACAGTAAGGTGTCGGTTATTCGTAAAACCATTCGCCGGATTAAATCGGCATTGATAAATAAATAACGCTGCGGGTAGCAGAGACAGTTATGGCCGGAAAAAAAACTGTTGGTAAACGTATACGTTGGTGGTGGGACACCCGGATAATGGGGTTCTGGCGGGTTAAGTTATCCGGAGCCGTAAAACGCAAACTGGCGCAACCGGCTGATACCATCGAATTTAACCGCGACGCGCCACCGATGCCACCGGCAAAAAATGGCGGCATAACAGTTATCCTGACCGCGTACCGGCGGGCCGAGTATTTAGCAGAGCAAATTAAAGCCCTGCGCGCTCAGACAATACCACCAGATGAAATCTGGGTCTGGTCAAACCGCAGTGAAGATCCACTGCTTGATGTATCGGCGCTGGCCGACCGGGTGATCGTTTCTAATACCAACTTTTTATTCTGGGGCCGCTTTGCGCTGGCCGGTCTGGTACGTACCGAGTTTGTCGCCTTTTTTGATGATGATATTCTGCCGCAGCCACGCTGGTTTGAGAATTGCCTGCAAACTATTGAAAATGGTCATGACGGCATTCTGGGCGGCTCTGGCGTATTGCTGCCTGAAAGCGGCGGTTACTCCAGCAAAAACAAAGCGGGCTGGAACGGTGCCCAGAATACCGACGTAACCGAAGTTGATTTAGTAGGGCACGCCTGGTTTATGCGCAAAGCCTATGTCAGGTATATGTGGATTGAAGAGCCGGCATACTGGGATAATGGCGAAGATATTCATTTATCCTATATGGCGTTAAAACATGGCGGTATTAAAACGCTGGTACCGCCACACCCGGAACATGATCAGTCGTTATGGAGTTGCCGGCCAGATTTTGGTAAAGCCGTCGGCCGCTTAAAAGTCGCTACCTACCAGACCCAGGATCACCGCGGAACCCGCAGCGCTATTGTCGATAAATACCGAGCCGATGGCTGGCAGATTATTGCCATTAAGCAGCCTACCTAACCTCTCAATGCTAAGAAAACAGCGTTTGAAACAGTATCGCTTATTGGGAAGTCAATAAAAGGACGGTTGCCCATACTTATCAACCATGTTTTTGATTTGAAAATCATTACCACTATCTGGCTGCTTATTCAGCTGCCACAGCGTCACGCCCTTACTGCTTTTCCAAACAATCAATTTTTTATTGCTGCCGGTACGATGAATGGCACAGCCGTTTAATGTCGCCATCCAATACAACCAAATGTCGTCGCCATGGGGTGACAGGCGGCAAAATTTTTCAGCATTAGTTACGTCCGTGTGCAATGCACCTGGTGGGAATAATGCACCGGCGCCACTGGTAAAAAACAAGCGATTATCTGGTCCACGCTGTTCTGTTTTTGCCTGCCAGAACCGATAAGGTAGTAAGTTACCCTCACTATCCAGGGTTATGTAGTGAGCACGCAGACAGACTATTTCCCGCTCATCCCCCCGGTAACCCGCCAGTAACTCGGCCAGCCAGTCATTGCGATAGTAAATATCATCGTCAGCAGTGACATGGTAGGCATCAGGGTAGTGTTGCAACGCAGGAATAAGCTTTTTGTACGACTTAATATCCTGCTCAACCAACTTTATCGTTAACCCTTGCTGTTCTAAGGCTAATACGTCTGCTGGCAGCTGCTGGTAATCAGGCTTATAGAGCCACAACACTACTTTGTCAGCTGTGACATATTGCAAAAGCAACGATTTCAAAGTCAGATGCAAGGTATTAAATCTTGGTGGATATGAGGTCAGATTGACTATCAGCTCACCAGCCAGATTATGGCAACGTCGATTCAGCGTTTTCCGCTTTTGCCATTGTTTAGTCAACACCGTCTGTGCCGTGTATTGCAACGGCAGGCCACTTAACGATTTAAGTTTACGCTGAAAATGACGCTTCAGCGTCGATAAGACTGTCATGTCAGAATCTCTTGAAATAGCGTAATCACCCATAAGAGCAGATTACGCTGCAAAGTTTTACAGCGCCGCTAACATTACTTCGGCTTTACTGACTTCAAAGGTTTTTGGCGCTTCAACATTAAGCTGGGTTACCACCCCATTTTCAACCAGCATGGCATAGCGCTGCGAGCGCACGCCGCCAAAATCGCCGGTTTCCATGGTCAGGCCGGTAGCGGTATGAAAAGCACCGCCGCCATCGGCTAAAAACACAATTTCCTCAGCATTCTGGCTTTTGCCCCAGGCGCTCATAACAAAGGCATCATTTACTGCGGTGCAGATAATGGTATCCACCCCTTTGGCCTTAATCTGATCGGCCAGCGTAATATAACCTGGCAAATGGGCAGCAGAGCAGGTAGGTGTAAAGGCACCCGGCACAGCGAACATCAGGACCTTTTTATTGGCAAAAATCTGGCTGGTAGTCGGGTTCATTACGCCTTCTTTCGTCAGTTGTGAAAAACTGACTTCTGGTAATTTATCGCCGGTTTTAATCATTGGTATTTCCCCTGAGTTTGTTTTTTGAGTTATTGATTCTTTTACGCTGCTATATGGCAGCATTTACATATACATCGAAACGGTTATTCTTACCTGTAACAGTCATAGTGGGGGCTTTATCTGCCAGCCAGCCTGCGTACCCCGGCCGCTTTACCACCACCCGCTTTTGCGCTAGTGCCAGTGCCGGTGCCAGTAAACTATCGGCATCATCATCGCTGCCCACTACGTCATGAAAAGCGCGCATTTCTTTTTTTACCTGGGCCGATTTCTCCCTTGCCGGAAACATCGGATCCAGAAATACCACATCTACCGCGGTACTATTTTGCAGCGCCTGCATTGCAGGACAATGACGCAACTGCATCCGCGCCGCCACCTCAGTTAATTGGGGATCAGCTTCAGCTCGGCGCAAACCATCCGCCAATAGCGCGGCAACGGCCGGATTTCGCTCTACCAGAGTGACCGTTGCGCCCAGGCTGGCCAGCACAAAGGCATCCCGGCCCAGGCCCGCCGTTGCATCCAGCACACTTAGCTGGCTTTTCTTATTAAGGCCCACCGCTTTGGCAATGGCTTCGCTTTTACCCCCGCCGTGCTGGCGCCGGTAGCTGCTGGCGCCACTGGCGAAATCAACCATAATCGCGCCCTGCTTTGGCAGATCCGCATTTAACAGCACCAATGCACCCTGTTGCACACTCAGGTACCAGCCAGCGGCAGTGGTTATCGTATTCAGATTAAATTGCTGTTGCAGCGTATGGCGGTATTGTTCATTTAATTCAGCATTTTGCAGCAGCGGAATGGTTAACATCAGCGCTGCATCCCGGCATAGTTTTCACCGCAACTCAATGCCACTATCTGACTGATTTCCTGCAAACTTAAACCCGACTGCTGTTGCCACAGATTAAATTGCTGCTGAATTTGCTTCAGGCTACGCTGGCTGGTCAGGCCGCCATCAAATACTCCATATGCCCGCAAATAGCCTTCGACATCCTGGCTGAGAATAAAGGTATCCTTACCGATAGCGCGCAAGGCATAAGGGCCGGTATTGCCACCCAATCTGGCGCCATGTTTTTTTAAGTAAGCCCACAGGCCGATAATATTGTCGGTGGGCCAGTCAGCAATAAACCGGGCAAAGCTCTGCTGCTCCTGCTGAGCTCCCTGCTGAACTTCCTGCTTTGCTCCCTGCTGAATGTCGAAAATCATCAGCGCGTTATCGCGAATGGTAAATACTTTATTTAAATTACGGATAATTCGGGGATCGGCAGCTCTTTGCTCCAGCATTTCATCGCTGAGCAACAGTACTTTCTCAATATCAAAATCAAAAAAAAGCTCACAGAAGCCGGGCCATTTCTGCCGTACCACCCGCCAGACAAAGCCCGACTGAAACACTTTTTTGGTCAGCTCTGCCAGCAGCAGGCTGTCGGATAGTGCGGCCAGTCTGGCCGGCGCCAGTGGTTTAGAGGTTAATGCCTGTAACGCCGCTTCGCCACCTTTTCGCTCACAGGCGCGCTGATAAATCGCGCTGAATTGTTCTACTGCACCGGCCATACTGCTCCGTTAAGTTGCTGACGCCTTAATAACTGCTATTTTTTACCAATTTGCACTGACCACCCGATAGCTCTACGGCGGGTTTCGGTACTACAGCACAATCTGACATCCGGCCCAGCCGGATATTTTCCGCTTCGGCAGCAGCGTTATACGCAGCAATTTTTTTCAGGATCTCAGCTTCGTTGCCGTCTTTGGTTGAATACGCCACGTATTGCTCCGGACCGCCACAGGGTTTATGGCCAAAGCCCGTTACCCGACATTGGCTATTATCATCTGCTTTGGCGTCGCCAATTAATGCCAGCGCTTCACGCCGTAATCTGTCGACATCACTGCTATCGGTTAATATGGCCATTTGTTTCTCCTTCGCTTTAACAGCGGCAATCGGATCTTTCTGCGGATCAATAGGTTCTACCAGCGGCTCTGGCGGCAGGCGCCCGTCATTTGCTGCCTGACCCTGCTGGCACCCTGCCACAGCCAGTAACAATGCCAGTAACACTAGTTGATATTTCATCATACGCGACCTCCTGTTTAGGATAATCCTGACAGAGCAAAACTGAATTAGCAATTAATTAAATGTTAACATTTCAGCCGGTAATGCCCATATGCCGCAATAAGGCCTCATTTGACGGCTCTCTGCCGCGGAAGCCTTTAAACAGCTCCATCGGTTCGGCACTGCCACCCCGCTCTAAAATCCAGCTTAAAAAATCACGGCCGGTAGCCGGGTTAAACACCCCTTCTTCTTCGAAACGGCTGAAGGCGTCAGCCGACAATACTTCGGCCCATAAATAACTGTAATAACCCGCGCCATAACCGCCAGCGAAAATATGACCAAAACCGTGCTGAAAACGATTAAACCGCGGTGGCACGATAACAGACACTTCGCTGCGTACTTCATCCAATAGTTGCTGCACCCGGGCGCCGACGGCATCGGTATAAGCGTCACTGTATTCGCTGTGTAACCGCATATCGAACAAGGCAAACTCCAGCTGGCGTACTAAAAACATTGCCGACTGGAAGTTTTTCGCCGCCAGCATTTTATTCAGTAAATCCTGCGGTAGCGGCTCGCCGGTTTGATAATGGCCGGAAATAATAGCCAGCGCTTGTGGCGCCCAGCACCAGTTTTCCAGAAACTGGCTGGGCAGCTCCACGGCGTCCCAGGCCACACCGCTGATACCGGCAACGGCAGCGGCATCTACTTTTGTCAGCATATGATGCAGGCCGTGACCAAACTCGTGGAATAAGGTCACCACTTCATCATGGGTAAACAGTGCCGGCTTACCACCAACAGGTTTATTAAAATTACAGGTTAAATACGCCACCGGGGTCTGAATGCTGCCATCTGGCAAACGGCGCCGGCCACGACAGTCATCCATCCAGGCACCGCCGCGCTTCTGACTGCGGGCATAGAGATCCAGGTAAAAGCTGCCGCGCAGCTCACCGTTACTGTCGGTAATATCATAAAAGCGCACATCCGGATGCCAGACATCAACCCCGCTGCGCTCGGTCACGGTAATGCCGAACAATTTATTAATCACCCGGAACAGCCCCGGCACCACCTTTGTTTCCGGAAAATAGGGCCGCAATTGCTCATCGGACACAGCATAGCGGGCCTGCTTCAGTTTTTCAGCGTAATAAGTGACATCCCAGGCTGCCAGCGCCGCCGCCTGAAACTGCTCACGGGCAAAGGCAGTCAGCTCAGCCAGATCCTGCTCGGCCTGTGGTTTGGCACGCCGGGCTAAATCGGCTAAAAAGTCCAGCACCTGCGCCGGGCTATCCGCCATTTTGGTGGCCAGCGACTCTTCAGCGGCATTGGCAAAGTCCAGCAGCTGCGCCAGTTCGTGTTTCAGAGCCAGAATTTCATCGATAATAGCGCTATTATCAAACTTGCCGGCATGCGGTCCCTGATCAGAGGCCCGGGTGCAATAGGCGCTGTAAAACTCTTCGCGTAACGAGCGGTTATCCGCATAAGTCATAATCGCAATGTAGCTGGGAAATTCCAGGGTAAATACCCAGCCATCCAGCTGCCGGCTTTTCGCTTCCTCGGCAGCGGCCAGGCGGGCATCTTCCGGTAACCCGCTAAGCAGACGCTCATCGGTAATGTGTTTAAACCAGGCTTCGGTAGCATCCAGAGTATTATTGGAAAAGGTGGAACTCAGCTCGGATAAGCGGCTTTGAATTTCACCGTAACGCTGCTTTTTCTCAGCCGATAAACCAATACCGGATAATTTAAAATCACGCAGGGCGTTGCTGATGACTTTTTGCCGGGCAGGGTCTAGCGTAGCAAACTCATCGCTTGCTTTTAGCGTCTGATAAGCCTGATACAAGCCTTCGTGCTGACCAATCCAGGTGCTGAAGTCGGATAACAGTGGTAAACAACTTTCATACGCTTCCCGAAGCTCGGGGCTGTTTACTACCGAGTTTAAATGCGATACCGGCGACCAGAGGCGGCCAAGCTGATCACTGTCCTGTTCCAGTTGCTCAACCAGACTGTGCCAGCTAATGTCAGCGGCAGCCAGCACCCGCTCTACCGCCTGACGCGATGCAGCAATCGCAGTCTCTACCGCCGGCTTTACCTGCTCCGGTTTAATTTTTGAAAATGGCGGTAAATCGGTAAATGTCAGTAACGGGTTGTTGTCTGCTGCAAGGGTTTGCTGTTCTGATAAGGATTGCGACATAAAAAGTGTCCTGCCAATAGCGCTGATAATGAAGCCTATCTTGGGTTGCCAGCACCATTTGTCAAGGCAGGGGCGGGTATGCTGGTCGCAATATCCTTGTTTTTAGAGGCGTTAAGTCTTATATCTGGCGTATATCCGGCAAAGCCGCAGATGCATTTTTCATTTTCTGAATATTTCTGAATAATAAGGGCAAAAATATGGCAAGGCATTTTAATTATCTGGCAATTGGTGCCGGCAGTGGTGGTATTGCCTCAGCTAACCGGGCGGCGATGCGTGGCGCCAGTGCCGCAGTGATTGAAGCAAAAGCCGTTGGCGGTACTTGTGTCAATGTCGGCTGCGTACCAAAAAAAGTGATGTGGTATGGTGCCCATATTGCTGAAGCGCTTAAGTACAGCGCCGATTACGGTTTTAAGCTGGCCGATAACGGCTTTGACTGGGGGACACTGGTTAAAAACCGTGAGGCCTATATTGAACGCATTCATGCCGGCTATAAGCGCGGCTTTGCCAGTAACGGCGTCGAACTTATCGAAGGCTTTGCCCGCTTTGTTAACGCTAACACTGTGGAAGTGAACGGCGAACAGATCACTGCTGATCATATCAGCATTGCAGTAGGCGGCGAGCCGCTGATCCCGGATCTGCCCGGTGCTGAACACGGCATCGACTCAGACGGTTTTTTTGCGCTGACAACTCAGCCCAAAAAAGCCCTGGTGGTAGGCGCAGGCTATATCGCCGTCGAAATTGCCGGTGTGTTGCATGCACTCGGCACTGACAGTCATCTGCTTATCCGCCATGACCGGCCACTGCGCGATTTTGACCCTGACATGACCGACATGCTGCTGGCAAGAATGAAGCAGGATAAGCTGCCCTTGCATAAGCATACCAATGTCAGACAAGTAATGAAAAACAGTGATGGTAAATTAACCGTCAGCTGCGAAGACGGTACTGAATTTACTGACGTAGACTGCCTGATCTGGGCTATTGGCCGCGCTCCGGCCACAGCCAACCTGAATTTGCAGGCAGCCGGCGTCCATACCGATAACCAGGGCTATATCCGTACCGACAAATATCAGAATACCAATGTTAAAGGTATTTATGCCGTGGGCGATATTACCGGTGAAGCGCAGCTTACCCCGGTGGCCGTCAAAGCCGGCCGCTTGCTGGCAGAAAGGCTGTTTAACCCGGCGCTGCCCGACGCGCATATGGACTACTCGCTTATTCCAACCATTGTATTCAGCCACCCGCCTATCGGTACTATTGGTTTAACCGAAGCGCAGGCCCGCGAGCAATATGGCGATGCCAATATTAAAGTGTACAGCTCCAGCTTTGCCGCCATGTATAACGCCATAACCAGCCACCGGGCGTTAAGTTGCTTTAAGCTGGTATGTGCCGGTAAAGACGAAAAAGTTGTTGGCCTGCACGGTATTGGCGAGGGCATGGATGAACTGCTGCAGGGCTTTGCCGTAGCGATGAAAATGGGCGCTACCAAAGCAGACTTTGATGCCACTGTGGCACTGCACCCCACCAGTGCAGAAGAGTTTGTAACGTTAAGATGACCGTATAGATGTCAGTATCCGCAGCAGCAATATCTGCCAACAATGCTTTATCTGCTAACAGTACGTTGCCGCTGGTGCTGGCTGGGCCGCTGCTGCGCAAAATAACGCCAACCGGCCTGACGCTCTGGCTGGCAACCAGCCGGCCAGTGCAGCTGCAATTGGATCTTTACCCGGACGGTGAAGATGTACGTCATTTTACTGCAGAACAAATGCAACAGTATTGTCAAAGTATCCGCTCTGCCGGCAAGCTGTTTTTGCAGCTGATTTATATTCCTCTGCAGCAGCCTTTACCGACTGCGCGCTGGATTGGCTACGATCTGCAGCTGGCTGCGCAGCCCGAGACAGATTCAAATGCGCCGGACCAGCAGCCAGAATGGCTTAGCTGGCGCCATTGGGCATCCGATCTGGTATACCCGGGGCGCAGTACGCCGGGTTTTGTTATTCAGCCCAAGCTACACAGCCTGCTGCATGGCTCGTGCCGCAAACCGCATTATGATGCTGCCGATGGTCTGCTGGCAGCCGACTTACATTTACAGCAAACGCCAGCAGAACAGTGGCCGGCGGTATTATTACACAGCGGCGATCAGGTTTATGCTGATGATGTCGCCGCCCCGATGCTAAGAGCAATTCATCAGCTGATTAAGCAGCTGGATTTCGCAGATGAAAGCCTTCCCTGCTCAACGGTCAGCCTGGCATCAGTACTGCATCATAACCAGCCGCACTATTACCACCGTGACAGCCTGCTGCCAAAAACTGCAGCCGGTCAGGCGGTGCTGACTCAGCTGTTTAAAGGCGCCAGAAAACCAGTTTTCACCTCTGACAATGCCCGTAATCATTTGATCAGCCTGGCCGAGGTAATGACCATGTATTTGCTGGTCTGGTCGCCGGCAGGCTGGTTAGCCAATGCCACCGAGCTTACGCCAGATCTTAGCGCAAACCTTACTGAAGATGAGCAACAGCAATACAGTCAGCAGCAGGCTGTTATCCGCCGGTTTGCCGCCGGTCTTGGCAACGTGCGCCGGGTGCTGGCCCATCTGCCCGGCGCGATGATTTTTGATGATCATGATATCAGCGACGACTGGAACCTCAGCGCTGAATGGGAGCAAACGGCTTATCAGCAACCGTTTTCGCGCCGGATTATCGGCAATGCGTTAATAGGCTATCTGTTGTGTCAGGCCTGGGGCAATGCGCCCCAGCGGTTTAGCCAGGACCTGCTACAGCAGGCTGAGCTGGCACTGCACGACAGCGGTACTTTGCAACATCAGCAACTTATTACTGAGCTGCTGCGTTTTAACCAATGGCATTATCAGTGGCCAACCGAGCCACCACTGTTGGTACTGGACACCCGTACCCGACGCTGGCGTTCTGAGCAGGCGCTGGCAAATCCGTCTGGTTTACTGGACTGGGAAGCCATTAGTGAATTGCAACAGGATTTAATCGGCCATGATGCCGTGGTGCTGGTATCGCCGGCACCGGTATTTGGCGTGAAACTGATTGAGGGTATTCAACGGCTATTTACCTTACTGGGCAAGCCCTTGATGGTCGATGCAGAAAACTGGATGGCGCACCGCGGTACTGCCTATGCGCTGATGAATATCTTCCGCCATCCGAAAACCCCAAAACACTTTATTATTTTATCCGGTGATGTCCACTACTCTTTCGTATACGAAGTTAATCTGCGGGGCCGTGACAGAGGGCCGGATATCTGGCAGATCACCAGCAGTGGTTTAAAAAACGAGTTTCCGGGACGGCTGCTGGATATATTAGACCGGTTAAACCGCTGGCTGTATTCACCCCGCTCACCATTAAACTGGCTAACTAAACGCCGGCGAATGAGAGTTGTGCCGCATAAACCAGATAATGCCAAAGCTGGCGAACGGTTACTTAATATGGCTGGTATTGGCCTGGTGGAACTTAATGCCGATGGTTCGCCAAAACGGGTAATGCAGCTTGGCGCCAAAGGCCAGGTTGTGGCCTTTAACATCAACGAAGATGAAGCCCGCTGGGAATAACCATAGTATGCTCTTCCGCGCGTAGTGTCAGCACTTCAACCCCGCTATCGGTTACTGCTACCGTATGCTCCCATTGCGCCGACAGTTTTTTATCGCGGGTGACTACAGTCCAGCCGTCTTTTTTGGTTTTCGTTTTAGCAGTGCCCTGGTTCAGCATCGGCTCGATGGTAAACACCATGCCTGGCTTTAACTGCATGCCGGTGCCGGACTTGCCGTAGTGCAGCACCTGCGGCTCTTCGTGCATTTCCCGGCCAATACCATGGCCGCAGTATTCCCGTACCACACTGTAGCCTTTACTGTTGGCAAATTGCTCAATGGCAAAGCCAATATCGCCTAAGCGGGCGCCGGGTTTAACGGCTTTAATGCCCAGCCACAACGCCTGGTAACAATCCTCTACCAGCTGGCGTGCCAGAAAAGCCGGCTCACCAATGCAGTACATTTTGCTGGAGTCGGCAATAAAACCGTGTTTTTCCAGGGTAATATCGACATTAACAATATCGCCGTCTTTTAACAGCTGCGTCGCCGATGGCACGCCATGACACACCACCTCATTCACCGAGGTGTTCAGCACGTAAGCAAAACCATACTGGCCTTTGCTGGCCGGGCGGGCCTGCAGTTCGTCGACAATATAGCGCTCGGCCAGCTCGTTTATTTGCAGGGTAGACATGCCGGCCGCTATCTTACTGTCCAGCATGGCAAATACCTGCGCCAGCAAGCGACCGGCTTCGCGCTGCAGCGCCAGCTCGTCCGGGGTTTTAAGCTGAACGCCGCTCATCGGCTGCTCCTGTCAGCTCTTGCACAGCAGCAGCTTTGACACCGGCGGCTTTGACATCCGCCTGCTGCATTACCATTTGCAGCAGTTGCTGGTAGTTGTGGGTGGGATGCAACTCGGCCAGCATACCCATTTTCAGCCAGAATTCTGCCTGGGCGTTAATAGAACGCGACATCGCGCCACTGGCTTTACGGATTTCTTCATGTAGTTCATCGGCAATTTTAACAATACCCAAGGTAGTACTCCGCTCTGGTGGCATACCAATGTGGCGGCATGCAATATACGAATCATATATGAAACATATATTCAGGTAAAGCGTCATATCGGCATAGCCAGCAGCCTTAATCTATAATTTCGATTAGTACCGTCAGTTAAAGTGGCTTTAATTGTTTAAAAATCAGGTCTATAGTCATTGGTACAGTTACGGGGCTTGCAGTACGCCCATTTTATAAACAAAGTACAAGGAGCAAGACATGAGCAACGATAAAGCGAGCAGTGGCGGTAAATGCCCGGTAATGCATGGCGGCAATACCCGCTCTGGCAGTGGCGGCACCCTGAATAAAGACTGGTGGCCAAATCAGCTCAATATCAAAATTCTGCATCAGAACGATAAAAAGTCGAACCCGCTCGGTGAAGATTTTGACTATGCGGCTGAATTTAAAAAACTCGACTTAGCGGCAGTAAAACAAGATTTAACCGCTTTAATGACCGACTCGCAGGATTGGTGGCCGGCAGATTACGGCCATTATGGCCCCTTTATGATCCGGATGGCCTGGCATGCTGCAGGCACCTATCGCACGGCTGATGGCCGTGGCGGCGCCAGTACCGGTAATCAGCGCTTTGCGCCATTAAACAGCTGGCCCGATAATGGCAACCTGGATAAAGCCCGCCGTCTGCTGTGGCCGGTGAAACAGAAATACGGCAATAAACTATCCTGGGCCGATTTATTTATTCTGGCCGGTAATGTGGCGCTGGAATCAATGGGCTTTAAAACCTTTGGTTTTGGTGGTGGCCGGGTCGATATCTGGGAGCCGGAAGAAGATATCTACTGGGGCGCAGAAAAAGAATGGCTGGCAACCAGTGATAAACCCGACAGCCGCTACTCGGGAGATCGTGAATTAGCCAACCCGCTGGCGGCGGTACAAATGGGCCTGATTTACGTTAATCCGGAAGGGCCGGACGGCAATCCGGATCCTATCGCGTCGGGCCGCGACATTCGCGATACCTTTGAACGGATGGCAATGAACGATTATGAAACGGTGGCGCTGACTGCCGGTGGCCACACCTTTGGTAAAGCGCATGGTGCCGGTGATGCGACGCTGGTGGGTGTAGAGCCAGAAGGCGGTGCGCTGGAGGATATGGGCTTTGGCTGGAAGAGCAAGTTTAAAAGCGGGATGGGCCGCTACACCATTACCAGCGGTATTGAAGGCGCCTGGACCCCAACCCCGACCAAATGGGATAACAGCTACTTTGACGTATTATTTGGCTATGACTGGCAGCTAACCAAAAGCCCGGCCGGTGCCCATCAGTGGGAAGCGGTAAACCTGGCTGACAAAGACCATGCTCCCGATGCCGAAGATGCCAGCGACAAGGCAAAACTGATGATGACCACTGCGGATATCGCGATGAAAGAAGACCCGGCCTATCGCAAGATATCGGAGCATTTTCACCAGAACCCTGAGGAGTTTGCCGACGCCTTTGCCCGCGCCTGGTTTAAACTAACCCACCGTGATATGGGGCCAAAATCCCGTTATCTGGGGCCGGAAGTGCCTGCAGAAGATTTAATCTGGCAGGATCCGGTACCTGAGGTCGACCATGAACTGGTGAATGATGCGGATATCCGCCAGTTAAAAGACAAGTTGCTGGCATCCGGTTTATCGAATGAGGAACTGGTGTACACCGCCTGGTCGTCAGCGTCTACTTATCGCAACTCGGATTGTCGGGGTGGCGCCAATGGTGCCCGCATCCGGCTGGCACCGCAGAATAACTGGCAGGCTAATCAGCCCGAACAGCTGAAAAAAGTGCTGACGGCGCTCGGGAACATTCAGCAGGATTTTAACGATAGCCAGAGCGGCAATAAAAAAGTATCACTGGCTGATTTAATTGTGCTCGGTGGCGCGGCAGCCATCGAAAAGGCAGCTGAGGCGGCCGGTAATAACATTAGTGTGCCGTTTAATCCAGGCCGGACCGATGCCAGTAGCGAGCAAACCGATGCCGACTCGTTTGATGTGCTGGAGCCGGTGGCCGATGGCTTCAGGAATTATCTGTCGCAGGAATTTAAAGTGACAGCCGAAGAATTGCTGCTGGATAAAGCCCAGTTACTGAACCTGAGCGCACCGGAGATGACCGTACTGATTGGTGGCATGCGGGCATTAAATGCCAACTACAACAACAGCAAAATGGGTATTCTAACCGACAGACCGGGCAAGTTGACGAATGATTTCTTTGTTAACCTGCTGGATATGCAGACTCGCTGGGAGCCAGCTAACAGTAAGTCAGACAGCTTCAATGGCTATGACCGCAAAACCGGTCAGCAGAAGTGGACTGCCAGCCGGGTTGATCTGGTATTTGGCTCTAACTCGCAGCTGCGGGCGTTATCAGAAGTGTATGCGCAGGCGGATGCAACACCGAAGTTTTTAACAGACTTTGTTAATGCCTGGGTAAAAGTGATGAATGCCGATCGGTTTGATTTACGCTAACTGCATCTGAAAAAGTAACTTTAAAGCTGTAACTAAAAACCGCTGCGGGCTTAACCGGCAGCGGTTTTTTTTATTGGTCAAGATACCTTAATTGTATCGCCAGGATCAGAAGCGGCCCCTTACACCCAGCGCCAGTGAGCGGCCTGGCAGCGGCGCTGCATCTTTTAAAAATGAGGTATGAACCCGGGCTTGCTGATCGGTCAGGTTCTGGCCTTTCAGATACACCGTCAGCTCCTGCATCCCGACATCAAAACGATAACTGACGCTGGCATCAAGCAGGGTATAGCCGGCAGTGGCCTGCTCCATTTCAGCAACCTTGTCTTGTTTGAAATAGCGGGTAGCACGTAAATCGGCACTGATTGCATCCTGCTCGAAAGCCATTTCAGCAGCCAGACGCAGCGGTGGAGTGCGGGGCAAGTCACCGCCGTTCTGCAAGCGGGCCCGCACATAGTCCCCCTGCAGGGTCAGTTTAAACGGGTCATTTATTTGCCAGATATACTGGGCTTCCAGGCCGTGCAAGGTCACGTCAGCAGCACCGAACAGATAGACCGGCATTTCAGCTTCATGTTCATCTGCATGCTCATCAACCGGCGCTGCAGGCGTGCCCGGCTCTGCTTCATGTTCTTCTTCATGATGTGCTTCGGCGAACAGGCCGGTATTTTGCTGGTAATAGTAGTTATCTATGCGGTTGTAAAACGCATTTAACACAAAGCCGGTGTCACCACTGAACTTACGCAGGGTAATATCCAGATTATTTGACCGCTCCAACTTAACTGGCGTGCTGCGAACGGCAAACTCTTCGTCTTCCAGCACAAACAGCGCGCCAATTTCATATGACGCAGTACTGATATGCGGCCCAAACGACAGCAGTTCTGCTGCTGACGGCGCCCGTTGCGAGTGTGATACCGACAAACCCAGGTTATAACCGTCGGCAAAATCCCATACTGTACCGGCAGATAAACTGACAGGGCTGAAACGTTGTTTTACCGCAAACTCAATACCGTGCTCTGCCTCATCAGTATGGCCTGACTCTTCTTCATGCTCAGCATGACCATGAACAGCAAGCTCTGGCAACAGCACATTGGGCGCCTGCAGCGTTACACGTTCAATTCTTGCACCAAGTTGTAGCAACCAGTTGCCGATATGCCGTTCTTCCACCCAGCCAAGGGCCAGCATTTCGGTTTCTGACGGTGGGGTAAAGGCTTCTTCACCCAGAGCCTCGAAGTCGCTGAATTTATAATGCAGGCTTAAGCCGCCGCGCCAGTCCGCATAGGTCCGGTGCAACACTTCAACCCGCGCTTCATGACTGCGGTTTTTAAAGGTGGTACCAATTTCACCGCCTTCAATTTCGCTGTGCTGATAATCGGTAAAAGCCAGTTTGGTATTAACGGCGCGGATAAGGCCTGAATCGATATTCAGTTCACTTAACAGCTGATAGCGGTTTTGAGTTAAATCGGCGTATACCTGTTCTTCAGCGCCATGCTCTTCATGATCGTCACCTTCGTGATCATCGTGGTCTTCATGTTCTTCATGACCACCGTGCGAATGCCCCGGAATACCGTACTCACGGTCTAACCGGCCATAAGACACCCCAATAAAGCCGTTATCCAGCAGTAAGCTGCCGCCCAGAGTAAAACCTTTGGCTGTGGCAGCCGTATTGTCGACCCGGCCTTTTACCGCATCCTCATCCGGCTGCGCTTCAGCAAAGCCCGGAATTTTGTAGCTGTCGTTATCACGCCAGAAACCATCGACATACATAGCGACATTATCAACACCGGTTACCAGGGAGCCGGAGGCCAGTTTCCCGTCGTTGACAGAATCACCCTGCAGCATCCATTCAGCCCGGGTGGTGTTGTTGGTTGGAATGCGCTCATCCACCACGTTAACGACACCACCAATGGCGCCACTGCCATAAAACAAGGTCGCCGGGCCGCGCAGTACTTCAATCTGGGTGGCAGTGCTGGTCTCGCTCGCGACGCTGTGATCGGGACCGATGCGGGACGCATCACCGGCGTCGAGACCATTTTGGGTAATCAGCACTCTTGGGCCGTCCAGGCCACGGATAATCGGGCTGCTGGCAACATTGCCATAAAAATTAGAATGGACGCCCACTTCGTTTTTCAGGGTATCGCCAAGGGTTGACGCCTGATTCATTTTCAAAGCATCACCTGCCAGTACACTCACTGGCAATGACGACTCAGTTGCAGAGGCATGAAACGGGCTGGCTTTAACATCGATAACTTCAATGGTGCTGCTGAGCAAGGTCAGACTAACGTCAGCTAAGCCTTGCTGCGGCACGTCAAACCGGAAATTGCGATGACCAAAGCGGCGCGCTTCAATATGCAGTTCTGCTTCACCGGCATGAAGGTTGCTGACAGTAAAGCGACCATTGGCATCGGAAATAACCTGCTGATTTTCACCAATAACGGTAACTTCTGCGTCGGCTACCGGCCGGCCATTTTCATCTGTTACTACGCCGGAAATGGTTTCAGCCAGCAGTGGGCTGGCTGATAAACTGGCCGCAATAACGCTGGCTATCATCGTTTTTCTAAACATTTTGTTCCCCATAAGAATACCGATTTGACAAAAATCGCTGGCAACGATTTTCTGTCAACTAACTGTAACTGCCCGAATAATTGATATGTTATAACATTTTTGAACGTTTTGTTATACTATAACATTGTTTTTTTGCTGGCAATGGCGATTCAGCTTTTGCAACGAGTTTTAAGTTTTCAGGGAGTTACTATGAAAGATCTTATTGCGGCAATGCTCTCTGGGCTCTGTGTGGTGCATTGTTTAGCCCTGCCCGTGCTGTTGGCAGTGGGCAGTTCCGGCTTACTGCTGGGCCTATTCAGCTCTGAATGGTTTCACTATCTGATGTTATTGCCGATCAGTGCCTTACTGGTCTGGAGCCTGCCCGGCGGCTGGTGTGTCCATCGCAGTAAAACACCGTTTATTTTGGGATTAACTGGTTTTCTGTTATTGGTTCTTTCACTGTTTGCCGGCCACGACGCCGAGTTACCCTTGTCGGTAGCAGGTGGTTTGCTGCTGGCCAGCGCCCACCTGCGTAACCGCAAACTGTTACAATCAGCCCGGCAGCAACTGGCATGATGTCGCTGCTACTGCTCTGCCATCTGTTGCAAAAACTGCAGCCGTTGCCGCTCTTCGGCACTGGCCTGAAAAGGCTCATCGCTTAGCTGACTGAGTGAGAAAAACTCCAGCGGATATTCACTTTGTTCACTGTCGCCATAGCGGGTGAGTTCGCCGGGCACGGCCGGCCGGCGCTCCAGCACAAAGCTAGTGAGAATATAAGGGCCTTCCTGCTGGCGCAGCACCGCTTTGTAAGCCCGTAAGGTCAGCTCAGTTTCACCCTCGCTCAGCTTTTCGGTGCTGGTCAGTATCGCCAACGGCTGGCGCTCTGCTGTCAACAAATTAGCCCGTAGCCGGTAAAAACCGGCTTGCTCCACATTAAGCTTTACCGGAATAAGCATATCGCTGCCCACGCCACGGCTGGAACCGACTCCAGTGATGGTGGCGACCGGATGGCTATACACAAAACCGGTTTTCAGGGTTTGCTCGCGGCCATCAGCACTAAATGTAACACTGACTTCCAGCGGGCCATCCCAGCTGTCTTCCGGTTCCAGCTCTGCCTGCCAGTTCTGGTCAGAACCTTGGCTAACCCCCTGGCCGGCGTTGTTCTGCATGGCTTCCGTGGCCAGTAACTTATTGTTTTGCTCACTATGCAGCTGCACACTGACGCTATGTGCCGTCAAACCACTGATCTGCAGGCTCACCGGGATGGTTTCAGGGTAGCTGAAGCGATATTTGGGCAACACTATTGCGGCACTGGCACCGCCTTCCAGCGGTACCTGTTGCACCACATAAACATTAGGGTTTAATAAGTGGCTATCTTCAGCCGACAACGGCCTTGAGTAGCCAGGGTATTCCAGCTCGCTGGCGTAAGCACTGGCCATTAGCTTAAAGCTTTCTGCTATAGGCTCGGGGATACGTTCGGTTACCGTAATAGTCGGGGCACTGGCCGGTTTAGCCGCTGGCGCAACTGCAGCCGGTTCAGTTGGCTGCGCTTCGTCAACTAAAGCAGCCACCGGTAAGGGTGCCACCGGCTCTGGCCATAATAACCACAGGCCTGACAGCAATGCTGCCAGGCCTAAAACTACTGAGACTATCTTTTTCACTGCTTAAACCACACCTGTCAATTCGCCGCCTGATAAACCAGCGCTGACATACTGGTGTTATTGGAATTACGGACAACCCGGTAACGTGAGCTGAATATCCACCAGCCGCGTTTTTCATCATAGGTACTGAACTGCAACCGGTCATTATTGGTATAGCTGGCGCTGCTGCTGGCGGCGGTCACTTCATCCTGCACCCGGTTTTCAATTAAGCCGCCATGACTGTAGCCTTCGCTCATCAGCAACGGATAGTGGTAAGGCATAAAGCTGCGTACACCATTGCTCTGGCTGGCCAGCTTGCCGTCGAATGCCACGCTGGCAGAGCAGCTGCCAAAATTACCTGCCGTTGCAGCCCCACAGGTTGAATGGCTGGCGACCACACCATCGTCGGTACCCGGCAAAAATGGCCCGGTGGCGCCCAGGTAATCTGAGCCGGCACCAACAAAGCGCAGCCGTGGTACCCGGCTGTCCGGAAATGACGCCAGCTGACGGGCACTGTTAACCCGTAAATCGTTCAGCACACCAACGGTACCAGCGTTCGGTATTTCGCCAAGCCAGGCCGCCAGTGCCAGCCGCAGGGTCCAGTCGATAAGGCCTGAACCACTGGCGACATTGACCGCTAAATCGGCCAGCTCAGAGCCGCCACCGGCGCCGGCAAAATCAAAGGTAGCGACAATATTCAGCGGTTGCAGGCCAGCATTTTGCAGCCACAACGCCTGGTTATCGAGCAGATAACGGGTAACCAGATCGCCGGTCGAATGCGACACAAAAATACAACCATTGGCGCAGGTACCGTTTTGAGACATTTGCTGCAGCTTTGGCCAGACATAATCACTGGCTATTTTACCGGTAACCCGCTCATGCGCCGGCCAGTCAATCCGCACGTCAGCCCGATCGCGCCAGTATGCCTGCCAGTAGGCGGCACCGTCACTGGCCACTTCACTGGCATTGGGCCGGCTGGCCAGTTGGTTTGGTTGTAAACCATGCACCAGTACCACCGGGTAACTTCCAACGGCGGCACAGAGTTTAAAGCTGACAGCTAAGCTGCCAAGTATTGCTGCACTAAGCAGCCCAGTTAGTTTTTTCATTACATATCCTCGTCTTTATCTTATTTTTATTAACGAAGGCTTTGATTGCCGTCGCCAGACTGGTAATGCTGTCCAGACTCAGTGAACAAAAATAGAACAGTAGCCACTGATTGCAAGCAGTACTTTTCGGGACTAGCAGCAGCAAAGCTGACTGCTATTTGCAATGGTGTTTTAATAAAATGCTGTCCGAAAATTTACAGCGCAGTGGCGCAGCATTAACAGGTGCTGAACCGGACAGGCAGGATTAGCAAACGCTAACAGGCGTTTAAAGTGATTACTCAAACTATTTTTGCAGCACCAATAAAAAACGCAGCCGAAGCTGCGTTTTGCTGATTAGTCTGTGCTTACTGGGTTTTCATCTGCCGGTGAAACTCCGCCAGATCGGTAATCACTTGCTGGCCTTCGATGTCAGCAAACGGTTGCCCGCTAAAACCGGTACCGCGCATTTGCACTGAAATGCGTGCCGCATCATTATTTAACAGGGTTTGCTGATAAAAGGCTTTTATGTCTTCCAGGGTCAGCTTTTCTACTTCAGCAATCAGTTTTTGCTTGCTGTCGAAGTCAAACTTCTCCTGATACCAGTCGTTGATTAGCGGCGCCATTTCGTCCTGCAGATTCTTCGGCGGCTCTTTTAAACTAACCAGCAAGCTTTGTTTCAACTGTTCGAAGCCCTCATTATCCAGCTGCTGCAGGCTTTGCCAGTATTGCTGCTTAAACTGATCAAACCGCTGCTGCATATCAGCCACCGACTTCACCGGAGTTTGAATATACAAACCAAAACCGGTGTAATCTTCAATGCTGACCGCAGCGCCGCCTACCGCATAGGCTAACTGCTCTTCAGTACGCAGGGTGTCAAAGGCTTTATTAGAGAAATGACTTTGTAACAGCCGGCCCCGCGCCAGTTGTTTAACTGACGGATCCGGATGAATATGCATATCCACCAGTGCAACATCGGCTACCACTAAATCCTGTTGCAGGCTGATCACCTGATCCGGCGCCGGCTGCCATACCGGACTGCGGGTATAAGGCACTGTGGTGCGCTTAGCCGGCAAGGTGGCGGCAACCGTATTAACCAGCTGTTTAACATCTCCCTGGTTATAATTGCCAAAGGCAAAAATCCGCACCTGATGGTTAGCCAGTATTCGCTGCATAAACTGCTGTAAATCTGCCGCCGTTAACTGCTCAGCACTGGCAATTAACTGCTCGTTATTATAGTTACCACCGCGATACAGGCTGTTAAACGCCATAAACGCCTGCTGAAACGGGAAGCGTCGTTCTAAATTACGAATACCCCGGACATAGCGGTCTACCGCCTGACTAAAGCGTTCGGCCGTCACTTCTGGTGTTAACCCTGCCAGCGCCTGCTGCAGCAGCTGCGGTTGCTTATCAGTGAAACCGCCCAGGCTTAGCACCAGACCATTGCTGTCATTCAGCGATAAGTCCATGCCGGCTACCGACGCTTCGGTTGCCAGCACACTTTGTTCCAGATTGTATAAATCCTGCCATAGCGCAAACATCACTTTAGCTTTGATATCCTGAATCGCGGCCGGGCTGTTCAGATAAATATTCAGACGGCCACGCGGCTGACTGGCAAATTCCTGACTGGGATATAACCAGGCCTTAATCCCTTTGTCTTCGACGACCAGTTCAGGTTTAGCAACCTCTGCCGGCGCCCGTAATTCAAAGTTCTCCGGCAATAAGCGGTTTACTGCCGGTAGGTTGGTTGCAACCGGACTTTGCTGCCAGCTGGCTATTTCCTGCTCGCTGATATCGGTGATTTTATAGCGGCCATCATAAAAATGCAGTTCACTGTCCGCCGGTTCCTGCTGGCTGATATACCATACCCGCAGGCTTTCTGGTTTCAGCTGCTGCAGCACCCGGTTGATGGCTTCTGCGTCAAACTTCTCGTAATGATAAGGCGCGTTTACCGCATGCTCTGCCGGCACAAACTGCATGGCATGAGCCAGGTTAGAGACGTAACCGAAACCATCGGTTTTTTCCAGGAAACGAAAGCGGTTCGCCAGACTGGTTTGAATTTCACTGAAGTATTTACTGTCTACCCCCTGGCGCTTAATCAGCTGCAGATACTGCATCACAGTGGCAATAATGGCCTCACGCTGCGCCATACCCGCATCCGTTAAACTAATATCAATAGTCAGACTGCCATAGTTACCGTACGCACTGGGGTTGGCACTGGCCGACAACGATGAAATTAAACCGAGCGCTTTTAGTTGCTGTGCCGGCGTGCCCGGCATTTCAGAGCCGAGCAGATAAGTAATAAATTCGTTGGGTTTAACCGCAAACTCATCGCTGTTATTGGTGATGGTAAAATCCAGCCTCAGCTGTTTAACATCTTCATTTGGCACATAGTGAATCCGTTTAGCGCCAAAATCCTGGTAGTTCAGCTCGGCGTCTACCGCCGGTTTGGCAATTTCTTTGTTTTCAATAGCGGCAAAATGCTTACGGGCTAACAGTTCCATTTCAGCCAGCGGCAAATTACTTAGCAACGCCAGCTTCATGGTATTGGCAGAATAATATTGCTGATAAAACTCAACGGTTTCTGCATGCAGGTTACTGTTTTCTTTATCGCTGAGCGTTTCCAGGTTACCAATTAAAAACCGGTTGGCCGGGTGTTCACCAAACATACTGCGGGCCAGTTTAAACTGACCGAAGAAGTCCATTTCCCGGCGCATCGACCACTCAGCATTGACCGCATTGCGCTCTTTCTCGGTATATTCCGGCAACAGCAGCGGCGCTTTAAAGAAATCAGAGAAACGATCCAGCGCTTCATCGTACGACGGATTATTTATCTGGAACATGTAGTTGGTAATGTCCAGCCAGGTATAGGCATTGGCTGCACCACCATTTTGCGACATAAAGCCGTTGTAAGACGCCGGATCAGGGTAGCGCTCAGTTCCCATAAACAATAAGTGCTCTAAATAGTGCGCCATGCCCTGCTGGGTCATCGGGTCCTGCAGCAAGCCAACACCAACACTGAGTGATGCCGCTGATTTTTCGGTAGTCGGGTCCGACACCAGAATCACTTCAAGTTTATTGGGCAACACCAGAGTTTTGTATTGACGCTGATCATTCGGGCTGACAACTACCTGACCGGCTACCTGTTGCTCAACTCGTTGCTCAGCCGTTACTGCGCTGCGCTCTGCGGCGCAACCCGTCAGCACTGCCAGTGCTACCGCACTGATAACAAATATTTTTTTCATTAGGGCACCTGTTTTTATTTATATTGCCGGAGTATTTGTGAAATTTTGTAGTAGCCAATGTAATAAAAAACGACATCAATAGGCAAGTGAACCGCCGACATAGCATGCCGGCAGATTGTAATAAAATGTGTCGGTGGTGGTTAGCAACCAGAAAGTACCGGTTAGCCCAGTGCGGTATCAAGCAGCATCATCAGCACAAACCCCAGCATCAGGCCGCTGGTAGCCGGCAGCTCGTGGCCCTGACGATGGGATTCCGGGATCATTTCATGGCTGATAACAAATAGCATGGCCCCCGCAGCCAGTGCCAGGCCCCAGGGCAGTAGCAGACTGGAGTCACCCAGCACCGCGGCACCAATCACCGCCATTATCGGTTCAGTTAAGCCCGATAAAACCGCCATGCCTATCGCCAGCATACGGCTGTAGCCAGCGGCCAGCAGTGCCATCGCTACCACCAGACCTTCCGGTATATCCTGAATGGAAATCCCGGTTGCCAGGGCCGTTGCTGCGGCGATATCACCACTGGCGTACGACGCTCCTATTGCCAGGCCTTCCGGCAGATTATGCAGAATAATAGCGAACACAAATAACCAGCTGCGGCGCAGTTTTAAGCCGCGCACCCGGTCTTCTTCCTTAATAAAATGCTGGTGCGGTACCAGTCGCTCAACCAGCAACATTAATGCAGCGCCAAGTAAAATGGCCATAGCCACACTGCCCGAGCTGCGCCAGACAGACGCCCCGCTAAGCTCCAGTATTGCCAAAGCCGGCACAATTAACGAAAACATGCAGGCGGCCAGCATAACGCCAGCGCCAAAGCCAAGCATTACATCATGTAGCTTCTGTGATAAGCGCCGTAAAAATAATGCCGGCAGCGCGCCACCGGCAGTGGCGCCTGCGGCGACCATACCGGCATAAAATGCGTAGCGGACATTTTGCTGTTGCTGCATCAGCAGCACCAGCTGTTGTATTGCGTAGCTGGCACCCAGTAATATAATCAGCGTACCCAACACTTTACGGCCACTTAACCATGGTGACTGCATCAACGATTGCTTCATATTTGCTCCGGCGTAGTCAATTTAGTCAGTATAGGTGGTTTGGCTGAACCCCGTGTACTCCGACTTCTTTCGGACACAAATGATAATAATTATCATTTGACAAGAAGTAAAGTCTTCCCTCACCTCAAAAAAAACCGGGCAGCGCCCGGTTTTCCGATTACAAAAAGAATATTACTTTTCAATACCCAGCAAGTTCAGGATAAACGCATATTCCTGGGCGTACTCCGCCAGGCGGGAGAAGCGGCCGGATTTACCACCATGGCCGGCTTCAATATTGGTTTTAAATAGCAGCGGGTTCTGGTCGGTTTTATGAGTACGTAATTTTGCCACCCACTTCGCCGGTTCAAAATATTGCACCTGCGAGTCATATAAGCCGGTGGTGACATACAGTGCCGGATAAGCCTGGCGGCTTACCTGATCATAGGGTGAGTATGACAGCATATAGTCATAGTAAGCTTTCTGCTTCGGATTGCCCCATTCGTCAAACTCGTTAGTGGTAAGCGGAATGGTTTCATCCAGCATGGTTGTGACCACATCAACAAAGGGTACATGAGCTATCAGTGCCCGGTATTTCTCCGGCGCCATATTGGCAACTGCGCCCATCAGCAAGCCGCCAGCGCTGCCGCCCATACCAAATACTTTATCTTTGGCAGCATAGTTATTGGCCACTAAATGGTCGGTTACCGCTATAAAGTCGGTGAAGGTATTAACTTTCTGCAGTAGTTTGCCATCTTCATACCAATGCCGGCCCATCTCCTGGCCACCCCGGATATGAGCAATGGCGTAAACGAAACCCCGGTCGACCAGCGAAAATACGGTTGAGCGAAATGATGGATCGGATGAGCTGCCATAAGAGCCATAAGCATACTGGTATAGCGGTGCCGTGCCATCCAGCGCCAACCCTTTACGATACAACAGCGATACCGGTATTTTCACGCCGTCAGCGGCGGTGGCCCATACCCGCTCGGTAACATAATTGGCAGAATCAAAATCGCCCAGTACTTCAGTTTGCTTTAGTAACTGCTTGTCGCCGGTCTTCATGTTCAGCGTATAGATTGTTTCCGGCGTGGTCAGCGAGGTATAGCTGTAACGTAACCAATCGGTATTCTGCTCTGGATTTTTTTCAAAACGGGTAACGTAAGCAGGCTCATCTGACGCAACATAGAACGCCTTATCCGGTGCTTGCCACGGCATAATTCTGATCCGGCGCAAACCTTCGCTGCGCTCGCTGATTGCCAGGTAGTTGTCAAAAGCGAGAAAGTCCTCAATAAACACCTGTTTATCGTGCGCCAGCAATGGTTGCCAGTTATTTCGATCTCCCAGTTTATCGGCAGCAACAGTCATTAGCCGGAAGTTCGGCGCCTGCCAGTCCGTTTTCACAATCCAGCGGCCCTGGTGATGCTCTGCCTCGTACTGAAAATCGCGCTGCCGCGGTGCCAGCACGGTAAAGCTACTTGCAGGCTTATCCGTTGGCTGCACCCGGATCTCAGTCGAGACCGTGCTTTCAGAAGTAATCACTACATACTGCTTATCGCGACTATTCGCCAGACTTAAGTAAAAACTATTGTCAGGTTCCTGATATACCGCTTTAGCGTCAGCCGGTTTATTTCCCAGCTTATGTTGCAACACAGTGGTACTTAACAGGGTTACCGGGTCGTTCTGAATAACATACAGGGTTTGGTTATCGGCTGCCCATGCCAAACTGCCGGACAAGCCGGTCAGCTGGTCCGCTAAATCCTGGCCAGTGCGTAAATCGCGCACTTTCAGGGTGTACTGACGCCGGCCGCTACTGTCTTCCAGATACGCCAGCAGGTTCTGATCCGGACTGACCAACCAGTTGGCTACCCGGTAATAATCTTTGCCCTCTGCCAGTTTATTAACGTCCAGCATTATTTGCTCAGTGCCGTCTTTTAGCGACTGACGTGCATAAATCGGGTATTCCTTACTGGTTTCATAGCGGCTGTAGTAGCTGTAGTCACCCTGGGTATAGGGCACCGAGCTGTCGTCCTGTTTAATCCGGCTAATAATTTCATCGGTAAGCTTTTCGGTTAACGGCTGATACGCATCGGCATAGGCGGTAAAATAGTCGTTTTCGCGGTGCAGGTAATCCAGCACTGTTGGCGAGGTGCGGCTGTCGTCGCGCAGCCAGTAGTAAGGGTCTTGCCGGTCGCCGTGAGGCGAGCTGATAGTGTAAGGTTGCTGCACCGCTAAAGGTGGTACCTGCGTTTCACCCGCTAAGGTGGAATTGACAAAAAAGCTTGTGATACTGCCGGCGATAAGCAGCGCAGACAGCAGGTTTTTAGATTTTGGCAGATTGTTATGCATAGGATTAAAGCACTCAATTTAAAGAGATTTGCAAGAACTTAACATAGGTAGCGGCAGGTTAGCTAAAGCTGATTATAAAAAAGTGTAAGCGCGTGTAATAAAAAGCCGGCAGCTGATAATGCTGCCGGCTGTGCTAACATACTCCGCAAGCAGACTGTTACATTTGCGATTGCAGATAGTTGTCCAGACCAAGCATTTTAATCAGTCGCAGCTGCTGTTCCAGCCAGTGGGCATGGTCATTTTCGGTATCATCCAGTAACTGCAACAGCATGTCACGGCTGACATAATCCTGCTCTTTTTCACATAAAGCCATGGTTTTCTTTAGCAATTTAGCCACGGTGTACTCAACGTTTAAATCATTTTGCAGCATGGTGGGCACATCTTTGCCGACATGTATCGCATCGCGATTAGCCATGTCAGGCGTGCCTTCTAAAAAGATAATCCGTTCAATCAGCTTAGATGCGTGGCCTTTTTCATCATCAAACTCGTGGTCAATTCGCTCAAATAGTTTATGCAAACCCCAGTCGTGATACATTCTTGAATGAATAAAGTACTGGTCCATCGCCGCCAGCTCATTGGCCAGCAACTCGTTTAATCCGGCTATTACCTGTTGGTTACCTTTCATAATTACTGCTCTCCCATCTGGGCTTGCAGATAATTAGCCAGCCCCATGACTTTAATCTGATGTTGCTGAGTTTCCAGCCAGTCGAGGTGCTCTTCCTCATATTCCAGTATCTCAGTCACCATATCGCGGCTGACATAATCCTGCTCTGTTTCGCACAGGGCAATTACCTCGCGCAGCAACGGCAGCTGTTCATGTTGAAAATCCATGTCGCATTGCAGCATTTCCTCAGTGTCTTCGCCAATCCGTAATTTGCCCAGGGCTTGTAAATTGGGTAAACCTTCCAGCATTAAAATCCGCTCAATCAACTCATCAGCCTGCTTCATATCTTTAATTGATTTTTTATAGCAAACGTCGTTCAGCGCCTTCAGGCCCCAGTTTTTATAAATACGGGCATGCAGAAAATACTGGTTTATTGAGGTCAGTTCGGCAGTAAGCAGTTCATTTAACTTACTTAGTACTTTTGGATTGCCTTGCATAATCGGGCTCCGGTTAGCATCATGATGCCAATAGCATAGGCCATTCTGGCTTTTTAAGCAAAATTACTTATAAATCATAGCTATACAATTAATAAGTATTCGTATTTTCATCCAGATCATCGCCGGATTATCCTGTAAAACAGCCATCAGTCGCATTGCGACTTCGCAGCAAGCGGTTTTGTCGGTACAGTGATAAGGTAATTTTAACCAAGAGAGCTGTTTATGCTGCGTTTTATAAAAATCAGCGGTCTTATTGCCGCCCTGCTGTCGGCCAGCTGGCATCTGAATGCTGCTGAGCAAATTCAAATTGATCCCGATTCGGTGGTTATCACCGAGCACCGTACTGAAATTAACGGCAAACGGGTTAACTACAAAGCGCATACCGGCACCCAGCCAGTATGGGATGATGAAGGCCACCCGATTGCGACCTTGTTTTATACCTATTATCAGCGCACCGATATTAAAGATACCGCTAAGCGGCCGCTGCTGATTTCATTTAATGGTGGTCCGGGTTCTGCGTCAGTGTGGATGCACGTTGCCTACACCGGCCCGAAAACCCTCAATGTTGATGACGAAGGCTACCCTTTGCAGCCCTACGGTGTAAAAACCAATCCGCATTCTGTGCTGGATGTGGCCGATATTGTGTTCGTTAACCCGGTAAATACCGGCTACTCCCGGGTATTACCAGACAAAGACGGCAAATTGCCCGGTAAAGATCAGCAACAAAAAATGTTCTTTGGCACCAATGCCGATATAACCTATCTGGCAGAGTGGATTAACAGTTTTGTCAGCCGTTACGAGCGCTGGAATTCACCGAAGTTTTTAATTGGCGAAAGCTATGGCACCACCCGGGTGTCCGGGCTGGCACTGGCGCTGCAAAACCAGCAGTGGATGTACTTAAATGGTGTGGTGCTGGTATCGCCTACCGATATCGGTATCAGCCGCGATGGCCCGGTTAAGGCCGCTAACCGCTTACCGTACTTTGCCGCCACTGCTTGGTATCACCAGAAACTGGCAGCCGATTTACAGCAAAAAGATTTGTACGATATTCTGCCAGAAGTAGAAGAATTCACGATTAATCAATATCTGCCTGCGCTGGCCAAAGGCAATATGATTAGCAGTGAGGAAAAACAGCGGATTGCCGAACAGGTTAGCCGCTACTCAGGGATCAGCGTGCAGAATGTCCTGCGCAGCAACCTGGATATCAGCACCAGCTATTACTGGAAAGAATTGCTGCGCGACCGCGGCCAGACCGTTGGCCGGCTTGATTCACGCTATCTGGGTATTGATAAAAATGATGTAGGCGAACGGCCGGACTACTGGGCAGAGCTGACCTCCTGGCTGCATTCCTTTACGCCAGCGATTAACGACTACCTGCGTACCGAACTGAATTATAAAACCGATATTAAATATAATATGTTCGGCCCGGTGCACCCGTGGGACAGAAGTGATGACAATACCGGTGAAAACCTGCGCCAGGCAATGGCTCAGAACCCCTACCTGCAGGTGCTGACGCAATCAGGCTATTATGACGGCGCCACCAACTATTTTGATGCCAAATACAATATGTGGCAGCTTGATCCAAGTGGCAAAATGAAGGACAGGATGAGCTTTAAAGGCTATCGCAGCGGCCATATGATGTACTTACGGGCAGAAGATTTAAAGAAATCGAATGACGATTTGCGTCAGTTCATTTTAAACGCATTACCGGCAGAAGGTCAGGCAGCAAAGTACTAACTTTGCTGTGCCAGCCTTGAGAAGCGGCAGAAAGGATCCCATGCTATAAGTTCAACCCTGACCTTGATTAGGAAAAGGAGCCCGCAATGGCAACCCGGATTGAACATGACAGCATGGGCGAACTGCAAGTGCCCGCCAACGCGCTGTATCAGGCCCAGACGCAGCGCGCCATCAACAACTTTAAGCTAAGCCCGCTTACCCTGCCGCGGGCCTTTATTCAGGCTATCTTACATATTAAGAAAGCGGCAGCCACTACCAACAGTGAACTGGGTGTGCTGGAACCGGCCATTGCCGGCGCTATTATTTTTGCAGCTGAGCAACAACTTGCGCGCACTGAAATGGAACACTACCCGGTTGATGTGTTTCAGACCGGCTCCGGTACCAGCACTAATATGAATGTGAATGAAGTACTGGCCACCCTGGCCAGTGATAAGCTAGGCCAGCAGGTCCACCCCAACGACCACGTCAATGCAGGCCAGAGCAGTAACGATGTGATCCCCACGGCCATTCAGTTAAGCAGTGCCCTGGCCATTCAGAACCAGCTTATCCCGGCCCTGCGCCATATTCAGGCAGCGCTGGTGCTGAAAAGTCAGCAGATTGGTCATATTGTTAAGACCGGCCGCACCCATTTAATGGATGCGATGCCGGTAAAGTTCGAACAGGTTCTCGGTGGCTGGCAAAGTCAGCTGGCCCATGCCGAGCAGCTGCTACAACAGCAATTGCCACGGCTGCAGCAGCTGGCACAGGGCGGCACCGCCGTTGGTACCGGCGTCAATACCCATCCGGAGTTTGCCGGATGTTTTGCTGGCCATTTAAGTACCGATACCGGCCTTAAGTTAAGCTCCAGTAAGGATTTCTTTTTTAATATCAGCTCACAGGATGTCTCAGTAGCCTGCTCTGGCGCGCTGAAAACGTTGGCAGTTGCTTTGCTGAAAATCAGTAATGATCTGCGCTGGATGAATTCCGGCCCACTGGCCGGCCTGGCCGAAATAGAACTGGCCGCACTGCAACCCGGTTCATCCATTATGCCCGGCAAAGTAAACCCGGTTATTCCGGAAGCCGTCGCCATGTTAAGCGCTCAGGTCATCGGTAATGACACTACGATTACTATCGCCGGCCAGTCAGGTAATTTTGAACTGAACGTGATGCTGCCAGTGATTGGTTATAACCTTTTGCAAAGTATCGGGTTACTCAGTAACGGTTGCCAGGAGCTTGCTGATAAAGCGATTCGTGACTTTAAAGTGAACCAGCCGAATATTGAACAATCGCTTGATAAAAATCCTATTCTGGTCACGGCATTAAACCCGGTAATTGGCTACGAAAAAGCGGCCGCTATTGCCAAAAAGGCCTATCAGCAAAAGCGTCCTGTGCTGGAGGTGGCACTGGAGCATACCGATTTAAGTAAAGAGGAGCTGCAGGATTTATTGAACCCGGCCAAACTTACCCATAATCAGTAACTGCTGATACCGGAGAATAACCCACAACCGGATTACTGCTTAGTGACTGGATTGTGGGTTTTATCGCAGCCTGTCGCGCAACAGCCGCGGCTGATGTCACCTTACCTTTATTGCTGCTATAGTAGACGCCAGCTTATTGACAACATTAAAGGTTTTCGATGAAACAAGGTGCCCCCCTGCTACTTGCTAGCCTGTTTACCACCAGTTTGCTGGCCACCAGTTTGTTGGCCAGTACTGTTGCCAGCGCCGACCCGGTACTGCTGCATAATATTAAAGGCTATGGCTTTAACCCGGAACGTGAACTGGTGTCTTTTTCAGCGCTGGCGTTTGATGATGCCAGCGGCAAAGTACTGGCCCGAGGTGACGACGCTGTGACTAAGCAGTTCAGTGGCGCCCGCAAACTGGACGGCAAGGGTAAAACCTTACTGCCCGGCTTAATTGATGGCCATGGCCATGTACTGGGTTTGGGAGAATACCTGAACCAGGCCGATTTGCGTGGCATTGGCAGCGAACAGGCTACAGTGGCGGAAGTCGCCCGCTTTGCTGCCAGTCAGCCACAGGCGCCATGGGTCATCGGCCGCGGCTGGAACCAGGTGCTGTGGGACGATAAAGCCTTTCCGGATAAAAGTTTACTGGATGAAGCGGTAGCCGATCGGCCGGTATGGCTGGTACGAATAGATGCCCATGCCGGCTGGGCTAACAGCAAAGCGCTGGCGGCAGCTGGTATCAGCAAAGATACCCTGGACCCGCCGGGTGGCGAGATCATTCGTGATGCCAACGGTAACCCAACCGGGGTATTAATTGATAATGCGATGCAACTGGTCCAGCAAAAAATTCCGGCGCCAACCAGTGATGACAAAACCGCGGCGCTGCAGCTGGCCTTTAATCATTTATTAGCACTGGGCATCACCAGCGTGCACGATGCCGGCGTAGATTCTGAACTGGCCGATATTTACCAGCAACTGGCCGAAACCAATCAGTTACCCCTGCGTTTATATGCCATGTTATCGGCTAAAGATCCGGAACTGGGCCGCTGGCTGGAGCAGGGTATTGTTGATGATCCGCAAGACTGGCTGGATATCCGCTCAGTTAAAATTTATGGCGACGGCGCATTGGGCAGCCGCGGTGCCGCCCTGCTGGCCGATTACAGTGATCAACCGGGCCAGACCGGCTTACTGGTGACCCAACCCGATGCATTAACCCAGATTATGCAATTGACGATGGATGCCGGCTTTCAGGCCAATGTGCACGCCATTGGCGATCGGGCCAACCGCCTGGCGTTAGACAGGTTTGAACAACTGGCCACGGCTGAGCAGCGACTAGCCGGCCGGCACCGGATAGAACACGCCCAGATAGTGGCACCGAAAGATATCCCCCGTTTTAAAACCCTGAATGTCCTGCCATCAATGCAGGCAGTGCATGCTACCTCAGATAAAAATATGGCAGGCGACCGGCTGGGAGTAGCCCGGTTACGGGGCGCCTATGCCTGGCGCAGCTTTATTGATCAGGGCAGCATTATTGTTGGTGGCTCAGACTTTCCGGTAGAACTGGCTAACCCGTTTCATGGCTTACATGCATCTGTTACCCGTCAGGATCAGCAAAACCAGCCGCCTGGTGGCTGGCTGCCGGAACAGCGTTTAACCCTGACCGAGGCACTGCGTTCTTTTACGGTGGATGCCGCCTATGGTGCCTTTCAGGAAGACACTCTGGGCACCCTTGCTCCGGGCAGCTGGGCCGACTTTATTCTGGTCGACCAGGATATCTTTAATATAGATCCCAGTCAGTTATGGCAGGTACTGCCGGAACAAACCTGGGTGCATGGAAAACTCAGGTATCAGCAAGCGACGGACTAACCCAATTGCCGGTATTGTTGCGGCGAGAGACCATGCTCTCGCCGGAATGCCCGGCCAAAATTGGCCGGATCAGCATAACCCAGCAAATAACCGATCTGCTGTACCGGCAATGCGGTAGTCATTAAATATTGCAGGGCAATTTCTCTGCGCCACTGAGTAACCAATTGCTGATAGCTGGTTTGCTCCTGTTCCAGCCTGCGCCGCAGAGTCCGGCTGGATAATGTGAACTCGGCCGCGGCCTGTTCAATACCCGGGATCCGGCCTTTGGTGCGGCCAAGCATCAGCCGGATTAATCCAGCCATACTCTGACGCTGCTGCCAGCGCTGTAATTCCTGTTCACATTGGGCGGTCAGCTGGCTCTGCACCTGCCGGTCAGCCCAAGGCGAAACTATTGCAAGATCAGCTGCATCAAAAACCAAACGATGTTCTTTCTGATTAAACTCTACCGGGCAGGGAAAAAAGGCCTGATACAAAGCGCTGTAAGTGGGCCTGGTAAATGCAAATTGTACCTGCCGCAATCGGTACTGATGGCCCGAGACAAAATCAAGGATGGCATGTAACGCCACGGCAAAGGTATCGAGCACAAATTGGCGAACATCTGCCAATGGCTGCAGTTCAGTTAACACCAGTGATACCTGCTGGCGTTGTTGTTGCATCGTCAGGCTTAACAGCGGGCTGCGGGTAGGAGTGTATTTGCAGATTAACGCTAACGCCTGCTGCAGATTACCACTACTCATTGTTGCCAGGCCCAACAAGCCGTGCGTGGTAATGGTTAGCTGGCTGCCCAGATACAGCCCCAGCGCCGGCTCTTTTATCTCAGCACAACACTGAGTGATCACTGTCTGAAATTGTTGCCAGCTCAACGTGGCATCAAGCTGGTCCGGCAGCGCAACAGGCAGCCCAGCGTTCAGCAATAGCGTCTGCGGATCCGCACCACGGCTGTGGACAAGATCAAGCAGGTTGCGCAGATAATGGCCAGGCAACACAACCTGACTCTCTGCTACTTTGCTATTGGCGCTGATGCTAACGCTAACCATGCTAAACGGCTGCTCCTGAATAGTGCCGACTGGATCTGTGATAAGCAGTGTAACGCAGTAGTTTCCATCACTGCAGCATCTGGCCGCAAATGACCAGACATTGGCTGCGACTGCCCTGCCAATACAGCAGGTGTTATTTTAAGCTGGCGGTATCCATTGCTGCTGGCCGCAAAAAAATGATTCACTATGTAAAATTCAGTCTGTTTCACCTGCTGACGCTGCCTTTTATTGCCGGCATTACCCTGGGCGGGTACTGGATGGCACTGGGCCTTGCAGCAATATTACTGCTGGTGGTATTTGGCGATCTGTTGCTGGGTGATGACCAGACCGAACCTGACTATCAGATGCCATGGCTGCTCAATGGCCTGGTATACAGCTCGTTGCTGTTTATCTTGCTGATCTTTTTCGCTTTATTATGGACTGTCGCCAGCACAGATCTGTTTGGCTTCGGCCAGCTGGTGCAACAGTTAACCGGCTATGATGCCCTCGCAGCGCGTGAGGCCAACCATTGGTGGCACTTTATGCCGGTATGGCTCGGGGCAGGCTTGCTGATAGCGATAGTGGGTACCGTACCTGCCCATGAACTGACTCACCGGACCGCTGAGCCGCTGGCGATGCTGACAGGCCGCTGGCTGCTGGCGTTCAGCTTCGATGGCACCTTTGCCATTGAACATGTATATGGCCATCACCGCTACGTTGGCACCGTGCGTGATCCGGCCACTGCGCCCCGCGGTCGCACCGTGTATCAGCATATTCTGCACTCCACTATTGCCGGTAATCGCAGTGCCTGGCATATCGAAGCCCAGCGCCTGAACCGTAAGCAACAACCGCTGTTCAGCTGGTACAACCGGGTATTGCGGGCGGTAGCGATGTCATTATTGCTTTGTATTCTGGCCGCTGTACTGGCTGGCTGGGCCGGCTTGCTGCTATTTTGTGCCAGTGCAATGCTGGCTAAGGCCGTACTGGAAGTGGTGAATTACATTGAACACTATGGCATTGAACGCGCAGTCAATCAGCCGGTGCGGCCTTATCACAGCTGGAACAGCAGTAAACGGATCAGCAGCTGGGCCAGTTTTAACCTGACCCGCCACTCGCACCATCACGCCCGGGCGCAATTACCGTTTTACCAGCTAAAAGCCTGTCCGGATGCACCCGATTTACCGACCGGCTATCTGGGTTCGATGTTGCTGGCGCTACTGCCGCCGTTATGGTTCCGGCTGATGGCACCTAAATTAAAACAGTGGGATAGCCGCTATGGCCAGACTGCGCTGTCAGGTAAGCCAGCTGAGAGTCAAGCTGGCATAAAAAAGCCGCAGTGTCGTTAAAAAACCACACTGCGGCTGACAGACTGCTTAGCAGTTAACTGACCTCACCCGGCGATTCTTCCGTTAACGTCGGCTCAGAAAAGTCCGGGCTGCCGGCGCGGCTATGTTTATCGCGCAGCTTACCAATAGCCGAGCTTAACTTGCGCTGCATTTTATCCGCAGCGCCGGTCACCGCCTGGCCCACCGTCGCAGCGTGCTCAGTAATAGCTAGCGGTTCCATCCCTTCCGGACGGGCTTCAAGCAGGCAGCGTTTATCATTGCCATCGTGTTTGGTATTGCCGTTTTCATCACTTAAATGCACTTCAATCCGGGTTACATGGTCAGCAAACCGGCTTAATTTATTCTGCAATGTCTCGCGCACAAACTCGGCCAGCCGCTCATCGGCCTGAATATTACGATCACTGTTAATTTGAATTTGCATAGGCTACTCCTGTTAATAACGCTGAGTCGGGACTCATTTTACAGACCCTGCCCGCGTCGAATGGTTGCATACCACTCTTACTTATCTGGAGACAGTTACTGGTATTCGCAAGGCCAGATAGTGCAATTTCTTACCGATAAAAATCAGACAGCCATGGTAAAGTCTGGTTAAAATAGCTGTAATTTATGCCGATACAAGCCGCAACTATGATAAGTAACAAATGGGCCAAGCTGATTAAGTCGCTGCATCAGAAAAAGTACCGCAAAGCCGAGCAGCTGTTTTTTGTTGAGGGCGAAAAAGCGGTGTTAGAGGTGCTCGCTTCAGGCTGGCCGGTACGCGCGCTGTTTGCCACCGAAGCTTTTACCCAGCAGCATGCCCATGCGCTTAGCACCGTCGGTTTGCTGCAGCAATGCAGTAGTGATGAACTGGTTAAAGTAGGCTCCTTCAGTAGCAACGACGCGGCACTGGCGGTGGTGGAAGTACCGCAATGGCCGCTATTTAGCGCAGAAGCACACAGCTGGACCCTGGTGCTGGATAATATTAACGACCCGGGTAATCTGGGCACAATTATCCGTATCGCCGATTGGTACGGTATTAAGCATATTTTATGCTCGCCCGACACCGCCGATTGCTATAATCCGAAAGTCATTGCCGCAGCCAAAGGCTCATTTTTACGGGTGCAGTTACATTATCTGCCACTTGCCGAAGCATTAGCCCACGCCAGGATGCCAGTGTATGGCGCCTATCTGGGCGGCGACAATGTGCATCAGTTACAGCTTAACGAAAAGGGCGGCTACATTGTGCTGGGCAATGAAGCCAACGGTATCAGCAATCAACTTGGCCGGTGCATCAGTCGTAAAATCACTATTCCGGCTTTTGGTGGCGCCGAATCATTAAACGTCGGCATTGCCGCGGCGGTGATATGTGACAACCTGCTCAGGCTTAGTCGTTAATCATTCAGCATTAACAGCTTGCATCATTAACAGTTATCCTTTAACACTAAAGCCGCTTTGCGCTAAACTGGCGCCATTCTGTTGTCGTTCTCCGGCGGTTTAGTATGACATTTCCCACTATTGAGCATGAAGTTGGCAACACCCGGCTGGTCAGGTTGCAGCGGATGGCGGCCCATACTAACAGTACAGTATTGCTGAAACTGGAAGGCGATAACCCGGCGGGCTCGGTAAAAGACCGGCCGGCGCTGAATATGATTGTCCAGGCCGAGTTACGGGGTGAGATTAAGCCTGGGGATAGGATAATTGAAGCGACCAGCGGCAATACCGGCATTGCCCTGGCGATGGCGGCGGCGATTAAGGGCTATGCCATGACGTTGATTATGCCGGATAATGCTACCGAAGAGCGCAAAAGCTCAATGCGCGCTTATGGCGCTGAGCTGATTCTGGTAACAAAAGAGCAAGGCATGGAGGGCGCCCGCGATTTGGCGCTGCAGCTGCAGGCTGAAGGCAAAGGTATCGTGCTGGATCAGTTTAATAACCCCGATAACCCGGCCGCACATTACGCCAGCACCGGGCCGGAGATCTGGCAGCAAAGCCAGCAGCAAGTCAGCCATTTCGTCAGCAGTATGGGCACCACCGGCACTATTATGGGTGTATCACGCTACTTAAAACAGCAAAACCCTGCCATTCAGATTATTGGCCTGCAACCGGCTGAAGGTGCCAGCATCCCCGGCATCCGACGCTGGCCGGAAGCCTATCTGCCGGGCTTTTTTGATAAAAGCCGGGTTGACCAGATTATTGATATCAGCCAGGACGATGCCCTGAATGCAATGCGCCGGCTGGCACGCGAAGAAGGTATTTTTGCCGGGGTCAGTTCCGGCGGCGCAGTGCATGCGGCTATTCAGTTGGCGCAGCAGCATGACAACGCGGTCATAGTGGCGATTATATGTGATCGCGGCGATCGTTATCTGTCGGCTAATATTTATTAGTTTTCGCCCGCTTTCACGTCAAACCATTACACTACATCATTAAGCTAAATCATTGTTATCGAAGCAGTGTCTGTCCGATTTAGTTGTTATCCGGTTTGGTATAACGGGTTAAGTAGACTATGCTTATTTCGACTGCGCTATCTGTTTTTCCGCAAATTATAAGGCTCGCTTATGAAAACCCACTGCAGAATCGCCCTTGTTGCGGCTGCTGGTTATTTAGTTTCACCAGCATCTTTCGCCGCCACGCCCACCGAAACAGACGAAATTAAACAACAACTTAACCTGTTAAAAGCCCAGATTACTGCGCTGGAAGCCCGCCTGGCCGAGCAGGAGCAACAACAGAGTGAACTGACAGAGCAACAGCAGCAGCTTGCCAGCCGGCAGGACACTGCAAAAGCCACTGATGACAGTGCTGACGGCATTAAGCTGGGTGGGGCTATCCGGACCAATTACAGCCACACCTCGTACAATGATGGCAATAAAAACCGCGGTGGCGATTTTGATTTTGATATTTTCCGGTTAAATCTGAACGGCAGTATCGGTGATGTATTGCTGAATGCCGAGATCCGCTTTTTTGATTATATGTCAGCGGTTAAATATGCTTATGTCGGTTATCAGTTCACTGACGACTGGCAGGTACAGGCCGGCATCACCAAAGTCCCTTTCGGTAACTGGCCCTATAATTCCCACAACTGGTTTTTCAGCACCAACTATTATATCGGGCTGGAAGATGACCACGATTTAGGCATTTTATTTAAACGTAATATCAGTGATAACTGGCAGCTGGATTTAGGCTTCTTTAAAAATGATGAACTCGGCGGGGTCGATGGCTATGTTGAAAGCCGGGCCGATCGCTATTCGTACGATATAGTCGGCGCCCGCTTACCTGGCGACGGCATTTATGATAACCCGGCACAACCGCTGGGTGAATATAATACCTTCAGCGGTCGCTTTGGCTACCACCTGAGCCATGGCGAAGTGAAAACCGAGCTGGGTGTGTCGGCACTGGCCGGGGGCCTGCATAACGGCCAGACCCGGGCCGGCGACTATAACGCCTGGGCGTTGCACAGCAATAGCTATTACCACAACTGGAACCTGCAGCTGCAATACAGCCAGTATCACTATGATATTGACGGCGTTGAACGAATGGCAGTTGGCGCTTATGCCTTTTATGACTCTATTGCCGCAGAAGCCACCTCAGCCACGGTAAACCTGGCCTATAGCATGCCGGTAGAATGGGGCCCGGTAACCGGGCTGCAATTTTATAATAACTACGGCCTGGTCTACGACAAATCTGATGGCAGCCGCGACACCATGATGAATGTGACCGGCGTATCGGTCGCAGCCGGTGGCTTTTTCACTTACTTTGACCTGGTTCATGCCAAAAACCAGCCGTTCGTCGGTGGCAGTGCCAGCGGTGACAGTAGTGAAACCGAACGTCGATTCAATATTAATATTGGCTATTATTTCTAAAATAACAACAAGGATAACCGAATGACAACTGACAAGGATCCGATGATCCCGGATGGTAAAGTTAATCCGATCAATACTGATTATCAGGTTGGCCAGGACAATATCGTCGTGACGCTGGGGCCTTTCGGCCTCGACATTCACAACCGGGTATTTTTAATCTCCGGCCTGTCGATTATCGCTTTTGTGTTGCTGACCCTGATCTTCCAGACTCAGGCAGCAAGCCTGTTCGGCGATATGCGTGGCTGGCTTACCAGCAACCTTGACTGGTTCTTTATCAGCGCGGCGAATATTTTTGTTTTGCTGTGCCTGGTTTTAATTGTCTCCCCCCTGGGTAAAGTGCGACTCGGCGGCACTGAGGCGACCCCGGATTTCAGTTATATTGGCTGGTTTTCGATGTTGTTTGCCGCTGGTATGGGCATCGGCCTGATGTTCTACGGCGTATCAGAGCCCTTGTCGCATTTTAACAGCTCCTTTGCCGGCACTACTGTGGTTGATGGCGTAAGAACAGACTGGGCACCGCTGGCTGGTGCTGCCGGTGACGCCCTGGCCGCCGAACGGCTGGGCATGGCTGCCACCATTTATCACTGGGCGCTGCACCCCTGGGCTATTTACGCCATTTTAGCGCTGGGTTTGGCGTTGTTCTCCTTTAACAAAGGCTTACCACTGACTATCCGCTCGGTTTTTTATCCGTTACTGGGCGAGCGGGTCTGGGGCTGGCCGGGGCATATTATTGATATTCTGGCAGTGTTTGCCACCCTGTTTGGCCTGGCCACCTCGCTGGGTCTTGGTGCCTCGCAGGCCAGTGCCGGTTTAAATTATCTGTTTAACTGGCCAGAGGGTGTTACAACTCAGATTTTACTGGTTATCGGCATTACCATGATCGCGCTGGTCTCGGTACTGGCCGGTTTGGAAGCCGGGGTAAAACGTCTGTCAGAAATTAATATGACCTTGGCGGCGATACTTTTACTGTTTGTTATTATCGTCGGCCCGACGCTGGCCATTCTCACTGGCTTTTTCAGTAATCTGGGCGCCTATCTGCAGCACTTGCCGGCGCTGGCGAATCCCATTGGCCGTGAAGACGCTAACTTCTCGCAAGGCTGGACCGCGTTTTACTGGGCCTGGTGGATTAGCTGGTCACCCTTTGTCGGCATGTTTATCGCCCGGGTATCCCGGGGCCGCACCGTGCGCGAGTTTTTAATCTCAGTGCTGCTTATTCCATCGCTGGCCTGTGTGTTGTGGATGACGGTTTTTGGTGGCACCGCTATTAGTCAGGTGGTGCAGGACAGCTATATGGCCGCAGTTGAAGCGGCACTGCCATTACAGTTATTCAGCATGCTCGATGCGCTGCCACTGGCCGGTATTACTTCCTTTATTGCCATTATTCTGGTGGTGGTGTTTTTCGTTACTTCATCAGATTCCGGATCCTTGGTAATTGATACTATTGCCGCAGGAGGTAAGGTTGATGCGCCGACGCCGCAACGGGTGTTCTGGTGTACCTTTGAAGGTCTGGTGGCGATTGCCCTTATTCTCGGTGGTGGCCTGGTGGCATTGCAGGCGATGGCAGTATCGACCGGCTTTCCTTTTACCATAGTGCTGCTGGCATCCTGCGTGGCGGTAGTGAAAGGTTTAATGACTGAGCCCCGCGGCAACTAAGCGGGGCTGGCCAGGGAAAATATCTGTGGAACACAAGCTGTGGAAATAGAGCAGATTGAAATACTGGAGTTCCTGAAGCGGCACTCGCCGTTCCAGGAGCTGCCTGCTGAGCAGTTGCAGCAGGTGGCTCTCAGTATCGATATTGGCTATTTTAAAGCCGGTAGCGACATTTTGCGCTTTAATGAACCTTTGCATGCCCTGCATCTTATTCGCAGTGGTGCGGTGGAAACGTTTCGCCGTAACGGTGATTTATACAACCGGTTAAGCGAAGGCGGCATTTTTGCTGAGCAGGGTTTATTGCGTGGCGGTAAAGTGCGGTTTCCGGCAACGGCGCTGGAAGATACCCTGATTTACTTTATTCCGGATGAGGTATTTCAACAGCTATTCGACGAAAATGAGTTTTTTGCAGACTATGTTCAGGTCGGCGACAGCGAACGGCGTAAAACCAGTAAAGCCAGTAACCAGGCCCGGGCGGATTTACTTGGCGCAACGGTCAGTACCCTGCTAAGTCGCGAGCCCGTTAGTATTGGCAGCGAGGCCAGTGTCTGGCAGGCCGCTCAGCTAATGACTGAGCAAAATGTATCATCTTTACTTATTTTAGATGAGGAGCAGTACCTGGCCGGCATTATTACCGATAAAGATATCCGTAGTCGCTTAGTGGCACCGGGCTTAAAATCAGAGATACCGGTGACGGATATTATGTCGGCCAATCCGGTAACGATTGAGAAGCAGCAGTATATTTTTGAAGCCATGATGCTGATGCTGCGCCATAATCTGCATCATTTGCCGGTGGTAAAGGGGCAGCAACCGGTTGGTGTAATAGCAATTTCTGACATTATCCGCTTTGAATCGCAAAGCAGCCTGTATGTGGTGAGTCGTATTTTCCGTCAGCAAACCGTCGATGAACTGCAGGCGCTGGTACCCGATGTCCATGCCTGCTTCGTGCGGATGGTTAACGAAGATGCCAATTCGCAAATGATTGGCAGCGCGATGGCAGCCATTGGCCGCAGCTTTAAGCAGCGCCTGCTGGAACTGGCTGAAGCCGAACTCGGACCACCGCCGGTGCCCTATTGTTTTTTAGCGTTGGGTTCGATGGCCCGTGATGAACAACTGGTACTGACCGATCAGGACAATGCGCTAATTCTGGATAACCGCTTCGATGCCAAGCTGCATGACAGTTACTTTAAGCAACTGGCAGCCTTTGTATCTGATGGTCTTGCCGCCTGCGGTTACACTTATTGCACTGGCAAGGTGATGGCGACTAACCCGCAGTGGCGCCAACCACTGCAAGTCTGGCAGCAGTATTTTCAAAACTGGATAACCCAACCCTCTGCCGAACGGCTATTGCACAGCTCGATTTTTTTCGACCTGGATGGGGTATGGGGTGAGCTGAAGTGGGCGGAACAGTTACAGCAGCTGGTCAGCAAGCTGGCGCAAAAGCAGCCCTTGTTTTTAGCCAGTATGACCCGCAATGCGTTAAGTCGAACCCCGCCGCTGGGTTTCTTCAAAGACTTTGTCATGGAGCAGGACGGTAAGCAAAACAATATTCTTAATATAAAGCGCCGGGGCACCGCGCCCTTTGTTGATTTAATCCGCATTCATGCGCTGGCTATTGGCTCAACCGAAAGTAACTCCTTTAGTCGCTTACAACAGATTATTGCCGCACAAGTCCTGCCAAAAGGCCGGGCAGAGGATTTACGCGATGCCTTTGAAGTTATCGCTATGACCCGTATTCGTCATCAGGCCGCTGCGCTACGCAGCGGCGAGGAACCCGATAACAATGTGCTACCCGAGCAGCTGTCAGAATTTGAGCGTAAACACTTAAAAGAAGCCTTTCAGGTGCTGAGCAATGCCCAGAAATTTCTGAAATTTCATTTTAAGGCCTGAGGTAACTATGCTTTATCTCGGACCAGATAAGACTGACAATGCTCAGCAAGACAGCACCAGCAGCAACTGGCAAGACTATTATCGACAGCAGGCCGGCACCGTTAAACACCCGTTGTTACAGCAGTTTTATAGCGGCGGCATGGTGGCTTGCAGTACCCCGATCAGCGAAGTACCGCTACTTGCTATCGACTTTGAAACCACGGGCTTTGACCCGGAAGACAACGGCATTGTCAGTATTGGTCTGGTGCCGTTTAACCTTAAGCGTATTTTCTGCTCCCGTGCCCGCCAATGGTTATTAAAACCCCGCTTTGCCCTGACTGACAATTCCGTTACCGTACACCGGATCACCCATTCTGAAATCAGTAATGCGCCCGATCTCAGTGCGGTATTGCCAGAGCTGCTGCCGCTGCTCGCCGGCAAGGTTGCTGTTGTCCATTACCGGCAAATTGAACGCGATTTTCTGGCTGCCAGTGTAAAAGTAAGGCTGGGTGAGAGCATTTTATTTCCGGTTATCGATACCATGGAGCTGGAAGCCCGCTTGCACCGGACCAAGCCGCTAAGCTGGTGGGATAAACTGCGTGGCCGGCAGCAGCTTTCAATCCGGCTGGATGCCAGCCGCAGCCGTTACCAGTTACCCCCTTACCGGCCGCATCATGCGGTTACCGACGCTATCGCCAGCGCAGAACTATTGCAGGCACAGCTTTGCCATCGTTACAGCCCGGATACGCCGGTCAGCGAACTATGGTGTTAGCGCTTTCTGGGGTTAGCAGTCTCGGGTGTTAAAAACGGCCGCTTGCAATTGCCGTTGGGCAGAGGCATAGTAGCTAAAATAGCTGACAGGTCAGACCACAATGAGCCACAACCCTGCGTCAACCAAACCCAACAAGCTGCAACGCATTGTCAGTAAGTGTTATAGCCTGCCAGCAGCACTGCAGAGCTTTGCCTTAACTACAGTATTTGGCCGGGTTATTAAATTTGCCGGCACCGCCGGGGTTGAAGTGCTGGAGCTAAAAGGTAGCCGCTCGGTATTGCGGCTGAAAAACCGTAAAAAAGCCCAGAATCATATTGGCTCAGTGCATGCCGCCGCCACCGGCTTGCTGGCAGAATCCGCTACCGGCTTTTTAGTCGGCATTCATCTGCCCGACAGTAAACTGCCACTGCTGAAACAAATGCAGATTGATTATGTAAAACGCTCAACAGGCGATTTAACCGCAGTAGCAAGCCTGACCGATGCTCAGGTAACAGCAATGCATACCGATGATAAAGGTGAAGTGACAGTAGCCGTGACCATCACCGACAGTACCGGGATTGAGCCGGTTAATGCCAACATGACCTGGGCCTGGATCCCGAAAAAACGCTAAGCAGTGCTCAGTGCTGTGCGCTGCCTCAACTGGCTAAACTGGCTGAATGGACAGGCCGGCAACCCAGAGTGGCCGGCCTGTTTATAGCGTTGCTTAGCAGTTAGCTGCCAATGACACCGCCGTCATTCTTAGTAACAACTACCGTTGCTGAACGCGGCCGGCTGCTGCCGCCATCCGGCCAGTTACTGGTAAAGGCATCGGGGCTGGAACGATCACCCGGGTGCTGAATATTGACAAACAGCGTTTTCATATCCGGGGTGGCACTGATACCGGTTACCTCAGCGTCTGTCGGCCCGACTAAAAACCGTTTCATCTGCCGGGTTACCGGGTCGGCGACCAGCATCTGGTTGTTACCATAGGGGCCTTCGCCTTGCTGGCTGCCACTCATATCGGTCTGGATCCATAACAAACCGTTTTTATCAAACCACAAGCCGTCCGGGCTGGCCAGATGATTGTCAGCATCCAGCACTAAATCAGTGCCCGGAGTTTCAGTGCCGACATCACCAGCCAGCAGAAAAATATCCCAGTCAAATGCTGTAGCTTCCTGAGTATCGCGCTCCATCCAGCGGATAATATGGCCTGTGCTGTTGTTTGCTCTGGGGTTAGCGGCATCCAGCTGCTCTGCGGTACGCCGAGTGTTATTGGTCAGGGTAAAATACACCTCACCGGTGTCAGGGTGCACCGCGCCCCACTCCGGCCGATCCATCTTAGTGGCACCTGATATATCTGCCGCCAACCGGGTATTGAGCAAGACGTCTGCCTGATCAGCAAACTGAACCCCGGCGGCGCTGGCTTTTGCCTGAAAATCAGCGTGGTTAATATCCAGCGGTAACCATTCGCCGCTGCCGTCATCATTGAAGCGGGCAACATACAACACACCGTCATTTAATAAATGACCGCCCGCGGTATTCTGATAATAAGGCGCACTGGAAACAAACTTATAAATGTATTCAAAGCGCGAGTCATCGCCGGAATATAAAACCAGCGGTTTACCTTCTTCCAGTTTGCCAAAAATAATACCTTCATGGCCGAAGCGGCCAAGCGCGGTGCGCTTCTGTGGCACGCTATCCGGGTTAAACGGGTCTATCTCAACAATCCAGCCAAAAGTATTGGGTTCATTGCGGTAATCATCGCTGGCGCTGGCGCCGACCGTGCTGGCGTTAAAGCGCTGATACTGATCGGCAGCCGGTGTAGCAGTCTCCCAGGCGTAACGGCCATTACTTGCCGATACCCCATACCGTTGATGCTCACGCGGCTGCTCCGCGTCAGTATTAACAAAATAACCTGCCCAGTTTTCTTCACAGGTTAAATAGGTACCCCAGGGCGTAAAACCATTGCCACAATTGTTGAGCGTGCCGCGGGTACGGCTGCCGTCCGGACTGTATTTGGTGATGACTTTGGCACTGCCACGCACCGGACCGGCCAGCTCCATTGGCGTGGCACCGGTGATCCTGCGGTTAAACGGGCTGTTATTTACCAGCGCCCAGCTACCATCTGCCTGCTGCTGAATATGGGCCACACTGACCCCGTGGCCGGCAATTTCCTTGCGAACCTGATCAGCCAGCCGGGGGAAACTGTCAATCCCGTTCGGATGGATCAGGTTGTTATCAATATACTCATGGTTAAACACCAGCAAGCCTTCGCTTGAGCTTTCACCATTGCTGCGGGCATCGATTGGAAAAAAGTGCATGCCGTCATGATGCATGCCCACCTGCTGCTCCTGATCACTGCCACTATTGCTGCCATCTGCCAGATAGGCAGGGTAGCTGCCGGTAAGCGGCGTGCCCCATGGCAGCAGAACATTAGCACTGTAACCTTCAGGTACCATTATGGTATCGGCTCTGCCGGCAGCAACGGCTGCAAACCCCAGCAGTGGCGCGTTGGCCACTGGCGGCACTACCGGCGCCGGCGCAGACTCATTGTCACTGCTGCTGCAGCCAGCAAGTGAGCTACCGATAATAGCGGCTACTGCTGCGCCAACACTGCCCTTTAAAAAGCGCCGGCGCGCTATCCGGCTGGCCATAATGGTTGAAAAATCAGGATTGGCTGAAAAATTGGTTTGCGGGTCGATACCCGAATTGTCGATGGTTAACTTGGTTGCGGTTTTATTGTCGGTCATTATTATTACTCCGGACTTTTATAAATTAACGGGTATGTAAGAACAGGTTGGCTTATTAAACCGACAGTTAATGGCAGATTCGTTACAATTAAATAGCAATTTTGTGATAATTTTCGTTAAGTTCGCCCGGCTGATTACCGCTGGCTACTGGCGTAGCAAGGGTTGCCTCTGATATAGTTCTGACAGCGTGCCTAAGCGCAGTAAAACAGGGAACTTAGTATATGCAATGGCAAGTACAGACTTTTGCCGAACTGGACACCTTAACGCTTTATTCGATGCTGCAACTGCGGGTTGATGTATTCGTGGTAGAACAAAATTGTCCTTATCCGGAGCTCGACGATAAAGACCTGCATCCGCAAACCCGCCATATTATTTTAAAAAAAGGTGACAAGGTGATTGCCTATTCCCGGGTGTTAGCGCCGGATGTCAGCTTTCCCGGCTTTCCGGGAATTGGCCGGGTTTGCGTCTCGCAAACTGCACGCCGGCTGGGCCTTGGCCGGGTATTAATGGACAAAACCCTGAACGTGGCCAAACAATACTGGCCTGATATGGATATTCATATTTCAGCCCAGTGCTATTTACAGCAGTTTTATCAGGAATCCGGCTTTGAAAGTGCCAGTGAACCCTATCTGGAAGATGATATTCCGCATTTAAAAATGATTAAACGGTTACCTTAATCATCATGCCGCCCAGCGCGGCATGGTTGTTCAGACAAGCTACTGGTATCTGCAACTTCTCCTTCAATCAGATCTCAGGGGCGTTATCCTTGTATTTGTCACTGCTATAGCTGACAACAGATCTCAAATTGCCGCTAATTCTATCTCTTTAATATCAACCCAAGCCAGAACCATAAACTTAAACCAAATGAGATTGATTCGTATTTTTAGCTGTGTTTTAATTGCGCCCATTAAATTTTGTCTATTTTCTAAGGGAGTTATTATGCGGACGGTTCTCCGGACTAAATTGTCACCACTGACGCTGGCATTAGCGCTGGCTTCAGTCTCATTAAGTGCTGCGGCGCAGCAGCAGGATACCAATACTGAAAGCAGTGTTGAGCAAAAGAAAATTATGCCTGCGTTAGAAGTTATTCGAATCGTCGGTGACGCTGACCCGATACTGCTACCGCAAACCGGCACAGTCGTTGTTATCGACCGGCAACAAATTGAGCAAATTCAGCCGTTATCTACCGAAGATATTCTGCGTCGCATTCCGGGCATCAACGCCACCAGCGAAGAAGAGACCGCAATTGTTTCAAACTTTGGCATGCGCGGTTTGTCTGCCAGTGAATCAAAATCCTTAGTCCTGGAAGATGGCGTGCCGGTAGCACCGGGTTTATTTATTGGTAATGATCGCTACTTTAACCCGCGTATTCAGCGGATTGAGCAGGTTGAAGTGCTAAAAGGCTCTGCATCACTGCGCTACGGCCCGTCAACCATTGGTGGTGTGGTTAACTACCAGACCAAAACGCCGGATGATGGTGTAACGGTAACCGGCCGTGCCGGCTCGTTCAATATGCAGGAAGTCAGTGTCGAAGCGGGCGGTAAGTCTGCCTCTGGCGATGCCTTTGCCGGTATTGTTGCTACCCACGCCAGCAGTGACGGCTTTATGGACAAAGACTACGAAATGACTGATGTGATGGCCAAAGCCGGGGTTATCTTCAGTAATGAGCAGAAACTGGGTATTAAAGTGTCGCGCTATGAAAACGATGCGAATATTTCCTACCGCGGATTATTGCTGGCCGACTACCTGGCCGGTGCAGATTACAACCCGGCTCCGGATGATTACTTTCTGACCGATCGTACCGCCTTTGACATTAACCACGAATGGACGCTGTCCAGCCAGGCAACATTGAAAACCTTGCTGTACTGGAGCGAGATGAGCCGCGATTACTGGCGTTATAATGTTGATACCGCAGCTTCCAACGAAGCAGGTCGCTGGGTATACACTGATGCGTTAACCGGCAATAACCGCTCATTCGACCGGGTTGGTATTGAAACCCGCTTAAATGTTGACCACAACCTGGCCGGTATGGCTGCTAACAGTGAATTTGGCCTGCGCTTTATGCAGGAAGAAGCCAATGATACCCGGATCCGGGCAGAACGTAGCAGCGATCGCACTGGCCTGAACGATCGTCATCGTATTGATTCAGCTGATAGCGTGGCCGCTTATGCGCAAAGCCGGATTGAGCTGAATGAACAGTTTGCTGTAACACCGGGCTTACGGGTTGAATCATACGAACAAACGCGCGTTGTGTTAACCAGCAACAACGAAAATGCCAAGACCAGCAATACCGAAGTGCTACCGGGTGTTGGTGCAACCTATAACCTGACTGATTCAGCCCAGCTATACGGCGGGGTGTACCGGGCATTTTCACCAGCCTCTAATGGCGTGGCACTGGATGGCCTGACCGATCAGCAACTGGATGGTGAGCGCTCTACTAACTACGAGCTGGGCCTGCGTGGCAAACAGGGCGCAATAAACTATGAAGTTGCCGCCTTTATGATGGATTTCAGTAATCAGGTAGTTACCGGTAACAGCGACCCTAACCTGTCACAATCTAATGCCGGTAAAACCGAGCATCGTGGTATGGAGTTTATGCTGGGCTATCAGCTGGGTGGTGGTTTCAGTATCGATACCAACGCCACCTGGGTACCGACGTCTGAATTTAAAAGCGGTGATAACCAGGGTAACCGCCTGCCTTATGCGCCAAAAATTATTGCCAACCTGGCACTGAATTATCAGCTGGAGCAGTTAAGTGCCGCGCTGACTGCGCACCACCGTGGTGAGCAATATGGCGATCCGGCTAATACTGAGGAGATCCCACAAGGCGCTGCTGGCGGCATCTGGGGTGGGTTAATACCATCGTATACGGTGCTGGATTTAACCGCCCAGTATAATCTGGCAGATAATATCCGGTTATTTGGTGCCGTGAAAAACCTGACCGACAAACGCTATATCACTGGCTTGCGCCAGGGTATTTACGTCGGCCCGGAGCGCTCGTTCGAGCTGGGTGTCAGCTACAGCTTCTAAACTCATATTACCAACTAATAAGCCCCTGTTCTGCAGGGGCTTTTTTTATTTCAGCTTTGCGGCTGGCCATATAACTGCTCAGCGCGGTTAAATAAAATCCAGCTGGTTAAAATATACTTATCGTTCGATACCGGGGTACAGCCACGGTGAGTATGGGTAAAGTAAGCCGGTGCTATTACCATCCGACCGGCTTTCGGGCTGATCGCTTTATTCTGATAGAAAAACTCAGTCTGACCGCCTTCTGCCACATCATTTAAATAAAACATAAACAGCAAGGTGCGGTGCAATGGCTCGTTATGCGGTAACTGCGGGTACACTTCACAGTGCCAGTAATTATAGTTACCCTTGCCTGCCTGGTATTTTTGCGCCTGAATGGGCCCAAGCCGATACAAAGTGCGCATAAAGTCAGCCGCCTTCGGCGCACCAAATTCAGCGTAGTTTTCGTGGGTTATCGCCAGTGGCTGGCCGGTTTGCGGATGGCTGACAGTTAAGCCGACCGGCGCTATCAGCGCAAAATGATATTTGGCAAAGTATTCCGCAGCATACTGGCTGGTCGCGTCAATGATCTGCTGCATGGCTGCCTGATACTCGGGGTACTGGTTTAAATATAAGTCGGTGCTGATTTTTTTACTGGTGTCGACACCGGCACCGGTGCGGCCAGGCACCAGATGCGGACTGTTATCAAAAAGGCTGATTAGCTGTTGGCAAAAGTCTGCGCTTAACGCATTATCGTACACCTCTATAAAATCTGTCATGAGTATTCCTGATTATGTTTAGCGAAGTTATCCAGCCCCGCTTTTCCGAAACTGATGCCCTGGGACATATTAATAATACCGTATTTGCCGTGTGGTTTGAGGGCGCCCGCACTGCGGTATTCCGCATTTTTACCCCAGAACTTAATCTGAAACAATGGCCGCTGATCATCGCCCGGGTGACTATCGACTATCATGCCCAAACTCAGTATGGTGAGCCAGTGGAAATCCGGACTTTTATCAGCCGCCTTGGCAGCAGTTCATTTGATGTGTACCAGGAAGCCTGGCAAAACGGCATTAAATGCGCCACAGGCACCACAGTAATGGTGCAGTTTGATTATCAGCAACAGCAGGCGGTAGCGTTAACCGGACAGCAAAAAACGGCATTATCTACTCATTTACTCAGCCCGGCTGATCGTTAACCAGCGCCCATTGGTCGAAAGACACTGGCTATTCGTGTCGGCAACGGCTAGCGTGGCATAAACAACAACGAAGGTAAATCATCATGAAATTACAATGCTCTGTCAGTTTATTTGCCAGCGCAGCGCTGCTGGCAAGTTGTGCAGTTGCTGCCTATGACCGGGTTACCGGCCACGACTTTGCCAGCCGCTCAGAGGTGATAGCGCAAAATGGTATGGCCGCAACCAGCCACCCGCTGGCTACTCAGATTGCCCTGGATACCCTGAAAAAGGGCGGTAACGCTGTTGATGCAGCGATAGCAGCTAATGCCGCTTTGGGGCTGATGGAACCCACTGGTAACGGTATTGGTGGTGATTTATATGCGATTGTCTGGGATGCGAAAACCGGCAAACTGCATGGTTTAAACGCGTCCGGCCGCTCGCCGCTAAGTTTAAGTTACGACATGCTGGCGCATGAACTGGAAAAGCTTGGCCGTGATGATTTACCGCCCTATGGCATGCTGCCTATCAGTGTACCTGGCGCCGTTGATGGCTGGTTTGAACTGCATAAAAAGTTCGGCAAACTGAAGATGACCAGCATTTTGCAGCCCGCCATTGATTATGCTGAAAACGGCTTTCCGGTAACCGAACTTATTGCGTATTACTGGAACCGTTCAGTTCCGGTACTCAGCCCGCAGCCAGGTGATTTCAAAGGTACCTTTACTATTGACGGCAAAGCGCCGGCTAAAGGTCAGATTTTTAAAAACCCGGCACTGGCCAATACTTATAAAACCCTGGCCAAAGACGGTCGCGAGGCATTTTATAACGGCGAGATTGCGGTAAAAATTGACCGTTTTATGCGCGAGAACGGCGGCTATCTGCGCTTTGCCGATTTTGCCAACCACCGCTCTACCTGGGTAGAACCGCTTGGCGTTGAATATAAAGGTTATACCCTGTGGGAACTGCCGCCAAATGGCCAGGGCATAGCCGCGCTGCAGATGCTGCAGATCCTGAAAAACTTTGATTTACAAGCGATGGGCTTTAATACGCCGGAAAGTATTCATACCCTGGTAGAAGCAAAAAAACTGGCGTTTGAAGACCGCGCCAAATTTTATGCTGATCAGGATTTTCATAAAACACCGCTGCAGGGCTTAATTTCTGCAGAATACGGCGCCGAGCGGGCCAAACTGATTGGCAATCGCGCCGCTAAGCGGGTCGATGCCGGCAATCCACACTTGTATGAAGGCGATACCATTTACATGACCACAGCCGATAAAGACGGCAATATGGTGTCATTAATCCAGAGCAATTACCGCGGTATGGGCTCTGGCGTTGTGGTGCCTGGGTTGGGCTTTGTATTTCAGGACCGCGGCCAGCTGTTCTCGATGGATAAAAACCACGCCAACGTGTATCAGCCGGGCAAACGGCCGTTTAATACCATTATTCCGGCCTTTATCACCAAAGATGGCAAGCCGCTGGTCAGCTATGGCGTAATGGGCGGCGCCATGCAGCCACAGGGCCATGTGCAAATTCTGGTGAATATGGTTGATTACGGTATGAACTTACAGGAAGCCGGTGACGCGGCGCGCTGGCAGCATCTGGGCAGTACTGAACCGACCGACGGCCAGCAGACTTACCTGACTAACGGCGGTTATATTGAAGTAGAGCGCGGCATCCCTTACAGCACCGTGCACGGCCTGATGCAAAAAGGCCACGACGTGCGCTATGGCCTGGGTGGCTATGGTGGTTATCAGGCGATTATGAAAGACCATGAAAACGGCACCTACATCGGCGCGTCAGAATCACGTAAAGACGGCCAGGCAGCCGGTTACTAACGAGGGTTGAATGGCCAGTACCGAGCACAACATGCAACCGGCTTATGCGCTGGAGAATTTACCGGCGCCGGCCGAAGTTAGCGGGGTAACGGCGGCCAATTTCAACCAACTGGTCGCGGCAAATTACCGGCCGGTCGTGCTGCGTGGTTTTGCCGCGCACTGGCCGCTGGTAAAGGCGGCCCGCCAATCTTTGCCTGCTGCTGCAGCCTATTTAACAGCACGCTGCAATAACCAGCCACAGAAGCTGGTAAGTCTTGCCCCCGATACCGGCGGCAGGCTGTTTTATAATAACAGTATCAGCGGCATGAACTTTACGGCCAGTCAGCAGCCGCTGCAGTCAGCAATAGACACCATGCTGGCCGCTGGCACTGGCACTGGCACTGGCACTGGCACTGGCACTGGCAAAGAATACTGTGTGCAATGTGTACCGGTGGCAGATAATTTCAGTACGTTATTACCTGAGCTTACCAACCCGCTGCTGAACCCGGCACCAAAACCATTTATCTGGCTCGGCACCCGGGTAACCGTACCGGCCCATTTTGATGAAGCCAGCAATATTGCCGTAGTAGCGGCTGGCAAGCGGCGTTTTACCCTGTTTCCGCCAGAGCAGGTAGCAAATTTATATGTCGGCCCCCTGGACTTAACACCAGCCGGGCAACCCATCAGTATGGTCAACTTACAGCAACCGGACCTTCAGGCGCATCCGCTGTATGCTAACGCGTATCAGGCCGGCTTATCGGTCGAGTTAGACGCTGGCGATGCTATTTATATCCCAAGTCCGTGGTGGCACAGTGTTACCTCATTAAGTGATTTTAATGTGCTGGTCAATTACTGGTGGAGCACCGCCTATGTCGCCAGCGCGCTGCCACTGCCAATGTTGCTGCATGCTATTCAGGCATTTAATCATATGCCGCCCGCCGAGCAGCAAGCCTGGCAACAGATGTTACAGCATTATTTATTTAATCCTGAGCATCCGTTGGCGCATATTCCGGAAAATGCCAGAGGGGTGCAGGGTAAGCCCACTGCCCAGCTGACTCAGGGGCTGCATCAGTGGCTGGCAGCGCAGTTAAATCGTTAAGCTACCGCTGTGGCTCAGTCAGACAGCTCATTTAGCGGATAGCAGATACATCGACATCAGCATGATCGGTGGCCATAAAGGCCAGCGCTTTGGTTAAATCACCGCCGAACGGTTCAGTGGCAATCCGCTGTTTGCGGGCAATTATCCGCTCGGCTGCTTTTAAATAACGCATCACCTCATCACGGCAGGTGAGTTGCAGCCTAGGCACCTGCAAGGTCGCGCCGTTCTGGTCTTTAGCGATCATAGTAAAGTAGGACGAGTTACAGTGTTTTACCAGACCGGTCTGAATATTCTGAGCGTCAACCCGGATCCCCACCATCATAGAGGTATTACCGACATAATTGACGGAGGCCTGCAAGGTGACCAGCTCGCCCACTTCTATCGGATTGAGAAAATCAACCCGGTCCACCGATGCGGTCACACAATAACTGCCACTGTATTTCGACGCACTGGCAAAGGCTATCTGGTCCATTAACGACAATAAATAACCGCCGTGAATTTTACCGCTAAAGTTTGAATGCGATGGTAGCATCAGCTGCGATAAGGTAATTTCTGAACTGGCCACCGTTTTATAATTCGTCATCGCCAGGCTCCCTGTCCTCTGTTAATTAAGCTGTGCCGGCTTATCCTGCACCAGCACCCAGGGTGAAATAACCACTGCCCATAATTCGGCATTAGTATCAAACCATTGCTGTGCTTGCTTCTCTGTAGTGCGCTCTACAGTGCCGGCGGCCAGCCAGTCGGCAACCTGTGGTTTATCATCACTGCTAAAAGCATAAGCCACTTCAACCAGGTCGTGTTCGGCACTGACGGTAATCACCGAGCCCGCAGCATAAAATTTCTGTAATTGAGGCCAATGGATCCGGGCCGTTTCACTGATAATTTTTGCTTTTATCAGCTCGGGGCTTTCAGCTTCCTCAGCCAGATGGCCGTCCGGTGGGGTTATCGCGCTCATTGCTGTCTCCTGTATCAAAAGCGCCAGTGTAAAACAGCCGCCGCTGTTACTCCAGTGCCTCGTCTTCAGCAGCAACCTGCGCCGCACTTAAATCGTGTTTTTTCAGTAACTTATAAAAGTCTGTTCGGTTGCGACCAGCCAGCTCAGCGGCTCTGGTAACATTGCCTTCGGTCATTTTCAGCACCCGCACCAGGTACTGGCGCTCAAACTGGTCACGCGCATCGGTTAGCGTAGGCCAGTAACTGCTGTTTTGTGATAGTGCCTGCTCAACCAGACTCTGGCCGATAACCGGGCTGTGGGTCAGCGCCACACATTGCTCTATCACATTAACCAGCTGGCGCACATTACCGGGCCACTTGGCGGTCGCCAGGGTTTGCATGGCATCATCAGCAAAGCGGGTCACTTTAACATTATGCCGCTCGGCACTGAGCGCCAGTACATGGCGGGCCAGTAACGGTATGTCTTCCGGCCGCTGCTCCAGGCTTGGCAACTGCAGATTCACCACATTTAACCGGTAGTACAAATCTTCCCGGAAACTGCCCTCTGTCATCGCCTGCTGCAAATCGCGATGGGTAGCCGATAACACCCGGACATTTATCGGGATGCTTTTACTGCTACCTACCGGCCTTATTTGCCGCTCCTGCAACGCTCGCAACAACTTAACCTGCAAAGAGACTGGCATATCGCCGATTTCATCCAGAAACAGGGTGCCACCATCGGCTTCGCGAAACAAACCACCATGCTCCGATACTGCCCCGGTAAAGGCGCCTTTACTGTGACCAAACAATTCTGACTCGAGCAAATGCTCCGGCAGAGCACCACAGTTTATCGCCACAAAATGCTGTTTAGCTCTGGGGCTGGCTTTATGAATGGCTTTAGCCAGTAATTCTTTACCGGTACCGCTGGCGCCGGTGATCAACACGCTGACATCCCGCTGCGCCACCCGGTATGCTTGCTCCAGCAATGCCGCCATCAGCGGGCTGCGGCTGACAATCTCATCGCGCCAGTCAGCCTGCTCAGGTACCGACTGATGCACCGCCTGTTTTAGAATATCCCGCAGTTCAGCGTTATTCAGCGGCTTGGTTAAAAAGCCAAATACCCCGCGCTGCGTCGCGGCCACCGCTTCCGGAATAGAGCCATGTGCGGTCATCAGCACCACCGGCAGCCCCTGATAGCGTTTGGCAATTTCATCAAACAAGCTCATGCCATCCAGGCCCGGCATCCGTAAATCACTGAGTACCACATCAAAGCTTTGTTTATTTAAGATGGTCAGGGCGGTTTCAGCACTATCAGCGCTAACCACCTGATAGCCCTCGCCTTCCAGCCGCAACGTCAGTAACCGCAGCAGACTTGGGTCATCATCAACTAACAATAACCGTGGTTTAGGGTCGGCCATTATTGCCCCCGTTAACGCTCTGGTTAAGTTGTGCTTCAATCTGAGTCAGGGCATCAATCTTTTTCTGCAAATCTTTATTCTTCTTTTGCAGCCGCTCAATATTTTCGTGCTGCTGGGCGTTGAGCCGGGTAAGCGCACTGACAGCTGACTCTGTTTCCAGTAATTTCTGATTAAAAATCAAATCCCAGCTGATAAGCGCGGCCAATCCCGGTGGCAGCATGGCAATTTGTTCGGCTAACTGCATTTGCACCCGCAGCCGGGTTAGATAGGGCGTATCCGGATGCAGTTGCAGAATAATCCGCTGCAGCATTTGCACCGGGTCAGGCTCAGCAACATCAGCCAGTACCTCGCGCCATAGCCCGCGGTTATCGAGCAAACTGGCCCGGTAGTTAACCCAGGCTTGCAGGGTTGCTGCATCGTCACTGAGGCTTAACGCCACTTCCGGGCTGACAAGATTATCCTGCGCTGCTGCCGGTTGTTCTGTTAATTGCGGTTCCACCGCCGGCTCCGGCGTTGGTCGCTGCTGGTTTAACAGCTGGCAGCCAGACAGCGTAGCCAGCAGTAATATCAGCATAATTCTCATGTTACTTTTCCTCCAGCAGTGGCAAGCGCACTCTGATACAGACATCAGCGTATACCACATCAACAATATCGGCATGCCCGCCTAACAACCGGGCGCAGTCAGCCACTATAGATAAGCCCAGGCCAGATCCCTGCACCGCATCGAACCTTGGGGTGGTACCACGCTGAAAGGGTTCAAATAATTTTTCACGCAGCGCAGTGGGTATCGGTGCGCCGTTATTGGCGACATCCAGCACTAACATCTCGTCTTTTTTATACAGTTTAACCCAGACCGGGCTGCCTTCAGCCCCATAGGCCTGCGCATTATTAATCAGATTATCCAGAATGCGCCGGAACAGGGTTTCATCAGTATAAAAACTGCTTAACTGACAATCGAGTTTAATTTGCTGCTGCCGTTGTTGCAGCGACAGGGTATGGTCGGCAAAACAGGCTTGCAGCAGTTGCTGGGGTACCTGATGACTAAGCTCAGGCTTGGCTTGTTGCAACAGCCGGTTGTAATCCAGTAATTGCTCGGTCAGCTGACTAAGCCGGTCAGCGCTGCCGTTAAGCAGCATCACGACTTCCAGTTGTTGCGGATTTAACGGCCCAAGCAACTGCTCAGTTAACAACGCACAGCCTTCGCGGATACTGGATAACGGTGTTTTTAGCTCATGCGAGGCATGGCGCAGTAATATCAGGCGCAATGCTTCAAGCTGCTGCAGACGCGAACTTAACCAGCGCAACTGCTCACCAAGCTCTGACAACTCCCGCGGGCCGTCCAGCTGACCTTCAGGAAAGTGCTGCTGCTGGCCAATGGCGCGGATCATTTTATCCAGCTTTTGCACCGGTGCCGCTACCCGGCCCGAGGCCCACAGCACCAACAGCAGCGTTAACAAGACTAATGCCACGGTTTGCCAGGCCTGACGCTGCTGGGCATCCTGCACCAGCTGTTGCTGATTAACCAGCCGCTGCTCCAGTAAGTCCCATATTTGCTGGCTTATCCGCTGCTGACGCAGCCTGATCTGCTGCAGCAGTTGCTCCAGTGGTGCCCCACTAAGCTGACTGAACTGTGCTGCCAACTGCTGTATATCAGCTTGTTGTTGCTGGCAATCGCTAAGCTCAGGTAAGTCATTGCAAAGCTGGCTGAGGCTGGCCTGCTGGTTACTGATATGGCTTTGCGCCACCCTGGCCAGCGCCTCGGTTTTTACTACCGCGTACTGGCGTACCGCCCGTTCAATATCAACCACCAGGTTTTGCATACTTTCTGCCCGGCGAACGCTGATAACGGCACTTTCTGCCTCACTGGTTGCAAAACGGCTTAAACCGGACAATGCCTTATGGCTTTGCCACATTAGAACGCCCACCGGGATCATCGCCAGCAAAAAGCTCAGAATAACCAGTTGACGTAATGAGGCAGTTCGCAGAGGGAAACGCATAGGCAGTTAAATTCAGAGAAAGTTAGCGTTAGCATAACCTGTTTAACTAAAAAAAACAGGCCAGTAAGGAGGGCTGGCCTGAACAAGCGTTCAGCAAGGAGCTGAACTCATGGGAATAAGTTGGGTTTACTGCGCTTCGCGCGCATAAGCCGGCGTATAACTTACTGCTGCAGAGTGGGTGGCAGTAAAAGTATTCGCGCCGATAACAGCTGCTTGCTGTTGCTCCCAGGCCTGAACACTGGGGTTGTTTAAATCAATCCGACGCAGCATTGTTACCACTAACATCATATTGGCAACCAGGAACATCGTGATAAAAACTAAGAATAAATCCATAACACACCTCCGGTAATTACCTTAGGTGTATCAACTCTTGTGCCAACTTTTATTTTCATTTTAATTTCAAACACTTAAATAAATATTAAGTTGGAAATTATTGATTTGTAGCTAATAGTGTCTGCCATTAGCGACACTATTAGCAACCAGAAAACATAGTTGTTTTAAATCAACAGCTTATACTGTATGCGTTTTGCGACACTATTCGCAACAGACATGCTAACTTGTTGTTTTAAATTAAATAAAACCATACTGCTTAGCAACCCGATCAAAGTAATCCAGGCAGGTTTTGGCGTACTGGCGTTTTTCAACATAGCTGCCAGGGAAAAAACTTTTCTTAAAACCGTATGCCACCATATCTTTTAACCGCTTCAACGGAATATCAAAATTATCCAGTGCCAGCTGATACTCATTACAAACCGTGGTACTCGATACCAGCCGGTTGTCGGTGCAGATAACCGTCGCCATCCGGTTATCCAGCATCGCTTTAAACTGATGCTGGCGAATATCGGTAAGCTGCGGGTTTGTCTGCAGGTTACTGGTCAGACAGACTTCAATGGCAATACGTTTATCGGCGATATAGCTTGCCAGATTACGAATGTAAGCGGCCTTATCGGTAATATCAGTGCTGTGGATCATCTCGGGAATAAACATCGAATAGCCATGGCCAATCCGGTCAGCGTAGCATTCAGTAATCGCTTCAAAAACGCTTTCGGCGCCATAAGCCTCACCAGCATGCAGGGTTTTCAGCATAAAATGCTGATGGGCGTACTCATACACCTCTTTAAACTTACTGGCCGGGTAACCGGATTCCTGGCCGGCTAAATCGAGGCCGACAATCGGCATTGCGTGTTGGTCACGCAGCCGCACACTGGCCCGCACCAGCTCCATCGCCGCCAGTTTAATAACGTCCATTGGCGCAAAGTCGCGCATCAGCTGAAATAAATTGGTGTAATACGGCGAAAAGCCTTTATCGCCGAACATCCGCATCGCGCAATTGATAATGCCGTAACCAAACGGGGGTTTACTGCCACTAAGGACCGCTTCAGTGCGGTTATATTCATCCTGCGCCCGCTTCAAGCCATTATTAACCGCATGCATCACCTGATCAAAATCGATGCCACGGCTTAAATCAATCAGCAATTGCGGTGCAAAACGGACCTCAATGTAGTTAACACCCTCGTCCTGGTTATCAACAGCCAGTTCATACGCAGCCTGCTCTAAATTTTCAGGGTCGCGCAGCACGGCACAGGTATACTGGAAACAATGTAAGTACTCGCCCAGATTCTGGTATTTGTCTTTAAATACCAGCTGTTTTAAACCATCAACACTTTGTGAAGGCAGCCTGGTATTACTGCGCTTAGCCATGTCAATCAGGCTGTCCAGCCGCAAACTGCCATCTAAGTGCAGGTGCAAATCCGATTTTGGCATGGCTTTAATAAAATCAGCAGAATAACGCAGCATAACAGCTCCTTTGAATGGTCTTGCCATAGTGTAACGTAAAACAGCTGTCAGGTTGACCGCAGTATTTGTCACAGCCAGCAGTCACACTTAGCCACGACGCCTTTTTTGCCAGTATTTTTTCAGCCAGCGTGGTCCGAATATCAGTATCAGCATCACCAGTATCAGCACGCTGATGCTGACGGCAACATCCGTTTTGTCGGTGCTTTGCAACAGCGCACTGAGCTGGCTGCCGGCAAAATTAACCAGGGCAATACCCGGTATAATGCCGATAGCCGAGCCTGCCAGATAAGGCCAGAACCGGATATGAGATGCGCCTGCCATAATGTTGGTCAGGGTAAAAGGTGCCAGTGGCAGAATGCTGATCAGGATCATGGTCCGGATGCCACGATCGCCGATAAACCGTGACAGGTGCAGCAAGCGCTGGCCACCAAACTTTAATAACGGTTTCTGGCCGGTAAGCCTGCCAATTTCATAACTGACAATTGCTGAAATCAGCGTACCGAGAGCGGCATAACAAAACCCCCACCAGGGGCCATACAGAAACCCCGTCAGCACCACCAGAATGGTAAGCGGAAACATCAGCAGCAACAGCAGCACAAAAACAGTGACAAGTAATGGCCATAGCCATAACTCGCCATGCCAGCCAGCGGCAGTGGCCACCATTTGCTTCGCTTGTTCTACCGACAGCCAATCGGAGTCCCAGGCTAAGCGCCATAGCAGCGCCAATAGCAGCAACAACAGCAGCGAGCCGCAAAACAGCCATAATGGCCGTTTATTGTTGCCTGTAATACTCATCGATAATACCGTTCCTGCGTTAGTTGACTGTAATAGATTATATGATAAATCTGAGCAAGGGTGGTCTCTGCCCCCTGTCACTGAAAAATTGCAATTGTCGGCTATCTGGATTAAAACAACATAACCGGAATTCAGCTAAAGGCAACTATATGAAAATGCTTATTAAATCAATTGTGCTGGCCGCCTTGCTGCTGGCTCCCCCAGCTAAGGCCAACTCCGTTCAGTACAGCCAGGGCCGGGTGCTACCGTCTGCCGCTGATTATCAGGTCCTCAGTCCACGCCAGCGGGTGGCGGTGGTAAACCGGCTGACCAATCATCGTTTAGAGCAGCTGCTGCCCCAATTAATGGCAGAGGCCGGCATCGATATGTGGCTGGTGATTAACCGCGAATACGCTGAAGATCCGGTATATTTCACCCTGGTACCGCAACCTTCTTTTGCCGCACGGCGCACCACTATGCTGCTGTTTAACCGGCTGGCCGATGGTACTATCGAGAAACTTTCTGTTAACCGCTATCCGCTTGGTGCACCTTATGATTCCGCCTGGGCCGGCGGCAATTTAGCTGAGCAGTGGCAGGCGCTGGCGGAGGAAATAGCCAAACGCCAGCCCAAAACTATCGGCATTAATACTTCTGAGCACTGGCCGGTTGCCGACGGCCTGACCTCAGGTTTGCATCAGCAACTATTAAACGTATTGCCAGCAGATTACCAAAGCAGGCTGGTGTCAGCCGAACAGTTGGTAGTGCGCTGGCTGGAGCAGCGCACAGAAGCAGAGCTGGAGTTATACCCGCAGATTGTCAGTTTAGCCCGTTCAGTTATTGCCGAAGCGTTCAGTAATAAAGTGATTACGCCCGGCGTCACCAGCACCGATGACGTCGCCTGGTATATCCGCGAGCGCTTTGCCCAACTGGATTTGCCGGTGTGGTTTATGCCCAATGTTAACCTGCAGCGCCAGGGCCTGGCCTGCACTGCTGACAACCCGTTTTGTGGGACATCGGGCGTTATCCAGCGCGGAGATGTGCTGCATACCGATGTCGGCATTTGTTATCTGACCCTGTGCACCGACACTCAGGAAATGGCTTATATCCTGCACAATCACGAGACCGCGCCACCACAGGGCTTGCAAAAGGCGCTGGCCACCGGCAATCGCTGGCAGGATATATTAACCGGCGAATTTAAAACCGGCCGCAGCGGTAATGCCATCCTTGCTGCCACCCAAAAAGCAGCTGCCAGTGCTGGCATAACCAGCAGTACTTATACCCATGCTATCGGCGTTGTTGGCCATGCGCCCGGCCCTACCATTGGCATGTGGGATAACCAGGGCCCGACGCCGGTGCAGGGCGCCTGGCCGCTCTATGCCAATACCGCTTATGCCATTGAAGGATACATTAAACAGGCGGTAGCTGAGTGGGATCAGCTGGTGCATATTAAACTGGAACAAAGTGCTTATTTTGATGGTAAACAGGTTATTTATCTGGCGGGCCGGCAAACCCAGTGGCATTTGATCAGGTAGCGACAACCACAGCGGTCAGCTGGCCAGCCTGTTTGCAAAGGCCAGCTTAACCGACTATTCTTCTGATGCTATGCATTGTTAATTTTCAATAAGTTAAAGCTTGTCCAACAAAGACGATTGTCCGATAAACATTAAGTTCAAGGATGTATTCATGATAAATAAACTATTAAAAATCAGCTTCGCAACTGCGATTGCCATGGTCGGCACGTTTTTTATCTGTAGTAGTCAGGCGACAGCAGGCGTATACAGTTCTGAACAGGTGATTGCGGCGCAACAGCACCAGTACAATAAACAGCAGGTGCTGGCGTTTGTTGATACAGCAGAGGTACAGCATAAACTGATTGAACTGGGTGTCAGCCCGGCCGATGCCAAACTGCGGATCGCCAGCATGACTAACGCCGAGCTGGAAGCCTTTAATAATCAGCTGAATGAAATGCCGTCTGGTGGCGTGGTGGGTACCATCGTGACGGTACTGGTGGTCATCGCGGTGCTCGATCTGATGGGTATTACCGACGTGTATCCGTTTATCCGCCCTATCGGCGGCTCTTAGTTCTTTATGCGTTTACCATGGCAGACCGGCCCTACGGCCGGTTTGCTGGTCGTCTTACTGGCTATTGTGCTTAGTACGCTGACCGCCTGTCAGACCCCCCCCCAAACCAGGCAGCTGCTGGCCGCCCCTCCTGCTATTGATCTTTCTCATGCAATTAGCAAGGTACCCTTTTATCCTCAGCAGGAATTCTTTTGTGGCCCGACTACCCTGGCGGAAGTCGCTGCCTTTCACGGATTGAACAAAAGCCCGGACGATATTGCTCCGGCAACTTTTACCCCGGGTCTGGCAGGCACACTGAAAATTGAGATGGCCGCAGCTACCCGCCAGCTTGGTATGGTGGCCTATCAGCAGCGCGCAACGATGAGCCAGCTTTTGAGCCTGATTGCCGAGGATATTCCGGTAATTGTGCTGCAAAACAACTCGATTAGCTGGCTGCCGCAGTGGCATTATGCGGTTGTCGTAGGCTATGACATTGCTAGCAAAGAAGTGATATTGCACACCGGAGTAACCGAAGCGCATCGCCTTAATTTTTCAACATTCGAGCGCACCTGGCGCCGCGCTGATTACTGGATGCTGGCAATGTTACCGCCCGGCAAGACCAGTGAACAACTCGACCCTTTTATTTATACCAAGGCTTGTCAGGACTTAATTGATATTAATCAGACCGATGCGGGTATTGCGGCGCTGGTAACGGCGACCGGGCAATGGCCAGAGTACTGGCTACCCTACTTTTTACTGGGCAATTATTATTTTTCCACAGAGCCACTGACCGCTGGTCGCTGGTTTGAACAAGGTCTGGCTGCTGCGGCGCAACAAGCGCCCTATCTGAACAACTATGCCGTGCTGTTAAGTGAACTTGGCTGTCATCAAAAAGCAACTTTGTTAATTGGTCAGGCCCTGCAACTGGCACCAACAGACAGCAACCTGCTGCAAAGTCAGCAGCAAATCCGTGCTGCACAGCAGGGCAAAGCAGACAGCGTTAATGACACCTGCCCGCGCTAACCCGCGCCAGTTCTGTTTCAATTTCAGTTGTCAGGAGCTGCTGCAAATCCGATTTTGACTTGTGGATCACATGAAAAATTTCGATGGGTGCTGTTGGAATGGTCACGATCGTGGTTTCAGCAACCGGGCTTTTACATGTCAACGAGCTTCTAATCCATAAGAAGCGGTCTATTTTATCCGCTTGGTATAATTCCACCAACTTGGTCCAGCTGCTCACATGGTACTTTTGCGCCGTTATCATTAACTGGAGCTCTTTGACCGTTCTGGCACTTTCCGGGAAAAAAATCAGTACGCCCGGGTTTGTTAAGTCTGCAAGTTTGCATTGAATACCCGGCCGGCAATGCAGCTCCAGTGTCAGCTCATCCAGTTTGGTGAGGGTAATAATATTATCAAGTTTGGCCAGCACGATACCCGTCCGGGCCACGTCTCCATCAACCATGCCGTCTTGCAGCAAACGTAAACCACGCTCGGCTTCCACCACGATAAAATTAACTTTTAATCCAAGATTCTGGTAGGCAGTTCTGATCACCGGCAACAGCACCGTATCAATGACCGGATGGCTGACATAGCTTAAGTTTATGGTCTGCGAAGGCTCTGGCTCAGTCGCAGTCCCGCTATCTGCCACACCATAACATGGCATAAGCAGGCAAACTGCTGCCAACAACGCGGTTCTGATGCCCATTTAGATCCTTAACAACTAAATCTCTGCCAATCCGGGGTGTGCGAATTTACATGCTACTCATTCAGCACATTATTTTTGCATTACGAAGCCATTATAGTTGCAACTGCGTTAAGTTACGCAAGGTTACCCTAACCAGGAACTACTCTTTTCCTCAACTCTGCCAATTCCCGCATCTTGTCAAAAAATGTTTATGGCTTTTACTCGCGCAATGGCACCTCTTGCAGCAGTCTGACAATCTGCGGGTTGTTACCCAGCCGGGCCAGTTCAAGCAGATAGTCTTTTTCCAGCTTTTGCATGGTTTGCCCGGCCACTAACTCTTTTACCAGTGACGTTTCGTTATTGGCGATAGCGGTTTTCAGTGCTTCAAAGTTTGCGATACTGTGCTCATTTTCCCGGGTTTTGCCTGTTACCATTGCTCGTTCTCCTTCTTTGGGTTTACCTTATTTGGCGTTGAGTTTATCAATTAGTTGCATGCGTGTTGATTCGAATAATGTCTGCGTACATTGTAACAATTCTAGATTTTTTCCCAGCACCCTTGCATACGTTGCCTCAATACACTATCTTTCACATGTACCATTTGTAGTATTGGTACATAAGGCTTATACTCACTGAATCTTTTAATCACCGCCATCCCGGAAGGAGCTCTGCCATGTTTATCGTTTATTTCAATCTTGAGCGTGCCCAATGATTGCGATCGACCTCAATTCGCAGGTTCCCCTGTTCAACCAGTTAATCCAGCAAATTAAAGCGGCTATTGAACAGAAGCTTTTGCTGCCCGGTGATCAGCTTCCGTCGATCCGGCAGCTTGCGTCGGAGCTGGATATCAATACCAAAACCGTCGCCAAAGCTTACAGCTTATTGGAAAGAGACAATGTTATTGAATCAAAAGGATACAGGGGAAGTTTTGTCCACCCTCATGCCCGAAAAAACAGTAACGTCAATATTGCTGAATGGTTGAACGCCGAACTAACTAAAGATATAGCCCGCTATCGATCCACCGGCGCTACAGATTCCGAAATCAGAATCGCTTTCAGTCATGCGATTTCAACTGACAAAAGCTAAGGAAATATTATGCTTAACTGGCAATCAGATTTACCGTACTTAGTAATATTAATGCAGGTTGTAGTAACCTTTGCAGTGGTACCTGTTATTAGCTACCTGCGTTTTGTTGCTGTCGCCCAGAAACTTGCTGACTCTGCCGATACTGTTGCACAAACTGTTTTAGCGCAATACATCCGCAACTCGCGTTTTGTCTTTATGCCGCTGACTCTCGCCTGCTTAGCTTTCGGGCTGACAGTGTTCTGGCAAGCGTATACCAGCCGCAATGAGTTATTTAACTGGGATAACCAGGCAGGACTGATGGTATTATTCTTCGTTGCCATTATTCCAGTCCTGCATCTTATCCTGCAGAACAAAAAACTGTTTGCCATCATGTTGCAGTTTACTGACAGTATCCGCACCGCATCCCTGAAACCAGTGAAATGGTATCAGCTAATGTCACGCTCTTTATTGTGGATCCTTGTTATGGCGCAGGTATTGCTGATTGCGACCGTATTTTATTTTGTCATGCATCCATTTAAGGGGTTTGCTGGCTATACCAATCTGTTAGGTGCCCTTGTCCTGAACGTGGTTTTTATCGCGACGCTGCTCACTATTTATCGCAACAATAAGTTTGGGGCAATTAAACACCCCGAGCAGCGGCGCGTAATCAAATCCAAACTGTTAGATGTTAACCTCTTTGTCTGGATTATGGCCCTGCTGAATCTGTCGTTAACTTTGTGGTTATCAGGTATGCAATGGCTTGAATTCAAACTGTTAGCACAATCATTGTATTTGCAGTTTGCCATCATCATGATGGCCTACACATTTACATTGCCCGGCAGCTTAATCAACGAGCATAAGCAATTATCACCTGCCACTACTATCTGACTATCGGCAGCTGTTGCCAGTTGGTGGTATAGGCCGGCGACAGCAGCTCGCGTTTCATGCTCCATTCCTGCTTAGCGCCCTGACTGGCAAACCAGATGGTCTTACTGTGTTTGGCGTTAAGTTTATCCATTAGTTGCATCAGTTTCTGATCGGCTGTGGTTTGCCGGTCAGTAATCGCCGGCTGATCGAATAAGCCGGGCTGATACACCCCGGGGTCATAAAAATCGGCCAGCATCACTCCGGCTTTGGCATAGCGGTAGCCCTCTACCCATAGCGCATCGAGCAGCTGCATGGCTTTGGCTAAAAACAGCCGGGTATCGCTGGCAGGCGTGTCCAGTTCAATACTTTTACTGGCGCTGTACGGCGTATCGTTATCGCTGAACGCACTGGTGCGCAAAAACACCGTCAGATGTTTTGCTTGCTGCTGTTCATGGCGCAGTTTACTGCAGGCCCGACTGATATATTCACTGATCGCCTCGCGCATCTGTTGTTTATCCGTTATCCGCTGCCCGAACGAACGGCTGGAAATAATCTGCTTTTTGGTGGCGGCTATTTGCTCGAGTTCCAGGCAGGACTCGCCATTTAACTCCCGTACGGTGCGCTCAACCACCACTGAAAAATGCTGGCGAATATAATTCGGATCCGCATCGGCCAGTTGCAGGGCGGTGTTGATGCCAAGCTGCTGCAGCCGTTTCGTCAGTTTACCGCCAATGCCCCATACTTCGCTGACCGGCAACAGCGCCAGCAGTTTGCGTTGACGGGCCTTATCGGTTAAATCGACCACGCCCCCGGTTTGCGGCCAGGTTTTGGCAGCATGATTAGCCAGTTTAGCCAGGGTTTTACTGGGCGCAATGCCGACACAGACAGTAATGCCCTGCCACTTTTGAACGCGCCGGCGAATAATCAGGCCAAACTCGGCCAGGCTCTGCAGCTGCTGCAGCCCGCTTAAATCCAGGAAAGCTTCGTCTATGCTGTACACTTCTAAAGCCGGCGCCAGGGCTTCCAGCGTCGCCATAACCCGTTGCGAGATATCTGCGTATAGCGCATAGTTAGAAGAAAATGCCAGCACACCATGCCGGCGCATCAGCTGCCGCACCTGAAAGACCGGCACGCCCATTTTAATGCCAAGCTTCTTTGCTTCTTTAGACCGCGCTACCACGCAGCCATCGTTATTTGACAGCACCACCACCGGGGTAGTGGCTAAGTCGGGCCGAAACAGCTTTTCACAGCTGGCGTAAAAGTTATTGCAATCGACCAGCGCAAACACCGGCTTATTTATTTGTACCACAACATCTGCTCATTATTTCCGTTTCATTTGCCGGATCACGTTAGTCACCACCCCAAAGATATTCAGCTCATCGCCGTCGCGCAGACATATCGGCTGATAAGCCGGGTTACGCGGCAATAACTGCAGGGTGGGCCGGGTGGCCAGTTGTTTCACGGTAAACTCGTTACCTACTGCGGCCACCACAATATCGCCATGTTCAGCGTCGATAGCCCGGTCGACCACCAGCACATCGCCGTCGAAAATGCCGGCATCCAGCATCGAGTCTCCTTCTACCCGGACAAAAAAGGTGGCCGTGGGGTGGCGCACACACAGCTCATTTAAATCCAGGGTGCGTTCAATATAATCCTGTGCCGGTGATGGAAAACCGGCCATTACCGGATCGCTGTAAAACGGCATGCGCCGTTTAGGCCAGACATCGGCGTTACCTAAAAATACTGCAGCCATGCTCACCTCAAATACTGTTTATTCATACAGTATACCAAGCCAGCTTAAATTGGCAATGACCTGCCCTGTTGAGGCATCACCGAAAGAACTTGATCCAGATCAAACTTCGGCCGTACAATAGTTTCAGAAATTTCTGAAAGTTCAGTAAGGGCAACAGATGCAAATGACACCAATGATTGAGTCTTTCGTTTGTCACTTCGGCGAGATGGGCAGCCGTTGGGGCTTTAACCGCACCGTGGGCCAGATTTACGCCTTGCTGGTGGTCAGCTCAGAGCCGATCTGCGCCAATGAAATTGGCGAGTTACTGGGGATATCCCGCGGCAATGTCAGCATGGGTTTAAAAGAGCTGGGCAGCTGGCAACTGGTGCAGGTGCAGCACAAAGCCGGCGATCGCAAAGAGTATTATTTTTGCCGCGGCAGTATCTGGGATATGGCCAATAAAGTGTTTGAAGAGCGGCGCAAGCGCGAAATGGACCCGACCCTGTCGTTGCTGCGCGACATTATGATGGACGAAGCGGCTAACCAGGACGAAGCCTATGCCCAGCGGCGGATCACCGAAATTCACGACTTGCTGGAAAACATTACCGAATGGACTCAAAGCTTACAATCGCTGTCGCCGGAAAAGCTCAACACCCTGATGAAACTGGGCTCCGGCGTCGGTAAAGTACTGGAATTTACCGATAAATTCCGGCCGAAAAAAGACGCCTAGCAGGTATTGGCAGTGAGGTAGTTATGTTAGATACATTAATTTTGTCGCGCATTCAGTTTGCGGCAAATATCAGTTTTCATATTCTGTTTCCTACTATTACCATTGCGCTCGGCTGGTTATTGTTTTATTTCAAAGTACGCTTTGACATATCACAGCACCCGGTATGGATGCGGGCCTATCGCTTCTGGGTAAAGGTTTTTGCCCTGACCTTTGCGCTCGGTGTCGTCAGCGGCATTACCATGTCATTTCAGTTTGGCACCAACTGGCCGGGCTTTATGGAAAGCATCGGCAATATTGCCGGGCCGCTGCTGGCATATGAGATCCTGACCGCCTTTTTCCTGGAAGCGACCATGCTGGGCATTATGCTGTTTGGCTTTCACAAAGTGCCACGCTGGGCTCATACCCTGGCAACCTTTCTGGTGGCGCTGGGCACCACGTTCTCGGCGTTCTGGATTTTAGTGTTAAACTCCTGGATGCAGACGCCGGCGGGCTTTGAAATGATTGACGGCGTCGCCCATGCCACCGACTGGCTCGCGATCATTTTTAATCCGTCTTTCCCGTATCGTTTCACGCATATGCTGCTGGCCTCTGGCTTAACAGTCTGTTTTCTGGTGGCGGGTATCTCAGCCTACCGGATTTTAAAAGGCGATAACAAAAAGGCACCAAAACTGGCCCTGAAAACGGCGCTGTTAAGCGCCGCTATACTGGCACCAACTCAGGTGCTGGTGGGTGATTTGCATGGTTTAAACACGCTGGAGCATCAGCCACAGAAAATTGCGGCGATGGAAGGGATATGGCACACCGAGCGGGGTGCACCACTGGTGTTATTTGCTATCCCGGATGAGCAAACACAACAAAACCGCTTTGCCATTGAAATTCCGCAGCTGGCCAGTCTGATCTTAACCCATGACGCCGACGGCGAACTCAAGGGCTTAAACGAGTTTGCCGGGGAACATCCGCCGGTAGCGCCGGTATTTTACAGCTTCCGGGTAATGGTCGGTATTGGCATGTTAATGCTGCTGACGGCCTGGTGGGGCAGCTACCGGTTACTGCGCAAAAAATCGTTCAGCCCACTGCAGCTGAAAATCTTCATTGGCATGACCTTTTCCGGTTGGGTTGCTACCCTGGCCGGCTGGTATGTGACCGAAATTGGCCGCCAGCCTTATCTGGTATACGGCGTGCTGAAAACCCGTGATGCGGTGACGACGGTGCCGGGCGAACATGTCGCCATGACCCTGGCAATGTATCTGACGTTGTATGCCGTGCTTTTACTCGCTTATATCAAAACCCTGTTCTGGCTGGCTAACCGCGCCGTCGAGGTTGAAGAATATGATTTAACCCAGCCAGGCCTGGCGGAAAACCGCAGCCAGCCACTGCCAGCGGCGGTTGCCGGCAATGTACCTGATACCCGCACCGGAGCCGCAGTATGAGTTGGTTAACAGCAGAAAACTTAGCACTTATTTTCGGTGGCCTGACGGCGCTGTCTATCCTGATGTATGCCATTCTGGATGGCTACGATTTGGGCGTTGGCATTACCCTGCCAATGGATAATGAGCCCTGGCGCGACACCGCTATTGCCTCTATCGGCCCATTCTGGGATGCCAATGAAACCTGGCTGGTACTGGCCGTTGGCCTGTTATTGGTGGCATTCCCGGCAGCGCACAGCGCCATTTTGCATGCACTGTATTTACCGGCAGCCTTATTACTACTGGGGTTGATTCTGCGCGGCGTTGCCTTTGACTTCCGGGCTAAAGTGAAAGCTAAACGTAAAATTCGCTGGGATTATACTTTTAAAGCCGGCTCAATACTGGCCACATTCAGCCAGGGCTTTATGCTGGGTATTTATGTGATGGGCCTTGAGTACACTGCCGGCAGTATTATTTTTGCCTGCTTTAGCGGCCTGTGCGTTACCGCCGCCTTTGCCATGATTGGTAATGCCTGGCTGATCGGTAAAACCAGCGGCGATTTGCAGCTGTATGCCATCAGGCAGTGCAAAATAGCCGGGATACTTACCCTGGCCGGCATTCTGGCGGTAAGTACCATCAACCCGCTGGTCAACGCCAATGCGCTGCAGGTATGGACCGAGCCACCCATGGCTTACCTGTTTGCTGCTATACCGCTGCTATGCTTTGCCATGTTTGTTATTGGCTACCTGGTGCTAAAGCGCTTGCCGCTGCCCGGTGATGCCGGCGCCTGGTTACCCTTTATTATTTGCAATATTATTTTTATCTGCAGCTTTCTTGGCCTGGCGCTTAGCTTCTATCCGTATGTGGTGCCTAACCAGCTAACCTTATATCAGGCTGCCAGCTCCAGAGAGTCGCTGATTATTATCTTTTTTGGTGCTGTGGTGGTGGTTCCGGTTATCGCCGGATATACCGCGCTGGCGTACTATGCATTCAGGGGCAAAGCCGATAGCTTAAGATATTATTGATCCATAAGGTTTTTAACGCTGTTAAACCATAGTCTATGCTTGAACTATTTAGCAAAACAGCAAACAGGCCTGACAGCGAATGAGTCAACCCAAGCAAAACAGCAACAGCAGTCCGCGGCGCCATTTATTCGGCACCTTTGCCGGGGTATTTACCCCCAGCATCCTGACCATAGTCGGTATTATCATGTTTTTGCGTACCGGCTATGTGGTGGGCGAAGTCGGCCTGGCCAGTACCTTGCTTATTATGGGTGCGGCCTTTAGTTTATGCCTGCTGACCGGTTTGTCGCTGGCCGTGATTGCAACCGACATAAGAGTGAAGGAAGGCGGCTTTTATTATGTTATTTCGCGCACCCTCGGGCCCGCTTTTGGTGGCGCTCTCGGTCTGACGTTATTTTTATCAATTTCGATATCAGTCGCGTTTTATATCATGGGCCTAGTCGAAGTCCTGGCTACTGTGGCTACGCTACCAGACTGGCTGAGTGTACGTCTGCTGGCATCGGTTATCACTCTGGTGCTGTTTGTCTTTGCCTGGCTGGGTGCCGACTGGACTACCAAATTGCAGTTTGTAACGATGAGCCTGGTTGGCTGTGGCTTACTGTCTTTTTTTATTGGCGGCACTATGACGTTCAGTCAGCAAACCCTGGCTGACAACTGGACCGTTAATGCCGGTACCGAGCAATTCTGGCTGGCCTTTGCCCTGTTTTTTCCTGCGATTACCGGTTTTACCCAGGGCCTGAATATGTCCGGCGATTTGCAGGCACCGCACCGCGCTATCCCAATCGGAACCTTTGCCGCTATTGGCGTGTCGGCCGTACTCTATTTACTGGTAGCGCTTATCCTGGCTGGCTCTGCCAGCTCCGCTGCGCTTAGCGGCAACTACTATATAATGGCAGACGTGGCGCTATGGCCAGTGCTGGTGGCAGCGGCGGTTATGGCAGCAACACTCTCGTCAGGCATGGCCTCGATGCTCGGCGCGCCGCGGGTACTGCAGGCGATGGGCGGCGACAAACTGATCCCGTTTCTTACCCCCTTTGCGCGGGGCGAGGGGCATGACAATAACCCGCGCCGCGCGGTTATCGCTGCCACAGCCATCGCACTGGCTTGTGTGCTGATTGGCGATCTGAACCTGTTAGCACCGGTGATCAGTATGTTTTTTCTGGCGGCTTATGCTTTGCTTAACTACGCGACCTTTTTTGCGCTGCACTCAGCAAGCCCGTTTTTCCGGCCCCGTTTTAAATGGTCGCATAAAACCGTCAGCTTGCTTGGCGGCATAGGCTGTGTGGCGGCGATGCTGGCCATCAATTTTATCGCGGCCGTTATTGCTGTAGCCGTGTTAATTGCACTGCATCAATATCTGGCGCGCAGCGATCAGCAGCGTAAGTTCACCGACCAGCAACGCGGCGTGTTATTTAAACGGGTACGCGACCTGCTGTTTCAGTTAAACGAACTCGAGCCTCATCCGGGCGACTGGCGGCCGCATATTCTGGTTTTTTCCAGGCACACAGAAAATCAGGCGCAGTTACTGAAGTTCTCAGCCATCCTTGAAGGCCAGAGCGGAATGACCACGCTGACCCGGATTATTCATCCGGACAATACTGATGAACCGCTCAGGGATGAGGTGCTTGAACAGCATAGTCAGGCGATTGATAGCGCTGAAGTCAAAGCCTTTACTCTGGTAACCCAGGCCGCTGATTTTCAAAGTGGTCTGCGCCAGATCCTGCAAGCCTATGGCATTGGCCCAATTCGCCCCAATACCGCCGTTATTCACTGGACGGCTGGCAAAGCAGATGCAGATAGTGATAACCAACCTGAAGATTATGCCGCTAATTGCCGGGAAACGATCCAGGCTGGCATGAATCTGGTGGCCCTGGCCTGTGATCAGCAACGGTTGTTTGAGCTGAAGTCGCTGGACAGAGACAGAAAAATTGATATTTGGTGGCGGGGCGGTCCTACCGCCCGTCTGATGCTGATGTTTGCTTACCTTTGCACCCGCTCTACAGGATGGCGACACACTAAGTTACGGATCCTTACTGAGGCGGAAAAGTACCCGACAGAGCAGGTCCGGCAAAGTTTCAGCACTTACCTGGATAATGTCCGGATCGACGCAGAGATAGAAGCGCTGGACCAGGTCGACCTGGCCATCATCGAACGCTATTCCGGCCAGTCTGATCTGGTGTTTTTCCCAATCGAAGTCGGAGAAGAAAACATTGTTGACAATTTTGGCGCAGGGCTGCAACAGCTGGTAGAAAATATGAATAACCTGGCGCTGGTCCAGGCCTGTCAGGCAATGCAACTGGATCCGGATCCCGACAGTGGTAATCATGCCAAACCTGAAGTTTGAACCGATGATGCTTATCTAACGCTAACTGCAAAAACCGGATCTGCCCCTTAAGATAATCAACAAGGGAAATAAAATGGGTCAGAGTGAATTAAAATTATCTCCGCCAATAGACTCAGCGGCTATTATGGCCGAAACATGCAAATTCTGTTTAAACATGATTTTTTTATGCAAAACTTCAGCTAGTGATTATTTTTAAATAGAGAATTTAAAGCAGAGGATTAAATGGTGCCCGGGGCCGGACTTGAACCGGCACGCCCTTTCGAGCGAGGGATTTTAAATCCCTTGTGTCTACCGATTTCACCACCCGGGCAGAGTTGCGTGCACTGAAAAGTGCTGGCAGAACGGCGCGCATAATAATGAACGCCGTCTGCTTATGCAAGTATTTTATTTACCACTCGATTGACGAGGGCACCCGTGGTGTTGTTAACAGCCGGCTAAACCGGGCCCAGCGCTCAGCCTGGTCATCTGTCTGTTCAATATAGTCTTTTACCAGGTCTTTACCCCAGTTATAGTTAATAACATAAGCGCCATAAGTGTCGAAAAAGCGCAGCCGCTGCCGCGCTTCGGCTTCGCTGTTCAGGCTGTATTGCTGCAGCAGCGCCACCGCCTGTTCACCATCAATATCACCATTAATATACTGGCGGGCAATTTCATTACCGGCATAACTTAACTTGGTCATTAATTTTAAAAATGCGGCGTACTCAGCCGCTTTTGCCGGGTCCAGCCCGGCCAGCGGATAGAGCACATCACGTTCAAATTCCATTTTCTGCTCGAGTGGAAAAGCCAGGGTAATACCATAATTAGCGGTACCTTCGGCTATCAATGATTGCGGACTGTACAGCGGATAGACACTGAATTCCTGCCAGCCAAGCTCATCGACCAGTTTATGCTCCAGCAACGCATTGTAAGTGTGGTGGCCCGGGTAGCCCTCATGACAGCCCAGATCAACGGCGCGGGAAATATCGATTGGCCGCTCACTGTTAATCTGAATTAAGCTGTATGCTTTGCCTTTATACCAGTTGTAACCGCTCCAGGGCTTATCCTGCACATACTCCAGACTGAAATCTTCATTTTCAGGCAGACTGATATGCGCGGCAGTGCGCTGCTTACACTCATCAATAGCGCGCTGAAATACCGCATCAAGTTTGTCTGCCGGAATGACAAAGTTTTCCCGGTATGCCACTACCCGCTCGGTTAAATTACCTTCGCCCGGTACCAGCTCATCGATACCGGCCAGCACTTCATCAAAATCAGTCAGGCTGTAATTGGGCGGCGTGGTGTCATACAACGCCTGGGCCTGGGCTTCAAAATTAGCTTTCTTGCCGTTAGTCAGATGTTCAGCATGAAATGCCAGTGCCTGTATTTGCTTATCAAGGTAATGCAGGCGCAGCTTGCGCAGATCGCTGTCTGCCGGCGGCTGGGTATCAATTTTTTCCAGCAGACTTTTTGCCTCAGCAGCAATTTCTGCCGGGGTCATGCCCCGGGCAACGGCCTCGTCGCGTAATTGCTGCGGGCCATAATAGGCATCAACGTAATTGCTGTCGTGCTCGCCCAGCGCCAATACCAGCTGCATATACTGGCGGGCGATATTGTCCACATCGACCGTCGCGGCCAGCCGCGGATCAGGTGCTTTGCCACACGCCGTAACCAGCGCAATGCTGGCCGTCAGTATCAATGGTTTTAACAGTGGGTTTCGCATAATCAGCTTCCTTGGTTTGTTTTAGTTTTAATAAGTTAGAACGCTTTCTAATCATTAATCCTAGCGCTTAGCCTGCCATGCGGCAACTTTTTAAGCATTTGACTTTACCTGCCTCTCCAAACCAGCCACGCCAACAGTTTTTTGCTGTTTAGCCATCTATACTGTTGCAGTTAAAAAATAACCATGTTATTACTAGTGTCGCTTTGCTATTAATTTAACCCATAAGAGCAATTAATGAATTTACAACGTTGTGTTTCTATTATTAGCCTCCTCGTGCTCCTCAGCGGTGCGCGGGGTGTGGTTTATTGGTAGAAACGTAACGAACCGATAACGAAAAACCCCGTGCCACAGGCCGGGGTTTTTTGCATTTAAACCCCCGCCACAGGTTGCAACCGACACCGGAATAACGGAACAGGAAACACAAGATGAGCGGCGACAATAAAATCTGGATCTTTGATACCACCTTACGCGACGGCGAGCAGGCATTGCGGGCCAGCTTAAGCCAGAAGCAGAAAATTCAGCTGGCGCATGCCATTGCGCGCTTAAAAGTCGATGTTATGGAGGTAGGTTTTCCGGTTTCCAGCCCGGGCGACTTTGACTCAGTGCAGCGAATTGCCCGCGAAGTCAAAGGCCCCATCATCTGCGGCCTGGCCAGGGCAGTCAGCGCCGATATTGAAGCCTGTGGCGCCGCGTTAAAAGATGCGCAGCAACGCCGTATTCATACTTTTATTGCCACTTCGCCACTGCATTTACAATATAAACTGCGTAAAACATTGCAGCAGGCTACCGAGCAGGCGGTTGCGGCCATTAAACTGGCCAGCCGTTATACCGACGATATAGAGTTTTCCTGCGAAGATGCCGGTCGCACCCCCATTGACGATTTATGCCGGATAATTGAACAGGCCATCAAAGCCGGCGCCACCACCATTAATATTCCCGATACGGTTGGCTATACCATCCCAAATGAGTTTGCAGCCATTATCAGCGCCTTACGCAACAAAGTGCCAAACATTGATAAGGCCCGCTTAAGCGTGCACTGCCATAACGATTTAGGCTTAGCCGTAGCCAACAGCATCAGCGCCATTCAGGCCGGTGCCCGTCAGATAGAATGCACGGTAAACGGCATTGGCGAGCGGGCCGGTAACTGTTCGCTGGAAGAAGTGGCAATGATTATCAACACCCGCAAAGATGTGCTGGCGCCACTGTATACCGATATTAAAACCACTGAAATTTACCGCAGCTCTCACCTGGTCAGCCAGATCTGTAATATGCCAATCCAGCCAAATAAAGCGATTGTCGGCGAAAACGCCTTTGCCCACAGCTCCGGCATTCATCAGGATGGCGTGTTAAAAGCCCAGAATACTTACGAAATTATCGCACCAGAGCAGGTTGGCATCCGCCAGAACGAGCTGAACTTAACCTCGCGCTCTGGCCGGCATGTTATCCAGCACCGGTTGGCTGAACTGGGTTACACCGATGCGGACTACGACCTGGAAGCCGTCTACAAAAGCTTTGTGGCGCTGGCCGATCAGAAAGGCCGGGTATTTGATTATGATCTGGAAGCACTGGTGTTTTTTGAAAATATGCAGGAGCAGAACGACTACTACTCGCTGGATTTTTTAAGCTCGTCTACCCACACCGGCCATATTGCCAGTGCTACCGTCGGCTTACGCTGCGGCGATCAGCTATTTACTGAAGCCGCTACCGGTAATGGCCCGGTAGAGGCCGCATTCAGCGCTATTGCCCGGATCAGCAAACTGCAAATCAAAATGGTCGACTTTAACTTACAGGCCAAAGGCAGTGGCGAAGATGCACTGGGCCAGGTCGATATTATTGCCGAGCACGAAGGGCGGCGTTTTCATGGTGCCGGCCTGGCCACCGATATTGTTCGCAGCTCAGTACTGGCCTACGTCCATGTGCTGAATATGATCCAGCGCGCCCAGACTATCGACGCTCACAGGCACGCCCGCCAAACCCATACAAACGGACAGAACATAATAAAAATTGCAGCAGGTGAACAACAATGAGTAAGCAATATAATATTGCGGTATTAGCCGGCGACGGTATTGGCCCGGAAGTCATGGCCGAAGCCGTAAAAGTATTACAGGTGGTAGCCGATCAATTTCAGTTTAGCCTGAACCTGACGCCCGCCCTGATTGGCGGTGCCGCTATCGATGCCAGCGGCGAGCCGTTACCGGCACAAACCTTGTCAGTGTGTCAGCAAAGCGACGCCATTTTATTTGGCTCAGTCGGTGGCCCTAAGTGGACCGGTTTAGCACCGGACAAACAGCCCGAGCGCGGCTCGTTATTGCCCCTGCGCAAAACCTTCGATTTATTCTGTAATTTACGCCCGGGCCAGATTTACCCGGCATTTGCCGATTTATCACCGCTGCACCCCAGGGTAAGTAGCCTGGGTATGGATGTATTGTGCGTGCGCGAGCTGACCGGCGGTATTTATTTTGGTGAAAAAGGCCGCAGTGACAGCGATGCGTTTGATACCCAGCGCTACAGTGTGTTTGAAATTGAACGGATTGCCAAAGTGGCATTCGAAGCCGCCCGGAAACGCAGCAATAAAGTCACGTCGATTGATAAAGCCAATGTGCTGCAAACCAGTATTTTATGGCGCGAAACCGTTGAGCGTATCGGCAAAGACTACCCCGATGTTACGCTGGAGCATATGTATATTGATAACGCCGCCATGCAGCTTATCCGCAGCCCGCAGCAGTTTGATGTGCTGTTATGCGATAACCTGTTTGGCGATATTTTATCTGATGAAATTGCCGCTATAGCCGGCAGTTTAGGCTTACTGCCCTCTGCCAGCCTGAACGCCAGTGGTTTTGGCTTGTACGAGCCAGCCGGTGGCAGTGCGCCCGATATTGCAGGCCAGGGTATTGCTAACCCCATCGCCCAGATTTTAAGTGCCGCACTGATGTTGCGTTACAGCTTTGGCGAAGAGGCTGCAGCCTGTGCTATCGAGCAGGCTGTGCAGCAATGCCTGGAGCAACATATAGTTACCCGGGATATTAACCCGCAATCAACTTATGGCACGGCGGCTGTTGGCGCCGCAATTGCGGCTACCTTGCGCCAGCAAATCCAGCGCCCGCCAGCACAGTCTCAGTCAGCACAGCATCAGCAGGGAGCACACTAATGTCGGCCTTTTCATCAGCACGAACCTTATATCAGAAAATTTATGCCAGCCATGTGGTCGGCAAGTTAAACCCCAGTACCGACTTATTGTTTGTCGACCGCCATTTAATTCATGAGGTGACCTCGCCGCAGGCCTTTTCCGGTCTAAAGCTGGCAAACCGTCATGTACGCCGGCCGGATTTAACCTTTGCCACCATGGATCACAATGTCTCCACCCAGCGCCGTAGCATCGATGCTGCCGGTGAAACGTCGCGCAAGCAACTGGAAGCATTAGCGGCTAACTGCAGCGAAAACAAGATTCCGTTGCTGGATTTAACCCACCCCGATCAGGGTATTGTGCACGTTATCGGCCCCGAGCAGGGTTTAACCCAGCCGGGAATGATTATTGTTTGCGGTGATTCGCACACCTCCACCCACGGCGCGTTCGGCGCGCTGGCCTTTGGCATTGGCACCTCTGAGGTGGAACATGTACTGGCGACCCAGACTTTGCCGCAACAGCAGGCTAAAACCCTTAAAATTGAAATAAATGGCGATTTAAGCGCCCATGTTACGCCAAAAGACGTGATTATGGCGGTAATAGCCCAACTTGGCACAGCCGGAGGCAATGGCTATGTTGCCGAGTTCTGCGGCAGTGCTATCAGTGCAATGAGCATGGAGGGGCGAATGACCTTATGCAATATGAGCATAGAAATGGGTGCCAAAGCCGGGCTGATTGCCCCCGATGCCACCACTTTTGCCTACCTGCAAGGCAAGGCCCATGCTCCCAAAGCAGAGCATTGGGACGCAGCCGTACAATACTGGCAAAGTTTGTATTCAGATGATGATGCGACATTTGATAAAGTGGTTGAAATTTATGCCGGCAGTATTAGCCCGCAAATTACCTGGGGCACTAACCCTGAACAGGTTATCGCCATTGACCAGAGCGTGCCCGCGCCGGCCAGTTTCAGCGATGCCAGCAAGCGCGACGCTGCCGAGCGCGCCCTGGCGTATATGGGCCTGTCCGCAGGTCAGAAACTGACCGACTGTAAAGTAGACGTGGTATTTATTGGCAGCTGTACCAATAGCCGGATTGAAGATTTGCGCGCTGCCGCCAGCATAGTGCAGGGCAAGCAAGTTGCCAGCGGTGTACGGGCATTAGTAGTGCCGGGCTCTGGTATTGTTAAACGCCAGGCTGAAGCTGAAGGCTTAGCTGATATTTTTAAAGCCGCCGGTTTTGAGTGGCGCGAGCCCGGGTGCAGTATGTGCCTGGGCATGAACGATGACCGGGTAACTGCCGGTGAGCGCTGCGCCAGCACCAGTAACCGCAACTTTGAGGGCCGCCAGGGCCGTGGCGCCCGCACCCATCTGGTCAGCCCGGCAATGGCCGCTGCCGCCGCGATTGCCGGACAGTTTGTTAATATCGCAGCTAACTCTGAATCTACCGCAACATCAGCAACATCAACGGGAGCACTGGCATGAGTAAGATTTTTGCAAAGGGCTTAGTTTGCCCGTTAGATAAAAACAATGTTGATACCGATCAGATTATCCCAAAGCAGTTTTTAACCAGTGTCAGCCGCGATGGCTTTGCCGACGCGATGTTTTATGACTGGCGCTATTTAGCTGACGGCAGTCCCAACCCGGACTTTGTGATCAATAAACCTGAGTATCAAGGCGCCAGTATTTTACTTACCCGGGAAAACTTTGGCTGTGGTTCCAGCCGCGAACATGCGCCCTGGGCCATTCAGCAGTATGGTTTTAATGTCATTATCGCTGAAAGCTTTGCTGATATATTCTTTAATAACAGCGTCAATAACGCCATGTTGTTAATTCAGCTAAGCAAAACCAATATCGAGTTGCTGTTTAACCGCTGCGCTCAGGGCCCACAGCACTGGCAGATTGACCTGCAAAGCCAGGAGATTATGTTTGGTAACAATGCCGCTATGGGCTTTAATATCGACGCCGATATTAAACAACGGTTACTATCCGGCCTGGATTTTATCGGCAGCAGCGAGCAGTTAAATCCGCAAATTGCCGATTTTGAGCAAAGTCGCAAAGCCAGCCACCCCTGGCTGGGGTGAGTGGTTATCAGGGGCGCCATGTTTGCGCCCTTGCTGGTATACCCTATCAACTAAGGCTGATGTGGCAATCCGCTACCGACTTTCTATACTTAATGCCTGTTTATCAGAGCAACAGGGATAACCTATGTTAAGTAAACATTTAATGAAGTCTGTAATCAGCGCACTGCTGCTTATCTTGCTATGGTTGCCGGATGCTGCTGCCCACCACGGTTGGGACTGGACCGAAAAGCAGCAAACTGAGATGAGCGGTACTATAACAGAGGTATATATTGGCCCACCGCATCCCCGTTTGATTATTGAAACCGACGATGGCCGCTGGCAGGTAGATCTGGGCAATCCGCGCCAGACAAAAGAGGCCGGTTTTGTTGACGGAGAAGCGAAAGCCGGTGATCAGGTGCTGATCCGTGGTCACCGCTCGGCGAAGCAAGATGAGCGGATTATCAAAGCAGTACGCGCTACCATCAACAACAAACAATATACTTTTTATCCGCAGTTATTGCGCGAGGACTAAGCCACAGTGCCTGAAACCTGGCTGCTGAGTCTGGGCGAGTCTGGGTTAGCCTCAGCGCTGCGACAGTCCGCTATCGGCTACCCCCTGCTGTCTTCAGCGCATATTCTCGGTCTGGGTATACTGGTTGGCAGTATTGTCACGCTCGACTTACGCATGTTAAACATTGTTAAGCGTGGCCGCCTTAGCGAACTGGCCCCGTTATTAAGCCGGGTTGCCGGCTGTGGGCTGTTGCTGTCAATCGTCAGCGGCTTACTGTTATTCAGCGTGCAGCCTGCGCATTATCTTGACAACAGCGCTTTTCTGTTAAAGCTGGTGTTGGTGAGTCTGGCATTGATCAATGTCGCCATTGTGCACAGTTTGCCAGCCTGGCGCGTTTTACTGGCAGGCCAGCCGGCCAGCTTGCTGCTGAAATTTACCGCCACTGTCTCACTTTTACTATGGCTTGCCATTCTAATTGCCGGCCGCTGGATTGCCTTTGTGTAGCTGGCACTAAGTCACTTGTTTATCCGCTCGCTAAGCCTTTACCATTTGTATATCATCAGTCATACAAGTTTAATCCATAGCAACTCAGGCAAATTTGAAGTAAAGGAATGCCCAATGCAAAGAAGTCGCAAACTAACGTTTCTGCTGTTACTTGCCGTTATAACAACAGGTTGTGCCAGTAACAACCTTAAGCAGGCAGCAGACGATTTTGCCGATGGTGCTGTCAGTAATGCAGAGCACCGGCAGCAAAAAAAGAAGAATCAGTCTGTTTATGACGATAATAAACTTAAAAAAGAGGACTCTGCCGCCGGTATCCTTAACATTGGCCTGCAGGGTTTTCTCAGGTTGTTTAAATCTGCCGAGCCGGAATAAACCATGCCTAAGCTTTTTTCCTACGGTACCTTGCAGCAAAAAAACGTCCAGCTGTCTAATTTTGGCCGTGAACTCACCGGCTGCCAGGACATTCTGCCGGGCTATGTTGTCGGTGAAATAGCCATTACCGACCTGCGGGTACTGAGGGAAAGTGGCAAAGCCATTCACCCAATACTGCGTTTTACCAGCAATAGCAGTGATCAAGTGGCCGGGACCGTGTTTGAGCTTACCGACACTGAGCTGGCCCGGGCCGACGATTATGAAGTGGATGCTTATATCAGGGTAAGTGCCTGCTTAAAATCGGGTACTGACTGCTGGATTTATGCGGCGGCGGCACCAGACAGCAGGTAAAACGCATGTCTGATAGCTTATTACTGTTCTTAGCCGATGCCATTCTGATTATTCACTTTTTAGTCGTACTGTTTGTGGTTGGCGGCCTGCTGGCCATTTATCTTGGCCATTTTCTGACGTGGCAGTGGGTTGGCAATAAAACCTTCCGGCTGCTGCATCTGCTGGCAATTGCTATTGTGGTCCTACAATCCTGGTTGGGCGTTATCTGTCCGCTTACGGTCTGGGAGATGGCATTAAGGGAAAAAGCTGGCGCAGCTACTTATGCCGGCTCCTTTGTTCAGCACTGGCTGCAATATCTGCTGTACTACACGGCGCCAGACTGGGTATTTATCGCACTGTATACCGGCTTTGCCGCCCTGGTGCTGATAAGCTGGTATCTGGTACCGGTAAGGACGAACAAACATGACTGATAACCCACTGTCTGTAGCCAATACCGCGTTACTGGCCAGGGTTCGCCAATGCAATTTATGTGCGGCCGATTTGCCGCTGGGCCCCAGGCCCATATTACAATGGCATCCCGATGCGCGTATTCTGATAGCGGGCCAGGCGCCGGGGCGCAAAGCGCATCAGGCAAACATGCCCTTTGCCGATGCCAGTGGTGAGCGCTTGCGTTCGTGGTTGGGATTAACGGCTGCGCAGTTTTATAACCCGCGGCTGGTAGCAATTTTACCGATGGGCTTTTGTTTTCCGGGTAGCGGCACCAGTGGCGATTTAGCACCACGGCCAGAATGCGCCCCGACCTGGCAGCAGGTTTTATTGCAGCAGTTAACCCAGCTGCAGTTAACGGTGGTTATTGGTCAGTATGCGCAGGCTTATCACCTGGCCGATATTAAACCGACACTGACGGAAACTGTAGCCAGCTGGCAGGATTACTGGCCCGATAAGATACCCTTACCTCATCCCAGTCCGCGCAATAATATCTGGCTAAAGCGTAACCCCTGGTTTATTGAAACGGTATTGCCAAAATTACAGGCCAGGGTACAGCAGCTGCTGGCAACTACTAATGTTACTGCAGTCGGGGAGGAATAATGAAGTATTTTGCCTATGGCTCAAATATGTCGCTGGCCCGGATAAGACAGCGGATCCCGGGTGCAGCGCGACTTGGCGTGTTCAGGCTGGCTCAGCATGCGTTGCGTTTTCATAAGGTTGGTTATCTGGATGGCTCGGCAAAATGCGATGCGTTCTTTACCGGCAACTCGTCTGATCAGGTAATTGGCAGCTTGTTCAACATCTCAGCCAGCGACAAAAGCACCCTGGACAAAATTGAAGGCGTCGGTTTTGGTTATCAGGATAAAGTGGTACAGGTAACGGATAATCAGGGTGCCAGCGTTACGGCAGTTACTTATGTTGCAACCAATATTGACCCATCACTGCAACCCTTTAACTGGTATGTAAATCACGTTTTGCTTGGCGCGACAGAAAGCGGGCTGCCAACTGACTATATAGCGATAATAGCGGCAACCCCCGCCATCGACGATCCGGATAAAGCCCGCGATGCAGCAGAGCGGGCAATGTATCCATCACTCTGATCTTGTTATGCTCAGTAGTCCGGCAATAAAAAAGGCAGCCAGGCTGCCTTTTTCAACAAGCTTAATGGTTTAGTTAGCAACCATTTTCAGGTTAGCAAATTTAATCATCTGCTCTGGCGTTTGCAGTTCAGCCATTAACGCACCTGATTGCACTGCATCAAAGCTTAAGGGTTCGGCAAAGCTGACATTAACCTGCAGTTTTTCTGGCTGGTTTATAAAAGTAGTCAGGCTTTCTTTCATTTCCAGCGGCAGGTTTTCATCGGCGGTTATCGCCATCAGTGCCATGCCTTTTAATGCATCCATTGGTGGCATCTGGCCCTGGGCACTGCCCATTTCGACCAAACGCTCAATAAAACCGTTGTTAGTTACTACCAGCTCACCACTTTTCAGTGCGCCTTTTACCAGATTGGCCATCACGTCGGTCATGTAGCTGTCAGACATTGCTAACTGTTGTTGCTCTTCCGGCGTTTTTTCGCTCATATCGCGGGCGAAGGCCCATAATTCCTGCATCCGGGCAAAAGAGATGTTGTATGCCAGACTGAACTCGTCGTTGATCCGGGTATCCTGGCTGAAATACAGCTCACCGGTGGCCGGCGTATATTGGTAGCTGTAATCGGCATGCAGCGCCACGCCCTGCACAAAAGCACTGATATCCGGTGGTAACATCGCCAGCATCGGCTCGGCTACTTTCGCGCCAACCAGCTGAGCACTGCCTTTATCCGCCAGGCCTTTTGGCTTTATGCCCACAGCCGTAACTTTATCAATAGTTGCTACCTGGCCCATGCCTGCAACGCTGACATCTAAGCCGGTAACGCTGTAGCTGGACGTTAAGACATTGGCCGACACATCCTGATAGCCAATGCTGATTGCTGGCATCAGGCCGCTTGCCGCCATTTCCGCATAAGACTTATTTGCCTGTTCAATTTGTTCTTTAATGGCATTTTCAGCTTGCGAATTGGCATAATAAAAGCCCGCAGCGGCGGCAACCACAACAATACCGGCACCAACAACTAATTTATTCATAGTAATCCTTTATTCACTATTATTTATCAAACGTATTTTTTACAAAAGCGTGAAATCCTAGCACAACACCCCCGCCACCGAAAAGGCAGTATTTCAACTATTTCTCAAGTTGCTTAGCGCAGCGGAAAATATTTACCTGCCGGCCAAAGCCTGCTAGCGTGACACTATCTATCTGTCGCTGACGTATACCCTGCCATGGCCACTTACTTTCTCTGGTTTGATTTACTGGGCGTTGCCGTATTCGCCGTATCGGGCACGCTGGCGGCGTGGCGCAATCAGATGGATGGCTTTGGGGTCATCGTGCTGGCCAGTGTCACTGCTATTGGAGGGGGCACCCTGCGTGACCTTATTCTGGATGTTCCCGTTATCTGGATAAATAATAACAGTTACTTTTATGCCATTTTTATTGCGGCAGTCACCACTATTTTGCTGGTCCGCAACCGGCTAACCATTCCGCATAATACGCTGCAACTGTTCGACGCGCTGGGGCTGGCATTTTTCGTTATCATGGGCACGCAAAAAGCACTGGATCACGGTACTTCTGCCATGGTGGCTATTTTGCTTGGCACGATGAGTGGTGTATGCGGCGGCATGATCCGCGATGTGCTGTGCCGGGACATTCCGATGGTATTTCGCGGCGAGTTGTATGCGGTAACCTGTATTGTTGGTGGCGGTGTTTATACCAGCTTACTGATGCTGGGCGTCGCGCAATTGCCGGCCATGTTAAGCGGCATGGCGGCATTACTGTTGCTGCGACTGGCTGCGATTAAATGGCAAATCAGCATACCGGTTTTTGGTAAACATCATAACGAATTAAATGAGCCGTAAGTATGCAGCAAGCAACTGACACTACAAGCCCTGGCCAGCGGCTTGTCCAGCTGGATATTATCCGGGGCCTGGCCATTTTAGGTATTTTACTGGTTAATATTTTTGCTTTTGCCAACCCGCCGGACTACTCCCACAGCCTCATCTGGCAGCAAAGTGTCAGCACCCTGGATGTCTTTCTATTTAACGTGCAGACAATACTGTTTTCCGGCCGCTTTTTAACCCTGTTTAATCTGCTGTTTGGGGTCAGTTTGCTGCTGATCATCCAGAAATATGGCGAGGACTACTTAAACCGACGTTTGCAATGGCTGGCCGTGTTTGGCCTGATCCATATTAGTTTTATCTGGTTTGGCGACATTCTGCTTTGGTATGCCCTCACCGGCTTGCTGGTAGTAAAGCAGGGCTACCATAAACTCGACTGTGCGGCATTATGGCGCAAAGGGGCCCGGCTATTCGCTGTTTCGCTGATTTTGCCGGCTATTTTCAGTGTGTATCTGCTGCTCGATGCTCCCCCCCCGCAACAACCACTGCCAACCGAGGAATTGCTGGCACAACAGCAATTATGGACCGGCCCCTATCTTAAGCAACTGCTTGAACTGTTAGGGCACAACCTGTTTATGCTGGCAGGTTTTGTGTTAACCCTGTACTGGCTGATGGCAGCGCTGATGCTGTTTGGCATGGCATTACACAAAGGCGGCTGGTTCAGCCAGGGCTACTCGCCCCGCAAAACCCTGCTGTTGTTGCTGACGTCACTTTTTATCAGCGGCACTACCGCAGTGCTTGATCATTTGACCGGTTATGGTTACGACCTGGGTATTTCGCTACCATGGGAGCAAATCAGCGCCTTATTGATGGCATTAGCCTTTGCCAGCTTGCTGATTAATGCCAGGCAAAAGCCTGAGGTATATTATTGGCTGCAGCGCTGGCTGGCCCCCTGCGGCCGCATGGCGTTTACCCTGTATTTAAGCCAGAGCCTGTTAATGGTATTGCTGTTTAAAGTGCTTAAACCAGACTGGTTTGCCAGCCTTGACCGCGCCGCACTGCTTGGCATTGCCATTGCCACCATTGTTCTGCAACTGCTGTTCTGCCGCTGGTACCTGCAGCATTTTAACCAAGGCCCGCTGGAATGGATCTGGCGGCGGTTAAGTAAAAAGCCGGTTACTGCTGCGGCTGACAGCAGCCATTAACCTGAAAGCTGTCTGAAAATTATCTGGAAAAATTAATAACCCTCTGTTTGTCAAAGCCTTGCCAACAAAAGTGAGCTGTAACTTTCGTTCAGCACTAGTTACTTAATAAACAATTGACTCTCATTTCATTTACAGTTATCTCTATAATAAAAACAATAGAGGAAACAATATGAAGGGATTTATTACCAGTCTGCTGCTCTGGGCCATCTGTTTTACCGCGCAAGCCACCCCACAGAATATGGATTTTTCTCAGGTTAAAGATGAAAAGCCGGAGCATTGGTATATTCAGGGCAGCGAACCTGACACCATCAGTGATGATCACCCAACCAGCGCTGGGCAGAGCTTGCGTTTAAACAGAACCAGCAGTAGCGAAGCTAGCTTTGCCTCAGCTGCGCAACGCATTCCTTTTAGCTACGATGGCCAACAACTTACCATAAGTGGCTGGATAAAAACCGAGCAGGTGACAGCAGATGGCGCAGCGTTTTGGCTAAGATTACATAGCGGTCAGGATATGGTTGCGTTTGACAATATGCATGGACGACGACTAGTGGGTGACCAAGCCTGGCAACAGGTGCAACTGTCAGTTGATGTGCCAGCGGGTGTCGATAGCTTAGTATTCGGGGGTATCTTAATTGGTACAGGCCAGGCCTATTTTGCCGATCTAAAGCTGACACTGGACGGTGTAGCTATTGAGAAAGCGCCAAAGGCCAAATTTCTTCGTGCTGCGGCACCTCATGAATTTGAGCAGGACTCTGGTATTCGCCTAACTGCACTTAGCCAGCAGCAACATGCTAACCTTGCGGCGCTGGCCAAGGTTTGGGGCTTTATTAAGTATTATCACCCCGAGTCTGCTGCGGGTAATATCAGCATGGACGCCGAGCTGTTTAAACTGATCCCCAATGTATTAAAAGCAGATGCCAAAGCACGCGACCAGTTGTTGGTGCAATGGATAAAAGGTTTGGGTCAGTTGAACGGCTGCAAAAAATGCAAAGACAGCACCAATGCGGCACTGGCGCACCCCGCGCAGCACTGGTTAACCTGGCAGTTATCGCCAGAGCTAAATAACGCCCTCGCCAACGTGTATGCCGCAGAGTTACCAGCTCGCCATTATTGGGTAGGGTCTGTAAGAGGTGTAGGTAACCCGGTCTTTAATGAAAAGTCCTACGCAGAAGTTGGCCATGAAGATAGCGGCTATCGGTTACTGGCCGTATTCCGGCTATGGAATATTATTCATTATTATTCGCCCTATCGTGATTTAACCGAACAACCATGGCCGCAGGCGCTGGATACGGCTATTAGCGACGTTATCGCCGCATCTGACGAGACTCAGTATCTATTGGCACTGGCGACGTTTATCTCGGCTATTGATGATACTCATACGCAGCTCTGGCCTAACCAGAACAGCACCGCGTTAGCAGATTATATTGGCCGCAATATAGCGCCGGCAGAGGTTAGGTTTATTGAGGATAAGCCCGTTGTCCGACTGGTGTATGATGCTGAATCTGCTTTGCAGGTGGGTGACATCATTACCCACATCGGCGGCAAGCCGGTAGCAGAGCGCCTGGCGTATTTAAGGCCGCTGGCGGCAGCCTCCAATGAGCCGACCCGCTACCGCCAGTTTGCCTGGATGTTACTGCATGATAACGCCGGGCAATTAGATTTGAAGATCGAGCGGGCCGGTCAGGCCATGCAACTAACGGTACCCCTGGTTGAGCGCAGTTCACTGCAACGCCAATTTGGGTATTACAACGTTGGCGACACCGCGTATCAGATTTTGCCAGACAATATTGGTTATGTCCGGCTGGATAAAATAGCAGAGGTCGATCTTGAGCAGATGATGCAGCAGCTGGCCGATACCAAAGGGCTGGTTATTGATATTCGTAATTATCCATCAGATTTTGTGGTGTATAGTCTGGGTAAGTACCTCTACCCCCAGCCTTATCCATTCGCTAAATTTACCCAAATACAACCCAGCAACCCGGGCCAATTTAACTGGGCTGAGCCTATCCAGGTCGGCAGTGAAAACCCGGATTACTATAAAGGTAAAGTCGCAATTCTGATTGACGAGCACAGCCAAAGTCAGTCGGAATTTACCACCATGGCTTTTCGCGGTGCCCCAAAAGCCAGGGTAATAGGCAGCACGACCTCTGGTGCGGATGGTGATTTTTCGAGTATTGTGCTGCCCGGCGGCCATTACACTGCATTATCCGGGATTGGCGTATTCTACCCGGATGGCACCCCGACCCAGCGAATAGGTATCGTACCGGATATCGAAGTTAAACCAACCATCGCCGGCATAGCAGCAGGCCGCGACGAGCAGTTAGAAGCCGCTATTGAGTATATAAACCAGCAATAAAAACGTTTAGGCAGGCAAAAGATGCGTAAAGCCGGCAGTTTCCCTAGCTGCCGGCTTTTTCGTTATATCAGCCGGCACTTTTTCCTAAAAGAGTATTTATACCATTGCACCTTTTTACCGAACCGGCCTGAAACGCAGGCCTTTGGTGACGATGGTGTGCCAGCAGCTACGCCAACTTTCTGTTTAACAATAGTTTATAGCCGCTTTATTAAGCCGATATTCAGTTAACTGCCGCTAGTTTATGATTTGTTAATTTAACGATTAAATCTCATTACATTTACAGCTATCGCTAATATAAGAACAATGAAGGAACAAGTATGAAAGGACTTCTATTTAGCTTAGGACTATTGGGCTGTAGTTTCGCTGCCCTGGCCACCCCCCAGAATATGGATTTTTCAGAAGTATCTGACAACCTGCCAGCTCATTGGCAGATTGCCGGGACCGAGCCGCCAACCTTAAGTAAAGTAGCGTCACTTGATAACGCCACTGCAATAAAAATCAGTCGCAATAGTACTACCGACGGCGCATTTGCCGATATTCACCAGCAGATTAAATTTCCCTATGGTGGAAAAAGCATAATTATCAGCGGCTATATAAAAACAACAGAGGTTAGCGCAGATGGTTTCGCCGGTTTCTGGCTTGCTCAGGCTTCAGAAAACGACGACACAATTCACTATGCCGACATGGAGTTAAATGCAATTAATGGCAGCAATGACTGGCAGCAATATACACTGAGCGCTGAATTGGACCCTGATACAGCACACTTATATTTTGGCCTGTTGCAAGTAGGCAATGGTAGCAGTGAATATGCAAAGCTTAGCCTGACCATAGACGGCAAACCGCTGGCGCAGGCACCTGCAAGAGAACATGTGGTTTATCAGGCAGCACTACCCCATAAATTTGAACAAGACTCTGGCATTCGCCTGACAGCAATTGACCAACAGCAACATGCTAACCTTGCGGCGCTGGCCAAGGTATGGGGCTTTATTAAGTACTATCACCCGGAGTCAGCTGCGGGCAATATCAGCATGGACGCCGAGCTGTTTAAACTGATCCCGAAAGTGTTAAAAGCTGACGCCAAAAAGCGCGACCAGCTGCTAGTAAAGTGGATAAATGATCTGGGTGAGCTTAGCACTTGCAAAAACTGCAAAGACAGCACCAATGCGGCACTGGCGCACCCGGAGCAACACTGGTTAGCCTGGCAGTTATCGCCAGAACTAAATGTCGTGCTGGCCAACGTTTATGCTGCAGAGTTACCTGCCCGGCACTTTTGGGTAAAGCGTTCAGCACAAGGTAACCCGATGTTTAATGAAAAGCCTTATGCTGACATTAGCTATTTGGATTCTGGCTATCGTTTACTAAGCGTGTTTAGGCTATGGAATATAGTTCACTACTACTCACCATACCGTGATTTAACCGAGCAACCGTGGCAACAGGTGCTTGATGAGGCAATTGCAAACGTTATCGCTGCATCTGATGACACCCAATATCAACTGGCGCTGATGACGTTAATCTCAGATATCCATGATACCCATACCCAATTCTGGCCAAACCGGAAAAATACGGCAATTGCTGACTACCTTGGCCGTAATGTAGTACCGGTAGAAGTTCGCTATGTAGAAGACAAACCAGTCATTGGTTTATTGTATCAGCCAGACCTGGCGTTACAGGTTGGCGATATTATAACGCATATTGATGGCAAAAATATCGCGGAGCGCCTGGCAAAAATTAAACCAATAGCTGCCGCTTCAAATGGCCCGACTTTACAGCGCCAATGGGCAGATTCTTTGTTGCGCAGTAATACGCAGCAACTGACTTTAGGCATTAACCGTGCTGGTAAATCATTAAATGTTGAGGTGCCGCTGATAGAATACGACTCTTTAAAACGGCAATTTTTGTATAACCCGGCGAGCGATGACGCCTATAAGCAGCTGCCGGATAATATTGGTTATATCCGGCTGGATAAAATAAAAGGTGTTGATCTTAAGCAGATGATGCAGCAACTTAACGATACCAAAGGCTTGATAATTGACATTCGTGAAACTCCGTCAGAATTGGTAGTGTTTACGCTGGGTAGCTATCTGTATCCGAACTCTTATCCATTTGCAAAATATACCGTTATGCAGCCTGAAAACCCGGGCCAATTTAACTGGGATGACCCAATAATTGTGGGCAACGACAATCCGGATTACTACACAGGTAAAATCGCCATTCTGATCAACGAGCAAACGCAAAGCAGTGCGGAATACACCACTATGGCATTTCGTGGCGCGCCAAAGGCAAAAGTAATTGGGAGTACCACCGCAGGTGCAGATGGTAATTTCTCCGGCATTATTCTGCCCGGTGGTCACTGGACCGCTATATCTGGTATCGGCGTGTTCTACCCGGATGGCACCCCCACCCAGCGAATAGGTATCGTGCCGGATATCGAAGTTAAACCAACAATAGCAGGCATTGCAGCAGGGCGTGATGAGCAATTAGAAGCCGCTATTGAGTATATAAAGCAGCAATAAAACCGCCTGTGCAGGCAGTTAGCTGAGTAAAGCCGGCAGTTTCCCTAACTGCCGGCTTTTTCGTTATAATCAGCCGGCATTTTTTCTGAAAAAGACTATTTTAGCATTGAACCCCTACACCGAACTGGCGGCGCCGGTTGAGCATTGCCTGACTGAGAAAAACAGTGAGTTTCTGAGCTTTCTGCTGCCGGTTCGTAACCGGGATGAAGCAATGGCCCTGGTTAATCAGTACCGCAAACAGTACCGGGGTGCCAACCATGTGTGCTGGGCTTACATTATTGGTAATACCCGCCAGCCTGAAACGCAGGCATTCAGCGACGATGGCGAGCCGAGTGGCACCGCCGGCAAACCGATGCTGCATGTGTTAACCGAGCAGGAGCTGGGCAATAGCCTGGCGCTGGTGGTGCGTTATTTTGGCGGGGTAAAGTTAGGCGCGGGTGGCCTGGTACGGGCATACTCGGCAGCGGTATCGCAGGCCGCAGCAAAGGCGACCCGCCATCAGGTGTTACCACAACTGCAGCTGACAGTACGGTTAGACTTTGCGCTGGAAACCCGGGCCCGCCAGCTTATTAATGAACTGGCTGGCCAGTTGCTGGCCACTGACTACCAGCAGCAGGTGCAGCTTACTGTTAGCCTGCCTGTCACTGCTGTCGCTGAGTTTGCTAATCAGCTGCAGAATATCAGCTCTGGCAGTGCGCTGATCAGTGAGCTGCCGGATACCGCTCAGGCTTAATCCCCTTGCCTGGCTCAATCTTGCAGCCATGCTGTTTTCAAACTGGCATTTACGGCCATTCCATGGATAATAAGCCGGATTAAAATGACAACAGCGGCGCCGGTGTATCGCGCTGCCGACAGGATGCGTTATGTCTCGTTTACTTCGTATTGTGCTACTTCACACCCATCTGCCCGGGGTGGTGGAATTGCAGTTGGATCAGCACACTAATATCTGCGGCACCAACGCTTCAGGTAAAACAACCTTGCAACGGCTGGTGCCGGTGTTTTATGGCGAACAGCCAAACCGGGTGGTGCCGAAAACCCGCAAAAAGTTTGACGAGTTTTACCTGCCCTACAGCAACAGCTACCTGATTTACGAATATCAGCGCGAAGGCGGTGCCTTATGTCAGGTGGTATTAACCCGCAAAAGTGATGGCGGGGTGGAATACCGCTTTGTGGCTGCACCGTACCAGAGCGAGTTCTATTTAATAGAGAGCGACGATGGTGTAAAAGCATTAAGTTACAGCGACTGGGCCGCCAGTATGCGCAGCCGCCCCGAGGTGCAGGTATCGGCGAAAATCAGTGCTACCAGCGAGTATCGCAGTATTATTCAGAACGATGCGGCCGCGCTTAGGGGCAACAATGCCGACAGCGTAAAATTACGCCGGCTGGCCGCCAGTTTCAGCCTGGTCAGCAGTGGCCACAAGCTGCGTCATATTGAAAAGCTGGTCAGTGCCGTGCATGCCAAAGAAGGCAAAATGGATACGCTAAAGGCGATGCTGGCCGCCATTTTTGAAGAAGACGGCGTTACCCTGCCCACCACCAAGGTTAAAAATACCAAGGCCCGTGACTGGATCCAGCAAATGCGCCAGTCGATGCGTCTGGATAAACTGCAACAGGATTTTGAGCGTTTAAAACAGCTGGCCCAGCAACTCGATGGCGCCGAAGCCCAGTTAGCGGGCTTATTACCGTTATTACAGCAGGATGAGCAAAACCAGAAGCAACGTAAAGCCGATGCCGAGCAACAGGTGATTAGCCTGCGCACTCAGCTGCAAAGCTTAAAAGAGCAGTTTCAGCTGCAACAACTGGAGCTCAGTAGCAGCCTGGCGAAAACCGAAGCTGATTTACATGAAACCAGTGCCCGACTGGATCAGCTGCAGCAGCGTTATGACGATTTCGACAGCCAGGATATGCCCAAGCTGCAGCGGGATACCGATGCGCTGCCGCTGTGGCGCGAAAGCCTGCAGGAGCTGGCCGAGCAATACCAGTTAATGGTCGAGCAGCACGGCGATTTAGAACGCCAGTTAGAGCAGCGTAAAACAAAACTGCTTGAGAGCTTTAACCGCTTAAGCGAGCAGCACCGCGGCAAAGCCCGCCAGTTACAGCAGCAAAAAGATGCCACCCGCGAGCAGCAGGACAGCAAACTGGCGGCACTGGAGCAGGCCTTTGGTCAGCGGCTGCAACAGGCCCAGCAGCAATTTGCCGGCCAGTTAACCACCCTTAGCAGCAGCATAGCGGTGCTGAACAGTCAGTTACAGGCACCGATGCTAAGCGAAGCCGAGCATGACGAGCTGCGTAGCGCCGACTTGCGCTTAGAACAGGCCCAGCAGCAGGCGCAGCAGCAAGCCCGCCAGTTGCAGCAGTTACAACAGCAGCATCAGCAGGCCCGGGTAGCCCGCGACAAAGCCGATAACGAGCTGGAAAGCAGCCGCAAAGCATTGCACAGCAGTGAGCAGCAACTGCAGCAGCTGCACCGTCAGCTGACGCCTGAGCAGGGCAGCCTGCGTCATTTCCTGCGCTTACATTACAGCGGCTGGGAGCAAAAATTAGGCAAGGTACTGGACGAGCGCTTATTAGAGCGGCAGGACTTACAGCCGCATTTAGCCGAGCTTTCCGACAACCTGTATGGCCTGCAGCTAGAGCTGGCCGCCATCGATACCCCGGATTATGCCCAGGATGAAGCGGCAATCCGCCATCGTATTCACTCTGCAGAGCAGCAACTGGAGCAGGCAACAGCCACTAAGCTGCAGGCCGAGAAAAACCTGCAGCAGCTGCATCAACAGGCCGAGCTAAGCCGCAGCCAGCTGGAGCAGGCGCAGTGGCAGCTGACCGAGAATGAACAAAATATTGACTACGCCCGCGATGCCCGCAATCGCTTGCAGGCCCAGCAGCGCGAGCTGACGGCCCAGCGCCAGGCCAAAGTTAAAACCGAACTGACGGCACAGCAACTACAGCTGGAAAAACTGCAGCAGCAGCAACAACAGGATTTACAGGCGCTGCAAAGCGACCATAACAGCCAGAAAATGGAGTTAAAAGCTGACTGGCAGGCCGAGCTGCAGGTGTTCGATGAGCAAATCGACGAGCTGGAGCGTCAGCTGGAGCATAAGCGCGAAGATAATAAAAGCCAGATCAAAGAATTACAGCAAGCGTTCAGCGAAGAGCTGTCGGCCAAAGGCATCGATCCGCGCCGGCTGACCGAGCTGAAGCAAAAGCAGGAAAGCCTGAAAACCGCCATTAAAGCGGTGGAAGCACGCCAGGATCAACTCAGCGCCTGGCAGCAGTTTATTAAGCTGGACTGGCAGCAACTGCGGCCGCAGCTGCTGGAGCGGGAAACCGGCCTGAAACAGCAACAGCGCAGCGTAAAACAAGCGCTGGAGCAGCAAAAAGCCGATTACAGCAGCCAGAGCAAACAGCTGGATGAGCAAAAGCGCAGCCAGCAGGAGCTGATGAGCCAGGCCGAACAATTGCTGAACCAGATGAAACCGCTGCTGCAAAAATTGCAGGAATTGCACCTGGCAACCATTACCCCGGCCAGTGTCAGCAGCTCAGCCGATTTAGTGGAGCGTTTGGCCCGTGCCAGTGAAGCATTAGAGCAGCGCGGCAAAGCCGACAGCGCGTTAAAGCAGGCGCTGGCCCAGTTTGAAAGTATGCTGAGTAAAGACGCCGGCCCGGAATTTTTAGACCGGCTGGAGCATGAGAAACGCAAACTGGCCGATTACGCTGCCGAGCGCCAGCAACTGCCGATACTGCAAAACCTGCTGCAAATTTTAAAAGATGCCCAGCAGCAATTGCTGGAAATGGGCGAGAACATTGGCGGCGATCTGAAAAAGTTCTTTACCGTATTCAGCGACATTAACCGCCGGATTGCCCTGCAAAGCCGCCGCTTAAGCGAAGCGGTAGCTGATGATTTGGTGCTGGAGGGGATCAGCCGCTCAGAAGTGCGGATATTATCGACTATTGACGAGCTGGGTTTCTGGCAGCCGTTAAAGCACTTCGCCAAACTGTATGACGACTGGGGCAGCTCGGGCAAAGCACTGCCTTCAGAGCAGTACCTGAACGCGCTGGCCGATGTGGTCGAATTGCTGCGCGCCGATGAGCAGTACAGCATTGAGTCGTTGCTGCGGCTCGAGCTGCATTTAAGTGAAGGCGGCTCGGAGCTGGTGATTAAGAATGATCGTCAGTTACTGGAGTCATCCAGCCATGGTATGGCTTACCTGATTTTATGTAAGTACTTACTGGCCTTTACCCGGCTGTTGCGCGGCGATGCCGACGTGGCCATTCACTGGCCGATTGATGAAATCGGTACCCTGGCCTATCACAATGTCGAAAAACTGTTTGCCGCCTGCAGCAGCAACAATATTGTCATTGTTGGCGCCTTCCCTAACCCGGAATCTGACGTGCTAATGCTGTTCTCACACCGTTATTTAATTGAGCCGGATCAGCATGAGCCGGGCAAGCGGCGCTTAAAACGGATCCAACCGAAAATAAGCCGGCTGGCCGAGCGGCTGGCCAGTAAACAGCAGGAGGCAAGCTGATGTTACAACACGGACCTTTACTGGAGCGCCTGCTGGCCGGCGATTTTATTTGCCAGGTAACCGACGAGGATGCCTTTCGCCATTTAAGCAATGAGCAAACTCAACAGGACATTAACCACTACCTGCGGCCACTAAACCGGCGTTTAGTCAGCAACGACGATAATACGGTGTTTTTCTTAGGCTACTTTGAGCTGAATAAAGCCGCCCGCGAGCAGCTGAGCAGCCAGTTTTCGGTAACGGTGCAATCATTGCTGCCGTTGCTGGAATGGCTGCAACTGGTGCAGGAAACCCTGGGCCGCGACAGCGCATTAACGGCCGGCGATACCATTAAGCTGCAGGAGTTTGTGCTGCGCACTGAAGATAACCAGAGTTTGCGCCAGCGCTTAAACCAGCTGGCCAGCGACCGCTTTTTTAACAGCCAGAGCGAGCAGCTGGATAACCAGGTAAAACTGATTTTCCGCCGCTTAAAAGAGCATGGCTACCTGCTGCAGCCGCACCATGACCGCCAGTATTATGTGGTTACCGGTAAAATTGACTATTTAATTGATGTTATCCGCTTTATCCGCGATGAAGAGCAGCTGCCGGTAGATGACACCCCATCTCAGGAGGCATTGCTCTGATGGCGCCAACAGATAGCGGGATAGCCTCTAACCTGTTTACTATCGGTAGCGATCGCCTGGCGCTGCTGGGCAAGCACCATAAAGCGCTGATGCAGGGTTATCTGGACGGTTTTATTGATGAAACCGCCTTTAGCGAAGGCGCCTTAAAGAAACTGATTGCCGCCCGGATTTTATGGCGGCCGGACGAGCAGCAACCGCTGGCACTGCGGCCGCTGGTCAGTGAACTGATTGCCAGTATGGTGGCCGATGAAAACCGCCGCCAGATTAATGCCGATGTCGCGGAAAAGCTGGAGCAAATCCGCAACCGGGTGCAGGCCTACCGCGACGCCCAGTTTAAAGGCGATTACAGCGTTGCTGAGCTGCAGCTGCAGCGCTTAACCGAGCATGTGCACGATTTAAGCGGCCAGTTTGAAGAAGCCATCGACAGTTTATGGCACCGCTTAAACAGTGACTTTGGTTTTGTCGCCAGCCTGGATGATAAAATCCGCGAAAACGAGCGGGCCCAAAAACAGCTGCGCCGTTTACTCGATGGCCTGGATTTACTCGATTTTGACGAGTTAATTGAGTTATCTGAAGGCAATAACCACCTGCGTAAACTGCTGGTCAGTCAGCTGCAGAACCAGCTGAGCTCGCACCACAGTAGCTTGCTGGAAGTACAAAAGCGGTTGGTGGAACTGCTGGCCCGGTTCCGTCAGCAGCAGGCCCGTTCAATGCTGATTGCCAATATGGCGGCCTTTTTACGCCAGCACCCGAAATACCAGCCGGCCGACTACCCTAACCGCTCTGAGTTACCGGCGCTGTTTAACCAGGCCAGCGCCATAGTGCCGCAAGCCGCCATTGCCCTGGATAAAGCCAGCGAGCGGCAAAGCCTGGCCGAACTGGTCCGCGCCCTGCCGCGGTATCAGCCGGTAAAACTGCTTGATACCGAAAGTGCCAGCTTCAGCAGCGTGATGGTCGATGACGAAATAGCTGCCCGCCAGCAGGCGCTGAAAACCGATGTTGAAAACTTCTACCTGCGGGTGATTGATCAGGGCGGCAAACTGAGCGCGCTGGCTTATCTGCAGCAGCAGGCCCTTAAGTGGGATAGCGAAATCTGGCTCTATCAGATCATCGCCGAGTATCAGGCGCTGCCGCAGGATGAAAAGCAAATGTTCGCGATATTACGTGACGAAGCCCCGGCCAGCCCGATGAACCAGCTGCTGCTGATCCGCGATATCAGCCTGCAGTTGCTGGTGCAGGCAGCGTAATGCATTACCCACCGCTCAGTGCTCTAGCCCTGCGCTACTTGCTAAAGCTGCAACAGCGGCTAAATGCCAGTGGCAGCGAGCGGGTAACAACCAATGTTAAAGCCGTACAGCAGGTCCTGGCCTGGTGTACTGAGCATGAACTGGTGCCGGGAAACAGCCTGCAGCTGCCGCATTTTACTTTTAATCAGGCATTACTTAAAGACATTGCCGCCGTGCAACGTAACTTGCAGCAAGCTTGTTTTCTGGACGCCTTAAGCCAGAACAGCCGGCTGGAGAACGCCGCGTACAGCCGGCAAGAGTTAAAGAGCATTGGCCTGCAACCGAGGCAAAACAGGGTATTGCTGCGGCTTAATACGGCAACAGAAACCAGCCTTGGCATAACCGCAGAGTTTATCGATAGCGACTGGCAGCAATTGCCACTGGCGCAGTTTGATGCGCTGTTAATAGTAGAAAACCTTGATTGCTTTTATCAGCTGGCAAGTTTTAAGTTCGAGCTGCCGTATCAGCAGCTGCTGATTATTTATCGCGGCGACACTCAGTACAGCAAAGGCTGTAAAGCATTATCCGCCGCCTGGCACGGCACCGGCAAACCCGCCATTTACTTTGGCGACGCCGATTTAGCCGGGCTTAACATTGCGCTAAGCCTGCACTGCCACAACATGGTACTGCCCGACATCAGCGAGTTTATCCAACACGCCAGCCCCACCATGCTGGCAGATGAGCAACTTCGCTACCAGCAACGGCTGCAGAATATCCAGGTAAGCACCGCATTTTTACCCTATCAGCAAATCATCTGCCAACACCTTAACGGACTCAGGCAGCAGAATATGCAGGGAATGTTGCTAATACCGGTTAGTCTGCTGCTCTAAACCCCTTGCTGCCCCTTTTCTACATCGCCAATTCCTGTACCTATTAGCCCTTTTCATCTGCCAGCCGTAGCATTTATCGAAATATTTAAATATGTAGTTGATTTAGAGAAAAATGCTGGCTAGTTTTTCAACATGAAAAATTGTGATGGAAAGGAATTTCCACTGCGTAAAAGTGTGGAAGTTCCAACCTAAAGGTTTGTTAGACAATATGGGCAAAGAATCATGAACAACCTTGAAGACTTAAAAACAATAGGTGTGCTCATAGGCATTTCTCTGCAGGTGATCGGCTTGGCATTTGTGATCTATCAACTCAAAAAGCTCAACACCTCGATCCGCATATCTGCTCAATCTGCACTCTATCAGCAATCTTCTACCGTTAGAGCAATAATCGTAGAGCATCCAAATCTGCGCAAATACTTCTTTGAAAAAGAGGAAATAAGTTCTGACTCTGAGCATTATGATAGAGTCAAAACTATTGCGGAGATGTTCTTGAATTACCTCGAACATTTGGTCATTCAACAAGGCAGTTTAAGAGCTGGTGATTTGGCTGCATGGCATAGGTTCGTATCCCGTACAATTAATGCTAGCCCAATAATGCAGAATTTACTGAAGGAAAAGCCCGAGTTTTATTCAGATGATTTGCTGCGATTATACGATATAGGGCAAACTAAAATGACCTAACAAGGCAAATACACTTAGAAACCAAAAAGCGTAGTTCCTATCTCACTCCGCTTTTAGTCGCCGGTGATTTGAAACGTTGCACTACACAAAACACTGTGGATAACAGCAACTTTCGAGGTTTAAAAAGTATGAAAGCAAATTCAGTGTCAGTAACCACGTTTTTGCGCTTAGCGATGCTGCCAAGAGTTGTCATGCAGAGTACAAATGCATGACCGAAAATGGGGCAATAGCATTAAAACCAACCAATCCGACATCCAACAAGCCGCCGCACTCTCTTTTGGCGGAAAAGCTGGAGCAAATTTGCAACCGAGTACCAGGCATTACCGCAGGATGAAAAGCAGATGTTCGCCATATTGCGTGACGAAGCCCCGGCCAGCCCGATGAACCAGCTGTTGCTGATCCGCGATATCAGCCTGCAATTACAGGCAGCGTGATGTCCTTATGACCCTGGAGACTAATAATATGACTTTATTTGCATACGCCAGAACCCTGATCCTGGAATGGGCAAACTCTCATCGCCGGGTTAGCCTGTTTCTGACGGGTATGCTGGCCGTTCTGGCCTATGAAGCTGCGCGTGCCTGGTACCGGCCATTTATTTATGCGGCTGATATTTATGACTTTCACCTTGCAGATACGCTGGGCAATAGCCTGGGCACGGTCGCCACCGTACTCACGTTCGCGTCATTATTCGGTCGCACAGCAAGTCAGGGCCAGTTTGTGCTTCGCGCCACCGCTATTGGCATCGCTGTTTATGAGATGCTTCATCCGCTTCTGGGTAAGCCAATCGATCCGTTGGATCTTGTGGCAACCTTGCTCGCCGGTTTGGTATGCGATATTGCCTATCGTCTGCGTTTTAACAAAACCGTTCCCGAGAAACATTGAACGACTTCGCGACACACTGCATAAGGATCAACGGCTGACGTTACGAAAAAGCGCAAGTAAGCAGCAGTTTGAGAGGGCTTTGCTATACTATCTGCTGACTTTTTAATCACAGGCAGGAGATATGTTATGAGCCGGCAGCTGTTTGCGCTTTTTCTCGGATTACTTCTCACCTTTATGGCATCGGCGCAGGATAAGCTGCCGTTTAACACTGAGGAAATTACCCGCTTTGATGAACCCTGGTCGATGGCCTTTTTGCCGGATGGACGGATGCTCGTCACCGAAAAGAAAGGGCGACTGCTTATCGTCAGCCAGCAGGGAGAGAAGTCGCTGGTCGGTGGTGCACCTGATGTGGATTACGGCGGTCAGGGTGGCCTGGGCGATGTTGCCTTGCATCCGGACTTCGCCAATAACAAGCTGGTCTACCTCAGCTATGCCGAAGCCGGTGTTGGCGGCGTGCGCGGTGCAGCCGTAGCCCGCGGTACCTTAGTTGAAGAAGGGCGCCGCGCGCAGCTGCAAAACCTGCAGGTTATCTGGCGCCAGTATCCCAAGGTACTGGGCTATGGCCACTACGGCCACCGCATACTGTTTGATAACGACAAGTATCTGTGGATTTCTTCAGGTGACCGCCAGAAATTTACGCCTGCGCAGGATATGCAATCATCAATGGGTAAGGTGCTGCGCTTATATGACGACGGTTCAGTGCCCAAAGACAACCCCTTTGTTAATTACCGCCAGGAAAATCCTTTTGTCGACGGTGAAGCAATTTACCAGCAGATCTGGTCGCTGGGCCATCGCAACCCGCTGGGCATGGCGTTCGATCTGAATGGCAAATTGTGGGTTATCGAGATGGGCCCCGCTGGCGGCGATGAGCTTAATTTAATTAAACGGGCGGCTAATTATGGCTACCCGGAGGTCTCCAATGGCAAACACTATGATGGCCGGCCCATTCCCGACCACGACACTGAACCTCAGTTCGCGGCACCGGCAATCAGCTGGACACCGGTAATTTCACCGGCCGATATGATAGTTTACCGTGGCAACCTTTTTGCCGACTGGCGCGGCGATGCCTTAGTGGCAGGCCTTACTTCCCAGGGTATAGTGCACATTAAATTTGATGGCGAGCGCGCCACAGAGGCCGCGCGTTACGCCATGGGCGCCCGTATTCGTAAAGTCACCGAAGGGCCGGATGGCGCACTCTGGGTGCTTGAAGATGAGCGTGCGCAAAGCGAGGGACGCCTGCTGAAGTTGACGCCAAAGCGCCGTTAACCGCCAATCTCGTGGCTTTAATACCCGCAACAGCGGGTATTTTGCTTTTCGAACTGCTGCATCTGATTTATCAGCGCCGGCAGACCTCACGCGAAGCCCTGCCGCTGATTATTCAGGGCTTAAAGCAGCAGGGTTAGCGTTTTGTCACAGTTAACGGGTTACTGGCGCTGCGTATTCAGCCTTAACCGCTGGCAACCTTACTTTTAAGCCAAACAGCCAACGGCTGAGCCAGAAGCGCTTTACCAGTTCATAACCCGCCCAGCAGCCAACACAGGTCAGCACTATTAACAGCAAGGCTTCAACAGCTACCGGCAATGCCAGCGCTTTTAGCCATACCGCAAACACAATAATTAGCGTTTGGTGCAACATATACCAGGGCAGAATAGCGTTATTGGCGTAGTGCAGCACTTTACCTTGTTTATCCCAGGCATTGGCCGGCCGGTTCAGGTAGCGCCCGGCATAACCCAGCAGCGCCAAAATCCAGCCCCAGTGGTTAAGTGCCAGTACCACGCCAACAAGCAAACGGCCACTAACCGACTCGCCAAAAGCGGGCGGCAGGCTATCGAACAGGCCGTTGCGATCGGCAATAATCAGGCTGTAGCAGGCAATCGCGGCCAGCAGCAACCAACGCCGAAATACGATGACGCTGCGCCACCAGTTACCTTGTAAGGCAAACAGATAACCGGCGATAAAGACACCGAAGTATTTGGCATGATTGTACCAGTCGTCCAGCAAGGCATGGCTGGAAGGATAAGCCTGGCGCAGGAAATACCAGGAACAAATAAGTACCGCCATTGCCAGCAGCAGGGCAATAAGTCCTGGTAGCGGTTGCAGGCGGCCAGCCAGCGCATTTAGCAGCGGTGCAGCCAGCAACACAATAGCGCTGTAACACCATAAATAGGGCAGAAACCACAGATGATTCCAGGTTAACAGGCCTAGCGGGCTATGATGCTCAGGCAATAGTGCGGTATTGGGGTTGATATACTGCCACCAGAAACTGATAAAGCCCGGCTCTATAAGCTGCTGCGCTAACGCCTCAAAATACACCTGGGGCACCACAACAATGAACATGCCAGTCAACAGCGGTATTAACAGCCGGTTGCTGCGCAAACTAAACAGGCTTAACCGGCGGCTGCTTTGCTGCGCCAGCGCTAACGCCATAGCACTGATAAAGAACAGCAGCGACATGCGCCACGGGTTCGTTAAAATCATCAGGTTTTGCAACGCCGTGCTGCTGCTGTCACTCTTAATATGCCAGCCCCAGTCGGCGACATAGTACATGCCAATGTGGTACAAAATTAACAGGCCAAAAGCCAGTGTGCGCAGCCAGTCTAAGTCGTAGCGGCGGTTATCGGTTAGTGTTGTCATGCTAAAGCTCCGAGGTTGCAGTTGCGTATTCACTTGCGTAAGAATGCACTGCTGCACTAGCATGAGACACAAGGTAATGGCCAACAGGCAGCAAACAGGGATAACAGGTGGCAGGGTGTGACGAACGATAAGGCAAAAAGTATATTTGAGCAGTTTGACCAGCGGCCGCTGCTATACAGCTATCTGTTATTGGCTCTTTATTTTTTTATCAATGCTGCGATAAATGCCAGCTCAGTCTGGATGGAACATAGCCGCAGCGCAGATAATCAGTTGCAACTATGGGAACCCATTGTCTGGGAATACAGCAGCGCCATCAGCACACTGTTATTGTTTCCGCTGTTATTCTGGTGGTTCAATCGCTACCCGCTGCAGCTTGGCGATATCCGCCGTCAGCTGCTGGCGCATCTGCTTGGCAGTCTGCTGTTCTCAATGTTGCATGTCGGCCTGATGGTCGCCATGCGCGAACTGGTTTATCACTGGCAGGGCGGCAACTATAACTTTGGCCCCATTCTGCGTGAGTTCTTTTACGAGTACCGCAAAGATGCCTGGGGCTATCTGTCGTTTTTAGTGGGTTATCGGCTGCTGCTTTTTTTCTACAGCCGGCTAAAAGGTGAGGCACATCAGCTGGACAGCGCAGAAGAATCGAGCGGGGCACAACCGATAAAGGCACCGGAGCATTTTCTGGTGAAGAAACTGGATAAAGAGTTTTTGATCCGCACCGACGATATTGAATGGCTGGAAGCAAGCGGCAATTATGTCAATCTGCACAGCAAAGGCCGCATTTATCCGCTGCGCGCGACGTTAAGTAATACTCTGCTGCAACTGAGCAGCAAAGGCTTTAGTCGTATTCACCGCAGCCTGGCAGTAAACCATAATGCTATCGACAATATCAGCTATGACAGTAGCGGTGATGGCGATATTTTACTGAAAAACGGCAAGCAGCTGGCGCTGTCGCGCCGCTATAAAGAAGCATTCAGAGCGGCTTTGCAGCCGGATTAAACAAAACCTTTTGCTGCTATAACCGTTCGCAAGTTAGTGGTTGGAAAACAGGTTGAGCAACCGTATCAACGATTAGCTGCTACCAAAGCACCAGCGTCAGAAAGCTGCCAAAAGCAATTACAAACATCAGGAAATACATTGCGGTGTAAACAGTGCGGTGGCGGCCCTGGAATACCGTATACAACATGCGGGCATCACCATAATTGTTTTTATGTTCGAATAACGTCTCACAGGCCAATAGTTTAAATGCCTCCAGTAATTTGCTTTTCTCATTGGCAACACCATTAAACATCAGTTTTTTGCCATCAAGGTAGATATCCTGCGTCCAGGTTTTAATGCAGATAGCATCGATAAAATTATCGACGCTGTGCCTATTTTTGATCTGATAAGTGTGGAGTATTATCCGGCGGATTATTTCAGCGTCAATAATGAGATCTTTTTGCTCAGACTGCCCTCTTTTATAGATTAACCATTTGGGGATAAACAACTGACTGGCGGTTATCCGAAAGGGTTTTAGATAGCGGGGTAACAAATAGCGCGACAATAGGAAGTCGGCAAATAGAGCAATAACCAGCGCCAGCATCGGTGTAAAAATAAGCAACATATAATTGATTTGTTTTGGCCAGCCAAAATTAACTATCAGCGGCAGAAAACTAAGTATCAGAAAAATAACAATAACCAGCACCTGGGTTTTCCGGCCACAATGCTGATAAAAAGACGGATAAAAATCATACTGCATAATCAGCCTTAGCTGGAAACAAACAAGTAAAACAAAATGATATTAGCCACTACCATTCCCTGAGCTATACGCACCATAGGTAAACAATTTGCTTGTCTGGCATCTGCAGTGTACTTACCGCGCAGTACTCGCCATTGCATACCAATAATTAACAGCGGCAAAGTGCCTCCTTTGCGGTCATGTTTTATAAACCGCTCCAGAATTGGAGAGTTAGTATTTAAGTCATTGTATATTGCCGGCATCAGCATAAAAAACAGATAAAGAGTCAGGATTGGCCAGTTAAATAGCACCAACATAATGGCCCAGGCTATTTTCTGCTTTGGCCAAGCAGATCCGCTGGCTGGATAGTCAATAAATTCCTCTTTCGTACTTTTACCCTCTTCCCAAAATGGCGTATTTTGTTTAACCAGAAAAATTTGCCAGTAAGCACAGTGGTTAAAACAGACTATTCCCCTGTCGGGCATCAGGTATAACCTGAATATTATTCCTTCAGTGGTAGTAGCAGTAAATTCAGTTACCAACGACGGTACGGAATAATTAGGAAAGATGTTCTTCAGAAAATTACGATGCAACCTCCTTCGATACTTGTTGCCAAGCTGCTTTGCGGAAACTGTCAAAAAATACCCTGAGCTTTCAGCCTTATTGCTCCTTTTAAGCGGTTGTCTGGCATACGCATAGAAGGGCGTGTTCAGCAAACTAAGCCATGTGACGTCGGTATTGGGCTCAAGTCGATGTCCAAATTTATCACATGCTAATCGAAGGTATCGGAATTCAAAACTAAGTGGTAGCGCTGCAATAGCACCTGCAGGCAAATCACTACAATTTGTTAATGTTTCTTCAGATAAGACGGGCATTGCAAAGCAGCTGAAAACTGCAACCAGACAATACGCGGCAATGCGTTTAAAAACAAAACTCATCTGCTTTTTAAGAATCCATTCCAGCTTATTATGGTGAGGCTTGCGCTATCGGCTAGCAATACTTTGCGATAAACTAATTAACCCCAATACTGCCATGTTTGCTCTGGGTATACAGGGTGTAAGGCAACGCCGCGGTATCTGCGACGAACGAGAAGGTGCCGTCGATAATAAAGAACGGCACGTTGTTAAAGCTGCTTCCCAGATTTACCTGACGGCTTGGTTCACCATTCAGCTTACATAAGTTGTAGGCAAAGCCGCTGTAAATACGCGGTATGCTCTGGCAGTAACTTTTCTTACCTTCGTGCTCAATGCTGACATGTGTAGTGCTGGCAGGCAGGGTTTTCACCGTTGCGCAGCCTGTCATCGTTAGCACCAGCACTACCGGTATTAGTGTTTTCATTTCATCATCCCTGCATTTAATCTGGCACCGAGTTTAGAGTTAAGTAAACTTAAAGTAAATAAAAATCAGGTACAAACTACTGATTGGAAAATGAAACTACAAATTATCTGCAATAACCGTTTATAACAATAAAGTTGTACTACTCTCATTAAAACAGGGACGTTTATCACTCACCCGGGGAAAGCAAGATGGCTGATTTTTTATCAATTGCCAATATCGTTGCGGCTTTTGCAGCTATTGGTACAGCGTGGCTTGGCATTGTCACCTACCGCCGGCAAAAAGAAATTGATCTTGAATACCATAAAGAACAGCTGGAGCGCGAGGCCGTTACTGAGTATCTGGCGTCGCTGGATACCTTGATAAATCATGCAGCTTACTGCGAAGGGAGCGGCACTCACGATCAGGCTGATAAAATACTGTTGTGCAAAAAGAATATTAATAAAATATACATTTATGCACCGGCAGAGGTCGTTAATGCAATGGATAAATTACTGACCGAAGCTACCGAGCTGGCCAGTATTATTTCCAAGATCCCCAATGCTGAGATTTATGATGAAGATAAAGAAGCCCTGTACAGAAACGAACGGGATAAAACTCAGGATGCCTACCTGGAGGCCGTGAACGTTGCAAGGCAGCATATTGGCTTGCATAAGCAACAGGTTGGCGCGGTTCAGCTGCTGTTGCTAGGCAAGAAATAACGGCTCAGGCCTTTCATCCAAGTAATCTTTAAGCCGGTAACTCTTACCTGCGTTGCTAAAATTATTACCCCTGCCACGACTAATTTCAGGCTTCGCAACCAAGCTGCCGATGTCTACCGCCCGGTTTTAGCGGGCTGGAACGCCGTTTATAAAGTGGTACTGGTATTGCTTTACTACCAGCTTTAAACCGCACATTGTATTACGTTAGGAGATACCAGATGAATCGCGAAAAAATAGTAGTTATTACCGGCGCATCGAGCGGCATCGGTGCAGCCACTGCAGAAAAGCTGGTTGCTGCAGGCCATAAAGTTGTTATTGCGGCCAGAAGCACCGACAAACTGAATGCCTTAGCCAAAAAGCTGGGCTCCGATAAGGCGTTGGCGGTAACCGCGGATGTATCAAAGCTGGATGACATTCAGAATGTCATTGCGCAGGCTAAGCAGAAGTTTGGCAGAATAGATGTCGTGTTCGCCAATGCCGGCACCGGCCTGAATACTGCTGGCATTGAGGACGGCGATCCGGCTGAATGGCAAACCCTGCTTGATGTTAATGTAACCGGCTTATTGCTGACGGCAAAAGCCAGCCTGCCGGCACTAAAACAAAGCCAGGGCCATTTTGTTTTAACCAGCTCTGTTGCCGGCAAAATAACTCTGCCAGGCTCGGTTTATGGTGCCTCAAAGTGGTTTGCTTATGGCTTTGGCCAGAACTTAGCCGCAGAAATGAAGGAGTGGCAGGGTCGCTGCACCACCATTTGTCCCGGGATGGTCAATACACCGTTTTTTGATGAAGCCAAGCCAGATAAGTTAGACCCTGACGATATTGCTGAGGCGGTGCTATTTGCTATATCAGCGAACCCACGCTGTGATGTCAGGGAAATTACTCTGATGCCAACAAAATAGCCGGCTTTATTTTGTTACTTGCCAATACCTGAATATACCGTGTACCTTAGTTAAAAAGCGCCATGGCTTAATGCTTACCCGGCGGCAATAACAATAATAATGAGACGGCTATGACAAACAAACTTTGGCTGACTATGCTGGCATTGGCAGCCCTGCATGGCTGCGCCAGCATGGATAAATCACAATGTCTGACGGCGGACTGGCGCACCATTGGTTTTGAAGACGGTGCCAGTGGTAAGCCTGAAACCGCCATCGGCACTTACCGGCAGGACTGCGCTGATCATGGTATTGCGCCCGATCTGAATGCCTACCGCCTTGGTCATCGCCAGGGATCTGAGAACTTTTGTACCCAACGTAATGGCTTTAATGTCGGTTTACGCGGCGCCAGCTATCAGGGCAGCTGCACGGCTGATTTGGCAGAACAGTTCCTCAGCGGCTATCGGGATGGTCAGCAGCTGTATGGCCTACAGCAGGCTGTGAACAATGCCCGCTCGGCTATTGACCGGCAACATCGGCAAATCAGCAACGTTGAGAAGCAGATTGCCATCCACACTGAGTTACTGGTTGCAGATGGCCTGGTAAGGGATGAGCGCATCCGGTTATTAAATGAAATTGAAGCGCTGAAAGCTGAACATTTTGATTTGATAAATCGGCTACCTGAACTGGAAGATCAACTGCAATACGCAGAACAACAGCTGCAACAAGGCGAGCAACGATTTACTTCGTACCGCTGACACTCTGCTTTATTTTCAATGACAGCTAAACAGGACATAACACATGGCAACTACATTTAAAGAATACAAAATGATTTATATTGCCGAAGGCGGCTGTGGCACGATTTTTCTTGGGGCATCTGGCCTGCCGTTAAAAAAGGTTGAAGCCGAGCTCAATGCCCAGGCAGCACAAGGTTGGCAGGTGGTGTTTCAGCTGATTGAACAAAAACGGTTCTGGCTATTCTGGACCCGTGAAGCCATGGTCGTTACCCTGGGCCGCTAAGATGCAGCGCTTGCTGTTGTGGCTTATTCGCCGCTACCGCAGAACCGGTGGTGGCATGCGCTGGTTTGGCATTGATTGCAATTATCAGCCGAGCTGTTCTGCTTACACTTACACCGCCATTAAGCGCTTCGGTGCATACCGCGGGGCAGTGATGGGCTGGCAGCGGATTAAGCGTTGTAACCGGCACGATAGTTTCTGTAAGTGTTTAGAACCGGTACCAACCGCTGGAGAAAAGTGTCATGCTGAATCAGCAACAGGTTGATGCCGAAGAAGAGCAGCTGCGCGAGCAGGTTGCTGCCCTGCCTGATGAACAGCGCAAACTATTTTATCAGCAGTTAAAACCGCTGCTGCGTGATCCCGATACCTATGCCACACTGAACTGGTGTTTTTTGGCCGGGCTGCATCACTTTTACCTCGGCCTGTGGGGCCGTGGCCTGTTAAACTTGCTGGTGTTTTTGGTGGGTGTAGCGTTGCTATTTACTCCGCTGATATTAGTTGGTATTGCCTTGCTGGTGCTGATTAGCGTGGTGGAACTGTGGGCGCTATTCCGCGCCCAGATTATTATCCAGGACTGGAATAACCAGCTAATCCGCCGGCTGCTGCAACGCTAGCGGTATGGCCCCGGCGACTGGCATTAATAACGATAAGTCGGTGCCTAACAGCAAGTCTGCAATTAACTGCTGCTGTTGCTGGTTAACCTGCGCCTGCAATAGCCGGACAAAATCCATTGAGGTAGCGGGCGTTTGCGGATAACCGTGTTGCTGCCATAAACTTCGCAATGCCTGGCTGATAACTGCATCTCCCAACTGCTGACGCAAAATGGCAAACACCAGCGTCGCCCGTGAATACAAATCATAATTTGCGGTAGCATCTACCAGTGCTGCAGGACGCTCGGTGCTGCGCATCACCGCAAGCTTAAAGCGCTGCCGCTCATATTCTACTAACGCCTGCATCGCGTCGGGCCCATAATGCTGCTCGATTAGCACCAGCTCAATATATTTTGCCAGCGACTCCACTAAAAAGGCACTGTCTGTCAGCACGCCGTTACCGATGTCATGACCAAACCATTGATGGGCCGTTTCATGCACGGCGCGCCGGTAGCGCTGATCGAAGCCCGCATCAACTGTCGGTTCAGCCCGAAAACCCACCCGGTGATTAATCATAATTATTTGCGGCAACGCATAGCCTGTCATCCCCAGATCAGGCATTGCCAGCAAACTTAATTGCTTACCGCGATAAGGCGCCACATGTTCACTCATCCAGCTTAGCGTGTCCTGCATGGCCTGCATATTCACTTCTGCAGCAGCATTTAACAGTGGGCTATACACTGTCAGCGCCACATTGTCGTGTTGGCGGGATATTGAGCTGTCTGCAAGCGAATACCAGGCGGCAAGATTGCGGATGGGCTCGTTTGTCTGATATTCCGCATAATTCCGGCCGTTTTGTTGCCACTGTCTGAGACGCCTGCCCTGCGCCAGCGGCGTTTGGCCGGCATCAGTAGACACCACAGAGTGCAGCGTGAACCAGTCGTAGCTGGCCTGGGTTGTCTTTGGTATAGCAAATAGCTCTGATGGTTTAGCCAGATTAAGCGGTGCCAGGCCATATTGCTGGCGCAGTTGGGCATCACGTAAGCGATATTCTTGCTGAAACCCTATCGTCGGTATTAGCGGCATGCCACGTAGATAGCTAAACGATGGTTTTACTATTTGCGGCATCACGGCCGGCCAGTGTCGCGGTTGGGTATAGCTTAACGTACTGTGCAATTGCACTGAGTCACCCGGCGCCAACCCCTCGGTTAGCAACACGGTATATTGGTTAAGGTCTGGGTCAAACTGTAACGTGTGGGCGACCGGCAGGCTAAGGCTGGTAATGGCGGTCGTGGAATAATTGCCAATTAATAGCCTGCTAATGGCCTGTTCTGTGCGGTTTTCCAACGTGTAGTTTAATGCAAATTCCGCTTTACCCGCTTGCGGATAAATATCTACCTGCGCGTCAATATGCCGGATATCCGGCTGGGCAACCCCGGTCCAGCTGATATAACGCTGCTCATAATCGGCTCGCCATTGCTCGCGTAAATCAGAGCTGAGCAGTGGCCTTTCAATCTTGATGTTATGGTGCAAATTTACGCCACTGCCCATCGTCAGCGCCAGTAACAACCACGAACTTAGCGTCAGCCTGCCGCGCTGAGGGTTGGCAAAACTACTGGTGCGATGCGACCATTGCCCTGCCAGCCATAGCAAACAGAAGGTTAGCAGCAACCAAAATGCCATAAAGGGCCAGAATACAGACTGACTTTGCTCAGCCCCCCAGAAGGCATCTGCCGGTTGTAGCGGTGAGCCGGCTATATTCCACAAGGTATGAGTCAGGCCTAATTTACCGCTGAGCGGGGTGTATTTCATAACCAGCATACCGGCACACCAGGCTGCTGCTGTCAGCGGAGAGCGGCATATCGCATGAAAAACACTGAACAATGCACCAAGCAACCATAATGACAACGCGACCTTACTGAGCACCACCGGATAGTGCCACAGCTGGATATCGCTGTTTGTCAGCCCTTCAGCTATCAGACATGCCAGGCCTGCAAGTACCATCAGCAGCATAATAAGCGCTGTTAAGGCCAATATATGGCCTGTCAGTAATATACCCGAGCGAACCGGCGTGGCAGCTATCAGTTCCGCCATGGCGGTTTGTCTGTTACGCCAGCCTAGTTGCCATGCCCATAGCAATACCAGCAAGCCACCCACCAGCGGCAACACATCATCGGCAATCCGGTTCAGCGCATCCAGGCTGGTTGGTTGCAACACCGCCAGTGGCTCAGCATAGTTAATGCCCGATAATACTTCGCTGCACATCAGGAAAACCCAGGCCAGCAGGAACAGCTGGTTCAGACGTTGCTTTAACAAGGTTAACAAAGCCATTAGTGTCAGTTGCCACAGTTGTCTTGCGGCTGTTGGCCGGGCAGTAATGGTCTGATAGATTTGCGGTTCGCTGGCATCCTCGCCGTCCGGGCTTTGCCAGGGTTTAACCGCCACACTGTGCGGCTTAAGCTTTAAACTGATAATAAACAGCCCGCCGGCCAGCAGGCAAAACAACAGCCTGTTCAGGTACAAACTAAAATCACCATACAACTGCGGCGCACTTTGCTGGTACAAAGCAACAAGACCGGTATTGCCGAAGGGGTCTAACAGGCGCATAGCCTGAAATAGCCAGTCATAGCTTATGCTGCTGCCGGCCAGCATCGGCGCGCCGTTGATACTGGCTAAAACCAGATACAGTAGCCAGCCAGCAGCAAATACAGCATACAGTGTTACGTTGCCTGAAAAACGCTGCGCCAGGCAGCAGGCCAGTGCGGTGTAAAAAGCACAGGCCGGCACCGCTAACAGGGTAAAGTTCCAGCCAGTGATTTTCAGCAGGCCGGCGTTAAAGCCATATTCCCGGCCAAGCATAAACCACATAATTATGAAGCCGGTCAGCATTAGGCCGGCACACAGCAAAAACAGTGCGGCCAGCCGGGTAAACAATCGCTGCCGCGTGCTTAGCGGCGTGGATAACACCAACTCTGCCATCCCGTGGTTCTGGTCGCGCAGAAAAACCAGTGGTGCCAGGGCGCCACAAAGCAATGGCAGGGTGAACATCAGCAAAGTCATTTGCAGTGCCTGCAGGCGTTTATCTGCTATGGTGTCGATACCGCCAATACCGATGGCAAAAATCAGCGCAGTTAGAGGTACCAGCAAAAAAGCCAGCCACAGCAAAGGCTGCCTGCCAAGGTAGCGCCACTCGTTATTCAATAACTCATGCTGGAACATCAGATACCGCCTTGTGTGACAGTTCGAAAAAATAACGATCCTGTAAATTAGCAGTAACCGGTACCGCCTCAGCACAGGGCTGTTTTCTGCTGAACAGCCGGTATAGCGGTAAACCAAAGCGGTAGCTGGCACTGAGGACACTGCTGTTGTCTGCCGGCCGTACCGGACTTTGCCAAACCTGCCCCTGCAACGGTGTCAGCAAGCTTTGCACCGCACCACTTTCGATAATCTGCCCATCGTTGATTAACGCTACAAAGGGGCAAAGATTTTCAATATCCTCAACAATATGGGTTGAAAGTAAAATCAGTTTGTCTTTGCTGATACTTACAAGCAGGGTGTGCAAACGTTCGCGCTCAGCCGGGTCCAGCCCGGCTGTCGGTTCATCCATAATCAATAACCTTGGGTTGCCTAACAGCGCCTGTGCAATCCCAAACCGTTGCCGCATCCCACCAGAAAAAGTTGCCACACTCTTATTAGCAACCGCACTGAGATTGGTAAGTTGTAACAACGCGTCAATCTGCTGCTGTTGTTCTGCCTTCTGATTAATGCCTTTTAAAATAGCCATGTGCCTTAACAAGGCATAGCAACTCATGTGCGGATACACCCCAAAATACTGCGGCAGGTAACCCAACTGCTGGCGCAGTACCTGTGGCTGTTGCAACACATTGATGCCGGCAAACTGAATTTGGCCCTGATCAGGCGGTTGCAGGCAGGCGAGAGCCCTCATAAGCGTTGATTTACCGGCACCATTGGGGCCTAGTAAACCCACCATACCGGTGGGCAACTGCAAATTAATATCACGCAGGGCGCGGGTGCCGTCAGCGTAAGTCACAGAGAGTTGGCGGATAGTCAGCATAAGCGGTTCCCATATAAATAATGGTTTCAGGCTAGGCTGAGCACGGGTTCGCTACAATCAACCAATGACAAAGTATCTGATTAAAATGATAAAAGGAGCCGACAGCAGCAGATGGCTGCCAAATTTACTTTCATCAGTAAAAAGGCTAACTTCGTCATTGACTGGCTGACACAAGTGGCCTGTTACGCCACCCTATGCAAAAAATCTGGCAGGATAACACCATGGCTAACCCGGCTGTCGCCAACACTAAAGCAACCTGCAATGCCGTCGCCAACAACCAACTGGCGCTTGTGGCGGCGTTGTTGCTGGAAGCGATTATCCGGCACTTTTCCTGGCAAAGTCAGAGTGCAATTGATTTTTTGTTTATCGTGCTGCAGTTAGTGCTTGAAAGCTTGCCGTTGCTGCTGGCCCATTATTTTGCCGGACGCTTAACCTTGCTGCGACGCCGTTGGTGGGCAGGGGCAGTCTGGTGTGCAGGTTTTGTGCTTTATCCGTTAGCTCATTTCTGGCTGGGTAGCCAGCTGCCGGTTTTTGCTGAGTGGGCGCTGTTTTCTGTTCAGGGCTGGTCGCTGCTGGTGCTGGCCAGTGCTGGTTTTGGCCTTAGCCGCATGTTGGCAAAGCGCAATACCACCGCGGGCTTTCAGTTTTTCTCCCGTTTATTGTCACTCAACTCGGTATCGCTTTTGCTTTTGGCGGCATGGGCAATTGTTATGGCAGGGATTTTTGCCTCCACAAACGACCCGGTGCGCAACCAGCCGCTCCGGGCATTTATTGACACCGATACTGTCATTGTCAATTTTGAAAGCTTTCTGCAATATCTCTGGCAATTTTTGTTGCTGGGAAGCTGTGTTTTGTTCATTTGCTGGCTTAACCGCTACTTTCTGATCAGACGGATACTGGCCCGTGAGGGCGTTTTTGCCTATGTAGCAGGCTGCCTGATTAGTATCATTGTGCTGACACCACTGTTGAGCTCTATCGTATTATTGTTACCGCTGAATATTCCGGAATTTAGCTTTTTACCTTCTCAGGACTACAACATTTTCGACCCTGTTAATTATCGGTTCTGCTTTTTTGTACTGGCGATCAGTACGCCGGTTATAATGGCTTTTGAACGTCAGCAACAAGAAAAAGCACTGGCCGAAATCGCTCAACGTCATAGCCAGACAGAACTGCAGCTGCTGCAGCAACAGGTTAATCCTCACTTTCTGTTTAATACCTTAAATAATTTGTATGCTTTAACATTAACCGGCTCAGAACAAGCACCAAAACTGGTGTTGCAATTAGCCAACTTGCTGCGATACACGGTATACGAGGGGCAAAGTCAGCAGGTTAGCCTGGCCCGGGAAATTCAGTACCTGCAAGATTTTCTGGCGTTGCAGGCCATTCGCAGCGGTGAAAAATGTCAGCTTCACGTGGAATGGCCCGACAACACAGAACAGTGGCAAATTGCGCCATTACTACTAATAATATTGCTGGAGAATGCCTTTAAGCATGGGGTTGAAGTCAGTGAGTCCAGATGTACTGTTAATCTTAAACTCAACATTATAAACGGCCGGTTGCTGCTATGTTGTGCCAATACCATGCCAGAAAAGCCGACCAGCCATAAAGCCGGGATTGGGCTTGAGAATCTGCAGAAACGCCTTAACCTATTGTATGCTGAAAAACACCGGCTCACCGCAGAGCCCCGGGATGGCTGGTGGCATGCAGAGCTGAGCCTGGAGCTGGAACCATGCTGACCACATTAATTATTGATGATGAGCCGCTGGCCCATAATGTTATAAAACACCATTTGCAAAGGTGTAACGATATTGCTGTGGTGGCAAGCTGCTACAATGCCACTGAAGCCCTCAGTTATCTTGCCCGTCATCAGGTCGATTTATTGCTGCTGGATATAAATATGCCGGCTTTAAGCGGTATTGAACTGCTAAAAGTGCTGCACCACCGGCCGCACGTGATTATTATCAGCGCCTATAAAGAATATGCGCTAGACGGCTTTGAACTGGATGTGGTTGATTATTTACTAAAGCCGGTTAGTGCAGAGCGTCTGTACCAAGCCATTAATAAAGTACAGCGTCGTATTGGCGAGGCAATACCGGCCGCCGATAGTTATATTGCGCTAAAGGTAGACCGGGAAAAACGCAGGTTTCTGCTTAATGAGATTATATTGTTAGAAGCCTATGGTAACTATGTCAAAGTATGGCATGGTCAGCAGATAACCCTGGTTAGCAGTACACTGAAGCGGTTATTACAGCTGCTGCCCCGGCAGCAGTTTTTACAAATTCACAAGTCATTGGTGGTTAATAAAAACCATGTTGTTGCTGTCGATGGTGATCAGGTGCGGCTGGCTACAGAGAAAGTGGTTAAAGCAGGTAAGCTATACAAACAAAATCTGGCACAATTGCTGTAGCATAATGCGCAGAAGAATAGGCTAAGGGCGCAGCACTGCGCCCTTTTACTGATTTACCGGCTTAGAAGCGCTCTACCACTTTCGCCTGCATAGCCGGGTCAGCAAAATCCAGCTCTACCGGTTGTTCCAGAATAATCCGGCCCTCTACCACTGCATCGGCGGCGATATGCAGACTGGGCTTATTGTTGTTGCCCCAGCCAAAGAACGATTTTTTCTTACCGGGCTTTTTAAAGATAACATCGCCTTCAACCACAGTGTTGCCGGCCAGTTGAATATCACCGTTCACGGTGCTGATATCCTGGGCTACCCGGGCACTTTTCAGGGTAATATCGCCGTTTACCGTACTAATGTCACCGGCAATGTTGGCATTATCGGCTGCCATTATTTCGCCGTTTACTGTGCTTAGGCTACCTGTGACCTGCAGATTGCGGCCGGCTTCAATGGCGCCATTAACGGTTTCAGCACTGTCAATAGTGACATCATCACGAATCGCAATGCTACCATTGACCAGTGATACCGCTTTAGCACTGCTGTTGCTGGCCATTTGCACGCTGCCATTCACCAGAGATACATCGCCATAGTGCTGACCGCTGCCGACCACCGCACTGCCCATCACTTTATCAATATTGCCGTGACGGCTTTCGGCCATTGCTTTGCTAAAAATGCCGCTGCCTGCAACGACAACAGCCAGCAAAGTAGTTACAGCAGCAAATTTCGAGAGTTTCATTTTTTATATCCTTGTTTGTGATTACGCTGCTGACCAGTTTGCAAATGGCCTGCCAATTTTAAATATTTGATTTATATGAACTTAAATAATATGGCTGCCGTACTGACATTGTAAAATTGCCACTAATTGGTGAAATTAACTAATTATTACAGTAGCTGGCAGCGTTGGCGGGAATTTACTCAGAGCGTCACGCGCGCCAGTACCGTTGCCGGTACCGTTAACGGCAGCGCGATAATTGCGGCCTCTGCTGAGGCAGGAAAGTAACCGGTAAGGGCAGTAAAATTTACCTGATGGCTGACCAATACTGTCGGTATGGTCTGCCTGGCAGCGAATTGCTGCAGTAATGCCTGGGTTTGCTGATCACGATCGCCCCGCCCGGCAAAAAATGAGTTTAAGGCCGGTAATGGCTGTACCGGAGCAATGTTCATTAATCTGGCCGTATCAAGACATCGGCACCACTGACTACTGTACAACGCAATATCACCGGCATATTGCTCTTGTAATAACACACCCCAGGCTTGTGCCTGTTGCCGGCCCTCACTGTTTAAATTGCGCTGCGTACTGCAGTCAGTCAGCTTGAAGCCGGCCGGGTCGCCAGTGCCTGGCGCTAAGGCGTGGCGCATAATCAGCACCGCCTTACCATCACGCCAGGCTTCCCACGCGGCGTCGTTGGCGATACAGCAAAAAGGCAGTAAGCCCAGCAGCAAGCATAATGTTCTCATACCCTGACCTAATCTGATTTTGGGATCCGGTTACACTTGTGTACGCCACTGCCGGCCAATGGGTTCTGCCGGCAGCAGAGTGGCGTTAAAAATAAATTTACCATAAGGTAATTTTAGCGTTATTATTTTGACCATCTTTGTTAACGGAGAAGCAAGTTGAAAAAAATATTCTTGTCATTGTTGTTCAGCGGCAGCGTGCTGGCAAATTCGGCCCAACAGGAACAGCAACTCAATATGATGCTGGCCATGATGGAACAAATGGGCGAGCTGACCCGGTTGGCCGAATGTGTGGACCTGCCGCCGGCTCGTCTGAAAAGTGCCTTCCGGCAAACCTTCGCTGAATGCGGTATGGGCGACATGTCATCAGAAGAATCTGACCCAGAGCATAAAGCTTGCATCCTGGATAGTCTGGCGAGCCACAGCGGTGTGGCTGCCGAGCGCTGGCAAGCGTGTGACAACAGCGAGGAAGAACCAGCGGACCCATTGATGGCGGAACTGGACGCTTTAACTGAGCGGATAGGTGAGCGCGAACCCACTGCGGCAGAACAACAGCAAATGGATCAGATTATTGAGCGGATGCAGCAGCGCGGCGTGGCTGAAATGCAGCAGGTGGTGGATGGCATGATTGCCGGCAGCCAGGGCACAGAAGCCTTAGTCACGCTGCCGGTTTTTCCGCAGGCGAAACTGCTGATTAACTTGCCCGCGCAGGGCGAAATGGAAATTGCAGAACAGCGCTATGTGACGTTACCCGGGGCGTCGTTTGTGACAACCGCCAGTCCGGCCGAGGTGTTAGATTTCTACCGGCAGCAATTGCCAAGCTACCGCGAGCACCGGCCAGCATTAATGGCCGCTACCGACGTTGCTTATATGCAAAATGTACCGGCAGGCTTTGATTATGTGAAGGACGTCGGCAGGGCGCTCAGCATTCCACACATTTTTATTCAGCCTGCTAAAGCGGGTTCACAAAAGCAGTTGCCTGGCGCACAAACACTGTTTTTTGTGTACTACCCACCCGCTGAATAAGCGCTAATCGTCCTGATCCGCGGCAATGCGGGCCCGGCGTTCTTCAGCTTCAGCAAAGGCGGCTTTAATTTGCTCCAGCACAGCGTCGACATCGGCGGCGCTGTCATCGGCAATAAATTCGCCGGTTAATACCACATCAGGGTGCAATTCACCGGCTTCATATAAAGCCCAGATCTCGCCGGCATAATGGGTTTGCAGCAATTGGGGAGCATACTGGCCGTAATAATCACGCATATTATTAATATCGCGCTCCAGCATCCATTTAGCATTGTTATTTGCAGCGGCATCAACCACCTGCGGCAAATCGATAATAACTGGCCCGTAATCATCTACCAGCACGTTAAACTCTGACAAGTCACCGTGAATAAGCCCTTCACACAGCATAATTACCACGTACTGCATCATAGTTGCATGATCAGCCAGCGCAATATCCTCAGCCATAGCAACATCGCCCAGTCGCGGCGCTACCATGCCCTCGTCATCGCATACCAGCTCCATCAGTAACACGCCGTCATAACAGCCAAAAGGCTGTGGCACCCGGACACCGGCTTTCGCCAGCTTAAATAAGGCGTCTACTTCGGCGTTCTGCCAGCTTTGTTCCTGCTGGGCCCGGCCAAACTTCGAGCCTTTTTCGATCGCCCGGGTACGACGGCTGTTGCGGCCTTTGCGCCCTTCCTGGTATAGCACCGCTTGTTTAAAGCTGCGTTTGTCCGCTTCTTTATACACTTTGGCGCAGCGAATATCCTCGCCACAACGGACGATATATACTGCAGCCTCTTTGCCACTCATCAGCGGCCGGATAACTTCATCCACCAGGCCTTCATCGACCAGCGGCTGAATACGTTTCGGTATTTTCATAGCGCCCTTATACCCTAGTTAACAACGGCAGGGAATATGTCAGCGCCAGCCTGATGATAAAAAAGTCAGACAACGCTCCCCGCCCCATAGCTGAACAGGCTTTGAGCGGTGTCAGATCCTATCACACAACCGGTAATAATTACTGCCAACGGTATTTTTTACTGGCCTGTGCATCCGCTAATTTTACTGATACTGAGTATCTTCAAGATGTTAGCGTAGTGGCATGATGTTCGCTTGTTGAGGGAGTGTAATTGTTCAGCACGTTTTTGCGTTGCTGATTAATCGTTAACTTAAAACACAAGGAGATGACCATGAATATTAAAGACGTAATGACTGCTAATCCGGTTTTAGTTAAACCTTCGACTTCTGTCAAAGACGCTGCGGCGCAGATGGCACGCGAAGGTATTGGATTTATTCTGGCCGGTGCCGATGATGAGTTAAAAGGTACCCTGACCGATCGCGACATCGTACTCAGAGCCGTGGCAAATGGCAAAGATGTTGATAACACCACCGTGGCCGATATTCTGACTGATGATTTGCTATATTGTTTTGAAGATCAGGACGTCGAGGAAGTCGCCCGCAATATGGGCGAAAAACAAGTACGCCGTTTACCGGTAGTTAATGCTCAGAAAAGACTTGTCGGCGTGGTCAGCCTTGGTGATTTGGCCAAACATTTACGGCCGGAAACTGCCGGTAAGGTGCTCGGTGATATCTCAATGAAATTTACCGCTCATTAGCAGCAAACCACAGTTTACCCGGAGGTTTATGATGTCACATGAGAAATATCATGCCTGTATTGATGCCTGTAATAACTGTGCCAATGCTTGCGATCATTGCTCCACCGCCTGTCTGCAGGAAGATAATGTAGCAGACATGGAGCGTTGTATCCGGCTGGATATCGACTGCGCAGCATTATGCCGGTTTGCCGCCGCAGCCATGGCGCGCAGCAGCGAGCATGTCAGCGATATTTGCCGGCTATGCGCTACGCTTTGTGAGGCATGCGCGACAGAATGTGGTAAGCATCAGCACAGCCATTGTCTGGAATGCGCTGAGGCGTGCCGCAGCTGTGCCGAGGCCTGTCAGGCTATGGCTGCCTGAGCCGCGACTTAGCTCAGTATGGCTTTGCTGCCATACAACATAAAAATGGCCAGCGCCGCCAGCAACAGCACTGTAAACGTCAGGATCATGCCAAAAACCCTGAATTTCAGTGGTTCCAGTTGCTGGCTTACTCCGTAGGCGTGCGACAACCGCCCTACAAGCAAAGCAATACCCAGAATATGCAGATATAACGGTGCCAGGCCACTGTATTCGGCCAGAAACATCAGCAACAGGGCAAAGGGCACGTATTCGGCAAAGTTTGCCTGCACCCGTATTGCCCGCTCAAGTAATATCTGGCCATCACTGCCTATCGCTACCTGATACTGATTTCGTCTGGTGATAACCCTGACACTTAATACAATAAACAAGATTGCCAGTATGCCGGCGTATAAAGCGGTTGTCATTGTGCGATATCCTTATAAAGCAGCAGGCCCACTGCCAGGCTGCTGGTTAGCAGTATAAGTGCTCTGCCGGCGCTGGCAGCTTATTTCTGCTTAATTTTTGCTGGTTAATTGGCCCGGATAACGATTCTGGGGTCATACTCTTCGCACCCTTCAACCGTCACGCCATAGTCATACTCTCCGCTTGCGTCACTGGTGATCAGGCATTGCAGCTTGCCATTTTGATTAGCCTGCAGCCGGCATCCTGGCTGAAACGGACTTTGATCGTAAAATCTGATGCTATACGCCTTTTTCGGGTCAGTTTGCCAGACAATGTGTTTGTCGCGAGCGCCGCAGACACAATCTTTACTGTTACCGCAACCGGCACGCTGGCCGCTATTGTTGGTTTTACAGTTATCATCTGCCGGAGGTTTTATCTGATCAACGCAGCCTGCTGCATTCAGCATAATGGTTAAGGTCTGGTCTTTTTTATCGGCGTGACTGTCGGTAGCGAACAGCAGCCCGGCTAGCAGTATTGTCAGGAAAATCGTTTTCATAGCTTGCTCCAGATGGTTTTTAACAGCATGCTCTGCACAGTAAGTGAGGCAATGCTTACTCCGGTATTTTTGGATCAGCAGCAATTAATGCAGCGGCATATCCCCCGGCAATGGCCTGCGCTACCAGTTCAGCTCCGGCAGCTGGTCTGGCACAATTAAAGCTGGCAATTGCCAAATCGTAATAAATATAGAAATCGTCAATAGTGGTGCTGAGCAGTTGCTGAAGGCTTTCCAGTGCCTGCTCACACTGGCCCAGCTCTGATCTGATCCGGATAATTTGCGACAGTAAGGCGCTGGCATCCTGATTTACCGAAAGGTTCGCCAGTGCCTGCTGCAACGCCTGCTGATAATACTGCAATGCTTCCTGTTGCCGGCCAGGCTGGGCGTCCAGGCTATCGGCAAGATTGGTTAAAATAGTATAGTCATCGTTGCTGTTTTGCAGAGCAGCCCGGTACATCTGCTCGGCTTTGTTGAATTCGCCATTGAAATAATACGCGGTACCCAAATTGGAATACGCCAGTGATAGCGGAGAAGTTGCCACCACCTTTTGCCAGGCCCGGCTTGCTGCTGCAAAATCATTATTAAAAAAATAGCTGGCCCCCAGGCTGTTTTGTAAATCCACACTGTCGGGGTTAAGCAGCGCAGCACGCTCCAGCTGCCTGATAGCCTCGCTGAATTTGCCGCTGTTATATAAAAACCGGCCATAATTGCTGTAGTGCTGCCAGTACCCCGGTTCAAGCTCAATGGCCTCCTTAAAAAACTGCTCAGCCTGCGCCGGCTGCTTCAAATCGGCCAATAACAGCGCCTTGCCGGTTATTGCATCCGGCCAGTGCGAATTAAGCTGTAATGCTGAATCGTATTGCAGCATTGCTTTGTCGTATTCACCCCGGGTACGGTATAAATCGCCCAGCACACTGAATATTGGCGCCTGGTTGCTGGTGAACCCCGCGGCATGCTCGCAGGCCTGGCGGGCCTGCTCAAATTCAGCGACACTGCGATTGATGGCATACTTTTCAAGATGCAGCTTACATAATCCGGCTGAGGCCATCGCAAAACGAGGGTCCAGCTCCAGTGCCTGCAAAAATAGCAGCTCTGCCTGCTCCAGACTCTGCATATCTGCAAATTGCTGCAATAGATTATTCGCCCGCAAGTAGGCGTCATAGGCCTGGAAGTTGGTGGTCAGGCTGTAATCGGCACCCGGTATCGCCTGATTTTGCAGCAATAAACCAAAGGCACTGGTTAATTGGCGGTACAGTTCCTGTTGTAATTGCGGTAGCTGCTGGCGCGGCACCGCTATGCGGCTAGCCCACTGCCTTACCCCATTACTAAGCTGAATAATCACCACCTCCAGCTTCAGCTCCTGCTCACTGGCGTGTAATTTACCTTCAATCGTATATTCAGCACCAAGGCGTTCAGTCAGCAATTTATTGTCTGCCATATCGGGTAGCCCCTGCATGGCTCTGGCAGAAATAACCGGAAAGGCATTCAGTTGGGTCAGCGAATACAGCAATTCGTCGCGAATACCCTCTATCAGGTAGCTGTCAACGGCCACTACTGACCGGCTGTCCTGGCGAAACGGCATCACTGCTACAGCGTTCTCCAGTAAGGGCACGGCAATTTGTGTGTAAGCTGGCGTGGCGTTTCCCTGGCTGGTTTCAGTGTCCAGCGCCCGCTTCAATGAACCGCCCAGCACGATAACGGTAATGCAGGATAACAACAGAAAACCAATATCTACTTTTAGCTGCCGCCGCCAGAACTGACGGGCCTTAGGGTTTTGAGAAATATTCAGTCTGGCGCGTTGTAATTTTAAGTCCCGTAGCCAGGTATAAACCAGAATAACCGGAAACAGCATAACAATAACCAGTAGCGTCAGCTTCATGCCGCGACCGGTGATATGCAGCAACGGAAAGGTGATTGCCATCACCTGAATAAACAACCAGACCGCCACCAGAAACGCGACGCTGACCCGGAACAACCGGCTGCCTTTTACCAGCGCATACAGCCAGGACCACCTGACCCGATCCGAAGGGCCACTGCTCAGCGATAAAGGTTGCATAGTCACGGGCTGCAGCAATCGGTAGCCCCGGCGTGGCAATGTCTGGATATAAGCCGGGCAGGCGGTCTGATCGCCAAGGGCATGGCGCAGCTCACTGACCAGATGCGACAGGGTTTCTCTGGAAGAATCAGCACTGCCGGTTACCGCCTGCAGCAATACCGGCTGGCTGACAACCTGCTGGGCATGCGCGGCCAGAATTAACAGCAACTCCATGGCTTTGGCCGACAGGTGTCTGTGCTCGCCTGCCACAACCAGCTGACCATTGTCAGGAATAACCTGAATTTCGCCAATAAAAAAGCCGGCATGCAACGCATTCTTGTGCTGCATGTCTGCAACAGTATGGTCGGAACATGTGCCGGAAAGCCCGCTGTTATCCATATTACCCGTACATAGGTTTAGCGATATCTATAGCAAAAACACTACATTACTATCCTTAGAAACTGCTAAAGTATGGCGCAGAACCCCGAAATATCCAGCTACCAGCAGATAAATAACCGAACATCCCGGCTTTACTTTCAGGTACAGCAAAGGGTAACCTTGTAGCAACAATTTCTTGATTTCGCTAACTAAAATGCAAGGAGCAATATGGCCGTTTTAAAAACACTGGTGCGCGGTTCCATTAAATTTATCCTGGGTTTATTGCTGCTGCTAACTGCGTTCTATCTGCTATTGCTGGTCATTAACTGGCAGGATGCCAAACCCAATGCCGCCAGCCTGCATATGCAAAGCCTGTTGCAACAACCGCCAATACCGGCAGCGCAAAATGGCTATCAATATTACCTTGCCCACAATACCAATAATAATCTTTTACTGAGCGGGCCACTACAGCAGCTTTATGGCCAGTGCAGCGACGTGCAGACTTGTACGGAAGCGCTGGCTGCTCAAACTGATCTGACAGAACTGGTTGCTCAGCAGCATAAACTATTAGCGTTTTACAAAGAATTGCTGCAATACCCGCAGTGGCAAGAGCCGCCACCGAAACTGGAGCACATGCCTGCCTATCAGTTGTTTTTGCATGGCCAACGGTTATTTCTCTGGCAAGCCTGGCTGGATGCTCAAGCTGGCAACAGCCAGCAGGTTAAAGCTGCGCTTACGGCAGATTATCAGTTCTGGAGAAACGTGCTGGCGAATAATAATACCGTTATTGCTAAAATGATTAGCCTTGCGGCTGTAAAGCATCATTTTAATTTAGCCACAATCGTTATCAGCGAATTGCCGGCAGAGCAGCGCGATGCCGCTATACCAGATGGATGGAATAATGTTTTTAGCGATAAGGAGTTAAGCCTGGAGCTGGCACTGGCTGGCGAGTGGCATTTTGGCTCCGATATCACTTACAACGCCTGGCATGGTACGAACCCCTATGATGAAAGCGAGAGCAAAGTATCGGAAAAACTGCTGGCCTGGGTAGTTCGCCCCCTGTGGCTATTAGAAGATACCAACAATCTTTTAGCTACCCAATTGCAGCAGCATTCTGAGCAAGTCAGCTACCCTTGGTATAGCTGGCTGCGCAATCCGGTTGGTAAGATATTTATGGCAATTGGCACAGTGCCCTATGAAAATTACCAGCAGCGGCTGCTGCAACTGGAACAACTACGCCAGGATGCGCTGCAACAAGTGAATTAACTGGCTAAGGCTTAACCGGAATTGCCGTAACAGGCCCGGCTGACTATGTTATCTTTATCTTCATTCCGCAAACTTTTTCAGGAGTTAATTATGGATATTCTTTATAAAGCAGTTGTTACCTCGACCGGCGGCCGTAACGGCGAAGCAAAATCAGACGACGGTTTACTGGAAGTAAAATTGTCTGCCCCGAAACAACTTGGCGGTGATGGCGGTGCCACTAACCCGGAACAATTATTTGCCGCGGGCTATTCTGCCTGCTTTATTGGTGCGCTAAAGGCTGTAGCCGGTAAAAGCAAAACCAACCTGCCTGATAACTTAAGCCTTACAGCAGAAGTAGGCATTGGTAAAATTGAAGGCGGTTTTGGTTTAGACGTTGATTTATATATCAAACTGCCAGGAATGGACCAGGCCGCGGCCGATAAGCTGGTTGAGCAGGCGCATCAGGTATGCCCGTATTCAAATGCCACCCGGGGCAATGTCGATGTGCGGCTGCACGTCTCAGTTTAAAAGATTGTTAGACTGAAAAGCGCAGGCTCTGGCCTGCGCTTTTTTATGCGGCGGTTCCTTCAGCACACTATTGTGGATAGAAGCCTTACTGTGGCCAGAAGCCTTATTGCGGGCAGCCGCCTGGTTGCCAGAAACTGTCATCGGCAGACGATAAGGTCGTTATACCCCAGGTAGAGCCGGCCATTGCTGCATTACTGCCATTGGCAAAGTAAGCGGGCGCGTAAATATTGCCGGTACTGTAAGCCCGTCCGGCCACTTTATGGCTGTAGTTATTAGTGGTAAAGGCGACACAATCAGCTGGTGGTGGCGGCGGTGGTGGATTGTCGTCATCACCTCCATCACTGCCATCATCGCCCGGGCCAGCGGCACTGCAACTTTGCGCCGGACCAAAACAGCTGGCATCGTTATCCTGCCAGCGACACTGGCTGCCGGTAATTACCTGCTCGCGCAGCACAAAACTGGCTGTACCATACTCCAGATAACAGTTGGCATAATTGGTGTAGTCCAGCCGGCCGGCACTGATATGCTGATCCAATGTGGCATTCTGGCCGGCATCGATGGTAAATATCAGCTGCTCAGCACTAAACAAGCCGCCCTGATCGGTGGCGGTAATTAGCGCAGTTTGCTCGCCACCCGCCAGCTGGCAACGCTGTGCACTAAATAGATCATCGTTGATGCTGGCAGTAACAGTCGCACTGGCAAACTCTACCGTTACCGATGCCAGATCGCGATTTAAATCAAACACCCGGCCACTCACCACAGCGCACTGACCGTCAACAGCAACTACCAGCTCAGACAGCTCTGGCGCAGCAGCTGGTGGTGGCGGGCCAATTAACAACTGCTCAGTATAGGGTGTACTGACCAAACCGCCGCTATCGGTTGCCGTTACGCTAAGCTGATACCAGTCATCATTCAGTGCCGGGCTGCTAAGGCTGAAATTACCGGTAGCAGCAGGTGTGGTACTGACCAGTTGTTGTTGGCCGATACTGTCGGTAAAGCTGGCGCTGACCGTTATTGCATCGCCGTCAATGTCAGCAGCATTGCCGGTTACCGTTACAACACTGGCTTGCTGGCTGACATTAATATTGGTCAGCCCAGGGGCACTATTGCGATTCACCCGCTGGTTATTGTCCAGAAAATACTGACCCAGATACACCGCATAGTTAATGCTATTACCATTAATATAGGAGCCGCTGGCACCCTGACCACCTGACCAGGCATGATCGACATTATTAAACCACAACATCGATACCCGGCCATCCTGCCACAGTGTTTCGTCTGCGGTGCGACTGCTTCCTTCACTGATCAGATTCTCGCCACTCAGCTGACTGACATTATATAAATCAGCCATACCATTGGCGTTCTGCTCGTTGTAACACAGGTTAACGGTAGTATCACTGCGGCCATGGGCAATAGAGGCAATCTGCGTGTCGAAGTGGCTGGCATAGCTGCCGGCATACTGCGCACAGCGGCTGGCGACATTGGCAGTTTCGCAGGGGCCAATGGCACCACTGGAGCTGGTGCCAATGCTAGGCCCGGCACTAATGCCCATGCCGGCAAACACGTCGGGTGCCAGGCAGGCAGTGGTATTGGCAAAGGCAGCACCGGATGATAAGCCGGCAATATAAACCTGATTCGGGTCTATCTGCAGGTTAACATCAGCCACCAGATTATTGGCCAGGGTAATTAAATTTTTATAGTCACCGGCACTGCGCGCTTTAGTGCCCTGCCAGTAAGACCAGCAACCAAAACCCGCTTTGTTCATGGCATCCGGCACCGCAATGACCAGGCCGAACTGCTCAGCTGCCGCAGTTAAGTTGGCATTGAGATAGGCATCGATCGACTGGGTACAGCCATGCAGCACAACCAGCAAACCACGGCCCTGGCCAATGGCCGAGACGCTGTCTGGTGAGTATAAATGCACTTTATTAAAACCACCGACACTGACATTTTGCTGCCAGCTACCGGCAAAAGCCGGCATGGCAAACATAGCTGCCGTAAAGAGTATACCGGCCGCTACTGCGCTGGTCCGGCTGAAAGCTTGAATTTTCACGTCTGTTGTTCCTTATCATTATTTTCATTTAAGTGAACACCGCAGCGACGCTACTTCTCCCTGTTCCGACCTCTGACTTTCCGGTAGCAAGCCCCGGTGCCCACCAACTATAGAAGTCGAAAAGCAATTACGGTTTAGTACTTTAGTGCTGCTTCAGGGGTTTAGGAGAGCGGGACTTAACGCACAAGCCTGACTCGCAAGCCTGGCAGGAATAACGTAAACTGCCGGCAAAATACCTGATTGCAGCTTCTATGACAAAATCTGCCCAACTACACCCGCGTAACCCGCATCAGGGCCGCTATGATTTAGCACAGCTAAGCAGCGACTATCCGCCGTTACAGCAACATCTGGCCGTAAGTCCGGCTGGTGAACAAACGATTAATTTCAGCGATCCGGCGGCGGTACAATCACTGAATGCGGCCCTGCTTAAGCACTACTATCAGGTTGACTACTGGCAATTACCGCCGGGCTATTTATGCCCGCCGATACCGGGCCGGGCCGACTATATTCACTACGCCGCCGATTTACTGGCCGGGCCGGATGGCATAGCGACCGGCAAACAGATTAACCTGCTGGATATTGGCTGTGGCGCCAACCTGATTTACCCGATAATAGCCAATCGAAGTTATGGCTGGCGTTGTGTCGGTACTGATATTGATGCTATGGCGTTAAAAGCCGCCCGGTTAATTATCGACAGCAACCCAAAGCTACAGGGACAGATAAACCTGCGCCGCCAGTCAGATAGCAACAATATTCTGCGCGGCATTATCAAGCCCAGCGACACCTTTACACTGACTGTTTGCAATCCGCCGTTTTACGGCTCTGCCGCCGAGGCTGCTGCAGCCAATCAGCGCAAAAGAACTAACCTGAAACTGGCAGATAGCCCACAACAACGTAATTTTGCCGGTCAGCAGCATGAGCTATGGTGTCCGGGCGGAGAACTGGCATTTATTAAGCAATTAATTGCTGAAAGCGTAGAGTTTGCCAGCCAGGTTGGCTGGTTTAGCAGCCTGGTATCACAGCAACGTCATGTTAAGGCTCTTATCGTGGCAGCGCGTCAGGCCGGCGCGGTTGAAGTTAAACAGGTTAATATGCAACAAGGCCAGAAAAGCAGCCAGCTACTGGCCTGGCGTTTTCAACCAGCGACATAAACACGGCTAAGCAGTAATTACCAGCGGGCAAAATGGTCTTCCGCCAGGCCCTGCTGGCCGTTGCAGTTAATCTGCTGGCCGTCACTCAGTTTTATGGTGCCATGCCAACTACCGCAATACTGACGAAAATTACTGGCCAGCAGCCCCAGATTCAGCCGTTCCTGGCGTTTAGCTGCCGGCATAAACTGTAATTTAACCGCGCCGGACTGACTTAACACCTGCCAGAGGCTATCAGGTTTCTGGCGGTTGAATATAAATTGCAGCGGCGGCAATCCATAGCGCTTACCGTTTAACCAGCAGCAGTTCTCAGTACCGCCGGTTTCATTAACGCCGGCCGCTAAGTTAAAACCAATAACATCAGCTCCGCTGTAACCACTTAAACTGCCCCAGCGCCAGCTGGTTTCCCGGCGCATATAGCCTGCCGAAAAATCATAGCCGCCGAGCGCACCGTTTACTGCTACCGGCTGCTGGTACAGATTAATATCTCCACTTACCTGCAAGCCATTATGTTTCTGGGTATAAGTCCAGCCGCTGTAACCTGTGGGTAAACATAGCGCCAACGGCTCAGCAATATCGCCTGGCGCTAACAGCAGGTTGGCACTCAGCTGCTTACTATGCAAAGCCAGCCGCCAGCAGTAGCCGTCAGGCTCAATGCTGATCCTGTTATTAGCGCTTTGGATCCGTGCCACGCCGGCAACGGGTGAATGGCTCATCTGGCTGTGCCAGCCGAAAGGTTGCAGCAATTTAAACTCGGTTAAACTGGCGGTACTGCGCTGATAAAAGTAAGCGAAGCCGGAACATAAATAGCGGATGTCCGCTATGGCTGCCGCCAGGATCCAGTCCGGGTGGCTGATGCTGATAAATTGAAACTGCTTATAGTGGGCCCAGCGCGCCAGACTGGAAGCCAGCTTATCCATTGGAGTGCGATAGACAAAACGGGTCAGGTTGAGATCGGTAACCGGTTGCTCAAAAAGGCCATACTGTGGCTGACCATCAGCCTGAATAAGCCGAAAGGGCTCGGGTTGCAAAGGGCTGGTCATAGTGGTTCCGCAAATAAATATTCAGTGGCTAATTTAAGCTTTTAACCAGTGTAATGCAGCCGTTTTGCTTAAAAAACATGTGGTTCGCTGCTTTTTCTCAGTATTTTCTCTAAAAACAGCGCACTCAGTACAAAATTAGCCATTGCCGGGCTATCGCAATTTTGCTAATTTCGCTATCTTTAAATATACAAATTCCCCGCTGATTTGTTAACAATTTAACAGGCAACGTGGGCCTTCATTTGCAATTAGTGGTGGTAGGGCTAACCATGTTTAAACGCAGCTTACTGGTCTCAACGGTTATTTTACTCACTGCCTGTGGCGGTGGTGGTTCTGGCAATATTGGCAGCGGTGGCGGCTCCGGCGGTGGTGGCTCGGGGGTTACCCCTCCCACCTGGACCCCGGGCGTATTTGCCCCGGCAAGTAACTTTAAAAACTATTGCGCTACCCCGCGTACCGGTGCCGACCCTTACAATAACAACCAGCCTTACCCTGACCGGGCGGGCACCACTATGCATGAAAAAATGTGGCTGCGATCCTGGAGCAATAACACCTATTTATGGTACCGCGAGTTGCCTGATAATAACCCGGCCAACTTCAGTTCTGTACTGGCGTTTTTTGACCAGTTAAAAACGGATGAGCTAACCGACTCCGGTGCAGCAAAAGATAACTTTCATTTTGCTCAGAGTACCGCCAGCTATCAACAGCAAACTCAGTCCGGTGTCAGTTCAGGCTACGGCATTACCTGGTCGTTTGGCCGCACCACCCCGCCGCGCTCATTAATTGTCGCCTATACCGAGCCTGGCTCACCGGCGGCCAATGCCGGTATATTGCGTGGCGCAGATTTACTGGAAGTCGACGGCATCGATTTTGTTAACGACAACACTAACGCCGGCGTTAATGCCATTAATGCGGCATTATTTCCGGAAAGTGCCGGCGAACAGCATGAGTTTGTGTTTTTAACCAATGACGGTGACACCCTTACCGTAACGATGACCTCTGCCGATGTTGCCAGCAGCCCGGTACAAAATGTTCAGGTGCTCGACACCGATGCCGGCAAGGTCGGCTACTTACAGTTTAACAGCCATATCGCGCTGGCCCAGCCGCAGCTTATCAGCGCCGTTAACAGCTTTGCTGATGCTAATGTTACCGATGTCGTGCTCGACTTACGCTACAACGGCGGCGGCTTGCTGGCACTGGCCTCGCAGTTCGCTTATATGGTCAGTGGCGATGCGATTATTCAGGACAGGATATTCGAGAAAACCATTTTTAATGACAAACATCCGAACCGTGATCCGGTCACCGGTCAGACGTTAAGCCCGATGCCATTTTATGGTTTTGAAATTGATTACGAAGCCGGCCGGTTAACCAGCACACCGCTGCCGGAATTAAACCTGAACCGCATTTTTGTGTTATCAACCGGTGACACCTGCTCGGCCAGTGAAGCTTTTATTAACGGCTTACGCGGTATCGATGTTGAGGTAATTCTGATTGGTGACCAAACCTGTGGTAAGCCTTATGGGTTTTATCCGACCGATAACTGCGGTACTACCTACTTTACCATTCAGTTCAGCGGCGCCAATGCCAAAAACTTTGGCGAATATGCGGATGGGTTTTACCCGACCCCCGCGCCGGTATTTGCCGCCGATGTCCCGGGTTGTCAGGTTGCAGATGACTTCTCAGCTCAGCTGGGCGACCCGGCTGAGCGGATGCTGGCCAGTGCCCTGTATTATGCAGCAAATAACAGCTGCCCGGTGGCTGTAACTGGCCAGAGTCTGAGCCAGCAACAGCGCAGCCATGACGACAGCGGCCTGAGCATTCAGCGCCAGGATCCAAGAATGCAGGCGTTTTTGCTGGAGAATAAGCTGAACCAGCCCATTAAACCGGCGCAGGACCAACAACAGTGAAGCGCAGGTTACTACTGAGCACCAGCCTGCTGGCTGGTGCCTGCTTACTGGCAGGCTGCAAAATGACAACAGCTGAACCCCAACCCGCCCGGCTGACTAATATGAGCCCGGAGATTAAAGCTGAGCTGCAACAAGCCATTATCGAGCTTATTGGCGGTGAGAAAGTAAAACTGGCCGACACTGCCTTTGCTGACAGCCACCAGTTGTTTATTGAGCGAGCCATACTGCGCGACCCGCAAGGCCTGCCAATAATGGGCCGGCATAGTCAGCCGGCTATTTTACTGGAGTTACAACAAGCTGATAACCAGTGCCTGCTCAGCCACCCGGCCAGCGGTCGCAGCGTGGCACTAACTAAAAGCAACTGCCAGCTCAGCGCCGTAACCAGCGACTAGGCGTGGTGGTTTAACACAATTGCCGGTTAATGGACTTTACCGGCGATTTTCTCTATATCGTGCTGTAATTGTTTACGCAGCCCCAGCATAAAACTCATTTCAGCAACCACAAACAGAGGGCCAACAAACAAGCCAACGATATCGTCGACAAAGGCAGGCTTTTTCCCTTCATAGTAATGGCCAACAAACTGCAACACCCAGCCAATAACAAACAGTGCCAGCGAACTACCCAGCCAGAAAGCAAACGGCTGGGCTGCCAGATAGGTTGCAAGGGCAAAACAGCTGCCGCTGAACAGCAACATCACCAGGCCAAAACGTAAATCGAGCCGGAAATAAAACAGCGCCGCGGCAATAAACAAAAATAGCGCCGGAGTCAGCATAATGCCTGCCACGCTTACCAGCGGCAGTGACAACAAACTGAAAATGGCCACGATGATCAAGGGGATGCCAATATAATGGGTTTTTATATTGCGCTGATCGCGATGATACAGCGCATACTGGCTCAGGTGTTCAGTCAGGTTTTTCATCGTTATTCACTCCGCTCATCGCAGTAATACCACTAAACAAAATACAACTTAACGAAATAAATTCAATTTTGCCATAGTGTGATTGTGCCATTATTGTCGCACCACCAAACCATAACCGGTCGGCCGGTAGCCCGGGTGCCATTCGCGGTCGCCGCTGATAAAAGGGTTGTCGTGGCCCATATGCTGGCGGGTGCGTTGGTTAAGCTGCAGCTCGGCCGGGCTTACCGGGTCGAGCTGATGCCAGGCCATAAACAGTTGCAGCTGGGCGCGGGACAGGATCAGGTTGTATTTATCGGCCATGTAGAAGTAGGTGCGGGCAATGTCGCCTCGTACCGATGCAGGGGGTTCAAATACCTGCTGTTTAAAATCGACCCTGACCGGACAAGCACCATGCAAGGCGGGAGTAGCGGGCAGCATGCCAAAGCGATAATTACTCCGATCACCGTTTACCTCGCCGATTACCGGTACCAGATTATATAAATCGGCCTCCATTAACCGGAAAACACTGTCGGTTTTAACACAGTTTTTTCTGCCACCGCTTTGCCAGCACTGGCGCTGATGGCCAAAGTGATGGGCCGGCATTACATGCTCCCATTCAATCCGGTTGGCCCGCGGGCCATTTTTACGCACCTGATAACCACAGCCAGCAAGGTCGGGAATACCTTTACTCCCCTGCCAGCGTATAGTGCAATCACAATAAAAGCTTGTAGCCGCTGGCGCATGAATACGCTGCGCCAGCTTTTTGGCCTGATCAAAATTAGCAGGAGCTGCCTGGGCAAAAGCAGCCAGTAACAGCAATACGCTGCTGCAATAAAACCAGAGTAACTTCATTCACTACCACTTACTTCAGTGAAAACTGCAAAGGCCCAACTATAACCTGCTGCGGCCAGTTTGAATACGTCATTCAGCTGCAACAACCCTTACAGTCTGACCGCCTGCGTTCCTGATATTTATAAACTGTAAGCATATTGTCATTTTGGCGTGAAACAACAATATTTCGCTGCTGCAGCTAAGTATGCTGAAGTTGTGTTAAAGGGGTCTTGTTGTCACTAACACTTCGCTGGCGTTGCTGGCGGCTCATGCACGGATGTCTTGCATAACAACACATTACAGGACGAAAACATGCGAGCTTTTACTATAACTTCCCGCAGTATGCTGCTTGGTATACTGCTGTTTATTACCCCACAGGCGCTGGCCGACGTTATTTTACATGCCTTTGACTGGCACTATAACGAGGTTGCCAACCGGGCAGAGGAAATAAAAAACCTCGGTTATAAAGCAGTACTGGTTGCCCCGCCGTTAAAATCGAATGCCGGCAACTGCGCCTGGTGGCAACGTTATCAGCCACAGGACATCAGAGTTATTGACCATTGCAAAGGCAATAAGCAATCGTTTCAGGCGATGATTAACGCCCTTAACGATAGCAACCCGGCACGGCGGGTAGTGGTGTACGCCGATATTGTCCTGAACCATATGGCCAATGAACGCAATGGCGCCACCGACTTCCCCGGTCAGGCTGCGCTTAACAGCTACGGCAGCAACCAGACATACTGGAATAATCAGCGTTTGTTTGGCAATTTAACCCAGGGGTTATTCAGCCCGTGGGATTTTAATCCGGCCAACTGTATTCAGAATTATAACGATGTCTGGCAGGTGCAAAACTGGCGGTTATGCGGCGGCAATGGCGACAGCGGCTTGCCCGATTTAGATCCCAACAACTGGGTGGTACAACAGCAGCGGGCTTACTTACAGGCTTTGAAAAATATGGGGGTGAAAGGTTTCAGGGTTGATGCTGCCAAACATATGACTATCTGGCATATTAACCAGATTTTCACCAGCACTATTAAAAACGGTATGTATGTGTTTGGCGAAATTATTACCAGCGGTGGTGCCGGTAATAATGAGTACAGCAGTTTTCTGGCACCTTATTTACAGTATACCGACCATAAAGCCTACGATTTTCCACTGTTTGAAAGCCTGCGCCGGGCGTTTAACCCCAGTGGCAGCATGAACGAGCTGGTTGATCCGGGCAGCTATGGTCAGGCACTGGCTAACAGCCGGGCTGTCACCTTTACCATTACCCACGATATTCCAACCAATGCTGGTTTTCGCTATCTGATTATGAACTCAACCGATGAATACCTGGCCTATGCCTATGTAATGGGCCGTGACGGCGGTAAGCCGTTAGTATTCAGCGACAGTACCGGTACCGATAACAACCGCTGGGTTAATGCCTACCGGGCCACCTTTATGCAACGGATGATCAATTTTCATAACCGGATGCAGGGTCAGGGCATGGAAGTACTGGCGTCGAGCAACTGCGCTATTTTATTCCGCCGCGGCCAGGAAGGGGTGGTAGGGATAAACAAATGCGGTGGCCAGGTTAGCTTTAACGTTAACACCAACGGCCGCTTTTACTGGTACCGGACTTACCGTGACGCTTTAAGCGGGGCGGCAACCTTTAGTATTGGGGGCAGTAATCACAGCTTCAGCATTCCGGCCCGTCAGGCCAGAATGTGGTATGCCGACTAACTTTTAACGGAGGATCACTAGGCTTTTTTCAGTCGCTGTGGCAGGCTGACAATATTAAATTCAGGAGCTGTCGATGAAGAAAGCCTTTGCCCCCGCCAAACGCCTGGCGTTACGTTCTGCAGCAGCAGCAATTGCGCTGAGTAGCCTCAGCGCCTGTATCGAGCCGACTCCGGATGCCAGTCAGCAGCAACTTGTCGCCAGTTTGACCGAACCACAACGCCAGCTGTTTGAACAAGGCCAGTTAAAGGCTTACAGCTGTGCAGCGTGTCATGGCCGTAACGGCATTTCCAGCCACCCGAACTATCCCAGCCTGGCGGGACGTTCAGCCACTGAGTTGGCCAGCGCGTTAACGGCTTATCGGACAGGTGAGCGCAAACATGCACTGATGACCCCACAGGCCCGCGGCCTGGCAGATGCAGATATTAATGCCCTGGCCTATTACTTTTCTCTGCAGGCGCCGCCGGCTTCTACTACAGCGCAGGCCGACTAGGGCGTGTTGCCACACAACACCAAGCAAATAAAAAGGGCAGCCACTGGCTGCCCTTATAGCAATACTGCATTGCTGCGCGTGAATTACTTAGCCTCACCTATTGCCATCTGACTGTGCATAACCACGCCCTGGTCATTAATATCCATATTGGCCTGAACCTGCATCTTCATCTCGGTCAACGAACTGAACTCTGCAGGTACCGGCTGGCCACTGGCTTGCATCGCTTGTTCCATAATGCCAAAAAACCGCGCGTAATCCATGCCGAAGCTTAACATGCCGTTTTTCTCAATCGCCTGCTTAGTAAGCGCTTTAGCCTGGGCTGTACCTTTATCACCGGCATACACCACCAGATGTGAGTCACTGACCTGCAGCATTGGTGTTACGCCGAAGGCATCCAGCATCGGCAGTACCGTGTTCAGTGGCAGCTCTTCACCATCGGCCGGCAGGGTGATTTCAGCCATACCTGGCACCATGGCTTTTAAACCCTCCAGATAACTGCGGGCATTTTTTGCAGTCACACTCAGCATGGCATCAACCGCTGCTACCTGCATCGTAGCGGGGTCTAATGTCAGGTTATTGATGGTAACTGAGGTACCCTGCACACTGTGCACCATAGCACCGGCGGCCAGCATTGCCATCGGGTTAGCCTGCTGCATTTTTTGCTGTAATTCTGCCAGCTGTGGGCACTGATAGGCTGGCTGGGTTAAACCACGCCAGATTTTGGTCAGCGCAGGTGCAAACTCGGCCATATCCAGTCCCAGCGCAAAGCTGAATACTGCATCGTTGTTACCCTCTGCAACATGGCCCGGCACAAAACCACGCATGCTACTCAGGGTAGTAATGGTCTCTTTATTGGTTGTTGGCAGCAACATTTTACCGCGGACCTGAGTTTGCTGGCCGGCTTTACTGGTAATTTTGCTATCGAAATACATACCTGGCCAGCTGGTGGTGATACTGGTCAAATCCTGCTGACACTCGGCACTGCGCCACGGCTCCATCGCTGCAACAAAATCCGGGCTGGCCAGCAGCTGAATATCATTTGCCAGACGATTACCATCTGTAGTCGTCAGGCCGGTCATCAGCTGCTGAAAGCTGATAAAGCCAATAGAATTCGGGTTTAATTTATAGTCTGATGCAATGTTCGCCAGCTGATTATCACTGGTAATACTGCGTTCTGGTTTGGCCGCCAGCAAAACCAGCTCGCGGGTTTGCTCACCCTGGGTCGGCAGTACCAGCGCCATATTGCCCCAGCCGTCCTTTACCGACACCAGAAGCTCTGCGCTGTACTCACCAAAGCTGAACGGGTAAGAGCGAAAACCGCCGTCAGCACCCGGGATTGCCTGATGGCTGATACCACTCGCTTCCTCGGCCCGATCAAACAATGTCCAGAACGCCACTTCATTTGCCAGTTCAATGCGCATTACCGGCGATAAGCCAACCATATAGCTTAGCGAGCGCACCTGCGGTTTAATGCCGGTAATCACTTCCAGCTGTTCCGGTTGCGCCAGCGCCCGCATATACTCTTTGGCTAAACTTAACACGAAACGCAGTTGCGGGTCGTCAGTATTGGCGGCAAGCTCTGCTACCTGCTGCTGACTGGCTTCACTGTAATATTCAGGAGTTAAGCCAAACGCATTTAAATAGGCAATAAAATCGACCGGCTCCAGCTGCGCCGATAAAAATACGGTATCGGCCGGTACAAACTCCAGCTGCTGGTGATCAACCGTAACGGATTCTGTCCCGCTGAGTTTAATATAACCATAAACTGCGCCGGCAATAATGGCCGCCGCAACGAGTAACTTACGCATCACTGACTCCTTGATATTGTTATTAAATCCTGTTGTTACACTTCGGCTTCTGTCTTTACAGGGTACTGCTCGCGACAAAACCGGTGTGCCGGAAGCTTGCTAACAGAGTAGATTAAACCGCTTTGATATTACATTCTTAACTGCTTAATAACAATGTTGCTGTAACCGCGTTTTGCTGTTCATCATGCTTTATTCATCGGCACGCCTATTCATCACTGCTAAACAGCGCCAGCAGATCTGCCGCCTCGCCCTGCCAGACCTGGCCTTTACTGCCCCCTAGCAACTGATCGGCAAGACCCTGCTTAAAGCTCTGTAATTGCTGTACTTTCTCTTCCACAGTATTGCGGGCGATCAGTTTATAGACAAACACGGCTTTATCCTGACCAATCCGATGCGCCCGGTCCGTTGCCTGCTGCTCGGCTGCCGGATTCCACCAGGGATCATAATGAATCACCGTATCGGCTGCGGTCAGGTTTAAGCCGGTACCGCCAGCTTTCAGGCTAATTAAAAACACCTCTGTTTCGCCATTCTGAAAGGCATCAATCTGGGTTTGCCGTTGTTTAGTCTGGCCGGTCAGCTTGCTGTAACTGATCCCCATAAACTGCAGTTCCTGCTCAATCAGATGCAGCATACTGGCAAACTGGCTGAACAACAGAATACGCCGGCCCTCTTCCAGCATTTCAGGCAGAGTGTCGCGCAGCCATTGTAATTTAGCGTTATGCCGCACACTCTGCGCTTGTTCTATCGGCACCAGCCGGGCATCACAACACACCTGGCGCAGCTTTAATAATGCATCTAAAAACTCAATCTGGCTGGCAGCAACGCCTTTGCGGACAAACAATTCCCGCACCTTGGTTTCCATAATTAAGCGGATACTTTCGTACAGATTACGCTGATCTGCTTCCAGCTCCAGCAACTGAATAATTTCGGTTTTTTCCGGCAGTTCGGTCGCCACCTGACCTTTGGTGCGGCGCAGCATAAAAGGGGCTATTTTCTGGCGCAGCACCCGCGCTCGCTCTGCATCAGCGTGTTTTTCTATGGGCTTACGGTACACCTGACTAAAATGCTGCTCAGTGCCCAGTAAACCCGGCAGCACAAAATCGAACAACGATTTTAATTCGCCCAGATGGTTTTCCAGTGGCGTGCCGGTTAGTGCCAGACTGAAGTCGCGATGCAGTGCCCTGACACTTTGCGCTGCCTGACTACCGGCATTTTTAATATGCTGCGCTTCATCCAGCACCACCACACTGAAGCGATGCTGCCGGTATAAAGCAATATCGCGCACCAGTAACGGATAGCTGGTTACAATCAGCTGGTAGTTGGCCAGCTCTTCAAACAGCGGCCGGCGTTTCGGACCATATACCTGCAATACCTTTAAATCAGGAGTAAAGCGGCGCGCTTCCTGCTGCCAGTTGCCCAGCAAGCTGGTGGGGCAGACAATCAGCGCCGGCTGCTGCAGCTCTCCCTGCTGATACTGCTTTAAAATAAAACTGAGGGTTTGTAGGGTTTTGCCCAGGCCCATGTCATCAGCCAGTACGCCGCCCAGACCATACTGCTTTAAAAAGCTCAGCCAGTTTAAGCCCTGTTGCTGGTAGCCTCGCAGGGTTGCCTGCAGGTTGGCCGGCAGCGCCACATCGGTAATGCCACTGAAGTTATGCAATTGCTGGTTCAGGCTGGCGAGGCGGTTGGCATTTAAGTACTGAATTTCGGCCGCACCAGGTGGTGGCAGTATCGCCGCTTTGTAATCGGGCAATTCAAGAGTCAGCGGTGCTTTATGCATATTCAGCAGCTCGACAATGGTGTCGATAAGCGGCTGAATTAATGACATTGGCAGGGCCAGCTTGCCCTGTGGCAAACTCAGCCAGATTTGCTGATCATCCCCGGGCAGACCGTTCTGGCGTAGCCACTGGCTGATCAGGGGTAGCAGCGGTACCTGCTGGCCGTCAATGTCCACCTGGATCCCCAGCTCAAAACCGCTTTGCTTGCCATCCTGTACCTGTAAATACGGAGTGGCAGCCAGAATATCCAGATTAAAATCACTGGCCTGTTCTACCAGCCAGCCATCATCGCGCAGGCTGTCCAGCTGCTGCAGCAAGGGTTGCCATAATTCCGGGTTGTCAGGGCCTTCGCCGACCCCAAAAGCAGCCTGTTGCGCATTTGGCGCCGGTAATGGCGGCAGACTGTGCAGCTCCAGTTCCAGCAACACTTCCAGTGCCGCGGTTTCGCTGGCGCGGTGTCTTTTGACAAAATAGGTTCGTGAGCCTTGCTGTACTTCAGTTTGCGATGCCTGTAAATCCAGCGGCAGCCGCTGTTTATCGTAATCAAAACTCAGTAGCGCCACTGGCTCCAGCCGGCCTTTACTGTGGCGCGGCAACATTTTTAATTGCAGCACCGGGGTGGGCGTGACATTTATTTGCTCAACACCCAGCCCCTCTGGCATTGGCAGGCTGATTTTTGGCAATAATTGCTGCAGCCGGCCTAACCGGCTTTGTAACAGGGCGGCGGGCGCTGGCGGCATTTTCGACAATAGCTTTAGCTCACGGCCACTTAACGGGGTAGTCAGCCGCCCTAACTGATAATTATCGGTGTCCAGATAGCAGGGCGGATCGGTAAACACCAGCACGCTGCTATGGTCATCACCTATCCGCCAGCCTAACTGCTGACCGGCCTTGCTGCTATGCCAGCTTAATTCCAGTGGCCGCTGCTCACCCCAGCTTAGCGGATACCGCGCTTCACTGAACATACAACGCTCAGTTGCCAGCAATTGCTGCAGCAACTGGTAACCCCAGTTATCCTCCAGCACCGATTGCTCGGCCAGGTTGTGGCTGCGAAACAGGGTTAGCAACTGATAGTCACTTTCACTTAACCAGGCCGGCGGCTGTGGGCTGACCAAGTCATATTTGCCAATAGCCTGACCCTTGGTAAAGCCGCCTTTTTTCATCGGCCTGACCCGACGCGGGTACAACTGCAAGCCGGCCTGACCATAACTTAATAAATACAACACGGTGTCGCCGCTGTCATCACGGGCAGGTTGTTGCAACTGTTCCAGTTCGTTAAACCAGTTGTCCAGTTTCAGTTGCGGTAATTGTTTTATCCGCAGCTGTTGCTGGGCATAGTCACGTTTTAACCGCAGTAACACGGCCAGAATATGCTTGCAGCGATGCCCCACCGGACAACTGCAGCTGTCGCGCAATGCCCAGCCCTGGTCAGTCTGCGCCAGCACAATATTCTGCCTGTACGGTGCAAAGCCAGCGCCCCATACCTGAGCACTTATCTGACTTAAATCATCGTTATACTCCAGCTTAACCACTTTGCCGGCCTGCAAATACGCCCTGGCCCGGTGCAGGGTTGTGCTATCAAACCATTGCAACAGGCGGTCTTCATCCAGGGGAAAGGCGTGCTGTTCAGTCGGGCTGTTCAAAATAGTGTTAACTCTTGCTGAAGTGACTTCTGACAGCAGGGATAAGCCTGCCGCCAACGAAAACCCCCATGCTAGCTTACTTTGGCAGCAGACCAAAGCGTCTTTGTAATTTACCGGCGGTTTTTCAACAAATTCATTACTGAAACGATCAGGCTTAGCAGTAATTCAGCAGCAGCTAAAAATAGTAATCCAGGCTCAGCTCCAGATAGTCGTCCTGGTGCAGGTTGTACAACACATCAGTGACGTCATCTGTCTGAAACAGCCAGGCATTAACCCGTAATCGCAGGCTGTTCGTCAGCCGCATAGAGGCTTCCAGTCTGGCACTACGGCTACTGCTGCGATCTAAATCCTGCAATACCCCAAACAGGATCTCGCTACCCGCTACATCATTCAGGGCCAGTCGCCAGCCAATAAACATATCGTTCTGGCCAATAGCCGTCGCCTGCAGGCCGCGGCTGTCATATTGATACTCGGCCAGCCAGCCTAAATCCCAGCTGCGGTTGAACACACCCACCCTGGTATATTCAAACCCGGCGGTGGCGGCAGCAAATTCCTGCGGGCCACTGCGCCGGTAAATGCTTTCCAGCTTCCACAGCCAGTCACCGGCAACAAACTGGCTATCTATACCAAATTGCTGCATCTGAAAGTAATAAGGCTGCAGCCGCTGGCTGGCAGGTTGCAAAATTAACAGCGGTTCGCGGCTGTTACCGGCAAAATAGCTTAAACCCAAATCAAGCGAGCTGAAGCGTTGCGACCAGCGCACGGCAACATCAAGGTTGTTGCGCTCGTCACTCGATTCATAAACGGCAATATCATGTTCGACCGGCCAGGGGGTGGTCAGCCGGCCTGCCGGATCGGCAAATAACCGCTCACGAAAATAGGGTAATAAATACAGCTCCAGGGTACCGGCGCTGTTCCAGCCTTTAAAACTGAGCATTGGCTGGCCCAGCCGGGTTTCCATATCGACACCACCGACCATATCCACCTGATTTATTACATCAACCAGCCGCTGTGACTCAACGACGCCCCAGAACACGATGTCGTTGCCGGCTTTAACTTCCCAGTTGCGGCTGGCATAACGCCAGTATGCCTGACGCAAATCCACCAAATTGCTGGCGCTGTCACGCTGGTGCCAGCGTAAAAACGGCGTTAGCTGAAAGCTATGGATACCATCGTCGTCCTGCCACGACCAGTCAGACAACAAACTAAGCAAGGTATGGGCACGGGCCTGACCGGCCATGCCGGTTTCAGCAAAATAACGCTGCTGCGCGGTCACCTGATGTTGCTGGCGCAAACTGAAACCGCCTGCTGGCCGGGCAATAACCGGTGGGCTGGCGGTTGCAGCAGCAGTCGCAGCTGTTGTACTGGTCACAACAGGCTCAGTTACTATTGGCGTGGGTTCTTTTTCCGGATCAGCAGGCTTAACTGGCTTTGGCGCTGGCACGTCAGCGATAACCGTTGCAGCTGCAGGCGTGATTGCTGTCTGACGGTCTGTGGTTGATGCTGGCGTAGCAGCAGATGCCAGCTGACCTCTGATAGCCTGGTAATACCAGAGCCGGGCTTGTGCAGCGTCGGTATCCAGCATCTTGCTGCGACCGGGAACCTGCAGCACAGTGCCGGCACGCAATTTGTTAATATCACCGGCAACGAAGGCTTCCGGGTTGGCCTGCCACAGCGCATAAACGACCTGCGGCATGCTGACCGCCTCGTCGGGCCTGGCCTGCACGGCAAGGCGCCACAGGGTATCAGTGTTGGTTACCGGGCCAAGTTCTGCTGCCTGCACCGCTCTGCTTAGTGGCAGTACGCTCAGCAACAAGCTTGCCAGCAAAGCAAGCGTCAGAACGCGCCTGAGCAGCTGATTGCTCAACGCAGACGCTCCAGCACGTTAACATCAAAATCTGCGGCGGTACGTCCCAGATCAAACTGCAACTCCTCTACCACCAGATCAGTGCTTTTGCCGGTCTGATGGTTGTGCATCTTCAGTAACATCGGCCGCCAGTATTTATCCTGAAACAGCTGATAGTCACTGGCCACCAGTGTTTTAAGCAGGCTTTGTTTTTTATCGTAAAATTCAATTTTCTGAACCCGGTAATGTTCTTTGTCGACCCAGGCAATTGTTTTACTGTAGCCGGAGAAGGGATCAGCCGGGATCCGCTCAATCACATAGCTCATTACCCCGTTTACTTCTTCTTCGCGTAAATAGCGAAAATGGTATTTTTCCAGCTCAAACGATGCCATATCCTCGTACGCAAATTCGCTGGCCATAAATGGCCCCGATTTATTGCGGCTGGCAATGCGCCGGGTCCGGTTTATCGCTGGCAAATACAGCCACTGATCGTCTTCTGCCGTCGGGTGAGAATGGCTTAAAAAGGCTGAACCCCGCACATCCCGCGGTTCATCAAAAATAATCAGCGACTTATCACCGTCGTCCGGTACTTCCAGCGCCAGGGTACGCATCCGCCGGATACTTTCATTGCCGCTGGCATCGCGCAGGATCATCAGCACTTTACTTTCGCTGTCGCCCCAGCCACTGTCGCGCTGTTTCTGCTCGGTAGCTATCTGCAGCCCTTTTTCCTGGCTGGCAACAGTATCGGCGTTGTCAGTAGCCGCATGCGCCGGCAACCCCAGCAGCAGGCTGGCAGCCAGCAACAGCACGCCCGGGCGGCTTATTTTATGCTGTAGCATCTGTTTTATACTCCTTTGCATCAAATTTCAGCAGGCAGGCCGGTAAGTAAAGAAAATCGATAATTAATGCTACCAGAATTACCAGCGCCGTTAACATGCCCATATCAGAATTCAGCCGAAAGCCCGAGAGCATTAATACCGCAAAACCGCAGACTAATACTACTGTGGTGATCCACAGCGCCCGTCCGACTGTGCTAAAAGCATAGCGTATTGCCTGCTCGGTTGCCTGCCCTTCCACTCTGGCCGCCCGGTACTTACTGAGAAAATGCACGGTATCATCGACAATGATCCCCAGGCTCATGCCGGCTACCACCGACAACGCCAGATTAATTTCACCACTGATAAGCCCCCATAAACCAAAGGCGACCAGAGCCGGCGTAATATTGGGAATAAGGCTCAGCAGCCCCAGGCGCCATGATCGTAAACTAAATACCAGTAACAGCGAAATCAGCAACAGCGCCACCGGCAGGGTTTGCAGCATTGACGCCATATTGCGCTCGCCAATATGGGCAAACATCAGCGCTGTACTGGCCGCGCTGGCAGAATATCCGCTGGCATGCTCGCTAAGGTACGCCAGCGCCCGGCTTTCAAAAACAGTAAGCTGTTTACTGCCCAGATTCTGTAAACTGACCGCAACCCGGGTGGCACTTTTATCCAGATTCAGCTGGTTATTTAAATCCAGCCCAAACGGCAGTGACATTTCATACATCAGCAGGTACTGCGCAGCCTGTTGCTGGGTTTCCGGCAGCCGGTAATAGGCCGGGTCGTCCTGATGCATATTCATATTCAGCCGCCTGATAGTGTCAGTAATGCTGTTAACATGCTGCACTTCCGGCTGGCTTTGCAGCCAGGCAGTAAAATCGGCCACTGCGGCTATAAAATCCGGATGATTAACCGCGCTGGCTTCATCGCCGGCAATGACAAAATCAACGGTGGTAGCACCGGTCAGGTTCTGCTCCAGAAAATCATTGGCCTGGCGAAACTCAGTATCGGCGGCAAAATATTTTACCGCTTCATCATTAATGGTATTCAGACTAATCAGCGCACTGCAACCAATAATCAGCACACTCATGCCCCAGAACAGCGGCCGTTGCCAGCGGATCACGGCATTTGCCAGCCAGAGCATGGTTTTATCAGCGCTGCCCACAGCATTATCGGCGCGCTGACCGGCACTGATTGGTAAAGATAGCAATAAAGCGGGCAGTAATACCAGGCTGAATAAGCATGCCAGCATGACGCCAACGGCGGTCATATTACCCAAATCCCGTAGTATCGGCACATCAGAAAAATTCAGGGTTAAAAAACCAATAGCGGTGGTGGCGCTGGTAATAAATACCGGCATGATATTGCGCTTTAAGCTGTACTGGATTGCCTGAAACCGGCTGTCGCCGCGGCGCAGCGCGAACTGCATCGAGGCAATCAAATGCACTGAATCAGCCACCGCTAATGTCATTAAAATGGTTGGCACATTAACAGTGGCAGTACTTAAAAACAGGCCTGCCCAGCCGGCCAGCCCCAGTGTACTGACAACAGTCACTACAATAATGACCAGGGTCGCCAGCGACGCCAGAACGGATCGCAGCAACCAGGCCAGCATAATTAAAATAGCGGCAAACATTATCGGGATCAGGGTTTTAACGTCGTTTTCTGCTTCATAGGCAAAAGCATGATTCATTGCCACTACGCCGCTGACATAAAAACGGGTATCGGGGTGCGCTGCTTTAAACGTCTGCAGCATGTCTGAGACAGCCCGCCACACCTCCTTAACTTCCTGTTGCAGGTTTTCTTCCGGTAACTGCAGGGTAATGTTAATCGCCGTCACCGCGCCATCGGCAGAGACCAGTCGCTGCCGCAGCACCGGCTCGTTCAGCGCGACTTCAGCAATTTTTGTCAGTTCAGGGCCGGTTAGTGCAAGTTCTGCAGCCACCAAATCCGCAACCCATAAATCATCGTCTATCGCTTCGGTATGCTGATAGTTACTTAGTGAATCTACCCGGATCGAATAGGGCGTTTGCCAGGCTGCTTCGGTTAATTGCCTGACCAGATCGAGCGTTTCAGCACTGAATACCTGTTTGCTGGCCGGGGCAATGGCAATCAGAATATTGTCGCTTTTATTAAACTGTTGCTGCATCTGCTCAAAGGCCAGCAGTTGCGGATTATCTTCAGTAAAAAATATCCGGTAATCGCCGCGAAAATACAGCTTGCCAATACCCATTGCACTGCCCGCAATCAGCAGCAGACATAATACGGTGACAAGTCGCGGATAAGCCAGAATATGCTGCAGCCAGCGCTGAATCATCTGTTGTTACCTTAGGTTGAAATGAACGGTATACCGGTTTGTCTCTCAGCTTAGCAGGCAATTGACAAAGGCGGGAATAACCACCTGTATTCATATTGCTTTTTCTGGAATAAGCCATAAAACTTGCAATAAATTAACATCATGCTAAATATAATGCAGTGTTTACGTAAATTATTGGAGACAGGATGTCACTGGCTGTTGTTTACAGCCGGGCCCGCCACGGCCTGGATGCCCCGCTGGTTACCGTTGAAGTGCATATCAGCAATGGTTTGCCGGCTTTCCAACTGGTGGGCCTGCCTGAAACCTCGGTAAAAGAGTCACGCGACCGGGTACGCAGTGCGATGGTTAACAGTGGCTTTGCCTTTCCCGATCGCAAAATCACCGTTAACCTGGCACCGGCCGACTTACCCAAGGAAGGCGGAAGGTTCGATTTACCAATAGCGCTCGGTATTATTGTCGCCAGCGGTCAGCTGAATGAGCACAGCACCGGTAATTATGAATTTTACGGCGAGCTGGCATTATCCGGCGAAATACGGCCTATTCTTGGTGAGATCCCGGTGGCGGTGGCCTGTCGCGATGCCGGCCGGGCAGCGCTGATGCCAATGCTTAATGCTCAGCAGGCGCAGCAGGTACCCAAGGCGCAGGTGCATGGCGCTGAGCATTTGTTGCAGGTTCATAGTTTTTTGCTGGCGCAGCAGGCATTACCGGCTATTCCGCCATTACCCGAGCGGCCGGTGCAGCAGCTGGCCGATTTGGCTGATGTCCGCGGCCAGGGCCATGCCAAGCGGGTGCTGGAAATTGCCGCCGCCGGTGAACACAATATGCTGATGCTGGGCCCGGCCGGTACCGGCAAATCGATGCTGGCGCAGCGGCTGCCGGGCATTTTACCCCCATTAACTGAGCAGGAGGCACTGGCCACAGCGGCCATTTATTCGATTGCCGGCCTGCAACGCAATCTGACCGACTGGCAACAGCGGCCCTTTCGCAGCCCGCACCATACCAGCTCAGCCGTCGCGCTGGTCGGCGGTGGTTCAGTGCCACGGCCCGGTGAAATTTCGCTGGCCCATCATGGCATCCTGTTTTTAGATGAGTTGCCTGAATTTCCGCGCAAGGTGCTGGACGTACTGCGCGAGCCGCTGGAAACCGGCATAGTCCATATTTCCCGGGCCGCCCGCCAGGCCGAGTTCCCGGCGCAGTTTCAGCTGGTGGCGGCGCTTAATCCCAGCCCGACCGGCCACCACGAAGATGGCCGCGCAACGCCAGAGCAGGTTATGCGTTATTTAAACCGCTTATCGGGGCCTTTTATTGACCGGATAGAGTTGCAGATAGAAGTGCCATTGCTGCCCAAAGGCATGCTGAGCCAGCAACATAGTCAGGAGGAAAACAGCGCCAGCGTCAGACAACGGGTGGTGGCAGCGCGCGATATGCAGCTGGCGCGCCAGGGCAAAGCTAATGCCCGGCTAAGTGGCAGTGAAATTGCCGACTTCTGCCCGCTAAAGCAGGATGATGCCCGTTTTCTGGAAGACACCATTTACCGTTTTAAGCTGTCGGCCCGCACCTACCATAAAATCATCAAAGTAGCGCGTACCATTGCCGACCTGCAGCAGCAACCCAACATCAGCCGCGCTCATTTAATGGAAGCACTTAGCTACCGCGCGTTGGAGCGGCTGCTAAGCTACTTAAAAAACTAATCTATCTGAGCAGGAATCGTTGTACTCTAAGGCAACCGTTGCAGGCCTGGAGGGCCGACAAGATTCGCCGGGAGCGAATTTGAACAGCCCTGCTGGTCCGAAGGATAAGCTTCATGGACGAAGCTTATAATCGAGCCCCCAAGGATGGGTTCACGGCGTGTTGACGTGAGTACATCGGTTCCAGCGATTCAGAAAAACTAAGCGTTATACCAGTTTCCAGTTTAGCGTTTCACCGGCATAAAACGGGACTATCGGATTACCATTTGGCAGAGTGATCTCGGCCGGTACCTGCCACGATTGTTTCTGCAGGGTTACCGTGCCGGTGTTTCGGGGCAGGCCGTAAAAGTCGGCGCCGTAATGGCTGGCAAAGCCTTCCAGTTTATCCAGACAACCCAGCTCGTCGAACACCTGAGCATATAGCTCTATGGCGCTATGTGCGCTGTAACAACCGGCACAGCCGCAGGCGGATTCTTTGCGGTGCTTTTCGTGCGGCGCAGAATCCGTACCGAGGAAAAACTTGGCCGAGCCACTGGCTACCGCTGCCCGCAGCGCTTCCTGATGGGTGCGACGCTTTAACACCGGCAAACAATAGTTATGGGGCCGTACGCCGCCTACCAGTAAGTCATTGCGGTTCAGCAGTAAATGCTGCGGCGTAATGGTAGCGGCCACATTGCTGCCCGCTTCGCTGACAAAACTGGCGGCATCCGCTGTCGTAATGTGTTCAAACACCACTTTTAATTGTGGCAGGCGGGCGACAATATGCTGCAGGTAGCGGTCAATAAATACTTTTTCCCGATCGAAAATATCGATATCGTGATCAGTCACCTCACCGTGCACCAGCAGCAGCATGCCCTGCTCTGCTATCGCTTCAAATACCGGATACAATGAATCGAGCGCACTGACTGCCGCAGCAGAGTTGGTGGTGGCGCCGGCCGGATACAGTTTTACTGCCACTACCCCGGCCGCTTTGGCATCAATAATTTGCTGGCGGCTGGTTTTGTCGGTTAAAAACAACGTCAATAGTGGCTGAAAATCACTGCCGGCAGGGCGGGCTGCCAGGATCCGTTCGCGGTACGCCACGGCCATTTCGGCTGTCGTTACCGGTGGCACCAAATTTGGCATGACAATGGCGCGGGCAAACTGGCGGGCCGTGGCCGGTACGGTTTCCAGCAGCATATCGCCATCGCGAAAATGCAAATGCCAGTCATCGGGGGTTTGAATAGTTAATTGGCTCATCAGCAGCTCCGGGCGGGGTCAGAAAAGATGAGCACTATAATAGCAAGGAATCCGCAGCGGTGAAATCAAGCTGCGCCGGAAATAGCTAACCGGCTGCGGTTTTATTTTGCACTGGCGGTTTTAACCGGCCCCGGCCGTTTGCTACACTGACAATAACAATGGTGATCATTACTCGGGTTGCCAATAACAGGAGCTATCAGAATGTCTGACGTGGATTTTGATCTCGATTTTGATTTAAACAACCTTGATTTTGATGGTGCCGAAGCAGCACTTGCCAAACAGCAGGCAGAAGCCGAAGCAAAAGCGGCCGAGCCCCAATTTGGTGACGACGATGACGAATGTAGCGGTGGCGCCTGTAAAATATAGTGTTTACTGGTGATAAGGGCTTATACTGTCAGAAAATTGCTTCTGGATAACAGCATGAAAAAAACCCGCATTATCACCACCGATGACATTCTGCTGACGTTGTGTCAGGCCGTAAATGGCGTGCTGGCCGCTGCCGGCAACCCGGCTATCAGCCATTCGCCGATGGTTCAGAAAATTCAGAAAACCTGCCTGCGACCCGATCTTGGCTGCTTCGTGCTGTTCGACGGTGGCTTTTCCGGGTTGGTGATTATCAATTTCACCGCCCCGGCAGCCCTGGAAATTTACCGGAAATATATGATGAGCATGGGCATGCCGGAAAACGAGCTGGCCCAGTTTCATACCTCTGATGAAGTGGGCAACGTGATGGGCGAGCTGATGAATCAGATCGTCGGTGATTTTACCAATAAAGTACGCCAGGATTTACACACCTCAATTAACCAGAGCCAGCCGAAAATGATGGCGATTAATAAGCAGGTACAAATTCTGATTAATACTCAGCTTGACCAGCCGCAGGCCCGCCGGGTTACCTTCAGTACGCCGGAACATAATATTTTTTATATGGAGCTGGCGATGGATAAAACCGAGTTTATCCAGCTGCAGGAATTTGAACGGACTGAACAGGAAAACCCGGACGACATTCTGGCTAATGCCCAGCAATACCGTCAGGAAAACACCGTCGATATCGAGCCGGAAGTAGACGATGACTTTCTGAAAAACCTCGGTTTCTGAGTTCGCCTAAGTTGCCGACGCAAGCTGCTGCAGCCTGACTTACACTGATTCTGCTGTAGCGGCAGCTGAGTGGGCAAAATGGCGCCATAGCTGGCTTAACAAAATGGCGAGTACACCACCAAGCATCAGCACAGAAAACGGCAAAGCATCGCCGGTATAAAACCACGCCAGCAACGGCCCTGCCAGGGCGCCACTGCCAAAGCGTAAAGTACCAATGACTGCAGTGGCCGTGCCGCTGTTGTCCGGAAACTGCATAATAATCATTGCGTCAGCATTAGTGGCCATTAACCCCAGGCTGGCCATTAACGGTGCTATGGTAAACACCGTATACCAGAGCCCCAGTCCGAAATAATTAAAACCACACAACAGGCTGGCACAGCCCAGCGCCACCACCAGGCCACAGCGGAGCATCCGTTGCGGCCCAAAGCGCACCACCAGCCTGCTGTTCAGCAAATTTGCACTCATTAATGCCAGCACGTTAAAACCAAATAACAGCGCAAACATCTGCTCACTGACCCCGAAATAGCCAATATAGACAAAAGATACTGCGGTCAGAAAACAAAAAAAGGCGAACGAGGCAAACATTGAGCTGGCAATATCCGGCCAGGCTGCTTTATGCCGGAACACCTTAACGTAGCCACTGAAAAAAGCCGGTCGTTGCTGCACACCAAAGCTGCTGATCTCGGGCAAAAAACGCCAGCAAAAACCGACAACCACGATGCCATACATCGCCAGAAACAGAAAAATGGCCTGCCAGCTGGCCAGCCAGATCACGCCACTGCCCATGGCCGGTGCCAGCAAGGGCGCCAGCATCATAATCATCGACACATAAGACATGCCTTTAGCAGTGTGCTGCTGATAAAGGTGACGAATGATCCCGGGCACCACCACCGAGGCAGCTGCGCCTGCCAACGCCTGCACTGCCCGCCAGCCCAGAAACCATTCAATGCTGTTAACCAGGCTTAAGGCAACACTGGCCAGAATAAAGCCGCTTAAGCCAAATACTGCCAGTGGCCGCCGACCCAGCATGTCGGCTAACGGCCCGAACAACAGCATGCCGCAACCATAAGCGGCCAGAAAAATACTCAGCGATTGCTGCACCAGACTAATGCTGGTGTCCAGTTCAGCAGCCATCATTGGCATGGCGGGCAGATACATATCAATTGCCAGTGGGGTAGTGGCAACCACGGCGGCCAGTAACATCAGCAACCAGACAGAAGGCTCAGAACGCATTACAGATACTCTTATTGGCGGCAGATAGGCTGCCGCTTGCCCTATATACTAACAGGCTTTAACGGTGGATTGTGGCAGATACAGGGGTTAACTTACCGGTAGCAGCAGCTGTAAGCTGGCACCACCGAGTGAACTGTCACTGATAAGCAGCTTGCCCTGATGCCACTGCACAATTCGCTGCACAATCGCCAGGCCAAGACCAAAGCCGCCTTCTTCCCGGTTGCGACTTTGCTCCAGTCGTTGAAACGGTTTAAGCACTTCAGCCCGGCGATCAGCAGGAATGCCAGGGCCATCATCATTCACACTGATCCGCCAGTAACCTTGCTGGGCTTTGACATCGATCACAATGCGCTGTCTGGCGTAACGCTTGGCATTAACCAGTAAATTCTGAATGGCCCGCTCCAGATAATGGGCATCACAATAAAACATCGCTGCTGCCGGTAACTGCAACTCGATCGCGGCCCCCGGCAATGGCGCCAGCTTTTCGGCAACATTGTTAATTAATTCTGTTAAATCAACCTGTTGCATTTTAAGGTTTAGCTGATGACTTTGTAATTTGGCATAGTCGAGCATTTCATCAACCAGTTGCTGCAATTCCCTTACATCCTGCAGCATCAGCTGTTTATCACTGTCCGGTAATTGTGCGGCCATTTCCAGCGCAAACTTAAGCCGGGCAATCGGGGTTCGTAACTCGTGCGATACCGCATGGGTCATTTCCCGCTGCAGCTCCAGCAGAGAAATAATCTGCTGACTCATTTGCTGAAAACTGTCAGCAATTGGCGCAATAAACGACCGGGCCGGCAGCTGTAATTCAGCCGGCTGGCCTTTGCCAAAACGTTGCAAGCCCTGTTGCAGAAAGCGAATATCCCGCGCCACCGGCCAGAGCCATAGCGCCACCGCTACCGCCAGCAAGCTGAAAAACAAAATACTGAACCAGTCAAAACCTGAACGTTCGTTTAGTAGCAGCGGGCCAACCAGCCATAGCTGCTCGTCACGCAGGCCATAAAAAAACACACTATTGTCCTGAAACAGCGGTAACAGATGGTCTTGCTGCAATAGCTGCCACTCCTCAGGCTGCCAGCTTACACTGTCAAGCGGTACAGCCTGATAAGGCAACCCCAGATGACTGGACCACTGCGCTTCAGGCAGGCGCATAACCAACGCCATTTGCTCGGCCAGGGTATCAACCAGTGCCGGCGGCTGATCACCCTGCGCATATTGCCATAGCTGATCAACTGCCCAACCCAGGCCTACTAATACCAGAAATAGAAACAGATAAAAGTGCAGAAAAAGACGATGCATAATTACCAGGCATCAGCGACAAATAAATAGCCTTTGCCCCAGACGGTTTTAATCCGGAAAGGGACTTCCGCATTATCGCCCAGCTTACGGCGTAAATGTGATACCCGCACATCGACCGTGCGATCAAGCCCATCGTATTCCCGGCCGATAATCTGTTGATGAATCGCTTCGCGTTTCACGGTCTGACCGGCATGACGGGCCAGCATCCATAGCAGGTCAAATTCATAGCTGGTCAGCTCTACCAGGTTATTGTCAAACCAGGCTTCGCGCGAACGTTGTTTCAGCAGCAAACGGCCGAAGGCCAGTTCCTGCTGCTCTGCTTGCGGGCTGGGCTGGGTGCGGCGCAGCAGCGCGTTAATCCGGGCCAGCAGTACCCGTGGTTCTACCGGCTTAATCACATAGTCATCGGCCCCCAGTTCCAGCCCCAGTACCTGGTCAATGTCACTCTGCCGGGCGGTAAGCATTAATACCGGGCCCTTGAACCAGGGCCGGATTTGCCGGCATACGCCAAAACCATCCAACCCGGGTAGCATTAAATCCAGCACAATTAAATCAGGTTGGAATTGCTTGCATTGCTCTGCCACCAAATCGCCCCGGCTTTGCTGCTGCACGCTGAAACCATGCTGTACCAGGAAGCTCTGTACTAACCCCGCCAGCCGCGCGTCATCTTCCACTAACAGAATTTTGGCCATTAAAAAATACTCCATGCGCCGGAGATACGGCGACGTTTCGCCGGTTGCCGGCTTAGCACCTGTAATTCAGTACTCAGTAATACCTGCTGTTGCTGGCGCATGCTCAGCCAACCCTGGCGCCAGTCAACCTGCTGGCGCCATTGGCCGCTGGTTGCCTCCTGCCAGCAGCGCTGAGCCTGCTCAGCCAGATATAAACACACTGTTCTGGGGGTGTCACTGAACCAGATCACCCGCAGCTCTGCTTCACAGCCTTGCTCAAGTTTATCGGCGACACACACTATCGGGCTGACCTGCCAGCATAAAGGTTCCTTGCACTGGTCAGCTGCGCTGTCAGCCAGACTGCCCAATGAGAACACAAATAGCAGGGCGAGCCAGCAACGTAGCAGCCACATCAGAAAAACCGGTAACTGACGCCACCAAACCAGGTTGTGACGTGGTCAGATCGCACCAGAGCGCTATCTGTCATTGCGCTGTCAAATTGTAAATATCTAAGCAGCATTAACACGCTCAGCCGTTCTGTTAATGGTTTGTTCCAGTTTAACCGAAGTTCTGCCTGCCAGCTATCCCGCCCCTGATATTCCTGGCCCGCCGGCACCTCTAATGCCGTTAAGCCATAGTAGGTATCTATCAGCTGGGCACTTTTCCAGTGAAGATGGGCCGATACCTGCCATTTACCGTACGGGCTTTGCCACCCCCGGCGTGCGCCCAGACTGGCATACTGGCCATGGTGTTGCCTGCTGGCGTCAGTCCAGTACGCCAGCTGCCATGAAGTGCCGCGGCTGACCGTATCTAACTGCAGACCAACATCGAAGGCGGTAGGCCGTTTACTTACTTCACTGATAGCAATCTGCATAGGAGCCTGCCGCTCCATGGCAGTGCTGAACTGAGGCATGGTCAATGTGTTGGCTTCGAACTGCAGCAAGTTGCCGCTGAACCACTGCTGGAAATAACCCTTTTCCTGATTAAACTGACCGATAATACTCAGTGACGTGGTATCGCTGAGTGTCAGGCTGCTGCCAAGCCGGCCATTGTCAAAAAACCAGTATTTGCTGTAGTAATAAATTTCAGGCAGCACCACTAAATTAAGTTTTTTGCCACCATGCAGTGGGTTACTGCGTTGGCCATAGCCTACCGCCCAGCTCAAATACAGTTTTTGTTCAGCAATACAGTCATCAGCCTGACAGCTGGGTGTGTTGGCAGTCGCGGCAAAACCGCCAAGCAACAAGCTGACTAATAAAATTATTTTTAACGGCAATTTAGACACAGCAACTTACCTGATTATACTGGCCACTTAGTTTAGCAAGCTGCGGGCTTTGGCCGAAACAGAAATAACATAGTTTCACAAATTAACCGGAATGATTACTCAGGCCGCAGTAGTTGCCATTGGCAACGCCGAAATTGAATCTGCTGCCGAATCCATCTATGATGAGCAAACTATAACTATAATGCGCTGAGCAGATTGCTGCAGTTAACTGCAGGGCTGCACCGCTGTAACAGCAGAGCAAATGATGAAAGACAAAGCGACATCTTTTGATATTGCCTATTTAGCCGGGGTGTCTCAATCCACGGTGTCCAGGGCTCTGCGTAACAGCCCGCAAGTTAATAAAGAAACCCGCGAACGGGTGCACGCCATTGCTAAACAGCTTAACTATAAAGTAGATAAAAATGCCAGTAACCTGCGCAAACAACGCAGCAGTACCCTGGCATTACTATTGTTTGAAGATCCCACCTCAGATGAGTCATTGATTAACCCGTTTTTTTTGTCGATGCTCGGCAGCATTACCCGCGCCTGTGCCAAACGCGGTCAGGATTTGCTGGTGTCTTTCCAGCAGTTAAGCGATGATTGGCACGCTGATTACGAAGACAGCAATAAAGCCGACGGTATTATTTTGCTCGGTTATGGCGATTACGTTGACTACGAGGAAAAGCTGGAAAAACTGTTAGCCCAGCAAACACACTTTGTTTGCTGGGGTGCTGAAGTGCACGACCATCCGGAATCAACCATTCGCAGTAACAACCGTGAGGGCGGCCGGCTGGCCGGCGAGCACCTGCTGGCCAATGGCTATAAAAACTTTGCTTTTGTAGGCAACGCCTCTGCGCACAGCCCGGAATTTTTTGAGCGCTACCAGGGTTTTACTGATGCCCTGCACGCCGCTGGCATTCAGCCGTCTGACATTGCGCAGTGCGATGCCATTTCCACCGAAAATGCCGGTGATCATGCTATCCGCCAGATTATGGCGCTGGGTAAGCCAGTCGATGCAGTATTTTGTGCCAGCGACATTATCGCTATTGGCGTGATGCGGGCATTGCACCAACTGGGTTACCGGATACCGGCAGATATCGCTGTGATGGGCTTTGATGATATTCCGGTGGCCTCATTCGCCACCCCGGCGCTTAGTACCATTCAGCAGGATACCTCGCTGGCTGGTGAGATGCTGGTCGATAATCTGCTGCGGTTAATTAACAACGAAGCGATTGTCAGCACCCATATTCAGCCAAAACTCATTGTCCGCCAGTCCTGTGGTACCCGCTGAGATCGATGTCTGGGCATCCAGCGCTTCTTTTAAGTAAGCTGGGGAAAAAGCGCAAACTGCCGGCAGGCGCAATTAGGCTGATAAATAACTGATTTTAAGCCGCTGCAGTGTAATGCTACAGCGGCAGAACGGTTTACAGGTATTGTTTTAACCAGGCTGCAGTCTCCGCTTCGGCTTCCGCGCGGTTGGGGTTCAGGCCATGATCGGCCCCAGGATACACCACCAGCTTGTGTGGATGGCCTTTTTCAGCCAGTGCGTTGGCCAGGGTTTGCGATTGCGCCACTTCTACCCGCACATCTTTATCGCCGTGCAGCAGCAATATCGGTAACTTGGGTGGTAGCTTATCCAGCCAGTGCAGCACAGAGCGTGCCTGTAATTGCGCGGTTTTTTCTGTAGCGTAGTTAGGAATAAATCTGGTGTAGATATTTTCCATGGCCTGGCGTACCTCCAGGCTGGCTGCTAAATCGGCAACGCCTGCTTTTACAATTAAGGCTTTTAATTGTGGAATATCACGTGCTGCGAGATAACTCATCATGCCGCCACGGCTGCTGCCCAGCATGGCAATGCGTTCGCTGTCGGCATCGGACATACCATTGATTATCGGCAGCAGGTTTTTTATATCGTTAACGTCAGCGCCACCAAATTGATCGAGCTGGATTTGTTCTTTCACTTTAGTTGGAAAGCCTTTGGCTCCGCGATATTGACTGGCAATAACAATATAGCCCAGCTCCGCCAGCGGCATTAGGCTGTGCTGAACTGCGCCGTATACCAAAGTGCCACCCCTTGCGTTACCACCGCGGTTATAGATAACTACGGGTAACTTATTACCATCGGCATTAATCGCTTTTGGCCGAACCATTACCCCCTCAACCAGAATGCCGTCTGACTCATAAACAAATACCCGACAATCCAGCGTCTGCTGCCGGCGTTCAACATCGGCTCTGGGCAAGTGTTGGCTAAACATCTCAGCATTAAATTTCGGGTTTTTACTTAGCATCGCCAGCCAGCTGTCGTAGCTGGCGAAAGGGCCACCGTAGCAGCTGAAATTCTCTTTCAACGAGCTTGCGCTGGAAAACGCCGGTAATAACTGCGGGCCGGTTTTTGCTTTTGCCGGTTCAGCCTGCACGGTAGCAGCCAGTAGTAAACTGCTGAGTAACATAATAAAAGGTTTCATAAACACTCCTTGTTAATTTCACAGGTACATTAAGTTAACAAGGATGGATTGGCAAGTGGTAAAGAAAAACCGCCTCTAACTGAGCCGGCGGTTTCAGGGAAGCCTTACTAGATTCAGGGGGCGCTTTGCAGCACCAGCAGGCCATAAGCGGCCAGGTTGTTGCCGTCGGTGTCAAAGGTCCAGGCCGGGGTTAAACCTTCGCGGTTAATAGCGCTGATATCCTGCACCGAATCGGTTAAGTTCAGCACAAACAGGCTTTTGCTGCTGTTCAGCTCACGACTGATTAGCACCACGCCAATATCCAGCTGGCTAACCTGATAGCTGCCGGCAGTAGCCAGCTCTGGCCGCTGTTTTTTCTGGGCAATTAAAAATTTATACAACTGCCAGACAGAATCTGGCTGCGCTTGCTGCGCTGCGACGCTGCGATTTTCTGCTGCCAGTTGCTCAGCCAGAAAATCCGGCCACCAGTTCGGAAAATCAGCACCAAACAATTCAAGCTGTTCTACCCAGCTATTGTCACTTGCGGTAAAGCCCGCCTGTTTACTGTTATCCCACAACATCGGCGCGCGCTTAAATACGTCATGGCCACTGCGGTCCTGGGTTAAGCCGATTTCTTCACCATAATAAATGTAAGGCGTACCGGGCGAGCTGAATAACATAGCTGCAGCCAGTTTGGCTTTAGCATCGTGCTGTTTTAACTGATATGCCACCCGCTCCTGATCATGGTTGGTTAAAAACGGTGCAAAGAAAGATAACGGCGCGACCGAATCAACCCGTTGTTGCACGTTCTGGCTCAGTACCGCGGCATCCGCTACCTGCTGCTGATTCGACTGCATGGTGCCAAATTGCGCCTCACCTGCCGTATCCTGCTGCAACAAGCCAAGAATTTTATAGCCCACTTCAAAGTCAAAGCCCTGATCCAACCCCTTACCGTCGCCAAAATAACGGGCAGCAACCGGAATATCAACCCAGGCTTCACCGACCAGATAAGCTTGTGGATTAACGCTTTTTACAAACTGATTAAAACGTTGCCAGTAGGCAATGGTTTCAGCGGTATCGGCCTGCGCGTCCGGCCCGCCTTCCATCGCAAAGCGCACTGCGTCTAACCGAAAGCCAGCTACGCCTTTATCCAGCCAGAATCTGGCCATTTTCTCCATTTCAGCCGCCACATCAGGGTGGCGTAAATTAACGTCCGGCTGGCTGGCGCCAAACGCCGCATAATAATATTGCTGGCGGGTGTCATTCCAGTGCCATACCGCATCGGGCTTATCATTGTCGCTCCAGGCATGGCCCCAGCCGCTGCCAGCGGCGGGCATGTCATCGCGCCAGATAAAATAATCTTTATAAGGTGCTTCACCGGCGGCAGAGCGGGTAAACCATTCATGCTCACTGGAAATATGGTTAATCACTAAATCCAGGATCACCTTCATACCTTTGGCCTCAGCGGCCTGAATAAAGGCTTCAAATTCGGCCATACTGCCGTAATCGCTCTCTACCTGATAAAACTCAGTAAAATCGTAACCATGATAGGACGGTGCTTCAAACATTGGCGTTAACCACAGCGCATTTACCCCTAGCTGTTGCAGATAAGGCAGTTTGGCGGTCATGCCGTTAAAATCGCCATGGCCGTCGCCATCAGTATCATAAAAACTGCGGGGCCAGATTTGATAAAATACCGCATCATGCCACCAGGCCTGTTCGACCTGCGCGCTACGGGCTGCTGTACTTGCTGTCTGCGGCGCTGCAGTGCTGCCGGCAGTATCTGACGGTGCTGGCTGACAACCGCCCAGCAGTAAGGCCAGGGCCAGGGAACTTAAGGTAAAGGCTTTCATCGCATCCTCTTTATTGTTTTAACAGGTATTTTAGTTGTGATACTGACTGCTGCACCATAACACAGCAACATACCGCTGCTATGCTTGCTAAAGCGGCTTAATGCTTGGTAATAGCGCCAAAACAGTGCAACAACAAGATGAATACGTATGCACCCTTTTGCGCAAATAAGCTGCTTTCGTGTAGTTTAAGCTGACTCATATTGCACATAATGATAATAACAACCTCCGGGGACGTGAAATGAAACAACCTAAGCTCTCTTTCTGGCAGATCTGGAACCTCAGTTTCGGCTTTCTTGGGGTGCAAATAGGCTTTGCACTGCAAAACGGTAACGTTAGCCGCATCCTGTCAGATTTGGGTGCGGACCTCTCATCATTGTCATTATTCTGGCTGGCAGCCCCTATTATGGGCCTGCTGGTACAGCCCATTGTCGGTGCTGCTTCTGACCGTACCTGGAATAAAATGGGCCGCCGCTTACCCTTTATGCTCGGCGGTGCTGTTATTGCGGCCGGGGCGATGATGCTACTGCCCAATGCTTCTATGGTGGTTGCTTTTATTCCGCCGATGCTGTTTGGTTTAGTGATTTTCGCCATTAAAGACGCGGCCTTTAACGTCACCTTTCAGCCGTTCCGCTCCCTGGTATCCGATATGGTACCGCCAGAGCAGCGCAACCTGGGCTACTCGGTACAAACCCTATTGATCAATATTGGTGCCGTATTTGGCTCTATTCTGCCGTTTGTGTTAACTAACGTTGTCGGCCTCGATAACGCCTCACGGGCCGGTGAAGTGGCGCCGTCGGTAGTTTGGGCATTTTATATTGGTGCTACTGTGCTGCTGGGTAGTGTGCTATGGACGGTATTTCGCACTAAAGAGTATCCACCAGAACAGTACTATGCATACAAGGGGCTTGATTCTGAAGCTCAGGCACTGGCCGAACAAGTGCGAAAGTCACGCACGCTGGGCGAAAAACTTAGCGACTTCTGGCAAACCATGAAAAGTATGCCACTGATTATGAAGCAACTGGCGGTAGTGCAGTTTTTCTCGTGGTTTGCCCTGTTTATTATGTGGACCTACTTCCCGGCGGCGATCGCCCAGAACGCCTGGGGTGTCGGTACAGAGTGGTACAACGGTGCCTATATTGCCGAAATGGGCGGCATACCCGCCCATATTGCTGCGGCTAAAGGCGCAGCCGGCGACTGGGTCGGTATTTTATATGCAGGCTACTCGTTGTTTGCGGTGTTGTTTTCGCTGGTAATGGCAAAATTAGCTAACCTGTTTGGCCGCAAGTTTGTTTACTCTATGTCGCTGCTGGCCGGTGGCCTCGGTTATTTAAGTTTTGTGCTGTTTACCGACCCGACCATTACCCACGTTAACCTGTTAATTACTCAGGTAGACGTACCCAAAGGCGCGCTGGGCCTGATGATCCCGATGATTGGCGTGGGCATTGCCTGGGCCGCTATTCTGGCTATGCCTTATGCAATTCTGGCCGGTGCCCTGCCGCCTGAGAAAACCGGGGTATATATGGGCATTTTTAACTTCACCATTGCCGCGCCGCAAATTATCTCAGGCTTAATTGCCGGCTGGATTTTAGGCTCGCTGTTTCAGAATGAAGCAGTCTATATCGTTATGCTGGCGGGCGGCGCCATGGTACTGGGGGCGTTATCGGTCTGGCTGGTGAAAGAACAGGACGTTAGCGAGCCTGCCGGACACTAATTGCTTTACATAAATAAGGCACCCAAGGGTGCCTTACTTTTTAATCGCTTGCTGTCGCTGCCGTTCATATTCTTCATAGCTCTGGTCCATACCACGCATGCATGCGTCATATTCGGTGACAGGCAAGCGGCGACACTCTTGTTTTTTATTCAGCTGCAGGTTCTGATATACCGCTTTATTACTGCAACCCGCCCCAGCGAACACTATTGCCGCCAGTGCGACTACCATAAACTTAGTTTTCATAACGCCTCAACTTGTCCTGAATTTGCTGAACTTAGCGATGCTGATCCAGCATAATCTGATTGCCATCAGGGTCCTCCAGCACAATGTGGGCAGGCCCGGTTGTGCTGACATCGGCACTTTGCATTAGGGTAAGGCCCTGTGCCTGCAACTGCTGCTGGATCTCACGGACATCGGTAAAATCAGCCATATTGTGAGCATTCTGATCCCAGCCCGGATTAAAGGTAAGAATGTTTTTATCGAACATGCCCTGAAACAGGCCAATGACAGTGCTACCGTTTTTTAAGATAAGCCAGCCCTGGCTTTGATCGCCACCCATAGCGCTAAAGCCCAGTTTTTCATAAAAGGCTTTTGAGGCGGCAATATCTTTTACCGCCAGACTAACCGAAAATGCACCCAATTCCATAACCATATCCTTAGTGGCTTTCCAGCCAGTTTAGCTGCGGTTACAGGCTTCTGCCAGCCATGGGATCATTTAACTATTTGCCGCTAGGCCAGAATGGCAACGCCAGGTATTTCGCTAACGGTTCTGGCCTCTGCCCGGTCGATAATTCTGATTAATACTGATTGAATTGTCTCATCTTCGCGGACATCCTGCTCACTGACAAAACGCTGTTGCTGCGGCGCAGCGCCCGCCTCTGCGATAAAGCTTATTACCACTTCGGTGGCACAATCAGCTGTGGTGCCGAAATAAGCCAGCGAGATTTCCGGATAACCGTCGAAACCTTTTTTTATTTGCTTTGAAATGCGCTTTTTTGCTTTATCCAGATTCATATTACTGCCTTGCCATATGCTTGTGGTGGTTAGTTATCGCGAAACTATAGCACCAAACCATTATCTGCCAGCGATATGCTTTTCAGCATTTTTACCTTACCCCTGACAAGCAGCGGTGGCCTGCACCTGACAACGGGCCTGCGCTTCCTCCATAGTACTGCCGCCCATACAGAAATCCAGCCGTATCAGCTTTTGCTCGGGCGCATTGGCCTGGCTACTGTTGTTAACCCACTGCCAGTCTCTGATTACTTTGCTGGCAGGGCGGGCAATCACTTTTTCCGGTACCGAGCTAACCAGACTTACCTCGGTAGCCTTACCGTTTTCATCTATGCTAACGTTAAATACGCCACAGCCAATCACTCCTTTTCTGGCTAACTCCAGCGGATATAAAGGCGTTACTTGCTTTTCCCTACTCCAGATTGTGTCAGCCGCTGCCGGTTGCATATAAGTAATATGCACATCAGCGTAATTAGTCGCTTGAGCCTGAACAGCGGCAAGGGCCAGCGCAGCGCCAAAAAGTATCTGTAATTTCATTGGTTTTCCTTGTTGTTGATGCGGAATATTTCCGTTAACACCCAACAACTGTACCAATTATATTTACTAATTCAACTATTAGTTAACCGCAAGGCCCTTCTTTGGTTTATCTGCCTGGCAGCATCAGGCTATAAACTTTTCTTTGGCGGCAGTGCCACATTGGCAAAAATAAGGCCGCCGACCAATGCCATTAAAATCATAAAGGTTTGCTGGCCCACCCGGTCTGATACCACAAAATCCTGGCCTGAAATCAGTGAGTTTAAGCCGATATAGGTTTTACTGCCGGGTACCAGTACGATCAGGCCATGCATGGCGACAATAACCGCCGGTGCTCTGGCTAAGCGGGTAAACAGGTTGCTGTAAATCCCCACAGCAAAAGCTCCCAGAAAAGCGCCCATGGTGTAATCGACTAAAGTGGCACCGGTAATACTGACCCCATAAGCAATAAAGCCGGCCGCCAGCGACCAGAACGTGTACTTACCGCGGCTTTTAAACAAAACAATCAGCGAGCTGACCAGAATACCTACCGCCAGCCAGGCAAAATGGCGGGAAATCGGCTCAGGCTTCACAAAGTCGACGATGCCAAACAGGGTAAAACCAATGGCTATGCCCAGAAATGCGCCGAAATACAGCTTAAACAGCATCATTAACGCATCCATAATGCGGGCATTACCCGACACCAGATGGCGCGCCGCCAGTTCGGCAAAGCCAATGGTCAGTGCCAGGCCGGGAATAAACGAAATAATGGCCGATAACACACTAAGCCGGATATTAATGCCGGGGTCAATATAACGGCTGATGGCACAGGCACCAATGGCTGCAGCAAGCGCCACCAGAGGCTCCAGCATATTGGCAATCCGCGGGGAATGCTGCGCCCACAACACAAACAGATACACTAATAATGACAGTAACGCCGACCACAGCACATCATTCCAGCTGGTGGCCATCAGCATCGCGAAGGCACCACCCGATGCCATCATCGCCACTGCCGTTGCTAACTTATTGTAGGAGCTTGGCCGGTTATCAATGGCATCCAGCAGCGCATCCGCTTCATGAATACTGACCTGCCCCTGCAGTACCTGATCAACCAGCTCATCAGTACGGGACAACGCACCTAAATCCAAATCACCGGGGTTTACCCGGGCGGCATGGGTATATTCCTGATCATGGCCTTCGGTCCAGACCACAAACGTCATCGAGGTAGGTGAAATAATAAATGAGGCTTTCAGGCCTAAATGGGTGGTCAGCTCAATTAAATGGGCTTCCAGCCGGTAAGCTGGGGTACCGTATTTATGCAGCATCTTACCCAGCTTAACAATAAATTTCCGTTTATGATTAAAATCATCTGTATACACAATTGGCTTCCTGCAGAAAGAGACAAATAACCGTTCAGCTGGCTAAGCCTCTCATTGTAATGGAAAGACTTATTTATGCCAGCGCTGCCCATGATTCACCGCCAGAAAGTCGCCAGGGTTATTCAGGGGCGTAGCGACAACAACGCAGTTGAATAAAACAATGGCGGAAAATATGCAACCATATGGTTGCGAATTTCAGTTTACTGTGCTTTAGTTGAATCGTTGGTAAGACGAACTTAACCAGGAGCAACCTATGCAAAATGTTATTCAGCGCGAACTGCTGATTAATGCCACAGCAGAGCGCATTTACAACGCCATTGCCAAACCAGAGCAACTGGTAAAGTGGTTTCCCGACAGCGTAACAGGTGATTACCGGCAAGGTTCGCACGCACAATTTAAGTTTGGTGAAAATCATAAAAGCAATGTCTTTGTTGAAGCAGCCAGTCCTAACCACTATTTTGCCTATCGCTGGGTACCTGGCGGCAACAATTTCACCGACGACGTGCTAACGGTGCCGCACACTCTGGTCGAGTTTCGTATTACAGAACTGGCACCGGGTCGTTGCAAAGTCAGCTTAACTGAAACCGGCTTTGCCAATCTGCCACCAGAAATTGCGGCCAACAGCTTTAGCGAAAACAGCGGTGGCTGGGACTTTATGCTGGGCCGGCTGCAGCAATATTTCATGGCGGAGGCCAAATGAGCCAGGCCGCTGTAGCACAGTTGTTTAAAGCGCTGGGTGATCCGGTGCGATTGCAGATGGTCCAGCGTTTGTCGAACGGAGCGGCGCTCTGCCTGGGAGAGCTATCTAAAGATCTTGGTATTAGTCGTCAAGGCGCCCGTAAGCAAATCCAGACCCTGGTGTCGGCCAGGGTAGTTCAGCTGCACCCGCGCGGGCGTGAAGTTAAGGTGCAACTGGATGCCGCAGCACTGGCTCAGGGGAGGGCTTTTATTGCCAGTCTGGAAGCGCAATGGGAGCAGCGGCTACAGGCATTAAAGCAATTTACTGAGCAGTAACAGATTGATTATTTATACCTTTTTACGTCTCTTTTTAATAAATTGCTATATTGCCTGTAAGGCAGCACAATGCGATAGCCAACTCACCACTAAGCGCAAACATAAAAGGACAGGATTATGACTCTGCATATTGACCTTATTCCAGTGATCTCCATCATTGCCGGTATTCTGATATTAATCCGGCCCAAGATCCTAAACTATGTTGTGGCTATTTATCTGATCGCAGTAGGTGTAATCCAGATTTTTGGCTTACAAATTTGAGTAATGGGGCAACCTAAAATTAAGTCTGTTTAAAAACAGATGTTAGTTTTGTTCTGCCCCTGATCCACGCATCCGCAAGATATAAATGACATTCTGTCTTTATCGTCCGGCTGATTTAATTCCGCTATTGTGGGATCAATGCCTGCTAAGGCCTAAAGTGTGCACCGTAAATCTTTGAATAAAGCTAGGCTTTTGCTGGCCGCGAACTTCGTACTAAAAAATAACAACACACTGCCAGCAAAATGCAGCGTGACAGGGTAGTTGCTGTTACGTAAAGCAGCTGCGGCTGAGACTGCTGCAGATCCTGGAGCCAAAAATACAGATGGTATAACACCAGCGGTGCCAGCAATAGCAGGTAAAAGGTGCTGTCTGGCTTGTTAATTACCAGCTTACTGGCAAAAGCCAATACTAAAAAAGCCGCAGCCAGCGGAATAGCAATAGTGAAAAAATCGGCCAGGGTCAGTGCCAGCAAGCCTGATACCTGTGCCACCGGCTTAAATATTTCCGCCGGAATGGCTACTGCGGCACCAATTCCGATAATCGCTATCGATGCCCAGGCTAAGGCCCCCCCTAAAAGTACGGCAATCAGCCGGTTGGTAACTTGATCCATTTGTTTACTCCTTTTTATCCGGCAACGTTGTCGCAAACGGTTTCACGCAGTTACACGCTCTGAATGCTATTCGATATGTTGTAAATTAAATTACTAAATAAATTACAATAAAACTACGTGTCAATTAACATTTAATGCTTGGCAAGTGTCGAGTGGTGAATTACCCAGTATGCTAGAGCGACAAATACTCCACCTACCAGCACAGCTAAAGACCACAACCAGGCGTTTACAAATATCAGATTACCTTGCTCATTTTGCAGCCTGTTTGCATCGTTAAACACGGCGGCGCTAAATGCGAGGTGCACCAACAACCCGACAATTATTGGCAAAACGTTCCAGAGAACACCGAACGTCATCAGTTGTTCAGAAGTAAAATTATTATAAAAATCCACTTTATGACCTTTTTAAAATAAACATGTAATTGCTGGCTTTCAGCACCTCAATTTAGTGCTGAAGCGCCGCAGCAGGTTGCCAGTGCAGCTAGCAAATTTTGCAGGTGTTAGAATTTTTTTGTTATGTTCCGAACCTAACTACGCCGCCAAATAAACCCGCAAGCAATATTGCCAAACCCAGTTGAACACCTATCGATAACACTGCAATCACAATGCTTTGTAAGTATTTTGCCCCTAAGATCAATGAGATACACAATCCGGTAAACGCAATTGCAATGAGTCCCGCAATAAGCTCATTATCAACCAAATTACTTGCAATAGTTTCGGCAGCAACTGATGCAATTACAACCAGCAGACATCGCATAAACGACGTTCGTTCTGCCCTTAAAATCTTTGCTGCAATCATTACAGGTATTACCGTGAACATTATTACTAATGCTATAAATATCAAAAAGCCCAATCCAATCTCTCCTGATTATATGGCGCATCAAAGCTTAGCGCGTTACCTGCACCTTATTCAGTGTCGGGAAAGCTCATGTTGAACGGCCTGGTTGTTTAATTTTTGGTATAGCTGATGCTAGATGCTAATTGAATTTATTTATTTAGGGAACAATTAATTTACAGATAGAGAAGGCGGCGTAGGTAGGGGCATTGCTGAGCATCTCAGGTAAACCTCAGAATATTACAGGCGTTGACCACAACAAGGTTGGCCGTTACGCATACGTATTCAGCGTAATGACTTGCACGGCAGCCAGCTTTCCGCGGGCTGTAGAATTTACCTGATTGCCTGAAGTTGTTGCACTTATCTGGCGACCGCAGCGGGCTATTCAAATAAACCGGTTTAATAACAGTACGCTACAACGCACTCAGCCTGGCATTATGCTTGCAAATTCTTAAGGTGTTCAGTTGGAATAATAATGCTTAACCCCAGACGAGGAGGTATTTATGATTAAGCACAGATCTTTATTCACCACTCTGTTACTGGCCAGTGGCATGGCATTCGCGGCGAATACCTTTGAAACTGCCGACACGAACCGCGATGGCATGTTGTCTGAACCTGAATATCAGCGTTATGTATTTAATTACGATGTGTATACCAACCGGGATACCAACAACGACAGCTTGTTAGATGAAGAAGAGCTGGGCATTTCGGTATTTGATGCCGATGATTTCGCCAGCTGGGATGCCGACGGCGATAATTACCTGACTTACGATGAGCTTAACATCTCTCTGTTTGACTACTACGATGAAGATGAAAGTGGTTATCTGGATGATGATGAATGGGATAACGCCGGCGATGACGGCTGGTTCGATATGTAACCCGCCCGCTATGCTTAACATCCCACTCTACGCTTAATTTATAATAAGGCCTGGCACATGCCAGGCCTTTTTTACTGCGTTTATTCTGGCTTAAAGCGAATAGCCACGCCGCCACTGCCGGCCAGTGGCAGGGTAATACTATCGGCGGCGGTTACGCTTTGCTGCTCAATAATCATCTGATAGGGCTTAGTGCGCCAGTCAGCCTCTTTGCCATCGCGGTAAATTTGCGCGCTATAGCGTTTACCGGCGGGCAGAAAGTCGAGTTTTACCGTCAACGTGCGCGGCTGCTCGTCAGTTAGTGCTCCTAAGTACCAGTCGTTACTGTGTTTATCCTGGCGGGCAAATACCACAAAATCGCCAACTTCGCCTTGCAGCGCTTTGCTTTCTGCCCAGTCAGCGGGGACATCTTTAATAAACTGAAAGGCTTTGGGGTGGGCATCATAGTGTTCGGGCAGGTCGGCCACCATCTGAATAGGGCTGTACAGCACCACATAAAGCGCTAATTGCTTAGCCAGAGTGGTTTGTACCCGATTTTCCGCATCCAGTCCGTTATACGCCAGGTTAAAAATGCCAGGGGTGAAATCCATGGGCCCGGACAGCATCCGGGTAAATGGTAACATAGCAGTATGCTCCGGCGGGTTAGGTGGCGAACCCCAGGCATTGTATTCCTGGCCCCGGGCGCCCTCGCGGCTAATCCAGTTTGGATAGGTGCGACGCAAGCCAGTATCTTTTATCGGTTCATGGGTATTAATACTTATTTGCCGTTTCGCGGCTTCCGTTACCGAGTGCAGGTAGTGGTTTACCATTAACTGGCCGTCATGCCACTCTTTGCGCTCAATGCCATTTTCATCAATACGGGTAGCCAGGCCACCATCGGCAACATAGCCGGTTTTAATCTGGCTGACCCCGTGTCTGGCATATAGGTCGTACGCATCGGCCATTTGTGCTTCGTAGTTGCTGATATGGCCGGACGTTTCATGATGGCCCACTAATTTAACGCCTTTTTCAGCACCGTAAGCGGTTACCGCCGCCAGATCAAAGTCGGGGTATAGGGTGGTAAAGTTAAATACCGCGCCGTTTAAAAACCATTCGCCGTCCCAGCCCAGGTTCCAGCCCTCTACCAACACACCATCAAAACCGTTGGCAGCAGCAAAATCGATATAGGCTTTGGTATTTTCGGTGGTGGCACCATGGTTAGGGCCACTGCCCCAGGTTTGGGTTGCCAGGTGCATGCCCCACCAGATCCCGGCGTATTTACCCGGTTTTACCCAGGACACATCACCCAGTTTATTCGGCTCATTTAAATTTAAAATTAAATCTGAATTAAGCAGGCCGACGGCTGTATCAGCAATTTGGACTGTCCGCCACGGCGTGGTAAAGCTACCATCGGTTTTTACCCGGATCCCATCCGACCAGGGGGTTAAATCACTTTTTAATACGCCATCGCGCTGCTGATCCAGCACCATAGCGGCAAAGTCGACCAACGCAGCTTCATGAATACTCAGATGCACACCGGTTGGCAATTTAAAGGTAAATGGGGTGTGGGCGCGGTCAACCTCATTCAGTGCTGTGGTCCGGTACAGCATTTCATAGCGGTTCCAGCCGCGGCCCGGGAGCCACCAGGCAGTGCTTTGTTTGGCATCAGTAATGCGAAACTCGGTCAGCTCGTCAATTATATCCAGCTTTGCCACGCCCTGCGCGGGTACCTCATAGCGAAAACCCAGGCCGTCATTAAACAGTTTAAAGCGCAGGGTGAAGGATGCCTGCCGCTCAGGGTGCTGCAAGGTAACGGTAAGTTCATTATGGTGATCAATTACCGTTTCTCGCTCACCCCACGGCTGCTGCCAGCGCTGATTGACGCTGTTGCGACTATGGCCGACGATTTTATAGCCCTTACCGATGGCCGGCAGTTGCAAAAACCGGAAACCCAGCGCTGAGGGCGCAATAACCTGCTGGTCGTTAAACTGCACCTGATAGTTGAGGTTGCTATCATCCAGTGTCAGTTCGATATTGCCATCCGGCGAGATAACACTAAGCGTAGCCGCAGACAGCGACCAACAAGTAATAATGGCAAACAGCAGACACAAGGCATGATACAGGCGCATAAGCTTTTCCGGTACAGTGGCAAAGGTTTCACCGTAGAGCATTGCACCGGTTTGCAGCAAGCCATTTGCCGCCGCTGCATACGTATTCAGCTACTGCCCAGACCAGCACTGGCTATGCTTGCCAACCGGGGCAGCAATTGCTGCCCTCTGTCATTCCCCAAAAACTATTATTTTGAGCTGTTACCACGCACGGTAAAACGTTTAATAATAGAGCGGACATCTGCGACGGTTTCGCTTAAGCGGCTATTGGCTTGCAACGAGTTTCCCGCTGAGGTTTTAGTACTGGCAGCGCCGTCTGCTATTTCAACAACCTGCTGGTTAATATGTTCAGCCACGGTGCTTTGCTCTTCAACCGCAGCAGACATCTGCATAGTTGACTCGGTGATTTGACCGACTGCGGTATTAATAGAGTCCAGTGCCTGCCGGGTTTGTTCAACAATATCCACCCCACGGCTTGCCGCTTTTTCACCGGCTTCAGATACCTTCACTGCATTACTTGCCCGCTGGGTCAGCACTTCAACGATTTTATGTATTTTGTCTGTCGATTCGCGGGTTTTTAACGCTAAAGAGCGCACTTCATCGGCAACAACGCTAAAACCGCGGCCCTGCTCACCGGCTCTGGCTGCCTCTATCGCCGCATTAAGTGCCAGTAAATTGGTCTGATCGGCTATCGATGAAATAATTGATGCCGCCTGGCCAATTTCAGTGGTTGACTCAGAGAGCTCCCTGACAGTTTTGGCAATTGATGCCACCGAGTCGCTTAACTGATCAATGGCCGTTTTGGCGTCTTTTGCCAACACAGCGCCGTCTTTGACGTTATTCAGGGCATTTTTAGCACTTTGCGCATTGGCTTCAACATTCCCGGCAACTTCCTGAATGGCGGCAGACATCTCGGTGATGGCGGAAGCAACCTGCTGGGTGGCATTTTCCTGATGCTCGGTTGCCCCGAAAGTTATTTTAGTTTCTTTTAAGGTTGCAGTAACAATGTTGTCCAGTGTGACAGTAGCATCTTCTATCCGGGTCAGCGCTGTTCGGCTTCTGGCAATTTCGCAAGCCAGTGCCAGCTTTGCGCGGGCCATGCTGGCATCGTCACTGAAATAGGTTTGCGCCACCATAACGTTGCTATAAGACTCCGGGCTGATATCCAGCAGTGACAGCCATTCACTGCGCCGCTTTAGCATCAGCCAAACCGCTGATACTGCCGTTGCCGTCAGCACCACAGCAGCACTACCTACAGATGATAAGTAGCCGATAGCTAACGTTGTCAGTAAGCCAGGAATAACGACCGGTATCATTACTGATATCTTATGTCCCAAAGTAACCCAGCGTGATATCGCTGTTTTGCCAGCATTGATACGCTGATAAGCCTGTTCTGCCCGGGCGATTTCATCAGGCAGCGCCACCACGCGAACCGATTCATAACCCACGATTTTACTGGCACTATATACCGGAGTAACAAAGGCACTTACCCAGTAATGATCACCATTTTTACGCCGGTTCTTTACCAGCCCCATCCAGACATTGCCTGATGCAATGGTCTGCCACATCTCTTTAAACACCGCAGGCGGCATATCGGGGTGGCGGATCATATTGTGTGGCTGACCAATCAGCTGCTCGCGGCGATAACCACTTACCTCAACAAACTCATCATTACAATAAATGATATTGCCCTGGCTATCTGTGCCCGAAATAAGACGGTACTTGGCAGGGAACTGATGTTCTTTTTGGGTAACAGGCTGATTAACTCGCATGGAATCCTTATAAAGATTGGTAGGCAGAAATTTAAATAGCGTTGATGTAATCTGAGGTAACTAACTATAGCAGATATAGAAAAATCCCAAGGCGGCGCATTCTAGCCAAACTCGCTGAATTAAAACTTAACAGCCTGAGATTCTTATTTAGGAACAAAAATTTGGATAAAACAAATCATTTATATCTATTTAAACGGCGAAGCAATAAGCAGAATCATCGCAGCATCAAAGGTTTGGGTAAGGCTTTGTTACGCTCAGTTGCTGCCAATTGCGCCGCTGCGCGGCGTGAATTGTTATATTTCCGGTGTAAGATAAAGAGGCTCACTCATTCCGATAATTACATTGGTATTACTTGTCTTATTCTGATGAATAGCGACGAGGTATTTGAGCGGTACCTGCATTGTATTCAACTCTGCTGGCGAATACCGGGCACTCGTTGAGAACGGCGTGTCCCACTTTATTGCTACCGAACCACTTTCTGAATCAATCTTGCACGGCGCCTTCTCTTTAGTTGTCGTTATCAGTGTACCCTCAGAGCTCGCAAACAGGACTGAGCAGGTATATAACCCGGAAATATCTTTATAGTCCTGAATGCTGTAATCGAATTTCACATCTAACTGATGCTTGTCAGTTCCAGCTTTACCCTGCTCAGACACTGTCAGATTGCTAATAACGGCCTGGCTATCGTTAATTTCTGAATAATTAGTTGACGCACATCCTGCCAACAAGGCAAAGGATACAATCCCCAGAACTTTCTTCATCTCTTCTTCCTTAACAACCTAAAGATTTGCAACAGCCGCGATTTTACATCACGAAAACCAAAATTAACTTTTTATAAACGAATTGAAGTTACACAATAAGTTTAAGCAAATCAATATATTTGTGGTGTGATATTTGGTACGGACAACGAAAGGAGAACCGACCAAACAACAACCTCAGTAAAAACTCAGGTTGTTGTTTGGCACAGCTAACTTATAAAAGGAAGTTGTTCGTGGCTTAACGCACCTGCAATTGCAGCTTATCGCCTTGCCAGTCGGTTTTAATTTTTAACTGTTTACTGGCTTTATCGTAGTAGGCGACATTTTGCTGGCGGGCGAAACGCTGGGGTTGGGCGACGATGGCGATAAACTGGCCATTTACTGTTATCCGGCCGGCTTTGGCTGGTTGGTTGTGCAGCACGACTGTTAGCTCGCGGCTTTCGGGTTTGCCGCTGTAATCGCCACCATTCTCACCAGCACTGCGGCTAAATTCCAGCTTCAGGCTGTTTTCGCCGCTGTCACCGCCCTGAGCTGAAGCATTTTCACCAGTAGAATCCAGCGCATAAAAGTTTAATAACTCATAGTTGCCGTTTTCAATGCTGTTGGTGCTGCTGCCATCGTCTTCATACATCTGGCCTTTGCTGCAGCTAACAGAGCTATCGGCATAATAGTGTACGGTAAGCTTTTGTGAGCTGTAGTCTTTGGTACTGGCCATCGGCTCAACCATGGGTATAAAGCTGCCGGCTTTTACCAGTACCGGTATGGTATCGATGCTGACCGGTACTTCTGTCAGCTCACCGCCCTGATAACGCTTATCGTTGAAAAAGTCGAACCAGACGCCATCCGGCATATTGACCGGCCAGCTGCGCACGCCAGGCTTAGTAACCGGTGCCACTAAAAAGGCATCTCCCCACAGGTAGCTGTTGGTTTCGTCCATAAAATTACGTTTGTCTTCATCGAGTAAAAACAACGGCCGCATCAGTGGCATACCGGTCTGGCTATGCTGCCAGGCCATGGTGTATAAATACGGCAGCAACTGATAACGCAGGTTCAGGTAGGGCCGCAGCGTATCGATAACCTGCTTACTGTGAAACACCGGCTCTGGCGCGATATGCTCCTGGGCATGTGGCCGGTACACCGGCTGAAACACGCCGTATTGTAACCAGCGGATATACAGCTCAGGGTCGAAGGTTTCGCCACCGGCAAAGCCGCCTAAATCAGAATGAATATAGCCAAAGCCAAACAGGCTCATTTGCAGTGCTAATTCTACCTGCGGTTGCAGGCCGCCCCAGCTGCGGTCCACATCGCCGGTCCAGGGTACCATGCCATAGCGCTGTGAACCGAGGCTGCCGGCCCGCATCATAATAAAGGGCCGGGTATCAGCAAAGTTACGCTTATAGCCGCGATACACCAGCTCGGCCCAGCGATGGCCATAAGCATTGTGCAGCTCATCGGCCGTGCCCAGCAGGTGCCGGGTGTCTGACGGATGCACTTCCGGCTCACCTAAATCGCCCCAGACCCCGGCCACGCCCTGCTCGGCCAGGTCTTTATAAATTTGCCAGAACCAGTCGGCAGCCACCGGGTTAAATACGTCAATTAAGCCGGTATTGCCAAAGTAAAAATCAAAGATTTTAGGGCTGCCGTCCGGCGCTTTAGCCAGCACATCGGCGGCCACGGCTTCCTGCCAGCGTTTTGAGCTGGTTAACACAAATGGCTCCGTCACCAGTATGGTATTGACGCCATCGGCTCTAAAATCGGCCAGCATTTGCTCGGGCTCAGGAAACGCTTCGCGATCCCAGGCCAGGTTACCCATATGGCCTTTGATATCCGGGCCGAACCAGTATAAATCGAGCACTATCGCATCCAGCGGCAGGCCCAGTTCACGGTATTTTTGCACCACAGCCCTTGCTTCTGCCTCATTGCGATAGCCAAAACGCGAGGCATAGCTGCCTAATGTCCAGCGCGCCGGTAGTGGCGGCTTGCCGCTTACGGTCAGGTAATTATCGATAAGCTCGGGAAAGCTGTCGCCGGCCACCACAATATAGGCGCTACGGCCACCGACGGCACTGAATTCCAGGGTATCGGCGGCGGTTTTACCTAAATCGATATGGCCGCTGGCCGAGTTATCGAACAACAACATATATTTCTTGCTCGACATCACCCCGGCCAGGCTGAAATACATTTGCTCAGACTCAGTGCTGTAACCATAGTGGGCTTTGTTATAGAGCGGCAGACGGTGACCACGCCGGTCCATGCCCAGCACCCGCTGGCCGGCGCCAAACAGCTTTTCCTGCTCGGTTAAGCGGAATTTAAAACCCAATTGCTCCTTGCCATGGAAAAAGCCCGGTTGCTCTTCGGTGATCAGCTGCCCGCCTTTATAAAAGCTCAGTTTAAGCGGTGATTTGGCAATTTTAATCTGCATATCTGCTGAACGATACAGCAGGTGATCACCATTATCGGCCACCGTTAGCGTAAGTGGCGCCGGTGCAGTACCAATGGTGAACGAGGGTAATTGTTTTACCCCGGCGTTCTGATAATGCACTTCAGCAACCTGCGACTGAAAAAAGGTAATGGCCAGCTCGCCATCGCTGGTGGTTAACAATAACTGATTCCCGAGCTGACGATGCGACTGATAGTCAGCCGCAGCCAGCCCTGTCGCAGCCAGCCCTGTCACAGTTAAAGCCAGCGCCGCCAGCAAGCGGCTGAATGTAATGAAATAGCGCATGATTACTCCTGATACTGCACGCGATACACCACTGAGCCCAGCGGCGGCAAGGCAATATTAACCTGCCCCACGCCATTTGTAACCCGCAGTTCAGCCATACTGTCTGTTAACTGGCCTGCCAGGCTATAGTTGCCATCGCTGAGCTGCCACTGGCTAATCAATTCAGCTGGAACAATCAGCTCAAATTCAGCGGCCTGCTCAGAACTGAAGTTGCTGACTACCAGTAATTGCTGGGCGTTTTGCTGTTGGGGCCCGGTGTAGCGGGCAAATGCCAGTTGTTGCTCGCTGTAAGCACTGTTGCTGGCCAGATTAGCACTGTGCAGCTCAAAGTAGTCGCCCATTAACGCCGGCGCGGTAGCGCTGAACTGCATTAACCTGACATAAAAATCACGCAGTGCTGCTTCATCGGCGCTAAGCGCTCCGCCATCAAATTTACCATCATTCATCCAGCGCTGATGATGCGGCACGCCAATATAATCAAAAATGCTGGTGCGGCTCGGTTTGCCAAAGCCAGCATTTTCAGCGCCTGGCTCGCCGACATCCTGACCGAAATACAACATAGTAGGCGAGGTACTGATTAACGCCGACACCACCATTGCTGGCATACCTTTGCGGGCATCGCCGGCAAATTCTGGGCTGGCAATACGCTGCTCGTCGTGGTTTTCCAGAAAATGCAGCATATGCTGCTCAATATCGCCCATCCGTTGCTGGGTGGCTACCAGGGCCGACGTGGGCCCTTTACCCTGCATCACCAGCTTTAAGCTGTCGTAAAACTCCACTTTGTCGTACAGGTAGTCCATTAATCCCAGCTTGATATAGTCGCGATACAAATCAGGCTGATATACCTCTGCCAGCAGGAATGCATCCGGGTTAAGCTGTTTAATATGCGAGTTTAAATAGCTCCAGAACTCTACCGGCACCATCTCGGCCATATCGTACCGAAAGCCATCTACCCCGAAATTAAGCCAGTACAAGGTGATATCACGAAATTTCTGCCAGGAATCCGGTACGTCTTTACCCTGCCAGAACTGATAATGGGCCTGCCAGTCTTTATCGGCATAATCTGCCGGCAGCCGGTCAAAATCGTAACTGCCGTCGGGCCGCACGCCGTAGTTAATTTTTACCGTCTCGTACCAGTCATCAAAGGCCGGCTGCGCTGCCCTGGCGCCATTGCCGGTCCACTTCGCCGGGTTCTCGCTAAACCGGCCATCGGCCAGCGGATGCGGCTCGCCGCCTAACACTTTATAGCTGTCAGGCCAGGCTGGTACCTGAAACGGTTGGCCCGGTACATAGTAAAAGTTATTGTCGCGCTGGTATTCAACCCTGCTGTCATCATTGGCGCCAAAATCGCTTAGCCCAGCGGGTTTAGCCAGTGACTGGTAATCGCGGGCGACATGGTTAGGCACAATATCTATCAGTACCTGCATATCATGTTTATGAGTGCGCTCGACCAGCGCTTTAAATTCCGCCAGCCGGTTAGCCGGGTCTTCTGCTAAATCCGGATTAACACTGTAATAGTCTTTTACCGCATATGGCGAGCCGGCGCGGCCTTTAACCACATCGGGATCATCCAGGCTGATGCCATAAGCAGTGTAATCATTAATCACTGCATGGTGCGGCACGCCGGTATACCAGATATGGCTGGTACCCAGCGCTTTAATGCCGGCCAATGCTTCATCGGTAAAGTCGTTAAACTTGCCTACACCGTTTTGTTCCAGAGTACCCCAGGGTTGATTGCTGGTATTAGTATTGCCAAACAAGCGGGTAAATACCTGATACACCACTGGTTTACCATGGCGACTGGCTTTAAATGGTTCAACTGCGGGTTCAGCTTCAGCCACCGCTGGTGCTTGCTCGGCAGGCGGCTGACCGCAACTGGTCAGGCTAAGCGCAGCGAAAGCCACCAGCAAAAGATTAATGCATGGACGAAAAGGATTAGTTTTGATTTTAGCTTGAGTCGTCATTTCGGTTTACCCTGCCACTGTGTTAACCCAGTAAGTTACCGCAGAATAACTGTTAATAGCTGCCTTTTTTTGGTGCATACGTATGCAAAAAGCCATAGTGCTCAGTGCAGTAAATACTGTCTTTTCGTTTTGATGCTGGCTATAGTAGTGGCCCGATGGAGGGAACTGATGGAAATAGTTGCTGAAGCCAGGCTTTTAATTTTATTTATTGCGGTGCTTTCCCTGGTGGCATGCGTGGGTTGGTGTCTTATGACCTGGGTTGTTCGCATTTGCCCGCGCGCCAGCCGCCGGTTTGCCCTGGCCAATCTGCTGGTACTAACGGGGACATTATTACTGAATGCACGCAGCAGTGAGCCCTCTTTCTGGTTCTGGTTTGTGGCGGATGCCGCAGTATTAACCGGCTTCTTTTTCAGCTATGCCGGTTTGCTTAAATTGTTTAAATTAAAGTGGTCAGCCCGCTCGGCCCAGCTTAGCCTGGGCCTGGCACTGGCGTTCCTGCTGCTAACCAATCAGGGTAGCGACAGTGTCTGGCTGGCCAGGTTAGTGTTTTCCGCTGCTGCCAGCAGTTTATTGGCCCATGCCGCCTGGGCTAATTATCAAGCAATTAAACAGGAATTCAGTACTGGCGCGGCGCTGTTAGTCAGCAGCCCCTTTTACGTGATGTCGCTATTTTTCATGTTACGTTTTGGTTTGTTATGGCAAAACCAACAAGCTGACCCAGAGTATTTATCGCTACCCCATCCGGACGCACTGCCCCAATTATGGTTTTTTGTGGTAATGACCGTAGTGATTAATGTCAGCCTGGTTGGTAATGCCTTTGCCAGACTGGTGACTAAAATACGCGCTTTAGCTGATCGCGATAGCCTTACTGGCTTATGGACCCGTCGCGTGATGATGCAGCAATTGCTGAATCATGCCCGGAGCAGTGCGCGCCACCATTCGGTATTTAGTATTTTGTTGATTGACTTGGATTATTTTAAAAAAATTAATGATAAATATGGCCATCAGACGGGTGATCAGGCCTTGCTGTATGCCAGCCAGTGTTTTAAGCAGGAATTGCGGGCGGAAGATTGGCTGGCGCGCTATGGCGGAGAAGAATTTCTGATCTTGCTGCCAGATACCGGCCTGGCAGAGGCGGGCGTTATAGCGGATCGGATCCGTCAGCGACTGGCGTTGCAACCCTTTAAACCGGCTGCTGGCTTGTCCCTGACAGCCAGTATTGGAGTGGCCAGTTACCATACTGGTGATAATCTTGACCAACTTATTTCCAAAGCAGACGCTGCGCTATATCAGGCTAAAGCACAAGGCCGCAACCGGATATGTATGCCAGAGAACTGGCGAAGCATGCCTGAAGTTAACTAACCAGAATACTGTCTGCCCAGCGCACTGCCTGCTGATACACCTCGGCCAGCTCAGCAATACCGCTGATTTGTTGCTCCAGGTTTACGGTGGTCTCCCAGTCGCCGCGCTCAAACGCCATGGTCAGCTGTAACATCTGGCCCAGCAAACCACTTTGGGTCAGTAACGCCTGTTTTATCTCGTCTTGTAATGGCAGCTGCTCCAGCATTAATAGTTGTGGCTGCTCAATAATTTCATGCACGTTGGAAAACAATCCGGTTAAAAACGCGCTGGGTGGGTTATTTGATAAATGCTTCTGTTCGGCCAGTAAATCACAAAAGCGGGCCCGGATTAAGGCAACTGTCAGCCGGTCATCCTGCGCACTATCGGATAAATTAGCCAATGCCAGTAGCGCAATAAATTTCTTTAACTCGGGCTCACCCATCGACACCATCGCCAGCTTTAAAGAGCTGATTGGCTGGCGGGCAGCAAACTGGCTGTTATTAACAAAGCGCAGTAACTTATACGACAGGCCGACATCGCGCTGGCAAATACCGGCCAGCAACTCAAAATCCAGCTCAGGTTTCGAGGCCTCAGAAATTAGCGCCAGTAAATTAGCCTTATTCGAGCTTAACTGCTTTTGCTTCATCATTTCCGGCCGGGCAAATAAATAGCCCTGAAACAACACAAAGCCCATCATTTTCAGTTTTTCAAACTGCTCGGCGGTTTCAACTTTTTCAGCCAGCAGCACCAACGGATAGTCGGCGATTCGCCGCAGATAGCGGCTGATTTGCAGCAGGTTAAACTGCAACACATCAATCTTTACGTAAGTGATATAAGGTAAAAACTCATCCCACTTCGGGTCAAAGTCATGATCATCCAGCGCCAGCTTATAGCCCTGACTGTGCAAATTCTGGCAAACCTCCAGCAACTGCGGGCTGGCAGGAACCGTTTCCAGAATTTCAATAACGGTACTGGCCGGGTTAATAGAGGTAGGAAAGCGATGGAGCAAGGTGTCGGCAGAGAAGTTGATAAAGGCCGGCTTATTGCCGGTGATACTTTCGACACCCAGCAATAAATGGTGCTGCAGTAGTAATTTACTGGTCGCTTCGTCTGCATCAATATTCGGAAAGCTATTAGCTTCGCCATCACGAAACAGCAACTCAAAACCATATACCGCTTTATCAGCAGAGAAAATGGGCTGGCGGGCAATATAACCATACATACTGCGTAACTCCCTTACATCCTGAACTTCAGTATATTCGGTTTTACTGCAATAACAATCATAAGTGCGCTGTTAGAATCGATAACTTAAGCCCAACATGCCACTATTCGCTTTACTGCCGCTTAAGTTATATCGGGTGTATTGTAACTGCACCGTCAGAGACTCAGTTAACGCATAACCTGCCGTTGCGCCCCAGTAAATATCGGTGTCTGACTTACTGGAGTTAATGGTGTTATTGTTACGCTGACTCCTGCTATTGCTCCGCCAGCTGAATACACCACCTTGCAATGCCATTGACCAGCCTTCCACTTGCAATACTGTATAACTCAGACCGCTGCGAATACCTTGTGCCAGTAACGAATCCACCGCTGAAACTTGTTGATGTAGCTGCTCGGCACTTAGTGTATCCGCTTGAATGCTGAACGACGTCTCGCCCAAATCGACGTAATGCGCTTGTAATGCCAGCTTATCCGTCAACGAATAGCTCCCGCCAATAGCAAAACTGGTGGCGCTGTTGTCGTAGTCCAGCAACATTGCCTCTGCTGGCAAGCCAGCCGCAATATCACTTGCAGACTTGCTCGCCGTGCTCTGACCAATATAACCATCAAGGGTCAAGCCCTTCGCTTGCGCCGTTGGCGTGCTGACAAGCAATACCGAACTCATTAACACCATCAATATGGCGGCAGAGCCTTTGCTAAACAGTACTGCAGCGCCTTTAAACCGCCGCAGCACTACCAGACTTAACAACATTAAGCTCCACATGCCGGCAGTTCCACCAGATGATTTATTTACTACCGTAATCACCTCATACGCTTGAACCGAGACTAATACTTCACCTTGCGCAATACCACCGCGACCATCGCTAATAACAAAACTCACGCGATCAGTACCATCAAAGCCAGCTTTAGGAACATAGCGCAGCATGCCTTCTGTGATACTGATCATGCCCTGCTCGGCAGAGGCTACAAGAATACTGAGTGAATCGCCGTCAGGGTCGCTGGCACTGCTTAATACATTGATATTAATGGCGGTACGATCATTGGTACTGGCAGTAGCTGTAGCAATAACCTGGGGTGCCTGATTAAAGAACACCACAACAGTCACCTGAGCACTGCCTGTGCCGCCCTCGCCATCGCTTACCCCATACACCAATGTATCGGTACCAATAAAATCAACTGCCGGGGTGTAAATAAGCTGGGTGCTATCTGCGCTGATACTGACCTGACCAAAGTTGGCCGATACCTGATTAATACTCAGGGTATCGTTATCAGCGTCGCTATCGTTACTTAATACATCCAGCTCATGGCTTTCATTCCACTGCACGCTGTAATTGTCGGCCGCAGCTAACGGCAAGGCATTGCCAGAAAACAGCACAGCCACACCACCCGGGTCCGCAATACTGTTGTTCACAATACCATCGGCATCGTTTGGTCCGCCATCTTCAATTTCCAACTGCACACACCAATGGCCTTCAGTCAGGCCAGCTTGCCAGCTTGCATCTCCCGGCGGCGGACAGTAACCAGCGTTACCGTTTGCACTGAAAACGCTATTGTTAGCATTTATGACAAAGTTAGCCCAGCCAGCCGCTGCGGTGTACTTGCGGTAAACACCACCGGCTGGTACCGGTTGCACCTGTGGGATCACTATTTTCACCGACTGGCCCGCTCGCGGTAAATCCAATAACTCAAAGTCGAATATCCCGCCCGTGTTCGTCGCTTGCATATCCGGCTCCAGCATCGGCACGATGTCGTTGCCCAGTTCAATGCCACCCGTATTGGTAAGCAAAGACGTAGCCCCTTTTGATATACAAACGCCCGGCTCGGCTTCTGCCAGATAACTGGATATCTGCTGCAACTTTTCTGGCAATGCATTACACGACAAACCCGGGTCCTGGTAATCAGGTATGCCATTGCCGTCGCGATCACCAAAACCCTCTTCAACATCCGGTATTAAGTTGCCATTGCTGTCGCCATCGCCCAACACTGGCAGGCTGTTTACCAGCAACAGGTTAATGGTGCGCGAGGTGCTCAGGGCGGGGCTGCCGTTATCGGTGACCGTTAATGTCAGCTTATAGACTCCCGCTGCTAAACCTGCAGGGTCAAACACAAACTGCGCCGGATACGTTGCCGTGTTGATTAACGTCTCCGCTTGCCAGGTTAAGCTTAATGCGTCTGATGCATTCGCATCTGACACTACGCCACTCACCGTAACCAGCCCCGCTGTTTTACTTAGCTGGCTGCTGATCACGCCGTTTTGAGAGGCCTGTAGTTTTAACTCTGGCGCAATATTGGCGTTACTTACCGTAATACGCGTGCTGGCATTTGCACCCAGGTTAAGGCTCTCATCCAACGTAATGACGATGTCTTTGCTTTGTTCACTCGCTAAATCCGCGAACACATTAAACTGTATTTCGGCACTGTTACCACTGGTGATTTGCACCGTGCCACTTGCCAGATCATGATCCGTCATTGCCATTGCAGAGCCACTGACACTGTAATTAATATCAAGTGGATACTGCGGCGCAGCACCGTTAAGTAATACTTTTACCGTCACAGCACTATTGGCATTAACTTGCTGAGACTTGCTCAGGGATACCAGCGGATGCACATTCACAACCTGAGTTTCGGTGCGACTGATACCGTTGGCATCGGTCGCTTGCCAGTAGGCCTGATGTTTACCCGGCGCAAACAGCGGCTGGCCATTGAGTAACGTCACGGCTAAACGATTACCTTCTGCATCACGCGCACTCACACCGGTTAAATTTACCTTCGTAAACATACCGCTGGCATTAACGTCAATATCCTGCGGTATGGTTATCGTTGGTGCTAACGGATTAACACCGGTAATCGTCACCTCAACCTTGGCCGCGGCACTTAACTCACCATCACTGATCCGGTATTGCAGGCTCGCCTGGCCAGTAAAGTTATCGCCCGGCGCAAAACGCAGGCTGTTATCCACTATGGTAACCTGGCCAACGCTGCTACTGGCAGCGGTAAGCTGCAGCGCATCTTCATCCGGATCGGTGTCGTTTAACAGCACATCCAGGATATAGATACTATCGGCAGCGATAGGCAGGCTGTAGCTATCATCTTGTGCGACCGGTGCATCGTTAACATTTACCACTTTCAGTGTAAACGCCGGCAAACTGGCTGATAATTCTCCGTCAGAGACACTGATAAGGATCCCCGCCGTTTCAGTCACATCTTCGTTTGTCGGCGTGCCGGTTAAAGCCCCGGTGCTGGAACTGAACACCGCCCAGTCTGGCTTATTCGTAATGCTAAATGTCAGCGTGGTGTCGGCATCAACATCATCGGCTGTTGGTTCGAACAAATATGCCGTATCTTCATCTACCGTGGTAGCCGGTGTGCCGCTAATCGTTGGCGCATCGTTGGTGTTAGTTACACTTAAGTTAAATGCTGGCAGCGCGGCACTTAAACTGCCATCCGAGACACTAATCACAATCGCATTAGTTACACCAACATCGCTATTGCCTGGCGTGCCGGTTAACGCACCTGTTACGGTGTTAAAGCTGGCCCAGCTTGGCTTGTTGGCGATGCTGAACGTCAACGTCGTATCAGCATCTACATCCGCCGCGGTAGGCGTGAAAGTATAAGCGCTATCTTGCGCCACGGTCAGCACAGGCGAACCACTGATGGTCGGCGCATCGTTAGTGTTGGTCACACTCAAGTTAAATGCCGGCAGTGCTGCATTTAAACTG
>NZ_JAWWAP010000009.1:0-213443 GCF_033721375.1 Arsukibacterium sp. | reverse complement strand
TTGTTTCTGAAGGTATGGAGGGTAAGGTAACAAAGGCATTAACCAGAGAAAATATGCTAAGCCACCCAACTTTTAAATCTTGGGTCTCAAGACAATTTCACAAAAGCGAGTACGTGCGCAATCTCGTAAATGAAAACAGTCGTGACTCAAAGTAGGTGCCAAGTTACAGCTAACAAGACCAGCCAGCAACGCCCACTGCGTGTGCTGGACCTTCGTTCCGGCGCTTCGCGCCTCCACTACTGCCGCTGCTGGCAGCGTTCTATACACACGGAGATAGCGGATTGGTAGGCTACAACTGGACGTGTTTAGTCTGTGATTCTGGCGTAGATAAAAAACTCGAGTATTGCCCTAAATGTGGTTATTTGGCTGGAGCAAATGGTTATGAAATAGATGCTCGCAAGATGCTGTTGAAGCATGCTCAATGTGAACATTCTCTGGATTGCCCTAAATGCTCTAAACGAAAAATCGACATCAAATTTAGTAAGCCTCCGCAGGAATATTATTATGTTGGGTTTAAGGGGCGTCTGGTCCTTTTTGAGATTTTGTATCTCTATATTTTCTGTAATAATTGCCAGTATCAACATGAGATAGAGTTTGACGTGCCCATCCCCCGAAAGATCTTTAGGTGGGCTATGAAACGAGATATAAAAAACGAGTATTTAAAACGTATATAACAAAGGCAGCCGACGCATGCCGCACAGCTGCTTTGAACGTTATGTTTACTAGGAAATCGTCTTAATGTTTAGATATTTAATGTTGTCGCTAATTGTCGTGTTGCATGGCTGTGCGACAACTAAAACTATAAAAAATGACTACATCTTGAATGCTGATACCGGCAATGGTGTTTTGGCTACATCAATCAGCTATCGAGGTAGTTACTCAGGGTACTCTATTTTTTATCAAAATATAGAGAGCGGGATTCGTGGTGAGGCTCAATTCGGAGAAGGTGTTGCTTTGATTCCAATACCACCGAAAGGAGATTTCTCACATTTAAACCGTAAGGGCGAAGTCTTTGCGATTGAGCTTGCTGCAGGTACTTATCGAGTGTGGGATTGGGGAGTACATAGTGGATATGCAAATGTTAGCCCTATGAGTCCAATATCCATCGAGTTCAAAGTAATTCCAGGCAAGGTTACTTATCTTGGTAATTTTGATTTTGTTCAAACTGATAGGATGGGCTTAACTGTCACCGGCGTTGAAGTGAGATATTCAGATCAGTCGAAAATTGATTTGGATATCCTTTTACGTAAACAGCCTCGAATAAAAGTAGAAGATATTACTTTTGGCATAGAGAGAAATGCTGATTACAAAGACCTGGGCGGTGGCGGGCGTACTAACTGGGACATACCATTAGTGGTAATGTAAACAAAACAATCCGTGTCATTCGGGGCCTGCGACCCCTGCAATGCTCACAAGTTCGCGCGCATGCGCGGGGTGTTAAATTAATATGGAAATTGTCGTCGTTCTCGCCATTTTGGGACTTTTTTACCTCTGGCCAGCGCTGTTGTCAGAGCTGCATCTATACCGATTAGGCCAATCGAGGGCAATAAAGCCGCGCATCAAAGTCTATATCCTGAGCTACGGTGTCTGGTTGATTTTCGGAATCTTATACTCCTTGGTATTAACTCAGCTAAATTTTGACGCAACGCAGCATGCAGCGACCTGTGAAATAGACGAAAGCGGCTGCAACCAAGACTATCTTGTGACCGTTGAACGAATTGATGAGTGGGGTATCTTTTTCTTGCATCCCGTTACAGCACTTTTCGCATGGTTCGTGCTGCAATGGCGTGCCAAGCAAATTTAACAAGTTGTTGTAGTTCGTTCCGGCCTGTGGTCTCCATCGGACGCCTAAACAAAAGCGTTAGAAAACAAGGATAGTTATTGATGAATACTGAGCGTGTGCGAGAAGAATTAATTCAGCACATTGGTAAACAAAATGGAATTGCGGCAGCTCTTGCAGTAAGTGTTTGGGCAGGGATAGTTCTAATTGCATGGTTCTTCTTGTATCAAACTTTTCCTAAAATGGCATGGATAATGATTCCGGGTTCAGCCACTTTGCTCGCTTTAGTCGTTCGCTTTGTAGGCCGAGGATATTCAGGGGTTTTTAAGGCACTTACGTATATTAGTTTTGTTCTAGTAACTCTAATGGCTTGGGATATGGGGGTGATGATCAAGGGACCAGTACATGGCTCTGTTATCCTTGCCTTAATCTTTGGTGGCATCTCGTGCATTTCATTTTTAAGTACTATCTCAGTATCGCGAGAGCATCATTTAATTTTCTTTCGCATTACAAAAATGGATAAGGATGTGCCTAAACCGTCTCTGAAAAATAAAGCATTTGTAGTTCTGCCGCTGGGGCTGTTCGGAGTATCTTGTTCATTAATTGTTGCACTTGTCGCTTTGATTTTGAGTGGATTTCTGCATGTTGAGTAAGTTTTCTAACAAGGCCAGTCAGCAACGCTCCTACAGTGCTGGACGCGCTAACACGTGCCGCTGCTTGCGGCGTTAGCCTTTAAAATAAGGATGGCCTCTATGACAAGATTTGCTGTTATTTTAATTGCTCTTTTACTATCTAGTTGCGCTAATGTTCCGCTAGGAACGATGCTCGAATTTCGTTCATTTGGTAAAGAAGACTTTGTTACCATTCAGCCTCAAGATTTGAGAGCAAAAATACAGGTTGATGAGCCTGTTCTAGCAGACATAGAGAGTGCGGAATTGGCTCTTGAACTAACCACTGATAAGGGCTTAAGAGAGTTTAAGTTTCCGTTGCTTTTGCTTCGCGAAGAAAAGATTGCACCGGAGGCCGGTTTTTTCTCAAAGTCGGCAGGAAAGACTGAATACACTCTAAAACTCTCAGATGAAGCGGTAAAAAACTTTATTGTAACCCAACAGATTATTCAGGATGAACAATCCGGAAGTTTGAGTTTTTCAGTTACAACCGGTTTTGAAAAGTTTCCAAGTGAGATTACTGAAATAGTTTTGTCGGTTTTCTTAAAGCTATCCGAAGAAAAAGGCTTTGTTACTTTATTTGACAATGCAAAGTTGGAGATAAAACATGAAGGCTAACAACCGCAGTACCAATCGGCCAGTGCTGCGGGGTTAGCTTTGATTGCTTCACCTGCATAGTGATACTTTAGTGCCACTTTGCAGGTGGAACATGGTAAACCTAAGAAAGTTGAGCTAGTTACAAACCTCAAACGCCAGGCGACAAAAATTTTGGCACCCTGCAAGAATTGGAAGCCATAGCTGAATATATTGCTTTGGATTACCCTGCTGCCGCAAGCGTTTTGGTCAGGGAAGTTCTCGAAAAGACCGGGCGTTTGGAAAACTTCCCTGAATCTGGGCGAATACCTCCGGAGTTACCTGATTCGATATACCGGGAGCTAGTGGTTCAACTGCGACTTATGCTCCAACCGGCTACTTGCCCGGCTTAACCGGCGCCACAGATATAAACCATACCAGGCATTAAACCAGAAGCCACAATAGACAATAGCGGTGACATATAACTCGCGGGAAATATACAGCGGGATGGCGATGGTATTGACCAGCAACCAGAACCACCAGGTTTCCAGTTTACGGTTCATCAGCAAAAACTGGGCAATCAGGCTGAACATTAATATTGAAGAGTCGACATATGGCGCATAAGCGTCTGTCAGGCTGTGCAATAAAAAACCATGGGCCACCGTTACCAGTAATGCAATGGCAGTATACCGTACTAAGCGACTCAGGCGGCTGCGGGTGACCTGCTTAATACCGAGTTGCCGCCCCCACTGATACCAGCCAATAAAATTGGTGGCAATAAAAAACAGCATTAACATACTCTCCGCGTACAACTGCACCTGGAAAAACAGCGCGGCAAATAAACTGCAGCCGATAATACCCAGCCACCAGGTGTGAATGCTGTTACGCGCAGCCAGAAACACCGCCAGTAAATAAAAGGCATTGGCGGCATATTCAAGTGCCGCCAGTGTATCGATATATTGCAGCAGTTCTGCCATCATTGCCGCTGTAGCCGGGTCGTCAGATTATTTATCCAGGCCTCCCAGACACAGGTATTTGACGTCGAGATAATCATCCAGGCCATATTTTGAGCCTTCGCGGCCATAACCGGATTGCTTAACCCCGCCAAATGGCGCTGTCGGGTTAGACACCATGCCTTCGTTTACACCAACCATGCCATACTGCAGCGCCTCGGCAACCCGCCAGCAACGGCCGATATCCCGGCTGTAAAAATAGGCGGCCAGACCAGAATCTGTCGCATTCGCCAACGCAATAGCTTCAGCCTCATCATCGAAACTTTGCACCGCAGCTACCGGGCCAAATATTTCATCCTGTGCTACTGCCATATCGTTGTTAACGCCGGTAACGAGCGTTGGAAAGTAAAACAGGCTGTCAGTCGCCTGACGTTTACCGCCACAATGTAGTTTAGCGCCCATGGCCAGTGCCTGATGCAGCAGCTTATCAACTTTGTCGCAGGCATCATTATTTATCAGCGGACCAATATCAACATTATCATCGGTACCTTTGCCTAGTTTCAGCTTACCGATAGCCTGCTGCAATTTTTCGGTAAAAGGCTCAACGATACTTTGCTGCACCAAAATCCGGTTAGTGCAAACGCAGGTTTGGCCGGCATTTCTGAACTTAGACGCCATCAGGCCGTCAATGGCAGCGTCCAAATCGGCGTCGGCAAACACAATAAAAGGCGCATTGCCGCCAAGCTCCAGTGACACCCGCTTAACCGTACCAGCGCACTGTTTCGCCAGTTGCTTACCAATTTTGGTGGAACCGGTAAAACTGAACTTGGCCACCCGCTTATCCTGAGTTAACACATCGCCAATCGCTTTGGCGTCGGTACTGGTGATCACATTAAATACACCGGCCGGAATACCGGCGCGGTCGGCAAGTTCAGCCATCGCCAGTGCTGATAGTGGGGTCAGCTGGGCTGGCTTAACCACAAAGGTACAGCCGGCCGCCAGTGCTGCTGCCGCTTTGCGGGCGATCATTGCATTAGGGAAATTCCACGGGGTAATAGCGGCGACTACGCCAACAGGCTGTTTAATAACCACAATCCGCTGATCACCAGACTTAGCAGGAATAGTATCGCCATAAACCCGCTTCGCTTCCTCAGCAAACCATTGCATATATGAAGCACCATAGGCTATCTCGCCTTTGGCTTCAGCCAGCGGTTTGCCTTGCTCTAACGTCAATAGCAAACCTAAATCGTCCTGATGCTCCAGCAGCAGTTGCTGCCAGCGTAGCAGTAGCTCAGAGCGCTCTGAAGCAGGCCGGGCGGCCCAGCCAGCGAAAGCTTTATCAGCAGCGGCTACCGCCTTTTCAGCGGCAGTGGCAGTGCTGTCAGCAACTTTGGCTATAACATCGCCATTTGCCGGATTAATAACTTCAAAGTTACTGTCGGCGTCATGCCATTCGCCTTGCCAGTACGACGCTGTTTTTAACAAACTCTGATCTGTTAATTTAGTCATAGCATCTCCTTATCTAATTGCCGGCCCGAGCCCGTCAAACACAGGCACGGCCAGCTAATTTTCAGGTTATGCGACTAAGCTTAGCAGTTATAACAAGGTTCGCCGCTAACAGATTTTGGGTTAGCTATGCCGCTTCAACTCACCAGGCCATATTCGCTAAAGCTGGCGGCATTCAGCCACATATGCACGGCAATACTGGCTATGTAACCCAGTAAAATGACCGGCGCCCACTTCAGGTGGCCGGCAAAGGTGTAGTAGCCGCGCGCCTGGCCCATTAGTGCCACACCGGCGGCTGATCCTATTGATAACAAGCTGCCGCCCACTCCGGCGGTTAACGTGATCAGTAACCAGTGGCCATGCGACATCTCAGGCATCATGGTAAGCACCGCAAACATTACCGGGATATTATCGATTACCGCTGAAATCAAGCCCAACGCAATATTGGCGTAAGTCGCATTCCATTCGGTATACAGCACGGTCGACATCAGTTCCAGATAGCCAATAAAGCCCAGACCACCAACACACATTACCACGCCGTAGAAGAACAGCAGCGTATCCCACTCGGCGCGCGATACCCGGCTGAATACGTCAAAGGGAACGATCTGACCCAGTGCCTTAATCCGCTCCTGATCCCCTTCCCGCTCGGCCATTGCTCTTTTACGGGCCAGTGAACCCGGCAGAGTAACCCGCAGGAAAAACCCGAAGAACTGTAAATAACCCAGGCCGGTCATCATGCCCAGTACCGGCGGTAAATGCAGCACCGAGTGAAAGGCCACTGCGCTGGCAATAGTTAATAAGAACAGGCATAAAATCCGGATAGCACCGCGTTTCAGCTCAACCTCTTCATATACTGCCGACGGTTTACGCTTTTCAACGAAGAAGCTCATGATAATGGCCGGGATCAGATAGTTGGCCACCGACGGTAAAAACAGTGCCAGAAACTCCATAAACCGCAACACGCCAGCCTGCCATACCATCAGCGTGGTGATATCACCAAAGGGGCTGAAAGCACCACCAGCATTAGCCGCTACGACAATGTTTATACAGCACAGATTGATAAACTTTTTATCACCTTCAGCCACCTTCATTACTACCGCACACATCAGCAACGCGGTAGTCAGGTTGTCAGCAATTGGCGAGATAAAGAACGACAGAATACCGGTTATCCAGAATAAAGACTGATAACTAAAGCCCTTGCGTATCATCCAGCTGCGCAGCGCATCAAATACCCGCCGCTCTTCCAATGCGTTAATGTAAGTCATCGCTACCAGCAAAAACAGCATCAGCTCGGCAAATTCCAGCAAGGTATGCCGAAACGCTTCCTCTGTCACAGTCGGCATGTCAGCCTGAATATAGCGCCAGCCAATCAGCGCCCAGATAATACCCGCCGCGACCAGCACCGGCTTGGATTTACGCAGGTGAATTTTTTCTTCCAGCATCACCAGAATATAAGCAATGATAAAAATAGCTAACGCTAGATAACCAGTGGTTGAGGCCGTTAAGGCCAGCGGACCACTGGCAGCAAAGACAACAGGTGAACACAATAACGCAAATACACTAAACAAAATGATGCTGAACTTAAACATGATTGGCTACTTCAGATTTAAACAACAATAGTAATACAATAAAACAGACAACCCGGCGGGGAGCCGGGTTGTCTGTTTTATCAGCGAAGGATTAACAACGAGCATTTCGCCTTGCTAATCATAGCAGTAGTAGTACTGCCAACAATAAACTGCCGGATCCGGGAATGGCCATAAGCCCCCATCACCATCAGGTCAATATGATGTTCCTGCTGATACTGGTTTAACACCTCATCCGGCTCACCACCGACAATGGCGACCCTCGTATCAAACCCAGCATTTTTCAAAATGAGGGCCGCAGTTTCCATTTGCTGCTGAGCCGCCTCAATATTAGCGCCGGCCATCACCAGATGCACCGGTAAACCTTTGCCTAAGGGGCTGGCTGCCAGCATCTCCAGCCCTTTTAATGCGGTAGCACTGCCATCATAAGCCAGCATTATCCGCTGCGGCTCTTTATAGTGTTGCTGGGTTAGTAAAATAGGTTTATGTAAGCTTCGGATCACCCGCTCAACATGCAGGCCCATATGGCCATGTGCATCAGCACTGCTAAAACCGCGCTTGCCCAGCACCAGCAAGCGGGTTTCTTCTTCCAGTTCAACCAGGGTTTCAACCAGGGTGCCATGGCGCAACCGCTCGTCCACGCCAGCAACACCGGCTTGTTCAGCCCGGCTTTTTGCCGCATCCAGCATCAGCCTGCCACGCTCCATCGCCAGCTTACCGTGTTTTTCGTCCAGCTCGGCTAACTGCTGTAACAATACTTCCTGCGAACCCAGGCCTATACTGCCACTTAAATCAGGCGTATGAGTATGCTGGGCTTTGTCCAGCACATGAATAACCGCCATCGGTACAGTTAAACGTTTTGCTGCCCATACCGCGTAATCACAAACCGCTTCGGCATAAGGTGAGGCATCGATACATGCCATTACTTTTTTTGTCATTGTTATCTCTCCTGTCGCCAGATTTAATTTACCCCGGACTGGCTTAGCAAAACTTATTCAGGATCACGTTATCTGCTAAAGCCGGTTAGTCCGGTACTAAATAATCGGCAATTAATGCCCCATCAGCTTTTCTACGGCATCAGGTTGATTATGTACAGCAAACTTATCGACCAGGGTTGCGCTGGCCTCATTTAAGCCAATCAGCTCTACTTCAGTCCCCTCGCGGCGGAATTTCAGTACCACTTTATCCAGCGAGCTGACCGCAGTTATATCCCAGAAATGGGCCCGGCTTAAATCAATGCTGACGTTCTCTACCGCTTCTTTAAAATCAAAGGCATCGATAAACTGCTCGGCAGAAGTAAAGAATACCTGGCCCACGACCTGATAATCACGCTGATGGCCATCGGCGGCCAGCTTAGAGCCGATATACAGGATTTGCCCCACTTTATTGGCAAAGAACAGCGCGCTTAGCAGCACCCCAACCAATACACCGTAAGCCAGGTTGTGAGTAGCGACCACGACAATCACAGTCATGATCATGACTACAGAGGAGCTTTTCGGGTTTTTGCGTAAGTCTTTTACCGACGACCAGCTAAAGGTACCGATAGACACCATAATCATAATCGCCACCAGCGCTGCCATTGGGATCAGCCCGACCCATTTATCTAAAAACACCACCATAATCAGCAACAAAATACCGGCTAACAGGGTTGATAAACGGGTACGACCGCCGGATTTTACATTGATAATAGACTGGCCAATCATCGCGCAGCCTGCCATGCCACCAATTAAGCCAGAGCCTAAATTAGCCACGCCCTGACCAATACATTCGCGGTTTTTATTGCTGCTGGTATCGGTTAAGTCATCAACAATCGTTGCCGTCATCAGTGACTCGAGAATACCCACTACCGCCAGCGCCAGTGAATACGGGAAAATAATTTGCAGCGTTGCAAAATTCAGCGGTACATCCGGCCACAGGAAAATCGGCAGACTGTCCGGCAGCTCGCCCATATCCGCCACGGTGCGGATATCCAGGCCGAAATACAGCGACAGCGCAGTAAGCACGATGATGCAGACTAACGGCGATGGTACTGCTTTGGTAACATAGGGAAACAGGTAAATAATGGCTAGACCCAGCGCCGTCATGCCATATACTGTGGTGGTGCCGTAAGTACCACTAAGCTCGGGTAACTGCGCCATAAAAATCAGAATGGCCAGGGCGTTAACAAAGCCGGTAACCACCGAGCGCGAAACAAAGCGCATTAAGTCACCCAGCTTAAAAATGCCGAATACAATCTGAATAAGGCCGCATAATAAGGTCGCCGCCAGCAAATATTCCAGACCATGGTTTTTCACCAGGGTTATCATCAGCAGCGCCATAGCGCCGGTGGCAGCAGAAATCATCGCCGGCCGGGCACCGACGAAGGCAATAATTAAACAAATTGCGAAAGAGGCATACAGACCAACTTTAGGGTCAACTCCGGCAATAATAGAGAAAGCAATGGCTTCAGGGATCAGGGCAAGCGCTACCACGATAGCGGACAAAACATCCCCTCTGATATTAGAGAACCAGTTCTGTTTGAGAGTATTAATCATTTAAATGTCCAACAGGTTATTTTCCGACGTTCAGCACAGGCGCCTGGGATAAATTGCGTGTAAAGTCACTTATCCGGGCTGCATTTATTGCGTTAAGCCTTGAACTTTATTTGCAATTTATTGATGGTTCTGGGAGTTACACCGGCCTTTCCTCATTGGTCAACAATTGTACACTGCCAAAAAATAAGCGCGCATTATAGTGCTATCAACGCGGCAAAACCAGTAAAAACAGCGATAAACTGGCTTGCGGCGTGATAAGACATCAAAATTAACACTCGCTTATTTCCATCCGGCTGATATCGGGGCAATCAGACCGGTAATCCTTCGCGGTAAAACTGCACGCCGCCACAGTTACTGCAGGGCAGCAGTTCACCCGGATGGGTGTAATCAATATGCTGATAACAGTTGCTGCAGCGGTAGCGGCCCATCCCTACCCGCTCTCCCTGAAAATACACGCCCTGATGTTTAAAATCCTGGGTCAGCTCCTGCCATTCAATCTGGGTTTTATCGGTAATACCGCTAAGCTCCTGCCACAACGCTTCCGGCCACAGTGATGGTGGCTGTTGCTCAGTGTCGTCATCGCCCGGCTGCTGTTGCTGCTCGTGCCACTGGCGTTTCAGTGTTTCAACAAATAACCGGGTTTCATCTGCACTGAGCTCTTTACCTGCCCTGATATACTGCTTAAAAGTATCAATAAACTTTACTAACTGATTGTCATAATTATCGGGGTTTTGCTGCATATTGCGGTTAAATTCCGCTAACCAGCGCTGGTACTTTTTCTGAAAATCACTCATAGCGTCTCCTTGTTGGTTTTTCCAGTATAGACAACGCGCTTGCTTATTGTTGTCAAAACCGTGCTGCGGTATGCTATAGCTACTTTTTCCGGCTATGCCGGCCCTGCCTGAACTTTATCGTGGATGATGTAAATGCAACAACAATATGACCCGCAGCAAATTGAAACCGCTTTGCAACAGCAATGGGAAGCAACAGATGCCTTTAAGGTGACGGAAGATCCCAGCAAAGAAAAGTTTTATTGCCTGTCGATGTTCCCCTACCCGAGCGGACGCTTGCATATGGGTCATGTTCGTAACTATACCATTGGCGATGTAGTCAGCCGTTTTCAACGGATGCAGGGCAAAAACGTTATGCAGCCTATGGGCTGGGATGCCTTTGGTTTACCGGCAGAAAATGCGGCAATCAACCATAAAACGGCGCCGGCGAAATGGACCTACGAAAATATTGATTACATGAAAAACCAGCTGAAACGGCTGGGTTTTGGCTATGACTGGAGCCGCGAAGTTGCCACCTGCAAACCAGACTATTATCGCTGGGAGCAATGGTTCTTTACCAAGCTGTACGAGAAAGGCCTGGTTTACAAGAAAATGGCTACCGTCAACTGGGATCCGGTTGACCAGTGCGTGCTGGCCAACGAACAGGTTATTGATGGCCGTGGCTGGCGCTCGGGTGCCGTAGTCGAGCAGCGCGAGCTGGCACAATGGTTTATTAAAATTACCGCCTATGCGGAAGAATTGCTGGCTGATTTAGAGCAGTTAACCGAATGGCCTGAACAAGTGCGCACCATGCAGAAAAACTGGATTGGTCGCTCTGAAGGCGTCAATATCCGGTTTGATATTGCAGGTAAAGACACTGAAGTTGAAGTGTATACCACCCGGCCGGACACCCTGTACGGCGTGACTTATCTGGCCGTTGCGGCCCAGCATCCGCTGGCACGCGAAGCGGCGGCAACCAATCCGCAACTGGCTGCTTTTATTGAAGATTGCAAAGGCGGCAAGCTGGCTGAAGCAGAGCTGGCGACGATGGAGAAAAAAGGCTGTGCCACCGGCATTTTTGCCGTACATCCACTAACCGGTGAGCAACTGCCGGTATGGGTCGCCAATTTTGTATTAATGGACTACGGCTCTGGCGCAGTGATGGCCGTACCCGGCCACGATCAGCGCGACTATGAATTTGCCAGCAAATACGGTTTAACGATTAAACAGGTTGTTGCCGCCAGTAGCGGTGACGCCGCCGATCTAAGCCAGGCTGCCTACACCGAAAAAGGTACCTTAATTAACTCGGCCGAATTTGATGGTCTGGTATTTAGCGAAGCCTTTAGCGCCATTGCAGCCAAACTGGCCAGTCTGGGTAAAGGCGAAGTAAAGGTAAATTACCGCTTACGTGACTGGGGCGTATCGCGCCAGCGTTACTGGGGTACCCCTATTCCAATGCTGAACCTGGCCGATGGCTCAGTGGTGCCGGTGCCGGAAGACCAGCTGCCGGTGCGTTTACCGGAAGATGTGGTAATGGACGGTGTCACCTCGCCCATTAAAGCGGATCCGGACTGGGCGAAAACCGAATACAACGGCGCACCGGCTTTTCATGAAACCGATACCTTCGATACCTTTATGGAATCGAGCTGGTACTATGCCCGCTATTGCAGCCCGGATCATGATAAAGCGATGCTGGACCCGGCAAAAGCCAATTACTGGTTGCCGGTCGATCAATATATTGGCGGTATTGAACATGCCATTTTGCATTTACTGTATGCCCGCTTCTTCCATAAATTGCTGCGTGACGTTGGTCTGGTGCAATGTGATGAGCCGTTTAAACGCTTGTTGTGTCAGGGCATGGTGCTGGCTGAAACCTTCTACCGCGAAACCGATAATGGCGGTAAACAATGGTTATCGCCGCAGGATGTTACGGTAGAGCGCGACGATAAAGGCCGGATCACCCAGGCTGTATTGCAATCTGATGGCCTGCCGGTGCAATCTGCCGGTATGAGCAAAATGTCCAAGTCAAAGAATAACGGTATCGACCCGCAACAGGTTATCAACCAGTACGGTGCCGATACGGTACGGTTATTTATGATGTTTACTGCACCACCGGAGCAAACTCTGGAATGGTCAGACTCTGCCGTAGAAGGCGCACACCGGTTTATTAAGCGGGTTTATACCCTGGTGCAGGACGTGAAAGCCGCTGGTGCGCCAGAACCTTTGCAGTTAAATGCCTTAACTAACGAGCAGAAAACACTGCGGCGCGAGCTGCATAAAACCATCTTTAAGGTCAGCGATGATATTGGCCGGCGTTATACCTTTAACACCGCCATTGCCGCCGTTATGGAGCTGAGTAATAAACTGCAAAAGGCCAGCCTGGCAACTGCCCAGGATAAAGCCGTGATGCATGAAGCCGTGCTGGCATTATTGCAGCTGCTAAATCCGATTACCCCGCATGTGGCACAGTATTTATGGGGCGAAATGGGCCAGAGCCAGGGTATTGAGCAAACTCCCTGGCCGGCAGTCGATGAACAAGCAATGGTTGAAGACGAAAAGCTGGTAGTGGTGCAGATAAATGGCAAAGTCCGGGCCAAAGTCACCGTCAGCGCCGATGCCACTGAGCAACAGGTGCTAGAAATAGCTAAGCAGGATGATAACGTTCAGCGTTATCTAGATGGCGTTAGCTTACGTAAAGTGATTTACGTGCCCGGCAAACTGCTGAACCTGGTGGTTGGCTGATATGCTGAAAATGGCGATAGCAGCGGTGTTAACGCTGGCGTTAAGCAGCTGCGGTTTTCACCTGCGTGGTAATTTGCCGCTTAGCCAGTTCCCGGCAGTGTACGTACAAAGTGAAGCGCATTCTGAACTGGCTGAGCTATTAAATGAACGACTTGAACAGAATAACGTTCGGTTATTAAGTAGCATGCAGGCTGACGCCCCGACCATTCAGCTGCTGAGTGACACGCTGGAGCGCCGCACCTTATCGTTATTCCCAAGTGGCCAGGTTGCCGAATACGAGCTGATTTATAAAGTCAGTTATTATCTGATTATGCCAGGTGCTGAACCTGCTTTTAATCAGTTTGAGCTGTACCGTGATTATCAGGACGATCCGAACCAGGCGCTGGCAAAAGCCCGCGAACTGGACTTATTGCTCAGTGAGTTACGTCAACAAGCTGCCAACCGGATTATCCGCCAACTGGCCCGGTTAGACTGATGCAAAAACTGTATGCTAACCAGCTGGCTGCCCAGCTTCAGCAAGGGTTAGCTGCGTGTTATCTGGTTTTTGGCGAAGAGCCGTTACAAAAGCTTGAGGCCATTGATGCCATTCGTCACGCTGCTAAAGCACAGGGTTTTGACGAACGGCTCAGCTTTACCGTCGATAACCAGTTCGACTGGAGCCAGCTGCATAACGAGCTCGGTGCCATGTCACTGTTTGCTGACAAGCGGCTGATAGAGCTGGAATTAAGTCAGAAGTTACCGCCAACTGCCAGCGATCAGCTAAAACAGTTAGCCGGCGCGCTGTCACCAGACATTGTCTTGGTGTTGCACGGCCAGCGCAGTTTTGCCGAAGTCAGTAAGCTGGCCTGGTTTAAACAACTGCAACAACAGGCCATTCAGGTAGCCATTTATCCGCTGGATGACCGCCAGGCTCGCCAATGGCTGCAACAGCGCGCCCGTCAGCTTAACTTACAGCTGACCGCTGATGCTTTTAACCTGCTGCAACACCACAGTGCCGGTAACTTGCTGGCAGCCCGCCAGGAACTGGAAAAGCTGGCATTAACCCACCCGGAACAACTGATAGATGCTAATGTGCTGGCAGATTTTTTAGCTGATCATTCCAGCTTTACCGTGTTTCAGCTCGGTGATGCCATTCTGGCCGGCGAGGGCCAGCAAGCCCTGCACCGGCTGCACCGGCTGCTGCAGCAGGATTTAGAACCGGCGATTATTATCTGGCAATTACAAAGAGATTTGCAGCAACTGCAGCAGCTACAACACAATCAGCAACAGGGCATTGCCCTTAGCCAGACATACAAACAGCTGGCGATCTGGCCCAAACGCCAGCCGTTATATCAGCAGGCACTGCAACGTTTATCACTAAGCTATCTGAATTATTTATTGCAGGAGCTGGCAGCATTTGACCGGCTTTACAAAGCAGGCAAATTAGTCGACATTACAACCGCGCTTGGCCACCTGGTCTGTTTATTTATCCGGCCGGTGCCCCGCACTTACAGCTTACAGCAACACGGCGATGAGTAACCAGCTAAAGTCCAGTCCGCTGATTGGCATTTTAGGTGGTACCTTTGACCCGGTACATCAGGGGCATCTGGCCTGTGGCCGTTATGTGCTGGAACATTGTCAGCTGGATCAGCTGCAATTTATGCCCTGTCATCTGCCGCCGCACCGGGCAAGCCCTGGCGTCAGTGCTAAGCAGCGTGCAGCAATGGTTGAGCTGGCCATTGCAAATGAACCTAAGATGCAATTACAGCCGCTGGAACTTAACCGCGACAGCCCGTCTTACACGGCTGACAGCCTGGCCCTGCTAAAACAACGCATGCCGGCCAGCACGCTGGCCTTTGTCATTGGTATGGATTCACTCTGTTATTTTAAGCAATGGCATAACTGGCAGCAGATCCTGATGCTGAGCCATCTGATTGTCTGCCAGCGCCCCGGTTACAGTGGCCAGCAAGGCGATGCACCCGCGCTGCTGGCAGAGTTTGGTGCCGCTGTTGAGACATTACATCAGGCTGAGCATGGCAGCATTATTGAGCTGAATAATCCTGACTTTGCCGCCAGCGCAACCGCTATCCGGGCAGCCCTTGCCAAAAACCAGCAAAATATCACTGCAGTTGCCCCGCCGGTACTGAACTATATTAAGCAACATCGACTCTACCAGAGCTAAGCGCTATAACAGGGGCGAAACTGTGGTAAAATAGCCGCTTTTAGTCAGTATTGAGGAAAATAGGTGCAAACGAACGAACTGGTTGCCTTTGTCACAGACAAAATTGATGATATGAAAGGCCGGGATATTGTGACGTTAGATGTCCGGGGCAAGTCAAGCGTAACAGAATATATGGTGGTCTGCTCGGGTACCTCTACCCGCCATGCCAAATCAGTTGCCAACTATCTGGCTGCCGAGTGCAAAAAGGCCGGCGTACAGCCGCTGGGTATTGAGGGTGAAAGCAGCGGTGAATGGGTACTGCTCGATTTAGATTCGGTAGTCGTGCACGTGATGCTGGATGAAACCCGCAACTTTTATCAGCTGGAAAAACTCTGGAGTGCCTGATCGGGTATGAAGCTTAGTCTGATTGCTGTTGGCACCAGAATGCCTGACTGGGTGCAAACCGGCTTTAATGAGTATGCCAGACGCTTTGGCCGCGATATGTCGCTGGAACTGATAGAAATACCGGCAGGAAAACGTGGCAAAAACGCTGATATTAAGCGGATCCTTGAACTTGAAGGCGAAAAAATGCTGGCCGCCGTCAGCAAAGGTAGCCGGATTGTCACGCTGGAAGTCACCGGCGACAACTGGAGCAGCCCGCAACTGGCCCAGCGGCTGGAACAATGGCAACTGGACGGCCGTGATGTTGCCTTGCTGGTTGGCGGACCGGAAGGACTGGCGCCGGCATGCATTGCTGCCAGCGAAGCCAAGTGGTCCCTGTCCGCACTGACGCTGCCCCACCCCATGGTGCGCGTGGTGCTGGCAGAAGCCCTGTACCGGGCCTGGAGTATCAGTACTAACCATCCTTATCATCGCGAGTAGTTATGCTGAAGAAACGCGTTGCAATGCAGGACATCGCCGCCGAAACCCGTCTGTTTAACAGCAGAGCGGTAGTTGCCATGCTGATCGTCTGTTTCGCGTTTAGCGTTATTTTACTCAATATGTATAACCTGCAGGTCCGCTCCTATCAGGATTATCAAATCCGCTCGGAAGGCAACCGGATCAAGGTATTACCGCTGGCCCCGAACCGCGGTTTGATCAGTGATCGCAACGGTATTTTACTGGCAGAGAACCGGCCGGTATTTTCACTGGAGCTGGTGCCAGAGCAAATTGATGATATCGACGTAACGCTGAGCAGCCTGGCAGAATTAATTGAGATATCATCGGAGCAGCAGCAGGATTTTCTGCAACAGGTCAGACAGCAGCGGCGTTTTAATTCTATTGCGTTAAAAGAACGGTTAAACGAGCAGGAAGTAGCGATTATCTCGGTAAACCTGCACCGTTTTCCCGGCGTGACAGTAGAAGCAAGACTTAGCCGGCACTACCCTTTCGGCGATTTATTTACCCATGCCCTGGGCTATATCGGTAAAATTAATACCAATGATTTGCAACGGCTGGAAGAGCAGGGTGTGCTGGCAAACTATGCGGCCAGCCGCGAAATTGGCAAGCTGGGGCTTGAACGCTATTATGAAGAACAGCTGCACGGCACCATGGGTTTTCAGGAAGTAGAAGTGAATAACCGCGGCAGGGTTATCCGGGTATTACGTTCGGTCCCTGCCCGCTCTGGCAAGAATATCCGGTTAAGCCTCGATGTTGGCCTGCAACTGACGGCCCAGCAAACACTTAATCAGAGCCGGGGTGCCATCGTCGCTATGGACCCTCGTGATGGCGCCGTGCTGGCATTTTACTCTAACCCCAGTTATGACCCGAATTTGTTTGTGCATGGTATCAGCAGCAGTGCTTACAATGCGCTATTGCACTCACCGGACCGGCCGCTGATTAACCGCGCTACGCAAGGGATTTACCCCCCTGCATCAACCATTAAACCCCACCTGGCGCTGTTAGGACTGGAAACCAATACGGTACAACCGGGCACGAAAGTCTGGGATCCGGGCTACTTTACCCTGCCTAACAGTGACCATCGTTTTCGTGACTGGAAACGGGGCGGCCATGGCTGGGTAGATGTTTACAGTGCCGTAGTACAAAGCTGCGATATTTATTTCTATGATCTTGGGATCAAGCTGGGTATCGACCGGATTTCCGATTATATGCGCCAGTTTGGCTTTGGCGAGCGCACCGGTATCGATATTCATGAAGAAGCCAGCGCCAATATGCCATCGCGTGGCTGGAAACGGGCGCGTTTTAATCAACCCTGGTATCCCGGAGATACTGTGCCACTGAGTATTGGTCAGAGTTTCTGGACCGCAACTCCGTTGCAGCTGGCTGTATCTACCGCCGTCATCATTAATAAAGGCATGATGCCTACCCCCCATATGGCCGCAGAACTCAGTTCAGCTGATAGCATTGAGCCGGTCGAGCCGGGGCTTCGGCCGGTGGTGACGGTTAGCGACGAGCGAAACTGGGATATTGTTGCCGAGGCCATGGTGCAAACCGTTGCTACGTTAAAGGGCACAGCTCACACTGCATTTAAAAATACTGAATACAGTTCCGGCGGTAAAACCGGTACAGCTCAGGTTGTCGCTATCGCGCAGGATGCAAAATATGATGCCGACGCCTTGGATGAGCGGCAACGGGATAATGCGATGTATATCGGTTTTGCCCCTGCCGAAAACCCGACCGTGGTATTTGCGGTGGTTGTTGAAAATACCGGTGGCGGTGGCAGTATCGGCGCACCTGCAGGTCGGCAGTTACTGGATTATTATTTTTCTGCAGGGGTAAATACCAATGAATAGCAGCGTGGTTGACCCGGCACAGCGCAGCGGCAGGTTTGCCGCCTTTCATATCGATCTGCCATTACTGCTCGGCCTGCTGGCATTGCTGGGCTTTGGACTGGTGATTTTATACAGTGCCACCGGCCAGAGTGAAGCCATGATGAAAGCTCAGGTCATTCGTCTTGGCGTCGCGTTAGCGGTTATGGCTGGCGTTGCCCAACTTAGTCCGCAAACCATCCGCCGTTGGGCCGTTGCTCTGTTCAGTATTGGTTTGTTAATGCTGATCGCGGTATTGCTGTTCGGCTATGTTGGCAAAGGTGCCCAGCGCTGGCTTGATTTAGGCTTTATGAAATTTCAGCCATCAGAAATCATGAAATTAGCGGTACCCATGGCGGTTGCGTGGTTTATAGCATCCCATAATCTGCCGCCCCGTCTGGGGCACTTATTTGTTGGCTTTATGATGTGTGCTGTTCCAACCCTGCTGATTGCCAAACAACCCGATTTGGGCACCTCGCTGCTCATCGCCATGTCAGGTGTATTTGTGTTGTTTATGGCTGGCATGAGTTGGCGGCTGATAAGCTTTATAGCCGTACTGGTATCGGCATTTGCCCCGGTAATGTGGTATTTTTTGATGCATGATTATCAGCGGCAACGGGTACTGACCTTTTTAAATCCGGAAACCGACCCACTGGGTTCAGGTTATCATATTATTCAGTCTAAAATTGCCATAGGCTCCGGTGGCGTTGATGGCAAAGGCTGGTTACAGGGTACCCAATCACAACTTGAGTTTCTGCCAGAACGACATACTGACTTTATTTTCTCTGTGTTAAGTGAGGAGTTTGGTTTAATCGGCGTGATTTTGCTATTGGCCATTTACCTGTTTATTATTGGCCGGGGGTTAGTCATTGCCAGCAAGGCGCAGGATAACTTCAGCAAACTGGTTGCGGCCAGTTTCACCCTGACCTTTTTTGTGTATGTTTTTGTCAATATTGGTATGGTTTCGGGTTTGCTGCCGGTGGTTGGCGTGCCCCTGCCGCTAGTCAGTTATGGCGGAACCTCTATGGTTACCCTGATGGCTGCATTTGGCGTGTTAATGTCGGTAAGTACTCATAAGCGGATGTTAGCAAATGTTTAGACATTACTCTTTTAGTATAGTGGCAAGCTTATTACTGCTGCTTGCCGGCTGCAGTTCGCCACCACAACCGGTATCACCTAATGAAGGTCGTTATCAGCAACAAAAGGACAGCACGCCGACACGATTACCTACCCTGCTGGAGATGACAGATCCCGCCCCCAAAGCTGAACCCCTTAGTCGGGGCGGTAACCGGCCTTATCAGGTGTTTGGTCAGCACTATGCCCCGATAGCCGATGCCACGATATTTAATGAAAGGGGTATTGCATCCTGGTATGGCAGTAAGTTTCATGGCCACCTGACATCCAATGGCGAAACTTACAATATGTTTGCGATGACTGCAGCCCACAAAACCCTGCCACTGCCGTCTTATGTTAAAGTAACCAATCTGGACAATGGCCAGAGTGCCATTGTCCGGGTCAACGATCGCGGTCCTTTTCACCGCGACCGGATAATTGATTTATCGTACTCTGCAGCAAGCAAAATAGGGATGTTGCAACAAGGTACAGCCAGAGTTCAGTTGGAGCTTATAAAATCTCCGGCCATGCTGGCACAGGATTTAGTTAATACCAGACAACAATGTTATATTCAGATTTTTGCCAGTACGGATAATGATAAACTGAATCAGTTAAGTGCCGAAGTTGCACGAAAACTGGCCATGCCAACTCAGATCCAGGCTACAGATGGAATTTTCCGGCTATTGGTGGGTCCGAGTAAAGATACGCGCCAGGCAAGGAGCTGGCTGGCTAAGTTAAAAGCAGACAAGTATCCCGGCGCCTATTTTTTTGACAGTAGCCAATGCACCTAAAATAAAGGTTGCGGTTGAATTAAAGGGTGCAGCTAAAAACGTACGCAATGACATTTTACTTTCGCAATTTTCAATACAAGAAGAACGGGTCTCATGAATAGTTACAGACGCATCGTCACCTCCGGCATTATTGCCATCAGCAGTTTTTGTTTCGCCAATGTCGCTCAGGCACAGGTTGTGGTGCCTCAGCCACCCAGTGTAGCCGCAAAAGGCCATATTTTAATCGATTTTGATACCGGCAAGGTATTGTCTGAAGAAAACGCAGATATGTCACTGTCTCCAGCCAGCCTGACGAAGATGATGACCAGCTACGTTATCGGCACCGAACTGAAGAACGGTAATATCAGTCTGGATGATCAAGTGACTATCAGCGAAAAGGCCTGGGCAAAAAACTTCCCGGGCTCGTCACTGATGTTTATCGAAGTGGGTACCCAGGTATCGGTAGCGGATTTGAACAAGGGTATTATCATTCAGTCCGGGAATGATGCTTGTGTGGCAATGGCAGAGCATATTGCCGGCAGCGAAAGCGCCTTTGTCGATTTGATGAACGCTCATGCCCAGCGCCTGGGTATGACCAATACCCGCTTTGGCAACAGCCATGGCTTACCGGTAGACGAGCATTACACTACCCCCAGAGATATGGCTAAGTTATCAGTAGCGTTAATCAGGGACGTACCGGAAGAATATGCCATTTATGCTGAAAAAGAATTTACCTACAATAATATCCGCCAGTACAACCGCAATTCGTTGTTGTGGGATCGCAGTCTGGAGGTTGATGGCATTAAAACCGGTCATACCGAGGAAGCAGGCTATAGCCTGATTACCTCTGCCACCCGCGATGGTATGCGCCTGGTATCCGTAGTGATGGGTACCGACAGCGAGCGCGCCCGCGCCAATGAAAACAAAAAATTACTGAGTTATGGCTTCAGGTTCTTTGAAACGTTTTCACCCTATCAGAGCGGAGAGCAATTTGCCGAGCAGCGGGTTTGGCAGGGTGATAAAGAGCAAATTAAATTGGGCCTGCTGCAAAGCACACCTATTACCATTGCCCGCGGTCAGCGCCGTAATCTGCAAGCCGACGTCAGCTTGAATCAGGAGCTTATTGCCCCCATCAACAAAGGCCAGGTGGTCGGTACCATCTACTTAAAGCTGGAAGGCGAAGATATAGCGGAGTATCCGTTAGTCGCACTGGAAGATGTTGACCGTGGCGGCTTTTTCAGCCGGATGATTGACTATGTAAAAATGCAATTTAACTAAACAGCTTGCTGCCAGCATCACAAGTCCCGGCAACTGCCGGGATTTTTTGTTATAATGCTGACCTTTTAAGCAGGCGCTGGCTGCTAGCGGGCCAGACAACAAGGCAATAGCGTTAATGAGAGTAAGCGTATGGCTAACGAAGTAAAAGACACCAAATTTGATCAGTACCTGGATTTTCCCTGCCAGTTCAACTTTAAAGTGCTGGGCCTGGCTGAGCCAGAACTGGTCGACGAAGTAATGAGCGTAATTTGCCGCCATACCGATGCCACAGACTACAGCCCTAACGTAAAACCCAGTGCCAAGGGTAATTATCATTCCGTATCAGTAAAAGTAACCGTTACCAGTAAAGATCATATTGAATTACTGTATACAGAGCTTGGCAAAATTGAACGGGTTCGCTACGTACTTTAACAGGCTGAACTCGCATTAGCGGCACAAATCGCTATAATGCAGCCAGTTTTTCAGCGGAGTAAGCCGTGACTCTCAGCCAGCAACTTGTTATCCGTGATTTAGGCAGCCAGGATTATACTCAGGTATGGCACGCTATGCAGCGGTTTACCGATCAGCGTGACGAAAATACACCTGACGAACTATGGATGCTGGAGCATCCGGCGGTGTTCACTCAGGGCCAGGCAGGCAAAGCTGAACACCTGTTACTGCCTGGGGATATCCCGGTAGTCAAGGTAGACCGTGGCGGTCAGGTTACCTACCATGGCCCTGGCCAGCTGGTGGTATACGTGTTGCTGGATATTAAGCGGCGCAAGCTGGGTGTGCGGGAACTGGTCAGCATGTTAGAGCAGGCGTTAGTTGAACTGCTTGCGCAGTTTGGTGCGACTGCCAATGCCCGGCCAGATGCGCCGGGTGTGTATATCGACGGTAAGAAAATCGCCTCGCTGGGGTTAAGGGTACGTAAAGGCTGTACCTTTCATGGTCTGGCACTTAATGTCGATATGGATCTGAGCCCTTTTCACCGGATTAACCCCTGCGGTTATGCCGGCATGCAAATGATCCAGAGTAAAGATTACGGCGGCCCGCTGACTGTCAGCCAGGCAAAAACCGGGATCAGCAACATCTTTCAGCGGCTTCTGGCCGTATCAGAACTGAGTTTTAAAACAGGGTTAGAGTGGTAAAATGACTAAAACAGCGCGTATGGAACCAGGTGTTAAACTACGTGACGCTGATAAAATGGCGTTGATTCCGGTGAAGGTATTGCCAACCGAACCTGATGAAATGCTGCGAAAGCCGTCCTGGTTAAAAATAAAACTACCAAAAACCACTGAGCGGATTGACCAGATTAAAGGCGCCATGCGCAAACATGGCCTGCACTCAGTGTGTGAAGAAGCCGCCTGCCCTAACCTGCCGGAATGTTTTAACCACGGCACCGCAACCTTTATGATCCTTGGTGCTATTTGTACCCGGCGCTGTCCGTTTTGTGACGTCGCCCATGGCCGGCCATTGCCACCGAGCGCTGAAGAGCCGGAAAAACTGGCATTAACTATCCGGGACATGAAGTTAAAATACGTGGTGATCACCTCGGTTGACCGCGACGACTTACGTGACGGTGGTGCCCAGCACTTTGCCGATTGTATTGCCGCCATTCGCAAATACAGCCCTGACATTAAGATTGAAGTGCTGGTACCGGATTTCCGTGGCCGGATGGATGTCGCACTGGAAATTTTAAGTAAAAGCCCGCCAGATGTGTTTAACCATAACCTGGAAACCGCGCCGCGGCTTTATAAACTGGCCCGGCCGGGTGCCGACTACAAGTGGTCACTGACCTTGCTAAAACGCTTTAAACAGGCCCATCCAGAGGTTTCTACTAAATCCGGCCTGATGGTGGGTCTCGGAGAAACAACTGAAGAGCTGCTGCAGGTATTGCAGGATTTACGTGAGCACGATGTGGATATGCTGACCGTAGGTCAGTATCTGCAACCGAGTAAACATCACCTGCCGGTAAAACGCTATATGCCACCGGCTGAGTTTGATGAAATTAAACACTTTGCCAACAGCATCGGTTTTAAACACGCCGCCTGCGGCCCCTTCGTCCGCTCCAGCTACCATGCCGATCGCCAGGCCGCTGGTGAAGAAGTCAGCTGATACTCTACTGGCATATATAAAAAAGGCTGCATTAATGCAGCTTTTTTATTAAACACAGTGAACAACCTTACTGTGCTATTTATCAGCAAAACAGCTACACTTGCAGCAGTAAAGACTGGAGGGGTTTATGGAGCAACGACGTTTTAGCCGGGTAAATTTTCAGGGTAAAGCTCATTTAGAAACCACCGATTACAGCTACCCTACTGATGTGCTCGATTTATCCTTAAAAGGTGCCCTTGTCAGCATACCTGCGAGCTGGAGCCCCGCCGGGCAAGGCCCCCTGACATTGCGGGTGCATTTAAGTGACTACCCGCTGGATTTCAGCATGCAGGTCAGTATTGCCCATCAGCATGATGATATGCTTGGGCTGCACTGCGTTAAAATTGATCTGGAAAGTGCTGGTCATCTAAAACGACTGATTGAACTTAACTTAGGCGATAGCCAGTTATTAAGCCGCGAGCTATCTGAATTGTCAGCCGACGAAAATGCCTGAGCTTGCCGAACCGCTAATAAAGATACTGCGGTTATTAAAGATGCTGCAGTGCGTTGACGGCATCATGATAGCCATGATCTGCCGCTAGCTGCATCAGGCTGTGCCATTGCTGCCAGGCTTGTTGCTGCCGAGCCAGATAGGCAAAATAGTACTGCACCGGCATTATAGCTTCAGGGCTGGCCAACGCCCGTAGCATTAGCTGCTGATATAACTCTGGCATTGCACTCTGATAAAGCTCCATCGGATTTACTGTCCCCACCACCCGGTAAGCCGGCTGTCCTAATTGCTGACAGGTCGCGACAGCGTCAAGTTTCACTGCGCTGTCTGTTGCCGCAGGTAACCATTGCCGGCGCCAGGCAGCAATAGTGGCTGCACTTTTATCAAATAATATATTGGTGGCGTAACTTCCGGCATGGCAAACTGTTGCAGCCGCCTGTTTGCTTAAAGGGTATTCGTCAATAAATCCCAGCACGTGCATAAACTCGTGCTGCAACAATTCCAGACTGGCGGTATCGGGTAGCTGAATAATACCGTTGTTATAGCTGGCGAGGCCCTGACCAGCGATAATTAACAACTGGCTGAACTGCCCGGCCAGCACCTGGCTGGTCAGCGAGCCATAATTGCAGCTTATCCGCTGCGCTGCCTGCTCCGAACAGTTAAGTTCAGTAGCAGTTACCTTAATTAAATCATTAAAACAGACCGGCAGCTGACTTAGCATGGCATTATCGGCCCAGGCTGATTTTAAATACTGCCATCGATCAATACCCGCTTGCTGGCTTGCCACAGGTTGAATGGTCAGCTTGCAGCCTGTCGCTGCCTGGTAGCTACTATTGGCAACTGCTGCAGCAGCTGACTGCCACAGGCCCAGGATTGCCCGTTGCCGGTTGCTGATAAGTGCTGTATTGACTTGTCCGTTATCTGTTATTTGCTGCAGCCATCTGGCGGTGGCTAACCGCCCTTCCAGGCGCTGCTGCAGCTGCAGAGCATGGTTTAAACCGTCGCTATCACCAAGCTTTGCAGCCTGGCGAAACCAGCGTAAAGCTGCGGGCAGCTCATTGCTGGCCAGGCGCTGGCGGGCCAGTTGCAAGGCAGCGCCTGATTCCGTAGCTGCCCGCTGCATTAACTGCTGCTGGCTGTCAGGTTGTGTTTGTGGGGTACAGCCGAGCAGCAATAATGCAAAAAAGCCAGCAAGCTGGCTTTTGATTGGCAAATTGCAGCGAAACTTAATGAAAACCATCAGTTTCACCTGAAAGTGCTTCCCCTCTGAGCCTGGCCATTTCCAGCCTGGCGTAGCGGTGCTCAACAAACTCATAGACATTTGTTGCCAGCACTTTCTTATAGTACTCAATAGCCTGCGCTGGCTGCTGTTTTGCTTCGTGCCATTTTGCCAGATAAAAATACACTTCACATAACCGCTCAGCTAGTGAGCGCGGGCCAGTTAAATCGTCGAGCACTGAAGTCAGCAATTGTTGCTCGGTAATATCACCATGATAGAACCGCGGGATATTGGTCGCCCAGTCATCAGCAGCTAAAACGGTAAGATTAGCGGCTAAACGCTGATTGGCAGCAGCTTCAGATAAATCGGACTCGGCCAGATATAACCAGACAACCCGGTACGGATCGGCCGGGCGCAAGTCAAGAAAACGAACAAAATCAGGCACTGCTAAGTCAGCCCGGCCGGCATAATACAAAGCAATGCCGCGGTTTAGATAGGCATACTCGTAGTCTGGCGCAAGCTCCAGCGCTGAATCGAAAGCTTCATAGGCCTGGTCAAAATTGCCGCTCAGGGTGTAATGAATACCAACAAAATTATACGCATCGGCCATATCGGGCTTTAAGCGAAGCGCCCGCATAAAATCTAGCCTGGCCAACGAACGCAGCCCTGCGCTGTCGTACATAACACCACGATCATAATATAAACGTGCCGATTGCTCTTCTGTCAGCTCAGCACGTTGCAGAATTTCTGTTAAGCGGGCAATGGCCAGCTCAGTACGATAAGGTACCGCCAGCGGCTCTGGCGTTAGCCAGGCCGCAGACGATGACGGTTGGCTGGAAGCACAACCGTTTAAGGTCAGCAGCGCCAGTAACAGCGCCGCTACACCTGCTTTAATGCCAACCATATTACGCGTCTTGCTCTGCGTTAGCAGTGGTTTCAGCTGGTTTAGTATTGGCTTCTTTAATACTTAACCGAACCCGGCCCTGCTTATCCACTTCCAGTACTTTAACAGCCACTTTCTGACCTAACTGTAAGTGTTCAGAAACATTGCTAACCCGCTCATCAGAGATTTGCGAAATATGAACTAAACCGTCTTTACCTGGCAGGACATTAACGAAAGCACCAAAGTCTACAATCCGTACCACTTCGCCCTGATAGATAGCACCCACTTCAATGTCAGCGGTAATGGCATTGATTTTATCAATGGCAATTTGTGCTGCTTTGGCAGTGGTCGCAGCAATTTTGATGCTGCCGTCATCTTCCAGCTCGATTGTCGTACCAGACTCTTCAGTGATCTGACGGATAACTGCACCACCTTTACCGATAACTTCACGGATTTTCTCCGGGTTTATCTTCATGGTGTAGATACGCGGGGCGTATTCAGACATTTCTTCACGGTGACCGCTAATGGCCTGGTCCATTACGTTCAGAATATGCAAACGGGCAGCTTTCGCCTGCTTTAACGCTGTTTGCATAATTTCCTGGGTAATGCCGTCAATTTTAATGTCCATTTGCAGCGCAGTAATACCTTCGGTAGTACCGGCTACTTTAAAGTCCATATCACCTAAGTGATCTTCGTCACCCAAAATATCTGACAATACAACAAAATCATCGCCTTCTTTGACCAGACCCATGGCGATACCAGCAACTGACGCCTTAATAGGCACGCCAGCATCCATCAGTGCTAATGACGAACCACAAACAGACGCCATTGAGCTTGAACCGTTAGATTCGGTAATTTCAGAGACGATCCGCACGGTGTACGGGAAGTCTTCGAAATCCGGCATAACCGCTAACACACCACGCTTTGCTAAACGGCCATGACCGATTTCGCGACGTTTTGGCGAGCCTACCATACCGGTTTCACCCACACAGTACGGAGGGAAGTTATAGTGCAGCATAAAGGTATCAGTTTTCTGACTTAATAAATCGTCGATATTCTGGGCGTCACGGGCGGTACCTAAAGTACAGGTTACCAGTGCCTGGGTTTCACCGCGGGTAAACAGTGATGAACCATGAGTACGTGGTAATACACCAGTCATTACGCTTAAACCACGGATCATTTCCGGGTCACGGCCATCGATGCGCGGCTCACCTTTGGTAATCCGGCTTCGCACCACTTTACTTTCCAGATCGTGGAAAATATCGCCAAATTCGTTTTTATCCAGCTCTTCACCGTCAGCCAGCTCTTCGGTCAGCTTCGCATGCAATGCTGATTTAATTTCAGCGATACGCTCATAGCGTTTGGCTTTTTCAGTGATCTGATAAGCTGCGCCGATATCAGCAGTAGCCAGCTCTGCTACTTTAGCAATCAGTGGCAGGTTTTTCGCAGGGGCCTGCCAGTTCCACGCTGGTTTAGCGCCTTCTGCAGCCAGTTCATTGATAGCGTTAATGGCAACTTGCATCTGCTCGTGGCCATACATTACTGCACCAAGCATCACGTCTTCAGACAGAATATTGGCTTCAGATTCCACCATCAGTACTGCGTTATGGGTACCGGCAACCACTAAATCCAGTTTAGAGCTTTTCAGCTCTTCTTCTGACGGGTTCAGCACATACTGGTTATTGATGTAGCCAACCCGTGCCGCACCGATAGGACCGGCAAAAGGGATACCTGATAATGCTAAAGCCGCTGAAGTACCGATTAAGGCAACGATATCCGGCTGAATTTCCGGTTGTACTGAAACAACAGTAGCAATAACCTGAACTTCGTTGTTAAACCCTTCCGGGAATAATGGCCGGATAGGACGGTCAATCAGACGGCTGGTCAGGGTTTCACCTTCACTTGGCCGGCCTTCACGTTTAAAGAAGCCACCCGGGATCCGGCCAGCTGCATACATTTTTTCCTGGTAATTTACGGTTAACGGAAAGAAATCCTGACCAGGTTTAGGTTCTTTTTTACCAACTACAGTTACTAAAACAGAAGTATCTCCCAGGCTGGCCAGCACTGCGGCATCTGCCTGACGGGCTATGACGCCGGTTTCTAAAGTTAAGGTATGTTGGCCAAACTGAAATGATTTTACGATGGGAGTCACGTGTGTATTTCCTTTATCTTAATCGCCGAATTGCGATGTTTTTCTCTGTGTTTTCTACCTGCACAGTATACTCTGTAACCTGTTGCAAAAGATAGGTTACAGAGTTATCCATGTGGTAAAAAGCTATTAGATGTCTTCATGAACCCAGCTTGTAAGATTGCTAAGTACCGCTCTCTGCTGGTGTAGTGTCAAACTGATAATCGGGCAATACTCTTTCCACTGTTCACTTGCATCCAGGTTATCTACGTTCTCAAGGAAATTCTTACTGAGCTGCGCGTAGACAGAAACAAGTCTGTTATGAAACATATCAAACTCTTGTGGTTTGTCAGATAAATACCAACGATAACAATAGTACTCTAGGTATTCATACATAAAGTCATGTTCTTCACGATGGCTTTTGTAATATTGACCTTTGTCAGCAAAAGGTAACTGTTGCAAAAAATGCTTTCGACGGGTAATTCTTAAAACTTGTAGTTCCCGTTTTGCATAAATATACGGCAGCAGATAGGTTACAATTGCATAGAGGCTACTCCCCATATAACTTCTTACTAATTGTTCATCGTAAATTTTACTTTCAATCCCCTGACACAATTTTTCCGCATCATTTAACAACATCACTATCGATTCGCGATCGATAACGACTCTTTTAAAAAATGACTGCCAGGCGCTATCGTCTTCGGTTGATAAGATGACTTCAGTTTGCGCTATAATAGCTAATGCAGCGCCATATACAGTGTGATATAACGGAAGCTGCGATTGCCCTAATTTATTACTATAAATAAGTTGAAACCGGCGAAATCGATTTATTGCTGTGCGAGGCGCTTGCGCATCATTTATCTGAAATTGACGCAATGCTTTTTTAGTTATCGTTTTATTGCCAGAGCCGGCCCACATCTTATCTATCCATTGCAAAGCATTATTTTCTTTCGCTAGTTTTTTATGATGCTCCAAACTAACTAACAAACTTAATAAGGCTATGGTTGCACTGGCTGAAACTGCCAATGCCGCACTGGGAGCATTGGAGAGCTTGAAATAGATAGTCAAACCGATTGGCAACAATAATAAGCTATACTGCCACAACCTCTCTTTTAGGCTTCGACTAAAAGGGACTCCACGCCACTGAAATTCCGACGTTAATCCACTGGCAGCATTGATGCTGGGTGCATAATTCACATTGAAACTGTGAAAGCTATATGCTTTTGATAGCTGGTTAGCTAAAGGATCCGTTCTCGTTAAATGAGCGTTCTTCTCCCCCACTCATTAACTCCAAAGTATTTCTAAGCGGCGACTTCATCTCCGCCCTGTAAAATTCTGAAGCACATCATAAAAGCCCCACCTGTATGTAAAACCAACATAAACTATAGCCAACTGCAAAAAATACTGCAACCCGATACTCAAATGAATCTGCGCTCATTTAAATTAAAAAAGAGGCCCGAAAGCCTCTTTTTTCTGCGTTATCGCTTAACGATTAACGACGTAAACCTAAACGACCGATCAAAGTAGTGTAACGGCTCTGATCTTTGCCTTTTAAGTAATCTAACAGCTTACGACGCTGGCTAACCATCCGTAACAAACCACGACGTGAGTGGAAGTCGTGTTTGTGCTCGGCAAAGTGGCCTTGCAGGTGAGTGATTGACGCGGTTAACAGGGCAACCTGTACTTCTGGTGAACCGGTATCGCCTTCTTTAACAGCATAGTCAGCAACAATTTTTGCTTTATCAGCAGCGCTTAATGACATATTTAACTCCAGTGTGAGTGAACTAAAATAAGGGAATCGCCGATCACTCATCCAGCAGACCCCAGAAAATCCGGCGTATAATAGCACTTTGCCGGCTTATTACAAGGCGTTTATCTCAGACGCAGGCTGTTGCAGTGCACTGGTATTCAGCAAACGGCGGGAACTTAACACTCCCTGCTGGATCTGGCCAATGCCGATAAAAACATCAGCGGGACCAAGCAGTCTGATTGCGGCAATATCATCTGCCTGCACATCGCAGTGCTGGCCATGTTGTAACTGATGCTGCTGCTCAGCGCTGAGCGCTATTGCCGGCATGCTCACGATACCGGCGTCCAGCGGCAGCAACAAGGCATCCAGCGCACTGAAATCAGCCGATGAATGACATTGCTCAGCCAGCTCATCTAACCGGCCGGGTTTAACCATTTGTTCAGCCTTAAAGGGCCCGACCTGGGTGCGATGTAATTTGCTGACATGAGCACCGCTACCGAGCAGCTCGCCTAAGTCATCAATTAAGGTACGGATATAAGTGCCTTTGGAGCAATGGACAATAAAATCAGCAAAATTGCCGTCCCGCGCCAGCAGGTCAAACCTGAAAATACTGATTGGCCGGGCTTCGCGCTCAATGGTGATGCCCTGCCGGGCATATTTGTACAAGGGTTGGCCCTGATACTTTAACGCCGAGAACATCGTCGGCACTTGCATAATATCACCGCGAAACGCCTGCAGTGCTTGCTCCAGCTCAGCGTCAGTAAAACTGACTGGTCGCTGACTGATCACTTCGCCTTCGGCGTCACTGGTACTGGTGCGAACACCAAAGCAGGCGGTTACCAGATAGGTTTTATCGGTATCAAGTAAAAACTGACTGAATTTGGTGGCCTCACCAAAGCAAATTGGTAATAAACCTGAGGCCATTGGATCCAGCGCGCCGGTATGGCCGGCTTTTTGCGCCTGATACAACCAACGCACCCGCTGCAAAATACCATTACTACTGACTTCCAGCGGCTTGTCCAGTAACAGAATGCCATTAACTGCTCTGGCATTTTTACGTGCCATTATTTATCGGTCCCGTCACTTTCGTCAGGTGCTAAGCCAGCATCATCGTCCGGGGCTAAACCAGCATCTTTGCGCTTGCGCTGATCTTCCTGACGGACCGAGGCCACTAAGCTGGCCATTCTTATCCCTTCATTTAGCGACTGATCAAACGCAAAACGAATATGTGGCACTATCCGGGTCTGAATCCGTTTACCAATTAAGCTGCGGACATAACCGGCGGCGTCATTGAGGATTTTCAGGTTATCTTCGACCTTACTGTCATCCATACCTAAAAAGGTTACAAATACCTTGGCATGCGATAAGTCGCGCGATACTTCGACATCAGAGACGGTGATCATTGAATGCAGCCGCGGATCTTTAATTTCACGCTGCAGGATAACTGCCATTTCTTTTTTAATGTGTTGAGACAACCGGTCAACGCGGGAGAATTCTTTTGCCATTATTGTGTCATCCAATTTTCTGGGGCAGGCAGAGCACAACAGGGGCACTAAAGGCCCCTGTACTCTTTACTACAAGCAATATGCTACAAGCAATCTGCTACAGGCAATATGCTAAAAGCATTTGTATTGCCTGCATGTGCTGGCCGGCGGTACTTTATAAGGTACGTTCAACCTGAATGGTTTCAAACACTTCGATCTGATCGCCTTCACGAACGTCGTTGTAGTTCTTCACACCAATACCACATTCAAAGCCATTTCTGACTTCGTTTACATCGTCTTTAAAGCGACGCAGTGATTCCAGTTCACCTTCAAAGATAACCACATTGTCACGCAGAACACGGATTGGCGCGTTGCGCTTAATCACACCTTCGGTCACCATACAGCCGGCAATTGCACCAAACTTCGGTGAACGGAAGACGTCACGGACCTGCGCCAGACCAATGATCTGCTGTTTAAACTCAGGCGCCAGCATACCGGTCATCGCGGCTCTGACTTCATCTAACAGCTCATAAATGATGCTGTAGTAACGTAAGTCCAGACCTTCATCTTCAATCATCTTACGGGCTGAGGCATCAGCACGGACGTTAAAGCCAATAATGATGGCTTGTGAAGCAGCAGCCAGCGTAACGTCAGTTTCAGTAATACCACCGACACCGCTACCGATGATTTTAATTTTCACTTCATCAGTAGACAGTTTAGCCAGTGATTCAGAAATTGCCTGTACCGAACCCTGAACGTCGCCTTTTAATACCAGGTTAAGTTCAGATACATCACCTTCTTCCATGTTGGCAAACATGTTTTCCAGCTTGGCTTTTTGCTGACGCGCCAGTTTAACATCACGGAATTTACCCTGACGATATAACGCAACTTCACGTGCTTTACGCTCATCTTTGACCACGGTAACTTCGTCACCAGCTTGTGGTACACCCGATAAACCCAGGATCTCTACCGGAATAGACGGCCCGGCAACTTTTATTTCACGACCATTTTCGTCGCGCATTGCCCGGACCCTGCCATACTCAAAGCCACACAGTACAATATCGCCCTGATTCAGCGTACCTTCCTGTACCAGGATAGACGCGACCGGACCGCGGCCTTTATCAAGCCGTGATTCGATAACGGCACCGCGGGCCAGGCCATTCTTAACGGCTTTTAATTCCAGCAGTTCAGCCTGGTTCAGGATAGCTTCCAGCAGGTCGTCAATACCCTGACCAGATTTAGCCGATACCTGAACGAACTGGGTATCGCCACCCCAATCTTCAGAAATAACGTCAAACTGCGACAGCTCGTTACGCACCCGATCAGGATCCGCTTCCGGCTTATCAATTTTGTTTACTGCCACCACCAGCGGCACGCCAGCTGCTTTCGCATGTTGGATTGCTTCTTTGGTTTGCGGCATAACGCCATCATCCGCAGCTACAACCAGAATAACGATGTCAGTTGCTTTAGCACCACGCGCCCGCATTGAGGTGAAAGCAGCATGACCAGGAGTATCCAGGAACGTCACCATACCGCGGTCAGTTTCTACATGATAAGCACCAATATGCTGGGTAATACCACCGGCTTCGCCAGCCGCAACCTTGGCTTTACGGATATAATCCAGTAATGAGGTTTTACCATGGTCAACGTGGCCCATCACAGTTACTACCGGCGCCCGCGGCTCAAGCTCACCTTCACCGGCACGATCAGACATTACCGCTTCTTCTAATTCGTTCTCTTTGGTCAGGGTAAATTTATGACCCATTTCCTCACAGACTATGGCTGCCGTTTCCTGATCAATCACCTGATTAATCGTCGCCATCGCGCCCATTTTCATCATGGTCTTGATAACTTCAGAGGCTTTAACCGCCATTTTAGACGCCAGCTCGGCGACAGTAATGGTTTCGCCGATTTTAACTTCCCGCTCTACCGGTTGGGCTGGTTTATTAAAACCATGCTGCATACTGGTTGGGGTTTTCTTTTTCTTGGTATGACGATTGGCACGATTAAAGGCTTCTTTATCGTTGCCGTCATCTTTCTTTTTACCTTTGGCTGGCGGGGCTTTTTTACCCACACCACGACGACCGGCGCGCTCTTCTTTGGCGTCCACTTCATCTTCAGCCTGTTTGGCAAATTCATTGCTGGTCAGGTGATAGTCATCTTTTTCAGTCGACTTGGCTTTTTCTTCCTGAGCCCAACGCTCACTGTTTTCTTCAGCCAGTTTACGGGCTGCTTCAGCCTGTTTTTTAGCTTCTTCTTCCAGCTTGCGCAACGCTTCGGCTTCCTGCTGCTGACGAATATGGTCAGCTTCACGCTTAGCTTCTTCTTTGGCAGCGCGACGGGCAGCTTCTTCAGGATCATCTTTTAACAACTGAGCCTGTTTAGCTTCCTCACGCTTTTTCGCTTCAGCAGCTTTGCGCTCAGCTTCTTCTTTGGCTTTGGCAGCTGCAATTTCACGTGCTTTTTGTTCTGCTTCCTGCTTAGCGCGGTTGGCTTCAGCGTTGGCTTTTTCTTCCGCTATACGAGCCTCTTCCTGCGCTTTTAATGTTGCTTCGTCTACAACCGGTTTCTTGATATAGGTTTTTTGCTTGCGCACTTCTACCTGAATTTCACGGTTGCGACCGGCACCGCCAGCTACGCTTAAGGTGGTTTTTTCTTTGCGCTTCAGGGTCAGCTTTGAAGGCTCTGACGATTTACCACCGTGCTGCTTACTTAAATGCAGCAGCAGGGTTTTTTTCTCATCTTCAGATACTTGCTGCCCTGCAGCTTTGGTAATACCTGCATCAGCAAATTGTTGTACTAACCGATCAACAGTTGTACCGACATCACTGGCCAGCTTCTCTATGGTGACTTCTGCCATTTGTGTTGTTACCTCCGTTGACTACTCAGTTACTTTCACTAAACCAAACAATATTACGCGCTGCCATAATCAGCTCAGCCGCTTTTTGTTCAGTTACATCTGCTATATCTAATAAATCGTCGACACCTAACTCAGCTAAATCATCCAGGGTAGTAACACCTTTGCTGGCAATAACATATGCAGTGTGGGTATCTAAACCATCCAGCGCCAACAGCGCTTCAGTTGGTTTGGCGTCTTCCAGCGATTCTTCACTGGCCAGCGCCCGGGTAGTCAGTACGGCTTTCGCCCGACCACGCAACTCTTCAACTATTTCTTCATCAAAACCGTCGATAGACAGCAATTCACTGATTGGCACATAGGCCACTTCTTCCAGGGTTGAGAAACCTTCCTCAACCAGTACGTCAGCGAAGTCTTCGTCAATTTCCAGCGCATCCATAAAGGCCTGACGGACTTTTTCTGTTTCTTCCTGATGCTTTTTCTTCATATCGGATACTGACATCACGTTCAGTTCCCAACCGGTTAACTGACTGGCTAACCGAACATTCTGACCATTGCGGCCTATCGCCATCGCCAGGTTGGAATCTTCTACCGCGATATCCATCGAATGAGCATCTTCATCAACAATAATGGAGGCAACTTCAGCAGGTGCCATAGCATTTATCACAAACTGGGCATCGTTATCATCGTACAACACGATATCAACCCGCTCACCAGCCAACTCGTTTGACACTCCTTGTACCCGCGAGCCGCGCATACCAACACAGGCGCCAACCGGGTCAATCCGGCGGTCATTACTTTTCACAGCAATTTTGGCCCGCGAACCCGGGTCACGCGCAGCACCGCGCAGCTCAATCATCTCTTCGCCAATTTCCGGCACTTCAATCCGGAACAATTCCAACAGCATTTCCGGCCGGGCACGGCTTAAAAACAGCTGAGCACCGCGCGCTTCTGGCTTTACATCAAATAACAAGGTACGAATCCGGTCGCCTGGGCGATAGGTTTCGCGCGGTAACATTTCTTCCCGCGGTAACATAGCTTCGGCATTGTTGCCCAAGTCAACGATGATACTGTCGCGGTTCACTTTTTTAACGATACCGGTTACCAGCTCACCAACCTGGTCAATATAGGCTTCAACAACCTGAGAGCGTTCAGCTTCACGTACTTTCTGAACGATAACCTGTTTGGCCATCTGAGTGGTGATCCGGTCAAACTCAATAGAGTCGATCTGCTCTTCGTAAAAATCACCTATCTGCACTTCTGGCGCGTCATATTGCGCTGCCGACAAGGTAATTTCACGGGTTGGATGTTCTTGCACCGCATCATCAGCCACAACTTCCCAACGCCGGAAAGTCTCATACGAACCGGTTTTACGGTCAATATTAACCCGTACTTCAATGTCGCCTTCATTTTTCTTTTTAGTGGCTGCAGCTAATGCAAATTCCAGTGCCTGGAAAATTTTCTCCCGCGGTACGGATTTCTCATTCGATACTGCATCGACAACCAATAATATTTCTTTTGCCATTGTATCTGCCTCGTTCTGACGCGACCCGAATACCTTAAAAAACCGGTACTACGTTTGCTTTGTCTATATTATCCATCAGCAAACGATAGGGTTTGCCATCGACTTCCATAACTAACATGTCAGCGTCAATCGCCTGCAACATGCCTTTGAATTTTCTTCTGTTATCTTGTGCTATTGTCAGCTTAACTTCAATTTGCTGGCCGACAGCACTTGTAAAATGTGCTTCGGTAAACAGCGGCCGGGCTAAACCAGGTGATGAAACCTCAAGGGTATATTCGGTAGGAATTGGATCTTCGACATCCAGCACGGCACTGACTTCACGGCTTACCAAAGCACAATTTTCAACGGTAATGCCATCGCTATGATCAATATACAGTCGCAACGTCGTATGCCTGCCAGCACGCAGCAGCTCAATGCCCCATAAATCAAAGCCGGCAGCGGTTACTGTCGGGCTCAACAACTCTGTCAGTTGTTGTTCTTGTTTAGTCAAAAAGACCTCCGAATACACCAATAAAAAATGGGCATAGCGCCCATTACTGCTTAAAACTGACACGCCAGATACGAAAACGCCCCGAACAAGCGGGGCGAAGTAACATCCAAACAACACCCATATCGCCAATGAAATGTTGTTTTAATTTGGTTGCGGGAGCTCTGAATATTTAAGAGCGAACCGACGACCTAAAATTTGGTTGCGGGAGCCGGATTTGCGACCTTCGCCCTGCGGTTATAAAGAGGAGCCCAAGGGCACTTTCTCAATATAACTGTTAACCTAAAGTTGGTTGCGGGAGCCGGATTTGAACCGACGACCTTCGGGTTATGAGCCCGACGAGCTACCAGACTGCTCCATCCCGCGTCCGTCTAATGGCGCATATTATATAGCGCCTTGCCTGTTACCGCAAGCCTTGCAACACAAAGCTGCGAATATAGTTGGTGCCGAGAGCGGGACTTGAACCCGCACGTCCGAAGACACTACCCCCTCAAGATAGCGTGTCTACCAATTTCACCACCTCGGCAGAAAAGAGAAGTTAGCCTACCGGAATGTCACTATTATCGTCTTTCTTAACCGGTGCTTCTTCCACAGCCGGTGCTGTTAAATCCCATTCATCAACGGGTGCGCTTTGTTTTGCTGTATAGTTACCTAAAACAATACTCAGCACAAAAAACAGGGTTGCCAGGATAGTGGTAGTTTTGGTTAAAAAGTTACCGGTACCCGATGAGCCAAACACCGTAGATGAAGCGCCTGCACCAAAAGCAGCACCCATATCGGCGCCTTTACCATGCTGAATCAATACCAGACCAATCAAGGCCATAGCCACCAATAAATAAACTACAATAATAATCTCGTACATGCTTAGTCCTTTGCACTCTGGCAAATTTGCATAAATTCTGAAGGTTTTAAGCTGGCACCGCCAACTAATGCACCATCAATATCAGCTTGAGCAAATAACGCGTTACAATTTGCCGCGTTAACGCTGCCACCATATAAAATTCTTACCTTCGCCGCGGCTTCAGCATCATACTGTGCCAACTGCTTGCGGATAAACGCATGCGTTGCCTGCGCTTGCTCCGGTGTCGCTGATTCACCCGTGCCTATGGCCCATACTGGCTCATAAGCGATCACTGAGTTTGCCAGTAATTCGGGGTGCGAAGCATACACCGCCGCCAATTGTTTCGCAATAACCTGCTCGGTATTTTCTTGCTGTCGCTCAGCTAAAGTTTCGCCAATACAAAGCACTGGGGTTAAAGCTGAGCTAACAGCCTGCTGCATTTTCAGACAAACCAGCTGATCTGTTTCGCCATAATACTGCCGACGCTCTGAGTGGCCGACCAGGACATAGCTCGCGCCGGTTTCGCTAATCAGCGAAGCACTGAGTTCCCCGGTATAAGCACCCTGCTCATGTTCACTTAAATTCTGGGCACCAAGCGCATAATGCCGACTGGCCGGAAAAAGGGGCAACAGGGTAGCCGGCGGACAAAGCAACACATCGACGTCCGGACTCAAGTATGTTAACTGCTGGACAACAGCCTCTACCAGTGCCCTGGAGCCGTTCATTTTCCAGTTGGCAGCGATCAGTTTTTTTGCAGACATAACATTTTTTTCCTGATTAAAACGTCGGAATACTAACCAAGCCAGCCACGAAGAACAAGCTCAAACAGGTTAGCAAGCGGCTGACTGCGGTTATTATGTGCAACCGCAGTCGCTTCAGCTTAACTTGCCAGCTTTACTGCCGCTGCAATTTGCTCGGCATACTCCCTAACCAGCACGGCATCTTCGCCTTCTACCATAACCCGGATCAGCGGTTCGGTGCCTGACTTACGGATCAGTACCCGGCCTTTGCCGGCCAGTAAGGTTTCCACTTCAGCAATTTTCTGTTTAACATGCTGCTTTTCCAGCGGTGCAGTGCCTTTTTCGAATTTAACGTTAACCAGCACTTGCGGTAGCTTTTGCATACCATCAGTTAACTGAGCCAGACTTTCGCCTGTTACCAGCATAGCATTTAATACCTGTAACGAGGCGATAATGCCGTCACCAGTACAGGCATGATCCAGATTAAGGATATGGCCTGAGTTTTCTCCGCCAATTCGCCAGTTTTTCTCGCGCAATAGCTCCATCACATAGCGATCCCCGACCGCACTGCGGGCAAACGGGATATCCAGTGCTGCCAGAGCAAGCTCCAGGCCGAGGTTACTCATCAGGGTGCCAACCACACCACCTTGCAGCATACTTTCCCGCTGAGCGTAGCGGGCGATGATGTAAACGATTTCATCACCATCCAGTACCCGCCCCTGCTGATCAACCATCATTACCCGGTCACCATCTCCGTCGTAGGCAATGCCTAAATCGGCCTGTTGCTCCAGCACGGTTTGCTGCAACAAATCGGTATGGGTTGCACCACATTTGTCGTTAATGTTGAAACCGTCAGGTTTGCAGCCAATTGCTACCACTTCTGCACCAAGCTCTTTAAAAACCGCTGGCGCAATATGGTAAGTCGCGCCATGGGCACAATCGATAACAATTTTCAGGCCTTTTAATGATAAATGGTTTTTTAAATGACTTTTACAAAACTCAATATAGCGACCCGCCGCATCGTCTATCCGCATAGCCCGGCCAAGCTTTTCTGATGGTTCGCACACCATAGGCTGTTCAAGTTCATGTTCAATAGCCAGCTCTACTTCATCGGGCAACTTAGTACCGTCAGCAGAGAAGAATTTAATGCCATTGTCATAATACGGATTATGCGAAGCACTGATAACAATACCGGCTTCGGCCCGGAACGTCCGGGTTAAATAGGCGACAGCAGGTGTTGGCATGGGCCCTAACAGCCTTACATCTACCCCGGCAGCTACCAGCCCGGCTTCCAGTGCAGTTTCCAGCAGGTAACCTGAAATCCGGGTGTCCTTGCCTATCAATACTTTTCTGGTACCGCGGGCCGATAACACACGACCAGCGGCCCAGCCCAGTTTCATTGCAAATTCCGGCGTTATCGGAAACTCACCGACCCGGCCACGCACGCCATCAGTTCCAAAATATTTTCTGCTCATTCTTCTACTCCGTAGCGCACTGCGGTTGCAACCCGCACTGCTTGTACTGTTTCCTTTACATCATGGACCCGAATTATCCGGACTCCCTGTAGTGCAGCAATTGTGGCACAGGCCAGACTGCCTGCCAAACGCTGATTTAATGGCACATTAAGCAACTGACCTATCATCGACTTGCGCGACATACCGGCCAATACCGGATAACCGAGTTTTACTAACGGCTCCAGTGCCGCCAGTAGCTGGTAGTTATGGCTGAGTGTTTTACCAAAGCCAAAGCCAGGGTCCAGCATAATCTGGTTTTTAGTAATACCGGCAAACTGACAATCCAATGCCCGTCGTTGCAAAAACTTTACTACCTCAGCAACTACATCGTCATATTGAGGCTGCAACTGCATGGTGCCGGGTGCGCCCTGCATATGCATCAGACAAACCGGCACGTTTAAATCAGCTGCGCATGTCAGTGCGCCTTCTCCCTGTAAGGCCTGGACGTCATTAATCATATCGGCTCCAGCCTTCACAGCCGCGGCCATAACTCCGGCTTTACTGGTGTCTACCGATATCACACAATCAAAATGTTGCCGGATTGCTTCAATCACTGGCACGACCCGGTCAAGTTCCTGTTGCAACGATACAGCAGTCGCCCCGGGGCGGGTCGATTCACCGCCAATATCCAGGATAGTTGCGCCATCAGCCAGCATCTGCTCAGCCTGACGCAAAGCTGTCTCTGGCAAAAGGTGCAAGCCGCCGTCAGAAAATGAGTCAGGCGTAATATTTAAAATACCCATAACCACCGGCCGGGATAAATCTAACTGGCGCTGGCGGGGAAGTTGTAGCTGCATATTCATTACCTCGAGAGAGATCCTCTGGTGTTCGGGGCACAAAAAAATAAACCCCGGATAACCGGGGTTTGGAGTATAACCAGAGTAAGCTAATCGTGCATGCTCTTAATGTACGTTTCCTTCAGAAGGCTTATCGGTGGCTACCGGACCTTCGCTTTCGGTTTTCGCTTTACCAGCACCATCATCGTCACTATTGCCTTTATCGCGCGGCTCCCAGTTTTCCGGTTGCCGCACATCACGCCGTGCCATCAAATCATCAATTTGTTTGGCGTCTATGGTTTCATACTTCATCAGCGCATCTTTCATCGCATGTAAAATATCCATATTTTCTTCAATCAGTTTCTTCGCGCGCACGTAATTGCGGTCGATAAACACCCTGATCTCAGCATCGATGGCCTTAACGGTATCTTCTGACATGTGCTTGTTTTTGCTGACAGAGCGGCCTAAAAACACTTCGCCATCTTCATCAGCATAGAGCAACGGCCCCAGTTTCTCTGAAAAGCCCCACTGCGTAACCATTTTACGGGCCAGATCGGTGGCACGTTCAATGTCGTTTGAAGCCCCGGTTGTCACAGATTCAAAGCCGTAAATAACTTCTTCTGCGATCCGTCCGCCAAACAAGGAGCTAATCATACTTTCCAGATGACGCTTGCTGTGGCTTACCCTGTCGCGTTCAGGCAGATACATTGTTACGCCTAATGCCCGGCCGCGAGGAATAATACTCACTTTGTAAACTGGATCATGATCCGGCACTAAGCGGCCAACAATAGCATGACCCGCTTCATGATAAGCGGTAGCCTCTTTTTCCTTTTCGGTCATCACCATAGAGCGGCGCTCGGCACCCATCATGATCTTATCTTTGGCTTTTTCAAACTCATCCATTGACACTACCCGGCAACTGCTGCGGGCAGCAAATAATGCAGCTTCGTTTACCAGATTGGCTAAGTCTGCACCCGAGAACCCAGGCGTCCCGCGGGCAATAACCGAGGCATCAACACCATCCGCCAGCGGTACTTTACGCATATGCACTTTTAAAATCTGTTCACGGCCTTTAACATCAGGCAAGCCTACCACAACCTGACGGTCAAAACGGCCCGGACGCAGTAATGCCGGGTCAAGTACGTCTGGCCGGTTAGTGGCAGCAATAACAATGATACCTTCATTGCCATCAAAACCGTCCATTTCTACCAGCATCTGATTCAGGGTTTGCTCACGCTCATCATGACCACCGCCTAAACCGGCACCACGCTGGCGACCTACCGCATCAATTTCATCGATAAAGATAATGCAGGGTGCCGCTTTTTTGGCTTGTTCAAACATGTCGCGAACCCGCGAAGCACCAACACCAACAAACATTTCAACGAAATCAGAACCGGAAATAGTGAAGAACGGTACTTTAGCTTCACCAGCAATGGCTTTTGCTAACAGGGTTTTACCGGTTCCCGGTGGCCCTACCATTAACACGCCTTTCGGAATTTTGCCGCCCAGCTTCTGAAAGCGTGAAGGGTCGCGCAAATAATCAACCAGTTCAGAGACTTCTTCTTTGGCTTCATCGCAACCTGCAACATCAGCAAAAGTGGTTTTAATCTGGTCTTCGCCCATCAGCCGCGCTTTGCTTTTGCCAAACGACATGGCACCTTTACCACCGCCGCCCTGCATCTGGCGCATAAAGAAAATCCAGACGCCGATCAATAACAGCATCGGGAACCATGAAATAAAGATCGTGGCCAGCCAGCTGCTTTCTTCTGGTTTTGCGCCAATTACCCGTACTTCATTGGCGAGTAAGTCGTCCATCAGTTTAGGATCGTTAACCGGTAACACGGTTTCAAAACGCTCACCACTGCTGCGTAAGCCGGTAATAACACCACTGCGCTCAATCTTGACCTCGCGGATCTGGCCCTGATTAACGTCTTTAATAAACTGGGTGTAGCTGGTTTGCCTGTCCGTATTTTCACTCGGGCCGAAGCTGTTGAATACTGACATCAGTACAACAGCGATAACCAACCAGACAATCAGATTTTTTGCCATGTCGCTCAAGGTTATAACCTCATTTTTCGCTTAATAAAAAGTTACCGGCTACTGTACTAAACTTTGAAGCCGGTCGCCACGATATATGTTTCCCGTGATCTGGCGCGGGATGAATCGGGCTTACGTATTTTTACGGTGGTGAACAAGGCTCTGATATCCTTTAAAAAGTTTTCAAAACCGTCCCCCTGAAACACTTTGACCACAAAACTGCCATTTTGCTTCAATACTTTTTGACACATATCTAATGCCAGTTCTACCAGATACATGGAACGAGCCTGATCAGTGGTATCATTGCCACTCATATTCGGCGCCATGTCAGATAATACCACATCTACGGTTTTACCACCGATCCGGCTCAGTAAGGCTTCTAAAACTGCCTCCTCCCGAAAATCACCCTGTAAAAAAGCTACACCGGCTAACGGGTCCATTGGCAGAATATCACAGGCAATCACTGTACCCGATGTGCCTACCACGCCAACGACGTACTGCGACCAGCTGCCGGGCGCCGAGCCCAAATCGACCACGGTCATGCCGGGTTTCATCAGCTTGTCCTGCTGCTGGATCTCTTCTAACTTGAAAGAGGCGCGGGAACGTAACCCCAGTTTCTGTGCTTTTTGCACAAAGTGATCATCAAAATGCTCTTTCAACCAGCGGGTTGAACTGGCAGAGCGCTTTTTCTTGGTCATGGTACCACTCTTAAATAGTGTTATGCCTGAGATGGCGCTACAATAGGCAAAATTCAAGCTTGAATCCGGATATTCTACCTATATGAGTTTAACCAATAAACAAAAACAATTTTTAAAAGCCAAAGCCCATGAGCTAAAACCCGTTATTTTACTGGGTGGCAATGGCCTGACCGAAGGTGTAATCGCTGAAATTGAAGTAGCGCTGAACTTTCATGAACTAATTAAAATAAAAGTGCCGACTGAAGATCGCGAGCAGAAAGTGTTTATTATGGATGCGATCATCCGGGAAACTAAAGCCGAAAAAGTACAGGTAATCGGCAAAACACTGGTGTTGTACCGCCAGAGTGAAGCAAAGAAAATTCAGTTACCCCGCGGCTGATCACTCAGCTAAAAAGCCAGCTGCCTGCAATGACTGACGGGCAGCTGTTTCATCCGTTGCCACCTGGCTTACCAGATTATCCGGTTTGACCGCATCAGTTGCTTTTAAAAACTGCCACATCACTACCGCATTATCGGCATATATCGTTTCAACATGGCGCAAATTATGTTCGAAACACCAACGGGTGTTATCGTTTAACACGCTAAATACCTCAGCAGGGCTTAGTTGCCAGTGCCGGATATCCAGCACTATAGCCCAGGGCTCAGCTAATATCGGTTGCACCAGTTGCCGCAGCTCTGTGATGTAGTCATGAGCGGTGCGGTTGTTCCAGATACCATCAGCCCGCACCCACAACACCCTTTGTTCCAGATTCAGACTAAATGCTTTTTTATTTTTCATTGGTCACTCCGGTCTACTTCCGGTTACTCTACCCTATACGCCAGAGATCAAAACTCTGACCTGTGTTTAAATTGTAAAAATTTATTAATAGATAGCGTAAAGCAAGCTGACAGTAGTAAATAACCAGATGGATACAGCTGAAAACCATTGAAAACAAAATGCAATTAAGAGACTACCAGCAACAGGCTGTTGCTGCCGCTATCGGCCATTTTAAGCAAAGTACACAGTCTGCGGTAATGGTACTGCCTACCGGTGCCGGCAAAAGCCTGGTACTGGCTGAACTGGCCAGAGTGGCCAGAGGCCGGGTGCTTATTCTGACCCATGTGAAAGAGCTGGTGGCCCAGAATGCCGAAAAAGTCGGCTTACTGACCACTGCCGGCAGCATCTTCGCTGCAGGACTGAAGCAAAAAGACAGCGCAGCGAAAACGGTTATTGCCAGCGTCCAATCTGCCGCCCGTAATCTGGCACAGTTCAGCCAGGCTTTTTCGCTGCTGATAATTGATGAATGTCATCGGGTGAGCCTGACTGAGGGTAGTCAGTATCAGCAGCTGTTTAGTCATTTGCGCCAGCAGAACCCGCAACTTAAAGTACTTGGCCTGACAGCCACGCCTTATCGCCTTGGCACCGGTTGGATTTATCAGAGCCATTACCATGGCCGGGTGGGCTCAACCGAACACGCCCCTTTCGAGCGCTGTATATTCGAACTGCCACTACGGCCGCTGATCAGTAAAGGCTATTTAGCCAAACCGGTATTACTGGATGGTTTATCCGCGCAATATGATTTTAGCAGCTTGCAGCCGCTAAGTGGCATGGATTACAGCGAACAGCAAATAGAGTCGGTATTGGGGAAAATGGGCCGGGCAACCAAACTGATTACCGGCCAGTTGTGTCAGCTGGCGGCCGGTAAGCAAGGCATCATTATTTTTGCCGCCACCGTACGCCATGCCGAAGAAATTCTTGGCCTGCTTAAGACGGAGGGTCAGCAGGCGGCACTGCTTACTGCTACAACCAGTCATAAAGAACGTGATCAGCTTATCACCGCTTTTAAAGCAAAACAGCTGAAGTTTCTGGTTAATGTTGCCGTACTGACCACAGGGTTTGATGCCCCCCATGTTGATTTAATTGCAATTATGCGACCGACGGCATCGGTCAGCTTATTTCAGCAAATGGTTGGCCGTGGTTTGCGCAGTGCGCCGGATAAAACCCAGTGTCTGATTATTGATTATGCCGCCAATGGTTATGATTTATTCTACCCGGAAGTGGGCAGCCCGCGGCCAAGCAGTAAATCAGTACCGGTACAGGTACCCTGCCCTGAATGCGGCTTCGCCAATACATTTTGGGGCCTGGTTGATAACGATGGCGATATTATTGAGCACTATGGCCGGCGTTGTCAGGGCTTACTTGAGCACACTGCCAGCACTGCGCCGGAACAGTGTCACTACCGGTTTCGGGCCCGGATCTGTCCGGACTGTGGCGGTGAAAATGACATTGCTGCCAGGGCCTGTCAGCACTGCCAGTCGCAACTTATCGATCCGGATAAACGCTTGAAAGAAGTATTAAACAAGCAGCATCATCATTTGTTTCGTTGTCAGCAAATGTTCCTCAGTGAGCAGCAAGGCGTGCTGCAGGTGCAGTATCTGGACAATGACGGCAACCCGTTTTACCGCCATTTTAAACTGGATACCGCAGCTCAGCGCCGGGCGCTATATGCGCTATTTGTGCACCCGCACAGCCGCACGCCTGGCCTTAAACCAAAAAACTACCAAACTGCCAGCGAGCTGGTCGCCGATCAGCATAAATTCAGGATGCCGCAACTTATTCTGTTAAAAAAACAGGCTAAAGGCTGGCAGCAGCTGGATATCTTTTTTGACTACCGTGGCCGCTATCAAAATCAGCAGGATTTTATGCCGCCCGCAGGCTAACCCAGCATCGCAACAAACTCGGTGCCGGGTAAGGGCCTCGCAAAGTAATACCCCTGCGCCCGCTGACAGCCAAGTTGCCGCAGCAGTTGATGCTGTTCTGTTGTTTCAACGCCTTCTACCACCAGACTAAGCTGCAAATCAGTGGCCAGCATTCTGAGATTACGAACAATACATTGTGCCCGCTGATTGGTGGTAATATCGCTAATCAGCGATCGATCAATTTTGACCGTATTCAGCGGCATGTCTTTCAGATAGCTCAGACTGGAGTAACCGGTGCCAAAATCATCCAGTGCTATTCTTAACCCGGATTGCTGCAAGCTGCGCAGTAATTTTATCGCCTCCATTTCGTTGTCGATAAACGCACTTTCGGTCACTTCCATTTCCAGCTGATGGCCTTTAATTCCCCAGTTCGCCAGGCAGTTGCTCAGCCAGTCTGCAAAATCATGCTCATTAAGTTGTTTGGCTGAAATATTAAACGACAGTAACGGAAAACAAATATTCTGTTGCAGATAACGATGCATTATCCGGCACACTTCAGCCACAACCCAGCGATCGAGGGAAATAATCAGCCGGCTTTCCTCTGCAATACTGATCAATTCAGACGGACTCACCCATCCCTCGCCAGGCAGCTGCCAGCGGATCAGCGCTTCTGCACCACAAATAGTACCGGTTTCCATTAATACTTTGGGCTGAAAATATAGCTGTAATTGATCCGGGGTATGTTGCAGTTGCTCAGTCAGCTTATGTTTAAGCATATGACGGCGGATATTAGCCTGACCTTGTCTGGTGTTGAACATGCACCAGCAATTTGCCCCCTGCTTTTTCGCCTCCAGCATTGCGCTTTCTGCGGCATATAGCAATTGTTCTTCCTGATCGCCATCTGCCGGATAACAGGAAACACCCACTGCCGGCGCAACCGTCACTTGATGATTTCCCAGACACACCGGCTGCGCCAACCGTTGCACCAGCATATCGAAATAACTGGCTTTTGCCGGATATACTGCTGGTTTAAGAATAATGTAGTCATCTGCATACAATCGGATAAGGGTATCTTTGCCACTTGTCCATTGTTGCAACCGCTGTGCCTGTTGTTGGATCAACATATCGCCACTGGCTAAACCAAATTGCTGATTGACGCTGGCCAGCTGGCCACCATCTATCCAGATAACATATAAGTGAAAACAATTATCACGGCTTTGTGCCAGTTGTTGCGAGAACCGACTGACCAGCATATCCCGGTTACCCAGCCCTGTCAGCCGGTCAAGCGTGGTCAGCGCGTGATGATGCCCTGCTTCTGCAGTTTGCAGCGTTAAATCACGGATCAAGGCAATATAATGGCTGACAGCTTGCTGACGGTCATAAATTGCCCGGATTTTCAGACTCTGTTGATATACTGAGCAATCCTTACGCCGGTTCCAGACAATACCCTGCCACCGCCCCTTGTGCTGAATGTTGTACCATAATTGCTGGTAAAACTCCGGAGGATGATGGTCAGAGCGCAAAATTGCGGTTTTCTTGCCACTGACCTCATCTGCGCTAAACCCTGTTATCTGACTGAAACTGGCATTGACCGCTAAGATGTGGCCCTGATGGTCGGTCAGCATCACCCCTTCGCCGCTTTCATGCAGCAAGTAATCAGATAATTGCTGCAGATAGAAAACATGCGGATCGTCAGGAGTAACATTTTCACTTCTATCAGTTTGCATTCAGGACAGCCTTATCCTGTTCAGAGAGAAAATGCCGGGCAAGTACTCCCAAACCTTCAACCTGGCTGCTAAGTTGGATACTGAATTTCTCGGCACTCTGGGCGGCGGCGGCTGAATCGGAGGCAAGACCGGAAATGGCTGTCGAAGCATATTGCAGGCTGTCACAACAGCCGAGTTGCTGCTGACAAGACGCGCTAACCTGCTGCAACTGCTGGCGGATACGAGTTACTGCAGCAGAGATCTGGGCGATAGCCGCTGACGCCTCGGCAGCAGCCTGCAGCGTAACCCCAAGCGTTTCCCTTGCTGTTGTCATCGCCTGGGCAGAATCCCGCACGCCGGCATGTAACCCGGAAATGATCTGACTGATTTCTTCAGTAGACTGAGCAGTGCGGGCTGCCAGTGCCCGCACTTCGTCAGCAACCACAGCAAAACCCCGGCCCTGCTCGCCTGCTCTGGCCGCTTCGATTGCCGCATTCAATGCCAGCAAATTCGTTTGTCCCGCCACGTCGCGGATCACTGTCACCACATTGATGATATTGTCACTTTGCACGTTTACATTAGTAAACTGCTCGCCTAAGCCGGCGATCTGCTTGTCCAGTTGCTGGGTAAATGCCAGTAGTTGCTGCAGCTGTATAGCGCCTTGCTCTGCCGCTAATGCGGTTTCATCAGTTAGTTTAGCGCTATCAGCGACGACTTCTGAAACCTGGTGCTGACTATCGATCATCCCTGCAATCTCAACCACCAGCGCCTCTACCGATTGATACTGATTCTGACTTTGCCGGACCGAACCGGCAATATGGCTGCTGGTCTGCTGCCTGATTTGGCCCAGACTCTCAGTTACAGCGACCAATCTGGCCATCAGTGCGCGGATTTCCTGGCGCTGCGTCGACAATGCAAATGCTATCTGCCCGGCATTATCGGTACGGCCAGTATAAATAAACGTCATCGGCAGGTTGCTGCTGCTTTTCAGTGCTATTTGCTGTAATCGCTTCAGTTTGGCCGACTGTAGTGCAAATAAGCCGCCACCCAGTGCTGTCATAATCAGCGGCAAACTGAACTGCCAGTAGCCAAAGCTCAAGAGCAATCCACTTAACAGTAATGTCAGACTGCCAAGCGCGACTGCTAATTTACTAACCAGGCTGGCAGGTTTAAGATAGCGTGTCGGTAAGTCACCCTCGCGCCATTGGCGGTACAGGGCTTCTGCCCGGGTTTTATGCTCAGGCTGTAACAACGTTCTTATTGACTGAATTTCAACCAACTCACCGTTTTGAAACACCGGTGTCACATAAGCATCAACCCAATAATGATCGCCATTTTTACAGCGGTTTTTAACGGCACCGCGCCAGGAGCTTCCCTGTTTAACCGTTTGCCATAAATCTTTAAACGCTGCTGCAGGCATGTCTGGGTGGCGGATAATATTGTGATTTTTACCAATCAGCTCGTCGGCGCTATAACCCGATATCGCTTCAAATTCGGCATTAACGGCCGTAATCACACCCCGTGGATCCGTGGTGGTTATCAAATAAGCATTTTTTCCGGGTAGCAGTTCACGCCCCGTTACCGCTGTATTTCGTCGCATATCGTCCCTGCCTGTGCTGTGTGCTCTGTTTTAATTTTAAACACAAGCATCAGGCGGGCGAAGCGAAAACATCAGCCATCGATTGATTACGATCAATAAAAAATCTGTTACAACATACTGATTACATAATATTAATCTAACCGTGTCGTTCCGGTTTTCAGTCGCTTTACAGTCTATCTCAGTTGACTGTCCTTGCTGCCGCGACGGTTAATGCCGCCAGCTTGCTTGTCCTTTTTTTCAAATGCCGCCTGGCAGGCAATACACAAACGAACGCCCGGAACTGCTTTACGGCGCTGCTCAGGAATAAGCTTGTCACATTCATCACAATGAACTGCACTATCACCAACCGTTAATTTATTCCGGACCCGTTGCACCGCATCATCAACGCTCGCATCAATTTGATCCTGAACTGCCCCATCCCGCGACCAACCGCCAGCCATACTATTTTCCTCCCTCCAGCTTACTTAAACACACTGTCGCTACTAAGCATTGCTGCTCCTGGCCAGAATTGCCAGTTTCAAAAGGCCAATCCGGGTGCAGAGAACGGCGTTATCAGCGGGAAATGTCGCAGTTGCTTACAGCGAAACCAGCAGTCCCTGCAAAAGAATAATAAGTTTTTCTTTAGTCAGACATTAAAAAAAATATCAGTTCTGATGATTTTCGAAGACGCTTGCGTTGACGGCAAGCCAGATATTGCAGTAATTTAGCGGCCACACCACGCGGGTGTAGTTCAATGGCAGAATGAAAGCTTCCCAAGCTTTAGACACGGGTTCGATTCCCGCCACCCGCTCCAGTTTTCAGATAAAAAAACGCCAGGGCAAGCCTGGCGTTTTTATTCAATTGAAGCTTTTAGCGTCAGATATACTTAACGGCGGTAATTTCAAACTCCACCACACCTTTTGGGGTGGTGATATTTGCTACATCGTCAACAGCCTTGCCGATTAAACCGCGGGCTATCGGTGAGTTGACAGAAATTAAATTGTTTTTAATATCTGCCTCATCGTCACCCACTATCCGGTAGGTCACTTCTTCGTCGGTATCCAGATTTAAAATAGACACCGTCGCACCGAAAATGACTTTGCCGTTGTTTGGCATTTTGCTGATATCAATAATCTGCGCATTCGATAATTTACTTTCAATATCCTGAATACGGCCTTCACAAAAACCCTGCTGTTCGCGGGCTGCATGGTATTCGGCATTTTCTTTTAAATCGCCATGGGCGCGAGCTTCAGCAATAGCCTGAATAATTGCTGGCCGCTTTACCGATTTAAGCTCGTGCAGTTCAACACGCAATGCTTCTGCGCCCTGAACTGTCATCGGGATTTGACTCATCCGTTCACTCTCTTATGTAATTCCTGAATTGAATTAACGTTATTAAAGGCACTTGCCGCATTCGCTTTACATGTCGCGAATGCCGCATTTAGCGTTGTAGTATAGTTGGCTTTGTGCTGCAGTGCACCGCGGCGTAATACTTTGGAGTCTTCAATTGCCTGGCGCCCTTCAGTGGTATTAACGATGTAACTGTATTCACCGTTTTTGATCCGGTCCAGAATATGCGGCCGGCCTTCATATACTTTGTTTACTGTGCGACACGGCACGCCGGCTGCAGCCAGCGCTTTGGCAGTACCGCCTGTGGCATCCAGCTCAAAACCGATTTCCACCATCCGCTTAGCCAACTCAACAACCCGCACTTTATCGCTGTCGCGCACCGAAAGCAAGGCACGGCCACCGGTTGGGATCAGCGTGCCTGATCCTAACTCACCTTTGGCAAAAGCTTCTTCAAAGGTATCACCAATGCCCATGACTTCGCCGGTTGAACGCATTTCAGGGCCAAGGATTGGGTCAACACCCGGGAACTTGTTAAACGGAATTACCACTTCTTTTACCGAGAAATACGGAGGAATAATCTCTTTGGTAATACCTTGTGCAGCCAGTGACTGGCCGACCATACACCGGGCACCGACTTTCGCCACCGCCATACCGGTCGCCTTGGACACAAACGGCACGGTACGGGCAGCCCTTGGGTTAACTTCAATTAAGTACACTTCATTGTCTTTTACCGCAAACTGGGTGTTCATTAAGCCGACTACGCCAAGCTCCAGTGCCAGTTTTTTCACCTGTTCGCGCATCACATCCTGAATGGCCGGACTTAAGCTGTGCGGTGGTAAGGTACAGGCCGAATCCCCGGAGTGCACCCCGGCTTGCTCGATATGCTCCATAATGCCGCCGATAATCACTTCCTTGCCATCACAGATGGCATCGATATCAACTTCTATCGCATCATCGAGGAAGTTATCCAGCAGCACCGGCGAGTCATTCGACACGCTGACCGCTTCGGTCATATAACGGCGCAGATCCTGATCATCATAGACAATTTCCATCGCCCGGCCGCCCAGCACGTAAGACGGACGAACCACCATCGGAAAGCCAATTTCATGGGCACGCGATAACGCTTCTTCGACACTGGTTACGGTGGCATTTTGTGGCTGCTTTAAACCCAAACGCTCTACCGCCTGCTGAAAGCGCTCACGATCTTCAGCGCGGTCAATCGCATCGGGTGATGTGCCGATAATTGGCACGCCATTGGCTTCCAGGGCACGGGCTAATTTAAGTGGCGTCTGGCCACCATACTGAACAATAACGCCTTTTGGCTGCTCAATCCGCACAATCTCCAGCACATCTTCCAGCGTAATAGGCTCGAAGTATAACCGGTCAGAGGTATCGTAATCTGTGGAAACGGTTTCCGGGTTACAGTTAACCATAATGGTTTCATAACCGTCTTCGCGCAGCGCCAGCGCAGCATGAACACAGCAGTAATCAAATTCAATACCCTGGCCAATCCGGTTCGGGCCACCGCCGATAATCATAATTTTATCGCGGTTAGTCGGCGCTGCTTCACACTCTTCATCATAGGTGCTGTACATATAAGCGGTGTCAGAAGCAAATTCTGCAGCACAGGTATCAACCCGTTTGTAAACCGGGTGCAGCTTGTAGCCATGACGCTTTTTACGCACTTCGTTTTCACTGACGCCCAGCACGGCAGCAATCCGGCTGTCGGCAAAACCTTTGCGTTTTAAGCGTTTTAAGCGCTTCTCATCCAGGGCAGCAAAGCCATCTGTCGCCAGCGCCTGTTCTTCTTTAACTAAATCTTCAATTTGTACCAGGAACCAGCGATCTATATTGGTCAGGGTGAAAATTTCATCCATGCTCATGCCAAAACGAAACGCATCAGCAATGTACCAGATACGGTGCGAGCCCGGCTCGCGCAGCTCACGGGTCAGCTTTTCTTTGGCTTCCGGCTGGCTGATATCAATAATCGGGTCAAGACCCGACACGCCAATTTCTAAACCGCGCAAGGCTTTTTGCAATGATTCCTGCTGGTTACGGCCAATGGCCATTACTTCACCCACAGACTTCATCTGGGTGGTTAACCGATCATTAGCACCGGCAAATTTTTCAAAGTTAAAACGGGGAACTTTAGTCACGACATAATCGATACTTGGCTCGAATGACGCCGGGGTTCTGCCACCGGTAATGTCGTTCGCCAGTTCATCGAGGGTGTAGCCTACCGCTAATTTGGCGGCCACTTTCGCTATCGGAAAACCGGTCGCTTTTGACGCCAGGGCAGATGAGCGTGATACCCGCGGGTTCATTTCAATAATAACCATCCGGCCATCAACCGGATTAATACCAAATTGCACGTTCGAGCCACCGGTTTCAACGCCAATTTCCCTGAGCACCGCCAAAGAAGCGTTGCGCATAATCTGATATTCTTTATCAGTCAGGGTTTGCGCCGGCGCTACCGTGATTGAATCACCGGTATGCACGCCCATCGGGTCAAAGTTTTCAATGGCACAGACGATAATGCAGTTATCGTTTTTGTCGCGCACCACTTCCATTTCGTATTCTTTCCAACCAATCAGCGACTCGTCAATCAGCAGCTCTTTGGTCGGTGATAAATCAAGACCACGGGTACAGACTTCTTCAAACTCTTCGCGGTTGTACGCAATACCACCGCCTGAACCACCCATAGTAAATGACGGTCGGATAATACAGGGAAAGCCGATTTCATCCAGCACCTGATAGGCTTCTTCCATTGAATGGGCGAAGCCGGCGCGCGGACATGCCAGGCCGATTGAGCGCATTGCTTTATCAAAGCGGCCACGATCTTCAGCTTTGTCGATAGCATCGGCGGTGGCACCAATCATTTCCACATTGTATTTAGCCAGTACACCATTGTTTTCTAATTCCAGCGCGCAATTCAGTGCAGTCTGGCCGCCCATTGTCGGCAGAACAGCACAGGGCCGCTCTTTTTCAATAATTTTTTCAACAACCTGCCAGTGAATGGGCTCGATGTAGGTGGCATCAGCCATTTCCGGATCAGTCATAATGGTGGCCGGATTAGAGTTGACCAGAATAACCCGGTAGCCTTCTTCACGCAGCGCTTTACAGGCCTGGGCGCCTGAATAGTCAAATTCGCAGGCCTGACCGATTACGATCGGGCCGGCGCCAATAATCAGAATGCTTTTTATGTCGGTACGTTTTGGCATTGCAGCTTAATCTCCGTAATTCGTGTTTGCTCAGGCGGTATGCTGTTGCATCAGCGCAATAAAGTGGTCGAACAGCTCAGAGGCTTCGTGCGGACCCGGGCTGGCTTCAGGGTGGCCCTGAAAGCTAAACGCCGGCTTGTCCGTACGGTGAATGCCCTGCAGTGAACCATCAAACAGCGATTTATGGGTGGCCCGTAAATTGGCCGGCAAGGTGGCTTCGTCTACCGCAAAACCGTGATTCTGTGCGGTGATAAGCACTTTTTTATTGTCAAGATTCTGCACCGGATGGTTAGCACCATGGTGACCAAATTTCATTTTCGAGGTTTTAGCACCACTGGCCAGCGCCAGTAACTGATGACCTAAACAGATCCCAAACAGTGGGATATTCTTCTCTAACAAGGTTTTAATAGCGGTGATGGCGTAGTCACAGGGCGCCGGATCGCCAGGACCATTCGATAAAAAGACACCATCAGGATTAAGCGCTAACACATCGGCAGCTGTCGTTTGCGCCGGCACCACGGTAAGTTTACAGCCGCGGTCAGCCAGCATCCGCAGGATATTATGCTTAACCCCATAATCGAAAGCGACCACATGAAACTGCTCCGGCGCGGCCGGCCGGTGGCCTTCGCCCAGTGCCCAGCTGCCTTCACTCCACTGGTAAGTTGATTTAACCGACACTTCTTTGGCTAAATCCATGCCAGCCAGGCCGGCAAAGCCTTTAGCCCGTTGCAGTGCATCTGCTTCATCCAGCGCGTCGCCGGCCATAATGCAACCGTTCTGGGCGCCTTTTTCCCGCAGGATCCGGGTCAGTTTACGGGTATCGATATCGGCAATGCCAAGAATGTTATGTTTTGTGAGGTATTGACTAAGTGAGAGTTGATTACGGAAATTACTGGCTAACAGAGGAAGGTCACGGATGATCAGGCCTTTAACCCAAACCTGGCCGGATTCCTCGTCTTCACTATTGGTTCCGGTGTTACCAATATGTGGGTAAGTAAGTGTTACTATCTGCTCTGCGTATGAGGGATCAGTGAGTATTTCCTGATAACCGGTCATCGAGGTGTTAAACACCACCTCACCTACAGAAACTCCTTCAGCGCCAATGGCTGTACCGTGAAATACGGTGCCGTCTTCCAGTACGAGCAGGGCGGACTTAGTCAAAATAACCTCCAAACAGCAAAAAACGGGCGAAAACCTAGTGTGTTTTACAACCCGTTTTGACCCAAAATTCTTATCCGGTTTTTACCGGGTGAGACGACCGGGCAAATGGCGCAAGCCAGAGACCGGGCAAACCTGCTTATTTTAGGCGAAAAGCTTACTTTTGGCTATGGCTATTTTAGGTTTTTACAAAAATACCAGCTTTAACACGTTTTTATGTTTAGTTGCTCAAAAGCTTACGTTAAGTCTGCCAATCCCAGCACTTGCTGCATGGAATAAAGTCCGGGCTGTTTGTTTTGCAACCACAAAGCAGCGCGCAGCGCGCCTTGGGCAAAGGTGTTGCGGCTGGAGGCTTTGTGGCTTATTTCCAGCCTTTCGCCTAAATCTGCAAAAAGTGCGGTGTGATCGCCAATAATATCGCCGCCCCGCACGGTGGCAAAGCCAATAGTTTGTTGCGCCCGCTCGCCAGTAATGCCTTCCCGGCCATACACCGCCACCTCGTTCAGATCACGCCCCAGGGTTTTGGCAATGGTGCTGCCAATGGCCATGGCGGTGCCTGACGGCGCGTCTTTTTTATAGCGGTGATGTGCTTCGATAATTTCGATATCGGCGGTCTGGCCCATTACCCGGGCGGCGGTTTGCACCAGATGCAGCAGCAGGTTGACGCCGACACTCATATTCGGCGCCCAGACAATCGGAATATGCTCACTCGCCAGTTGTAACTGCTGATATTGCGTGTCGGTCAGGCCGGTTACCCCAATCACCATGGCTTTTTTCGCGGCAACTGCCAGCTTAAGATGCGCCAGCATGGCGTCGGGCATAGTGAAATCAACCCAGATATCAGCATGGTTAATACTGCTTTCGCCGGTTTCACTCAGCGCCAGCCCCAGCTTGCCACAACCTGCCAGCTCACCGGCATCAACGCCAACTAATGACGAGCCGGCTCGCACCGTAGCCGCTGTTAAGTTCAACTGCTGCTCATTGGCAACAGTAGTAAGGGCACGACCCATCCGGCCGTTAGCGCCGAAGATTCCGATTGCAGGCATATTCTGACTCAAAAATTAACAAGAATGGCCGCTATTAAAACAAAAGCGGCCGTTACTAGGAAGCGAAATAGCCATCTTAATGGCTATTTCTTATGAACTCTGTGCAGAGATGTCGCAACCTGACGTGAAAAAATAAAGGTCGTGGCGTCTGTTGGGTCGACACAGAGTGTCTGAGCGGACGCGCCAGCGGGAGCGAGTTGCTGTGGCGAGCCCGGCAGATGTTCCGACCTTTATTTCATTGCAACATGCTCCAATTACACCGCTTTTTGCAAAATCTGCCGTGAAACGTCTAAATCAATATCGCCATGCTCGCCGAGCTTTACCATGCCATTCGCCTGCAGGTTTGCTACCAGTTTATCCACCGCATCGGCAGCAATGCCATAGTCTGCCAGGCGGGTTGGCACGCCCATTTGCTCGAAAAACGCCCGGGTATGGGTAATGGTGTCATCAATTAACCGCTCTTCATCCTGATGACTCAGCTGCCAGACCCGCTGACCGAACTGCAGCAACTTGTCGCGCTTTTGCACCCGCTGCTGTTGCATTAGGGCTGGTAGCACGATGGCCAGCGTCTGGGCATGGTCGAGGCCGTACAGCGCGGTAATTTCATGGCCAATCATATGGGTTGCCCAGTCCTGCGGCACACCCTGACCAATCAGGCCATTCAGCGCCATCGTCGCGGCCCACATAATATTCGCCCGCACCTCATAGTCATCCGGGTCGCTTAGTGCCTTGGGACCCTCTTCAATCAGGGTTTGCAGTAAACCTTCAGCAAAACGATCCTGTACCGGCGCATTAACCGGATAGGTTAAATACTGCTCTATTACATGGACAAAGGCATCGACCACACCATTAGCTACCTGGCGCGGTGGCAGGCTGAAGGTGACGGTAGGGTCAAGAATTGCAAATCGCGGATACACCAACGGGCTGCTGAACGACAGTTTTTGCTGGGTTTCATAACGGGTAACCACAGAATTGCCATTACTCTCAGTACCGGTGGCCGGCAGGGTTAACACGCAGCCGAGCGCTACCGCCTGCTCTACTTTGCCGCGATTAGCCAGAATATCCCAGGCATCGCCCGGATACACTGCCGCAGCAGCGACAAACTTGGCACCATCAATCACACTGCCGCCGCCCACCGGCAACAGAAAGTCAATTTTCTGCTCGCGGACTAAGTCTGCTGCTTTCATCAGGGTTTCAAAGCTGGGGTTAGGTTCAATGCCGCTGAATTCCTGCCAGTCAAAATCTGTCAGGGCGGTTATAACCTGATCATAAACGCCATTGTTCTTAATGGAGCCACCGCCATATAACATTAACACCTTACTGCCGGCGGGAATTAATTTGGCTAATTGACTAAGCTGATCTTTACCAAACACAATACGGGTTGGATTCTGATAGGAAAAATTAAGCATTTACACTCCGGATAGGCTACTGCACCGTTGCAGATATACCTGAGTTATGTGGGCAGACGCCGCTAGTTCAAGTTGCAGTTAGCTATTTTTACCTTTTACCGCAATACTCTTTGCTGTTGCCATTAACGGATATTGCCAGCCATTCTTTATGAAATCACTGCTATGCCATCACTAAACCGGGCCATTGCATTGCCGTTGCTGGCGCTGCTACTGACGCTTATCGCCTGTACTGAACCCCAGCCCGCCTCGTCGTCGCCAACTGCCTCGCTGTCCCCATTGGCGCTGTCTCCATTGACGCTAAGCTATGGCACAGTGCTGCCGGCTCCACGGCCGTTGGCGGCGTTTATACTGACTGATCAGCATGGTGCTGCCTTTGCCAATGCTAACCTTGTGGGTCAGTGGACCGTGATTTTCTCAGGTTTTACCTCCTGCCCTGATATCTGTCCGTTGACCCTGGCGCTGTTAAAGTCGGCCGAGGAGCAGATGAGCGGGCAACGGCATCATAATGTGGTATTTATTACGGTTGACCCAGAGCGTGATAGCGCAGCCAGTTTGAAACAATTTATAAACTGGTTTGAACCGCGCTGGACAGCTCTGACCGGAGCTGATAAAGAACTGACTACCTTGCTGGCGAGCTTAGGTATGGCCCAGGTAAGACTGCCCGCTTTGGAGGGTGAAAAATATAGCATTGAACACTCTACCGCGCTGGTGTTGCTGGACCCGCAAGGTCGGATGGCCGGGTACTGGAAAGCGCCTTTGGATCCGGCTGAGCTGGCAGCGGATTTCTCGGCGCTGCCAGCGCCTTAGCCTGCTATAACCTGGAGGCGGTCAGGGTAATATCCGCATGTCTCCATGCCTGCTCAAACCGCTTTGCCATCGTATCGGCATCGCCGGTTTTACCCTGTTGCCGTAATGCCTGCTCCAGGCCAAACAGTGACCAGCCATTCTCCGGGTTGCGGCGCAGCTCCTCCCGATATACTGTTTCCGCCTCGGCCGCCTGCCCTGAATTTAGCAACATAAAACCAAGAGTCTGCCTGACCGGAGCATGCCATGCCGGTGGCTCGTCATACAATAGCTTATCTTCAATTGCCAGCGCCTGACGCAGCGCCGTAAAGGCTGCGTCATGTTCATTAGCTTGCCATGCCAGTTCTGCCGCTAATATCCGCTCGGCCAGCTTTACCGAGTGGATCAGCGAATAGCGGTTCCAGACTGTCATTGCTGCTATGACTGGCGATGTGGTAAGCCCACTTAAGGCTTTGTGATGAGCAATAGCCTGGCTGATGTTACCGGTACGCAGCGCTGCCATTCCCCGGGCATATTCCCATATCGCGACCATATAGGGTAAATCGTCAGCCGGTTTTGCGATAGCAGTGATATCCTGCCACTGACCAAACCGGACCATGGCAAACAACGGCGTAGACGCGAAATTCTGCATTGCCTCCATCCCCGGCATCCGCATCAGATTAGCGTCACTGGTTCGCTGATATGTTGAGTCGGCAGCGGCCAGGGCCACTTTTTTATTACCTGTCATCGTCGCCGCAAACCAGAGAAAATGATGATTGTGTGGCACATAACCAAGCGGATAAACACCGGGGCCAGGCCGGCATGCTGCAAGGTAAGTATCATCAGCTTCAATTGCCCGTTGGTTGGCAATCACCGCATCCTGCCAGCGCCCGACGCGGGCATAAATATGGGCTGGCATATGCACCAAATGGCCGGAGCCGGGGATCAGGGTGCGCAGACGATCAGCTGCAACAACACCGCGCTCTGGCTCATCTGACGCTTCCACCGCATGAATATACAAGTGCAGGGCGCCGGCATGATTGGCATCGCGCGCTATAACGCCTTCTAATACCTGCACAATGTTCATGGTGTCACCCACTGGCTTGCCGTTGTCGTCCCAGTAATTCCAGGGCTGCAGGTTCATCATTGCTTCGGCATATAAAGTGGCAGCTTCCAGATTATCCGGCAGGGTCTTTGTCAGACTGGCCATCTCGCCGGCATAGGCTTTATCCAAAGCAGCGCGATCTGCGCTGGCCGGCACAGCATAACGTGCCGCTAACGCGCTGATAAATGCCTGCTCCCAGGGCTTGGCAGAGCTGGCAAGTGCTTGCGCCTTTTGCAACCGCTGCCATGCCGGCGCGTTATTCGCCGGATCCATCGCGGCATTAACATGAGGCCCCAGTACCAAAGCCGCCCCCCACCAGCACATCGCGCAAGCAGGATCTGATTCAATCGCTTTCAGAAAAGAGCGCTCTGCCGCCTGATGATTAAAACCATAGGTCAGAATCATCGCCTGATTAAACCAGCGCTGCGCTTCCGGGTTAGTCGTGCTGACTGGCAGGCTGAAGTTACCGAGGCCTTCGAGAAACGTGGCCCCGACAGGGGCAATTTCAGGTAAATAGTTTTTAGCGGCTATTGCTGCTGATGTTGATGCTGGTGCTGGTGCTGATGCAGATGCAGATAGTGCAGAATGATTCTGCTGCCTGCTGTACACGGTATAACTGATACCGGCAACAGTACAGGTTACAATCAATAACATAACGAGCTTTTTCATAGTGTATCTCCTTAAACTATTAAAGAAGTTTTTCGATACACGTCATACCAGGTGTGATTATTGATTGCCTGCGAAATATTTCAGACTGCATCACCACGCAATAACCGCACTTTTTGCTCCAGTACTGCCGCACTTACGGCAGATGCTGGTATTGCGTTGCTGGCGTGCAGGCTAATTTTAGACCACAATCGGCCTTTTAGCTTAAAAGCGCCTTTGCCGTGATGACTGAAAAACGATCCCCATAAACCCTGCAGCGCCATGGGCACCACCGGTACCGGACTTTCAGCAACAATACGTTCGATACCGGGCCGGAAATTATCAATATCGCCGTTTTTGGTCAGCCGGCCTTCCGGAAAAATACAGACCAGATTGCCTTCAGCCAGTTCACGCTTTATCGCTGCAAAGGCCGCTTCATATACCTGCTCATCTTTTTGTTTGCTGCAGATAGGAATAGTGCGGGCTGCCCGGAATAACCAGTTCGCTACCGGCAAATCATAAATCGCTTTTTCCATAACAAAGCGTACCGGCCGGCGCACCGCCCCGGCGATCAGCAGCGCATCAACATAGCTGACATGATTTGCTACCAATACTGCGGCACCTTCATCGGGAATATTATCCAGCCCCTGACTTTTAACCCGGTACAGGGTGTGGCTGAGCAGATAAATCACAAACCGCAGGGCAAATTCCGGTACCTGACTGTAAACATATAAAGCAACCACCGCATTCATAACGGCCAGAATTAAAAAATACTCCGGTATCGATAATCCCAGCACGGCTAAAAACACGACTGCAGCCACCGCGCTCGCCACCATAAAAAGCGCATTAAAAATATTATTGGCCGCAATCATTCTGGCCCGCTGGTCAGGCTGTGCCCTTTTTTGCAATAACGCATACAAGGGCACGATAAACAGACCGCCGGAAACGCCAATTAGCGTAAGGTTAAACAGCACCCACCAGCCGTATCCTGATTGCAAAAATGCACTTAGATTAAGTAGCTCGCCTGAGATAAATTGCGGTGTGCTGACATATAAACTGCAACCAAATACTGTTAAGCCAAGAGAACCCAGTGGCACTATGCCAAGCTCCACCCGGTTACCCGATAAACGCTCGCACAGCATGGAACCCAGCCCCACCCCAACCGAAAACGCAACCAGCAATGCCGTGACCACCGTATTGTCGCCGGCCAGCACCGTTTTGGTAAAATTGGGGAACTGGGTTAAATAGCTGGCCCCCAGAAACCAGAACCAGCTGATCGCCATTATGGCCAGATATAAGGTGCGGTTAGCGTAACTGATTTTAATGGTCTGCAAGGTTTGCTTAAGGGGCGCGAAACGAAAACGCTCAGCATTATCTATCTTACCGACAGCGGGAATGGCCCGGCTGCTGAGATAACCAAGCACTGCAAACACAATCACCATAGCGCCAATCCATAATGAAGCATGCGCCACCCCGACAACCAGGCCACCGACAATGGTGCCCAGTAATATCGCAATAAAAGTGCCCATTTCCACCCAGGCATTACCTGCCAGTAATTCCTTGTCATCCAGTAACTGCGGCAATATGGCGTATTTTACCGGACCAAAAAACGCTGACTGGCTGCCCATCAGAAACAATAACCCCAGCAGTACCAGATATTGCTGGAAAAAGAAGGCAACGGCAGCAGCTGCCATCAGGATAATTTCGGTGAGCTTCAGTACCCGGATAAGCCTGCTTTTACACATGCTGTCGGCCAGGGTGCCGGCCGTGGCCGAGAACAGCAGAAACGGCAAAATAAATAAGCCTGCAGCCAGGTTCATCGTCACGTCGGTACTCCAGGGCAAGGCCTGAGCGGCAGTAAATGTCAGTATTAACATCAGGGAGTTTTTAAATACGTTGTCGTTAAAGGCCCCCAGCGCCTGAGTTAAGAAAAAAGGTAAAAAGCGACGACTTTTAATAATTTTACGCTCTGACATGCTAACACCTGTGGTGAACGCTGTTTAGGCTAAAACAGCACTGAAAACGGTAGGTTTTTTTACCAAAATACCCTAAGTTAGCGGTCAGATGCCAGCAGTTACTGCAAATATTGACAGGACGTCTGGCCATCTATATAGTTCGCAGCCCATTTTTGGAGAGATATCCCTATGGTAAATCCTGTTAGCCCGCCGGGCGCTAAACGCTCATTAATCCCGCTGGGGCTGTTTATTCTGCTGTTTTTAGGCAGTGGTTTATATTTTCAGGCACAGGCTGTCGAGTATGCTTTTTATCAGCTGCCTGGCCATGTGGCGATTATACCGGCGCTGATGCTGGCTATCTGGTTGCATCGGGCGCCGCTGCAGCAATCCATTGACGTGCTGATTAAAGGTGCCGGTAACCATAATATTATCACCATGTGTCTTATTTATTTGCTTGCCGGTGCCTTTGCCAGCGTAGCCACTGTCACCGGCGGCGTGGATGCCGCGGTAAATGCCGGCCTGAGTATCGTCCCGAGCGCCTGGCTGTTACCAGGCTTATTTATTATTGCAGCTTTAATCTCCACCGCCATGGGCACCTCGATGGGCACCATCGGCGCCCTGGCGCCTATCGCTGCAGGCTTGGCGACCCAGGCTAACCTGGACCCGGCACTGGTAGCAGGGGTGCTGCTAAGTGGAGCGATGTTTGGCGATAATTTATCAATTATCTCAGACACCACCATCGCCTCGACCCGTACCCAGGGCGCCAGAATGGCAGATAAATTTAAAGAAAATATTAAAATTTCCCTGCCCGCTGCGGTTCTGACACTGCTGCTGTACTCATTTCTGACCAGCGCTACGGCTCCGGTCGCTGCCGCTGATTTCAGCTGGACTGGCGTGCTGCCTTACGCCGCTATTTTAGTGCTGGCCGTGATGGGCTTAAACGTATTTTTAGTACTGCTACTGGGCATTGTGCTGGCCGCAATACAAGGCAGCATTTTTGCAGACTATCAGCTCGCCGGCCTAGGTAAAGATATTGCCACAGGCTTTGCCAGCGTCCAGGAGATTTTTCTGCTGGCGATGCTGGTCAGCGGTTTAAGTGAGTTTATTAAACAGCAGGGGGGCTTAAGCTGGATTTCTGCCCAAATTCAGCGCCTGACCGGCAAGCTGAAACTGGCGGGCAATAAAGCGCAGCAGCTGGCAATAGCGGCGCTGGCCTTTAGCAGCAACCTGTGTATTGCCAATAATACAGTTGCTATCGTGCTGACCGGCGATGTCGCTAAAGATTTAGCGCAGCAACACCAGATCACGCCACGGCGTAGCGCCAGTCTACTGGATATTTTTGCTTGTATCAGTCAGGGACTGGTGCCTTATGGGGCGCAGGCGCTGTTGCTGGGTGCCAGCTTTGGCATCTCGCCCTGGCAGGTAGTGATGAACAGCTTTTACTGCCTGATTTTACTGGTAATTGCCAGCTTCGTTATTTTACTGCGCCAGGCCGATTTTAACGCAGCTGACCCTGAAACGGCATAAACAGAGCTCAGATGCTGTCAACTGGCGCTCTGCCGGCGCTGCCGGAGCATCAGGCTGCTTTTAACCCAGACATGGCGCAGCAATGCCCGCCAGTGCATTTTATGCCGGTACCCCCGCAGGTACCATAATGCGCCAGCTAATGTTGCTATTGTCCCTGTTTGCAGTTGCCTGAGCAGTAAGGCCCGGGCTAAATCCCGGCGCTCATGGCTATTAACAAGTTGGCTGGCAATCTCTGCTGGCAACTTGCGGTTAAACAGCTTTTCAACCAGCAGCAGTGTATTGACAACCGGTTCCAGCGCGCCAAACTGCTCGCTGTCGTTCAATAGCTGCTGCAGCAACTGCTTTTCAGCTAACTGGGTATACAGCAGATCCAAATCAATTAAATCTTTAATTAACTTATGCCGTTCTTCCTGCCAGAAAAAATGAATAGCAGCATGAATATATAAATAACTCAGACTGGGCACCTGAAAACAGGATCCCTCGAGTGGGCTGGCACTGGCAAAAACCTGCTCTGTGGCGAGATTTTTATGGCCTGCCAACGGAAACAGGGCAAAATGTAAATCCAGCGCCGTACCACGTTTCACATGATAAAGCGGCGGGTTTTCATGCGACAGTTCCAGGTAAAAATGTTTGTCGTATGCCGACATGGCAGGTTCAAAAAAACCGGCAAAAAATAACTTAGCTTTGCAATCCGCCAGCTGCGACCGGCTTACCAGCAAATCAATATCAGAATAGAGTCGGCCTTCACTTACTGCCAGGCCAAGCGCCTGATAGGCTGCGCCTTTAAGCAATAAGCAAGGATAATTGGTCTGGGCCAATGTAGGTTCAAGTTGCATTAATTCGTAAAATAAACTGGCTCGCTGCTTCTGATAATAACGCCAGCCCCAGGCACAGTGTTTTTGTACTGTCTCCGGTAACTCGTCCAGCATACTATGTCGTTCAAACAGCGCTTTCAGCTGCGCCGTTAACCCCAGACTCCGTGCCTGCTGCAGCAAATCAGTCCAGCAGGCGGCGCTGGCTTTGGCCAGAAATTGCTTTGGGTCTCGAAAGCACTGAATTAACAGTGGCACTAACATAGCACCTGCTCCAGTAATTCCAGCATTTGCCTGGTATCATTATATTCCAGGCGGAAGCTCTCGGTGTTTTCTACCAACTGACTTAATAAATTAAAACCCTCTGCAGCGAAAACTGCGTAATTAAAGCTGTTTTGCGCCAGATAAAGCAAGGTATCAGCCTTGGGCATAGTAAACAACGCTACCGGCTCTGCTGCGTCAGCCTGATACGCCGGAAATAGGATCCAGGCTGGCTTTGCCTGAGTATTCAGTTGCTGCCAGCTTAAATCAGTGGGTCGTAAATAGGCGACAGTGCCTTTTTCAGTGTCTGGGGTACGATGAAATACTTCCACCCCGGGTTGATGCTGCTGAATAACGTCAATTGAAGCGTTTTTTAAACTGACGGGCCGCACATAAGGTTGCAACTGGCCATTCGCCGGATCAATCAGGCACATTTCGTCCGACAACAAACGCCAGCCTCTTAGCATCAGCAGCGCGCATAAGGTACTTTTGCCACTACCCGGAGGGGCAGGCATAATCAACGCATTGCCATCCTTTTCCAGCACTGCAGCATGAATAGCCAGATATTGCTGCTGATAGGCTGAGACACACCAGTTGAGCCCCCACTCAAAGGTCGGAATGAGTTGATGGGCATCGGCCATCCGAAAATGCTCAGTACCGGTTCGAAAATGGTAAGGCCGGCTTTTGCCGCTAAAGCGTCTTTTATAATCGATATGAAAATCATAGATATGCGCAGGACTGGGATCGGGTCGCAGTACTTGCTCTGGGTATAACCGGGATAAATCACTAAATAGCGTTGGGCTGTCAGTAGCAATTTGCACGGTAAAAGGAGAGGCATATAAGGCAAAAAGCGACAACATTACTCCAACTTAAGTTGTTCTTCCGCTAGGCTCTTGGCGGTAGCATAACTTATCGTGTCAAAAGAAGCTGCAGAATCATCAGCAGAAAAAACAAAGCGAACAATGTGTTGTTGTTCGCTTATCAACTGTCTGGTTTCCGATAACCAAGAAGTGTACGAATTGAAGGCAGAAACTTCGTCAATACTAATCTTCATACTCATTATCAATATACATCGTCAATACATTTTTCAATTGTTGTGTTTCGCCAGTAATGACAGCATTGTTATATGCCTGAACAAAAGCTTCAGGTTCAGGATATATAGCTGCAGCCCGGTAGAACATAGAATGTAAGAACACTGCTGTAATATTACGAATTAAATCGTACGGCCCATTTAGTACCAGAGCCTCAGCAAGAGTCCCATCAAAGCCACCGCTAGTAAAAATAGTGCTGAACATGGTATTTTCATTAACTGGAGTACCAGCATATGAGCCTGTAAACATATCACCATTGTGGTAAGCGTCGGAGAGAGAATGAAAATAACCTACTCTCTCGCTACCATTTTTTTTCAGTTTAAAATAATCTTTAGCAGCGCCATGAGAATGAAATGATGCAGTACAGGTTTCAAACTGCTCTGCCTGTACGGACTGCATTTGCGACATTGATGCGCTCAGGTTACAGTTTTGGGTACTGTAACCCCATGCTCCTTTGCTTTTAAGAGCCATTAGCACCGGCAACGAGCCCATACCTGCCCGCACTAAAAACTTACGGCGGCTATTCGTTGTTTTAATATCCTTATTGTCCATAGACTGTGTCACCCTTGTCCTGATGTTTCAGCTGAAGCTTTCTTTTGGTCAAACATGCAAATTTCAATCCAAGCCTGTAATAACCTGAAATTAATAGGTTTGCTACAGAAACTACATCAGTAAAACTTGATATTGTAAATTAAACTGACGTCAGCATTTACGTTACGTAACCGCTATTGGCGACAAGCCGGCAATCGTCCGGCTTTTTTCCGCTCATTAAAGGTCGCCATCGCTTCCGGCATTCTGGCGCGTAGCTCCGCTATCCGGTTTTCGGGTGCCGGGTGGCTGGACAAAAACTGTGGGGTGTTGTTGCTGCTGGCCGCTGCCATATTCTGCCATAAATTCACAGCCTGGCGTGGCTCAAAGCCGGCCTTAGCCATTAAATCCAGGCCAATAACATCGGCTTCAGATTCATGAGTCCGGCTAAAAGGTAAGGTTACGCCAAGCTGTGCTCCCAATCCCAGCGCAGTCATAATTTCCTGCTGATACTTAACACCATAAGCTTTGGTTCCGGCATCACCCAGCGCCAGTGCCGACTGAATAAACTGATTGGTGGATAAACGCTCGTTACTATGGCTAGCCATAACATGGGCAATTTCATGGCCGATTACCGCAGCCAGTTGCTCCTGATTCTCAGCGACTTTCAATAAGCCGGTATAAACCCCGATATTACCACCGGGCAGTGCAAAGGCATTAACCTGCTCACTGTCGAACACCACCACCTCCCAGGCTTTGGTCAGATATTCTTCCGGCGTAACGCGAAGTAAGGCATTGGCAATACATTGCACATAATCATTGGTTCTGACATCGTTACTGATCGGCGTCTCAGCTTTCATCGTTTCAAACGTTTGCTCGCCCATTGCGCTTAGCTGTTTATCATCAAACAGCATAATCTGATTACGGCCGGTAGGCGATTGCGCGCACGCTACGATAACGAGTGAGGCTACTGCAGCCAGTGAAAACTTTTTCAACATATCAAAATCCTTATTAATGCAAGGTCAGCAATTGTACCTATGTTGTCAATTGTATCGGTAGTTGAAAAAAAAACCACCCGAAGGTGGTTTTTAGTATAGTTAACCGGTTAAATCGTCGAAGAATTTTTTAACACCGTCAAAAAAACCTTTTGATTTTGGCCGATGTTTTGCTTCGCTCTCTCCAGCCATACTTTCGTCAAGCTGTCGCAACAATTCTTTTTGCTTGTCGCTAAGGTTAACCGGGGTTTCAATTACCACCTTACAAACCAAATCTCCGACGCCACCGCCACGCACCGACTGCACCCCTTTGCCTCGCAAACGGAACATTTTTTCGGTTTGGGTCTCGGCCGGAATTTTCAGTTTGATCCGGCCATCCAGCGTGGGTACAGCAATCTCACCGCCCAGTGCCGCAGTGGCAAAACTCAACGGCACGTCACAGTACAGGTTGTTACCATCGCGCTGGAAAATCGGATGTGGCTTTACATTTACCTGCACATACAAGTCACCGGCAGGGGCGCCATGCATGCCGGCTTCACCTTCACCGGTTAATCGGATCCGATCGCCGGTGTCGACACCCGCAGGAATTTTCACCGATAAGGTCTTGGTTTTTTCTACCCGGCCTTCGCCATGACATTTGCTGCAAGGTTCAGGAATGATTTTACCGCGACCACTACAGGTTGGGCAGGTTTGCTGCACCGCAAAGAAGCCCTGGCGCATCGTTACCTGGCCGGCACCGTGACAGGTTGGGCAACTTTTCGCTGAGGTGCCTTTTTTAGCACCGGAACCATCACAGCTGTCACAGTTAACATAAGTTGGCACTTTAATATCGACCGACTTACCTTTAACTGCTTCTTCCAAATTTAGCTCCAGATTATAGCGCAAATCTGAGCCGCGCTGGGCCCGCGACTGGCCGCGACGTCCGCCGCCACCACCAAAGATGTCGCCGAACACGTCACCAAATATATCGCCAAAATCACCGGCTCCGGCACCACCGCCATAACCACCGCCGCCACCGCGACTGGGATCTACCCCGGCATGGCCAAAACGATCATAGGCAGCGCGTTTTTGCTCGTCTGATAAAACCTCATAGGCTTCCTGGACTTCCTTAAACTTCTCTTCCATGCCTTTATCACCCTGAGTACGATCAGGGTGAAATTTCATAGCGAGGCGTTTATAAGCCTTTTTGATGTCTTTATCATCGGCGCCTTTAGCGACACCCAATACTTCATAGTAGTCACGCTTTGACATAAATTCAGTGCTTACTTCTCAGTCAAAGGGCTGCAGCATGCTGCAGCCCGGGCTTTTATTATTTGTTGTCGTCTTTAACTTCTTCAAACTCAGCGTCAACAACATCGTCATTACCAGCGTTCTGCTGTTGGCCGGCATCGGCACCGCCCTGCTGGGCTTTTGCCTGAGCCGCTTCCATTAGCTTTTGCGAAGCCTGAATTAATGCCTGCGACTTGGCGTCGATTTCTGCTTTGTCGCTGCTTTTCAGTGACGTTTCCAGTTCGCTGATTGCTGTTTCAATCGCCGCCTTGTCATCACTGGCTAAGCTGTCACCTACTTCTTCCAGCTGTTTACGGGTGGCATGCACCATCGCATCAGCCTGATTACGGGTTTGCACCAGCTCTTCAAACTTTTTATCTTCTTCAGCATGGGCTTCAGCATCACGTACCATTGCTGCAATTTCATCTTCCGACAAACCTGAAGACGATTTAATGGTGATCTTCTGCTCTTTACCGGTGTCTTTATCTTTGGCCGACACATGTAAGATACCATCAGCATCCAAATCGAAGGTTACTTCAATTTGTGGCTCGCCACGACGACCCGGACGAATACCTTCCAGGTTGAACTGGCCCAGTGATTTGTTATCACTGGCGCGCTTGCGCTCACCCTGTAACACGTGAATAGTTACCGCAGCCTGATTATCATCAGCCGTTGAGAATACCTGCGACTTCTTGGTCGGTATAGTGGTGTTTTTCTCAATCAGCGCAGTCATCACGCTACCCATGGTTTCAATACCCAGCGACAACGGCGTAACATCCAGTAACAGTACGTCTTTAACATCACCAGACAGTACTGCACCCTGAATCGCTGCACCAACTGCTACCGCTTCATCCGGGTTAACATCTTTGCGCGGCTCTTTGCCAAAGAAAGCCGTTACTGCTTCCTGTACTTTAGGCATCCGGGTCTGACCGCCAACCAGAATAATTTCGTTAATCTCGCTAACGCTTAAATCTGCATCGGCTAAGGCTTTTTTCAGCGGCTCTAAAGTGCGCTGCACTAAATCTTCAACCAATGACTCCAGCTTAGCGCGGGTGACTTTGATATTTAAGTGTTTCGGGCCTGACGCATCTGCCGTGATATAGGGCAGGTTTACTTCAGTTTGCGAAGCTGAAGACAGCTCAATCTTGGCTTTTTCAGCGGCTTCTTTTAAACGCTGCATTGCCAGTGGATCGTTGCGCAGGTCCATGCCCTGCTCTTTCTTGAATTCTTCTACCAGATAGTTGATTACCCGGTTATCGAAGTCTTCACCACCTAAGTGAGTATCACCATTAGTCGATAACACTTCAAAGGTTTGCTCGCCGTCAACGTCATCAATTTCAATAATAGAGATATCGAAAGTACCGCCACCTAAGTCATAGACTGCAATCTTGGTGTCGCCTTTCTTTTTATCCATACCATAAGCCAGTGCCGCAGCCGTTGGCTCGTTGATAATCCGCTTAACATCTAAACCAGCAATCCGACCGGCATCTTTCGTTGCCTGACGCTGCGCATCATTAAAATATGCGGGTACGGTAATTACCGCAGCAGTAACCGCTTCGCCTAAGAAATCTTCAGCAGTTTTCTTCATTTTTTTCAGCACTTCAGCTGAAATTTGCGGCGCAGCCAGTTTTTTGTCTTTTACTTCAACCCAGGCATCGCCATTATCCGCTTTAACAATTTTAAACGGCATAATTTTGATGTCGCGTTGTACTTCTTCGTCTTCAAAGCGACGACCAATTAAACGCTTAATTGCATACAGGGTATTTTTAGGATTAGTGACTGCCTGACGTTTTGCCGGCTGACCTACTAATACTTCACCATCTTCAGCATAAGCAATAATTGAAGGCGTAGTGCGCGTGCCTTCTGCGTTCTCTAATACCCGAGGTTTGTCGCCATCTAACACAGCAACACATGAATTGGTTGTACCCAAGTCAATACCGATTATTCTACCCATAACTGCTCTCCACTTATATTCTGAACAATTAAAAATTGCGTTGACTGATTAGTGGGGATTAGCCCTGATCGATTCAAGGTTATTCGTTAAAAATTTTTAGAATAAGCGGTTGTTATACTGAATAGGCCATAATAATTAACACACCTGGTCACGGCCGGCATGTTTAGCCTTGTATAGGGCATCATCGGCACCGATGATTAATTGTTCGGCATTGTTGTAGTTTTTATCGCTGCTTGACGCCACACCAGCGGAAAAAGTACAGCTGAATTGTTCATTGGCGGTATTAAAATGCAACACAGCAAAACTGGCTAATATTTGCCTGGTTAATTCGCGGGCCTGAGCGGCATCGCAATCGGGTAATACCAGCATAAACTCCTCACCACCATAACGCCCGGCCCGATCGGTTTTACGAATGCGCTTTTTCAGTAAGGTTGCCAGAGCGGTGATCACCACATCGCCAGTGGCATGGCCATAGGTATCATTAACTTTCTTAAAGTGATCAATATCCAGCATAACAATGCTAAGTGGTTTAGCGGTGCGCTGTGCTCTTTCGAATTCCAGCTCGGCCAGATCTTTAATAGCACTGTGTTTAATTAAACCGGTCAAGTTGTCTTTCTCAATCAGGGTTTTAATTTGAATGCTGCGCGCTAATCTGACTTTTACAGCCTGTGCCAGTTGGGTGTCGTTAATCGGCTTGGTAATAAAATCATCAGCACCGTGTTCCATCGCCCGGTTCTGCACATTTTTATTCTGCTCGGACGACAAAAAAACAATAGGTAGCCGGCGTAATGGCGGATACTGTCTGATTACACCAGCTAACTCAGCACCGGTGTAGTGCGGCATATACATGTCCATCAATATAAGATCAGGCTGAAAATTGATGAGCTCTTCTACTATTATCTTTGGTTGCTTGTTAATGACGGTTTCAATGCCAATCCGATTTAGCACCAAAGCATAATGCTCTGCCAGCATACCGTCATCATCGACAATATAAACCCGGCCTTTGCTACCCGATGATTGCTCAAGCAGCTCGGCAATCCGGCTGATCATATTCGGTACATCTAGTGGTGAGACAAAAAAATCATCCGCATGTTGCTGCGCGGCTTTAATACGTAATGCAAAATCATCCTGCTCAGAAAAAACCATCAACCGGCAATGCTGCTGTTGCAAAGAATTCAGTAAAAAATTTTGTTTAAACAGCTCACTTCCATCAGCTTGTTGTATTTCACTGAACAACAAGGCTGGTGTCTCAGTTTGTAGTCGTTTCAAACAACTTTCAAAATCGGTTAGCTGCACAACGGCATGGCCGAACGCCTTTAGTTGAGATACTAACTCGTCTGATAATTGCTGATTACTCAGCATCAGCCAAATGGGACGCTGTTCGTTACTTTTGTTAATTTGGGCTTCAGTAACCGGAGCAGAGGAATTTAGCGCCTGTGCAACGCTTTGTTTAAACTGATAAAGCTGCTGATTAAGCTCTGGCATCTTTAACGCACGGATATCAGCTGATAATGAACTGATATCAATAACCCGTTGTTCAATTTGTCGCGCCAGTCTGCCTAGCTCTGCATAGCCAAAGGTACCGCAGGCGCCAGCCAACTTATGCGCCTCGGCTTTAAGCTGGCCCAGTTCATTACCCTTGGTTTGGCTTAAAGCCAATGCCAGCATGGTCTCTGCCCGCTCCGGTAAGCTTTGTTCAAACTTTTGCCGTATCCGGCCAAAAGCCTCGCTGATATCAACCTGAGTTTTAGATGTTGGCATACATTACTTCATTACTTTTTAATTTATAGTAACTGGCTTTGCCGGCAGTGCAAAGTAAAAGGTCGTACCTTTACCTGGTGTTGAATTAAAGCCGATACTACCACCCATTTGTTGTACTAACTCTTTGCAAATAGCCAGGCCTAAGCCGGTGCCGCCGCTTTGGCGCTGGTTTGAGCCATCTGCCTGAGCAAAGCGCTGAAAAATTTGGCTATGGAACTCTGCAGGAATGCCGGAACCATAATCAGTAATATGAAACAGCACATCGGCATTCTGCCGCTTAATACTAACGGCAACCTTAGTATCTGGTGGCGAAAATTTAATGGCGTTCGATAGTAAATTAGTTAATACCTGCTGTAAGCGCAACGAATCAGCCTGAACCATTAGCCGTTCGGTTATTGGTTGCAGTTCAATAACAACATGATGCTGGTTGGCAAATGGTTGTAAATTGTCTACTGCTTGCTGTAACTCAGCCTGCGCCGCAAGTGACTGGATATCAAATGGCATTTTACCTGCAGCGAGTTTCTCTACATCCAGTAAATCATTTATCAGCTGAGCCAACCGTTCACTATTGCTATCGGCGACATGCATTAATTTCAGCATTTTCTCAGGCACGTGCCCCAATTTGCCCGAATTAAGCAAAGCAAGTGCACCTTTAATGGCGGTTAATGGCGTTCTTAACTCATGGCTGACGGTCGAAATAAAAGCATCTTTCATTTGTTGTAGTTGCATCTGCTCCGTCACATCCTGCACCGAGCCGACCAGGATTTGGTCAGGATTTTCGTCTTGTGGCAACAACCTCGCCAGTTCATGAACCCAGCGAATACTGCCATCCGGACGAATGATCCGATGCACCACATCATGCAGGCCGCTTTCCAGAGAACGCTGTTCACTGGCCGCTACCACTGCCCTGTCATCCGGGTGTAACGTACTTTTGAACAAGGCAACACTTGGTGTGATATTTTCATCAAAACCAAAAATCTTATAAATTACCGGTGACCACCACAGCTCGCCTGTAATTAGCGACGCTTGCCAAAAACCAATTGATGCCGTTTCGCTGGCCATTTCCAGCCGTTGTTGGCTAAGCTTGTATTCCTTGTTAAGGCGTTCCAACTCCAGATAATACTGTTTAATGGTGGTAATATCCTCAATATAGCCATGCCATACCGTACTGCCATCTGGCATACGCTCTGGCGTAGCACGACCAGACAACCAACTGTGCTGGTGCTTGTCCTGGCATACCCGATACTGATGCTCCCAAATTGTTAAGTTTTGTGCAGATTTTTCAATACTATTTGCCAGGTCCGCGAGGTCGTCTTTATGAATTTTATCGAACAGAAACGTCGCGTCTTGCTTAACCTGCTCAGAAGATACACCATAAATTTTCTGAATGTTGCTACTGGCATACGGAAACGCTACATGACCATCCGGCCATTGCTGATACTGGTAAACCATACCCGGTATGTTGGCTAATAAGTTTTGAAAGTGGTCCCGGCTGGATTTTAACTCAAGCTCTGCCTCTTTTTGTTCAGTAATATCGGCATGGGTACCGAACATCATCAGTGGCTTACCATCTTCTGTCCAGCTGATGACCCTGCCACGGTCATGCACCCATACCCAATGGCCGTTTTTATGCTTCATGCGGCATTTACAATCGTAAAAGGGTAACTGCCCCGCAAAATGCTGCTCTAATAAACGACCAGACTCTGGCAAATCATCAGGATGGGCCAGGCCAAGCCAGGTATTAATATCAATTGGTGCCAGCTCATCTAAGGTATAACCGACAATATCAGCCCAGCGCTCATTAAATACCGTTTCTCCGGTTTGCACATTCCACTGCCAGGTACCTATGCGGGTGCCTTCCAGCACAGAGCGATACATCAGCTCACTGGCAGCCAGTTGCTGATGTGCTTGCTGTTGCAGCCTGTCGGTAATTTCTTGCTCAATCACATCAGCAAACTGGCGCAACATTCGCCGCTCAAGCTCGCTTAACTGACGAGGCTTAGGGTCAATAATACATAAGGTACCAATGCGCTGGCCTTTAAAATACAGCGGTGCGCCGGCGTAAAAACGAATAAAGGGCGCAGTGGTAACCAACGGGTTATCGGCAAACCTTTTGTCGTTAATCGCATCAGAAACTTCGAAAATATCATCGTTTAAAATAGCATGACCACAAAATGAGATATCCCGGTCAGTCTCACAGGCCGCTACCCCCTGACGAGACTTAAACCACTGCCGATTCTTGTCTACCAGCGAAATAAGGACTATTTCTGTCCCCAGGCATTGCTGCACCAGGCTGGTTATACGATCAAACCTGGGTTCAGCCTCAGTGTCCAAAAGTGCTGAACCAAATAATGCAGCTAATCTCTGCACTTCATTTTCTGGTTTTTCAGGTGGCTGCATAAGCGCTACTCTTGAAGTTATGGTGCCATGTTATATCCATTCAATCGGCCTGCTCAGCAACAGTTTGTGCAAAAGTAAGCCAAAAGGTTGACCCGCTGCCTTGGGTAGAATTAAAACCAATATCTGCGCCCATTTTTATTGCTAATTCTTTGCTAATTGCCAGGCCAAGGCCAGTACCGCCATGCTGACGATTACTGGCAGCATCACTTTGTGAAAAACGCTCAAAAATTCTCGATTTAAAGTCATCCGGTATACCCAGGCCCTGGTCAATTACTTCAATCTTAACCTGATCCGGCAGCTGATATAACCTCACTACCACCGTGGAACCTTCTGTTGAAAATTTAATAGCATTGGACAGCAAGTTATGCAAAATCTGGATAACCCGTGCAGCGTCGACGTTAGCATAGATAGCCGTAGTCGCTAAATCGGCTGTTAGCTTTACCTGAAACTGGTCAGCATAGCCTTGAATCGACTGTAACGCTTCTTGCACTAACGGTGTCAGCGGCTGCTGCTGCAGATTTAACTGCACTTTACCGGCTAACAGCTTTTCCATGTCAAGTAAGTCATTAATCAACACCGTTAAACGTTGGCTATTTGCTTCTGCCACCTGCAACAGTTTCAGCACTTTAGGCGGTAGCTCAGCCAACACCCCGGAGTTCACTATTCTTAATGAACCATAAACAGAAGTTAACGGCGTGCGTAATTCATGGCTGACGGTAGAAATAAATTCATTTTTTAGCTTTTCATTTCGTTTGCGCTCTGAGATATCTTTGGCGATACCCAGATAACCGCTAATAGTATTGTTTGCATCAATAATAGGCGTTACAGTCAGCTGCACCAACACCTTCTGACCATCTTTACGCACATAATGCCATTCCCGGCTTTCACTACCTTGTTGCTCCGCTACCACCACAAAAGCCTGAAAGCCAGTGACAGGTTGCTGCAATTCCCAGGTTAATTGTAACGCTCTTTGCTCAACTTCTTCAGCCACATGTAATAACGCCGGCGTTTCTTTGTTTATTAACTCTTCGGCGCGGTAGCCCAGTAATTTTTCAGCGCCAAAACTGAAATAGGTAATTATACCGTCTGGCGCGGTCGCAATTATCGAAAAGTCCGACGCGGCTGCCAATATCGCTTCAAGCTGACTATTACTTTGCTGCAACTGTAACGTGCGCTCGGCCACTTGGCGTGATAACTCAGACTCATTTGCTTTACTCATGATAAATGCCTGCAACAGCTCATTGCTCATTGCGCTCAGGCTGCGTCCAAGGCTATGGTATTCTGCAACATTACTTGCTGGGATATCTGTGTGGTTTCCGGCGGCAATCTGTGTTTTCAGCTTTTCGCTGACCAACGCCAGACGATGTAAAGGTACACTTATTGCTTTACTTAGCCAGTTAGCAACAATAGTAACCAACAATAAAAAGCTAACTAATAAAATTAACTGCCTGGCGCTGTCATGCTCGAGTTTGGCCATTACCCCGGTTGCGCTTTGCTCTATAGCAATAGCACTAACACTTGGTAAGTCAGATGGATAAAGCACCAGGATATACCGACTTTGCCGCCAGCGCTTTAGTAATGGCGAAACCCCTTCAGGCTGCCAGTGAAAGAAACCAGTATCAGGTACACTGACATTGACCAGGTCCAAACTTGCTATTGTGCCGGCACTACTAAGCGCATTGCCATTGTCGTTAAACACCACTACTCCAGCACTTGCGTCAGGTAACGTAGTGTTCAATAAATTGGATATATTGGCAGCGTTTGCGGATTTAGACTGAGCCTGCAATTTAAGTTGTTTTTGCAATGTATCAGCGACTAATCGCAGCCGTTGTTCGACACTTTGCGTATACTCCGCCTGCAGCTTGCGGGCGTCTAACAGTAAAGGCACACAGCCAGCAAATAGCGTTAATGCAATCAAAATATGAAATAACAGCTGACGTAAGCTAATTAACGGCAGAGCCAAAAAGCGTGAGCTCCAGCCCCGGGATTGCAGCAGCACTATCAGTAAACTGGCCAGCAACGTATTAAACACGCCATTAGTCATTTGCTTTAGCGCGATAAGTAATGCCGCCTGCCAGTTTATATTCAGCCCAAAGGAGTAAAATAACGTTACCGCTGGCACGCCAATAAGTATCCAGAACAGCAGGTCCTGTTGCACCAATATAAGGCCTTTATCCGAGCGCCAGCGCCAGCATAGCCAGATAATTTCAGCTGAAAAAACCAGAAAGGCGTAGGGGTGGCCCCAGATAAATAATGTTACTGCAGCAGCAGCAAGGCCGACCAGAACTGCAGCGGTGCGCCCCAATACTAACAGCGCCAATACCGCAAAAGCAGAACCAAAGATAAACTCTACACTAAAAAACAGTGGCAGCCTGGTGAAATTTAACCCCACAGCTGCTATCAGAAAAAGACCCAACAACAGATACCAAAAGCGGGGTTTGGTGTTGATATGTTGCTTAAAAGCAAAAAGCATAATGCTTACCCTCGAACCCGGGCGCTGAAATGTTATTGTTTCTGATAGAGACGACGCAACATATCGCCCAGCTGCATAGGCTCAAATGGTTTTTCAATAATACCAATGGCGCCTGCATCTAAATAGCGCTGCTTTTCAGCTTGCTGAATTTTTGCGGTCATAAACACCACTGGCGTATTTCGAAGTGTAGGCAGCTGCCGCAACGCAGCCAGTGTTTGCAGGCCATCCATCTGTGGCATCATCACATCCAGCAAAATCAACTGCGGCGCGAAAGCTTCAGCCTGCGCCAACGCACTCTGACCGCTGTCGCAACTTAATAATGTAAAGCCGGCCACATCAACCAGGGCAATTTCTGCCACAGTCCGGATAGACTCATCATCTTCTACATGCATTACCCGTTGTAAGGTCATTGGTTTATTCCATCATCATCATTAACGATTTTCTTAAGATATTTGGCTAATAATCCGGTATTAATCCGGCTTTTGCTAAATACGGCCTGCACTTTTAGTTTATTTTCAATACTCACTTGCTGGGCAGAAAAAATGACAACAGGAATATCGCCCTGCGTTTCCGCAATTGTTGCAAGTAAACTGATGCCATGACCATCCGGCAACCCTAAATCAAGCAGAATTAAATCAAAGCGTTCGGTTGCTAATAGTGATCTGGCACCGGATAACGTGGCTACTGACTGATATTCGCATTGATTTTCTAACTGTAATCGCATGATAGTAACAATATCGCTGTCATCTTCAACATGCAAAATGCGATGATTACGATCCTGAAAAGGCAACTGACTTAATAACTGTCCCAGCTTCAAACTGAGCATTTCAGGGCTGACTGGCTTTTCTATCCAGTCGATAGCATTGGCTAATGCGGCCAGCTGCAGCTTACCTTGTTCAACATGAGCCGAAATAATTAACACAGGCAAATCAGCGGTAGCCGGATTGTCCCGCAGCCGCAGAAAAAAGTCGGCTCCATTTTCGTTTTGCAATTTCAGATCGAGAGTAATGGCGGCATATTTTCGTTCCGTCATTTTCTGCCAAGCCGTTTTACTATCTGCCGCCCAGTCAGTTTGGTAGTGCTCAGACTTTAAAAATTCACATAATAAATGAGCGGTGTCAATGTCGTCCTCAATCACCAGAATGGCATCTTCGCTGTTTACAGACGACGCTGCCTGGTATAACGGTAGTTCCAGCCAGAACGTCGCGCCAACGCCAGGTGTGGAGCTGACGCCTACCTCACCACCGGATTGCCGCGCTATTTCCCGGCTGATAGCCAGCCCCAAACCGGTACCTGATTTTGCCCGGCCCGAGGTCAACTCTAATTGTGAAAAGCGCTGAAACAAATGCTGCTGATTGTCTGGAGTAATGCCCGGCCCCTGATCCTGTACAGAGATCCGGACACGCTCTGCAATTTGTTCTGCCGCTAACACAACCTCTGTGTTGGCCCGGGAAAACTTAATCGCGTTTGATAAAAAGTTAGTTAACACCTGCTGGATGCGGGCGGCATCAACAAAAATCTGCACTTCAGGTACGCTACCCAGGCTCAGTACGATATCAAGCTGTCTGGCATAGGGCTGGTTGTGTTCAATTGCATCATGTAACAGTTTTGGCAACAAAACCGGTGCTTCGTCAAAGCGCATTTTGCCTGCTGCCAACTTTTCAATATCCAGCAAATCGTTTATCAATAAATTTAAGCGCTGACTATTTTTATGGGCAATCCGCAGCAGTTTTTCGGTCTTCGGGCTCAATTCCCCGCCGATACCACCTAAAACTAACCCCAGCGAACCACCAATTGACGTTAGCGGTGTTCTCAGTTCGTGGCTGACGGTTGAGACAAAGTCTTCTTTGAGTTTTTCGAGCCGTTTAAGCTCACGAATGTCGGAAATAATAGTCCAGATAAACTTTTCATCGCGATCATCACTAAACAGCACACCATTGAGCTCGATATCTATCAGCTCGCCGTTTTTATGACGGTACTGCTTAATATAAGGGCCATAACGGCCGTATTCTGTCAGTGCGTTAAGCTGCTCCTGCTCGGCAGCAGCATATCGCTCCGGGGTCAGGTCCCAATAACTTAACTGCTTTACTTCAGCCAGTGAATAGCCGGTAAGTTTCTCCATCGCCGGATTCGCCTCAACAAAAGCCCCATCACTAAACCGGTTTAATAAAATAGGCAGTGGCGATAACTGATATAACGCAGACAACTTTTGCTCTGATTGCTTAACCAGTTTTTGTTGCTGTGATACTTCCCGCCGGGCCTGGCGTCGCAAAAATGTGACAAGCAAAACCACCAGAAACAACATACTCAGACAGGCAGCCAGCCAAATCAGCCAGATAATCTTATCTGTTCGCTGTTGTGCATTCACCTGGGTACTAATATCGTGCCAGCTCAGACTGACTAGTTGTCCGTTTTGCTGGTTATATTGCCCCCACACCGGCCATGGTAGTAATGACACAGCAAAAGTTCTTTCATTAAAGTCTAAGATAAGCTGCTGTGGGCTACTGACATTTTCTGGTATCCGCTTATTGTTCAACCAGAATTGCAGCATATCTGACGGGGAAGGACTGTCCCAGAGCGCTGAAGTCAGCCATTTTGCTCTGACATCATCATAAAGAGCCGTCGTCATTGTGGGTTTAACCAGTAGTACCATTCCCTGCCGGGCTTCTTTGACCAAATCGCCGGCAGAGGCCTCACTTGTCGCATAGTATTGCTGACGAGAGGCAAAAACGGATTGCAAATCAAATCCAAGCTCAATAGCGGCCTGCACATCCTGCTGACTATTAAACACCGGCACCACCGCTCGCAGGCTTAAGCCATGCCGGCCAAGTTCTGTTCCGGTTACCCGGGTAGCGCTGGTTAAGCTGTGCATCACCAGCGGCCGGATACTTATTAAGCTGTCACTATGGCGTTCCGGACGATGAGCACGCAGCAAGGTAAAAGCATCCGGCGCCAGATGCAGGTGTAACTGACTGGCGCCATACAGCGTAACTTTTTGCCAGTAACCATTAAGTATTGGTAAAAGTTGCTGGCGAATTGCGCTAAGATCGGCCCGGGGACCCTGTTGCTGATAGCGTTCAGCAGCTTGCAGCAAAAGCTGCTGAAGTGTTGGATCAGCAGCAATAAGATCGACGGCTAATTCAAGTTTCCGTTCAGCTTCCTGTTGTAGCAATTGTTGCTTTGTCAATTGCAGCAGCTGAAAGTCGTTAAGTCGTGACTGAAAGTGACTTGCCCGCTGCGTATTGGCAAACCAGGCAGCCAGCAGAAAAGTAATCAGGATCATCAGGGCGGCAATTACGTAGCTTTTAGTAACGTTACTGTTTTGCTGGTCAGAGTCTGTCAACTTACTGTCTCCTGATATTCTGTCACTTGCAGCATTAGTTATTTGCGGGTGCGATGCAAGAAAAGTTTAAATTTGTAAACGAGAAAGCCTTTACCTTCAGCTGAGTTGTTACAAAGCCACTGGTTTGCCGGCAGCCAGACCCTTCCGCCGGGTAACATCATTTTACCGCGCGCACTTATCCAGCAAATACACCAGATGCTGATACTCGATGCCACTATGTTGCGAAAGGCCAATTTCACAGGTGCGGCTGGTCGACACCCCCCGTGAGCACTTACTTACCTGAGCAGCTAGCCCGGACAAGGCTGAGGCATTAAGCTCTGGCAGCAAAAAGCCTTTGTCGCCGGCAAAGCCGCAACAGCTGATCCCTTCAGGGATCACCACCTGACCAGTGCAGGCAGCTGTTAATTGCTTAAGCGTTGCCGCCTGCCCTAACTGACTGGCACTGCAACTGATATGCAGCGCGACCGGCTCTGACTGTGGCGTTATGCTCAGCTTTGGCAGTACCTGCTGATACAGAAAATCGACGCTATCGATGATTGTCAGGCGTGGGTCCAGCTTGCCCTGCAGGGTTAAGCTGCAGGGGCTGCTGTCGGAATAAATCGGGATCTGACCCCAATTACTGGTTTGCAGCAACCACTGGTTGAGCGCGGTTTGCTTAAGTTCAGCGGCAGCAAGCTGACCTTTTGATAAAAACGGCATGCCACAGCATTGCTCAGCCAGCCCGGGCGCTGTGATCAGCTGATAACCGGCTTTGGCCAGTAAGTCAGTACTTACCTGCATCAGGCTGCGGCTGTCCTGACTATTAGCCTGTGGCGCCATCACCCGGCTGCTGCAACTGGCCAGATAGATAACAGGCTTAAGCGCCGGATTTTTTTTATGTAATGCAGCACGCTTAACATTGGGCGTAGCAGTGGCTATGGCGGTGGGCATAGCAGTGGGCATGGCACGGTGCCAGCCGGGTAACATCTTAGCCAAGTGCTGCCCTGTGTTAAGGCCAAAGCGTGCCATAGCGCTTACCGCGGCAAAATGCCGGGCCAAAAAGGTTGCCAGCCCCTGCCAGCGACGGTTGTTTTCAGCGCGAAGCTGCCGGGTTAAATCGCCGGTGTTAATGCCAACCGGGCAAGCGGTGCTGCACATACCGCAGGCCGCACAGGTATCATTACCGGCATACTGATAGGCTTTATTTAGTGCCTTCAGCCGCACTGCATCCTCGCCCGTTGCCTGCAGCCGTGAAATCTCCCGCTGCGTGACAATGCGCTGGCGCGGGGTCAGGGTTAAATTACGCGACGGGCAAACCGGCTCGCAAAAACCGCACTCAATGCATTTATCGACCAGTGGATTAGTCGCAGGCAACGGTTTTAAATTCTGCAAATGCAATTGCGGGTTATTACTGAGTACCACGTCCGGGTTAAGAATATGCTCCGGGTCCAGCAGCTTTTTCAACCGCCACATCAGCTGATAGGCAGCCTGTCCCCATTCCAGCTCAACAAAGGGGGCCATATTCCTTCCGGTGCCATGCTCGGCTTTAAGCGAGCCGCCAAATTCGACCGCCACCAGCTGCGTCACCTCCTGCATAAAGCTGGCGTAGCGCTTAACTTCAGCCGGGTCATCAAAGCCCTGGGTAAACACAAAATGCAGATTGCCCTCTAAAGCATGACCAAAAATTATCGCTTCATCATAGCGGTATTTAGCAAATAACTGCTGCAGTCGGGCCACGCCAGCGGCCAGCTGCGAAAGCTCAAAGGTGACATCTTCAATAATCACCGTCGTGCCGGTCTCGCGTACTGCACCCACCGCCGGAAAGGTGCCTTTGCGAATGGCCCAAAGCTGGTTATAGACTTTCGGATCAGTACTGAAATCTACCTGCTGCTCCAGGGTAAAGCCCTGCACAACCGCACGAAGCTCAGCAAGCTGCTGCTGTAATACCTTGGCGGATACCGCGGTACTTTCAATCAGTAAGGCGCAGGCCCCCTCAGATACCTGCTTAACCCATTCTGGCATACCCGCTTTATGCTCGACCGAGCGTAAACTGCGCCGGTCGAGCAGCTCCACCGCCGATACCGGCAGCTGCTTTAATACTGGCACAGCCTGACAGCACTCGTTAACCGAGGGGAACACCAGCAGGCCACTTGCCCGGTGCGGATAGTCCGGCACCGTGTTATAGGTTACCGCACTGATAAAACCGAGGCAGCCCTCAGAGCCGACCATTAAATGAATGAGAATATCAATCGGATCAGTAAATTCGGTTAGCGCATTCAGCGAAAAACCCGTGGTGTTTTTTAAACGGTATTTATGGCGGATTTTGGCGCAGAGTTCTTCGTCCTGCCGGGTTTGCTCTGCCAGCAATGCCAAATCGGCCAGCAAGCTGGCATGGCTTTGCCTAAAAGATGCGACACTGTCGCTGTCTTCGGTATCCAGCACCGTGCCATCGAACAGCACCAGCCGCATCGCGGCCAGGGTATTAAAGCTGTTGTGGGCAGTACCGCAACACATACCACTGGCATTATTGGCGACAATACCACCAATTTTGCAGCTGTTAATTGATGCCGGATCAGGGCCGATTTTGCGCTGAAACTTTGTCAGAACACTATTGGCCGCTGCGCCAATTACCCCGGGTTGCAAGCGGATTTGCTCACCCAGACCACGCACCTCACGTTGCTGCCAGTTTTCACCCAATACCAGCAGCACCGAGTCGGTCACTGCCTGGCCGGATAAACTGGTACCCGCCGCCCGAAAGGTAATAGCCACCTTATGCTGATTTGCCAGTTTCAGCAGTGTTACCACCTCGGCCTCAGATTCTACCCGCAGCACCAGTTTGGGTAACAGGCGATAAAAGCTGGCGTCGGTACCATAAGCTAACGTAGCGATAGGATCGTCAAAATAGCGCTCAGCCGGGATCAGCTGTTTAGCAGCTTTTTGGAATGCAACAGGTAATGCCACAGCAAAACGTCTCAAAACTATAATTAGCTTACGTGATATCAGGTTTTGGCTGTTTTGGCTATGCCCGGAGCATAAGGCATAGCCAGTTTTACTGAAAAAATCAAAACAAAAAGTCCGTTGCTAAAAAGTGTGAGCTGCGGGCTTTAACCATTTGTCTGACAAAGTCAACATCGCTATCCTGATATTTAGCGGCGACCAGACTCGGGGTGGAGAATTGGCGCAGCGCATCGACCACCGATAAGGTGCCTTCGGCAGAGTCTTTACGGCCATTAAACGGGAAGCTGTCGGGGCCGCGCTGACACTGGCTGTTGATATTAATACGCCCGACCTGATTGGCAAAAATATCGACCAGCTCGCCGACTTGTTGCGGGTCCTGGCCAAAAATACTCAGCTGCTGGCCAAAATTGGAGTTCACCACATAGTCAATCACTTCGCTGATATCATCGAAAGGCACGACCGGCACCAGTGGCCCGAATTGCTCCTCGCTGTATAAGCGCATATCGCTGCTAACCGGATACAGCACGGCCGGCTGAAAGAACGACGCGACAGTTTGGCCACCGTCCGGGTTTTGCAGTTTGGCGCCTTTACCCAGTGCATCTTCAAGCAATTCAGTTAAAAAACCGGTTTTGCCGGGCTCTGGCAGCGGGGTAATGGTTACACCGGCCTGCCATGGCATGCCTGCGGTCAATGCCGATACTGCCTCGGTTAATTTGCTGACAAACTCATCCGCAATGCTGCGCTGAACAAACAGAATTTTTAACGCGGTGCAGCGCTGGCCATTAAACGACAAGCTGCCGGCGACACATTCTTTAACGGTTCGGTTCATATCCGCATCGGCCAGCACAATGGCCGGGTTTTTCGCATCCAGCCCCAGCACTGCCCGCAAACAGTGGGGTTTGGGGTGCATCCGCTTTAAATCGCTGGCGCCTTTGTTGGTACCGATAAAAGCAAATACATCAATTTTGCCACTGGCCATCAGTGCACCGACGGTTTCGCGGCCACGGCCATAGATAATATTAATAACCCCGGCCGGGAAGCTTTGTAAAAAGGCCTGCAGTAACGGCTGAATAAGTAGCACGCCATATTTGGCCGGTTTAAAAATCACGGTGTTACCCATAATTAACGCCGGAATAAGGGTAGTGAAGGTTTCATTCAGCGGATAATTAAACGGCCCCATACACAGCGCCACGCCCACCGGCACCCGGCGGATTTTGCCCAGGCTGCCCTGCTCAATAATAAAATGGCTGGCGTCGCGGTCCTGCTGCTTTAAGGCGGCAATGGTGTCGCGAATATAATCGCAGGTGCGGTCAAATTCCTTAGCCGCATCGGCATAAGGCTTGCCGATTTCCCACATCAGCAACCGCACCACTTCGTCGCGCTGCAACTGCATTAAACCCAGAAACTTTTCAACATGCTGGATCCGCTCCAGCACCGGCATGCCGGGCCAGGCACCGCGGCCTAGTTTGTAGGCATTGACCGCAGAATCCAGTGCGGTTAAAGCGGCCTGTTCGTCCAGCAATGGCGTGTGGCCCAGCACTACCTGGGTCAGCCTGTCGCCATCACGAATGTGCACTGGGCTAAGTACCGGACTCAGCTCACCCTGCCAGCTTAACAGTTCGCCGTTAATCAGGTATTCGCGCTGGGTGATCAGGGCGTTGTGGGCAAACTGCGCCGGTATGTCGGCCGCTTGCGGAAAAAGTGTTGCTAAACTCATGCGTTGCTCCTTCTAACAATAATATTGCCTTGGTTGTTAGTCAGGGTCAGATGTATCGCTCGTCCGGCTTTTGCTGGATCTTTTTGTTTAATTTTGGTTGCAGGCTTCACAGCTAAGGGAACGCAAAGACGTCGTGAATACTTCCCTGTAGACTCCTCTGCCGCTTCCCTGCGGCAGACGCTTTGCTATACCCTTAGCTGCTTCGCTTTGATAATTCGACGACACGCCAATCGTTCGAAGTGATGCCGGAAAAAGCTTTTTTTTCACTTCACAAAACTGGATGGCCGGTGCTTGGCCCAGAAGCCGTTAAAATGTTCTTTACTAACAATGGCACCGGTATGCTCTACCACAAAGCCCGCCAGGCGGGCGGCAAACTTCACCGCCTGCTGCGGCGCTATACCACCGAGGCGGGCAGCTAAGTAACCTCCATTAAAGGAATCACCGGCAGCAGTGGTATCGACCACTTTTTTTACCGGATGGGCCATGGCGCTAAAGCATTCTTGCTCAAAGCGGCCGTTAATGCCGTTTTTGCCGTCTTTAACAATAATTTCAGCCACGCCCAACTCGGTCAGCTGCTCCACCACCTGATCGGTGCGCTCAGCGTCAAACAGCACTTTATGATCATCCAGCCCCGGTAAGGCGATATCGGCTAAACGGTACGCCTGAACAAAGGCCGCTTTAGCAGTATTGGCATTGGGCCACAGCGCCGGGCGGTAATTAGGGTCAAACACAATCTGGCTGCCATCCTGCTTTAACTGCTCTACCAGAGTAAATAAGGTAGTACGGTCCGCATCGGATAAAATCGCCAGGGTAATCCCCGAGAAATAAAACATATCGCAGCCTTTAAGCGCCTCGTAGTTACTTTGCGCCGTATAACACTGCATAACCTGTTTGGCGGCAGAGTTGTCACGCCAGTAAACAAAGCTGCGCTCACCAAAAGCATCGGTATTAATCATATACAGGCCGGGACGGGCTGTTTTGCTGCGCAGCATCAGTTTGGTATCAATTTTTTCGCGCTCAACCGCCCGTACCAGCTTGTCGCTTATTCTGTCAGTGCCCACTGCGGTGAAAAACTGCACGTCTAACGGCACTTCACAAGTGCGCTTTAAATACACCGCGGTATTAAACACATCGCCGGCAAAATTCTGGTGATAGACGTTTTCGACCAGCTGAAACAGCTCGACCATACATTCGCCCATAATCACGATACGTTTACTCATCTGATGCTCCTCAGGCGGCCGCTTTTAGTTTATTGGCAATAGCAGTGGCCTGTGCCGCCAGCTGGCTTATTTGCTGCCACTGCCCGGCTTTAACCATAGCAGCTGGCGTTAACCAGGTACCACCTGCAACGAACACATTAGGCAACGCCAGAAAATCTGCCAGATTATGCGGGCCAATGCCGCCGGTAGGACAAAACCGCACCTGTTGAAAAATGCTGCTCAGCGCCTTTAACATCTCAATGCCACCGGACAAATGTGCCGGGAAAAACTTTACTTCGGTCAGGCCATATTCAAACGCCATCGCAATTTCAGACGGCGTAGCTACGCCGGGCGCAAATGGCAGACCACAGTCAATCATCGCTTCCAGTAATTTTGGCGTGCTGGCCGGGCTGACCAGAAACTGGGCCCCGGCATCCCGGGCGGCGATAGCATCGCTGGCAGATAAAATTGTGCCGGCACCCACCAGCAAATCAGGCAGTGCCTTACGAATAGCCGTAATACCCGCCAGGGCGTCTTTGGTGCGAAGCACCACTTCAACCGAGCCAATGCCGCCGCCACTCAGCGCTTTGGCAATATCCACTGCCTGCGCCGGCGTATCGGCCTGAATAATAGGCAGTAATGCCGGGCCTTTTACTACGCCTGACAAAGCTAAAGGTAAAGATGACATTAACGCGCTCCTGCAACTGCCGCAGGCGTGGCCTGACGGGAAACAATCTGTTGATAGGCAGTAGCCACTGCCTGCTGAAATTCCGGGTTTAAGCTAAGGTCGGGCGGGAATACGGCATCTACCGCCAGAAATAGTGGCACATCGGTTTGTGCCTTGCCGCTACACTGGGCAGCCACGGCCAGCAGGGTGTCGGCCAGCGGGTCTACCAGCTTTTCATTGTCGGTATAACGCTTAACAATAAAGCGGTACCAGGCGGCAATGGCGTAGGCCAGTTTAGCAATGGGCTGCCCTTTGGCCAGGTTGTCAGTAATAGCCGGCAATATCCGCATCGGCAATTTTTGTGAGCCGTCCCAGGCGATTTGCGCGAGCAAATGGCGGATCGCCGGATTACGAAAACGCGCCAGGATATCCTGACTGTATTGGGTTACATCCAGTTCAGCCGGTGCCTTAAAAGACGGTATCAGCTCATCCGTTATCATCTGTTCAATAAAGCTGACCAGCTGCTGATCCTGCATCGCATCAAACACGGTTTCATAGCCGAGCAGGCTGCCGACATAGGCCAGCGTTGAGTGCGGGGCGTTTAACAGCCGCAGCTTGGCTTTTTCAAAGGCACTGACATCCTGGGCATAAATTACCCCGGCCTGCTGCCACGCCGGGCGGTCAGCTGGTAAAATATCTTCAATCACCCATTGCACAAAGGCTTCGCGCTTAATCGGCCAGTTATCCTGCACGCCCAGCACTTCGGCAACCTGCGCTTTAATGGCATCGTCGGTAGCCGGGGTAATACTGTCGACCATAGTGCAGGGGCAAATCAGCTGCTGGGCCAGCCAGTTAGCGACGCCAGGGTCTTTTTGCTCAGCATAGGCAATAATGGCGCCGCGCAGTTTATGGCCGTTGTCGGTCAGGTTGTCACAGCTAACCACACAAAAAGGCGCAATATTGGCCTGGTAACGCGCCGAAAGCGCACTGAATAACATGCCTACCGCGGTAATCGGCTGCGTTGTGCCGGCTAAATCCTGCTGAATTTGCGGGTGGCTTAAATCCAGTTTACCGGCATTGTTCAGGCAGTAGCCTTTCTCGGTAATGGTTAAGGTCACGTATTTGGTACTGGCGGCCGTTAAGCGGGCCTGCACTTGCTGGTATTGCTCGCTGGCAATTAATACTTCCGCGACAGAGCCAATCACCTGATAGCTTTGCTCGGCATCCAACACCGCCAGGGTATAGAGGCCATCTTGCGGGCTTAAAGCCTGACTGACATCCGGGGATCGCATAGATACGGCGCTGATAGCCCAGTCGCCACCAAATTGCAGCGCCTGCTCGGTATACCAGGCCTGATGGCCGCGAAAAAACGCACCGGGGCCAATGTGAACGATACCAATTTGTGGCTGCTGTTCTGCCAGCCGGTAACCGGGTATCGGCAGTTTGCCGTGCAGGCTGGCCAGGGTTTGATTGTTTAGTTGTTTCATTGATTATTTTGCCATTAAGTTTTGGCTTCACTCAGTAACAGCACACAAAGACGTCGTGAATACATCCTTGTAGACTCCTCTGCCGCATCCTTGCGGCAGACGCTTTGTTTAGCTGTTGCTGAGCTTCGCTAGCAAGTCAGAGACAATGTCCAAAAGCGATTTACTTTAACTGGTACGCTTTTTTCACTAAGCCATAAGTCAGCTCATACGCGAGCTCGTTGGCTTCAGCTTCTGTCAGCCGGTGCTCTGCTACTAAACCAGCCAGGAAGCGGCAGTCAATCCGTCGCGCCACATCATGCCGGGCCGGTATCGATAAAAAAGCCCGGGTATCGTCATTAAAGCCAACGGTGTTATAAAAACCAGCGGTTTCGGTCACCTGATGCCGAAAGCGCAACATGCCTTCCGGACTGTCGTGGAACCACCAGGCAGGGCCCAGTTTTAGTGCCGGGTAATGGCCGGCCAGTGGCGCTAACTCGCGGGCATAGGTGGTTTCGTCCAGGGTAAACAGAATAATAGTCAGGCCTGCTTCGTTGCCGTATTTTTGCAACAAAGGCTTTAAGTTGCTGACAAACTCGGTCGGGCTTGGAATATCAGCGCCTTTATCGGGGCCAAAGCGTTCAAAAATCACCTGGTTATGGTTGCGGTGCGCGCCCGGGTGAATTTGCATCGTCATGCCATCCTGCAGGCTCATGCCGGCCATTTCGGTCAGCATCTGGCCACGGAACAGCTCGGCATCAGCGGCACTTACTTTGCCTTTCAGACAACGGGCAAATAAGGCAGCGGCGTCGCTTTCGCTTAAATCAGCAGTAATCGCAGTCGGATGGCCATGATCGGTGGCGGTGGCACCATGCTCGCGGAAAAACGCCCGCCGTTTGCGAAGTGCAGCCAGGTACCCCTGCCAGCTTTGGGTGTCTTCGCCGGTAAGTTCGCCCAGTTTCGCCACATTGGCAGCGAAATCGGCGCGATCGGCATCCACCACATCATCTGGTCTAAAGGTAGTAATTACCTTGTGCTCATAACCGCTGCCTTTTAATTTGGCATGATGTTTTAAGTCATTTAAGGCGCCTTCGGTGGTGGCAATCAGTTCGATATTGAAGCGGTCCAGTAAGGCGCGTGGCTTAAATTCCGGCTTGGCCAGTTGCTCATTAATGCTGTCGTAATAATGATCCGCCGTTTGCTCGCACAGGCTTTCCGTTAACCCGAAAACTTCGGAAAACACGCTATCAAGCCAGATCCGGGACGGTGTGCCGCGAAACAGGTAGTAATGTTTGGCAAAGATCTGGAAAATCTTGCGATAGTCACTCTCCACTACCGCGCCATCTTTACGCCGAATGCCCAGCGCTTCCAGCTTTATGCCCTGACTGTACAACATCCGGAATACATAATGATCGGGCAGCAGCAACAAGGCGGTGGCATTGTCAAAATTGGCGTTGTCAGCAAACCAGCGTGGATCGGTATGGCCATGCGGACTGACAATAGGTAAATTTTTAATCTGCTGATACAGGCGCCGGGCGATATCGCGCTGCACAGGATCTGACGGGAATAGCCTGTCGGGATGCAATTCTAATGGCTGTGCCGGTTTTTTATCTGTCATATTAAAAATCCTGTTTCGCTGTTATCAATGTCACTGTTATCAATGTCGTTTGGGCCCGCTAGGGCTTGGTTAACTATGCGGTTAACGCGTTGCTTTTTATAAAGTCACGCCATTTTTCCAGATGGCAATTTCACGATTATCGGTTTGTTCATTGCGGGTGGTTTTGCCTGACGCCACCTCCAGCAGGTAGCTGAAAAACTGCTGGCTGAAGTCGGTCGCGTCCTGACCTTTTTTCAGTAAGCCACCGGCGTCATAATCAATCCACTGTGGTTTGCGTCCGGCCAGCGCTGAATTAGAGGAAATTTTTACGGTCGGGGCTGGAAAACCAAGCGGCGTGCCGCGGCCCGTGGTAAACAGCAGCAAGGTGGCGCCGGCTGCCGTTAATGCCGTGGAGGACACGGCATCATTACCAGGCCCCTCCAGTAAGGTTAAGCCGCTCTGACTGGCCGTTTCGCCATAACGGATAACCTGACGGACAATGGCTGAGCCGCCCTTCTGAATTGCACCCAGTGATTTTTCTTCCAGCGTGGTTAAGCCGCCGTCTTTATTGCCCGGACTGGGGTTTTCATATACCGGCTGCTTGTTATCAATAAAATACTGTTTGAAATCGTTTACCAGGCTAACGATATCGCCAAACACCTGCTCGTTGGCGGCCCTGGCCATAAAGACCTGCTCGGCACCAAACATTTCCGGGGTTTCAGTCAGGACCACTTTACCGTTACCGGCCGCGACTAAATCGGCAATCCGGCCCACTAACGGGTTAGCGGTTAAGCCGCTTAAACCATCCGAGCCGCCACACTTCATACCGACCACTAAATCAGACACCGGACAGGCAGTGCGCTTATCGTTGCGCATTTGGGCGACTAATTCAGCAACGGCTTCCAGGCCTTGTTCTATTTCATCTTCCACCTGCTGGGCATTGAACGAGCGGATGCGGCTGTGATCGACACCCGGACTGGCCGCCAGCAGTTTACTTAACTGATTATTTTCACAGCCCAGGCCCATCACCAATACGCCACCGGCGTTAGGGTGCTGAATTAACCCTGCCAGCAAAGTGCGGGTATTGGCTAAATCATCACCCAGTTGCGAGCAGCCAAACGGATGGGTAAAGGCATGAATGCCGTCTATTTCATTGCCATACAGTTTGCGCGCTTGCTCGGCTACCCGCATCGCTGCACGGTTTACGCAGCCAACGGTGTTAATAATCCACAATTCGTTGCGGGTCCCCACTTTGCCATTCGCCCGGCGGTAACCCATAAATTCGGTCGGCAACCCGGCGGGAAAGCTTAACGCCGGCGCCTGACAGCCGTCGTACTTATAATCAACCTGGCCGCTTAATAAGGTCGCCAGATTATGCGAATGAATATGCTCGCCCACCGCGATATCAGCGGTGGCGGCACCAATAGCAAAGCCGTATTTAATGACCGGCTCGCCTTTGGCAATAGCACTAAGCGCCACTTTATGGCCGGCCGGCACATCCTGCTTTGCGCTGATATGCTGATAAGGCGCAGCCAGAGTGGTGCCAGCAGCCAACGGTTGCAATGCCACCAGCACATTGTCACGCGGGTGCACCTGCAGCAGGGTTAATTGCTCGCCCGGATCAGTGGGTTCGGTTAACGAAACGCTACAACCTGGTTTTTGCTCTGTGCTCATAATTCAGCCTATCTCTGTTTTGTCTAGCGGTGGCAAACTGTTTATAAAAAATTGCTTATCATTTAACTGTTCCGAGAACCTGCTTACCCACACCAACACGCCGTGAATACATCCTTGTAGGCTCGTTTCCGCCCGTCCAGGGCTTCAACGGTTGGCTTAGGGTAAGCAGATTCTCTCTTTAGCAAACTACAGCTGCAGTGGCTCACCATTTAACGTTACGTCTGCCTGATCAATCTGCGCCACATTTTCCAGAATGCCTAAACTGTCTGTTTGTTTAAAATGGACATTATGCAAACTTACGCCGTTAATCGGTGCCCGTTCAAAGCCGCGCAGCACAAAGGCCCGTTGGGCTTTTTTCACTCGTAAATTGCTGATATGCAGGTTTTTTACCTGTGGCAGAAACTGACCGGCATCACCTTCTTCATAGAAGAAGTTAATGACAATAGCATCGCGCACTTCACCAATCTCAATATCGCGGATATAGATATTTTCAATTACCCCCCCGCGAACCGAATTGGTTTTAACCCGGATGCCCCGGGCCAGATCCGGGCTGCTCATCCGACAGCGCCTGGCAAAAATATTACGGGCGCCACCGGAGATTTCACTACCCAGCACTACCCCACCGTGGCCGGCACGCATAATACAATCCTGAATCACCACATTTTGTACCGGGGTCGCCAGCCGGCGGCCATCGTTATTGCGGCCGGATTTCAGGGCGATACAGTCATCACCGGTATCAAACAGACAATTTTCAATTAATACCCGGTTACACGACTCAGGGTTACAGCCATCAGAATTCGGGCCATAACTGATAAAGTTAACATTGCGCACGATGACGTCTTCAGACAACACCGGGTTAATTAACCAGAACGGCGAATTGCGGATAGTGACACCGTCAATTAATACCCTTTTACAGCCGTAGGGCTGAATAAAGGGTGGTCGCAAGAAGTTTTCTTTGAATACCCGCTCACTGACTGGCGCACCGCGCTCTGCCATCTGAAACAATGGCGTGCGGGTTAACGCCTGATCGACAGCAGGGTTATAATCCCAGCTCCGACGCTCCCAGTCCCCTTTCCATGGCCACCAAGCACTATCGGAGCCATTGCCTTCCAGAATGCCCTCGCCGGTCACAGCAATATTCTGCTGCTCAAAAGCGTAAATCAGTGGCGAGTAGCCCATTAATTCGACGCCTTCCCAGCGGGTCATCACGTATGGCAGGTAGTGTTCAGGGGCGGTGTAAAACGATAACACCGCGTTTTGCTGCAGGTGTAAATTTACATTCGATAATAAATGTACCGCACCGGTTTCAAAACGGCCTGCCGGCACCACTACCCGGCCGCCGCCTGCGGCGTGACAGGCTGCAATTGCGGCTTTAATTGCTTCGCTGTTGTCAAAACCAGCCACAGCGGTAGCGCCATAGCGGGTGATAACAAAATCAACTTTCGGAAAATTAGTCAGGGCTATGCTGGCAATAATGGTATCGGCTTGTTGCCATAACTTTTCATCGGCACTCGCTACTTCACTATCTATGTTGCCATCTGGCGTATCTGCAGCTGATAAAGCCATACCTGAACACCCCTGTAGTGACATTAATGACAGGCCGGCGCCTGCCAGACCCAGGGTTTTCAAGTGTAGGCGCTTACGCGAATTTATCATCTGTTTCTCCTGTTCCGGGCATATCAACCACATTAAAAATACGCGGCTGGCAATGCTGCTTCAGATATAATAACCAATTTGCCACCGGTGGCAAGTAAAACGCCATTTTTTTTGCCATCGGTAGCAAAATGACCGGCGCATACGATTTTACCGCATGCGCCGGCGTCATTTATTTAAGTTCGTTTTCGTATTCGGGCTGGCTTGCAACCCGGGCCGTTGATTCGCGCACCACCAGAGTTGGCGCTACTTTGGCTGCCACATTGCTGGCAGCTTTATCATTATTTTCAATCGACATAATCATTTTGCTGGTTGCCAGCAGTGCCATCTGCCGCACTGGCCTGCGGATAGTAGTCAATGCCGGGATCACCCGCGAGGCCAGCATGTTGTCATCGAAACCGGCTACTGATAATTGCTCCGGCACCTTAATGCCCAGGGTATGGGCCACTTTCAGCACGCCAGCGGCCATTTGATCGTTATTGGCGAAAATAGCAGTCGGTCTGTCAGCCCTCTGCAGGATGAGGCGGGCGCATTCAATACCCGTCTCATAGGTGTTATTGCCTTCAATAATCTGTTCTGGATCAATTTTGATACCATAGGCCGATAACCCTAACTGAAAGCCTTCCATCCGCTCAGTGGATGACTTATAACGCTGTGGGCCACTGATAAAGGCTATTTTCTCATGCCCCAGCTGAGCAAAATAGCGGGCCATTTCGGCAGCAGCTGCTCTGTCGTCGGACACGACTATATGTTTCGGCTCATCCAGGGCCACTGAGCTTAGCCGTACATAAGGACTGCCGGATTCTTTTAACGCCAGAGCCAGGGTTTCAGACTCAGACACCGGCGGCAGCACGATAACCCCGTCCAGTTTTGAGCGCTGCATAAAGCGCAGACAATCCTGTACCAGCGACTCACTGCGATAACGACAGGGATGCACCACCAGCTCGTAACCGAGGTTAGAGCAGACTTCCAGCACGCCGCGCTGCACATCGTCCAGGTATAAAGCATCAGGATTATCATAAATAAGCCCCAGCAAATACGAGCGGCTGGACGCCAGACCGCGGGCCTGGGTATTTGGCGAATACTTTAAATCGCTGATAACCTTTTCCACCCGCAACCGGGTGCCGTCACCAACGCTGAGCGAGCCGTTTATTACCCGGGATACCGTGCGTTTTGACACCCCGGCAATCCGGGCTACGTCATTTATCGTGGCTTGTTTTTGCATACTTCTCATCTTAATGACCACTGACTTTACGGGCATGCAGTTGCGGCCGGTAGGTGCTGAGCGCGATATCAATGGCAGTTTGCTTCAGACTGGCTATGATAGCAGTGATTGGCTGTTTACCAAACACTGCCAGCGGACCGGTGACACCGACAGCTGCCACCACCTGGCCCTGTTCGTTGCGTACCGGTGCGGCCAGGCAACGCACATCATTGTGATACTCCATTTCATCAGTAGCAAAACCACCGGCCAGCACCCGTTGCAGCTCGTGGTGCAGCTGCGCGGGGGCAGTCAGACTGCGGCTGGTATGGCTGGCAAATAAGCCGGCTGCAGCCAGCTCAGTTAACTGGTCCAGATAATGATGGGCCAGAAAAACTTTACCGGCTGCTGAGCAGTTAAACGCCGCCACGGTACCAGGCCTTGCGGCCAGACGCAGCGGATTAGGACTGTCACATACCTCGACCAGCAACGCGCCTTCGGCATGAGGCAGGGCTAAATGACAACTTAAAGCCGTTTTTAAGGCCAGCTGCTGTAGGTAAGGCCGGGCCTGCTGTGTCAGGCGCTGTGAACTCAGTACATTTAAACCCAGTTTAAACAGCTGCGCGCCCACCTGATACCGTTTGCCCTGCTTGGTCAGCACTTTCTCCTGACACAGGGTTTGCAAAATCCGAAATGCCGTGGTGCGGGGCAACGCCAGCTCCTGCTCCAGCTCGGTTAAGCTCATGCCCTGCTCAGATTCGCTGACCAGGCTGATTATCCGGCAGGCATTGGCCAGATTGGGTATAACATAGCTTACCATCGGTTCTCTCCTGCGGATAATCGGGGTTAAAAGCCAAACTGGGCCGGCAGCCATTCACTGATCGCCGGAATATAGGTAACCAGCATCAGCACCACAAACATCGCCAGATAAAGCGGCATCAAGGGTTTAATAATGGCTTCTATCCGGGTTTTGGCGATGGCGCAACTGACAAACAGCACACTGCCTACCGGCGGTGACACCAGACCAATGGATAAGTTAAGCACCATCATAATGCCGAAATGCAACGGGCTCATGCCCAGTTCGACCGCCACCGGTAAGAATATCGGGGTGAAGATAAGCACTGCCGGCGTCATATCCATAAAGGCCCCCACCAGCAATAAAATCAGGTTGATCATCAGCAAAATCAGCAATGGATTCTCGCTGATGGTCAGCATGGCAGCACTGATTGCCTGGGGGATTTGCTCGTAGGATAAAATCCATGACATGGCAGATGAGGTAGCGATTAACGCCATCACAATGGCGGTAGTTTCAGCGGCTTTCATTAATACCGCCGGTAACTCGCTGGTTTTTACTTCACGATAAATGCCGACCGCTAAGATCAGCGAATACACCACCGCAATGGCACCGGCTTCAGTCGCGGTGAAAATACCACTGATAATGCCGCCAATAACCAGAAATATCATAAATAAGCTGGGCACTGCAGCCGCTACTTTTTGTACTACCAGTTTAAGTGGCAAGCGGGCCCCCACCGGGTAGCCTTTTATTTTGGCGTAACCGGCACAGACAATCATCAAAGCGATACCCAATAAAATGCCCGGCAGATAGCCGGCAATAAACAGCGCTGCTATTGATACCCCGCCACTGGCAATGGCATAGACAATTAAAATATTACTGGGCGGGATTAACATACCGGTGGTAGCCGCCGCCGCGGTTACTGCCGCACTGTAGTTGACATCATAACCCTGCTTTTTCATTTCCGGCAGCATAAAGCTGCCGATAGCTGAAGTTGCAGCAACTGCCGAGCCGGAAATTGCCCCGAAAAACATGCAGGACACTACGTTAACCAGAGCTAAACCGCCCGGCAGCATGCCAATCAGCGCCATCGCGCATTCAATTAAACGCTTGGCAATGCCGCCGCGGCCCATAATCAGCCCTGACAGGATAAAAAACGGAATAGCCAGTAACGCAAAGCTGTTAATACCGCCGGCCATCCGCTGTGCCATGGTAGTAACTGCTGGCATAAAATCGACACTGAGTAAAATAGTGGCCAGCGTTGCCAGGCCGATACAAAATGAAATAGGTACGTTTAACAGCAGTAAACCAAAAAATACCAGTAATAAAACTAAAATGGCTAATTCCATCAGTGCACTCCCTTCACAACCGGTAAGGTTTGGTTTGTCGCCAGCGCATAAAGCTGACAACCACCATAAAACGCAATCAGTACCCCTGAAATCGGAATAGCCAGATAGACATAGGCCATTTTAATATCCAGTGCTGCCGACATCTGATTCAGCTCATAGGTCAGTCGCACCAGATTGCCACCTCCTACCACCATCACAGCGACGGCAAACAGGGCCACGGCCGCCGTCAGCACAAAGGCCACCCGCTGCCGCCCAGCCGGGCTGAACTTCTGAGTCACAATATCCAGCCCCAGATGCACCCCGGTGCGATAGGCAAAAGCAGCCCCTATCATACCAATCCAGATCAGCAAGGTCCGGGATAGCTCTTCGGTCATAGAGCTGGGTGCATTCAATACAAAGCGGGATACCACCTGCCAGCACACCACCAGGACAATGGCCGCCATTAACAAGGCCAGAAACCATTTCAGCGCGTTATCAATTATCTGCATAAATCTAATCATGATCAGCCTCCGCCGCATTGGCTAAGGCCGCAATTTGCGCAAGCACCGGGCCAATCTCAGTTTGCTGTAAACTTTGGTGGAAGGGTTTAACCGCATCACGAAACGGTTGCTTATCCGGGTAAATTACCTTAACCCCGGCAGCTTTTACCGCTGCTAAAGCCTGTTCTGACGCTTGCGCCCAGGCTTCCCGCTGATAAGCAATAGAGTCATCGGCTGCCTGTTGTAACCATTGCTGCTGCTGAGCCGTTAAGCCCTGCCATACCGGCAGGCTGACAATCATCACATCAGGCACCGCCGTATGTTCATCCAGGGTGTAATATTTACTTAACTCGTAATGGCGTGATAAATAAAAACTTGGCGGGTTATTCTCAGCACCGTCAACCACTCCCTGCTGTAATGCCGTGTAAAGCTCGCCCCAGTCTACCGGCGTAGCCGCGCCTCCTAATGCCTCGACCATCCGCACCGCGGTCTGGCTGGCCAGTACCCGAAACTTCTTGCCCTTCAAATCAGCCGGGCTGTTAATTTCGGTATTGGTGGAATAAAAACTGCGGCTACCAGCATCGTAATAGCCTAACCCCCGCAGCCGGGCAGGTTCTAAGTCCAGCAATAACTGCTGACCGGTTTGGCTCTCTAACACCCGCCATAAGTGAGCGTTATCATCAAAAATATAAGGCACGCTGAATACCCGCATTTGCGGCACAAAACTTTCTACTGAACTGGCCGACACCTTTGTCATCGCCAGACTGCCAATTTGCAAAAGCTCTATCAACTCACGCTCATTGCCTAACTGACCACCGCTGTAAATTTCAACCTGCATACTGCCAGCAGAATACTGCTTAAGCCGCTCGCCCATCAGCAACATCGCCTTGTGCACCACATGTTCCTGATCCAGCGTATGGGCGAGGCGCAAGGTTACCTGCTCCTGCTGTGGCTGACAGCCACTAAGCCAGATACTGGCCAGCAGTAACAGACCCATAGCGGCCTGGTTGGTAATTTTTCTCATATCTCGTCCTGCCCTGTTGCCAAGCATGGCATGTCTTATTGCATGCCTTACTCAATAAAATTTTGCTACCCGATTGCTTAAGCGTACCCGCTTACTTCATCGCGCTGGCCGGAAATTTATCCATATCGTGATAATCCAGGTTTTCCCCGGCCATGCCCCAGATAAAGGCATAATTACTGGTGCCACAACCACTGTGAATAGACCAGGCCGGTGATACCACAGCTTGTTCATTAGCCACCCAGATATGTCGGGTTTGCTGCGGCTGGCCCATAAAATGACAAACCCGCTGCTCGCTATCGAGATTAAAATAAAAGTAGGCTTCCATGCGTCGATCATGCTGATGCGCCGGCATGGTATTCCAGACACTGCCTGGTTTTAACACCGTTAAACCCATTTGCAACTGACAGGTTTCTACCACATCATTAATCATCAGCTGATGAATGGCCCGTTCGTTCGAGGTTTGCTGTGAACCCATCTGCAGCACGGTGCAATTATCCATGGTCAGATGTTTAGTGGGATAAGCATGGTGCGCCGGCGCTGAATTCAGATAAAATTTGGCGGGGTTGCTGCTATCGTCAGAACTGAAACTGACATCACGCGCGCCCATCCCTACATATAAGGCTTCGGTATTCTTCAGCTGATAGTCGGTACCATCAACACTAACCGTACCGGTACCACCAACGTTAATAATACCCAGCTCGCGGCGTTTTAAAAAATATTCAGCTTTTAACGGTTCCGGTGCGTCCAGCTTTACCGGGCCTGCAACCGGCACTGCGCTGCCAACCACAACCCGCTCGTAATGGGTGTAACACAGCACCAGCTTATCGGCCTGCATCAGGTTATCTACCAGAAAATGCTGGCGCAGCTCGTCGGTATCATAGTGTTTTACATCGTCCGGATGAGTCGGATAACGGCTTTCAAATAATGTTGTCATAATCACCTCTTAGAAATTTAAAATTCAGCGGGCCAGCCAGCCACCATCAACAGCCAGCACATGGCCGTTTACATAGTCACTGGCGCCTGAAGCCAGAAAAACCGCCGCACCAGCCAGATCTTCCGGCTCGCCCCAACGGGCAGCCGGAATACGGGCGGTAATAGCAGCATTACGCTCAGTGTCGGCTTGTAGTGCGGCGGTGTTATCGGTTCGGAAATAGCCAGGTGCTATCGCATTAACCTGAATATTATGCTGGGCCCATTCGTTGGCAAGCGCCTTGGTAACGCCGGCAATAGCATGTTTACTGGCAGTATAAGCGGGTACGGTAATACCCCCGCTATAAGACAGCATGGAGGCAATATTAATTATTTTTCCCTGCTTGCGCGCTATCATCTGCTCGCCCAGCCGCTGGCTCAGTAAAAAAGCGGCATCTAAATTTACCGCAATAACTTTATGCCACTCCCGCATTGGGAATTGATGAGCCGGTGCCCGGAAAATAGTGCCACCACAGTTCACCAGAATATCAATCTGACCTGTGGCCAATGCATCCGAAGCCAACTGCTCTACTGCCTGCTCATCACTTAAATCAGCAGCCAGCGCGGTAGCTTTGCCACCGGCATCGGTGATTTTTTGCACGGTATCCTGACACCCCCCGGCTGCAGAGCTGGTACAGATCAGTTCAGCGCCCGCGGCGGCCAATGCCACAGCAATGGCCTGTCCCAGACCCCGACTGGCGCCGGTTACCAGGGCTCGTTGCCCGTTAAGGGAAAATAATGCTGTCATCGCTACCTCCATTTTTTTAAGTTTACCGGCTACTGGGCCACTGCTTTTAACACCGGTATTGGCCGCATTCAGCCATTTTTGTTCATATATGGAACAGTGCAAAAAATAAAATCCACCACAAAGAACAAATTAAACAACAACTTAATTAAATCTGACCGGCTTTAGTTACAATTTAGGCTGATTTTATTTAAAGCATTAATTGACAGATTTTAGTTGATGGTGTTAGCTTTTTGCCATCGGTGGCACAAAATTGCAAGCTTTTTTTGCCACCGGTAGACAGGATACCAGCTTAGTACAGAAATGAATAAGCAGACAAACAAATCAACAGGCAGCAAACTGTTTTGCTTCTGAAAAAAATCGAAAAATGCCGGGCACGACCCAGGCAAAGATAACAAGACAAATCAGGACGAGGTGAACACAAATGGCTTATCGCAACACGCAATTTCGCCCTACCAAATTGGTACGGGCGCTGACACTGGCTGGTATGGCAACGCTGCTTAGCGCGTCTCCGGCGTTATTGGCCCAGCAAACTGACGAAACGACTGCTGAGCAAGCACAGGAGCAAGAGGTTGAAGTGATTACGGTAACCGGCAGCTTTCGTGGCAGCCTGGCCAGTGCACTGAATCAGAAACGATTTGCCAATGGTGCCACTGACACCATCGTGGCTGAAGATATTGCCGACTTCCCTGATCTTAACTTAGCCGAATCGTTACAACGCCTGCCGGGTGTTGCTATCAGCCGCGTTGCCGGTGAAGGCCGGCAAATTTCAGTCCGCGGACTCGGTCCTGACTTTACCCGGGTTCGGATAAACGGGATGGAAGCGCAGTCGACCAGCGGTGGTACCGATGCGGTGGGTGGCGCCAACCGGGGTCGTGGTTTTGATTTTAATACGTTTTCATCAGACTTGTTTACCGAGCTTACTGTGCGTAAAACCGCTGCAGCCCATATTGAAGAAGGCTCGCTCGGCGCAACAGTTGACTTACGTACCGCCCGGCCATTTGATTTTGATGCTTCAACGTTTACGGCCACCGTACAGGCCGGCTATAACGATCTGTCAGAAGAAGTCGATCCGAAAGCCTCGTTTCTATACAGCAATATTAATGAAGACAGCACCTTTGGTTATCTGATCTCCGCGGCGTTTTCCGAGCGCAATATCCTCGATGAAGGTGCCAGTACCGTACGCTGGGATAACTCCAACGATTTTGGCAGTTACCAGGGCAGTGCTGATGCCCCTGAGTTGCAGGAAATTAATGATGCGTTCCGGCCCCGGTTGCCACGTTATGACTCATATACTCACAATGTAAAACGCACCGGTGTGGCGGCAGCCTTTGAATACCGTCCTACGATGGAAACCCGTTTTAATCTCGATGTTTTATATTCCAAAGACGATTCAAGCCGCAACGAAGTATTTACGCAGGGTATTTTAAACAATAACTCGATTGCCGCTGCGATGAATGTGCTGGATTACGAAGTTGATAATACCAACACCGTTACCTATGGCTCGTTTGAAAATGCCGTGGTACGCAATGAAAACCGTTATGACGAATTATCCACTGATTTTCTGCAATTTACCCTGTCAGCTCAGCATCAGCTGACCGATGATTTAAAAATCGATGGCATGATTGGCCGGGCCAAATCTGAGTTTGATAACCCGATCCAGACGACCATCGTTATGGAAAAACGTGGTGTTGATTTCAGTTACGATTACCGGGGTGGCAAACGCACAGCACCAGAGCTGCTGTTTGGCGCTGAGGTGTATGATCCGACAGGCTGGGCTACTAACAGTGTCCGTTTACGGCCACTGGGTGCAGAAAATACCTTCGACAATGCCGGCATCAACCTGGAGTATGCGCTAACTGACAGCATGAGTTTGCGCGGCGGGCTGCACTATAAAGCGTTTGACTTTGAAAGCCGCGAAGCACGGCGACGTTCTGAAAATACTGCCGGTATCGAGATGACGCCAGATGTCATTGCCAGCTATGATTCAGGCCTTGGCTCACAGGGTCCCTGGTTAATTCCGGATCTGGCAGCGATTGATGCGCGCTACGACATTTACAGCAATACCGGTGAATTTGAAGTCAGTCCGGATTTCCGGCGGGTAGACAATTACTCTGCCGAAGAAAAAACTTTAGGCGCCTATCTGCAGCTGGTTTTTGACACCCAGTTTGGTGATACCGCAATTCGTGGTGATGTTGGTGGCCGTTATGTGCGTACCGATCAGTCATCAACTGCCTGGGCGACGTTAGGTGGCACCCAGACACTGGTAACGGCTGAGCACGATTACAACGAGTTCCTGCCATCCTTAAACCTGGTATTTGAACCGATGGACGATGTGATTATCCGCTTCGGTTATGCCGAAGTGATGGCCCGGGCCGGCCTTGGCAGTATCCGGCCTAATGTCTCGGTATCAGTATCGGGTGGTTCCCGCAGTATCAGCGGTGGTAACCCGACGTTGGAACCGACCAAAGCGAAAACCTACGACTTAGGCTTAGAGCTGTACTTTGATAATGAATCCTTACTGGGTGTGGCGGTATTTCGCAAAGACATTGACAGCTATGTGCAGGGCCTGCGTGAAACCAAACCCTTCACTGAAACCGGATTACCGATTCAGGCGGCTATTGATGCCTGTAACGCTGGGCCAGGTTATGGTGAAGCCGCAGGCTGTACTGAAAATGATGTCTGGCAAACCAATACCCCGTTAAATGGCCCTGGTGGCGATTTATATGGTTTTGAAATTCAGTATCAGATGCCCTTTACCTTCCTGCCGGAATTCTGGGATCGCTTTGGCTTTATTGGTAACTTTACCTATGTTAAAGCGCAGCTTGATTACGTTAATGCGGACGGCCAGATCCTGGCGACCCGCGATTTACAGGGCTTATCGCAGAATACTCACAGTGCCACCCTGTACTATGAAGATGAAAAATTCAGTGCCCGGGTATCAATGGCCTATCGTGACCGGTATTTAACCAATGCCCTGGGGCGCAACAACAACGATATGGAAGGCACCAACTCAACCCGAAATGTCGATGCGGCACTGGCTTATCAGCTGACCGATCAGTGGAAAGTGAGCTTTGAAGCACTTAACTTAACGGATGAAGTCGACGATCAGTGGGTAGATTCAAGTGGTAACCGCTTAACGTACTACCATGGTACCGGTCGCCAGTATTATCTGGGCGCCCAGTACAAGTTCTGACACTTTGCAGCAGGCCTTAATGGCCTGCTTTTTCTCCCGGTGACAAACCTCCCCCCTGGTGGTTTTGTTACGTAGTACCTTCGCGAGCCAGGAATGGCCCGATTTTTTCTGACGGATCGCCGTATTAATTTAACAGGTGTTTTATTGTGAATAAGGGTGTTCGATATTCATTGGCTACACTGAGCCTGGCATTGCTGGCGGGATGCAACCCCGCTTCCCCTCCTGCCAAACAACAAACCACAACCGACAGCGCTGCAGCCGATGCCGTGGCCAGTTTGCACGTTGCCAATCCCTCTTCGTTTGCCCGCACTGAAGACCTGTATCTGCCTTTTACCGATTTAGGCCTGGCAGCAAGCGATGCTGACAATCTGGTAGCAACCCTTGACGACAAGGCTATACCTTCCCAACTGATTGACCGCAGTGGCGACGGTCAGGATGATACGTTATTTGTCCAGCTGGCATTAGCGCCGGCCAGCCGGAAACAGCTGAATATCAACACTGATCCGCTATTGTTCAGCCAACAAAGCTGGCCAGCAGCTACTCAGGCTGAGCTGTCCCATAAAGTGGGCGGTGAATGGCAGGACGCCAGATACACTGGCGGTACTTTTCAGAACGTGACTGAGCTGACGCCGCCAGCACAATATACCGATCATTCAGAATGGATCCGTTACGAGGGGCCGGGTATTGAGTCTGACAAAGTGGGCTACCGGATTTACCTGGACTGGCGCAATGGCTTTGATATTTTTGGTAAAAAAACCTCAGAGCTGGTGCTGCAAAATGTCGGTCAGGATGGCTATCAGTCGTATCATGAGTTGGCAGACTGGGGCATGGATATCTTAAAAGTAGGCAAGTCACTTGGCGCCGGTGGCTACGGCTACTGGGACGACAAACAGGTGCAACTGGTATCAGAAGTTGGCCGGCATAACGCTAAAGTGATTGAAAATGGCCCGCTGTATTCGGCGTTGCAAATTCAGTATCAGGACTGGCAAATTGCCGGTAAAACCATCAACCTGACCGCTGACTTAAGCATGACAGCCGGCTCCCGCCTGGTAAATACCCGGCTTAAGTTAACTGAGCCGCTGGACAATCTGGCCATTGGCCTGGTCAGATTACCTGACACAAAACTGCTGCAGGGCGATCTGGATATTCCCGGCCATAGCTGGACTTATCTTGCCACCTGGGGTAACCAGAGCTTATCAGCGCCCGACAGCAAGCTGGGCGTGGCAGTGCTGTTTAAACGCGGCCAGCTGCTGGAGCAGACTGAAGACAACAACAGCCATGTCGCGGTGATGCGTCCGGCAGGTAATGAGCTGGAGTATTACTTTCTGGCGGCCTGGGATGGCGAACCCGGTGGGATCAGCAGCGAAGCAGAATTTGTCCGCTATCTGCAGCAGCAGGTTGAACAACTGACATTAACGCCAAGGCTCAGTCTGAAAACAGCGTTGGGCCAACAGCAAAAAGCCGGCCCGCTGACAGCGGAGGTGGCATTAGACTGGAGTGAGCGTTTAGCGAAAAGCGAAATGGCCCGGCAAACCCCTTTTTATGCCTACGGCGGCTGGGATTACGAGCGCCAGCGCCCCAGTAAATGGGAATATACCACCGGTTTGCAGCTGCAGGCTTATGACGACCTGCTAAAACTGCGACCTAACCCCGAATGGCAGCAGGTTCTCAGTGATGTAATCGGCTCTTTTATTACCGCTGAAGGCGATATCCGTACTTATAAAATCAGTAACTACAACATCGACAGTTTAAATACCGGCAATATGTTGTTACGTGAATATCAGCGCAATCCGCAGCCCCAGTATAAAAAGGCGCTGGATTTACTGCGCCGGCAACTTACTGAGCATCCGCGTACCCGTGACGGGGCTTTCTGGCACAAAAAAATCTATCCTCATCAGCTGTGGCTGGACGGTGTTTATATGGGCATGCCTTTTCTGGCCAGCTACAGTAAAGCCTTTGAGGACGGCCATGCTTTTGATGAAGTGGTAAAAGAATTCACCATCAGCCGTGACAAGCTGCGCGATCCTGCAACCGGTTTGTATTATCACGCCTGGGATGAAGCCAGGGAGCAGAACTGGGCAGACAAAGACAGCGGCCTGGCCAGTCAGTTCTGGGGCCGGGGGTTAGGCTGGCTGGCGATGGCACTGGTCGATGTGCTGGAGATTATTCCGGAGCAGCAAACTGAACTGCGGCAACCGTTACTGGCTATGACAGCTGAATTAGCTGAGGCACTGGTTAAGGTGCAGGATCCGGCGACCGGCACCTGGTATCAGATCCTGGATAAACCCAATGCACCCGGTAATTATTTAGAGTCGTCGGCCAGTAGCATGTTTACCTACTTTTTTGCCAAAGGCGTTAATAATGGATATCTGGATGCCCGCTATAAGGACACTGCCTTAACAGCCTTCGAAGGCCTGGTGGATGAGTTTATTCTGGTGCACCCCGATAACAGCGTCAGCCTGGTTAATACGGTACAGGTAGCCGGTCTCGGCTTTGGCCGCGACGGCAGCTATAACTATTATATGAGCGAACCGCTGTTCAGAAACGACGCCAAAGCAAATGGCCCCTTTATTATGGCTGGTGTGCAGATTGCCAGATTACTCAGCGACAACTGAGTATCGTCGCTGTTTTGACGGGCCGGCATTAGCCGGCCACTTCTGAGGTGTTTTATGAGACTGACCGGCTGGCTGTTTGCTTTGCTGTTTACTGCGCTTTGTGGCGGCAACGTCGCAGCATCAGAGATCATTCGTTTAACCGTGGCCCAGAACCCGGATGCCGGCTTTCGCAGCATCCAGCAAGCCATTAACAGCCTGCCCGATAACGATATCCAGGCGATTATTCAGATAGGCCCGGGTATTTACCGGGAAAAGCTGTATTTAACCCGCAACAAGGTGGCGTTGATTGGCAGCGGCGCTGATAACACCGAAATACGGATAGCAGAGCTTAGAACAAACTGGTTAAAACAACACCCCAGCGACTGGGGCGCCGCCGTAGTCAATATTAATGCCGCTGATATCGCCCTGCTGAATCTCAGCATCGTTAACAGCTACGGTGAGCTTACCGGCGATAACGAACATCAGTTTGCTGTACGTGGCTTTGAGCAGGCCACCCGGATCATTACCGCCAACTGCAGAATTATTGCCGGTGGTGCTGATACCTTAAGTCTGTGGAATAAAACCGATGGCATGTATTACCATGACAACTGCTATTTTGAAGGCCATACCGATATGGTCTGTCCGCGGGGCTGGGCATTTTTCAGCAACAGTACCTTTGTTAATAAAAAAGCCTACGCTACCTTGTGGCACGATGGCGAGCTGGATGCCCGGCAGAAACTGGTGGTACGGGATTCATCCTTTGACGGTGTCCCGGGCTTTATGCTGGGCCGGCGCCATTACGATGGCCAATTTTACCTGATTAATAATCGATACAGTGCCAATATGGCTGACAAGCCGCTGTTTCGCCATACCTACCCTGAAGAGCCCAGCCGTAACCGCGCAAATTTATGGGGCGATCGCTATTATTTCAGCCACCAGAACCCTGCCCAGGCAATTTATCCGTGGCTTAGCGCCAACTTAGCAAGCCACCCCCAGCAGCTTACAGCTGAACACATTACCGCTTTATGGACCTTCGACAACCGGTGGGACCCAGAGCAGCAACTGCAGACCCTGCTGAATAGCATTAAGGAGTAAGCGATGAAAACCCTATTTACGCTGTTAGCGGCCGTTACGCTGACAATTAACCTGCTGCAGCCATTGCAGGCCAATGAACTTAAGCCACTGAAGCTGCATCTGGTGGGCGACTCTACGATGTCTGATAAGCCTAATCTGGCTTATCCTGAACGTGGCTGGGGCCAGTTGTTACCGCAGTTTTTAAGCCCGCAACTGACCGTGGTAAACCATGCAGCTAATGGTCGCAGCACCCGCCGCTTTCTGAACGAAGGACGCTGGCAGCTGCTGTTAAGCGAGCTGGGCAAAGGCGATTATGTGCTGATCCAGTTCGGCCACAATGACTCTAAACAATCAGATCCGGCGCGTTATGCGGCCGCTGACACTGATTATCAGCGCTTTTTAACACAGTTTATCGCCGAGGTGCGTCAACAGGGTGCCACCCCAATGCTGGCCAGCCCGATTTGCCGGCGTAATTTCGCCGAAGATGGCAGCTTAAAACGCGATTTAGCCGCTTATGCCAGTGCTGCGGCTAAGGTTGCGACAGAGACAGAGGTGAGTTTTTTTGATTTACAGCAGCACAGCTGTGATTTCTGGAAGCAATTGGGTAAAGCAGCCGCCCAGCCCTATTTTATTCAGGTACCGGCAGATTTATACGCCAAGTTCCCAGCTGGCACCGAAGACAATACTCACCTCAGCGTGCAGGGCGCCAGTAAACTGGCCCAGTTTTTTGTCCGGGATTTAAAAGCACAGCAGCACCCATTGGCAGCTTATGTTTATCGGGAATTGTTGTAGATGAAAAGTAAACTAAGAATCGAATTGCTCTAAGCCAACCGTGTCCCGCAAGGATGCGGGAGACGAGCCCCCAGGGAAGGGACTCTTTACTGCGAAGGGGGCGAGTTGGCGTGAGCAATCCGGTTCGATGTTAAGCTTACTCAGATTATTCCGGTGCTTTTGACACCCCAACCATGGCCGGACGTAACAACCGGCCATTTAATTCATAGCCTTTTTGCATCACAAAAGTCACGGTATTCGGTGCAACATCAGCAGAAGGCTGAATAGTCATTGCCTGGTGTAAATCCGGGTTAAAAGGCTCACCTTGCGGGTCAATTTGCTGCACCCCATATTTGCCAACCGTATCCAGGAAGCTTTTCATGGTCAGCTCTACCCCTTCGACAATACCGGTAAAGGCTTCATCTTCGCGGTTAATAAACGCCAGCGCCCGTTCCAGATTGTCAACCACCGGCAATAAGTCACCGGCAAATTTTTCCAGCGCAAATTTATGGGCTTTTTCAACATCCTGACTGGCCCGGCGACGGGCATTTTCAGCGTCTGCTTTAATGCGCAGCATTAAATCCTGCTGGTCGGCCAGTTTAGCCTTGATTTCAGCCAGCTCAGTTTCCAGTTTAGAAATTACCGCCTGCTCACCCGATAATTCAACGGTATCAGCCTGCTCGTTGGCTTTGTTCTCCGGCTGCTGGGTATCCTGTTTCATCTCTTCAGCCTGCTCGTTCGGCTTTGCTTGCTCAGTCATGCTAACTACTCCAAATGAAAGTAGGTCTATTATGGGGATGGATTCTGTCGATTCAAGTTTAAATTTAAACGATGAGCACAGGCTTCCACTAAGGGCACCAGTCTGGCGTAGTTCATCCGTCTGGGGCCGAGCAACGCAATAAACCGATGCGGCTCAATCTGGTAGCGCTGGCTGATCACACTGACCGGTGCCAGTTCGACAAAGCCAGACTCTTTTCCCAGGATCAGTTTCGGATGCTCATCTGTCGTTACTTTCTGCAGTAAATTAATTAAACCGGCGGGTTGCTCCAGCATCTGAAACACCTGCTGTAATGCCGGATTATGCTGATACTCAGGACTTAATAATAACTGATGCTGGCCAAAAATCATCGGCTGGTGCTGTAAAAACTCATCCAGGCTCAGCTGCCCCAGTACATTATTTATCAACAGCTGGCTGCCGCCGGTTTCTTTTTTGGCCATCCCGGCAAGACGGGCAATACCATCCTGCCACTGGCCATTGGCCAGCGCTGCATTCAGTAGACAAAGCACTTTGCCAAGGGTGGCGCTGTCGATACTCTGGGCACAATCGAGCACCCGATGCAGAATATCACCATCTTCATCCACTACTACCAGCAATAAGCGGTCACTGGCCAGCCGCACCAAATCAATCTGCCTGACTTCGCGACCACTGGCTTTAGGCGCACTGATAATGGCCACACAGCCTGTCAGGTTAGTCAGCAGCTGGCCGGCTTGCTGACACAATAATGATACCGGCAGAGTTGGAACCAGCCGGCGCTGAATTTCAGCCTGCCAGCGACCACTTAGTGGCTGCATGGTCAGCATTTTATCGATAAACAAGCGGATACCACTGGTGGTGGGCACCCTGCCGGCAGAGGTATGAGGCGAGCGGATAAAGCCCTGCTGCTCCAGTTGTACCATGGTATTACGGACAGTAGCGGAGCTGACATCCAGTGCCTGATTTTCGGCAATAAGCTTGCTCGATACCGGCAAACCATCAGCCAGATACTGCTCAACAATCAGCTTTAAGATCAGCTCTGCCCTGGTTAGCGCCACCGCCATACTACCTAATACCTTATTCAGTGTTGGCTATTGATCTGGGGGCTAAATTAACAATATCAAGTTGATAAATCACTAAAAGCGCGCTGAGGCTGGTCGCGGATGAATGAGGCCGCTATACTGGCAAAATGGCAGCCGGGAACAAAACTATGAGTCACGCTTTTACTAAAATTGGTCTGATTGGCAAACCCAATCATCAGGGTGCCAACCATACGCTGGTCAGCCTGTATCATTTCCTGTCAGCCAAAGGTCTCGAGGTTTATGTAGAAGAACGGGTAGCCCAGTCGTTAGCACTGGCCGATGCCAGGGTGCTCGATCTGGTCGACCTTGGCAAAACCTGTGATTTAGCGATCGTTGTCGGCGGTGATGGCAATATGCTGGGTGCAGCAAGGGTGCTGGCACGGTTTGATGTTGCCGTTTTGGGGGTTAACCGCGGTAATTTAGGCTTTTTAACCGATTTAGCGCCTGAATTTTTTGAACAACCGTTATCTGATGTGCTGGATGGCAACTTTGTTACTGAAAAACGCAACTTACTGGAAATCTCAGTTCACCGCCATGGTAGCGTGAAAAGCAGCAACAGCGCAGTAAACGAAGCCGTTTTGCACGCCGATAAAGTGGCGCATATGATTGAGTTTGAAGCTTATATAAACAACGAGTTTGTTTATAGCCAGCGTTCAGACGGCTTAATCGTCAGCACCCCCACCGGCTCTACCGCCTATTCATTATCCGGAGGCGGGCCAATTTTAACGCCGGATTTAGACGCCATGTGTCTGGTGCCGATGTTCCCGCATACCTTAAGCAGCAGGCCATTGGTGGTATCAGGCAACAGTGAAATATGTTTAAAGGTCGCCGACAGCAACGATGCCCATCTGCAAATAAGTTGCGACAGCCATGTCATTCTGGCCGTCATGCCAGGTGATGAAATTTATATCCGTAAACACCCTACCCCACTGCGGCTGGTGCATCCACCGGGCTACAGCTATTACCACGTGCTGCGCAATAAACTGGGCTGGGGCGCAAAACTTTATTAGCGCGCAGCCTTTGCTTAAAAATCCGGCTTGCATAATTGCTAATAACTGTATAAATTTACACTGTATCTAAACACAGTATTTAACAGTAATTATTCCTGACGGGAGTCACAGCATGCTAAGCCACCTTCATATCAGCAATTTTGCTATCGTCCGGGCACTGGAAATTGACTGGCAAGCCGGTATGTCGACCATCACCGGCGAAACCGGCGCCGGTAAATCTATTGCCATTGACGCCTTGTCACTGTGTTTAGGTGAGCGCGCAGACGCCACCGTCGTGCGTCCCGGTGCCGATAAGGCCGATATTGTCGCAACCTTTGATATTGCAACACTGCCACAGGCCCAGCACTGGCTGGAACAGCAGGATCTGGCAATGGGCAGCGAATGTATAGTGCGGCGGGTCATTAATAATGAAGGCCGCTCCCGCGGTTATATTAATGGTGTGCAGGTGCCAGCCCAGCAACTTAAAGCGCTGGGCCAATATTTACTCAGTATTCATGGCCAGCATGCTCACCAGCAACTGTTAAAAGCCGATTATCAACGTCAGTTACTTGATGCATTTGCCGATAATGCGCCACTTCGCGCTAAGCTGAAGCAATGTTATCAGCAATGGCAAAGCTCTAAACAGGAATACCAGCAACTACAACACAGCCAGCAACAACGTGATGCCCAGCGCCAGTTACTGGAATACCAGGTGGCAGAGCTGGATCAGTTTGCGCCAGCAGATGATGAATTTGCCCAGCTGGAAGCAGAGCAAAGCCGGCTGAGCCATGGCCAGACGCTGTTAAGCCAGAGCCAGCAGTGTATTGAACAACTATATGACAGTGATGAGGGTTCTATTTATCAGGCCCTGTCAGTGGTCAATCAGCAGCTGGAGCAGCTTTGTCAGCTGGATAACAGTTTAACGCCACTGCAGCAGATGTTGGCAGATGCGCTGATGCAAACCGAAGAAGCCAGCCGTGAGCTGCGCCGCTATGCCGACAAAGTTGAGCTGGACCCGGAGCGGCTGCAGGAAATCGACGAGCGAATGGGCCAGTGGCTGACATTAAGCCGCAAACATCAGGTTAGTTATGAGCAGCTGCCAGAGTTTCATCAGCAACTGGCCGGGCAACTGGCAGAGCTGACCGGTGATGATAAGCGATTAGTGCAGCTGGAAGCCGAACTGACCGAAGCAGAGCAGCACTATCAGCAACTGGCTACCGAGTTGCATCAGCAGCGCCAGCAGGCGGCCGGCAAGTTAAGTGCGCTGATTGCCGCTAGCATGCATGAACTAAGCATGGCAAATTCGCGCTTTGAAATAAATGTGCAGGCCCTCAGCCTGGAGCAGGCCAGTAGCCATGGCTGGGATCAGATAAGCTTTACGGTATCGACCAATCCGGGCCAGCCGTTACAGCCGCTGGCTAAAGTGGCTTCGGGCGGCGAGTTGTCCCGGATAAGTTTAGCAGTGCAGGTTATTCTGGCAGATAAAATTACTACCCCTACCCTGATATTTGATGAAGTGGATGTTGGGATCAGTGGCCCGGTCGCTGCCGGCGTCGGTAAGCTGTTACGTCAGCTCGGCGAAACCACTCAGATTATCTGTGTCACGCATTTACCTCAGGTTGCCAGCCAGGGTCATCAACAGCTGTTTGTCGAGAAATACACTGATGGCCAGGCCACCGAAACCCGGATGCGCTGCCTGACTGACGAGCAACGGATTGGCGAAATAGCCCGCTTGCTGGCGGGTGAAAATATCAGCGCCAGCGCGCTGGCCAATGCCCGCGAACTTTTGTGCTCACCGGCAGTCTGAAAGAAGATTTTTCAGGGAGGCTGTCATAGGGTATGATAGCCGCAACCGGACTTAACAGACGAAAATGATGAATAAAGTAGTACAGATTTTAATAGTAATAGGCCTGCTGGCCAGCTTAAGCGCCTGCTCTAACGTGATATACCGGATTGACGTTCCGCAGGGTAATTACCTTGAGCAAAAAGATATCGACAAACTGCGGGTGGCGATGACCAAAGAGCAGGTAAAGTTTGTCCTGGGCAGCCCGGTGGCAGACAACATCTTCGACGATGATACCTGGCATTACTTTTATTCATTAAAAGGTGGCCGTGGCAATAACTTTGAAAAACAACTGATTGTAGAATTCAAAGACGACAAATTGCAGGATATTTCAGGCGATTTTAAGAAATCAGAAGATTTTAATACCCCGCTGGATATCTGATTTACTCCGCGGTTATTTAAAAATGAAAAGGCCTGCTTGCAGGCCTTTTCATTTTTAATGTTCCTGCTTTCTACCACCTGTAACTTTATCAGCCCGCCCTTCTTCTTTGGCTTTCTCGGCCCGCCGCCGGCGTAAGTCTTTCGGATCGGCAATAAGCGGCCGGTAAATTTCTATTCTGTCACCGTCTTTTACCTGCTCGTCAGGTTTTACCGGCCGGCTCCAGACCCCTATTTTCTGCTGACTTAAATCTATATCCGGGTATTGCTGTAAAATGCCAGACTGTTCAATAACCTGCAATACAGTACTGCCCGGCAGTACCGACAATGTCAGTAAGCTTTGCTGATGCGGCAGCGCGTAGGCGACCTCTACTGTATATTGCTCAGCCATTATTTTCCCCGTACACCACTTTCGCCCGCTGGGTAAATGCATTTACCATAGCCGCAGTCAGCTCGGAAAAAACTTTACCAAAAGCAAACTGCACCAGTCTGCTGGAGAATTCAAACTCCAGCCGCAGCACTACTTTGCAGGAAGTATCGTTCAACGGCACAAAGTGCCAGCCGCCCTGCAAACGCTTAAAAGGCCCGGCCACCAACTGCATGTCAATCCGCTCATACGGGTGCAAAATGTTACGGGTGGTAAAAGATTGGCCAATACCTGCCTTGGAAACCTGCAACTTCGCCACCATCTCATTCTCAGTCTGGCTTAAAATCTCTGCAGAAGTGCAGCCAGGCAGAAATTGTGGGTACTCTGGTACGGCATTTACCAGGTCAAACATTTGTTGCGCGCTGTAAAAAACCAAGGCACTGCGCTCAATTTGTGGCATACTCACTCCCCTTAAAACTCGCTGCTGATTGTAACAGAATAACGCGGGGCAACAAGGCCGGCAAAGCACGGCCCCATCGGGATCCAGAGCAGCGTACCCGGTCAGCGCGTTAGCAAAAATAGCGGATTATGAGCAAAAAAAAACCAACTAAAAACACCAACGGCACTATTGCGGTCAATAAAAAAGCCCGCCACGAATATTTTCTGGAAGACCGGTACGAAGCAGGTATCAGTTTACAAGGCTGGGAAGTTAAGAGCATTCGCGAAGGCAAGGTTAACTTGTCTGACGCTTACGTTATTCTGAAAGACGGCGAAGCTTATCTGTTTGGCGCGCAAATTCAGGCATTAAAAAGCGCTTCAAGCCATGTCATTTGCGACCCGGATCGCAGTCGCAAACTACTGCTGAATAAACGTGAGCTGATGAAGCTTATCGGGCTTAAAGAGCGCGATGGCTATACGCTGATTGCCACCGCCATGTACTGGAAAGCCTGCTGGGTTAAAGTCGAGTTTCACCTGGCCAAAGGTAAAAAGCAGCATGACAAGCGCGACGATATTAAAGACCGTGACTGGTCGCGCGAAAAAGAACGAATGATGAAACACAGCAAACGCTAATTTTTTTGTCTGGCCTTGAAACTATCAGGGCGTGTCACCATCTAATGGCTGTGACAGTTAGAAAGTAAGACCGGCGATTGAATGCACTGCAACATTTTGCTCCTTGTTATAAGCAGATAGCAGGCGTACAATAGCCAAACACTGAGAGTGTTAGTGTTAAACCAAAGAATTCGGGGCTGATACTGGATTCGACGGGATTCACGAACTCCTAGGTGCATGCCGAGGTGCGGTAGGCCTCGTAAAAAAACCGCAAAAAACTAGTCGCAAACGACGAAAACTACGCACTCGCTGCTTAATAGGCAGTAGAGAGCTCTTCCCCTCACGCATGTCTGTAAGCTGAGACTCTGGAAGATCACCCCTAACAGAATCGCGTCGCGTCTTCGCCTGGAGACAACACGTTAAAACCAATCAGGCTCGCCCGACGATAGCCTGCCATTCGGCGCTCATAGGGTTAACTAAATGAATGTGCTAAGCATGTAGTACCGAAGATGTAGGTTTTTCGGACGGGGGTTCAACTCCCCCCAGCTCCACCACACAAATCAAAAGGCCACCGCAAGGTGGCCTTTTGATTTTCTACTCCAAAAGTCGGTCGATTGAAACTCTTAAGGTCACTGAGCGTGGTAAAAACACTTGCTTTACTGGCTTACAAATAGTCTATAGTTAATGTGATGGCAATTAATGCAGTAGACTGTGATCTTTACTTGAACCGTTAAGCCCTGAAAGCTAGTGGCCTGCTAACCCTAATTAAATGACGTTGAGAAAAATGGATCACAGATATTACCTATGAGCAGTTCTCAAATATTCTTTAGAGCAACCATTCTCTTTATATTTTGTACGTGGTCTATTTTTTCGATAGCAGATACACCAACCTCTGAGCCTCAAATACAACTTGTTAATGACCAGTTGTATTTACTTGAAGATCCAAAATCCAGCCTGAGTCATCAGCAAGCTTTTACGGCATACAAACTCAACGAATTTAGCCAAAATAGTCAAAACAAAGTGAGTTTTGGTTTTACCCAGAGCACGATATGGGCGGTATTACCAATTGAAAATATGACAGACGGACCTTTGCGACGCATTATAAAAATAGATAATGCCTGGCTTGATAATATTGATCTTTATTTTTTTTCTGCCAACAGATTAACCAACCAGGTGTCGATAGGTGATAACGTGCCCTTTACCCAACGTTTACGAAAAGAAAGGATGCCGTCGGTGGCGCATCAATTTCCGTTGGGCACCTCTCATGTTCTTTTTCGGTTTCACTCTGAAGACCCTTTAACTATTCCTATATACATCGGTAGCGAAAAAGCAATGGTGTCCGCCTTTGCAGAAAATGCTTATTTTTATGGTGCTTTGTATGGCGGATTACTCATTCTGCTTATCTACAATCTCGCACTGTATTTTTACATAAGAGAACTCAGGTATTTACTCTACCCCATCTATCTATTGGCATTTACCGCATTCAACTTTACCTATACAGGACATGGTTTTTGGCTGATTTGGTCCGACTCTGTCACCACGCAACAGTGGATAATGCCTGGCCTGATGTACTGCTATTTGTTTTCAGCGGTAATGTTTACCATTGGCTTTTTAAATACGCGTACTTTTTTACCCACTTTGTATCGCTACAGGCACCGAATATATGCCAGTTTACTGATATTAGCCGGGCTTTTATTTTTATCTGGCAATCGTTCATTAATCATAATGATTCAGTTGATCATGTTAACCAGCCTATCCGTCTGGATGCTGCTGGTTGGATGCCTGGCATACAAAAACAAAGACCCACTCGCTAAATTTTTTATCCCCGCAATCATTATGGGAACAGGAGGGGCCACATTTTCCAGTTTTGTGACTTGGGGAATTATTCCTTATTCGCAGTGGGCATTTCGGGAAATAGAAGTAGGCATGCTGTTAGAGATGTCATTGCTGTCCATATCACTTGGTTTTAACTTCAAATTAGCGCAGCAAGCGCGTATTAGAGCAGAAAGCAATGCTCTGCACGATCCTTTAACTAACTTGTATAACCGTCGTGCATTTTCCAAGCTGGTTCACCCAAGTTGGGAGCTAGCTAAAAGGTATAATACGCCTATGTCGATTATGTTGATGGACTTAGATTGGTTTAAACGAATTAACGACCAATTCGGCCATGCTGCGGGAGATAAAGTGCTGCAAAGTGTGGCTAAAATAATAAAGAGTCGCACCCGTGATTCTGATATCGCATTGCGATGGGGAGGAGAAGAGTTTTTAATTTTTCTACCTAATACCACTAGTCACCAGGCTAGCCAACTCGCCGAAGATCTACGTGCACAAATTGAAAAAATTGACCTTAAAAACATATGCCGCGTGACGATGAGTATTGGCGTCGTTAGTGCCACGCCTGATCAACTGGACCTTGATAACTTAATTACTTTGGCCGATGAAGCACTCTACTCTGCCAAGGAGCAAGGCAGAAATACAGTGACGGTGATGCGCGATCACAAACTTACAACAAACATATAATTGCTTAGACATTGAATCTTCTTTAGTTTTTCTGCTAATACTTTCTAAGTCTACTGATTGTCTTTTTCAGACGCTGTGTAATACTGCAGCTAAACACACCTCAACTCAGGCCATTTCATGTTTAAACATCTGACCCTTAGCATCTTGTGTCTTAGCGTATTAGGCTGCTCACCTGCAGACAAACCCGTGTCGCAAGACAGCAGCAGTACCCAGACAACTGTAAAAAGTAATGAAACCTATGCAGTGCTGTTTGGTGGCACCCAGGTGGGTGAGCTCAAGGTTGAGCGACTGAATAATGAGCTGAACATTGATTATGGCTATAGCAACAATGGTCGCGGTTCAAGCAGCGTTGAAAGCCTGCGGTTATCTGATACCGGTTTGCCGTTAGCATGGCAAATTGATGGCAAAACCGTGTTTGGCAATGCCGTTGCTGAGTCTTTTCAGGCCGCTGACGGTAGCGCTTCATGGCAAGATGCCGCTGGCGGGGGTAAAGCCACCTTCTCTGACGAATCGATGTACGTGGCGCAAAACGCCAGCCCTTATGCCCTGTATATTTATGCCAGTGCGCTGCTCAATAGTGAAAATAATACGTTGCCTGCGCTGCCTGGCGGCGAACTTCGGATAGACAAAATTGATACCGTTAGCCTGAAAAGTGCCAATGCCGATACGCCAGTCGACGCCAGCATTTATGCTATTTCCGGCATCAGTTTAGACCCCAGCTATATTGCGCTTGATAGCAACCAGCAAATGCTGGCGTACTTGTCGCCCCGCTTCACCCTGCTAAAGCAGGATTTAATCGCTGAAGATCAGACATTGCGGCAGCTGGCAGCAACGTTAAATGCCAGCCGCTTTGAAGAGATCGCCAAGAGAGCCAGCAACAGCTTTGATAAACCGGTGCGCATTAACAATGTGCGGATCTTTGAGCCTGAAACGTTGTCGCTTTCCGAGCCGAAATCTGTGCTGCTGAACCAGAATAAAATTGCGGCAATTGAGCCGGTAGTGCAAACCCCTTCCGCCGACGAGGTCGTTATAGAAGGTAACGGTGGCACCCTTATTCCGGGCTTATATGAAATGCACGCTCATATGAGTGACGATGACGCCTTATTAAATGTAATGGCCGGCATTACCTCTGTTCGCGATATGGGCAATGAAATGGATGTACTGGAGGCCCTGGAAGATAAAATTGAACGCAATATTTTAATTGGCCCCCGCATTAGCAAAAGTGCATTTATTGAAGGTAAAAGCCCGTTTTCAGCCGCGACCGGCGAGCTGGCGGCAAACGAGCAGGAAGCAGTGGATTTAATAAAAATGTATGCTGAGCGCGGCGGCTATCATCAGATTAAAATTTACAGCTCTATTAAAGGTGAGTGGGTACCGGCAATGGTGGCGGAAGCCAGAAAACATGGTATGCGAGTGGCAGGTCATATTCCGGCGTTTTCTAAAGTTGATGAGATGATGCAAAGCGGCTACGACGAAGTGACCCACATTAACCAGCTGATGCTAAGCTGGGTGCTGGACAGAGAAGAAGACACCCGCACCTTGTTCCGGATCACCGGCATGAAGCGCTTTGCTGAGTTAGATCTGGATAGTGACGCGGTGCAAACTTCACTGGCTATTATGGTCGATAAAAATATCGCCATCGACCCGACCATGGTGATCCATGAATTCGGGCTTACCGGCCGCAATGGCGAAACCAGAATTGGTATGGTTGATTACATTGATAACATGCCTATTGGGGTGCAACGCTCTGCCAAACAGGCCTTACTGAATGTGGCAGATGAGGCAGAAGATAAAGCCTATAAAGCAGCTTTTGATAAAATTCTGGCCACATTAAGCCTGATGCATCAACGGGGCATTTTTATCGTTCCCGGCACTGATTTAGGGGGCGCATTTGAGCTGCACCGGGAGTTAGAGTTATTTTCAAAGATTGGGATGTCTAATGCCCAGGTTTTACGCCGGGCCTCGTATGACATGGCAAACTATTTAGCGCAGGGTGAGCAATTAGGCAGTATTGAACCTGGCAAACTGGCCGATTTTTTCTTAGTTCCGGGCAATCCGCTGGCAGACTTACGTGAAATTAAAAAGGTTGCCATGGTAGCAAAAGATGGCCGGATTTATTTTCCGTCTCAGGTTTATCCGCAGTTTGGCATTAAACCCTTTACTGAAGTGCCAGAGGTGCATCAGAGCAACTAACAGCCTGTTGCGATGTTAAACATAAGGCCACCTGAAGGTGGCCTTTATTTTTCTGACATTCAGCAAATTAATGCTCAGGTTTACCCTGGCGCAGCGCCTTGGTTTTGCTACGTTGCTTTTTACCCTCTAACCGCCGTTGCTGGCTGCCATAGGTCGGTTTGGTCGCTACCCGTTTTTTCTGTACTTTGGCCACTGACTGCACTAACTCGATAAACTGGGCCAGGGCCAGTTCCCGGTTCATCTCCTGACTGCGGCTTTGCTGACATTTAATAATCACTTTACCGCTTTTGGTAATACGATGATCACTGCGGTTTAACAGGCGCTGCTTATAGAAGTCTGGTAACGATGAGGCGGCAATATCGAAAATAATTTGCACTGCAGTCGCCACTTTATTAACATGCTGGCCACCGGCGCCTGAAGCCCGGATAAATTGCCATTCCAGCTCGCCGTCGTCGATAGTTACACTGCCCGATATTGTAATTGCCACGCATTTCCTGCCATTTGCTGCTTAAACTGCCGTTTTATGAACTTAAGCTTAATTTATATACTAAGTAGTGATAAAAAAGTTTAAAAAATTAACAACTGTAAAATCAAGTTATTACTCAGATTTTATCTTTTATCGAAACAAATCAACCTATTTCGGGTTTGACCCACAGCGCTCAGAATTGCATAGTAAATGCGCCTGAGCACCCTTAGCACATGTAGCACAATGAAGTGCGCCCTTACTTTAGCATGGACGGTTATGTCTTATCAGGCTAAGCATAAAAAAACATTAACCGTAAGTTTATCAGATAGGTTTGCTAGTACTATCATCTTTAGGGCATAACGATGACATTGTTGAATCCGACATTACCCCAGCCGGAGCAAAAAGATTGTGTACCGACAATTCCTGCAGCAAAGCCAGACAACGAACTAAACCTGTCCGATTTCAGTGCTTATTTTCAGGCTTCACAAGCAATCAGCCATCAACAAAAGAACACAGTGTTCAGGTTGCGGCACAAAGTATATTGTGAAGAACTTAAATTCGAACCTCCACGGCCTTCAGGCCTGGAGCAGGACGACTTTGACCGCCGGGCGTTGCATTGCAGCCTGGCCGACGCCCAATCGGGTGAAATTGCCGGCACAATACGTCTGATCCACTGCCAGCAGGAACCTGGCCCACTACCAATTGAAAAGTACTTTGCCGGGCGCTTTACTGCGCCGCATTTAACCCCGGCCTGCTTTCCACGGCAACATGTTTGCGAAATCTCGCGGCTGGCTGTTGCCGCGCAATTCCGGCGCAGAATTAAAGATACTGCTGCAAAAGATTTACCGGCATTAAGCAGCTCGTCACGACCGTTTAACCGCTATATCGCCATCGGGCTCTACCTGATGGCAACGGCGATGTGTCTGGAGAAAGGCTATTATCATGGCTTTGTAACCATCGAGCCCAGCCTGGCCAGAATACTGCAGCGGATTGGCATCAACTTTAATCAGATTGGCGAAGCGATCGACTTTAACGGTAAGCGCGCACCCTATTATCTGGATGCCCGGCAAGTGGTTGCCAATCTGCAGCCCGAATACCTTGATTTGATGCAGCGCTTAAGCAGCCAGTTATTAACTGAACCAGAGGCAGTCGCTTCAAGCCGGCAGATGACGACAAAAACTGAACTAACATGGGCCATGGCCTGATCAGTACCGTATCAGCATTATTGTTAGCTAACTGACCACTATTATGGATTCGTTAAGTCAAATGTGTTTGGGTGCGGGCGTAGCCACCCTGGTTATGGGCCGCAAAGTTCCGGTTAAACAAACCGTATTATGGGGCGCTGTTGCCGGCACTCTGCCCGATTTAGATGTATTATTTGATGCCGGTGATGCGATTGGCAATATGGTCGGCCACCGGGCACATTCCCATGCGCTGTTTTACCTGGCACTTTTCAGCCCGCTGCTGGCATGGTTTATCAGCGCTGTTCACCGTCAATCTGCGCTGTTTATACGCTGGTGGCTGGCGATAGGTTTGGTGCTGATTACCCATCCGCTGCTGGATGTGATGACAATATACGGCACCCGGCTGGGCCTGCCATTTACCGATACGCCCTTTGGCGTTGGCAGTATTTTCATTATTGACCCTTTATATACCTTACCGCTGTTGTTTGCTTTGATTCTGGCACTGTTCAGACCGCAGTGGAGTACCAGAGCCGCAGCTTGTGGACTGGGCTTATCATCATTGTATTTAATCTGGAGCGTCAGCAGCCAGCAGTGGCTGAATTCACTGGTCAATACGGCTTTACCGGCGCCGGCTACCGAGGCAGTGCTGGTTACGCCAACACCGTTTAATACCCTGTTGTGGCGGGTGCTGGTAATGACTGAACAAGGCTATTATGAAGGCTTTTACAATATCTTAAACCACGGTACGGCTATCGAATATCAGTTTTTTCCGCAGGATGACAGCTTAAAGCAGCAATATGCGGATCACCCCGACGTTGCCAGAATAGCGGCTTTCAGTCATGGTTTTTATAGTTTAGATTTGCAGAATGACAAGCTGGTGCTGACCGATTTACGGATGGGTTTGCGCCAGAATTATGCATTTAGCTTTCTGGTAACCCCGGATGCCTCTTCAGCCGCCACAGCCCGGCCAAGAAATTATGATATGGGCACAACCGTGCGTTGGATCCAGCAACAACTGGTTGCGGCTGACTAAGCCGCAACCAAAGTTGCCAGAATTACAGCCGGATAGCCAGACCATCGTTCAGGGCCCGCCGGTAAGCAGTAAACGCCGGAATACAGGCCAACACAGCACTGACCAGCAGTACAGCACCGGCCCAGTACAGGGTTTGCAGGCTGAATGGGTTGATATTGATAAACAGGCCATAGCTGCTGGCAAGAATATCCTGTAGCGCCCAAAGGGTTACAACCAGGGTGACCGCCGCCGCCAGCAACGCCAGAATAGTCAGTAGCAGCACTTCCAGCTGGATCAGCATAAACAAATACCATGGATGGGCCCCAACGGCGCGCAGAATGGCCATTTCCCGTTGCCGCTCTTTCATCGAGGCCAGCAAGGTCGTCATCATGCCAACCAGGCCGGCTATCAGCACCAGCAAGGTAATCAGTAATAACAGGTTTTCCACCATGCTCAGCATCTGCCATAGTTCAGCCAGCGCCACCCCCGGCAGAATTGCTGACAAGGCTTCGCCCTTAAACTCATTAATTTGTCGCTGCACCACGAACGTAGCCATTCTGGACTCGAGCCCGACCATAAATGCGGTTATCGCTTTCGGGGTCAGATCCTGTGCCAGCGCCTGTTCCGCACTGATTGTTCGCCCGGGCATCGGTGCGCCCTGCTGCCAGTCCAGATGAATAGCTTCAATACCCTCCAGACTGACATGAACGGTCTGATCCAGCGGCGTGCCGGTCGGTGCCAGAATACCGGCGACAACAAAAGGCTTATCTTTATGTTCACTGAAACTGACCGCACCAACACCATGCGACAGGGTGATCTGATCGCCAAGCTGATAACCCAGTTTAGTTGCAACCTCTGCCCCCAGCACGGTGTCATAAACGTCGTTAAAGGGTTGCCCTGCACTAAACTGTAATGACTGATTGTTGGCATAACGGTAATGGGTAAAATAATCCAGGTTAGTTCCCAGTACCCGGTAGCCACGATGCGAGTCACCCAGTGCCAGCGGAATAGTCCAGCTGATTTGCGGGTGCTTACTGATCCGCTGGTACGTGGCCCAGCTGACATTGGCAGTAGCATTACCAATCCGGAACACCGAATACAGTAATAAATTCAGCTGGCCGGAGCGGGCGCCGACGATTAAATCGGTACCGGAGATGGTACTGGTAAAACTTTGCCGCGCTTCTTTTCGCAAATGATCGATACCAAACAACAGCACCAGACTTATCGTCAGCGAAAACAAGGTCATCAGCGCCGTGCCCCGACGGTTCCATAAGCTTTGTCTGGCGAGCTTTAACAACATGGCTGTACTCCTTGTGCCAGCTGCTGCATATCCAGCTGCTGACTAAAATAACGGCGTAAACTGGCATCATGGCTGACAAAAATCACGCTGGTCTGGCAGGCCTCAGCCTGCTCCAGCAATACCTGCATAAAACTGTCGCGGTTGTCGGCATCGAGGGCGGAGGTAGGCTCATCCGCGATCAGTAAAGCTGGCCGGGTAAGGAGAGCCCGGGCAATAGCGACCCGCTGCTGCTGGCCGACACTTAGTGCTGCGGCAGGTTGCGAAATAAGCTCAGGGCCCAGTCCGAGGCTTTGCAGCAGGGTTTTAGCGCGTTGCTCACCGGCAGTCTTAGCCAGGCCGGCAAAATGACCACTTAACAACACATTGTCCAGCACCGATAAGTAAGTAATCAGGTTCAGCTGCTGAAACACCACGCCAATATTGCGGGCCCGCAGCGTGTCGCGTTTTGCTGGCGATAAACTACTGAATTGTTCACCACCGAGTTTAATTTCGCCTTGTTTTGGCGTAATAATGCCCGCAAGCAAATTAAGCAGCGTTGTTTTACCGCTGCCTGAGGCGCCTTTGATAAATAAATGCTGACCTTGCTGCAAAGTCAGTTCAGGTAAACTAAGTTGCCAGGCTGCAGTCTGATAGTAGAACACGACATTTTTGAGCTCAATGGCAGGAATTTTCGGCTTGTCGGTCACAGGTTGAATCCCGGTCATGTTATGATTGCTCCGTTAGTGAGCGTCTATTATGCAAAATTAAGAGGGTAAGCTCCAATGCTTAACAAGTTATCTGTTACGTTATCCATGGTATTGGTCGCAAGCTTTAGCATGATGCTAAGTGCCAGCGAAGTGAAAACCATCGAATGGACTGATTTAATGCCGGAAGAAGATCTGGCTGCGCTGCAGGCCATGCCGGAAGTACAACACGATTACAGTCAGCCGTCTCCGTTTGATGATAACTATAATGGTGACGACCCGGCTGCCGGCCAGTGGCAGCAAATTTTACAGTCTGCCAAAGTAAAAGAAGAATTTAATAACACCAAGGTGCGGATCCCGGGGTTTATTGTGCCACTGGAATTTGACGACGAGCAAAACGTCACCAGCTTTTTCCTGGTGCCTTACTTTGGTGCCTGTATTCACGTGCCGCCACCGCCGCCAAATCAGATTATATTTGTAAGTGGCGCCAAAAATCTGAAAGCCGATATGATTTACTCGCCCTTCTGGATTAGCGGCACCCTGACCACCCAGCCAATGAGCCATGATTTGGCAAATGCCGCTTACAGCCTGAAAGCGGATTCTGTTGAAGAATATACTTACTAACGTATTGATATAAAAAAGCCCCCGTTTAACCAAAGGTTAGCGGGGGCTTTTTGCTGCCGGCAAGCGGCTGTTTCAGATAACAGAGTTAATCTGAAAAGTATTAAAATGAAACGGTATTTTTCGCCAAACTTAATTCAGTTGCGCCCTGCTGGCCATTTATCACCCACTGCACCGTTATTTTCTGCACGCTTGGCACCAGATTAAACAAATTAACGCTCATTTCATTTAAGCGCGCCGGTTGCTGGCAAACTAAGCTGATATTGGCGTAAAAATCACTGTGGGTACTGCTCACCTCTGCCATTAAATCGGTATTGGCGTCGGCTTCAGCTATCTCACAGCCTGCCTGCGGATTAATCGCAAACCAGTTACCCTGGCGCAGCACATCCAGTGCAGCGCTAACTTCCTGACGTTGCTCGCTGGTTTTTGGCGCATGCTCAAAGCCCACAATATTATAAGCAGCCGACTGCAGGGCTACCATTGCTTCGTTGCCCTCAAGGATAACGGTTAACATGGCTTCGCCATGCACATGGGTGCCCGGGCTGCTGAACTCCTCGTCGCTATGCTGATGTTCATGCTCATGCTCATGCTCATGCTCATGCTGCTCAGCATGGTTATGACTGTGCGGCTGCGCCAGCGCATACTGCGGCGTTAACAGCAATGCCCCCATTGTCAGCGCACTTAAGCAGCCTGCAACAACCCCGAAACGAAAATCTGCCATCTGAAAAACCCTTAAGTTCTTTATATTGCCGTTATCATACCTGCTTGTTAACGCAGCGCAATATGTTGCTGTTGCCAGCAAGCCCTAACCTGATAATTGATTGATCTGCGCCCGGCAGCATCGCGTACCACTGCCTATTGTTATTATGAGTCAGGATGTATGGCCAGGCTAATCGTTATTCTGGGAGATCAGCTCAGCCCGGCGCTATCGGCGCTACGTGAGGCAGATAAAGACGACATTTTTTTGCTGGCTGAAGTTAAGCAGGAAGCCAGCTATGTTAAACATCATAAACATAAAATTATTCTGTTATTCAGTGCCATGCGCCATTTTGCAGAGGTACTGCGCCAGCAGGACAATAAGGTTATTTACCTGAAATACCAGCAAGGCTTTTCATCTCTTACCGCGGCTGTTAAGCATAGCCTGAAGCAGCACCCGCAACTAAAGGGCATTATGCTGACCGAATGCGGGGAGTATCGTTTAAAGCAGGAAATTGCCAGCTGGCAGCAAACCTTTCAGTTACCGCTGGATATGCTGGAAGATGACCGTTTTTTGTGCAACGCAACGATGTTCTCAAAATGGGCGGACGGTCGGAAGCAGCTGCGAATGGAATATTTTTACCGTGAGATGCGCCGCTACACCGGCTTACTGCTGGACAATAAAAAGCAGCCGCTGGGTGGCCAGTGGAACTTTGATAAAGCAAACCGCAAAGCCCCGCCTGCCGATTTGAAAGCAGTCGCCCCGCTGCAGTTTAAACCGGATGAGATAACCGCCGAAGTAATAGAACTGGTTGCTGAACACTTTGCTGATCACCCCGGTTCAGCTGACAACTTTTGTTATGCAGTAACCGGTAAGCAGGCACGCCAGGCCTTTAATCATTTTGTCAGCGAACAACTCGGCAAATTTGGTGATTATCAGGATGCGATGGTACTTGACCAGCCTTTTTTGTTTCATAGCATCTGCTCCATTTACCTTAATTGCGGTTTACTGGATGTGCGCTGGATGTGTCAGAAAGTGGAAGCGGCTTACAAACAGCAAAAAGTTGCCATTAATGCCGCCGAGGGCTTTATCCGCCAGCTTATCGGCTGGCGAGAGTATATCAGGGGCGTGTACTGGTTACTGATGCCGGACTATAAAACCCGCAATTTCCTTAACGCTGAGCGGCCGCTGCCAGGCTACTACTGGCATGGTGACACCAAAATGCGCTGTATGCAGCAGGCGATCAGCCATACCCTGACCCATGCTTATTCGCATCACATTCAGCGCCTGATGATAACCGGTAATTTTGCATTACTAGCCGGTCTTGATGTGACAGAAGTGACTGACTGGTATCTGGCCGTGTATGCCGATGCCTATGAATGGGTGGAACTGCCCAACACCCTGGGTATGGCCTTATATGCCGATGATGGCGTGTTAGCGTCGAAACCCTACGCAGCCAGTGGCGCGTATATCAACCGGATGAGCAATTACTGCCAGCATTGTCAGTACAAGGTTAAAGACAGCAGCGGCGATGATGCCTGTCCGTTTAATGTGTTGTATTGGGACTTTCTGGCGCGTAATGAGCAAAAGCTTGGCGGTAATGCCAGAATGCAACTGGCTTATAAAAACTGGCATAACAAAGAGCCGGCACAACAACAGGCGTTACGCGATAAAGCAGCAGATTATCTTATTAAGCTGGAGCAATTATGACCCGGCTGATCTTGCTGGATCAGGCCATGCGACTGCATGACAATCCTTTGCTCTGGTGTGGTGCGGATGCTAAGGCGACTGAGCAGCGGTTAGTCGCGGTGGTCTGTCTGGACCAGGCTGCGTTCTTTGGCCAGCAGTATGGCATGGCGCGGGCCAGCTTATTAAGACTGCAGCAACATTTACAACTGATTGCTGAAACAAAACAAGCGCTGGCCCGCTTTAATATTGGTTTGGTGACCTTATTTGGTGAACCGGCCACTGAAATAAACAAGCTGGCGACCACGCTGCAAGCCACTGAGATTGTTGCTGCTACACCAACCGGTTATCGGCAGCAACAAACACTTGCTTCACTGCAACGGCGCTATCAGGTTACTACCGTTGATCTGAACAGCTTGCTCGGTAGTGCACCTTTGATCCCCGACCTTAGCTCTTTACCGGATAGCTTCAGTGCATTTCGAAAACAGCGGGAGCCGCTGCTGCAGGTAACTCCGGCTATTTCTGAATATCAGCCACAACCCGGCCAGCATTGGCTGCCCCCTGCAGAGTCGGATAAATTTTGTGAAAATTTTAGTCAGTTAGCAGCTTTCAGCCAGCCATCAAACCAGCCAGGCAGCAGTGAGCTGCACGCATTACAGCGGCTGGATGACTACATCTGGCAACAACAGGCGATCAGTCACTATAAAAACAGCAGAAACGCGTTAAGCGGCGACTATTATGCCAGTAAGTTCTCAGCAGCGCTGGCAACAGGTTGCCTGTCGGTGCGCTATTGCTGGCAGCAGATTTTGTGCTACGAGCAACAGATCCTGGCAAATGACTCAACCTACTGGCTGAAATTTGAATTATTGTGGCGGGAGTTCTTTCGCTGGCAGTTTCGAAAATACCAGAATGCCTGGTTCAGTAAAAACGCAATTAAAGGCGAGTTGGATTTCAGCCCCGCCAGGTTGACTATGCACCAGCAACAGCAGTTAAACAGCTGGTGCGCGGCGACAACCGGGGTGCCCTTTATCGATGCTAATATGCGCCTGCTGAACAGCACCGGCCTGATGAGCAACCGGGGGCGGCAGAACGTCGCCAGTTTTCTGATTCATGATTTGGGCGTCGACTGGCGGCTGGGCGCTGCCTATTTTGAACAGCGCCTGCTTGACTATGATGTTGCCAGTAACTGGGGCAACTGGGCCTATATCGCTGGCAGTGGTAACAGCGGCGAGCGCCAGTTTAATGTTATCAAGCAAGCACTGAACTATGATGGCAATGGTGATTTTGTCCGGGCCATGTTACCAGAGCTGACGACCCAGGGCAGTCTGGTTCACCAGCCTGCCGCCGGGGTTAAAATACCAGCCCACTGGCAAAACTGGCTGGCCAAATTAACTACTGAAACGTCTTAAGCAAATGACCAGTCTGGTTTGGTTTAAACGTGACTTACGGCTGCAGGACCACCAGCCCTTGTGGCATGCGGCCAGGCAAGGCGCAGTGTTGCCGGTATATATTATTGAGCCCGATTACTGGCAGCAACCTGACGTATCGCTGCGCCACTGGCAATATATTGCTCCGGCGCTACAGCTCCTTAACCAGCAGCTAACCGCCCTGGGGCAGCCATTGCTGGTTGTAAAAGGAGCTGCCACAACGGTTTTAAGCCAGCTGTGCCAGCAATACGCAGTTTCAGGCGTATTCAGTCATGAAGAGACAGGTAATCTATGGACCTATCAGCGCGACCTGGCTGTAGGCCGGCTGCTTAAAAGCTTACAAATTCCGTGGCAGCAATACCGGCAGTTTGCGGTGTTTCGTCGTCTTCATAACCGGGATCACTGGTTTGAGCAGGCTGACAGCTGGCTAAAATCGCCAATTTGTCCAACACCAGAGGCGTTGCCCTGGCTGACCACAGCCGCTGGTAATTTAGCAGCACTGGCACCGCAACGTGCGAACGATCTCCCCGCTATTGACTCGATGCAACAACCATCAGCAGCTGCAAATATCTTCAGCGGTTTTCTTAGCCATCGCAGTCGCAATTACCAGCAACATATTTCGTTAGCGGCTAAAGCCGGTAGCAGCTGCTCCAGATTAAGTCCCTGCATCAGTTATGGCCAGCTGAGCTTGCGCCAGTTACAACAGCAAAGTTTGCTGGCAATAAAGCAGCAAAGTGATGGCTGGCACCGCCAAGGGCTACAGGCATTTTTCAGCCGTTTGCGCTGGCATTGTCATTTTATTCAGAAACTGGAAGATGAACCGGCTATTGAGTTTTTTAATATGCACCGCGGCTTTGATGGTATGCGCGAAACTGAATTTAACCCGGTGTTCTTTAATGCCTGGCGCACTGGTTTTACCGGTTTTCCATTGATAGATGCAGCTATGCGCTGCTTGCTGGCAACCGGCTGGCTGCATTTTCGTGGCCGGGCGATGCTGGTAGCGTTTGCGACTTATCATTTGTGGCTGCACTGGCGTCCGGTCGCGTTGCATCTGGCACAGTGCTTTATCGACTACGAGCCTGGCATTCATTATCCACAAATTCAAATGCAGGCCGGCACTACCGGGATTAACCCAAACCGGATGTACAACCCATTAAAACAAAGCCAACTTAAAGACCCGGATGGTAAGTTTATCAGGCAGTGGCTGCCGGAGCTGCAACAACTACCAAACAGCTGGCTGCATAGCCCGTGGCTGATGCCGCCTGCTTTGCAACAGCAATATGGTTGTGTGATAGGCCGTGACTACCCTGCACCGATTGTTAATGCAGAGCAAGCACGGCAACTGGCCAGAGCTAAGCTGTGCAGCTGGTTAAAGAGCCAGCCTCAGAGCAGCTGGCAACAACAAAAAAGCGCAGTTATGGTGCGTCATGCCAGTCGCAAGCGGCCAGCTGTCAGAAAAGCGGCAAAAAGCAGGGATCAACTTAGTTTTGACTGGTAACAACTGGTTTAAGCCCGGCTAAATGGCGTCTTCATCTTCTTCACCGGTACGTATCCGGATAACCCGCTCTACTTCAAACACAAAAATTTTGCCATCGCCTATCCGGCCGGTCTGGGCAGTTTTCATAATGGCTTCAACGCAGCGCTCTACCAACTCATCGCCGACGACAATTTCCAGCTTCACCTTGGGTAGAAAATCAACCATATACTCAGCACCACGGTATAGCTCGGTATGGCCTTTTTGCCGGCCAAAGCCTTTTACTTCGGTCACTGTCATACCGGTTATATTGATATCGGCCAGTGCCTCGCGCACATCATCCAGTTTAAAAGGCTTAATAATGGCTTCAATTTTTTTCATCACGATTTCCAAAGCTCAGGTCCAGAAGATAGCGCCAGTATAATACAAGCGCTCGTCAGCATCAGCTTTTTAGCAGTAATTAGTTGATCCTATTACCGCCAGATACGTTAAGATATTCTGCACTTTCAACTAAGGGCTGAGCAGAATGCAGGCAGAACAGATTATTGCCCAAATGCGGGTGTTACCAGAAATTGATGTCGACAATGAGATAAGCCGCCGGGTTAGTTTTATTAAAAAACAATTACAAAGCGCGGGGATGACCAGCCTGGTGCTGGGGATCAGCGGCGGCGTTGATTCCACCACCTGTGGCCGGCTGGCTCAGCTGGCGGTCGATGAACTAAACAAAGAGCACGGCGGTGGCTACCAGTTTATCGCCGTGCGCCTGCCCTACGGTACCCAGCGGGATGAAGATGAAGCGCAACTTGCGGTCCGCTTTATTAAACCGACGAAGGCACTAACGGTGAATATTAAAGATGCGGCAGATGCTTTACATCAAAGCACGCTGGCGGCACTTTATGGCCATAGTAATGCCGATGATGCAAAAGCCGATTTTGCCAAAGGCAATGTTAAAGCCCGCTGCCGGATGACAGCACAATACCATATTGCCGCACTTAACAATGGTCTGGTGTTAGGCACTGATCATTCGGCAGAAAACATTACCGGCTTTTATACTAAATGGGGCGATGGGGCCTGTGATTTAGCACCATTATTTGGCTTAAGTAAAAGGCAGGTTCGTGCCCTGGCCGCCAGACTGGGTGCACCAGAACTACTGGTAGGCAAGACGCCGACCGCCGATCTGGAATGTCTGAGCCCGCAAAAGGCCGATGAGGCCGCACTGGGCTTAACTTATGATGAGATTGATGATTTTCTGGAAGGAAAACATGTTTCAGCTGAAGTACGCGATCGTCTAGTCAATATCTATTTGAAAACCCAGCATAAGCGCGAACCCATTCCCACTATTTACGACTAACCGGCCGGCCATTAACTGCACATTTTAACGCCAGCAATCGCTGGCACTGCAGTTAAAATGCACAATAAAATACATATTTTAAATATAATTGCTACACTTTGCTTACCAAGTTTGGTTGCAAGGCGTGCAATTATGAAGACCGGGTTGTTACAGAAAGGACTGACTTTACTTGAACTTATGCTGGGTCTGGCGATTATGGCTATTCTGCTGCAAATTGCTTTGCCGGCAATGGCAGAGCTGATTAATAAGCACCGGGCAGGCAGTTATATGCAGCAGTTGAGTCGTCACCTTGGTTTTGCCAGGATCCAGGCCGCAAATAGTCAACAGCCGGTAAGAGTGTGTCCGCTTTCAGGCACTGAATGCCAGAGCGATTGGCAAACGTATCCGCTGGTGCTGAGCTTAATTAATCCACATAACGATACCGAATTTGTGTTACGGCAGATCCCGCCGGTTTTTCGGCAGCACCAGTTAAAATATAACCGCAGCCAGTTACAGTTCCGCCGTGACGGCAGTTTAAATGCGCTGGAGAATGGCACCTTTTATTATTGCCCGCAATCATCGTTTAACTGGCACTACAAACTGGTGCTAAACCAGGCAGGTCGCAATCGTCTGACTTTCCAGCAAAGTCCCTGTCCCGCTTAGTCCCAGCAGGACAACGATGATGGCAGGCTGCGATTGCGCTGACCAGTATGCTCAAGTGTAAAAACCAGACAATCCCGATCAGCCGTTTGCGCGCCTTGCGCCAATGCTGTCAGCTCGAAGCTGCTGCTATCAGCCAGCACAACCTGTAACTTATAGCGGCCAGTACTGCTGGTGCCATCTGCCGCTACCCCCAACAACAGCAAATTGTCGGTATAGCTGCCATGATCGGCAAGTTGCCGCTCCTGGATATTGGCGGCACTTAGCAATAACCGGCTGGCTTCAGCCCGATGCGTTTTCAGCACATATTGCTGATAAGCAGGATACACAATGGCACTGAGGATACCGATAACCGCTACTGCAACCATCAGCTCAATCAAGGTAAACCCTTTGCGGAAGATTAGCAGTTGCGCCATTCGTGACCGGTATATCGCTTGCAACGTCGTTCTATACATTAATGCGCTCCGGTTTCCTGGCGGTAGGTAGCCAGTTTCAGCCAGCGTGGAAACTGATCCAGCATTAGCTGCTCAGCACAATCCGGGCATGCCGGCGAAATCATCTTTAATTCTGATAATACCAGCTGCTGCTCGTCAGTATTATCCAGCACCAGCGCAGCAGAGCCATCAGCCTGTTGTTGCAACGTCAGTCTCCCTTCGCCGGATAGCAGCCGGAAACGCCGCTGGTTATATACCAGACCGGCACTGTGCAGATGCATCGCCACCAGACTGTGTTCAGCGGTTTGGTCTGCGCACTCAATGGCATTAAAATCACTGGTAGCAACCGCACTGTATATAACGCCGGCAACGACTTTGGGTGGCTGAGTAAGCTGGCCGGCCAACCGAACCCACCAACCGGCGTTATCAATAATTGCCAGCCACTGATCATGGCTCATGCCACTTTCCCGTTCCTCCGCCGTCAACAAGGTTCGATCGAATAAAGCGTCAAAGCCGACCGGTTCAGCTGTCGTGGCAATGCCAGGCATTCGAAGTGCAATCAGCGCATCTTCACCGCTAATAATGCTGCGGGCTACCAGCAGTAATAAGCGGTGCCGGCCACTTAAACCATCCGGGCGCAAAGGTAACGGCAAACTGACATCGGCAATGCCAGCACCGGCGATAAAACGCCAGTCGCTGTGTGTCAGGTCTGCCAACAGCAACGGCGCACCAAAACCGGTTGCAGTAACCTCGGTTAGCCAAACCCGGCCTCTGAAGTCAGTGCTGATAAGCTGATCAGTAAAGCCATCGTAGTCAGTGTCGAGTGGTTCAGTGCGAACAAAAAAAGGTGCGGCCAACCCCATACCGTCTGATAGTGGCCAGGCTATTAATGAGGCCAGCGCTATTTCGCTGTCAGGTGGATATAAGGCCAACTTACCAGCGCCATCAAAATCCTGCTGATGCAAAAAACGTTGCAGCGGACCGGCACTAGTGCTTCCCTCGAACTCCAGTGCGCGGGGTGTCGTAGCCTGGCGCCAGCAATCCGGGGTGGCCGCCAGCGCACTGAAACAAAATACTGCAGCTGCCAGCAGACTCAGTAATATAATAGCCAGTAATGGACCAAGCCTGACAAGTTGGCTTAATTGACCAGAGGCGTTTTGCTTTGGTTTATTACTCAACATCTAGCACCTCTCCGTCAACAATTTGCTGACGCAGCAGCATCGAGCGGTAACTGGTCGCAAAGCGATTGTCATCGGACAGCAAACTGGTTGCCAGAGTTAACAGGTCACAGTCGATAATTGATTCAGACCAGACCGCATAACTGGCCGGACAACGGCTTATTATCGTTAATTCGGCTTCACTGCTGTCGAGTGTCGCGTCGTTGACTGAGCTCAGATGCAGCGCCAGGGCACGTTGTTCAAACAACAGCTGTTGCTGCGCCGCCTGAGCTGATTTAATACTCATCTGGCTGATAAATAAATTAGCGCTGACAATTAACAACATGACCAGCAGAAAGATTAAAGCGCTTATCAGCGCTATACCGCTCTGTCGCATACAACCTCCCTGTTTCAGGTAGTATTTATATGGATGATGTTACTGCGCGTCTTCTGTTTATGGATACTTTGTTCTTTTAGCGGCAAAAGTTAAAAGGTGACATTATTAAAATACACGCTGCCGGCAAGTAATAAACGCCGGTAATGATCATCGGGGGCTTCAAACCGGTTTGTCCCCATCTGATAGGTTTGCTGGTTAACATAGCCAGCGTCCGGCACAATACTGCGCAGCAATATATAAAACCGGATACTGACAATATGGCCGTGTTGCAGTTGCCAGTGTTCGTGACTCATCAGTGCGGTGGGCAGCATATAATTTAAGCGGCCATCCAGGTTGGCATCTATACCGAACTCGAAATGCAGGCGTTCAACGCCGTCAATAACCGAGTCGGTTGCTATCCTTGCCATACCACTGGCCGAGCGCACCAGTCTTTTACGCATTAATACCGGTACTGTCAGATCATCTATCCGCTGTTGCTGGATATAAAATACTAAATGCTGGTAGGGATAAAACACATTATCAGCAGCAAGTCCCGGGCTATCCTGATCAATAATCCGGCTTTGCTGCCAGTGCGGCGCAATATAATAGCGATTTGGCCGCAACTCGTCCCGGCTAACCGCCAGGCCAATTGCCCGTTTCAATTGCAGTATTTCACTTTCTGGTGCCAGCGACGTCAGGCAGTTTAACTGGCGACCGGGTGCTGCCACTTTGGCGTACAGGCTGGCAAACATTTCATTTGCAACCGGAAAACTGCCACTGTCCAGCCCCTCTTCCCGGCAATCTGGTGCCGGTGCTGCACTATCAACTGCGGCGCTTGCAATGTCATTCAGGCTGACCCCGCCCCAGAATCCGGTATTCTGCAATTCGTTATGTAGCAGGTTAAGCGCCAGCTGACCATTCTGTTGCAACTGAGCTAATTGCTGGCTTTGCCGGGATGAAGCACTCAGGCTGGCAAAAATCTGCACAGTAAAGCCCAGCAGCAGCAACCCCAGCAGCATGGCAATTAACAGCTCTACCAGTGAAAAGCCCCGGCGCACCATTTCAGGGGATCCTTGCTGTCAATGCCAGGCCTGAACGTCCAGCCGCGGGCTCGCAGCTCAGCACCGCCGCACTGTCAGCATTGGCCCGTTGTTGCCAGCTGGCTTGCAGTTGCAGGCTGTTATCAGCAAACTGCAAACAGAATTGAGGTGCAAATAAAGGTGGTGTTGCGCCAGTTGTCGGGCCTTGCTGCCACAATTGTTGCCAGCGCCCCAGCTGATAATCACGAAGTTCAGTGGCGTTACATATAACGATTGCTGAACAGGCTGGCAGTTCAGCCGGGCTGGCAGAGCTAAGTTCAAGAGTAAAAGCGGGGTGATTATTAAGACTGGCAGCAAGCTCCTGCACTAAAGCTGCACTGAGGGCAACAGCCGTGGTGCGCTGGGTGGCATCGATAACATATTGTAAAGCCAGCGTTTGCCCGGCAAGCACGCCAAGCAAACCCAACTTTAAAATAAGTAACGTGATCAGAACTTCCAGCAGACTAAAGCCGCGTTGTAACTGCATATCCGTATGCCATAGCTAATTTACTTAACTATAAAGTTACAACAATATTTCAAAAGATCAAATTTTGATCAATAAAAATTTACCAGCAGCGCTGTATGTCTGCTACTTCAAAGCCTCCGTTAGCTCCTCTGCGCCCGGCCTGGTTTAGGGTAAGGGTACCGCAACCATCCCCTGCCTGAGCACCAGCAGGAGCCGCACTGAGGATAAAGCTACGATCAGCAACTCCGGTCAGACTAAAGGTATAGCGATTGGCAACATCATCCATACATTGCATTGCTGGCAGGACTATTCCTTCATAAGAAAATGCCGCGGTATACCCACGCTCCATAAACTGTGCCTGCTCCATCAGACAGGCAGCAGCAGCGGCACGATTCGTGCGCTGCACATAAGCCTGATAGGACGGATAGGCAATAGAGGCTAAAATACCAATTATTGCCACCACCACCATCAGCTCTATCAGGGTAATACCTTGTTGCTTGTTTTTCATAATACAACTCATTGATTAGTTAGTTCGCGCCAGGAAACCCGGCCACGCAGCACTCCCGGTGCCACTGTCACATTTGCGATCCGGGTATCGGCTAAGCCAACGACCATTTTATCTTCAAAAAATACCGGTTCACTTGGCATACCATCAAAGCGGATCCCGGTTACCGGAACTACTTCATCATCAACAAGTAAACCGTCTTCACTATCAACCACGCCATCATTATTCCTGTCATAAAACAAATAACTCAAACGACTGCCAGTGTATGGGCTAACCGACATTACCCAGCCACTACCCTGTGGGTTACAGTCATTATCACCCGGAGTAATAGTATTTATCACTAAACTATTGCCGACCAGCTGCGGCCGGTTAACTATCCGTTCCCTGGCATCACCTAAATCGATGTACCAGCCGCGCAACCCTAACATGTCATAAGGCGCACCAGGCTCAATAACCCGGGCATTATCTTCCTGCGCAATAATATCACGTGGCTTTAAATCTGCTCTGCCACTAATTACAAGACCATCGCGGATGCCATACCAGCTGTTCGGATCGCTTAGCAATGGATCTTCACTTGATAACATTTTACCTGTGCCAAAAAATATCCATAAGTGACCGGTTTCCGGTTGGGCAGACAAGGATATACCACCGGTTATCGCTTGTGCTTCGCCCACTGCATCGGTCGCAGTAAATAACGGCTGGCCACCATAAGCGACTCCCCAGTCTGAGGTAGTTGCTGAAGATAAATCGAACTTCCAGATATTACCCATAATATCGCCGGCAAAAAACCAGTCGGTATTACCATCGCCTGTCGCATCCCAGCCCTCTACCTGGCCTAAGCCGTTGGGAGAGCCACTGGTTGTTTCAATTCTTTTTAACACTTCGCCATTGGCCAGATCAATGACCAACAAGCCTGCTTTATTAGTACTGTTATTGTAACCATAGCCGGCAACCACAACCCATTTACCATTGTTCAACCTTGCAACAACAGGTTTATTGGTCGTAATTCCAAGCTCCGGGAAACGCTTATCCCAGCGAACTTTATCTACTGCTGTGTCAGTTGCTAAAGTACCTGGCGCAGTAACATCGATTGCAAATAAACTATCACCACCCCGGCCTAATGAACCCACTAATATTGAGCGCCAGGCGCTATCGATATAGGCATCAAATACAACCGATGAACCATCAACATAATATTTATGTTGATATTCAGGATCAGCAAAAGATTCAAGATCAGCCTCTTCGGTTAATATCTGTCTTGGAATATAGGCCATAATTTCGGTGCCGTTAGTGCCGTCAAACGCATGCAGCATACCGTCATTGGCCCCAACATACACAACCGGATCACGCTCAGCATTACTGGTTAAAAACGTCTGGTAGCTGCTGGCTCCATCCCAATTATAGCGCTGATAATTACGGTTAACCGGCGCTGCGACATAAAGAGGTGAAGAGTTAGCAATATCGCCCAGTAAACTTACCCGCCGCCTAAACTGAGCTGTCTCTCCCACCTCAAGAGTTTGATCGCCGCGCAGATAATTTATCAGGTTGGTATTGCCACTTAAGGCATTACCATCAGAATTGACGTTGGTTGGCGTAAACTCGGCTGCAAGCCCGCTGGTGTTGCCAAACAAAATCTTGCGGCTACTCCAGGCAGGAAAATTTGACTCCCATACCGGGGTATTGACATCATCAATATTAAATGACTTAAGAGAACCGCTCCACTCTCCCGAGTTAAAGCTGCCCTGATAAACAAAGTCATCAGCCTGCATCGAGGTTGTAGTGCCAGCCAGGTTTGAGGCAGACGCTACCCGATCAATTATAGCTGTCAGAGTGCGCTCAAGTTTTAAAGCAAATTCATCAGGCTTATCTGCAGTAAAAAATCCGCCCCTGCCATTGACTGAGGCATGCAATAAATCATCAATTTTAGCCCGGTTTTTTTGTGCAGTTGTACCTGCGAATGGGCTTGCCCAACTAATCGTTGCTCCACTGTTAATTGCAGCGAACGCTTCATCCGGCTCTTCATTACCAATAACGCCTAACCCTACCCCAAATGTTACCATATGCTGCCAGAACGCCGGATTGATGGTACTCGTTGGCACGCGGTTATCCAGATCAGTACGTAAGTCAGCTTTCCAGTACTTCATGGCAACATCGGCCAGTGTGGTGCTATAACTATCACTAAATGGTGCTACCGGAGCATAAGTATAATCAGCACCGGTATCACCTTCTGGCCGTAAAATTGTACTACCGGCATTGCCATCCTGATTATTAACTCCTGAAACCGTATCACCATCAGACCAATAACCGTCAGTCATCAGAATAGTAAAGCTCTGTCTACAGGAAATATGATCAACCGGCGCTTCACTGCCTGAACCCGGATTGACACCCCAGGGGCCACGACTATCGGTTCTGGCGTAATATTCACCGGCGGCATTAAGCGCTGTTATTAATGGCGTTCCTGCGGCAGGAATATCACGATTGTACAGATCGGAAAAGAAGTTTGATTTCGCCGCATCTTTAAACTCCCGGACACCACGCACAATCACCTTAGTATTACTTTCACCGTCGACTGTGGAATTGCCTTTATTCAACGCACCAAAACCGACCCGCATTTTTTCTGACTGGCCAACAAATGCCCGGCCGATACCCGCCCGGCTGGTTAGAATGCGTGAACGATGATAGGTATACCAGTTGGCAAAGTTCTGAATTTCCTGGCTGTAGGTACATACGCCCGCAGTGCAATCGGTCCTGCTGGTCCGGCCATGCCCGCTGTAGCTCGCAACGGCAGGCTTAATTTCAACTTTTGTATAGTTGGCCCACACCCAGTTATCACCACCATTGTGATAAAAATATGCTGCTGGCCAGAAGTTTCGGGTTGTATCTGAGTTTTCAACCGTACAACCTCCAGTACTACTGGTACAACGCACCCAACGGCTTCCATTATAATTACTGTTGGTGACCGTTAGATTACGACCGATAGAATTGACAGCACCTGAAGGGCAGGTACCGGTATTCATAGGGTTATGCAAGGCACATGACGGTGCCGCATTTGGAAAAGGAGCACCGTCAGCGTTAACCCAGGGTTTATAGGTAACGCTGGGATCGTAATAACTTTTATTCATTTGCGCCGAGCGGGCAAAGGCATTATAGGGTTGGCCATCCTGCACTGTTGGCACCCTGTTATTGTAATCACTAGGACCGTATACATCATCGGCCCTGGGGAAAATATAACGAGCTTCAGATAAAATAGCTTCATCAGGTAATAACTCAAAATGCATTGAACCCGAGTCATCAATTAGAAACATAATATTAGGCGGCACTGAGCTACCGGTTTGTAAAGGGGTCTGGGCAATTTCAATTGCCGCATGAGCTACTGCAGAGCCAAATAATAAACTGGCTACAAAAGCAAACTTAGCTGGCAGCATTTTTGAGCGTAATCGTTTCATCGTTATATCCTCAGCGACGCCAGATAGTTTGTAAGGTGACTTCGGCCCGGCCCGGTGTTGCCGGTACCCGGGCAGTAATCCGGAAAGTAGGTTGTAAGCAACCTACCGGCGGCGTAGTAGCCCGGTCGCAATGGGGTGGGAATGCCCAGTCACCCATATACTCAACAATATAATTGGCCGGATTGGCCAACCCGGTGTTCATTGGTGGTGCGCCTAACCAGGTTACCGGCTCACCCGGCGCCCAGCGGTCAGCGGCAACCGGATTGGGAATGTTATAAAATCCGGCATTATTAATCAGCGCCACCGGGCCTCCGGGTAACGGGGCATTTTGTAATATGCGCTCTGCCACTAATAACGCAGCTTCGGCCTGTTGCAAAGCCAGCTGACGGTCATGTAAATTACCGGTCATCTGTTCCTGCACGGTGGTGCGTTTCATATTACTGACAGCTAACAAAGTTATCGCCAGCAGCAGCAGTAAACTTACGACTAAGGCAACACCTTGTTGTTTAGAATATAACTTGCGCACCATTACCCCCTAACCTGTTACGAAGCGACACCAAAAAACTGATATTTTTGACATTGTTGGGCACTGCAAGCCCGCGCATTACTGCATCATCAAGCTGAACAGTAACATTTACCGCAATGATCCTGCCCCAGTTGCCATTGGCAGTAACTTCCGCCGCGGTTTCAAAATTCTGGGTAACACCGTTTAAAAAAGCCATTTGCATATCATCCACACCAAACAGCACCTCTTCATTCACCTGAGTATCGCCAATCAGCGAAGCACGGTATAACGAATAGACACTGCTATCATCCCTGCTGGGCGCAACAAACCACGCTATAGATTCAAATCGCATAAACATGGCGTTGTTTGTAAAGCCGCGCGGAGCAGCAGTGTTGGGAGCCCACTCATCTTCGAATACAAACCCCAGATTGACATCGGCATTTAAACCAGTGCCGTTATGGGTAACGGTATTGCCCGCTGCAGTGCTAACCTGAAAAATACTGGCTGCATTTTCATCACAGGCAATGGCAACTTCTCCAGGGTCAACCACAGAATCAGCGTTTAATGTAAAGGTCGAGCCATCATAATTGCTGATAGAGTTGCTGTTACCGGCCGCAAACATAATTCGTAGTGCCTGGGTATCATTTTTTGGTGCCAGACCATTAATAGCGGGTGCCGGCGCGGCCATCCCGGAAATACCTGAACCATTACTCCAGTCTGCCCACGCCGGCCGTACTCCGTCTAAAGCGATAATATTTGCAACCTGGGGGGAGTTATTGCAACCGGAGAAACCCGCATTGCGAATATCCTGCGACATTAGCTGAAAACTTAGTCTGGCGGTATTTTGCAATTCACTTAACGCCATATTGGCCCGACTGGTTGCCTGATTTGCGATAAAAACACCAATAACACCACCCAGTACCAGTAATCCCAGTACCATAGCAATCATTAACTCAACCAGTGAAAAACCTTGCTGCTTAATTTTCATGGCATTACCTGCGTTACAATTTCATTTTCAGCATCTAACCTTTCATCGCCCCAACTGATCGTTACCGTATAACGATCATCATCCCAGCTTACTACCGGACAGGCATCCTGCCGCGTGGCGGCTTTAACATCCAGCACCCAACCCGCTGTACCTAAGTCTGTGCTACCAACACAATCACTAAAGGCATAATTACCCAGGCGAGCCTGATCCGGATTGGCTCTTAACAACTCGGCAAGAGTATCAGTTAGAATAACGGCCATCGTCCGCTCCAGTGAGCTGTTAGTATTACGCATACTCGATGTTTGTAACGCTGCGACGCCTAACAAACCAATACCAAGGACTAACACTGACACAAGCACTTCCAGCAGCGAGACGCCTTGTTGCTTTTTTAAACCTAAAGGATGTTTTCTCATCATCAGTACCTTAATCAAACCGGATTAGCCGGCGCTGGACAACTATCCGCAACATCATTGCTGACCACGCGGGTGCGGCCACCTGAACGCAACTCAATGTCGCGGCTATTCGGATCAGTCTGGGTGCTGGGCAGGCAAACCCGCAACACGCCATTTAACGCAGTATTAGCACTACCGCTTCGAATTAATCCCTGAGGACTGAACCGGATAGCGCTGCCAGTACTGTCAAACGTGGCTTCAACCACATTGCTACTGGCCAGTACTGTTAAATTTGACGACAACATAACGCCGGTCGCGATAGGTGTGGCATCAATTGTGCCGCGTACCAGCCAGCCCTGCCAGCCGGTTGCAGGCGCTGCAGAGCAGGTTGCACTATCAGCAGAATGACAGAAAATCATACTTTGATTCTGCTTTATGGCTTCCGTCCGGGCTAAAATAAGGCCTGCCAGAATATCGTTGGCCTGCGCGGTAAGCCGGTTACCATTTACCAGGCTGGCAAAGCTTGGCACAGCCACCGTCAGTACTATCGCCAGCACAGCCACTGTCACCATTAGCTCAATCAGGGTAAAACCACGTTGCCAGCGGGTCGGCGGGCGCGGGGTTTGTCTGTTATCTGCAACCACTAATGCCATGAGGTTTCCTATTGTCTGTTATTTAATAACTAAAAACTTTTTGCTAGCGTTACCCTAGCAAAAGCGCTTGTTAAATCCCATGCCGGCAAGGATTAAAGGTTTATTCAGCCGATAAACGGTATTTAGGACCCATTTCACGGCGATTAACTCAGATTCAGCTTCAGCTCCTGCTTAACCTGACTAAGCGCCCTGCGGCTGACCTCCAGCCGGGTATCAAGGCCTGTTAATTCGATATAGTGTTTACCGTCTGCTGCAGCGCGTAGCGCACTAAAATAATTTTTATTAATCAGAGTGCTGCGGTGAATACGCACCAATTGCTGCGGATAACGTTGCTGCAACTGGCTCAACGTTTGTTCCAGTAATGCCTCCCCTTCGGCAAATACCATCCGCACGTATTTACTGTCGGCGCTGAAATACAATACGTTGCTTAGTTTAATCTGACGGGTAGCGGAGCCAAGCTGATAACTGATGACTTCATCTTTTGCCGGCCCCCGCTCCAGATGCGCGCGGGTGCGATTACCAAGCCGGGCCAACGCAGAATGAAGCCGCTCAGCAGAAACCGGTTTTAAAATATAGTCGGCCGGGCATACCTGATAGGCATCCAGCGCATGTTGTGGATGAGCAGTGACAAAAATAATCGCCGGCGGCAGCGGCTCTCTGGCCAGGGCTGACGCCAGCTCTAAACCGTCACCACCTGGCATTGCGATGTCCAACAACAACACATCAGGCTGCAACTGCTGGTAAAGCTGCAGTGCCTGCTGGCTGTTCTGGGCTTCGCCCACGCAGTTAAAATCCGCTTCAGCACTGAGCAACCGTCGCAACCGGGCGCGGGCCAGAGGCTCATCATCTACGATTAATACTTTCATCTGTTTGAGTCAGGCTGGCTTTTCGGAAGTACCAGTTTAACCCGAAACTTACCATCGGCAATACTCCGGGTTAAACTGGCACTGTCGCCAAAATATAACTGCAATCGCTGCCGTATATTAACCAGCGCCACACCGTTGCTACGACTTTTATCCAGCGCAGGTAAAAACGGGTTACTGATAATAATGGTTACAGACTGGCTGCTGTTAATCAGCTCGATATCGATACTGCCACCGTACTGGCAACTTTCAATACCATGACGAACTGCATTTTCCAGCAGTGGCTGAATGGTCAGTGCCGGCAGCTGCAACTTCGGTAGGCTGGCAGGCAACTGCCAGTTCTGCTGCATCCGCTCGCCCAACCGCCATTGCTCTAATGCCAGATACTGCCGGGCCAGGGTTATCTCTTCAGTCAGACTGATATGCTCGCCGGCGTGCATAGCCGCCCGGAATAAATCGGCCAGATTAAGTAAAGCCTGCTCGGCGGCCTGGCTATCCTGCTGAGTCAATTCTGCCGCGGTATTTAAACTGTTAAATAAAAAATGGGGCTGGATCCTGGCCTGTAACGCGCCCAGTTCAGCCCGGCTTTGGGCCGCCAGTTGCTGATTGCGCTCTGCATGCATCAGGCCGAGTTGAATAGCCATCAGGCCAACAACCAGCGCAATCATCAGATTAGCCAGGATGAAATGCAGAAAGCTCTGAGACAGTAATATTCCGGCATCGTGCAGCCACAACCAGGCGAGGGCGCTGACAACGGAGGTGGTTAAAAACAGTAACAACAGGCAACTTGCGGCAATGGTAAGAGGCCTTTGCCGGCTTAGCACCGGCCGCAGTTTGCAGTAACTGTAACCGGACAGCAACGCTATCCAATGAATGAACAGACTAATCAGGCCCAGCCGCTGCCAGGGGCTCTCCAGGGTACCCGGTGCAAAAGCCAGCAAAATAGCAACGGCTTGCGCTAACACCAGCACTCTGAGCACCATCCGGCCATGGCATAAATCAGGTAGCGGAAATAAAGGAGAAGGTAGTGCAGTCGCGGCTTTATTCACCTTTACTCCTTAGCTGCTGCTCATAAAGCGCTTGTCGTAATACTTACCGCATTTTTTAACGCAATTCAGCCGGAATGGCAAACACGACATTTTCCGGCCGGCCCGGGTTTTCATTTACCGTCTGGCCGCCCCACATTTGTAGCTGCGAGACAACTTGCTGCACCAGTACCTCTGGTGCTGATGCACCCGCGGTAACACCAACCGCTTTAACATTTTCCAGCCAGCTTTGCTGAATATCGTTAGCGGTGTCAATCAAATAAGCAGTACAGCCCATTTTCTGTGCCAGCTCGCGTAAGCGGTTTGAGTTACTGGAGTTTTTAGCACCAACCACCAGCAACAAATCAGCTTTTGCCGCTAAATCACGCACCGCGTCCTGCCGGTTCTGGGTGGCATAGCAAATATCGTCTTTGCGCGGACCATCAATCTCAGGAAAACGCTGGCGCAGCGCCGTAATAACATCGGCAGTATCATCCACCGACAAGGTTGTCTGGCTGGAATAGCACAGCTGCGAAGGGTTTTTAACCTGTAACCGGTCAACATCTTCAACCGATTCAACCAGATATATACCGCCTTCAGGGTTGTCGTACTGGCCCATGGTACCTTCGACTTCCGGATGACCGGCGTGACCAATTAAAATACACTCAATACCTTTGCGGCTGGCCCGGGTAACTTCCATATGCACTTTGGTGACTAACGGGCAGGTTGCGTCAAACACTTTTAAACCGCGCTGCTTTGCATTCTCGCGCACGGCCTGTGACACGCCGTGGGCACTGAAAATAACAATATTGCCATCCGGTACTTCATCCAGCTCATCGACAAATACCGCGCCGCTGCGACGCAGGCCATCAACCACAAATTTGTTATGCACTACCTCGTGCCGGACATAAATAGGATGCTCGTACAATTCAAGCGCCCGCTCCACGATACTGATGGCCCGGTCTACTCCGGCACAAAACCCGCGTGGGTTGGCTAACAAAATATCCATCGGTTCAGCTCACCTTTACTATTTCGACGTTAAAAGTCAGGGTTTGTCCGGCCAGTGGATGGTTAAAATCGACCGTGACGGAATCGCCCACCACATCGCGCACCAACCCCGGCAATTCAGAACCATCTGGCATGGTAAAACCAATTATACTACCTACTTTGGCCGGCGCATCGCTGGAGAACTTGCTGCGATCGACGTAGTAGATATTATCCGGATTGGGCATACCATAAGCGTCTTGTGGGTCCAGCGTGAAGGTTTTTTTACTGCCTTCAGTCATTCCCATTAAATGGGCTTCAAAAGCCGGCGAAATACTATTATCACCCATTTGCAGCCGGGCCGGTTTATTGTGTACCCGGGTGCTTTCGGCTGCGCTGCCATCAGTCAGGGTGATATCAAAATGAAACAGCACGGTGCTGTTTGCGCCAATTTGAGCTTTTGTCATGCTTTATCCCCGGCTGTACTGCTGAAACTGTCCCAAATTAACAAGACGGCACCAATAAAAATAACGGAGTCTGCCAGATTAAACACCGGATAACTCCAGCTTTTATAGAATACATGCAACATGTCAATAACATAGCCATACACCAGCCGATCAATTAAATTGCCAATGGCACCCGCCAGCACCAATGCCAGCGCCAGGCTTAGTTTCAGCTGCGCCCGGCCGACCCGGCTGAGCCATACTGCAATTACGATACTGATCACCACAGCAATACCAGTGAAAAACCAGCGTTGCCAGCCCCCGGCAGTGCTTAAAAAAGAAAACGCCGCGCCGGTATTATAAACATGGGCCAGCTCAAATACCGGCAATAACGGGATACTGCCCTGATAGGGAATGGCATGTAATACCCATTGCTTTGAAGCCTGATCCAGCACAATAAATAACAGGATCAGCCACCACCAGCGCCAGCCGGTCTCTTGCAGCAACCGCATCAGGCAAATATCCTTTGCTCGCCGCTACCAGCGACATTGCTGACACAGCGCAAACAAATGCCGGGATGGGCCGGATCGGCGCCAACATCGTGCCGGTGATGCCAGCAACGTTCACATTTGGTCGCGGCTGAAGCCGTCACCAGCACTTTTAAGCCGGCAATATCGGTGGCAACAGCTTGTTCAGGTGCCAGATCACTGCTGACCTGCGCCGTTGAGGTAATCAGCGCAAAGCGTAACTCATCGCCAAGTTTACCCAGCGCTGCAGCGAGCTCAGTGCCGGCATACAAGGTGACCTCAGCCTGCAGTGAGGCACCGATTTTATCTTCACGTCTGGCCGCTTCCAGTACTTTATTGACTTCATCCCGAACCTGCAGTACCTGCTGCCAGTAGCTATCATCAAACTGGCCGGCCGGCACCTTGTTAAGTGCTTCATACCAGACTTCTGTGAAAACGTATTTACTGCGCTCACCGGGCAGTGCCTGCCAGATCTCCTGGGCAGTAAAGCTCATTATCGGTGCCATCCAGCGCACCATGGCCTCAGCAATATGATACAAGGCGGTCTGGCACGATTTGCGGGCGATACTGTTTTGATGCGCGGTATACTGGCGGTCTTTAATGACATCCAGATAAAAACTACCCAGTTCAATAGTACAGAAGTTCATCAGCTTCTGGCTCACCTGATGGAACTGGTAATTGTCATAAGCATCAACAATTTCCCGCTGCAATTTAGCCGCACGGCTAACCATCCATAAGTCGAGTTCAACCATTTCATTAAATGGCACCAGATCAGTGGCCGGATTAAAGCCATTCAGGTTCGCCAGTAAAAAACGGGCCGTGTTACGAATACGCCGGTATTTATCGGCAGCCCGGTTCAGAATTTCATCTGATACGGTCATCTCAGAGGTATAGTCGGCGGTAGCCACCCATAACCGCAGAATATCTGCGCCCAGTTTATTCATTACGTCCTGCGGTGATACCACATTGCCTAACGATTTAGACATTTTGCGGCCTTCGCCGTCGACAGTAAAACCATGGGTGAGCACCTGACGATAAGGCGCATGCGTTTTGCTGGCCACGCCGGTCATTAACGAGGACATAAACCAACCGCGGTGCTGATCTGACCCTTCCAGATATAAATCTGCCTGTTTGGCATGATTAAATTCAGGTCGCTCATCCACGACAAACGCATGGGTAACACCCGAGTCAAACCAGACATCGAGCGTATCGCTTACTTTGACATATTGCTCAGCGTCGGCACCAAGCAAGTCACTGGCGTCCATATCAAACCAGGCCTGAATGCCGCCCTGCTCAACCTTTTTCGCAACCTGCTCCAGCAATTGCTGAGTATCTGGATGCAGCGCTCCGGTGTCTTTATCAACAAACAGCGCAATGGGTACACCCCAGGTACGCTGGCGCGAAATACACCAGTCCGGACGGCCGGCAACCATTTTTTCAATCCGTTGCTGGCCCCAGTCTGGGATCCAGCGGGTGTTGCTGATTTCAACCAGTGACTGCTGGCGTAAGCCCTGTTTATCCATACTGATAAACCATTGCGGCGTTGCCCGGAAAATAATAGGCGTTTTATGGCGCCAGCAATGCGGATAACTGTGTTTGTATGCCTTATGTACCAGCAGCGCACCTGCGGCTTTTAACGCTTCTACCACACTGTCATTGGCTTTAAATACATGCTGGCCGGCAAACAGCGGCGTATCGGGCAGATAAACCCCGTTGGCACCGACCGGATTAGCCACTTCCAGGCCGTATTGCTTACCCACCACAAAGTCTTCCTGACCATGGCCAGGCGCCGTGTGCACACAGCCGGTACCTGATTCGGTTGTGACATGCTCACCGAGAATCACCGGCACGCTGAAGTCATATAACGGGTGGCGGATTTGTACCAGTTCCAGTGCTTCGCCTTTGCAAAAACCCAGGGCATGGTAATGTTCGATATTGGCACGGGCCATCACCTCGTTCACCAGATCGGTGGCAATAATTAACCGCTCCGGACCATTAGGCCCCTGCTCTACCTGCACCAGGCTGTAATCGAGTTTAGCGTTTACTGCCACCGCGCGGTTTGCCGGAATAGTCCAGGGCGTTGTGGTCCAGATCACCACTGATACCGGTCCCTGGCCACGGTGTTGCTTAGGATGGTCAAATTTATCCACCACCTGCTCATCCACCACTGCAAAACGCACGTCAATTGCCGGTGAAACTTTGTCCTGATACTCGACTTCGGCTTCAGCCAGGGCAGAGCCACAGTCGGTACACCAATGCACCGGTTTAAAGCCCTGCTGCAGGTGGCCGTTAGCGATGATTTTGCCTAATACCCGGATAATATTCGCTTCAGAGCTGAAATCCATAGTACGGTACGGGTTGTCCCAGTCACCCAATACGCCTAAGCGGATAAAATCGGTTTTCTGTGCTTCAATCTGGCTCTGGGCATAATCACGACAGTGCTGGCGAAACTCTGCCACTGTTAACTTCGTGCCAGGCTTGCCATGTTTCTTTTCAACTACCAGCTCAATCGGTAAGCCGTGGCAATCCCAGCCCGGCACATAAGGGGCATCGAAATCTGACAATGTTTTTGCTTTAACAATAATGTCTTTTAAAATTTTATTAACCGCATGGCCAATATGAATATTACCGTTGGCATAAGGAGGGCCGTCATGCAAAATAAAATTTTTCTTACCTTTTTTCGCCGCACGGATCTGCTGATACAGGCCATCCGCCGTCCATTGCGCCAGCATTTGCGGCTCGCGCTGGGCCAGGTTGCCCCGCATGGCAAAGGCCGTTTCAGGCAGGTTAAGGGTATGCTTATAATCGCTCATCCGTTTTATTCCGTTTTAAAAGTTAGCTTACGCTGCCGGCAGTTGACGCCAGGCGACTAAAATACGTTTTGGCAGCATGCATATCTGCCGTAATTTGTTGCTGTAATGCGGTCAAATCAGCAAACCGCTGCTCGCTTCGCAGTTTATGACACAAGGTTACCGCTATCTGACTGCCATACAAGTCGGCTTTAAAATCAAAAAGGTGCGCCTCTAACTGCTCTCGCTGGCCTTGTACTGTCGGCCGGTTGCCAATATTGGCCACCCCCTGGAAGCAACCGTACTTGGTTTCAGCAGTAATGGCGTATACCCCATGCACCGGTAACTTGCGCCGGTACAGCCAGACATTTGCTGTTGGAAAGCCTAAATCCCGCCCCAGCTTACGGCCATGCCGTACCCGGCCGGTTAAACTGAATGGCCGGCCAAGCATGGCTTCTGCCGCCGCTAAATCGTCATGTTGCAACGCCTGGCGGATCAGGGTACTACTGACCCGTTGCTGACCCAGCATTAAACTGGATGTGCTGGTTAAACCAAACTGATAACGCTCTGCAGCCAGTGCCAGCATGGCAAAATCGCCGGCCCGATTGTTGCCGAACCTGAAATCATCGCCAACAATCAATTGCTGGGTACCCAGTTGTTTGAGTAACAGCTGCTCAATAAAAAATTGTGGCTGCATAGCTGCAAACTTAGGATTAAAAGCAACGCAGATCAAACGATCTATTCCCAGCCGCGCCAGTTCGGTATATTTTTCCCGAAAACGACTTAACCGCGCCGGCGCAGCACTGCCAGCGAATAATTCCAGCGGCTGCGGTTCAAACACCATTACACAAGAGGGCAATTTTAACCGGGCGGCAATAGCTTGTACCTTGTGCAGCACGGCCTGATGTCCAAGATGAACACCATCAAAATTACCGATCGTCAACACACAGCCATGATGCTGTGGTTGAATATTGTGTAAGCCGCGAATTAACTCCATGCCTGCCTTAACGTTGCTGCTACTGCTTATAAACGCGGCATTATAACCACTAACTTAATTGCTTTCAGCAATAGTTTGCACTCGAAAATCGGATAACCGCACTCCCAGTAACCATAACATGACAAAATAGCTGACAATACCCAGCAAACATAACAGCAATAGCCTGACTAGCTGCGCCCAGAAATCGAGGGTCAGCCAGAGAGCAAATGGCGGGCTTAGCCAGTATAAACCGGCCGCCATCAAGCCACTTGCCACGGCAATTTTTGCCAGAAAAAGCCAGCTGGTTTTACCAAAATGAAACACACCGGCCAATACCAGGCCACGGTACAGTAAAAACGCATTTAAGCTGGCAGACAACGCCGTAGCCAACGCCAGCCCCACATAACTAAGCCAGGGTGCCAGCATCAGGTTAAAGGCCATATTGGCAACCATGGCAATAATGCCTATTCGTACCGGGGTTTTGATATCCTGCCGGGCATAAAAGCCGGGGGCCAGCACTTTAATCAGCATAAAGCTCAAAAGCCCCGTGGCATAGGCCATCAGACTGTACGACACCATCATCACATCCTGCTGGCTGAACTCGCCGCGCATAAATAACAGCATAATAATAGGTTTAGCCAGTACAATCAGCGCCGCCATTGCCGGCAAACCAAACATGGCAACAAAGCGAATTGCCCAGTCCAGGGTATGCCGAAATTTTGCGCCACTGGCACTGGCATGATGCCGCGACAAATTTGGCAGAATAACCGTGGCAATAGCGATACCAAACAAGCCTAACGGAAATTCAATCAGCCGGTCAGAATAATACAACCAGCTGACGGCACCGGTCAGTAAAAACGAGGCGATTACTGTATCCAGCAGTAAGTTAATCTGGCTTACCGACACCCCGAACAATGCCGGCAGCATCAGCGTGCGGATCTTTTTCACGTTGGGGTCACGCCAGCCCCATTTTGGCATTACCAACAGCCCGGCTTTGGCCAGAAAGGGTAGCTGAAACAGCAGCTGCACCAGGCCACCGATAAATACGCCCCAGGCCAGCGCCATAGCGGGCTCGCTGAGTTGAGGTGCCAGATACAATGCTGAGCCAATAATGGCAATATTTAAAAATACCGGGGTAAAAGCAGCAACAGCAAACCGGTTATAGGTGTTAAGCACCGCTCCGCTTAACGCCACCAGGCTGATAAACCACAGATAAGGGAAGGTAATTTTCAGCATCAGGCTGGCCAGTTCAAACTTCTGGGCATCAGGCCCATCATTTAACCACTCAATAAACCAGCCCATACCGAATAACAGGGCAATAAGGGGCGACGCTATCACGCCGAACAATGTTACCAGGGTGACAATAACACCCAGGGTGCCGGCCACTTTGGCAATCAGCTCCCGCACTGCATCGTCACCATGCAGCGCTTTGACTTCACTTAATACCGGCACAAAGGCTTGCGAAAACGCGCCTTCAGCAAACAGCCGCCGTAAAAAATTTGGGATCCTGTTAGCAAAAAAGAACACATCGGCCGCTGCTCCGGCACCAACGAAATTGGCTACCACCACATCACGAACCAACCCTAACACCCGTGAAATCAATGTCATAGCACTGACAATTAAGCCAGATTTCAATAATTTTCCCGACACCCGCTACTCCTTTAATCGCGCCCTGGCTATTTTGGCCCGTTATCGCTACCGATTACCAGTAGCTGCAACAATTTAATTACGACACTTTCCGTTGAAAGCATTTGACAACGGGCCATTAAATAGGCATATTATGCGGCCTTTAAAGAGTCCGGTTTTAGTTTTTAGGAGTGTTACCTTGGCTAACATTAAGTCTGCTAAGAAGCGCGCAATTCAATCAGAAAAACGTCGTCAGCAAAACGCCAGTCAACGTTCTATGATGCGTACTTTCATCAAGAAAACCTACGCAGCGGTATTAACTGCTGACGTAACCGCTTCAACTGAAGCGTTTAACAAAATGGTACCTGTAATTGATCGTATGGCGGCTAAAGGCCTGATCCATAAGAACAAAGCAGCGCGTCATAAAGCTCGTTTAAATGCGCATGTTAAGGCATTGAAAGCAGCTTAATTGATCGTATCCAACAAAAAAGCCAGCGCAAGCTGGCTTTTTTGTTGCTGAAGATACGGTTTCAGCTGCAATACAACTTATGCATTAATGCTATAAGTTGCTCTGCTTCGTCACTGCTTAAACGGTAATATACGGTTTGGGCAACTTTACGGGTTTTAACCAGTTTATGCCGACGAAGTAATGCCAGGTGCTGCGACAACGCCGACTGACTTAAATCGAGCTTATCATTAATATCCCCAACCGACATTTCACCTTCAAGCAAGTGGCATAAAATTATTAACCGTCGCTCGTTCGACACCGCTTTTAATAGTTTTACTGCTTGCGCTGAGTTTTCCAGCATGTCATTCAAGTTCATTTTCATTTCTCTGGCTTTCTGAATTTGGCTGATTATTACCGATTAGACCAGAATGCGACAAGATAATCATTCTTGTTTAACAAGATTAAACATTAAACGAACATTAAATAAGCAAAAAAACAGTATTTGCAGCTAATGCTGCAGTGACTGTACTAAATTACATATTCGTTTTGCCGAGAAGGGCTTTACTACAAAGGCATTGGCGCCACCGGCAATCGCATCCTTAAGGTTTTCTACACTGGAGTAAGCAGACACCATAAATACCTGAGTCTGTTTATCCAGCTGTTTAAAACGTCGTAATAATACCTTGCCGTTAATGTCTGGCAGCTGAATATCAAGAAAAACTAACTGAGGATGATAAGTGGCAAATAACTGATCAGCACTGGCACCATCGGCCGCTTCATATATCCTGGTAATACCAAGTTGTGCCAAAATCTGCCGCAAATAGTCCCGGACGGCGCTGGTATCATCGACCAGTAGTGCTGAGGTATAACAATGTTGAGCTTGCATCCCTGAAGCCTTATTGCTGAAATTTAACAGAAACCTTTTGCCCGGCATTCTTATCCTGAGCAAAATGCAGTTCACCGCCCACTGCTAGGGCTGGTATAAAAAGCATGCTAAAGTCCCGATAATGTAACAACACTAAGGCAGAATGAAAAGATGAAATTGTGGTTAACAACAATAATTGCGGCAACAACCTTTGCCATAAGCCCGCCTGCGCAGGCCAGTGAGCTGAAGTTGAATAACGATCTGGCCTATAACTTAGTCGAATCACTTACCGTAGAAGTGGGCCCGCGCCTGGCAGGCAGTGAGGCTGATAAGCGCGCTGTCGCCTGGGCAGAGCAAAAGTTTAAGCAGTTAGGTTTTGACAAAGTCTGGAGCGAACCGTTTACCATGCAATACTGGGAAAGGGGCAATGCCAGCCTGCGCGTTGAAGCGCCATTTAATCAGGCACTGGTATTAACGGCACTGGGTGGTTCAGTTGGTACCCCTTTTGACGGTATTACCAGCCAGGTAGTGATGTTTGACAACCTGCAACAACTGCAGCAAGCCGACCCGGCGCAGGTTAAAGACAAAATTGTTTTTATTAACCAAACTCTGCGTAAAGATATTCGCGGCAGCTTTTATGGTCAGGTGGTGGGTGCCAGAGCACAGGGCGCTGTCGAAGCAGCAAAGCTCGGTGCCAAAGCGATTATTATCCGCTCGGTAGGCACCAGCAATAACCGCTTTGCCCATACCGGCATTATGCGTTATTCCGACGATGTACCCAGGATCCCGGCTGCAGCAATTTCAGTGCCTGATGCTATGCAGCTTAGTAAAATGCTGGCAATTCATCCCGAAACCAACCTGAGCCTGCATATGAAAAATAATCTGCCAGGTGACGTGACCAGCCACAATGTTATCGCTGAAATTACCGGCAGCAAGCGGCCGGATGAAATCGTATTAATTGGTGCCCACATTGATTCGTGGGATGAAGGTACCGGCGCACTGGATGATGGCGCAGGTGTGGGTCTGGTGATGGCAACGGCTGCCCTGCTGCAACAGCAAAAGCCAGAGCGTACTATCAGAGTAGTGTTATTTGGCAATGAAGAAGGCGGCTTAATTGGTGCCCGCGCTTACGCTGCCCGCCATGCGGCTGAACTTAAAAATCATGTATTTGCCTCAGAGTCAGATTTCGGTGCCGGTCGGATCTGGCGTTTTGATACCGGTTTCGGTGAACAGGCGCTGCCATTTGCTGCTGAGCTGCAACAGCAGCTTAAGCATCTGGGCATAGAAGCAGGAACCAATACCGCTTCAGGCGGGCCGGATGTGTCCGTACTAAAAGCAATGGGTGTGCCGGTTGCCAGCTTACAACAGGATGGCACCGACTATTTTGATTTTCACCACACACCTAATGACACGCTGGATAAAATTGACCCGGCAGCGTTGCAGCAAAATCTGCAAGCCTGGCTAATCATGATCGGTAACATTGCCAACAGCAATGTCGACTTAAGAAAATAAACCTGCAGCAGTCAGTTCAGCAGTGCCGGTCGATGCCGGCGCTGCATATTGCGGGTTAGCCACAATTGCACACCCACAATCAGCAAAATCACAGCTGACGGGTAGTAGAAATGATTAAATGGCAGAATAAAAATTGCCAGCGCACTGACCAGGCAGACAAAAGGCAGCAGCTCATACCCCCAGAACGGCACCGGCCCGTTTTTTCGTTCGGCAAAAACGTCGTCCTCTCGTCGGTGTTCTGAGCGCACAATCCACACCAGAGCGCCCGCCAGAAATAATAAGGCCCCGGATAGTACACCGAGCAGCGAGGGAACTAATACCATACTGACTATTCCGGCAAACATGTAACTGTATGGTAAAGGTTCATATATTTTTTTTGGTAGCACAACATCACCTTCTGATATCAACCATAACAACACCTGTAAGTATAGAAGCGCTGACAGGCTTTGCCGATTTTTTGTTCAAAAGTAAACCAATCTCCTTCATTCGATTAGCTTTGTTATTCGCAAAAGCGGTACCAGGTGTTGTAAATCAGTTGCTTAGCTTGAAAAGCCAACTGCACCCCGGGCTTATCCATTAGTTAATATAATGCTTAAGCAGTAAAATTACTCAGTTGATGGAATCTTAGCCACTGCGCATAATGCGCGCCATTTCAGTTGACTTCAAAGCGGTATAGTATGGAAAATATGATGTATGACATTATCAGCTGGGTTGGCTTAACCATCTGTATCGGCGCCTTTTTTATAAAAGACGTGTTCTGGCTCAGATTAGCTACATTAATAGGTTGCAGCCTGTTGTTTGTCTATTACAGCCATATTGCTATTCCACAGGGGGTTATTTCTAACCTTTTGGTGCTATTAATAAACGCCTACTATTTAGTCAGGTTTGCCAGTGCCCGCCGCAAAGCAATAAATGCCAGTAAAACAGCCTCACCGGCAAGCGTGGTATTAACCACAGAGAACTAAACAATAGCTAACTCAGGCCATCCGGGCTTTTTTCAGGCTGGCTGGCAGGCTATACTTAGCGGTCCTGAGTAGTTGGAGCCGGCCTGATGCAAGATAATGACCTTGACCTGTTTCTGCAGGAAATGACGGATGTGAAACCTTTATCGCAAGATGAAGTGCGTCAGCAAACTGAATTCAGCCCCACCTTAGCGCAACAAGCCCGGCGCAAGGCGGCTGAGCAGGAAATGGAATACGATCCGAACTATCTGAGCATGGAATATGTTGATTTAGTGAAACCGGACGACCCTTTTGCCTTTTGCAAAGATGGCGTGCAACAGGGCGTATATCGCAATTTACGGCTGGGTAAATATCAGCTGGACGCGACGCTTAACCTGCTGGGTAAAACCCTGACTGAAGCCAGAAGCCAGTTGCTGCATTTTATTGAAGACTGCCATAATCGCGGTATCCGGACCTTACTGATCCATCACGGCATGGGCCGTCACAGTAAGCCACACCCGGCAATTCTGCGTAGCTATGTCTTTAAATGGTTGCCCCAGTTACCCGCCGTACTCGCAGCACATACTGCCCAGCGCCAACATGGAGGTTACAGTGCCACCTATGTATTGTTGCAGAAGAATGCTGAGCAAAAACGGCAGAACCGGGAACGCCACAGCAAAAGTTAAAAACACTGGGAGCTAAAAACATCAAGGGGTCAGCGCTATTAACCAGCTTACGCTGACAACAACACTAACCCCTTGATTTTGGTCATTCCACTTGACCGAATCTTTTCCTGCAGCCGTAAGTTTAATTAACCGTTCAGATTAACAACCAGGCCGCTTCGGCTTTGGTCAGAAACGCCGATAGTGCCATAAGACACACAACAACGGCGATTGCAGTAAAGCCAAAACCACGACTGGACGCTTTACTCATAACATACCTCAGTGACGCATTTTCTTCTTTTTATTAGATTTTCAGGCTAAGTTTCCTTAAACCGCTGCAAAGTGTAGTTAACTTGTAACATATTTACAATAACTGTGTTTTTAACCAGTTAGTAACCCCTGAGCCGATCCACCGGATTAAGTAAATGGCGGCCCTGCTGCGCCCGGCGATAATTATCGGCAATCTGGTTAACAACGGTACTGACATTCGTTACCGCTGAAACATGTGGGGTTATCATTATCGCCGGATGCTGCCAGAACGGGCTGTCCTGGGGTAACGGTTCCTGCCGGAAAACATCAAGACAGGCTGCCGCCAGAGGCCCGTGCTCCAATGCTGCCAGTAATGCCGTCTCATCAACAATAGCTCCACGGGCGACATTAATAAAAATGGCACCGGGTTTTAGCGCCTGAAAAAAATCCTGATTTAGCCGGTTTTCTGTTGCCGGAGTCAGCGGTAACAGACAAATGACAACATCTGCAGCCGCGACCGCCTGCGGCAACTGCGCATCACCGGCGTAGCACTGAACATTTTGCAAGCTTTTACCGCTGCGTGCCCAACCAGCAACCTGATAGCCTGCCTTGTGAAAATGAGTTGCTACTGCCCCACCCAGCTCGCCCAGCCCAAGCACAGTAATAGTGTTTAACTTGCGTGGACTTTTCGGTCGCCATAGCGACTGCTGCTGCTGGCGACTGAAAATATCAAGTTGCAACCGGTAATAATTCACTATGCCATCGAGATAACCGACCATCGCATCAGTTAATGCCGGGTCGACTATTCTGCTGACGGGTAAATCGGGTAAGGTCGGGTCCGTCAGGATAGAGTCGACACCGGCGCCAAAACACTGAATGGCTTTTAAGTTAACCAGGCCATTCAGACAACCATGCGGTTGTTTCCATACCACAGCAAATTCCACCGCAGCAGGGTCTTCCAGTTCTGGCCAGATTTCAATAAGAGTATCCGGCAATGCTTGCTGCAGCCGTTGTTGTAAATCATCCAGTTTTCGATCAGGAATGATCAATGCAATGCTCATAGCCCAATTCCGTTATTGTTGCTGCCAGAAAGTTATCTAATTCTAACGCAAAACCAACAAAGCTGGCACTACAGTAATCTTCTGTAAATTGCCATAAAACTGTCGCCCCGCTGTCACATTACCGGTTTAGCCTGCAGATACAGGCCGTTGAACCGGTATTATGCGGGAGGTTTTATGTTTAATGTCGAGCAGGTTATTCAGCAACAAATGCCCGGGATCACCAGTAAACCCTGGTTGTACAAACCGGTCAAAGGCGCCTTGAGCTATTTGCTGCACGAACAGGAGTTTGCTGACTTCAGCCAGCAATACCCGCATTTAAAGGGCCTGGATTTTGTGGAGCAGGTACTGGATTACTTTAACTTCAGCTACAGTGCCCGCGACAATGAAATTGCCCGGATCCCCTCCAGCGGTAAAGTGGTCATTATTGCTAACCACCCGATAGGTTCTTTAGATGGTCTGGCGTTGATTAAACTGATTAGCGATATCAGGCCCGATGTCAAAATAATAGCTAATCAGCTGCTGATGTCAGTCACTGCATTACACCGCCTGTTGTTACCGGTTAACAATATGGAAGGTGGCACAGAGCGAAATCGTCTGGGCGAAATCAGAAAACATTTACAACAGGAAGGCGCGCTGGTGTTGTTCCCGGCCGGAGAGGTATCAAGACTTAAGCCCAACGGGGTACGGGATGGCAAATGGCATAATGGCTTTTTACGCTTTGCCAGCAGTGCTCAGGCCCCTATTTTACCGATTTATATCGACGGCAGAAATTCAGCCCTGTTTTATGGCGCCTCTATGCTTTATAAACCACTGGCAACCATGTTGCTGGTGCAGGAGATGTTTAAGCAGCAACGTAAAAATATTACCATGCGCATTGGCGAGCAGATCCCGTTTGACAGCTATGGCCAGTTGCCGCTATCTACTAAAGAGCAGCTGAAACTATTTAAGAAACATTTATACCGGCTGGCTAAAGACAAAGCCCCCCTGCTACGTACTCAAAGTACTATTGCTCATCCGGAACTACGCAGTGAATTAAAAGCAGATCTGGCAGGCTGTCAGCTGCTGGGTACCACCAGTGACGGTAAACTCATTTATCTTTATCATCACCAGCAAAGCTCGGCACTGATGCGGGAAATTGGCCGGCTGCGTGAGCAGGCTTTCAGGGCGGTAGGTGAAGGTACCGGTAACAAACGTGATATCGATAAATATGACAGCTACTATCAGCATTTAATTTTGTGGGATCCGGCTGAACTGGAAATGGTTGGTGCATACCGGCTGGCCCCCAGCAACGACGTAATAACAAATACCGGGATGGCTGGTTTATACACTGCCAGCCTGTTTCAATACAGTCAGGCCATGCAACCTTATTTAGCGCAGGGGCTGGAACTCGGTCGCAGCTTTATTCAGCCGCGCTACTGGGGTAAACGCAGCCTTGATTATCTTTGGTATGGCATCGGGGCTTACTTACAACATAACCCGCAAATTCGTTATTTATTTGGTGCGGTCAGCCTGTCAGCCAGTTACCCGCCAACAGCACGCGATTTACTGGTGTATTTCTACTCATTGTATTTTGGCAACAACCACGCGCTGGCGCTGGCCAACCAACCCTATCTGTTATCTGATGAGCAACAACATAATCTGCAGGCGCAATTCAGAGGCAGTGATTACATTGCCGACTTTACCCAGCTAAAACACCTGCTGGCTAATATGGGCCTGACGGTACCGACTTTATATAAGCAATACAGCGAACTGTGTCAGCCTGGCGGGGTCAGCTTTTTAGCTTTCAGTACTGATCCGGCCTTTGCAGATTGTGTGGACGGCCTGGTATTGGTCGATTTAGAACAGTTGAAGCCAGCTAAACAGGCTCGCTATCTGAGTGAGGCGGCAAGCAAACGCAACGTAAAGGCTGTGTAAAGATCAACCGAAGTTCAGTTAGTATTAAGTCTCAGCGGCCTATAACACCTATACTTTGTGTAAAATGTCGTCAATGCTGTTGGCGACAATACCGCCCACTGTGGAGGAAACCACTATGTATAGCACCAGTGTAAGCCTAAAAGCCCTGTTACTGAGTGTGCTGCTGATCTTTAGCGTTAACGCCAAAGCCAGTGATACCATGTCGCAGGCAGAACTGGACCAGATCCTGGCGCCGGTAGCCTTGTATCCGGATACCGTACTGACTCATGTGCTGATAGCTTCAACCTATCCATTGGAAGTGGTTCAGGCCGCCCGCTGGTCAGCACGCAATCCAGACTTAAGCGGTGATGATGCAGTGCAGGCTGTGGCCAGCGAGGATTGGGAACCCAGTGTTAAAGCGCTGGTGGCCTTCCCTGATTTGCTAAAACGGCTAAGTGATGATTTAAGCTGGACTCAGCAACTCGGTGAAATGTTTTTAACCGATGAGGCTGCCGTGCTGGCCAGTATCCAGCAATTGCGGGAACGCGCCTATCAACAGGGTTCGCTGGACAAGATGAAGCACGTTACGGTGCAACGCGAGCGCGAAGTGATTGTTATTGAACCACGCCGGCCGGAAGTGATTTACGTACCGTATTATGATACCCGGGTCGTTTACGGCAACTGGTGGTGGTCTGCTTATCCGCCGGTATACTGGCACGCTCCCCGCGGTTTTCATGCCAGCAGTCATTTTTACTGGGGCCCGAGCTTTACGGTACGGCCATCGTTTTACTTTAGTATTTTCGATTGGCATCATCGCCATATCGTAGTTAATCATCATTATTATCATAAACCGCCGCAGTATTACCCACGCCGGAATAAGCACTATACCGACGCCCGGCGCTGGCAGCACGACAGCTACCACAGACGCGGCGTGCATTACCGGCATGAAGTGTTAAACCGTCAGCATAATTTCGGCTATGCCCGTCAGGTTACCAAAGAGTACCGGGCTGAAACAGGTAAGCGCCGCGAGCAGCAATACCGTAACAGGCCCAATGCCACGGAACAAAGCCGGGAACAGCGGCAAGCTAATGTGATGCAGCGTCGTACCGCTGAACAGGTCAATTTACGTCAGGGGCCGGTTGCAACGACCAGCCGCCAGCTGAATAGCCAGTTGCGGGCTGAGCGGTCCGAACGAACAGAGCGGATTGAACAAATGGAACGAACTCAGCGGCCACATCTTAATAGCCGTGAGCACCAGGCGGGCCAGCAGCAGATCAGAACCACGGTAACCCGGCCAATGGAAACCAGCGTGACAAAAAGTGCCGAACGACAACAACAGTTTCGCCAGCCACAAGCAAGGCCGGAACAGCGGATAACACCAGTGCAACCGCAACGTCAGGTGCAACCGCAACGTCAGGTGCAGCCGCAACGTCAGGTGCAGCCACAGCGTCAGGTGCAACCACAACGTCAGGTGCAGCCACAGCGTCAGGTGCAACCACAACGTCAGGTGCAGCCACAGCGTCAGGTGCAGCCGCAACGTCAGGTGCAGCCGCAACGCCCCGCCCAGCAAACACAGCGGCCGGCAACACCGAGCGTCAGCCGCGAAGTACGAAATAACCGTGAGGCACGCAGTATTCAGTAAGCTGCAGCCGCAACTATCAGAGATAACAGCCAGGGCCACCACACCCTGGCTTTTTTTTGCGACTAAAGTGGGGGCTGGTACTTCATCAAACCGTGCTTTACAGTATTGTTATCTTTTAACGTCCAGGCAATGCAGATATGGCCACCGCACCGTTAAACTGGCAACAACTGCTTAAATCAGGTAACCGCATTTTTATCGGTTCGCACGCTGCCGTACCCACTGCGTTAATTGACGATCTGATTAATCACGCCAGCAGTCTGCACGATATTGAAATTGTCCAGCTGGTTACCCTGGCTGACAATAAATGGGCTGAGCCGCAATATCAGCATTTATTTAAAGTTAATACGTTTTTTATTGGCGGTGAAAAAATCCGCCAGGCTGTTGCAGAAGGCCGGGCCGACTATACCCCCTGTTTTATGACAGATATCCCGGCTTTATTTACCGATGGCGTACTGCCATTAGACGCGGCTTTAATTATGGTAAGCCCGGCAGATGAACATGGCTATCATTCACTTGGTGTCTCTGTCGACGTGGTTGCGGCCGCCGCCAAAGCGGCTAAAAAAGTCATTGCCCAGGTTAACCCGCAGATGCCGATTACCTATGGCCAGTCTTTTATTCACCGCGATGATATAGACACCTTCTATTATGCCGATCAGCCGCTGCCTGAAGCGCAGATGCCACAGCTTGATGCCCGGACTGAGCGGATTGGTCAGTATGTGTCGCTGCTGGTAGAAGACGGCGCAACTATCCAGTTGGGGGTTGGCCGTATTTGTGCGGCAGTTACCCGCTACTTAAGCAATCATAAAGATTTAGGCCTGCACAGCGAAATGATCACCGACGGTGTGCTGGAGCTGATTAAAAAGGGTGTGATTAATAACCGCCGCAAAACCTTTCACCCGGGCAAAAGCGTGGTCAGTTTCTGCATTGGCAGCAAGGCGTTATATCAGTTTGTTGATCAGAACCCGCACATTGGCTTTTACCCCAGCGAGTACGTCAATTCACCGGCTAATATTGCCCGCAACGATAAAATGGTCGCGATAAACAGTGCGATTGAAGTTGATCTGACCGGCCAGGTGGTATCAGATTCAATTGGGCACCATTTTTACAGCGGCATTGGTGGTCAGGTTGACTTCAGCCGCGGAGCGTCAATGAGTAACGGCGGTAAGCCGGTTATCGCCCTGCCCTCTACGGCAAAAAATGGCACTATTTCAAGGATAGTGCCGCATATCCGGCAAGGTGCAGGCGTGGTCACCAGCCGTGGTCATGTTCACTATGTGGTAACCGAGTTTGGCGTGGCCTCATTGCGCGGCAAAAGTGTTCGCGAGCGGGCGCTGGAACTTATCAGAGTAGCCCACCCGAAGTTTCGCAGCCAGCTGCTGGCCGAGGTACGAAAATTCTACTGGGTACCACATTATCAGTTGCAAACCCCGGTAGAGGTAGCCGAGCTCGGGGCTGTCGGCTTTAAGGAATTACAAATAGACGGCGAAAGCTTTGATTTAAGGCCGCTAAATCCGTCTGACGAGCGCCGCTTGCAGGAGTTTTTCTACTCTCATACCAAAGAAACCTTACAAATGCGTTATAACACGGTACCTACCCAGATGAGCCGGGAGAAATCCTGTACCCTGGTCAGTGTCGATCAAACCACCGACCTAGCATTGTGTATCGTCAAGCAAAAAGGTTCTGTGGTCGAAATTCAGGCTGTTGGCCGCTATTACCTGATTGCTGCTGATAACAGCTGCGAAGTAGCGTTTGTTACCCGGGAAAAGCACCAGGGTAAAGGCATGGCAAAACGGCTGCTGCAGCAGATGATTGACATTGCTGGCAGCCGCAAACTGAGCAAAATGCTGGCCTATGTCCGGGCTGAAAATAAACCGATGCTCAGTGTTTTTACCAAAGCCGGCTTTAAACGCAAAAGCTATGACGATCCAGCCGAAGTGTTTCTCGAACTTGATTTAGCTGCTATCGCAGCAAAAGGAGCCGGTTAATGGCCATTACCCTATTCAGCCATGCAATTTGTCGCCAGCACAATGCCGGGGATGACCACCCGGAGTGTCCGGCCCGCTTAGATGCCATAAATGATCAGTTAATCCGCTCAGGGCTCGATTATATTCTGCAGCAAAAAGATGCCACTGCTGCCAGTAAAGCTGATTTATGCCGGGCCCACAGTACCCTTTATGTCAGTGAGTTATATGCCAAAGCGCCGACAGACGGCAATATCTGGCTGGATCCGGATACCCAAATGATGAATAAAACCCTGCCGGCGGCCTTGTATGCTGCCGGTAGTGGCATTAACGCCGTAGATGAGGTAATGCAGGCCAGCGATAAACAGGCATTTTGCGCCATTCGTCCGCCCGGACACCATGCCACCCACGACCAGGCAATGGGCTTTTGTTTTTTTAATAATATTGCTGTTGCCGCTGAATATGCGCTGGATAAGTATCAGCTGCAGCGAATAGCGATTGTTGATTTTGATGTGCATCATGGCAACGGCACCGAAGATATTTTTAACAACGAACCGCGGGTATTATTCTGTTCATCATTCGAATATCCGTTGTATCCGCATACCGGCGCCGATACCGTGTCAGATCATATTATTAATCTGCCGCTGCCGGGCGGCTGCAAAGCCAGTCAATGGCGCTCAGCGGTCAGCAGCGAGTGGCTACCGGCTCTGGATGCTTTTGCCCCTGAACTTATTCTGGTCTCTGCTGGCTTTGATGGCCATGCTGAAGATGAGATGGCGCATTTTATGCTGCGCGAAGACGATTATCACTGGCTGGCAACAGAGCTGAAAACGCTGGCCAGCAAACATTGCCAGGGCCGGATTGTCGCTATGTTAGAGGGCGGTTATGCCCTCAGTGCGCTGGGCCGCAGTGTAGTGGCTTTTTTAAAAGGCTTGATGTAAGCAGAACCAGGCGCTTAGCTACCGTTTTATTGATGCAGAACAAAGTAAACCACTGCCAGGAGAGCCTGCTGATTTTTTTATTGATCCAGGCCAATATTCTGTTTTAGCCAGGGCGCACAATAACCACAGAACTAAACTGTGGAGCATAATATGAAAACCGTTTTAATCGCTATTCCCCTGATCTCTGTACTAGCCGCCGCCCCGGCCTTTGCTGATTTTGCTGTCAATATCGGCGCCATTAATGTTGCGCCGGATGACAGCAGTTCAAGCTTAAATGTAATTGAACAAGTCGCCGGCCTGCCAAATGGCTCAACAGCGCTGGCAGTAGACAGCAATACCCAGCTTGGCCTGACATTTGATTACCGGGTTAAACCACACTGGGCCGTCCAGTTAATTGCTGCCACACCGTTCAGTCATGACATCAAGGTGAAAGGTTCCGCCATCGACGGTCTGAAAGTAGGTAAAACCAAACATCTGCCACCAACGTTACTGGCACAGTATCACTTTATGCCAGAGCATCAGACGTTCGACCCCTTTGTCGGGGTCGGCCTGAACTATACGATTTTCTTTGATGAGCAGATTGATACTCAGTTATCAGACACCCTGCAGGCGCTCGGCGTGACCAGTGCGACCGACAGCGTAACATTAAAAGCCAAAAACTCTTTGGGCTTAGCCTTTCAAGCCGGGGTGAATATTAAACTCAGCGACACCCTGGGTGTGCACATGATGGTCAGCAAAATGGATATCGACACCACTGGCCGGGTGCAGGTAAACGGCACTACCGTGCAAAGCGTTAATATTAATATTGACCCTTATGTGACAATGATTGGCCTGCGCTGGAGCTTATAATCCATCTAACTTGGTTATTAAAAGTCAGATTTAAGTGATTAAAAAACCCTGCAAATGCAGGGTTTTTCGTTGATGTAAAAGAGCTTTTACCCCAGCCAGACCCGGGCGTTACGGAACATCCGCATCCACGGGCTGTCTTCCTGCCAGTCATCCGGATGCCAGGAGTTGGCAACGGTGCGGAACACCCGCTCCGGGTGCGGCATCATAATACTGACCCGGCCATCGGTGGTGGTTAGCGCAGTAATACCTGCCGGCGAGCCATTGGGGTTAGCCGGATACTGCTCAGTAACCTTAGCGAAGTTATCAACAAAGCGCATGGCCACGGTGCCACTGTGGTTAGCTTTCGCCAGGGCTTCATTGCTGGCAAATTCGGCATGGCCCTCACCATGAGAAACCGCAATTGGCATCCGCGAGCCGGCCATGCCGCTGAAGAACAGCGACGGACTTTGCTGAATTTCGACCAGGCTGAAACGCGCTTCAAACCGCTCTGACTTATTGCGGACAAAATGCGGCCACAATTCAGCCCCCGGGATCAGGGTTTTCAAATTCGACATCATCTGACAACCATTGCAGACCCCCAGCGAGAAGGTCGTTGGCCGCTCAAAAAATGCAGCAAACTGCGCCCGGGCAATGTCATTAAACAACACTGACTTTGCCCAGCCTTCACCGGCACCCAGTACGTCACCATAAGAGAAGCCGCCACAGGCCGCTAAACCGTTAAAGTCGCTGAGTTTTACCCGGCCGGCAAGAATGTCGCTCATATGCACATCTACTGCACTGAAACCGGCGCGGTTAAAGGCTGCGGCCATCTCCAGATGAGAGTTAACCCCCTGCTCGCGTAAAATAGCCACTTTGGGCGCGACGCCTTTAACAATATAAGGCGCTGCAATATCGTCATTCTGATCAAAGCTGAGTTTTACATTCAGGCCAGGATCGGTGTCATCGGCTTTACTGGTGAACTCCTGCAGGGCTCCGGCCGGGTTATCACGCAGTGCCTGCATCTGATAAGTGGTTTCGGCCCAGATACAGCGTAAGCGGGTGCGGCTGTCACTGAATACCTCTTTATCAGCGCGGCTGAACGTCAGCTTATCACTGGCGCTTACCGGGCCCAGAGTATGACTGCAGTCAGCCAGATTATGCTCAGCCAGTACCTGCCGGACATAGGCCAGCTCACTGTCCGCTACCTGAATAACCGCGCCCGGCTCCTCGTTGAACAGCACCGCTAAATCGTCGTCACCGAGGGTGGCGATATCGGCGCTGAAGCCTGCTTTACCGGCAAAGGCCATCTCGGCCAGGGTAACAAATAGGCCACCATCAGACCGGTCATGGTAGGCCAGCAGTTTCTGCTCACGCAGCAGTTGCTGCACCGCAGCAAAAAAATTAAGTAATAAATCGGGGCTGTCTAAATCAGCAGGGGTATCACCCAGCTGCTTATATACCTGGGTTAAACAGGACGCGCCCAGCCGGTTAGCGCCCTGACCTAAATCAATCAGCAGCAGGCTGCTGGCGCCTTTGTCAGTGCGAAGCTGCGGGGTGACCGTTTTGCGGATATCTTCTACCCGGCCAAAGGCAGTGATCACCAGTGACATTGGCGAGGTAACCGCCTGCTCGCTGCCATTTTGCTGCCATTTGGTTTTCATCGACATCGAGTCTTTACCGACCGGGATGGTAACTTCAAGCGCCGGGCATAACTCTTCGCCAATTGCTTTAACTGCAGCATATAAACCGGCATCTTCACCCGGGTGACCGGCAGCAGACATCCAGTTGGCTGATAATTTAATCCGTTTCAAGTCACCAATATCACTACAGGCGATATTGGTAATCGCTTCGGCTACCGCCAGCCTGGCTGATGCAGCAAAGTCCAGCAGCGCCACCGGTGTGCGCTCGCCCATCGCCATCGCTTCACCATGATAGGTATCGTAGCTGGCGGCAGTAATACCACAGTTGGCTACCGGTACCTGCCACGGGCCCACCATTTGATCGCGTGCCACCAGACCGGTAACGGTGCGATCGCCAATGGTTACCAGAAAGGTTTTCTCGGCTATTGCCGGCAGGCGTAACAAGCGCTCAGCGGCATCGGCAACGGTAATACCGTCACGGTTCAGCGGCGTACCAACGGCGTTGGTACTTTGCACATCACGGTGCATTTTCGGCGCCTTACCCAGTAAGACGCTCAGGGGTAAATCAATCGGGGTATTACCAAAATGCTTGTCGGTTAAGGTCAGGTGTTGCTCACTGGTCGCTTCACCTACCACCGCATAAGGCGCGCGCTCGCGCTGACAAATCTGCTCAAATACCGCCATTTTTTCCGGCGGAATGGCCATTACATAGCGTTCCTGCGACTCATTACACCAGATTTGCAGCGGTGACATGCCCGGTTCATCGTTTGGCACATTGCGCAGCTCAAACTTACCGCCGACGCCGCCATCGTTCACCAGCTCAGGGAAGGCATTGGATAAACCACCGGCGCCGACATCGTGAATAAAGCAAATCGGGTTATCACTACCCAGCTGCCAGCAGCGGTCAATCACTTCCTGGCAACGCCGTTCAATTTCCGGGTTTTCCCGCTGTACTGAGGCAAAATCAAGATCTTCGGCTGACTGGCCCGATGCCATCGACGAAGCGGCACCACCACCCAGACCAATATTCATAGCCGGGCCACCTAATACCACCAGTTTGGCACCGGGCGGTAACTCGCCTTTTTGTACGTGATCGGCGCGGATATTACCCAGGCCACCGGCAATCATAATGGGTTTATGGTAGCCGCGGATTTCCTCGCCATTATGGCTGCTGACTTTTTCTTCATAGGTCCGGAAATAGCCGTTAATGGCTGGTCGGCCAAATTCATTGTTAAATGCTGCGCCACCCAACGGGCCTTCCAGCATAATATCCAGCGCGCTGACAATCCGCTCCGGTTTGCCAAAGTCGCTTTCCCACGGTTGTTCAAAGCCAGGAATACGCAAATTAGATACCGAAAAACCAACCAGGCCGGCTTTGGGTTTGGAACCGATACCGGTTGCGCCTTCATCGCGAATTTCACCACCAGAGCCAGTAGCGGCACCAGGATAAGGTGAAATCGCCGTCGGGTGGTTATGGGTTTCCACCTTCATCAGAATATGAATATCTTCATGGTGGTAGTTATATTCGCCAGTGCCCGGCACCGGGAAAAAGCGGCCGGCTGCCGAGCCTGTCATTACCGCGGCGTTATCTTTATAAGCAGATAACACATAATCCGGCGTCTGCTCGTAAGTGTTTTTAATCATTTTGAACAGCGATTTGGGCTGCACTACGCCATCGATAGTCCAGTCGGCATTAAAAATCTTATGCCGGCAATGCTCAGAGTTGGCCTGGGCAAACATATAGAGTTCGATATCGTTCGGGTTACGGCCCAGCTGCTGGAAATTTTCGACCAGATAGTCAATTTCATCATCGGCCAGTGCCAGACCCATCGACATATTGGCGTTGGAGAGCGCCTGACGGCCGCCGTTGATAATATCAACTGAGCTTAATTCAGCTGGCGCAGCATGCTGGAATAATGCCTCGGCCTGATTTAACTCAGTAAAAACCACTTCCATCATCCGGTCATGCAATAAACCACTGACCGCAGCCACTTCGCTGGCGCTTAAAGCCCGGCTGCTTTCAATATAATAAGCAATACCCCGCTCTAAACGCTTAATTTTGGTCAGGCCGCAGTTATGGGCAATATCGCTGGCTTTGGACGACCACGGCGAAATAGTACCAGGGCGCGGGGTCACCAGTAACAGCTGGCCAACAGGCTCATGGCTGGCAATCGCCGGGCCATAGGTCAGCAGTTTATCCAGGGTGCTTTGCTCATCACTGCTCAGCGCAGCGCTGTTATCAGCAAAATGGATATACTCGGCGTAAATGGTGATTACCGGCAAGGTGCGCTCAGCACATTGGTCAAGTAACTTGGCAATTCGGAATTCGGACAGTGCAGGTGCACCACGCAGGATCAACATAGGCTAGGTTTCCGTTGGTTGAGCGTCGATGGAAGCTGATTTAAGCGCGCTATTATAAAGAAAATTGGCGCTAAGTGGTATGTGAAAAAACTGACTGCTTCGCTTAAGTTTGATATAACTGTGGTCAGGGTAGTAAATTTCAGGTTTTGCATGCAACTCAGAGTGCTTTTATGGCTGGCCGTTTGCCTGCTTAGCGCTTGTGCGCCGGTAGCAGAGCAAAATTCGCAGCTTGATACTATTTATCAGCGAAACAGCCTGCGGGTTGGCTTGCTGCATGGCCCAACCAGCTATTTTATCGGGGTAGATGGCCCTGCTGGCTTTGAATATGAGCTGGCACACACACTGGCCCACCGCTTAGATGTCGAGCTGGAATTATTTCCAAGCTACCACCTGGATGAATTGCTGCAAAAACTCGATACCGGTCAGGTCGATTTTATTGCCGGTGGCTTAACGTTGACGCCACAAAGGCTTAGTCGTTACCGGGCGGCACCGGCTTATCGCTGGATCAGTGAATTACTGGTATTTCGCCAGGGTGATGACTGGCCGCGCTCACTCGATGATATTACCCAGCCGATAGTGGTGATCCAGGATAGCAGCCATGCCCAGACCCTCGACAGGTTAAGTCAGGATTATCCTAACCTTAGCTGGCTTGAGCAAAAAGATCTTGATGCCGACGATGTTTTACAACTGGTGGTCGACGGTAAAATCCCCTACACCCTGACCGACTCAAATCAGCTGGCGATTAACCGCCGGTTTTATCCTAATTTAAGCATTGGCTTTACCGTCAGCGACAATCAGCCTGTGGCCTGGTTGCTGGCGAATAATAACGACGATTCGCTGTTAAGTGTGCTGATCGAGTTTTTTGGCAATATTTATCAGACCGGTGAGTTAATCACCCTGGAAGATCGCTATTTTGGTCATGTCAGTCAGTTTGACTATGTCGATACCCTGCAATATATCGATGCCATCAGTCAGACTCTGCCCGCGTACCGGCAGCTGTTTGTTCAATATGCCGGCGAGCTGGACTGGCGATTGCTGGCGGCATTATCGTATCAGGAATCACACTGGGACCCGAAAGCCCGCAGCCCGACCGGCGTGCGGGGTTTGATGATGCTGACGTTACCCACTGCCCAGCAAATGGGGGTAAGCAGCCGGCTCGACCCTGAACAAAGTATCAGGGGCGGCAGCCGTTATTTACATCGCTTAGTCAGCCGGATCCCGGAGCGCATAGCAATGCCTGACCGGCTGTGGTTTGCGCTGGCATCCTATAATGTCGGTTGGGGCCATGTCGAAGATGCCCGGATCCTGACTCAGCAGCAAGGTGCCGATCCGGACAAATGGCTGGAGGTAAAACAGCGTCTGCCATTGCTGCGGCAAAAAGCGGTGTATCAGCATACCCGTTATGGCTATGCCAGAGGCGATGAAGCGGTAACCTATGTTGAAAACATCCGCCGCTATTACGATACCCTAGTATGGACCGATGAAAAGCAACAGGCCGAGCAGCGGCTGGAACAACAACGGTTGCGACTGACAGAACAATTGCTACCGGAAACAACCGTCCCTTCCTCAGAGCTGCAATCGCCAGATGATATTGAGCACTAATTTCTGCGGTTTCGCCTGCAGGCCCCTTGTTGTCAGGCCGGCCTGGCTCTATAGTAAGCGCATAGCAACGTTGCATTGGCAATGTCAGAAAAGATTCAGGTAAATTATGCTCAAACGAAAAAAACCGGCATTAAAACGCCGTAAACTCAGTGCCTTTGCCATAAGCTCCAGCCGGCGCCGGGTAAAACGGAATACTGATTTATTGAAATTACACCGCAGACGGCGTAACTATCAGACGATTATGCAGGATCATCCGGGGCTTCAGGAACACCCGAACCCCCAGTAGCGTTGCCAGAAGCAGCCTTAACAGCAGGCTGTTTTGCGGCCTTTTTTTCCTGCCGCCGCCGCTTAAAAAAAGCTGACAAACTGGCAGCACATTGTGCTGCCATTACCCCACCGGTTACTTCAAGCTGATGGTTTAACTGCGGATGCTGAACCAGATTCATCACCGAGCCGGCAGCCCCTGTTTTATAGTCGCTGGCACCAAATACCAGCCGGGCCAGCCTGCTGTGCACCAGCATGCCAGCACACATACTGCAGGGTTCCAGCGTTACATACAGGGTGCAATCCGTTAGCCGGTAATTCTGTAAATGCTGACCAGCCTGTCTTACTGCCTGCATTTCAGCATGAGCAGAAGGGTCGTTTAAGCTAATCATCTGGTTATAGCCCTCAGCAATCAGCTTGCCCGCTTTTACAATTACTGCGCCAACCGGTACTTCGCCAGTCTCTTCTGCTTTCACCGCTAATTGCAGCGCCCTGGCCATCCACTGTTGATCGGTCATAAACTCTTACAATTTTTTAAACACCTTGACCAAGTTTACCACTACTATCTGGTGATATTGACTAATCTTTCGATATTTATGCTAAAGTCATAGCAACAGTAAAAATGCAAAGCATTGATTAAACTAACAATTAAAACAATGGCATCAGCCTTGCTGTTGATCAGACACTAATTAAAAAAGGGAGAATCTCATGGGACCATTTGAAATAGCCGCTCTCGCCATTGTCGGTGGCTTTGTTTACGCAGGCTACGAAATTTATATGAAAACTAAGGGCAATGCCGGTAAAGGCGAACTGGACGCCCTGCAATCTGAATTACAGCGGCTGAAAGAGCGGGTAAGTACCCTGGAAAGTATCGTTACGGACAAGTCGTATCAGCTGAAAGATCAAATCAATAAACTGTAATCAGACCTTCGTTGTTATTAAAAGCTGCCTGTATTACTGGCAGCTTTTTTTTTGCTTTAACGCCATACAAGTTTCACCATTATTTAGTTAAAACCACTATCACAGCTTTAAATCGCCAGAACACCTCAACACAGTTAAACTCTAAGCTATTGTTTAATATGAAAATAAAAACATGGCATAGCTCTTGATACTTTTTGCTATAACGTCAAAAAGGAAAAAAGCTGATGAACAAAACTATTGTTATTATTATTGCTGTAGTACTGGGTATTTACTGTCTGCCAACCATTCTGGCGATTATCGGTTCAGTATTTGGTATTCTGCTTGGAGTGGTCGCCGCAGTATTTGCCATTGGTATTACTGCAGTCGTAACCCTGGCACCGTTATTGTTATTTGTCTGGCTGGTCTGGTGGCTGGTGCGGGATAATCGTAAACAGCGCCAGTATTAACAACCACTAAGCCAACTAACGAAAAGCCAACTGATAAAAAGCCCTGCCTGGTACTTTCCAGACAGGGCTTTTTTACTGACTTGCGCGGTTACTTATTCAGTTTGCGCAGCCGTAGTATATCGCGAACAACCTCGTAGCCAGGGATCAGGCTGGCGATCAGTAAGCCGCGTTTTACTGCTTGCTGCAAGGCTTCCGGACTGAAGTATCCGCTCCAGTTAGCAGTATCAAGCTGCAATACCGGCCCCAGAGTTGCCAGTAACACCAGGATAATCACAAAAGCAAGATTTACAATCAGGTTAAGCGATAGCATTGGGCGACTCCAGAGCCGGAGCTGCAACTGCCATAAACTGCTCAACACGCCCAGCACAATAAAAGGGCTGAACCACATCAGTAACTGCAATGACTGCTGAGTGAATACTGAACTGACCGGCTCGCCCGAGGCAAACCATTGCTGCCACAGTGGAAACCAGATTATCAGCAACAAAAAGGTATAAGTGGCTAAATCAGTAAAAACATCACTTAGGCTGATATGCTGCCAGCCCGCGCCGACAGGTGGTAGATCTGCTGGTTGCCACTGGTCAGCACTTTTACACTGGCCTGACCGGGTGTTCGCCGGCATCAGAGCAAACCCCAGGGTAATAGCAGTAAAACCAAATATCGCATCTTCAATAAAGCCTGAGGCGATGCCCAGCACAAAAGAGATCGGCCCAAGCTCGCTGCCGGTTAACCAGTGGCTGGTCATAAATACTATCTGCAGCACAAACAATACCCCCAGCACCATATACATCGTATATTTATACAGCGGCATCAGGTGTGCCGGGATAAGTGGCTGGTTCGGGCAGAACTGACGGGCAACCTGTTGCGGCGGGCCCATATTTTTCAGCACACTGGCAATTTGCTGCTCAGAAAGTGCCGCACCCTGCTCTTCGGCCAGCGCATCAAGCTGATCCATAATATTTGCCTGTAGCTCACGGCCAATTTCCTGCCGTTTCTGCTCCGGTAAATCGCGTTGTACTGCGGCAATATAGCGTTTAACTAATTCCATTAGCCTTGCTCCTCTGTTTGCTTCGCTGACGCGGTTTTCTGTGGCTGCAACAGCGGCCCCAGCGCGTTATTTAATGTGGTCCATTCGCCGGTAAGCTGCGTTAGCAGTTCAGCGCCCAGCTCAGATATCTGGTAATAACGCCGTTCCCGTCCTTCGCCCTGCTGCCATTCACTGTCAAGTAGCCCCTGCTCTGCCAGCCGTCTTACCAGCGGGTACAAGGTGCCTTCGTCAATATCAATGCCGGCGTCCTGCAAGTGCCGGCGCAGCGAGTAGCCATAATGACGCTCGCGCAGGGCTGCCAGCACCGCGAGCACCAGCACGCCGCGGCGCAGCTCCAGCCGCATTTTGTCTAATTGAGCCGTGGTCATAAGCCATTCCTTTGTAAGCTGTAATTTATACTGTGCACCACATACTGTGCACCACATACTGTGCATCACACAGTAACAATACTAGGCGCCACACAGTATAAAAGCAAGTGCCAGATGGTGAGTTTTGCTAAAAAGTAGCGTCCTGATACTTTCGCTACTAACCAGGTAGATATAAATAACTGTTTATATTGAATAATAATGTTGGCGCGATTTCTGCCTGATAAAAGCATATTTATAAAATAGGATCAGAAAATGAGTGTGTTCAGAATAATATTTAATATTTTGTGGTTTGTGCTGGGTGGCTTTGTCATGGGGTTGCTATGGTGGCTGGTGGGTCTACTGTGTTTTATCAGTATTATTGGGATTCCGTTTGGCCGCAGTTGTTTTGTGATTGGCGAAATGGCCTTCTGGCCCTTTGGCCAGGATGCGGTAAACCGGCGCTATATTAACCGCTACGATGATATTGGTACCGGCACTTTAGGTACCCTTGGCAATATTATCTGGTTTTTACTGTTCGGCTTCTGGCTGGCGCTTGGGCATCTAGGCCATGCTATTGTCTGTTTTATCAGTATTATCGGTATTCCGTTTGGCATTCAGCATTTAAAACTGGCGATGCTAAGCCTGGCGCCGATAGGTAAAACCGTTGTGGCTCGCAGCGCAATTTGACTCTGTGCAACAGATACGCAGCGACTAGGGGTAATTCTTCGGGGGCTTATCAGCCAACTTTATCTGGCGTCTGCGGGGACCTGCCAGCACTGATGCCAGCCATGTTGGTGCAACAAGAATATGGAACCCGAGCAGGCTGATAGCAAGAGTAGCGCCACTGCTGAGCAGAAATTTAACCCACACCGCCAGCGGCAAATCAATCAATAGAAACTGGATAAAAAACAGCAGGGGCAAATGCACGATATACACCCAGAAACTGACCTTTGACAGATACGCCAGCCCGGCGCTGTCCCAATCCAGCCAGCGTCTGGCATATAACACGGCGCACAGCGTCCATAACACCGCACTGCTGCTTTCAAACAGGGTAACAGCCAGCTTCAGCAAGCCTTGCGGCTGGCTCTGGGCTACCAACGTTTCAGGCAATAAGGCATAGTAAAACGCATAGCTGACAGCGCCCAGCAGCAAATAAAAATGCCGCTGCGGATCAAAGCGGGCCAGCAACGTCGGTAGCATGAAACAGGCATAACCCAGGCTGAAAAAAACGCCATAAAACCACAATGCCCACAAGGCCGGAAAAATCCATTCCGGTGCCGGAAATGGCACCGACACACTATACAACGCTGGCAAACAGGTAAGGATTAACAGCAGCACTAGCTGATAAGGCCTGCGTTCGCTAAGCCATTGCACCAGCTGGCGATTGAGCAGAATACGACCACACCAGGTCAGCAGATACAAAAACAGTAAATGGTATAAAAACCACAAATGCATGGTACTCAGCGGCATTGCCGGTGGCCCGGCCATAGACATCACCGACTGGATAAAAGTCAGAAATGGCGGCTGTTGCTGCACATGCGCCAGGCCAAACTGTATTACCGCGCCAACAGCCAGCGTAAGCAGCGGTAAAAACAACAGCAAGGGCAAACCGACGCGGCGCAGTCGGTTTTGCCAGAAAGCGCCATCACCATATTTATCCAGCAACATGGCAGCAAAAAAACCTGCCAGCAGAAAAAACACCGGCATCCGAAACAGATGGCTGGCCCAGGCAAATACATCAAACAGCGGATGGTTAAGCACATCGGCACTGGGCCAGAACGGCTGCGCCATAGGGCTGTATGCCAGGGCCGCGTGAAAAAATACGCCAGCCAGCATTGCCAGAGCACGCAGATTATCCAGGTAAAAGAGGCGTGTGGATCCCGTACCATCCGACATAGCGCTGGCTCCTTCTGGCAACAGTTGCCAGGCTGCTTTTATTAAAAAGCCGGGGTTATAAAAAGCTGGTTTTCCGCTTTTGTAAGTAGGCAGTCAGCAGTAACACACTGATCACTAAAACCGTACCTGCCGCCAGCAGACCTAGCGTTGTGCTATTCCAGCTGGCCGTTGACGCTTCCAGCGTTTGATGCACTGCCGGCATCCTGATAATCCAGAATATAAAGCCATTAAGTAGCAGGTTGGTAAGGATCATCACAGTTATGGTATAACCTTCAGAATAAGTCAGCAGTGCGGTGGCAAGATAACAGCAGTACGACAGCAGAATAAACAGGCTTACCAACACTACCAGCGGGATAACGCCGTTAGTGACTGGAGTACTGACAATCACCAGCAGCATGCCCAATACCAAGAGCAGCCACGGCACCAGATACAACGCCAGATTCGCGCCAAGTTTGGCCAGCGCATAATCCTCTGCGGTAACCGGTAAACTCATCATAAACGTTAAGGTCTGGTCTTTCTTTTCGTTAACCACCAGCTCAATGGCCGAGCGGGCACCAATCACAATCATCAGCGTGATCATTAAAATGGCGCCACTGTTAAACATCAGCGGTGTGGCCATGCCCATCATGCCAACAACCAACACGCCAGCGGCCATATAAGCGGCTAGCGACTTTTTCATCAGTTGCCAGTCTTTTACGATCAAACGTTTAATCATCAGGTTATTATTCAGCGCATTTAGCATTTTGCCAGCTCCTATCGGTTACGTTTGACATTGGCGACAAAAATTTCCTCAAGCGACATCCGATGTTGCTCAATCACTTTAAAACCGGCTTGTTGCAGCGCAACAGCAAAATCGCTGCTGGATTGATCGGTGATAACCTCGGCCAACTGGCCGCTGCGGCGGATACTAACGGCTCCCGGCACACTGTCCTGCGCCTGAGGAAGCAGCTGACAACGAAAGCGCGCCCAGCTTTGCACAAAGCTTTCTTTATCCTGCAGTGCCAATAACTTACCCCGGTCTAAAAAGGCAATTTGGTCCGAAAGCTTTTCAATGTCATGGGTGTTGTGCGATGAGAACAACACACTACGTTCATCATCACGCAGTATATCGGCCAGCTCAGTGATCACTTCGTCCCGGGCGACCGGATCCAGGCCGGTAGTAGGCTCATCCAGCACCAGCAATTTCGGCCGTCTGGCCAGTACCAGCAACAAACAGGCTTTAACACGTTGACCATGCGATAAGCCGGTTATTTTCTGATCAGCAATCAGTTCAAAACGCTGCAATAAATCCCTGGCATAGGTGTGATCAAAATTCGGAAAAATACTGTGAATAAAATCCATATGCCACTGTAACGTCTGGTTTTTATACAAACGCATATCATCTGAGGCAAAGCCAATATCGTATTTAGCCTGTACCTGCTGTGCCGGCAGTTTATATCCCAGTACGTCTACCTGGCCGGTATCTGCCTTTACCAGTCCCATTAAAATACGGATGGTGGTGGATTTTCCGGCGCCGTTAACACCTACCAGCCCCAGCACCTGGCCCTTTGCTAAAGACAGATTAAGATTTTCCATAGCAAAATGCGGGTAGCGGATACTGATGTTGCGCATGTCAAAAGCATATTGCTGCATTGCGTTTGTCCTCGTTGTCGCCGCCGGTTAACGCTGCGATTTCAGTTTCTGTTGCAACTGTTCCAACAGTTGTTGATCTGTCAGTTGCAGCTGCCGGGCTAAATCGACCAGCTGCTCTAACTGTTGGCTCAGCTGCTGCTGCTTAAGCTGCTGCTGTAAATCCGGATGTGCTGCCACGAAAGAGCCGCGGCCAGGCTGAGTCACAATTACACCAGCGAGCTCCAGCTCGGCATAGGCCCGTTTGACGGTGATCACACTCACCTGAGTTTGTGCCGCCAGTTCACGAATAGACGGTAATGGCATATTGGCTGGCCAATCGCCCAGCAGCACTTTGCTGGTGATTTGCTCGACAATTTGTTCATACATTGGCTTTTTGTCTGTTGCCGACAGAAACAAGCCATCAGTCATAGAAGATCCCGCATGCACACCAACCGTGTATATTTGATATGCACAGTATATATACAGATATACACAGTGCAACAAAAAAATTTAAATTTATGCTTTTATACCGCGCCAAACAGCACAATGTTGGCCGCAATGGCGTTGCAGTGTTAATTTAACGGCAGATACAAAGAGGTTTCAGTGAGAGGACAACGGTGGCGGCAGATAAGTATCAACGGATCTGGCAAACAGTATTGCAGATCCCCAGCGGTAAAGTAGCCAGCTATGGCCAGATTGCCGATTTGGCCGGCCTGCCCGGCAGAGCCCGGTTAGTAGGTAAAGCCCTTGGTTATGCGCCGCCAGAACTGGCCGTGCCATGGTACCGGGTACTGCGAAGCGATCGCAGCCTGGCATTTCCCCCGGGTTCTGCCACTGCACTGGAGCAACGACAGTTATTGCTGGCTGAGGGAGTGTTACTGCACAACAACCGGGTTGCCAAAGCTGACTTATGGCAACCCAATCTGGCCGAGCTGTTGTTTAAGCTACAATACTAGTTGGTGCACCACTAGTTATTTCAACACCAGTCCCCATTTTGCGCCGTAACAGCCATAGCCCCAGCAGCAATATACTAAGTGACGTACTGCCACCGGAAGAACCGGTCGCTGCTGGTGGCGGCGGTAGCGGTGGCGGGCTGGCCACGACCGTCAAGGTAATACTGGCGGTTGCTGCTGCGCCTCTGGCATCAGTAGCAGTAACACTCAGCACCAACTGGCTGTTACTGGCTGGCGCAATAAAGTTTACGCTGCTGCTGGCCGCGTTTTGTAACGTCACAGCGGGGCCACTTTGCTGCTGCCACTGATAACTGATCGCATCGCCTTCTGCATCAGTTGCTACTGCCGTTAAGCTGACACTCTGACCGGCATTAAGCTCACGGTTCTCGCCAATGCTGACCGCAGGAGCGGTGTTCGAATCATTGTCCAGAATTGTCAGGGTAAATTCGGCTATTTCGCCGGTTTCACTGCCGGCAACGCCTGTCAGTCTGAGCACTGCAGTTTCATCTTGTTCCAACAGTTCATCATCAATAATTTGCAACGCAATCTGCCGCTCGCTGCTATCGCCATCGTCCCAGTTAAGCTCGCCACTGGCTGCGACAATATCCTCGCTGATGCTAGCCGTGCCATTTTCCAGCTGGTAAGTCACGCTGATAGCACCATCACTGCCACCTAAGCGGCGCACCACCACGGCAACAGTGGTATCTGCTTCCACTACCGATAATCCAGCCTCAACCAGGCTTACCACGCCAGCGCGCGGTGGGTCTTCGCCAAAACGCAATCGCAGATAAGACGGACTGCTCAGGCTGGCCCCGTTTGCCGGGTCAAACAGCCGCACAAATAACTCACGCTCTGCGTTCAGGCCCCGGTCCAGCGTAGCGATACTAAGGGTTTTATCACTGGTATCGTTAGCAGCCCAGTTTAACCTGCCGTTACTGACCTGATAATCCAGCTCCGGTTCAGCCCGGGTAGCCAGGATCTCATATGCCACGTTAATAGCCGCAGTACCGCCCGTTCGCTGCACCGATATCTGTGCCACGTCGCCGGGGTTTACCCGCAGTTCGGGCTCGCTGAATGACACCGCTCCTGCCTGTGAGCTAACAGTATTGTCCCGAAACAGATAAAAACCACTGTTGATATCACTGCCCAGAATAAGGCCCGACGGTAAGTACGGATATACACCCCATAAACCGTTAAATGCCGCGCTGTCAGAGGCCGGAAAGGTATCAAAATACCCCGCTTGTGTTGGCGCGGTCGGATCGGTAATGTCGAGAATGGTTAAACCACGCTGGTAGTTCGACATATAGTAGCGATTGCCGCGAACAAAGCCGTTATGATCAATGGCTTTGGTAGGCCCGGTATAGGTGGCTGCCAGTACCGGCGCCGTTAAATCGGTTAAATTAAATACCCGTACCGTAGAATTTAAACCATGACTGGTTTCATCCAGCTCGTCGTGCACCAGTAAATATTGCTGATCTTCAGTCCACCAGCCGGAATGGACATAGCTGGCCAGACTATAGCTAAAGTCGGCCAGCGCCAGATTGCTGGCACCAGTGATGTCCCATAGCTTGATATTCTGCTCATTAAAGTCAAACAACACCTGGCATGCTGGCCGGTCGCACTGATTTGCAGCACGCTGATCAGTAACCAGCATAGAGGCAACATCATGGCTGTAGTTACTGCGGCTGGCACCGGTTTGCAGCCAGTTGGCATTTAACTGCAACGGATTAGCCAGGCTATAACTGGATACAGCACCGCCCTGCTGTGGCTGACCGGCAATATGCAATGCTGGTTGCTGGCCGGTAAGTGCGGTGTTGCTGGTGTAATCAACATTGCTGATGTATAAATTATGGGCCGAACTGGCCGCGTTATCGGCCGCAGCCAGTCGCACACTGAAAGGTAAATGATTTAAATCGATAATCTGAATATTATTATTAGCTTCCGACGACACGTAGCCATATGCCTGCCAAAGGCCAAGGCTATCATCAAAAAACTGTAATACTTTGATATCGCGCCAGGTGGTATTACTGCCCGCAATAGTACCTACCTCCACCGGACTAGCCGGGTCGGCCAGGCTTATCACCGCAGTGCCATTATTCAGCCCCATTAACGCATATTCAATGCCAGTGTTCAGATCAGTATGGCCCCAGATATCGCTTGCTGAGCCTGGCGCGGAGCTAAAATCGGCCAGCGCCAGATGGGCCACTAAATCAATTTTTTCACAGCTGTACACTCCGGCTTTTCCGGCAACACAATCTGCGCCCTGCTGGCTTTGCTGCAGTGCACTGTGGGCGGCCAGTTGCTGACGCACTTCAATTCCAAAGCGTCCCGGGCCATCATTAATAATCTGAAACCCGCGCTGGTGCAGCGGGTTAACAAATTCGGCCGGCACGCCGGTTAACACCGTTTTATTCAGCTGGGGAGCCTGTTGTAAGAAATGATCGAACCGGTTAAATCCCCCCAGCACCGGTACAATTTCACTGAGTAGCAATACCGCTTCATCGGCACTGCCAAGTTGATACTGGCCTGAGGCAACCAGCACCTTATCACCTTTACCTGCCTGGGCTAAGGCATAGCCTATGGTCCGGCAGGGCCGCAATACATCTGCGCAACGTCCGCTGTCGCGGCCGGTTTCAGCGACAAAACGTGCTTTATCATGTTCCGCATGCGCCTGCACCTCCGGGCTGAACACGCAGCCATAAATAAGGGCAGTAACCGTCAGTCCGGCCACTATTAATGCTTGCCAACTTTTACACAAATTCATCGTTGCTGCCTGTTTTATGTTTCGCCCGTTAATTATAGTAGCCACTTTCAGGCGATAGCCTGTTCGATTTTCAGCTAAGTTTAGCGTATTGTTTACCGCAGCTTTACTAATTACAACTCAATTATGAACAACGTTCCCGCCATTATCGGCAAATCAGCTCTGCTTGCAGTTTTCGGTTTAGTAAGCAGTTGTCAGCCGGTTACTGACACTACGCAGCAACGCCAGCTTGCCCTGGAGCTGAACTGGCAGCAGCAGGCTGTCAGTTGTCAGACATTTATTACCGTGGCAGACCAGCAATGGCAGCTGCAAAGCCTGCGCATGTATTTGAGCGATTTCAGTCTTAACCAGCAACCACTTATGCTTGCCGATACCCCCTGGCAACAATCACGGCTGGCGCTGCTTGGAACCGACTGTCAGGACAACAGCAACTGGCAATTGCAGTTTGCTGAACCGTTAGCTGCTGGCGAGCTGAGCTTTACCCTCGGCTTGCCGTTCGAGTTAAACCATCAAAATCCACTAACTGCCCCCTCGCCGTTAAATCACAGCGACATGTTCTGGAGCTGGCAGCTGGGCTATAAATTCCTGCGTCTCGATTTACAGGGCCCGCAACAGGGCTTCGCATTTCATCTGGGCTCTACCGGTTGTCAGTCGGCCAGTGTGTTGCGCCCACCTGCAGCACCCTGTAAAGCGCCTAACACCTTTAACGTCACTCTGGATTATCAGCCAGGCCAGAGCCTGCAGCTGGATTTAGCCCTGCTGTTGCAACAAATTAAACTGGCAAGCGACAACAGTTGTATGTCAGACAGCCTGCAAGCAGCTTGCCGGCAATTGTTTACTAACTTAGCCCAGCCAAATCTGTGGCAGCTGGTTAGCAGCAATGAGTAACAACAGGCTGATAAACAAAATGTCTGGCCGATGGGCATTAGTGCTAATGGGCATATTGTCAGGGCTTATTATGCTCGGCAGCTGCAGTAAAACCACTGAGCCTGCAGCCAGCTGGCAATGGCAATTACCGGAAGGCATGCCAGAGCCAAGGGTACCGCCGGAAAACCCGATGACAGTAGCCAAAGTAGAATTGGGACGTTACCTGTTTTATGACACCGGGCTGTCAGCTAACGGCAGCCAAAGCTGTGCCAGTTGTCATCAGCAGCAATTCGCTTTTGCTGAGCCCACAGCACAGTCGGTTGGCAGCACGGGGCAGCAACACCGGCGCAATGCGCTGGCCCTGGTGAATATTGCCTATAACAATACCCTGACCTGGGCGCACGATGGTCTGACCGATATTGAACAACAGCTGCTTATCCCGATGTTTAGTGACAACCCGGTAGAACTGGGTATTAGTGGCCAGGAAAATACGGTACTGCAACGCTTAAAGCAGGAGCCTTATCCGCAATTATTTCAGCAGGCTTTTGGCAACACTGAGCCTGACCTGCAAAAAAGTGTGCTGGCGTTGGCCAGCTTCGTTCGCAGCCTGTTGTCCTTTCAATCTGATTTTGATCGCTACGCTTACCAGAACGAAGATGCTGCGTTAACCCCACAGCAAATTGCCGGAATGAACTTGTTTTTTTCTGAACGCCTGGAATGCCATCATTGTCATGGCGGCTTTAACTTTACCCAGGCAACCAGTCACAATAAGCAGCCGCTGGATTTACGCCCCTTTCACAATACCGGCCTGTACTTTGTTCAGACAGGCGAAAGCAAAGCCGCCGGATACCCGCAGCGAGACCGGGGCCTGGCAGAAATCACCATGGATCCGGCAGACGACGGTCGTTTCCGGGCTCCCACTTTGCGTAATATAGCGCTGACCGCCCCTTATATGCATGATGGCAGCGTGGCGACCCTGGAGCAGGTAATAGATTTTTATGCGGCTGGCGGCCGGCAGATCAGCAGCGGTAAAGAGGCCGGTGACGGCAGGCAACATCCCCGCAAAAGCCAGTTTGTAAATGGTTTTGCGCTGACTGCTAACGAACGGGCCGCCGTGCTGGCATTTTTACACAGCCTGACCGACCCGCATTTTATTAATAACCCTGCGCATAGCAACCCATGGTCAGCACAGCCATAACCAGGGCGTGTTGTGTCAGGATAATGCCATCTGTTACATGCGGTAATTCACTGCCAAACCGACACAAAAAAACGGCCCTGAAAGGGCCGGTTTTTTATTGATGGATTACCAGGGTGCACTTTGCACCTCGGTTATCTACTTAGTAGTTTTTCTTCGCTACTGTCAGCTGATTATCAACCCGCTTTACATCATTGGTTTTTTTGGCGATAGCCTCAGCTAAATCTTTTTCTGCATCAGAATCGACCTCGCCCTTAAGCATTACCACGCCATTTTCAACATCTACATCAATGGCAGTGCCACTGGTTTCTGACTCAAACAGCAAACGGGTTTTTACCACGGTAGCCACTTTTGCGTCAGTTAACCCACCGGCATCTTCGTCATGGTCTTTTTTATTGCGCATGTCGTTTGCTTTAACAACAGTTAATCTGTTGTCGACTGAGGTTACACCATCCAGATTTTCAACTAATTCGGCGGCAAGGGCTTTATCCACTTCCCGGTCTACTTTACCGGTCAGGATCACTTTACCATTTTTAACATCAGTGTTGATATTAAAGGAGTTCAGGTTACCGTTTAACAATAAGGTTGTTTCGGCTTTGCCATCTATCCAGGCGTCTTTAGCACCATCTTGCCAATCGTTTGCATTTGCGGCAACTGAAGTACCTGCCAAAGCTACAGTCATCATTACGGCTAAAGTAGTACGTTTCATAAAATCACTCCTGTGTTGTTAGACAACTTTACTGTTGCCAGTTTGATGCCAACACTTTGAATATGTCTAAGTCGTTGTTTTAATAAAATATGTAATTTTATCATTCATTTAGTGTTAATTTTTTGATTGTACTTTTAACCTGTCTACCGGTAAATATTTCATAATTCGCTTTTTAACAGCAGCGGGCAAAGTTGGTCGGTCACTATTTGCAGCCCTGCCGTCAGATTCGCCAGCGCTTTGGCATTTTCAGTCTGCTTCAGGCCACGGCTCAGCCGCTTAAACGTATCCAGCTGCCAACGCAATTGCTGGGGCAATTCGGCTAACCAGCGTTGTTTTTCATCTGCTGGCTCCGCTGCATAACTGCGGTACCACTGACAAATGGCATTAACATCCTGGTCGGTAGCAACTTTGATATTGTCAGAGGCAGTAAAGGTTTCAGCCTGCTGATGTAACAGTTCCAGCTCAACAAAATAGCGACGTATGTTATTGTCATCTACGAAGGACGCCTTTCGTTGATAAAACAACCGGGCCTGTTCACTTACCGCCAGCACCAGGCTTAATATGGTCTGGTCGCCCGTATTGTGTTTTACTTTATGGGGGTCGTATGCCAGCACAATTCCGCCTCCTGTAACTACTCTTCCCATGAGTTCATATTCAATTCATATACCAAGTTTAAACTTATGATTTTTATAGGTAATTTAAAATGGCATTTTACTTTTAATGATATTCCAGTAAATTTTACTGATGGCAGTTGTTAAATTTACATTGCTGGACTAGAGTAGTTCACCACTACAGGGAGTGAAGCCATGAGCAAACCCAGGTTATTTATCCATCTGCGTGATCAGGAACTGGCTGAAAAACTACTGCAGTCACCGGTAGTCAGACAATTTATAATTGTTAAAAGCAGTGATAGTTCCGTCTGGTCTGAGCAACTTCAGCAACAAGACTGTGATCTTGCTGTTATAGAGTCTGATGATAGCGACAATGATGACTATCAGCGGCTGCTGGTCAGCAAAGTGTTAACAGAAATCGATTTTATTTTTATCAGCAGTGGCACGCCAAATGAACTGCTGGACACGTTAATGCGCCGGGGTGCAGGTTACCATTTCCGGGCACCACTGGATTTTGGTTCAGTTATCGACACTCTGCAGGATTTTTATCTGCAACTCAGCACTGAACGTAAGCAGGTGAAGGCGACATCAAGTGAACTTGATCAGTTTGGCATGTTAGTCGGGTCTTCCAAACCTATGCTGAAACTGTACCGCACCATCCGTAAAGTCGCGATTACCGAAGCCAACGTACTGATTGTTGGTGAAAGTGGTGCGGGTAAAGAGCTGGTTGCTAATACCCTGCACCTGGCCAGTTTACGGGCCGATAAACCTTTTGTGGCGATAAACTGCGGTGCGCTTAGCCCGGAGCTGATTGACAGTGAGTTATTTGGCCATATTAAGGGCGCATTTACCGGCGCCCACAGAGATCATCAGGGCGTTTTTGCCCAGGCTGAAGGCGGCACCCTGTTTCTGGACGAAATTACTGAAATGCCTGTTGAGCAGCAGGTAAAATTATTGCGTGTGCTGGAAAATGGCGAATACCGTCCGGTTGGCAGTGATAAAACCGCTACCGCAAATGTCCGGATAGCCGCCGCGACTAACCGCGATCCAATGCAGGCTATTGCCGAGGATATGTTGCGGGAAGACTTGTATTTCCGGCTGGCGCAGTTTCCGGTGGCCGTGCCACCACTGCGGGATCGGGATGAAGATATCCTCGGGCTTGCTCAGCATTTTCTGGCTTACCGCAATGTTCAGGAACAGCAAAATAAACTGTTTTCAGCAGAAGCACAAAGCCTGATAGCCAATCATAGTTGGCCTGGCAACGTCCGGGAATTAAAGCATGCGGTAGAACGGGCTTATATTCTGGCTGACAACATCATTGAACCGGAACATTTGTTACTGGATGAGCCTCATATAGATACCAACGATGACTCTGTCGCAGACGCTATCCCGGCTGGGGTGCGATTAGATGAGTTAGAAAAAGCGGCAATACTGCGTACACTAGCCAGAAATGGCGGCAATAAAACCGATACCGCGCAACAGCTTGGTGTCAGTGTAAAAACATTGTACAACAAGCTGGAGAAGTATCAGCTGGAACGCTGATAACGGGTAGAGCTGATAATGGTTAGAAAAGAGCCACTGCAACAAGCTGCAGTGGCCAGTTTGTATGTTACAGGCCAAATTACCACTACATTTTTGGCTTGCGGCCCCTTAAGGCACCCGCAAGTAATGATATAACCAGCAGCACGATAAAAATAAAGAAGATAATCTTAGCAATACCTGCTGCAGCGCCGGCGACACCACCAAAACCCAGTACACCTGCAATTAACGCGATAACTAAAAAGGTTAATGCCCATCCTAACATTTTTGCTCCTTAGTGCATGGTTCGCACTTTACCTGAAATATTCACGGTAGATAATGCGAATGGCGTGCCAAAAATTATTTCGGAATAACATCATGATTTAAATCGGATTTTAAAAATATAATTGCTAAGCTGCCATCAGCGTCGCTCACAATCAGCAATTATTACTTACGGTCAGGTAACTTTTTCCTGACAATTATTTACTGTGATGTGTCTCACTGTCAGCGCTGAGCAAAATTATCCAGTAAGATAATATTTCAAAATGAGAGGCAATAATCTTCAGACACACTAATAACGGAATCGCGATCAGTACGCCCACCGCCCCCCAAATCCAGCCCCAGATAAACATCCAGATAACCACCAGCAGTGGGTTCATATTAAAACGCTTACCTAACGCCATCGGTGTTACCAGTTGCGATTCAATCACGTTTAAAACCAGAAACACTGCTGGCACTAACAGCGCCTGGCCTGGGCTTTGAAATTCAACAAAGCCCACCGCCGTCAGCAATAACGTCAGCACAAAAGGTCCGAGATAAGGAGCGAAATTCAGGATTGTTGCCAGCACACCCCATAGCAATGGGTCTGCCACTCCTATCATACTCAGCACCAGAAATGTCGCCACCCCCAGCAAGGTATTAATAGCGGTAATGACCAGCACATAGCGGCTAATATCGTGTTCAATAGTCTGGTACATTTTTACCAGATTTTTCTTTTCATGCAGAGTTGACGCCGCGCGCACAATATTACGCAGTAAGGTGCCCCCGAACAGCAGAAATAAATAAGTAAGAATAACCACCGTTGCCAGCTGAACCAGGACAATAGCGGTAGTTTGTGCCAGCATTGATAACAGCGGCAGAAAGCTGGTGCCAATTGCCGACTCCAGCGGATGCTCTTCATCTTCTGCCGTTGCAGGCGCTTTGGCAGAATCAGGCAGCATGGAAGACTTCAAGGACTCGAGCGATTCAGCCATCCCATCAACCTGCAGCGCCAGCTTATTGCTAAGTAGCGGTAAGCGTTCCAGCCAGGTTGCAGCAGGGTTGTAAAGCAGGCTGACAGCGTAACCAATGCCGATAATCAGCATGGTGAGTACGACTAACGATGCTAAAGGTTTAGGGCACTTTAAACCGACAAGGAATCTGACTGCCGGGCTGGTAAATAGAGCGATAAGCGCAGCCAGAATGATTGGTAACAACAGGCTACGGGCAAAATAGAACGTATATAGAACTGCCAGCAGTGTCAGAATTTTCAATGCTAATTCTGTATTCAGCCGCCTTACCCTGACAGGCTGTCTGGCAGGCAAAGGTTCCATCGTCAAAGGTATCTCTCCGGCGCTGAATGAAGTGTTATGGTAAATAACAGTGCAACAGGATGCGCTATAATAAACGTCGCAGCCATTGCACCGCTCCAATACCCCGCATTGTCTTAACCATGGCATTGTGACGCAACTGCATCAGCAGACCTGCACTGAAGCTCAGAGTCAAACCCGGTGCTGAACCAATAAACTGCTTGCAGCGCTGCCCCGCCAGCCATAAATATGCGTAACGCAGCTGCTGCTGTTGCTCAAAGCGGGCGGTGCACTGCTGTAGCTTTAGTTTATCTTTCTTAATCAACAGGTCTATCAGCATTGGCACCTCCAGCGGGTCCGGCAGAAAATCGAAACATCTCTCTTAGCTGAGACAGGGTATTACTCAACCCCACTTGCTTTAACGAATACCGCATATTTCGTAAGCACCAGTAAAGCATGACAATTTGCAATCCAAGTAACAACGCTGCGGTAAGTGGGATTGATGCCGTGGCCTGATACAGTAAATAACCTGCAAAGGCTAATATCGACCCCCAAAACATGATGACACCTGCGCCAAGGACCACAAGTAAGCCAGCCGCCAGCATTAAGCCACGGCGGGATAAGGCCATTTCAGCACTGGCGGTTTGCCTGGTTATATGGGTTTGTTGCTTATACTGCTCTGCTGTCAGACTTAATAAGGCGGCTATCTCAGTTAACTGAGCCATTACTTTTTCAGGTAATGGCTCAGTCGCCGCTTGCTGCGGCTGTGGATCCCGGGGTTCTGTCATAATTAATTGCCGCGGCGAAGCAGCGCGCTTACCAGCATACCTGCTGCAAAAGCAATACCGGCAGCAGCCAGTGGATTTTCCTGGGCAAATTGTTTACTACGCTCGTAAGAGCCTTGCATCTGCATTTTCAATTCTTCTTGCTTCTGATCGATAGTCGCTTTCGAACTGGCTGCAGTTTTCCGTAACGTATCCTCTGCCGATCCCGCTTTCTCGGCCATTGCATCCACAGCGTGATGGGCCGCTTCTGAGGCTCTTTCGGTAACCGGCGAATTAATCGCTGCGTTTTTAGATGAATTGCCTGCGGTAGTACTACGACCTTGAGTTGTAGCCATTATAGACCTCCTGCTTGATTAACGAAGACACTACTGTGCTCAAGCATTGTCACTTTTGCTCAGTTTGTATCAGTAATTGCTATCCGGATGTGCTGCAAAGCCTGTGCCACAATAGCATTCTAAAAATACATTAATATAAACAACAACTTAAAAAATGCCAATTTGCAGGGCCGGTTAAAACTTTATTAGTATAGTGTAGAAGTTACCCGGTAACAGTAAACATTACCGGTAAACCGGAAATAAAAAACCAGACCGCAGTCTGGCTTTTATTTATTGAAAGTAATTACTTATCGTGTTGCAGGCGCATGTGTGGGAACAGAATAACATCGCGGATAGAAGCGGCATCTGCCAGCAGCATGACCAGCCGGTCAATACCAATCCCCTGACCTGCCGTTGGTGGTAAACCATGCTCCAGCGCGGTGACAAAATCTTCGTCATAAAACATGGCTTCATCATCACCGGCATCTTTTTGTGCCACCTGTTCACGAAAACGTTCAGCCTGATCTTCAGCATCATTCAGTTCGCTAAAACCGTTGCCCAGCTCGCGACCACCAATAAAAAACTCAAAGCGGTCAGTAATTTCCGGATTGTGATCGTTACGCCGGGCCAGCGGCGATACCTCGGCCGGGTACTCGGTAATAAAAGTAGGATGGCGCAGCTTGGTTTCCACCAGCTCATCAAACACTTCCATCAGAATCCGGCCATGGCCATAATTTGGTTTTACTTCAATCCCCAGACTTTTTGCCAGCTCGGCTACGGTGTCCCGCGTGGCCAGTTGCTCTTTGGTCAGTGTTGGGTTGTAGTGCAGAATAGACTCGGTAACCGACATCCGCGCAAATGGCTTACCAAAATCGAACACTTCACCCTGATAAGGCACTTCGGTGCTGCCCAGTACATCCTGCGCTAAACCCCGGAACAGTTTTTCGGTTAAATCCATTAAATCGTTATAGTCAGCATAGGCCCAGTAGAATTCCAGCATGGTAAATTCCGGATTATGCCGGGTCGATACACCTTCATTGCGGAAATTGCGGTTAAGCTCAAACACTTTTTCAAAACCGCCAACCACCAACCGCTTTAAGTACAGCTCGGGCGCAATCCGCAGAAACATCTGCATATCCAGCGCGTTGTGATGCGTTTCAAACGGCCGGGCGGAGGCTCCACCCGGAATTGCCTGCAGCATTGGCGTTTCTACTTCTAAGAAACCCTCGTCGTTAAAGAAACGACGAATATAAGCCACGGTTTTGCTGCGCACTAAAAAGGTATGACGCGACTGCTCATTGGAAATCAAATCCAGGTAACGCTGGCGGTAACGTGCTTCGTTATCGGTTAAACCGTGGAATTTATCAGGCAGTGGCCTTAGCGCCTTGGTCAGCAAACGGATATCGCTGAGCCAAACCGTTAACTCACCGGTCTGGGTTTTAAATAAATGACCGGTAGCGCCAATAATATCGCCCAGATCCCACTTTTTAAATTGCTCGTTATATACCCCTTCCGCCAGACTGTCGCGGGCAACATACAACTGAATTTTACCGCCCATATCAGCAATGGTAGTAAAACTGGCTTTACCCATGATCCGACGGGTCATGATCCGGCCACCCAGGCTTACGGTAATTTTCTGTGCTTCCAGCTCTTCCTTACTCAGATGATCGTATTTGGCAATCAACTCGGATGAAATACTGTCGCGCCGGAAATCATTCGGGAACTTAAAGCCATCTTCACGCAGCGCAGCTAACTTATGTTTTCGCTCAGCAATCAGTTTGTTAACGTCCTGAATTTCGTCATGGGGGGTATGCTGTTCAGCCATTTTTGATTCCTGAGTCATGTAAATATTAGCGTTATATAACTTATAAACCGGCTTTTAGGCTGGCTTCAATAAACTTGTCGAGATTGCCGTCCAGCACCGCCTGAGTATTGCGGGTTTCGATACCGGTCCGTAGGTCTTTAATCCGCGAGTCATCCAGTACATAAGAGCGGATCTGACTGCCCCAGCCGATATCCGATTTGGTATCTTCCAGTGCCTGCTTTTCGGCATTTTGTTTTTGCAATTCAAACTCATACAGCTTAGCGCGCAATTGCTTATAGGCATTGTCACGGTTTTTATGCTGGGAGCGGTCGTTCTGACACTGCACTACGATATTGGTGGGTAAGTGAGTGATCCGAACTGCAGAGTCAGTCCGGTTAACGTGCTGACCACCGGCGCCCGAGGCCCGGTAGGTATCTATCCGTAAATCCGCCGGGTTAATCTCAATTTCAATATCATCGTCAATTTCCGGCGCAACAAACACCGAAGCAAACGAGGTATGTCGCCGATTACCGGAGTCGAACGGACTTTTGCGGACTAAACGGTGCACACCGGTTTCGGTACGCAACCAGCCGTAGGCATAATCGCCACTGAATTTAATGGTACAGCCTTTAATACCGGCGACATCACCATCAGTGACTTCATACAGCTCCGGTTTAAAGCCTTTATCTTCACCCCAGCGTAGGTACATTCGCATCAGCATGCTGGCCCAGTCCTGCGCTTCGGTGCCACCCGAGCCAGCCTGAATATCCAGATAACAGTCATTCTGATCATTTTTGCCAGAGAACATCCGTCGGAATTCCAGCAGCGCCAGTTGCTTTTCCAGCTCAGCCAATTCTGTTTTGGCTTCTTCAAAGGTTTCTTCGTCTTCAGCCTCTACGGCCAGCTCAACCAGGCCGGCCACATCTTCCAGCCCCTGATCCAGCTTATCAATAGTGCCTACTACCTGTTCCAGCGTTGAACGCTCTTTGCCCAATGCCTGGGCTTTTTCCGGGTTATTCCAGACAGCAGAGTCTTCCAGTTCACGGGTAACTTCTTCTAGGCGCTCTTTTTTGCCATCATAGTCAAAGATACCCCCGAAGCACTTTGGTGCGTTCAGTAAGATCTTTAATGCTGTTGTACACCGGATTGACTTCAAACATGCTGTGCTCGGTAACCTTGAATAACGGGAGAAAAAATATGCAGGGATTGTAGCAAATTTATCGCAGGACGTGCAGCCATCTAAGCCTATTATTTTGCTACAACTAAACTGCTAGAACGCTGATTTATCTGTCTGGTATTATGTACATTGCCAATAATTTTCTATAATTTAGCAGTATTGTTTGTGTTGTAGGCGAAAGTATGTTGCTCAACTGCTTTATAGCAAAAAGATTATTGTACTATGCAACAGCACTGTGTTTTGTGCTTTTTACTACTGACCTGTCCGCACAGGACCAGCCAACACCGGTAATTTATGCCTGGACGGAATCGATGTCCTATGATACTCGTGGACATTACCAAATAGAACTATTGAAATTAGCACTGGCTCGCTCACCACGTTCCTACGTTGCCGTACCAAGTAAACATGAACTGAGTCAATACCGTACACTGCGCCATGTGCAGCTGGAACGTGAATTGGATGTACTCTGGACTTTTACCAATTTAAAGCGGGAAAAAGAGCTGCTGGCCGTCCCTATTCCAATTGACCGCGGGTTATTAGGTTGGCGTTTAATGCTGATTAACAGCAAAGACCAGGAAAAATTTAAACAGCTTAGTGTCGAGCAATTAAAGGAACTTCGCAGCGGCCAGGTTCATGACTGGCCTGATTTGACCGTGCTGCAGGAAAATGGTTTTAATGTGGCGCCCTCCTCAAGCTATAAGGGCTTGTTTGCCATGTTAAAGCGCCAGCGTATTGCTTATTTCCCGCGTTCAGCCACTGAGATCTGGCCCGAATTAGAGCAACATAAAGACGAAGGTATCAGCGTCGATTCTCACTGGGCTTTGTACTACCCAGCTCCATTGTATTTTTTTGTTAGCAAGGAAAAACCTGAGCTTGCACAAGCTATTGAACAGGGCTTAAGGGCTGCAATGGCGGATGGCAGTATGAAACAGCTTTTTTTACAACATTTTGCCGATTATATTGCACGTGCTGCGCTGGATAAGCGTCAGGTTATTCAACTGATTAATAATGATTTGTCTAACAGTACACCGCTGACCGACAAAAGCCTGTGGTTCGATCCAAAAAAGGGGTACTAACATTGACTGAAAGACTTATGCATGCCGCTTAGACAAGCCCATCGTAAGCTTAGCGTTTACTTTATTGTGGTAACACTCGGCTTTACCGCATTTATGGCGCTTCTGGTTACCTGCTTACAAATTTATCTCACCTACAGTAGCGAAATGGCCGAGCTAAAAAGCCGCTTTGCACTGATTGAGAAAAGCTACCTGCCAAGCGTTAATGAAAGCTTATGGAATGTGGATGAACCAAGATTGCAAGTGGTACTGGATGGGCTAATAGAACTTCCTGGTATTGGCGAAATATTGCTGGAAGATGATATGGGCAATCAATGGCACCGTCAGCGTGCCGATGTCCAATCTGAAATCGTTAGCGACAGCTTTAAACTGCAGTATCATATCGACAATGACGTTTACGATCTGGGAGAGCTACACATTACTTTGGTGGCCGATGCCATTTTTCAGAAACTTAAAACCAAAGCGCTGGCGATAAGCATTACTTCTACCCTGTCATTATTGGTTGCAGCATTCATTTTGTTGTATTTATTCCGCAGTACGATAAGTCGCCATCTGGAAAACATGGCTGATTATGCGACCAATATCGACAGTAGCAATCTGACAAAACCACTTAATCTTAATCGTGCTCAAGCCAGTACACCGGATGAACTGGATATGGTGGTAGAAGCCATCAATAAAATGCGCATCAATATTCTGGAAGATTTAAACAAAAGAACCGAGATTGAACTGGAACTGACCCGCCATCGCCAACATTTAGAAGAATTAGTATCAGTACGCACCCAGGCGCTGGAGCAAAACAATACACTCCTTAAACAGCAATCCACCGAATTGGCCGAGCAAAATGCCGAGCTTAACGCGTATGCCCATACCGTGGCGCATGACTTAAAACATCCTCTTACCGCACTATTAGGCCAAACCACCCTGCTGCAAAATGCAACGGCGGTACTCTCAGACAAGCAGCGTAACCTGTTGCTACAGGGCATCCATGACAGTGCAGATAAAATGAATAATATTATCAACGCTTTGTTGTTGCTAGCCAGTGTCAGGCAGTCAGGATCTGTCAAAAGCAGCGTAATTGATGTCCAGGCTATCGCGGGCGATGCCGTCAATACTCTGACTGAATTTGCTGCTACACATCACGCTCATATTCGCATAAGCGGAGATTGGCCGCAGGCAATAGGTTTTGCACCATGGATCGAACAGGTGTGGGTAAATTACCTGTCAAATGCGATTAAGTATGGCGGTGACGCCCCGGTAATAGTGCTTGGCGCCGATATCAAAACAAACCACCAGGTAAAATACTGGATAACGGACAACGGGCCGGGCATTGCCCCGCCATACCAGGCTGAGTTGTTTTCACAATTTCAACGGCTGGACCCCAATAAAGCAGACGGCCATGGACTTGGTCTGTCCATCGTTGCCCGGATTATCCAACGCCTGGGCGGCGATACCGGTTATGAAGCAGTGGCTGACGGTGGTAGCTTGTTCTGGTTTACCTTACCTGCTGCCGACAATGTCACCCAATAGGGTTCATAATGCCAACATATGTCTGACAATAAGCTGTAAGCTGAATTTATCCCGGTACTCGTTGATATCCAGCTGATAAGCCAGATGCACTTTTTTAACGTTTACGTCAGGCCAGGTTTTCGTATCGGCATTAAACCAAATTGCATCCACTAACAAACCGTTGGGCCCTTGCAGCATCAGTTTCAGGTGACGCTCGGCCAGCAATTTCTGGTTTATTAAGACAAACTCGCCATCAAACACCGGTTCCGGAAACGCCTGCCCCCAGGGGCCGGCATTTTGCAGCAGTTGAGCAAAACCAATATCAAAACAGTCCGCAGCCAATTCACCATCACTGTAAATGACAGCGGTCAGTTGCTCAGCCGTTAAGTGCCTTTTCGCCGTCAGGCTCAGGGCCAGTTGAAAGGTTTCCAGCCGATCAGCAGCAATCGTCAAGCCCGCCGCCATGGCATGGCCACCAAACTTTTTGATAAGCCCAGGGTACTGACTGGCAATTTCTTCCAGTAAATCCCGGATATGTAGCCCGGGAATGGAGCGCGCCGAGCCTTTCAGCTCGCCGTTGTCACCGTCGGCAAAAATAATCGTTGGCCGGTGAAACTGTTCTTTTATTCTGCCGGCCAGAATGCCTATTACACCCTGATGCCAGTCACTGCGATATAAGCACAAGCATTCTGGCAAACTGGTACCATCAAATGATAGTTTGCTTAAAAATGCCTGAGCTTCCAGTTGCATGCTTTGCTCTATCGCCCGGCGTTCAACATTCAACGCATCAAGCTCGGCGGCATACTGGCGGGCCAGGCCCAAATCAGGCGCCAGCAGGCAGCTTATGCCCAGCGCCATATCGTCCAGCCGGCCGGCGGCATTTAACCTGGGTGCCAGAGAAAAGCCAAAATCACTGGCCGTCAGTTTATCGGCCCGCCGGTTGGCAACATCAATTAGTGCCTGAATACCGGGCCGGCATTTACCGCTGCGAATTCGCATCAGGCCCTGATGCACCAAAATCCGGTTATTGCTATCCAGTGGCACCACATCTGCCACGGTGCCAAGCGCCACCAAATCGAGCAGTTCAGCAATATTGGGCTCTGTCAGGCCTTTATCGCTAAAGTAATTACTTTGTCGCAGCGTGGCACGAAGTGCCATTAACAGATAAAATGCCACGCCAACCCCGGCCAGCGCTTTACTGGCAAATGCACAGCCCGGCTGATTAGGATTGACAATAGCATCGGCATTGGGCAGGACATTGCCGGCTAAGTGGTGATCAGTCACCAGCACTTTTACCCCGGCTTTTTTTGCCAGCGCCACCCCTTCTACTGCAGAAATACCGTTATCGACGGTAATAATCAGTTCCGCCCCCTGCGCCACCACTAATTCGGCCAGCTCCGGGGTCAGGCCATATCCGTATTCAAAACGGTTTGGCACCATATATTCCAGGTATTTAAAACCAAAGGCTTTTAAACCGGCCATTAATACGGCGGTACTGGTAGCACCATCAGCATCAAAATCACCGACAATCACAATATGCTGCTGCTGATGCAAGGCATCGATTAACAGCTGTGCCGCCTGGTCGATACCTTTTAACGCACTAAACGGCAACAAACCGGCAGCGCCCCGTTCCAGCTCAGCACTGCTGCTGATGCCACGGTTTTGATATAACCGGCGCAGCACCGGATGCAGGTTGTCTGCTATCACCTGAACGGTTACCGGCTCACGCCGGCTGATTTGTTTTAACTGCACAGCTGATACCTGCTTAAAATTTTAAACGGCTGCTAAACTAAAAGGCGATTAAAGTTGTGATCAGAAGGCTATCGCCTCCTTACCCTACCACTGTCAGTTAGCCTCAAATTGCTTTAATAATCCTGCTACCGGTTGGTAACCCGGAATAATCCGGCCGGTGTCCAGGATAAGGGCCGGCGTGCCGTTAATACCAAACGACTGGCCCAGTTCATAATGTTTTTTAACCGGGTTATCACACATCGCCGGTGGGTTGCGCTTGTTATCTTTGGCCAGATCCATCGCTTTTTGCTGATTACGTGCACACCATAAATGTTGCATTTCCAGTGCGGTTTTACTGTTCAAGCCGCCACGCGGAAAGGCCAGATAACGGATCGTAATACCGGCATCATTATACTGCTTCATTTCACTGTGCAGCTTCTGACAATAGCCACAGGTTGGGTCAGTGAAGGCGTACACTACGTGTTTTTCATCTTTTGCTTTGTATTCAATGTAGCTGTCAGCTAAAGCGGGCAACTGGCCGGTGACATAGCTGCGCATCTGCACATCATTGACCAGCTCGGCCTGCTGTAAATCATAAATATTACCTTCAATAAAAAACCGGCCGTCGCTGCTGGTAAAAAACAAGCCGCGCTGAGTAAATACCTGCAATAAGCCGGGCATCGGGCTATTAGCCACCGCATTAACCTGTAACCCCAGAGGCGCAAGACTTTGAGAAATTTCAGTAAGCTCCGGAGCCTCATTCGCTTTTTGCGCAACCACAGCAGAGCTAAAGCTCAATATGCCCAGTGTAAAAGCACCTGATAACCAGTTTTTCATAACCTTTCCTAATTAGCATGGCTGATAAACTATTAGCCACGCGGATGATGTTGTTGATGCAGCCGCTGCAATCGCGCCTGGGCCACATGGGTATATATTTGGGTAGTGGATAAATCACTGTGCCCCAGCAGCATTTGTACGACCCGCAAATCGGCGCCATGGTTCAGTAAATGGGTAGCAAAGGCATGGCGCAGTGTGTGTGGCGACAGTGTTGCCTGAATGTCCGCTACTTTCGCATAAAACTTAATCCGGTGCCAGAAAGTTTGGCGGGTCATCTGGCCGCCGCGGCTACTGGCAAACACTAAATTACTGTCGCCTTTAACAATATCAGGTCGGGCCTGGTGTAAATAGCGGCTAAGCCAGTCCTGAGCCTCTTCCCCCATCGGTACCAACCGCTCTTTGCTGCCTTTACCAAGCACTCGCAGCACCCCCTGATTAATACTGACCTGCTGCAGGGTAAGACTAATCAGTTCGGTGACCCGCAGACCACAGGCATAAAGCAGCTCCAGCATGGCTTTATCCCGAAACTGAATAAGCTCATTGCAATCCGGTGCCTGCAGCAGTGCTTCCACATCCTGCTCTGACAGGGTTTTCGGTAAACTGCGGCCAATTTTCGGGTTAACCAGCTCGGTGACCGGATTAACCGCACAACGACCGGCTTTATGATAATGCCGGTAAAAACGCCGCAAGCTGCTTAACATCCGGGAGCTGCTGCGTGGGCTTAATTGCTGCTGATAGCGAATGGCCAGAAACTGATTAATTAACTGGCTATCGGCATTTAACAACTGTTGCTGCTGGCCGGCCAGAAAACGCCCAAACTGGGTTAAGTCACTGCCATAGGCACTTAACGTATGCGGACTAACATCTTTTTCCAGCCAGAGCTGGTCCAGAAACTGTTGGATCAGGGCCTGCTCGGCCGGGTCAAGGGCTCGTGGTTGTTCCGGGTTCATTGTTCAGGGCCTGGCAACGGTAAGCTGAAATAGCGCTTATCTTAGCCGATTGCCGCCCCAGGGCATAGTCTGGCTTGGGCAGCGCCAGCAGCTTCTGCTACAATGCGCCGCAGAATCAGCTGGCGGAATTCAGATGAAAATAGGTTTATTTTACGGCTCAACCACCTGCTACACCGAAATGGTGGCAGAAAAAATCCAGGCATTAATTGGCGCTGATGTTGTTGATTTACATAATATCAAAACGGTGCCGCTGGCGAAAATGGCTGATTATCAGCTATTAATTCTCGGGCTATCAACCTGGGACTTCGGTGAAATTCAGGAAGACTGGGAAGCGCACTGGGATGACATCAGCCAGGTGGATTTACGCGGTAAAACCATCGCCATTTATGGCATGGGCGATCAGCTTGGCTACGCTGAATGGTTTATTGATGCCGTCGGCATGCTGCACGACGCTATTGCGCCGCAACAGCCCGACCGTATTGGTTTCTGGCCCACCAGCGGTTATGACTTTATTGCTTCCAAAGCCCTGACCGATGACGGCGAGTTGTTTTACGGTTTAGCATTAGACGACGAAAACCAGTATGAACAAACTGACGAGCGGTTAAACGCCTGGGTAAGTCAGATCCTGACTGAAATTGCGGAACGGCTTTAAAAATTCAGATAAAAATCTCTTAGCAACGCTCGGTATGGCGCACTGTAGCTGCCATCATCGTTATGAATCACCAACTGTTGCTTAGCCGTCTGGCACCGCTGACGCTGCCATTGCATTAGGCGGCGTATCGGTGCTTTATCCGCCCGGCTTTGCACCTGACAGCTGGCCAGGGCAAACCAGCCCTGCTGATGCGCCAGGTGGCTGAATGTCTCTGCAGCAGCTTCTGGCAGGATCAGCGCAAAACTACCGTCTGGCGTTAACAGCTCTGCCGCTTTTGCCAGCAATAGCGGTAAGGGCAAACTGGCGGTGTGTCTGGCCTGATGACGCTTTGGATCAGCAGCTGGCAGGGCATTCTCGAAAAAAGGCGGGTTAGACACAATTAAAGCATAACGTTCAGCGGGCTGATAGGTTAGAATATCGCCTTTTAATAATTGCAGGCGACTGGCAAAGGGGCTTTGCTGGAAATTAAACTTCGCTTGCGTGGCTGCTGCCGGGTCCAGTTCAACCGCTGATATTTGTGCCAGTGGCGCGCGCTGCGCCAGCATCAGACTGATTAAACCACTGCCAGTGCCGATGTCTAAAAACGTGCACTCAGCAGCGGTAGCTGCAGTGGCTGTGGGGCTTATGCCAGAGGGCAAGCTGGCCCAGGCCCCGAGCAATAAGCCGTCAGTCCCGACTTTCATCGCGCACTGGGCATGGCCTACAAAAAATTGTTTACACTTAAAACCAGACGACATCTTCACCTCTGCCATCAGTTTACTGGCTGCCAGACCGGTTTGTCATCTGAATACTGCCATTCTGAGGAACACCTTTTATGAGCTTTGCCGATTTTCAATTCGACGACTCTATTAACCAGGCGCTGGAGCAGGCTGGCTTTACCGAGCCAACCTTAATTCAGCAACTGGCCATTCCGCCAGCGCTCGATGGCCGCGATGTACTGGCCAGCGCACCGACCGGCACCGGTAAAACACTGGCTTTTGTGTTACCGGCAATTCAGTATTTACTGGATTTCCCGCGGCGCGATCCGGGTTTCTGCCGGGTGCTGGTAATGACCCCTACCCGCGAGTTGGCATTTCAGGTTTACGAAGAATTTAAACAGCTGGCGCAATACACCAAGCTTAACGTCGGCGTGATTACCGGCGGTATTAATTATGGCAGCCATAAAGATACCCTGGAAAAAAACAATGATATTCTGGTGGCCACTCCGGGCCGGTTAACTGAGTATCTGGATGAAGAAAGCTTTCAGGCAGACGAAGTGGAAGTGCTTATTCTGGATGAAGCCGACCGGATGCTCGATATGGGCTTTATTGGCGAAATGAACCGGATAGTGCTGGAAGCACGGCGCCGGCGCCAGACCTTTTTATTCTCTGCCACCCTGGAAGGTTTGAATTTAGAGCGCTTTGCCGCGCGGGCGTTAAAAGAGCCTGAACAAATTGAAGCGGTACCGTCGCGCAAGGAAAAAGCCAAAATTCTACAGTGGCTGCATCTGGCCGATGACAACGTTCATAAACTGGCGTTGTTAACCCATATTCTGAAGCAGGAAGACGTTACCAAAGCTATCGTTTTTGTGAAAACCCGCGAGCGGCTGGCCAGCTTAACCGGTCAGCTGGAAAGCGCCGGTATTAAATGCTGCTGGTTACAAGGCGAAATGCCGCAGGATAAAAGGTTACAGGCCGTACAGCGTTTCAGTAAAGGCCAGGTGCCGGTGCTGATTGCCACGGATATCGCCGCCCGCGGCCTGGATATTGACGATATCAGCCACGTGATTAATTACGATATGCCACGCAGTGCCGATACCTACGTCCACCGGATTGGCCGCACCGGCCGGGCTGGTAAAAAAGGCACCGCGATCTCGCTGGTTGAAGCGCATGATATGGCGATGGTTGCCAAAATAGATCGTTACACCGAGCAAAAGCTGAAACGGCGGGTGATTGAGAGCCTGCGGCCAAAGCATAAAGAAGCGAAAATAGGCAAGAAGAAGAAAAAGCCCGGTAAGCTGGCGGCCAAAAAGCTGGCCAAAAAAGCGCCTAAAAAATAATCTGATCTGGCTCTGGTATTAAGCCGCTTATTCCAGCAAACCGGCGCTTTTTTGTGTCGGTTCTGCTGCATTTCTAATAAAAGCATGCTATCAATAGCAATAAATTAGGAATAATTTATTACTAAGAGGCATTAAATCATGAATAAACGCCAATTTCTGCAATCGAGCGCGCTCGCACTCACTGCATTACCGCTTGGATTATTACCTCTTAGTAGTTGTGCTGCTGTAAGCAACAAAACAATTGCCGCCAATAGCGACATTATTCTTCCCAAGAAGCTTAACCCGGGTGACACCGTGGCATTGGTCAGCCCCTCCAAAGCCACAGACGAGCGGCTGGATATTCAGATTGCCACTGAAGTGATGCAGGCGCTGGGATTTAAGGTAAAACAGGGCGAGCATCTGCAGGGTCGCCGCGGCCATCTGGCCGGCACTGATCTTGAGCGGGCCAGCGATATTAATGCCATGTTTGCTGATCCGGAGGTAAAAGCGATTATTTGCCTGCGTGGCGGCTCGGGCGCGGCCCGGCTGCTGCCGCTACTGGATTATCCGCTGATTAAACGCAACCCTAAGGTTTTGCTTGGTTATTCTGATATTACCGCGCTGCACAATGCCATTAACGCCCAGACCGGGCTGGTTACTTTTCATGGCCCTAACGGCACCGGCAGCTGGAACAGCTTTAATGCCGACCAGTTTCAGCGGGTATTTTTTCAGCGCGAACTGATGCAATATCAAAATGAGCTGAATGCCAAAGATGAATTGGTACCGCGGCAAAACCGGATTGAAACCATTACCGGCGGCAAAGTGCAGGGCCAGCTGGTTGGCGGTAACTTAACGGTGTTAACAGCATTAGCTGGCTCGCCGTATTTGCCGGACTTCAGCGGTAAAATTTTATTTTTAGAAGATGTCGAAGAAGCGCCTTACCGGGTAGACAGAATGCTCAGCACCTTAAAACTGATGGGCGCGCTTGATAAAATTGCCGGCTTTATTTTTGGTGAATGCACGGCCTGCCGGCCCGGTGGCGGTTATGGCTGGTTAACGATGGATCAGATTTTTGATGACCATATTAAACCGCTGAAGATTCCGGCCTACCGCGGGGCGATGATTGGCCATCTCAGTAAACAGTTTATTGTGCCGCACGGCGCCCCGGTAGAAATGGATGCCGACGCGGGTACTTTCCGGATGTTGAATAACGTGTTTCAGGGTTAAAAAACCGGCCCCGCAAAGCGGGGCCGTTTATTACCGCTCCCAGTAAGCCTCTTCCAGGCTATCTTCCCGCTCCGGTAAGCCTTTTGATAAGCGTGGTGCATTCTGGGCCAGAATTTCATAACTTACCCGGTTGGCATATTTACAGATCTGGGCGAAGCTTGAATACGCCAGGTACGGCATTTCATGTTTACCGGATAACGGCTGCACCTGCTTATGAAAATGATTAGCCGCCATATCGTGCAAAATGGCCGACAAGGCACCATCACCGGCCCCATTGGTATTCTGAATACGCTCCGGCCCGCCCAGATACGGATCGATATGCGAATATACCTTCAACGGCAGTTCACAGTATTTGCGTAACATCGGCCGGCTGAATTCATACTGGTTAAAATCGGCCAGACTGGCTGATTTTATCGGGTTGCTGCTCTCACGCTTTACACTTTCATCAGTATGACCACACAAATACAGGCCATCCGGCCCGGCAGTGATCAGCACCATATCGGTATGATCCAGAATAGCTTCCGCCGCTTTTAGCGGATCACTGAAACCAGTCAGCGCTTCCGCTTCCAGTTCATTCATTGCCAGCACATTTACGTAATTTTTAATGGTACTGATAATCTGCTCGCGGTTCTCTTCCACCAGATGGCGGGTACCCAGGCTCATCACTACCGGTACATCATGCACTTTGGCATCTTCCAGTGCCTTGTGCATGGCCTGTTGAATGGGCTGGCCGATGGCCCGCAGCGGATAAGCACTGACCACAAAGGCCGAGGCGGCAGCAATAATATCGGTTGGAATATAATCGGGCTCAAGCTGGTCCATATCACTGGGGTCAATGACAAAGGTCCGCTCCCCGTCCGGAGTGATCATGGTAATACCGCGGCCGATATCACCGGCCACGCCCTGCAAATGGTTCATATCCACTTTTGAGCTGGTATGACAGACATAATGGTAGGCTGGTGAACCCAGCGCAATATTGGCCGACATCACGCCAAGCAGAACTGATTTATCGTCCGCCAGTACCGAATAGTTATGAATGGTGTTGCCGATAGTACCACCGGCAAAATGATCTGATATCGCCTGCTTACTGACCAGTTCCTGATAAATGGCATTGGCTTTGGCATGTTCAACCAGATTGGATAAACCTTTCTGAATCTCATACCGGATCAGAAAATCATCGGTAACACTGGCCACGACATCAACGATGGTTTGGTCCAGGCCGACGATATAGGTATCCAGCTCAGGCCGCACTTCAAAGCTTGGCAGTTGCGGCTTTGGCTGAGACACAGGAAAGTAATGCTTAATTTTACGCAGGCCGGGAAATTTCATGCTAAAGGCTCAACAACAAACAGGTGGCTATTTTAGCAAAAATGTTGGTAAAGCCTAAGCGCCTTATTGATGCTTTGCTGAATTATTCTGACTGTTGGCGTAAAAACACCGGTTTATCGGCGCTTGAGTCCTGTTTACTGTACTGGTAACCGGCCAGATTAAAATCAGTTATCGCTTTTGGATCAGTAAGTTGCTTCTCAATGACATAGCGTGCCATCAGGCCGCGGGCTTTTTTGGCAAAAAAGCTGATAATTTTATACTGGCCGTTTTTAAAATCCTTAAATACCGGGGTTATCACTCTGGCCTGCAGCGCTTTGGGCTTAACCGCCTTAAAATATTCCTGCGATGCCAGATTCAGTAATAGCTCGGCGTTTAACTCAGTAAGTTGTCTGTTCAGATTATCGGTGATCTGCTGCTGCCAGAAGGCATATAAATCCTTGCCGGCCGGGTTGGTTAATTTAGTACCCATTTCCAGTCGGTATGGCAGCATTAAATCCAGTGGTCGCAGTACGCCATATAAGCCGCTTAAAATCCGCAGATGTTGCTGGGCAAACTGCAGCTGTTTAGTAGTCAGGCTTGCCGCATCCAGCCCCTGATAGACATCACCGTTAAACATAAATAATGCTGCTTTCGCTTCATCAGCAGTGTAGTCCTGATGCCACTGACTGAAACGGGCGGCATTTAAACCGGCCAGCTTGTCACTGATATGCATCAGCGAACCCAGCTCAGCCGGGCTGAGTTTTTTACAAATAGCCGCCAGTTCAGCTGCCTCGGGCAACAGCGCGGGCTTAGTGGTAGCCAGCTGCAGTGAAACGGGGTTTGCATCAAGATCTTTTGCCGGGGAAACAACCATCAACATAAAAATTACCTGTATTGCGAATTTATAAAAGTAAAGCAGCTGGTACGTGACGAGACACTGGTTGGCTCAAAGCCCGGCGTGACGTTGATACCAGCTTCTATTTTGCGCTACTCCAGATACAGCTCGGGTAAATCATCGGTTAAACTTGCTAACCTGCTGCGTTCTTTGGCGGTTAATGCCTTACTGTTTAACAGCTGCAATGCGCAACTGGCCAAGGGCTTTAACGCTTTGTGACCGGGCAACGCCCCCAGCACCTGGATCAGGTTTAGCGCTGTTGTGCTGTGGGCCGGACACAGTAAAAATGCACTGCGTAAGGTCTGCAACGCCGCTTTAGGCTTGTTTTCCTGCAGCTGCCCGGCGCCCTGCTGCTGCCATTGCTGCAATTGTTTACTGCTGCTGTTAAGCATAGTGGCAAAGTGCTGCACTTGCAGCCAGGGCATACTATCGCCTCGCTGGCGCCATATATCAGCGCTGGCTTTCGCCTGCTGCAATACCGCACCAGCTGCTTTAGTGTCATTGCATGCAAAGTGATACCAGGCCAAATCCAGCAAACTACTGATTGGCAAGTCGTTGTCAGCGGTGCTGACTTCGGCCATTAATGCTTCACTTTTTGCGCCATCCCCCTGCAGCAGATAACCATGGGCCAGCAAAATTTTTTGCTGGCTAGCCCCCTGGGCAGTCAGTAATTTCAATGGTACGGTTTGCAGGGTATCAAAACATTGCCTGATAAGCGGGTTGCTACCGGTCAGATCAGCTGACTGCGCCGCCCGTAAGTGGCTGCGGGCCAGCGCCAGATAGGGTTCAATATGGTCAAAAGCGGAAAACCGGTATTGTTGCAGCAGTTTTTGCCAATAGGCCGTCGCAGCCACTTCATCAGCCATTAAATGTAATAAATTGCCATAATATTGCTGATAAATATTGTCAGTAGCGTTATAGCGTAACAGTTCAAGTACCCAGTCTTTTGCCTGTGACAGCTCACCCTGAACCAATGCCAGTTGCACCAGATACGCCAGTGCTTCAGGCTTTATATCTTCCTGGTTAACCAGAGCTTGCAGTGCGGTTGCCGCCTCGTCATAGCGAGTCAGTTGCAAAAGTGCAATGGCCTGACCTAAGCGGGCCCAGCTGAAATCACGTTGCTGGCAAACAAACTGATACAAGGTCAGCGCTGACTGCCCATCACCGGCAGCCAGCATCACTTCCGCTTTTAAGCGCAAAGTTTGCAAGGTAAGGGCCGGGTATTGTTTTACTACCTCATCAGCCTGAACCAGGGCAGCCGGATAGTCTGCCGCAGCAGCCGCCTGGAAAACCTTGCGCAGGGCAATTCCGGTTTGAAACGCTTTGCCCAGCTTTTTTTCCAGCTCAACATAACTGAAGGGTTTCAGCAAATAGCAGTCCGGTTGCCCAGCTAACACACCATGTACCGGTTGGCGTACCGGTTCGGCTGACATAATGGCAAAGCAAGCGCCGTTTTTCAGCCAACCCTGTAATTTTAATTCAGTGAAAAACTGACTGCCATCTTTGCCATCACCTAACTGAAAATCCGCTAAAATAAAATCGAACGGCTGTTTTTGTGCCTGTAACAAAGCAGCACCGGCATCAGCGACAGCGGTAATTTGTTCGAAACCTATTTGTTGTAGCATACCTTTAACGGACGCACGCACAGGTTCACAGTCTTCAACCAACAACAATTTTTTAGTTTTATAGAACCGGCTTTGTAAGATCATTTGCATCCTGTGCTAAGGTGATCAGTAAACTGCGACGCTGGGCATAAATGGCGCAAAGTAGCGCTATGGCAATATAGTAATTTAGCGATACCCGTGCAATGCTTTTTCGGAAAACCAGCTGACAACTGGTCTTTTTGTAGTAATATTCCTACATTTATTGCCTGAAATCGTTAACAACCCTAGAATGCTTCAAAAAAATGGTAATTAAACAATATGAGTGATTTATTAAGCCAACTTAAAGCCGTCACCACCGTCGTGGTAGACAGTGGTGATTTAGGTGCAATTGAACAGTTCCGGCCGGTAGATGCCACCACTAACCCGTCACTATTACTTAATGCCAGTCAGCTTGATTTTGCCAGGCCCATGCTGGCCAGTGCCATCAGTTATGCCAGGGCCCATGCCAGTGATCAGGCAGCCACACTGGAGCTGGCATGTGATAAATTTGCGGTGGATGTCGGTACCGCGATCAGTAAGCTGGTGCCTGGCCGGGTATCGACCGAAGTGGATGCCCGCTTATCATTTGATACCGAAGCCACGGTCGCCAAAGCCCTGCAACTGATAGAGCTGTATCAGCAAAACGGGATCAGTACCGAACGGATCCTGATTAAAATAGCCTCTACCTGGGAAGGCATCCAGGCAGCCAGGCAGCTAGAGCAGCAAGGGATCCAGTGCAACCTTACCCTGCTGTTTCATATGGCCCAGGCCCGCGCATGCGCCGAGGCAGGTGCTTACCTTATTTCGCCTTTTGTCGGTCGTATTCTCGATTGGTACAAAGCCAATACCAAGCAGGACTATACCGCCGAAACCGATCCGGGCGTGTTGTCGGTACGGGATATTTATCATTTTTACAAAGAGCATGGTTACCCTACCGTGGTTATGGGCGCCAGTTTCCGTAATACCGGCGAAGTGCTGGCGCTGGCCGGCTGTGACCGGCTGACCATCAGCCCTGCTTTATTGGATGAGCTGAGCAAACAAAACGGTACTCTTGAGGTAAAACTGGTTGATGGTGGCGCAAAAACGGTCAAGCCAGCGGCGCTGAGTGAGAGTGAGTTCCGCTGGATGCTGAATGAAGATGCCATGGCAACTGAAAAGCTGGCGGAAGGGATCCGGAAATTTGCGGTAGACCAGCGCAAGCTGGAGCAGTTAATTGCCGGACAACTGTAACGACAGACACTAGTGAACGTATTGGCAGCAGAACAGGAGTACGACATGTCAGGCAACGTTATTGATCGTCTGAGCCCGCTGAGCTCACTTGCTACACAAAGCGGTAATTTACGCGACGCATTTAAACAGGATGCCCGACGGGCAGAGCGTTACAGCACCTCAGCCTGTGGTATTACCCTGGATTATGCCAAAAACCTGATTAATGACACCAGCTGGCAGGCGCTGCAGCAACTCGCCGTTGACAGTGATATCAGTAAGTTGCGAAAGCAAATGCTTGAAGGTGCCGCGATAAACAATACCGAGCAACGCGCGGTCTGGCATACCAGGCTGCGCCAGCAGGATGTCAGTGGTCTGATGCTGGATGGCGAAGACATTGGTCAACAAATCAGCGACTGCCGGGCCAGAATGGCGGCGCTGATAGATACCTTGCATCAACAGCAATATCTGGGTTATCAGGGCAGCGCCATTACTGATCTGATTTGGGTAGGTATAGGCGGCTCGTTACTGGGGCCACAGATGGCTGTTGAAGCACTGATCCCTTATCACTGCAGCCCGGTTAAGCTGCATTTTGCCGGCAATATTGACGGTGCTGTGGTCAGCGATATCCTCGCCGGATTAAACCCTGCTACTACCCTGGTGGTGGTAGCATCAAAATCGTTTGGCACCGAAGAAACCAAACAAAATGCATTGGCTATCCGCCAGTGGTTTACCGCACATGGTGCAGATAAAAAGGCCATTGCTCATCACTTCTGGGCAACGTCATCTAATATTGCGGCCGCCGCCGAATTTGGCATTGAACAGAAAAACATTCTGCCGATGTGGGACTGGGTTGGCGGCAGGTATTCGCTATGGTCCGCCATTGGCTTGCCAGTAGCCCTGATGATAGGCAACCAGCAGTTTAACCAGCTGTTAGCCGGTGCGGCAGCGATGGACCAGCATTTTTTCAATGCGCCTTTTACCGAGAATATGCCGGTTATTCTGGCTTTACTCGGCATCTGGTATATTAACGGCCATCATTGTCAAGCTCAGGCTCTGCTGCCCTACAGCCATTACTTACGCCTGCTACCTTCTTATGTGCAGCAACTGGATATGGAAAGTAATGGCAAAAGGGTCGGTCGTGACGGTACCGCCTTACCCTATGCGACCGCGCCGGTTATTTGGGGCGATGCCGGCACCAACGGTCAGCATGCCTATCACCAGCTGTTGCATCAAAGTGCGCAGGCAGTGCCGGCCGACTTTATTCTGCCGCTAAAAGTAAAACACCCGCTGCAGGATCAGCATATCCGGCTGGCAGCGCACTGCTTTGCCCAGACGCAGGCGTTAATGCAGGGCAAAACGCTGCAGGAAGCAACGGCTGAATGTCTGGCCCAGGGCATGAACGAACAGCAGGCAAAAGCCCTGGCACCACATAAAGTGTCGCCGGGCAATAAGCCCAGCAATACCCTACTGCTGCCCGAGTTATCACCTTACTATTTAGGGGCTCTGATAGCGCTGTACGAACATAAAGTATTCTGTCAGGGAGCGATCTGGCAGCTGAACAGTTTTGATCAATGGGGAGTGGAGCTTGGCAAGCAGTTATCCGGGCCAATTTATCAGGCATTGGCAGGAAATAGCAGCCATAACGCTGCAGGTTCTGCTTTTGATAGTTCAACAGCGGAACTGATGCAACGTTTTTTAGCCGCGCAGGATTAAACAGCAGATTACTCGCACTGCATGCTGCAGTGGATAACCATCGCCAACATTATCGTGTTATTGATCAATTTCAACTCAGCTTATAACAAGGCACCTGATTAGAGGTGCCTTGTTAAACTGGTTACTTCTGAGGCGGGTGAGTTTGGCTAATGCTGCGTCGGTCTTCGCATATTTCATTTGCTAAGTTCTGCCACCTATCAGAGATTTTAGAAACTTTTAAGGTCAAATCCACGTTGGCTCAGATAATCAGTAAGTCCATAAACTCATTAACCGCTAATTTTTCAAACGCCGCTTTGTCATTACAAATGCCGACAATGGCTTTCGCCCGCTTAGCTGGAAACCGGGTTTTTACATTGCGCGCAAATTTAGCTTGTAACAATGGAATACCCTCTGCCCTTCGAAATTTATGTCCAAGCGGATACGCCACGGCTACCTTTTCAGTACTGCTACCATCTTTAAAAAAAACTTGTACAGCATTGGCTATACTACGCTTGTTTGGATCAAGATAGTCTTTCGTATACTGCGGGTCTTCAGCGACCCGCATTTTTTCTCTTAACGCATCAATGCGGCTATCCATTGCAACCTCATCTTCATAAGAATCTGCATTTAAATCGCCAAATAATAGCCCTATTGCCACCATGTATTGCAAACAGTGATCGCGATCGGCAGGGTTATGCAATGCTCCTTGTTTGCTGATAATCCGAATGGCAGATTGGTGTGTTGTTAATTCAATACGATCAATATTGGCCAAACAATTAACCACAGCGGGATGCAATTTAATGGCGCACTCTATCGCGGTCTGAGCATGAAACTCTGCAGGAAAAGAAATTTTAAATAACACGTTATCCATTACATATTCACCATAAGGCCGGGGTAACGTAAAGGCTTTACTGTTGAATAATACCTGATAAAAACCCCAGGTCTTTGTGCTTAACACGCTGGGATAGCCCATTTCACCAGAGAGAGTCATCATGGCTAAACGTACTGCACGACTGGTGGCATCGCCGGCAGCCCACGACTTACGTGAACCGGTATTGGGCGTATGCCGGTAGGTGCGTAAGCTTTGACCATCGACCAATGCCTGGGACAGCGCCGCCATAATATCGGACCGGCCCCCACCCAACAGTTGGGTCACCACCGCAGTAGAGGCAATTTTAACTAAAACAACATGATCCAGCCCAACCCGATTGAAACTATTTTCCAGCGCCAGGACGCCTTGAATTTCGTGTGCTTTAATCATCGCTGCCAGCACGTCTTTCATGCATAAAGGTTTGTGACCGCGGGCTAACCGTTGACGGGACACATAATCAGCTACGGCTAAAATGCCACCCACATTGTCTGATGGATGGCCCCACTCAGCCGCTAACCAGGTATCATTAAAATCTAACCAGCGAATACTACACCCTATATCAAACGCGGCTTTAATCGGATCCAGTTCAAATTGTGTCCCTGGAACCCGGGCGCCGTTAGGTACTAACGTCCCCGCCACAATCGGGCCGAGATGTTTAGCGCACTCCGGGTATCGTAACGCTAAAAAACCGCACCCCAGCGTATCCATTAAACAAAAACGGGCAGTGTCATACAGGGTGTCATCTACAATCTGATAGTCGGTGACGTAACCGGCAATATCACTGATGGGGCGGTCATAATCGGGTTTGCTATTTGATTCTGCATTCGTATTCATCCGTGACTCCAATGAATGGTTGTCCACTTATGGAACAGGGTATCAAACACCCTTAAGCCAACTTATGTAAGCGCAGTAGTATAGCTCGTCATACACGCCTTTGCTGCGGTTGGTAATAACGGTACTGCCAACATTAAACTTTAACCGTCAGGGTCAAACCTTCAGTGTCACGCCTCATGGGATGCCCCACTTGATTCTGCTGCTTCCCAAGACAAGGCGCTTTGATTCACAGCAATACCCAACGTTTTGTTGCAGCAAAAAGGTTTTTTCTATCTGCCTCCGTCGTTTGGTTAACCCGACAAAAATCGACTACGCTTCTAGTTAAAGATATTTCCCTCTGCCCGTATCGTGACGTAACCGGCAACTGCCAGCGAACCCAGCCAGACAGGAGGACATACTATTAACGCTAAACATTCTGATAGCAGCAGCCAGCAAGACACCGGGAACAATAAGGCCGTATCGGCAAAGCAGACAGAACCGAAACCGGTGGTATTGATCACCGGTTCAGGGGGTAGCATTGGTTCAGCCCTGGCAGACAGTCTGCGGCCGGATTATCAGGTTGTCGGTATGGACAGGGATGAGGCTGAAAACACTCTGGTCGCTGATCTGACGTCTGCAGACTCACTGGCACTGGCATTTCATCATTTCCGTGAACAATACGGCGAACATATAGCTGCAGTCATTCATCTGGCTGCCTATTTTGATTTCACCGGCGAGCAATCGCCGCTGTATGACGAAGTCAATGTCAAAGGTTCAGAAAAACTACTGGCCGCGTTGACTGACTTTAAAGTGGAACGATTTATTTATTCCGGAACCATGCTGGTCCATCAGCCGGTGACTCCGGGTGATAAAGTCAGCGAGGCGACGCCAATAGCACCCAAATGGGCCTACCCGCAATCAAAAGCAGCGACGGAGGCCACTATTCGTCAGCATCGTAACGGCATTCCCTGCACATTTTTGCATCTGGCCGGCCTGTATAGCGATCATAACGCCGTGCCGACCCTGAGCCATCAGATAGCCCGCATTTACGAAAGGGACCTGAAATCTCACTTATATGCGGGCGATCTGGATGCCGGCCAGTCGTATATTCACCAGGACGATATGATAGCGCTGTTCAGGCGCTGCGTAGAGCGGCGTAACGAGTTACCCGAGGACTGCACTATTCTGGCAGGCGAAGCAGAAACGCTAAGCTACAGCGCGCTGCAGGACCAGCTCGGCAAGTTAATTCACGGTGAGCAAAGCTGGCATACTATCAGTTTGCCGCAGCCGGTCGCTAAAGCCGGTGCCTGGCTGCAGCTGAAAGCCGAGCCTGTGGTACCTGATGCAATCGATCATGGCGAACCGCCCTTTATCCGGCCGTTTCTAATCGAACTGGCATCCGATCATTATGCGCTCGATATCAGCCGCGCCCGTCAGCTACTGGACTGGCAACCGCGCCATAGCCTCAGCGATGTGCTGCCGCAAATGGTCAAACAACTGAAAAAAGACCCGCTGGCCTGGTATCAGGACAATGGCATCCGCCCGCCCGACTGGCTGAAAGAAGCAGAAGAGCTTACCGACAATCCGGAAACTTTGCGTAAACGCCACGAACGCTGGTACCGCCAGGAATACAGCCGTAACCTGTGGGGCCCGATGTTTAATATTGGCCTGGGGGCCTGGTTAATTGGCTCTGTTCCGCGCCTTAATTATCAGTCTGACGCCCAGATTTACAGTGATTTAATCTCAGGTCTTTTGCTGATGATTGTGGCAACACTATCATTATCATGGCGACTGCCTGCTACCCGCTGGGCCAGTGCGGCTATCGGCTGCTGGGTGCTCACTGCACCACTGTGGTTCTGGACACCAGAGCCTGCGGTGTATTTAAACAGCACCATTATCGGATCCATGGTGATAGCCTTCTCAGTGTTATTACGTCCGGCTCCCGGGGTATCGCCGGTGGCCGTGATGACCGGCCCCGACATTCCTCCCGGCTGGTCTTATTCGCCGTCAACCTGGTATCAGCGGCTACCCATTATTATTCTGGCTTTTATTGGCTTTTTTATCTCTGCCTATATGGCAGCCTATCAGCTGGGCCATATTGATGCCATCTGGGATCCGTTTTTTGCCGGTGCCATTGCCGGTGATGGTAAAAATGGTACCGCTGAAATTATCACCTCTTCAGTGTCAGAAGCCTGGCCGGTGCCCGATGCCGGCGCTGGCGCGCTGGTGTATCTGTTCGAGATACTGGTGGGGCTGGCAGGCTCTCGCCAGCGCTGGCGTACTATGCCCTGGCTGGTGATCCTGTTTGGCTTTCTGATTGTGCCAATGGGTGTGGTCTCCATTACCTTTATTATTATCCAGCCTATTATCCTTAATACCTGGTGCACCCTGTGTCTGATTGCCGCCACGGTCATGCTGTTGCAAATTCCATTTTCACTGGATGAGCTGATTGCGACCTGTCAGTTTCTGAAGCGCCGTAAACAGCAGGGACAGTCTGTACTGCGGGTATTTTTTGTCGGCGACACCGATGACGATGATGGCAGACGGGATCACGATGACTTTGCCGATTCGCCTAAGCACATTATTCAGGCCGTTTTCGGTGGCGGTGTGCGCTGGTGGTGTCCCGGACTGCTTATCTGCATTGTGCTGGGAGCCTTGTTGATGTTCAGCCGACTCCTGCTTGGCGTGGAAGGCGCTATGGCAGATGCCCATCATCTGCTGGGCGCGCTGTTAATCACCATTTCGGTGATTGCCCTGGCAGAGAGTGGTCGCGCGCTGCGGTTTATTAACCTGTTTCTGGCGCTTGCATTGATGATTTGTGCCTTTGTTATTCCGACCAGCACCAGTAGTGTTATTGCCAGTTTACTGGCTACCGTGCTGATTATGGCAGCCAGCATCCCGAAAGGACCAGTACAAAGCCAATATGGCCGCTGGTCACGGCTGATTGTCTGATATTTTTCCGACACAACGGAGGATAGTTTTATGAGTGAACAACTCAATAGAAATACCATTAACGAACTGATGAAAATTAAAGATACGGTTTGCCTGTCATTGTATATGCCGACCCACCGCAGCTTTCCTCAGCGTAATGAAAATCCGATTTTGTTCAAAAATCTGGTAGCGCAATTATCAGAAAAACTGCAGCAGCAGTATCCTGATGCCGATCATGCCAAACTGATGCAGGGCTTTGAAAAACTGCAGGATGATGAGGAGTTCTGGCAGCATCCGCAAAACAGTCTGGCAGTGTTTGCAGCCGATGGTTTTTTTAAAGTGCTGCAGCTGGAACAGCCAGTGGCAGGGCGCACCTTTGTCTGCGATCATCCTTATATCTCGCCGCTAATCCGGCTGAGTCAGACTACGGAAAACTATCAGGTATTATGTTTAAGTCGTGACAGCATCCGTTTGTTTGCAGGTAACCGCGATACGATAAATGAAATATCGCTTCACCCTGATGTGCCGACAACCAAAGAACAGGCTTTAGGGCATCAACTTACCCCCTCTGACCAGACAGGCTATCATCAGGGTTTTGGTGCGACCAGCGATCGCGGCGATCCCTACGCCCACGAGTCAGGTGGCAACGATAAGCAGCAAGAAATAGACATTGACCGTCAGCGCTACTTCCGGGCGGTCGATAAAGCCATTACCGAGCATCACTCCCAACCTTCGGAATTGCCCCTGATTTTAGCAGCGTTGCCGGAAAACCAGGGCTTTTTCCGCGAAGTCAGTCACAACCCTAATTTGCTGGCGGACGGTGTCACTGTTGATTTAAGCGACCTGGACACTAACAAATTGCGGCAGCAGTGCTGGCAGCTTATGGCAGAGTCGTACCAGCAGAAAATTGACGACATGCTGCAACAGTACAACCAGTCAGCAAATCAGGGGTTGGCCTCCAATAAACTGGCTGACATTGAACAGGCTGCAAAAATAGGCCGGATTGCCACTTTACTGGTCGGCAAAGACCGGCTTGACGTGGCAAAAGTAGATAAGTACCACGCCAGCAACGAGCATCCGGATTTACTGGAAGAACTGGTACTGAAAGTCATCCAGCAAGGTGGGGACGTGATGGTCATCCCGGCTGAACGTCTGCCCGATCAGAGCGAAGCGGCTGCAATTTACCGTTTTGAGTTAGCAGGCACGGAATGACGGCATCTTGCCCGGGCAGCAATGCTGTCCGGGTAGCGCTGCTGCACAAATAGCGCCGCAGCACAGATAGCGCCGCGGCACAGATAGTGCCATTGCCACCACTTTATTTATGCTGCGCCATTGATCCCCCCTGCCAAGTCCCTTAGACTTCTGAACATCTATTTGCAGGCTGGCAGCTTGCCGGAGGTAACGCGTTGCAACCTTTGCCCAAACTCAATTTACAATCCAAAGTTAGTGCTGATGAATGGCAGTTGCGGCTGGACTTAGCTGCCTGTTACCGGTTGGCAGAGCATCATCGCTGGGGCGATTTAATTTATACTCACTTATCAGCGCGGCTGCCCGGCACCGACCATTATTTAGTGAATGCCTTTGGCCTGACCTTTGATGAAGTCACCGCCTCTAATCTGGTAAAGGTCGATTTAGACGGCAATATTCTGGACGACACGCCGTTTCAGATTAACCCGGCGGGTTTTACCATTCACAGTGCTATTCATGAAGTTCGGCCTGACGCCCATTGTGTGATTCATCTGCATACCAAAGAAACCATCGCCGTTGCCACTCAGCAGCAAGGCCTGCTGCCGCTAAGCCAATACGCGATGTTTTCCTTAGGCTCGCTGGCCTATCATCAGTATGAAGGCTTAGCAGTTAACCAGGATGAGAAAGCCCGGCTGCAGGCCGATTTAGGCCAGCACAACCATATGTTGCTGGTAAACCACGGTGGTTTAACCGTAGGCCCCACCGTTGGCGATGCCTTTATGCGCTTTTACGATTTGCAGCGCGCCTGTGAAATTCAGCTGGCGCTGCAGGCCAGCGGCCAGCCGGTCATTCAGGTACCGCAACCGATAGTCGACAACATCAGCAACCAAGCCAATGTAGTCCACAGTGGCAGCACCGGCGGTCAGTTAGCCTGGCCAGCGATGCTCCGTAAAGCCTACCGGCTTGATCCCGGTTTTGCTCAGTAGCCGTCCGCGGCCAAACAGGAGTCTCAATGAAAGTTACCCGCGTTGAAGTATTTGATATTTATTGTCCGGATCGTCCGGCATGGACCCCGGTTTTTGTCAGAATTCATACTGATGAAGGTATCAGCGGCGTCGGTGAAGCCGGCCTGGCCTATGATTTAGGCCACAGTGCGGCGGCAGCCATGATAAAGGAAATGGCCGAAGCGTTTTTAATTGGCCATGATCCGTTTCAAACCGAAAAGCTCTGGTCACGGATGCTGCGTGAAAGCTTCTGGGGCCTGGGCGGCGGCCCGGTAATTTATTCAGCGATGAGCGCTATCGATACGGCTTTGTGGGATATAAAAGGCAAGGCGCTGAACCTGCCGGTGTATCAGTTACTCGGTGGCAAAGTTAACGACAAGTTGCGTACTTACGCTTCACAACTGCAGTTTGACTGGGGCCCGGAATTTAAAGCGCTGGTGCACCCCGAGCAGTATGCTGAAGCAGCCTTAAAAGCCATTGCGGAGGGCTATGATGCGGTAAAAGTTGACCCTATTCAGTACGATAAAGACGGCAATACCTACTACGACCGCACCAATATTATCTCCCGCACGGAAATGAAGCTGTACCGCGCCAGAATGCAAGCTATCCGCGATGCGGTCGGCGACGAAGTCGATATTATTTTTGAATGCCACAGCTTGCCGGGTGCCACTTCGGCGATTCAGATTGGC
>NZ_JAWWAP010000008.1:0-278329 GCF_033721375.1 Arsukibacterium sp. | reverse complement strand
TGCCAAATAGCGCTGTATCTTGCCGCTGAATAGCAGGTGGTGGCAATTAGCTTTAATTTATCCATGTAAAATAGTCAGTAGGGGAGTGTCATTGGCGAAATGTTGCTCGAAGAAGTATCAATGAACCTGACCCTATCGATCTTTGACCCTATCGATCTTGACCCTATCGATCCTGGCCCTATCGATCCTGAAATGTTGTCTGATAAGCTGCTGAGTGCCAATAGGAGCTAGAATGAGTCTAGTGTTTTAGGGGAAGTCCAAGGCCTTTCGGGCATGGCTCCAGTTGCCAGAGGATTTAATATGACGGATATCTATATGCAGGCGGCTATCGCTCAGGCCAGAAAAAGTTTGGCTGAGGGCGGTATTCCTATCGGTTCGGTGCTGGTTATCGATGGCAAGATTGTTGGCGCTGGCCATAATCAGCGGGTGCAGAAGGGCAGTTGTGTATTGCATGCTGAAATGGATTGCCTGGAAAACGCCGGTCGCTTAACTGCCGCCGATTACCGCCGAGCCACGCTCTACTCTACTTTATCGCCCTGCGATATGTGCAGCGGCACCGTTTTGCTTTACGGCATTCCAAAGGTGGTGATTGGTGAGAACCAGACTTTTCAGGGGCCGGAAGCCTATGTGCAAAGCCGGGGCGTTACGCTGGAGAACCAGCATAATGCCGAGTGCATTCAGCTGATGCAGGATTTTATTGCCGCTAAACCCCAGTTGTGGTTTGAAGATATTGGCGAGTAACCGGGTATCTGCTTTGCTACCGCTAACAACATTGGCTGAGGAATATGAACACATTATCTAAACAAATTACCTTGTGGTTAACTGCTGTTGTTATGGTTGCGGCCTGCAGCAGTGCAATTAGCAACCCCAATAGCAACTCTAATAGCAACCAGGCAGCCGCCGACCCTGAGCCTCAGTTGTTGCGGCTGGATTATCAGAGCAGCATCGACAATGCCAGACGCCAGTATTTTGTTTATTTACCGGCGGGTTATCAGCAAAACAGTACCAAAAAATGGCCGGTTATGCTGTTTTTGCACGGCAATGGTGAGCGGGGCAATGGCCTGGATGAGCTGGATTACACCTTAATTCACGGACCTTTGTATGAAGCCTGGGTGCAAAAGCGTGACTTGCCATTTATTATCGTTGTGCCGCAACTGCATATGTTTCAGATGGGCAACGTATCTTATATTGCCAACCGCTCGCCGGCCGATATCCCGCAGCGCTTAACAGAAGGCGTGCCGCCGCGCCCGGCGATGTTTCCCTCCAGCCAACCAATAGCACCGGCAGAGCCGGTAGCAGATATGAGTAAGGTGCCTGCATTATTGCCTGATGGCTGGGAGCGGGCAGAGCAGGATTTGCTGGCGATGCTGCAAACCGTGCAGACAACTTACAAAACCGATGCCAGCCGTTTGTATTTAACCGGCATTAGCTATGGCGGTTTTGGCTGCTGGTATATGGCCAGCAAGCACCCGCAATTGTTTGCTGCGGTGGCGCCGGTAGTCGGCTGGGGCCATCCGGATTTAATGCCGCCTATTGCCGAGGCTAACATTCCACTATGGGTATTTGCGGCCGGGCGTGATGCTGCGGTCAATAAAAACTACTTTTACCCGGGTATTGAAACCTTGCGGCAGTTGGGCCACGATAATTTTCGTTTTAGCATGTTAGAGCAAGCGGGGCATGATGCCTGGCGCCAGATATACGCCGGCGACGATCTGTATAACTGGCTGCTGCAACACACATTGCCCAAGCAGTAAAAGAAAGGAAAAAAGAATGTGGTTACAAAAAGAGCTGACATTAAAAGCGCAAACCCGGGGTTTTCATTTAATTACCGACGAGCTGCTGCGGCAGTTACCTGAGCTTAGCAAGCTGTCGGTCGGTATTTGTCATTTTTTTATTAAACACAGTTCTGCCTCAATAACTATTAACGAAAACGCCGACCCGACTGTGCGTCAGGACTTCGAGCAGTTTTTTAACCGGGCCGTGCCGGAAAACGAGCCTTATTACACCCATACTTATGAAGGTAGTGACGATTTGCCCGCCCATCTGAAAAGCAGCCTGCTTGGCAGCAGTGTCACCATTCCAATCACCGGCGGTAGGCTGGATCTGGGGACCTGGCAGGGAATTTACCTGGGCGAACACCGCAACCGTGCTGGCAGCCGAAAGGTGGTGGTTACCCTACAGGGGGAATAGGCTGGTTGTGATCAGGATTTCGGTTTTCTTCAGTTCAGCCAGGCGTTTGCATAACAACAACCTTTTGCTCAGTCACGCTGATAATTTAATCGCCCCATACTTTGTTCACCTCGATTGGTAAGTAGACATCGGTGCGCCACTGTGCAACAGGTGTGCTTTCCAGATCATCAATATATTACGTACAATAACACCCTAGACGAACTTAGGCTTAACACTGGTAAATAGAAAGTTGTTGATAACCAGTGTTTCTCGGGTTAGTTTCCGGTGATTCAATTATTTTTCATAAGCGATCTGCTTGCGCGCCTTGCAGACAAAGTACCTTCTATTAAATTGGCAGATTTCAGATGCGAGAGTTACTTAATTTAGATCATATAAAAAGGACGCTATGAAAAAATTAAATGCCCGTATTGTCTTTGTATCTATATATTTTTTATCAATACTATATTCTGTTGCTGGTGCCGATTAAGTAGATGATTTTTTGTTGAAAAAGATGCAGGATGAAAAAATTCCTGGCTTACAAATCGCTGTTGTAAAAAATAACAAAATAATCAAAACAGAAAACTATGGTATCGCAAATTTACAAGATAATATTGCGGTTACCGACAAGACTGTTTTTACCATTAATTCGATAACCAAGTCTTTTATCGGGGTTGCCATTATGCAACTTGTCGAAAAAGGTAAATTGGCACTATCAGATAAAGCTTCTTCTTATGTGACCGACTTGCCTGATACTTGGCAAAACATCACCATTAAACAGTTGCTTACTCATACTTCCGGATTACCTGAAATTGAGTTAGGAACATCTCTTATTGCCCCTGAAGGTGCAGAAGCTTCCTGGAGTTTGGTTAAAACTTTACCTTTGGCTGCAAAAGCCAATACTCAATTCCAGTATACTTCTACAAATTATGTGCTACTAGGGAAAATAATCACCCAGGTAAGTGGCAACAGCTTCACCGATTTTATTACTGAAAATCAACTTATAAAAGTAGGAATGAGGCGAACTGAGGCAGCTGGCTTCGCTCACTTTCAAGGCGTCATTCCTCATCAGGCGAGAGGCTATACGTATTATTTTGGAAATGAATTAACTACGATTCAATATGAATTACCTCCTTTTCTTCGAGCTGCTGCAGGCATGAGTTCGAATGCAAAAGAAATAGCACAGTGGGTAATTGCTTTACAGAAAGGAGAATTGTTAAGTGAACCTTCGAGCCTGAAAGTTTTGTGGTCACCCGCTGTACTCGAAAGTGGGAAAACGGCAGGCTTTGACCGGCTGTTAAATGGCTACGCACTTGGCTGGCAGGTTATTGACAGGGCTGAACACCCGGCAATTGCCGCTGTTGGTGGCGATCGATCTGCATTGGTTATATACCCACAAGATAATCTGTCCATTGTTGTTATTACGAATTTGATGGGAGCAAACCCGCAATCTTTCATTGATGAAATTGCTGAATTCTATATTGCAGATATGGAGGCTATTAATGGTATTGCTGTTACCGAAAGTACGTTGAAAAATTATGTTGGACATTATACGTTTTCTAACTTTTCTATTGATGTAATGTTAAAAGATGGCAGGCTATCTTTTCTTGCTTCAGGAGAGGGGCAAGAGCCGTTTATCCTTTATGCAAAATCAGATACTCATTTCTTTGCAAAAGTTGTCGATTTACAAGTGAGTTTTAAACATAATGATAATGGTTCTGCACCATCACTTATCATACATCAAGGTGATGAAAATTACCTTGGCACCAGAGCGCGTTAATGTATCTGGCTAATACGGTGTTAAAAGAAACGTCTATAACATGCCATTTATCGACTTTAAAATTGTCTAATGACGGCCTGCCATTTTTACTACGTCATCCAGTTGATGGCTTACCAGCAGAAATTACAAGTTTCCAAGCATAAATTTACATTTTAGTGCTTTATCGACGATTAACTATACTCAAAAATACCGTAAAACGATTAAACACAGATTCAAACACTTGGCTAAACACCAAAGACTCATCGGAGCCAGGCATTAATGCCTGGCTCCGATGAAGAATGAGTTACTGACAACTGCCGCAGCACATCTGGCGGTCATCACCGCGAGTTGTAACTTCAGGCTGGACAAACAGAATTTGATTTTCCAGTAAAATATGCTGCATTAAGTCTTCTTTTAGCTCCTGCAACGCCAGATACAGTGCTGTCCAGGTATTGCAGGCATCGGCCGGTAACGTAATATTATTGGTCAGTTTATCCAGGGTTTCCAGGGCATCCCCATGTTGCAGGTGCTCTTCTTCCATTACGCTAATCGGCCCGGCAGGATATATGCCCCCGGCGAGCATTGGAAATAAAATCTGCTCTTCTTTTACCATATGGCTTTCCAGCTCCTGATACATGTCCTCCAGGTGTTGGGTCAGCCCGGTCGGGCAATTCGGATCGTCAGCATGAACATGTTCAACCCGTCTGGCCAGACGGATAACTTCGGGCAGTTGCAACCGGTGGCGTTGATGAAAACGCTGCAGAATATACTCAATAAGTTGCCGTACCGGTTTACTGCGCCAGTCGGTTATCTCGCCGTCTTGTTGTTGTAATTGCCTCAGCGCACTGAGGATCGGCGTTGCATCAAGCTCTTTTTGTGCAAGGGCTTCACGCAGGCTATGTTGGCCGCCACAACAAAAATCCAGTTTGTATTGGTGAAATACCGCGGTAGCACCGGCAATGGTAGTGGCTATCTGGCCTAAAGACTGGTCTAAAAATGATACATGGGTGAGTGACATACTAACTCCTGCATACTGAATAAAATGTGCCGCAGTAACGGGGCGACTTGTCGCTATTAACAACACTAAGATGGCAAGAGTCAGGCCAAAACTACCTCCTTTGATTTATATAGCTTTATTTTGCACTGTGGTAAATTGCACCCGGTTAATTGAGGGTAATATCTACCCAGGGGTAAAAAATACCATGCTGGAAGAAAGTCTAATTGCAGATTTGGTAACAGATTTACCTGCGGCCGTACGGTTGCAGCGCTTAGTGAGTACCCTGCGAAGCCACTTTTGCTGTGGCGCAGTCGGTCTGCTCAGACTGGAGCATGACGTGCTGAAACCGGTGGCGCTGCATGGTTTGGTGCGGGAAGCGCAGGGCAGGCGTTTCGTGGTAGCCCAACACCCCAGGCTGGCGGCAATTCTGGCCAGCCGCAATCCGGTCAGGTTTGAGCCGGAGTCTGAATTACCCGACCCATATGATGGTTTATTAGCAGAGCAACCCGGCCAGGCGCTTCCTGTACACGATTGTATGGGTATTGCGCTTTATGTTGAGGGACGCTGTTGGGGGGTTATTACCCTGGATGCGTTGCAGGCAGGCAGCTTTTCTCAGGCTGCGATTTACGAGCTGCAGCGCTACAGTTTGCTGGTAGAAGCCGCAGTACGGATGACGGAGCTGGAGCAAGCTAACCGGGCTTTGCGTCTCAATCATCAGGCCGATGAGCAGCAATATGAACCCGCCGCCAAACAACGCTATGAGCTGATTGGCCAGAGTAAAGTCTTGCGCCAAATTCTGCAGGAATTAACTGTGGTAGCAAGCTCTGATCTTCCGGTTTTGCTGCTGGGTGAAACCGGTGTGGGGAAGGAGCTGTTTGCCCGTCATTTGCACCGCAGTTCCGCCCGCGCCAACAAGCCGATGATTTATATTAACTGCGCGGCCCTGCCCGAAAGCCTGGCAGAAAGTGAACTGTTTGGTCATAACAAAGGCGCGTTCTCGGGGGCCCACAGTGAGCGGGCAGGCCGATTTGAGGCGGCAGACGGCGGAACCTTGTTTTTAGATGAAGTAGGCGAGCTGCCACTTTCAGTGCAAGCGAAATTGCTGCGGGTACTACAAGACGGTGAGATCCAACGCCTCGGTTCAGATAAAACCCGCCAGGTAAATGTACGGTTGGTGGCGGCAACGAACCGGGATTTAAAACAACAGGTTAAAAGTGGTGAATTTCGGGCCGATTTATACCATCGCTTATCGGTTTACCCGTTGCCAATTCCACCGCTGCGCGAACGGCCGGATGATATTCCGCTATTGGCAGGTCATTTTCTGGAGCTCAATCGCAGCCGGTTGGGGCTTCGGGCGCTCAGATTATCCGCTGACGCTGAACTTGCGTTATTAAGTTACGACTGGCCGGGAAATGTACGGGAACTGGAGCATGTAATAAGCCGGGCGGCGATTAAAGCATTAAGTCATGGCGCATCCCGCACTGACATTGTTACTCTGGAGGCGGCATTGCTTGATCTGGATACCGTGCCCTTAGCCATTGCACACAATGAAACAAATGAGGTGCTGCAATTAAGCGGTATCCCTTTAAAGCAAGCGGTCAACCAACTGCAACGACAAATGATTCAACAGGCAATAAGCCAGCACAATGGCAGCTGGTCGTTAGCTGCCCGTCAGCTGGAGCTTGATCCCAGCAACCTGCATAAGCTGGCACAAAGGTTGGGCCTTAAATGAATGGTAAAAGACATAATGTGGCACTATAGCCGGATGCTGTGCTGGCGGGCACTGGCCATTGTCAGCTTAGCGCTGGGGCTGTTAGGCATACCCTTGCCGGGCCTGCCGACGGTACCTTTTATTTTGCTTAGCGCCTGGTCGTCAGGTAAAGGCTGGCCAGCCCTGGAGCAGCGTTTGCTGGCACATCCGCAACTAGGCCCACCCATTCTGGCCTGGCGCCAGAATGGGGTGGTACCGCGTCGCGCCAAATACCTGGCCACGGGCATGATGCTGCTCAGTGTTGTGCTGTTACAATTATCTCAGGCTCCGCTGCTACTAAGGCTGCTGCTACCCTGTTTTTTGCTGCTGGTGGCAATTTGGCTATGGCGCCGTCCGGAACACGTTACTCAGGATAATAATTATGACAAAACCGACTAAGCCGCCAGCTCTAAGCGCCCAGCAGGCGATGCGATACAGCCGCCAGCTGATGCTGCCGGCAATGGATTTTCGTGGTCAGGAGGCATTGCTGGCAAGCTCGGTGTTGCTGGTCGGCATGGGCGGGCTTGGCTGTGCTGCTGCGCCTTATTTAGTCGCCAGCGGCATTGGCAGTATTACGCTGGTCGATGATGACACTATTGACCGCAGTAACCTGCAACGCCAGATTTTGTATCGCGAAGCCGATATCGGGCTTAGTAAGGTGCAACAGGCTGCGGCGGGTTTGCGCCAGTTAAATGCTGAAATTGATATTGAAGCGTTGCAGCAACGTTTAACTGCGGAGGATTTAGCTGAGCTGATACCGCAATTTTCACTGGTACTCGATTGCAGCGATAACCTCGTCACCCGCAATGCCATTAACGCCGCCTGTGTTAAGGCCAAAGTGCCGCTGGTATCAGGCGCGGCGATCCGCTTTGAAGGCCAGGTTGCCAGCTTCAGCATGCAAGGCGACACGGCTTGTTATCACTGCTTAAGCCAGTTATTTGGTGAGCAGCAATTAAGTTGTATGGAAGCCGGTATTTTGAGCCCGGTAGTGGGGGTTATTGGCACAATGCAGGCACTGGAGGCGGTAAAAATCCTGGCGGAAGTGGGCACGCCGCTGTATGGCAAGTTGCAGTTATTTGACGCTTTGACCAGCCAATGGCGCCAGTTTGGTATAAATAAAGACCCGGGCTGTTCGGTTTGTGGCTAATGGCTAGTGACTAGTGACTAGTGGTTAATGGCTTGCAGTGTTTAACGCTGCGCCGGTTTTGTCGCCTGTGGCAGAATATCGCTATGTACCATTTGCAACAGGTTATAAGCATCACCTAAATCACAGTTTTCATGGTCGCGTTTTTTATAACCCATTGACGTTAATTCAATATGCCAGGTTGGCACCACATCTACCGTGGCCAGGGTTTGTTTTACACAGTTAAGCGGGCAGCCATCGACAGCAAGAATTGGCCGGCCGGACTGGGCAACTTTTACCAATTGCTTTACCTTGCCGCCAACTCCGGCAATACAGGACATTTGGGCTGAGCCTTCACGATCGAGTACGACCGCAAGATCATTGGCTAGCTGCGCGACATTAGAGCAACCTGAGCAGGAATAGACTAAAGGCTTGTCGTTGTATTTTGTGTTCATAGCAGGCTCCTGATGCTAAATAGTGTGGTCAGACTATTTAGTCAGTGTAGAGGCCATGGCAATACGCGACTTGATATAAATCAAAGCTGCTGGACAGATACCCCTTCAGGGGTACAGGTGATAAGAATGGCAAGCGGCGTGCCATCTGCGGTTACAACGCCTTCAGAGCTTGTCACAGCAACTCGCTCGCTACCCACTCGCTCAGACACTCTGTGACAACTCTTCAGGGTTCTAACCTTCGCGACTATTCAGGTTATCAGCATGCTGAGGAAAGGAGGTTGGAATCCCGATTGCGCAGCCACAGAGTGTTTGAGCCCTGCCGTAGGCAGCAGGGCGACAAATTCGTCAGGAACGAATTTGAACAGCTTCAGCTGGCCGCAGGGGCTGGGCAGGATGCCCAGCATAGTTGCTGTGGCGAGTAGAGCGGGAGTTGCAACCGGCTCGATGAACACCGAACTCTAACTATTTAATATCAGAAACTGGCGATTTAACCCGGCCGGCCATCTGGCCTTGGGGTGGTAAGCACCGGGAAATATACCAGTACATAAAGTAAATAGGCCAGTACCCAGCCAGCAACACCCAACCATAGCCACTGCATTGTTTGCGCTGGCCAGAGCCAGATTAGCAGGGTGCGGCTGACAGCTGCAGCCAGTACCAGCAAAAATGCCAGTGACATAATGGTATGCGGTTTAAGCATGCGGCCGCTGTGGCCCAATGACACCCGCGCCATCATGCTTAAAATCATACTGCCCATAGCGCCGGCGGTTAAGGCGTGCAGCGCGATGCTATTGCTGATATTAACCCCGGCGTAGCGAGCGCTGTATAGGGCAAGACCAATTGGAATACACCAGTATGCCAGATGCAGCGACCACAGCAGCGGCACTTTTAAGGTGATCCAGATTTTCCAGCGCAGACAGCGCAACGCGGTTAAGGAGGCGCTAACTGCAAATAAGCCACTGATTGCCATGGCTGGCAGATATTTGGTTAAGGCAAAAAAATGCAGCACAAAAATAAGCCAGAGCGAAGCCAATGCGGCGCGATCGAGCCAAAGTAAGGCTTCCACCTTTGGGGTTTGGGTGCCATTGGCTGTAAACATTGGCAATACCCTACCACCGACAATGGCCATCAGCAGGGTAATCAGCCAAACCGCATTCTGACTACCCAGTTGAATAAGCTCAAAGCGGTTCGTAGCGACGCCGATATACATTAATGCATTACAGGCACTGAGTAACAACAGCACCGGGATAAAAAACAAATTTCTGCTTTGTCCTGTTTGCAATAACGGCCTGGCCAGCAGATAGGCGCAAACCGGCAAAAAGCTGAGATCTACTGCCGCCACCAGGTAAAGGGGTAAGTCCTGGCCGAACAGCAGTAGCAAGCGACCTGCCAGCCACAACAAGCTAATTATTAGCAGGCTTTTACCATGTGGCGCCCGCAAGCCGGTCCAGTTTTGTACTGCGGTAAGTAAAAAGCCGATAATAATGGCGGCAACAAAACCAAACAACATTTCGTGGCTATGCCAGAACAGCACATTGGCGAAGGGTTTAAGCTGAATAACGCCAAAAAGCGTCAGGCCCCATAACAGCATCGCGATGACACTAAAGGCAGCCCCCATTAAAAACATTGGCCGGAACGCCTGGCGTAACAACGGTGACAGCTTCTGCTCAGTTGCCAAGTCGGTAATTTGCATGGTTTATCCTTACCTTAAACAGGTTGGTCTTCATCTAAAAGAAAATTGTCAGAGCGGGCCGCAGCCAGCTTTTGCTGATACTGCGCCGCCTGATTAGCAAAGAACATGGTGATCATACAAAGCGCCAATACGCCGTATAAAATCATAAAACAGCCGGTGACTATGCCGAGTGCATCCTGTGCCAAACCAAATACTATTGGCAGGGTGCAGCCGCCCAGGGCGCCGATAGCAGCAACAAAACCACCAGCGCTACCCATATGATGCGGATAGTAATCGTGAATTACTTTATACACACTGGCCCGGCCAAAACCCTGCGCCACGCCGATAATGAAAATCAGTAGGGTAAACCACCAGACATTAATACCTATTTCCAGTTGTACATCTTTTTCCAGGCCGTGAATAATCAGGGTAGTGGGCGGGTAACTTAGAAAAAACAAGCAAACTATACAAACCCAGAACACACTCCAGTTTACGGCACGGCCGCCGTAACGGTCAGAGAACCAGCCGCCCAGCGCCCGCATCATTGAAGACGTGGCGACAAAAAACAGAGTAAAGGCCATCGCTTGCCGCGCGTCCATGGCGTAGGCCTGCATATAATATTGCGGTAACCATAACAACAAGGCTAAAAAACTGCCGAACACAAAATAATAATACAATGAGAATCGCCAAATCCGCGCGTCAGCGCATAGCTGGCGCAAACTCAGCCCCTTGGGTCTGGCCTGAGTGCTCTGCAGCGGTTCTTTTGGTGCCAGCAAGGCAAACAGCAGACTGATTACCAACAGTCCGCCGGCATAAACCGGTCCAACCCATTGCCAGCCGGCGTAATCTATCAGCAAAGGAACCAGCACAAAGGTAATCGCCACCCCGGCATTGCCAACACCAAACAGGCCAAGTGCCCGGCCCTGACGGCTGGAGGCAAACCACTGACTGACATAGCGCACCCCAAAGGTAAAAGACACGCCGCTAATCCCAAACCACAATCCCAGCAATAAATAACCAGTGAAGCTTTGTACGGTCGGCAGCAGTAATAAAGCGGGCAGCACAGCCAGCATCTGGTAGAGCCATAACAGTCGCGCACTATAGCGGTCGGCCAGAATACCGAGCGGCAATCGGAGGATGGCACCACTTAATATCGGTGCTGCCAGCAGTATGCCGTATTGGGTCGCGCTAAGGCCAAGTTGCTGTTGCAGGGCAATGCCCATTACAGCGTACAAGGTCCAGACGGAAAAGCAGGCAGCAAAAGCCAGGGTTGCCAACAATAACGCCAGGTTGGCACCAGGCAGTGTCGCCTGTTTCAACGAGGTGGCAGCAGGTTGCGGCATAACTATAAATCCGGCAAACAGTATTAACCGTTAGTGTAACGTCAAAGTGGCCCACTGCTGCAGCGAAGAGGGTGTACCTCTGACGCGCTATGCTGGCCTGGATAAAAGTGCCGGCCTGACCGAAGTAGGTAGTAAGTGCCGCAATACCCTGCATTTGCATCGGCAATGCCACTACCTATAAGGTGGTATATTGTTGTTTTTTATATGAAAATAAAATTTCAGCTTTGTTTTATATCAATGATTTTCGGTTTCAGTCTCTCTACACTGGCTGCAGTTTAGTGATAATCCTTTGGAGGATGTTATGGCTGGCCCTGCTTTATCAACAAATAGCGGCAGCGGGTTAAACCTGCTTAATTTTGCCGAACAAAAAATAAAAATGCTGCACCTTACCTGGTTTGCGTTTTTTTTGACCTTTGTAATGTGGTTTGCCCACGCACCTTTGCTTATTCATATTAAAGAAGCACTTGCCCTTACCGATGCACAGGTTAAAGCGCTGCTGATTTTAAACGTGGCAATAACGATCCCGGCACGGATAGTAGTGGGCATGCTGGTAGACCGCTATGGTCCGCGGATTATGTATTCTTTGCTGCTGTTTATCTCAGCAGTGCTGTGTATCGGCTTTGCTTTTGCCGATACCTATGCCGCGCTGGCGTTATTTCGCTTTTTACTTGGCTTTGTCGGTGCCGGCTTTGTGGTTGGCATTCGTCTGGTCGGCGAGTGGTTTCCGCACCATCAGGTAGGAACGGCAGAGGGTATCTACGGTGGCTGGGGCAATTTTGGCTCTGCCGCAGCAGCAATGAGCTTACCGCTATTGGCACTGGCCTATGGCGGCGAAAATGGCTGGCGGTATGCTATTGGCACTGTCGGGGTGATAAGTGCAGTGTATTCGCTGATATTTTATAAATTTGCCCGCAATACGCCCAAAGGCTCAATGTATTTTAAACCGAAAAAAACCGGCGCTATGGTGGTGACAAGCTGGGGGGCGCTGTGGGGCCTGATCCTGATGAACATTCCGATGCATCTGGCATTGGGCATGCTGGCCTGGCGTTTATCACCGGCCGGGGTTAATTTATTCTCTGTCAATATGATGTATGCGTTGTGGAGTGTGTTATTGCTGTTATTTATCGTCCAAACCCAGCAAACCTGGAGGATTAATGCCGAGCATTTACGGGTTGGGGTGCCAGAGATCGATAAATACAGTTTTAAGCAGGTGGGGATATTAAATATTGCCTATTTTGCTACTTTTGGCTCTGAGCTGGCAGTGATATCTATGCTGCCATTGTATTTTCTGGAAACCTTTGACGGTTTAAGTGCGGTAAAAGCCGGTTTGCTGGCGTCGGGCTTTGCCTTTATGAACCTGGTATCACGGCCAATGGGCGGTTGGTTTTCCGATAAATTTGGCCGGCGTAAAAGTATGCTGATCTTAATTGGAGGTCTGGCGGCAGGCTACTTCTTAATGGGGCTGATGGACAGCCACTGGTGGATCCCGCTGGCAGTGCTGGCAACGATGGCTTGCAGCTTCTTTGTTCAGGCCGGAGAAGGCGCAGTATTTGCCATAGTGCCGCTGATTAAACGCAGCATGACCGGCCAGATTGCCGGTATGGCCGGTGCCTATGGTAACGTTGGTGCGGTCGTTTATCTAACAGTGCTAAGTTATGTCAGCTACAGTATGTTTTTCTATGTTATAGCGGCATCTGCCCTGGTTGGCCTGGTAGCGGTAATGTTTTTAGATGATCCCAAAGGTCATATTACCGAAGTGGGGGAAGACGGTACGGTCTTTCGGATAAACGTTGGTTAGGCGTGTTGCTGGTTAAATAAGGATTAACAGGTGTCGGGATCTGAGCTGCAACTTTGCTACAGCAGTATTTGCGAGGCCGGCGTTAAGCCGGCCAACGAAGATGCTGTGGCGGTAGATATACCGGCCGATCCTCACCTGTTAGCTTACAAAGGCGCCTGTTTTACCCTGGCCGATGGCGTAAGCACAGCTGAGGCTGGCCGGCAAGCCAGCGAGCGGGCGGTAAGCCGGTTTTGCCGTGAATACTGTCAGACGCCGGATAGCTGGTCGGTGGCCTATAGCGCTCAACAGTTACTGGCAACCATTAACAATGAGTTGTACGAGCTGAGCCATCAGTTTGCGCACAACCAAAAAGGCTACCTGACGACATTTACCGCGCTGGTGCTGAAATCGCAGACCGCGCATTTTTTTCATATTGGCGATAGCCGCTTGTATCACTGGCGCGAAGGCGTGCTGGTGCAACTTAGCCAGGACCATACCACGATATTATCAGAGCAACGTCAGTTTCTCGGCCGGGCCCTGGGTATGGATGCCCACGTCGAGTTACAGCATGGTAGTATCAGCATTAGAATGGGTGACCGCTTTTTACTGTGCTCCGATGGCCTGTCTGATTTTATCAGCCCGGATGCACTGCAGCAGGCAGTGTCAGCCGCAGTTGATTTACAGCAAGCCTCGCAGCAGCTTAAGCAGCAGGCGTTAGCGCAGGGCAGTGATGATAATATCAGCCTGATTTTGCTTGAAATAACGGCACTGCCTGAGCAAAGCCTGGATGATTTAAATCAGCGCCTTACCAGGCTGCCATTTCCGCCAGCGCTTAGCCCCGGGATGAAGCTGGATGGCTATAAAGTACTGCGCGAATTATTTGCCAGCAGCCGCAGCCATTTATATTTGGTTGAAGATGAGTGCGCTGCTGTAAAAAGCACTGCCCGGCAAATGGTGCTGAAATGTCCTTCGCTGAACTACGATGATGATGTTCTCTATATTGACCGTTTTATCCGCGAAGAATGGATCGGCCTGCGGATAGAGTCAGACTTCGTGGTAAAGGTTGTGCGCCAGCACCGGCCGCGGACCTTTTTATACTACCTGATGGAGTATTTGCCGGGCCAAAGCCTGGAGCAATGGTTTGAGGCTCAACCCAAACCGTTAAAACCGGCATTGGCAATTAAGCTGGTAAAACAAATTGCCGAAGGTTTAAAAGCTTTCCACCGGATGGGCGCTATCCATCAGGATTTAAAGCCCGGCAATATTATTTACCTGGAAGATGGCAGCTTGAAAATTGTTGATTTTGGTTCAGTCTATGTCGCTGGTCTGGCAGAAATATACAGCCCGCTGCAACATGAAGCCGCACTGGGTACCGCCGCTTATTCTGATCCACACTATCTGCTTGGGCATAACTCTGGCGTCCAGGGCGATATTTATGCGCTGGCTACCATTGCGTACGAGCTGTTCAGTGGTGGTCATTTACCTTATGGTCATACCGTTGAAAATTGCCGCACGGCGGCCGATTACGACAAACTGCGTTATCGCAGTAGCAGCCAGTTTAACCCGGTCATTCCAACCTGGTTCGACCGGGCCTTACAAAAAGGGGTGAGTTTAGATTTATCGCAGCGCTATCAGAGTATTAATCAGCTACTGACCGATTTACAACAACCAAACCCGGCATTTTTGCACGAGGAAGTTAAACAACAACACAAAACCAACCCGCTGCTTTTCTGGCAGCTGTTATCGGGTTTCTGGTTTATCACGTTATTGCTGGTGGTGTGGCTGTTTTTGCTTAGGCGTTAACATAGCTGATAGCGAAGACCGGTTTGCTCTAAGACAACCGTTGAAGCCCCGGACGGGCGGAAACGAGCCCCCAGGGAAGGGTTCACGGCGTGTTGTCGTGAGCAAACCGGTTGAAGCCAGACATCTGATTATCAGCTTTTGGGCCGAAAGGGCTTAATTACCTGTTCATTGCATTGCAAAAAGGGTCCATCCATTAAATCAATGCAGTAAGGCACCGCCGGAAATACCGCATCTAAACACTGGCGAATGGCTTTGGGTTTACCCGGCAGATTAATAATAAGGCAGCTGCCGCGCAGGCCGGCGGTTTGGCGCGATAATATGGCCGTGGGCACATATTTTAAGGATTCGGTGCGCATTAATTCGCCAAAACCCGGCATCATTCTATCACAGACGGCTTCGGTTGCCTCGGGGGTGACATCACGTTTAGAGGGCCCAGTGCCGCCCGTGGTAACAATTAAACAGCAACCCTGTTCATCAGCCAGTTTACGGAGAATATGCTCGATCAACGGCTGCTCGTCCGGGATCAGCCGGTATTCGGCCTGCCAGTCGCTGCTTAAATAGTCTGTTAAAGTATCGATAATTGCCTTACCGGATAAATCCTCGTAAATGCCGGCACTGGCCCGATCGCTTACTGTAACTATGCCAATTTTGGCGATTTGATTAGTCATTAAAATTCCACGTTTTGTTAAATAAGACGAACCGACTTACCCACGCTAACACGCCGTGAACCCATCCCTGGGGGCTCGATTCGGCCGTCCGGGCCTGCAACGGTTAGCTTAGAGTAAGTCGATTCTCACTTAGATTATCTGCGTCAGTACTGTACTTTTTTGCTAACTAACCGCAAGCCATCCCGGCCAGTTGCAGCCAGTAGCCATTACTATCTGTAGCGTTTAGTTGCTGCGGTGCGTTGCCATCAAGGTTGGCCTTAAATTTAGCCAGCCAGTCAAAAGTGCCGGTTTGTTGTGGGCTTAACCGTACAATATCTGCCAGGTTTTGCATAGCGGGTAGCTGGTTTATCAAATTGTAACGGTAACCCGATTGCGTCTGAATACCGTTTAACACAAAGACCTGAGTGCCGTCCTGGCTTTTTACTTCGCGCCCCTGCGGATAATTAATGCAGCACAGTTCACACTGATCTTTACTGCGGTTTTCAGAGCGGGCAGTAAAACAGCGACCGCTCCACGCCAGCGGCAAATGACCAAAACTAAATACTTCGGTAGTAAAGCAATCGCGGATATCAGTTATCAGACTCTGGCTTAATACATCGCTTAACCACTGGCCGGATAATTCTACCGGCATCACCCAGCGGGTCATGCCCATGCTGATTAAGCGGCGTAATGTATGCTGGTTGTAGCAATTAATGGCAGCGCCAGCAACGAACGGCAGGCATTGCTCCTGCAACATGCTGATGGCGCCAACGTCATTTGCCTCTACTAAAAAATCGCCGTTATCGACATATTTGCGCAGCTCTCTTAACTCATTTGGCGCTTCATATAAGGTCATAGACGATAAACAAACCTGTTTGCCGGCTTCGCGCAGCATTTGCCCCAGCGCAAAATAATCGGCATATTTCAGCTCACGCCTTTTACTACAGACCGTTTCGCCAAGGTAAACAATGTCAACGTCGCTGTCAGCCACCTCGCGATAAAACTGCAGTATTTGTGCTTTGGGCCAGAAATAAAGCACCGGGCCTAATGAGAATTGCATAGCTGTTATTTCCATTTCCGATGATAGGCGCCCAGCGTGGTCTGGCTGCCTTCAGCCAGACCTGCCAACACCTGCTGCCACTTTGGTTGTACATTAAAATGATCGGGGGCGCTTTTTACCGCATCGATGGCAGCACGCCACACTTTGGTAATTTGGGCCACATAGGCCGGGCTGCGCTGGCGGCCTTCTATTTTCAAAGAGCTAATGCCTTCGGCATACAGCTGTGGCAGTAAGTCCAGGGTGTTAAGGCTGGTTGGCTCTTCCAGCGCATGGTAAGTGTCATCGCCCACAGTAAAGCGACCTTTACACAGGGTGGGGTAGCCGGCTGTTTCATTCGGGGCAAAGCGGTCAATTAATATACCGTTTAAGCGCGACTCCAGCGTGCCGTCGTTATCCTGCCAGTTAACAAACGCTGCCGGTGAGCAGGCACCTGCGGTATTAGGTGACTGACCGGTCATGTAGGAACTTAAATAACAGCGGCCTTCGGCCATGATACACAGGCTGCCAAAAGCAAACACTTCAAGATCAATGTCGCAGCTGCGGGCCAGGGCGCGCACTTGCTGCATCGATAGCACGCGCGGTAACACGACGCGGCTGATATCAAACTGCCGGTAAAAATTTATTGCCGCGGCATTGGTTGCAGAAGCCTGCACTGATAAATGCCGCTCCAGCTTAGGAAAGCGCTCAGCGGCATAGGCCAGCACGGCAATATCAGCCAGAATAAGCACGTCGGCGCCAGCATTGGCAGCAACATCCACCGCCTGCTGCCAGCGCTGATAGTTATCCGGATGGGCAAAGGTATTAATGGCCACATGTAATTTTTTACCATGCTGATGAGCATAGCGCGCCGCATCTTTCAGTCTGGCTTCGTCAAAATTCAGCCCGGCAAAGTGACGGGCGTTGGTGTCATCTTTTAAGCCGATATACACGGCGTCGGCGCCATGTTCAATGGCCGCCTTTAACGCCGGCATACTGCCAGCAGGGCAGAGCAGCTCCATTTGTCGCCTCATTAAGTCATTAGTTATCTCAGCTACCTCCGACAGGGCATAGCTAAGGGGTCGGTACTGTGGTTTTATTATAGGACGATAACGGACACTAAGGCTTTTATATGTTTGATATTAAAAGGGTTAACTCTAAGTTGGTAGCAGTACTACCCCCAATGTTACGCCAGCTTACCCGCTGTGCGCCAAAGGGGATGCAAAGCTGCATGTTACAGTTGGCATTAAACCGGTTTTTCCAGCCTGAGCTCAGTAGCGGTGAGCTTAATTTTATGCAGCACAAGTCGGTGGTGATCAATGTTGCCGATATCAGTCTGGAATTTGGTATTAGCCTGCATGGCAGTAGCTTGCAGGTCCAGCTGATGCCCGCGCAACACGACCTGTTATTAAAAGCTGAACTGGCTGATTTTATTGCCATGATAAGCAATACCACCGATCCGGATACGTTATTTTTCCGCCGTCGGTTACAAATGCTGGGGGATACCGAGCTGGGTTTGTACTGTAAAAACCTGTTGGACAGTATAGGGCCAGAACGCTTACCACCGGGGATATCGGGCGGTCTTAACTGGTTAGCGCAACAACAAGCTGAGTAATAGCAGCGCAACCGCAAAGCAATAGCAGAGGTAATAATGCAACGTATCAAATGGGACCCGAAGTTAATCAGCAAGTACAATATTAACGGCCCGCGTTATACCTCGTATCCAACGGCGCTGGCGCTTAGTAGCAACTTTGATCCGGTGCAAATACTAGAGGCGGTCAGCCAAAGCCCGGCTGAGCTTAGCCTGTATTTGCATATCCCGTTTTGCCACAAGCTTTGTTATTACTGCGGCTGCAATAAAGTCATTACCCGCCATCAGCATAAAGCCGATACCTATCTTGATGCCTTAGCGCAGGAAATGGCGCTGTATGCTCCGCTGTTAAAGAGCAAGCAAATTAATCAACTGCATTTAGGCGGCGGCACGCCCACCTTTTTAACCGAAGTGCAGTTAAGCCGGTTAATGGCGCTATTAGATAATCACTTTACGATAACGCCAGACGCTGAAATCAGTATCGAAATTGACCCACGCAGCTGCAGTGATGAAAAATTACGCCATTTACGCACCCTGGGGTTTAACCGAGTAAGTTTTGGCGTGCAGGATTTAGATGAAAAAGTGCAAATTGCTATTAACCGGATGCAGGATACTGATTTAATTCGCCATCAGGTAAAGCTGAGCACTGAGCTGGGCTTCAGCTCGATTAACCTGGATTTAATCTACGGTCTGCCATTTCAGCAACCGGCCAGCTTCGCCCAAACGGTCGATGAAATTATCCGCCTGAACCCGCACCGTATTTCGCTGTTTAGCTACGCCCATATTCCTGAACGTTTTGCGGCCCAGCGTAAAATAGCCGATAGCAGCCTGCCAGATGCGCCATTAAAGCTGGAACTGATGCAACTGGCGATTGAACGTTTTGTTGCGGCAGGTTATCAGTTTATTGGTATGGACCACTTTGCCAGACCAGGCGATGCCTTAGCCAAAGCGCAGCGAGCGGGTAAGTTACAACGTAATTTTCAGGGTTATACCACCGCAGGCCAGGACGCCCTGATTGGCCTGGGAGTATCCAGTATCAGCCAGGTAAGTGGTGTGCTGTGGCAAAACAGCAAAGAGCTGCCCGCCTATTATGCGGCTATCAGTGATGGCCAGCTTCCCACCGAACGCGGTTTTAGTTTAAATGCCGATGATAAAATCCGCGCAGCGTTAATCAGCCAGTTAATCTGCCATTTTGAATTAGATATAGCTGCGTTTTGCCAGCAATGGCTGCCAGGCAGCTTCTGGCATTACTTTGCCGAGGCGCTGGAGCGCTTGCAGCCCTTTATCGAAGATGGCCTGGTAGAGGTAACTGCCGGGCGGATTAAAGTCACCGACGCCGGCCGGCTCTGGGTGCGCAGCATCTGCGCCTGCTTTGACGCCTATTTAACCCAGGGCCAGCAGCGCTATTCAAAAGTAGTGTAATTCTGAGGGGACGCCCGTTTATCAGTGAAAAAGGGCGCCCCAAAGCTATCTGGAGGGAGGTTAATACAACGCCACTAAATCGCCGGCTTTATTAAAAGTCAGGAAATCGGCAATCATGCCGCCCTGAATTTTTTCAGTCATCATTTTAAGTGGTTGGCTGGCCTCATCACTGTTTGGAGCAAAGCTGCCGCGCCCCGCAATTGCTGAGACAAAAGCGATATCCCAGTCAATGCCGGTTTTTTCTGATTCCGCGACCAGGGTACTGAATTCGACGACTTCGTCAGGCAGTTTATCTACACATAGCACCGGTGCTAACGCGCCGCCCTGACCTTGTTCAAAGTTGTTTTTTTGGGTGTCGGTATAACCGTTTGGCAGCTCAGCTTTGGCAAACACAAACAGCAAACGTTGCGGCTCATCCTGGATGCCGGCAGCGCGGATTAAGTCGGCATAAGATTCAATATTCATATCAGAACGCTCAGTAAGGATTTGGGTCAGTGTAGCAAAGCCGGCCGGGGTGAAGCTTTGGTATTAAGGGGTAAAGGTTTTACCCCAGATGGGGTAGGGCTCTGGCATTTAGTGAGGCAATAAAGAGCGTTCAGTTTAGTTTAGTGTTAAACAAAGCTGCAATCAGATCTGACTGCGTTATGACTCCCACCAGCTGCTGCTGTGTATTTAGCACCGGTATATGGTGCCGGCCCTGATCTGAAAGCAGCGGCACCAGAACGGCGATATGGTCATCCTCATGCGCCACGCTTAGCTTAGTCACCATAATCTCTGCCACTTTACGTTTGTATTGTTTATTATGGCGGTTTTTTAACAGCAGCTGATTAACATGCCGCAGTAAGCCCCAGTAGTGTGGGACCTGCAAGTTTTTCAGAACATCCACCGTCGATACGACGCCCAGCAGCTGCTGTTGACTATCGGTTACCGGCAGCATGCTTATTTTATGTTTACGCAGCAACTGCCAGGCAGCAGCGACAGCCCTATCGGGTTCAACTGTAATTAAATCGCGCGACATAATATCGCGACAGCGTATTTCGCCGCTTTTGCGCTGATAGGCATGAAGTTGCGCCTGATGATAAAGCTTTTCTAAATCCTGCTCGCTAATATCCACTACCGTATCAAAGCTATTTAATGCGTCGAGTAAATCCTCTGGTTGTAAGCCGAGCCGTTTAAGCGGGGATTGATCGTGATGCAAATGCACCGGATCAAATTTTTGTGGTGGTTTTTGCATGCCGCGCTTCAGCCAGAACTTTTGCAATAAAATAGCAACCGCCAGCATCACAAATACGTTTAATGCTACCGGGTAGAGTAAAAAATCATAACCCAGCACAGTGTCGGTTGAAGCAATAACAGGTACCAGGGCCGTGGCGCCGCCAGGAGGATGCATACATTCAAAAATATACATGAAAAACAAAACACAGCCGATAGTGACTGCGGCCATCAGTGCCAGGTCATTAAACAGGTGCGAACAGAGAAGACCAACAGCCGCTGAGATAAGATGGCCAGCTGTAAATGACCAGGGACGTGCCAACGGGCTGTTCGGTAAGCCAAATAATAAAACAGAAGACGCGCCCATTGATGCCAACAGCACTAGGGTACTGGCGGGATCAGCCAGTTGCAGGCTAATAAAGGTGACGATAAACAGCGCTATAAATGCCGCGAAGGCTACTTTTAACCGCTCGATTAGTGGTATGGCGGATAGTCGCTGGCTGTCATGTTTCATCAGGCCCAGTTGTGCCAGTATAACACTTAACAGGTTTTTCGCTTTAATTTGCAAATGTAAATCCGGTAACTGCACCAAAGGGGGGCAAGTATAAGCAGGGACAAAAGAAAAAGACACCACAGCAATGCCATGGTGTCTTTTAATCTTTCAATTTTTTAATCTTTCGTTTTTTAATCTTTCAATTTTAGCCAGGTAATTGGACTGGCTGTTGGGCTGCGTTACTGTCAAACACGCCTTTTACCACCTGCCAGCTTACTGCCAGGGCGCCGACGATAAAGATCACATCTCCAATAGTCCGCACCCAACGCAGCGTTTGCAGGATATCGCTTTGCATAAAGGCTTCACTACGGGCATACCATAAACCCTGGCTGGCACTGGCGTAAAACTGAATAAAACCGATTGGTAGCAGGCTGGTAAACAGCATCAGCAATAGGCCGCCATTCATCCACCAAAAGGCGGTTTTCATCAGTTTTTCATCAAATACCAGCTGCGGCCGGATATAACGCAGAATCAGCAAACAGAACCCGAGCGCCAGGAAGCCATAAACCCCAAACAGCGCAGCGTGAGCATGGGTAGGGGTGGTATTTAAGCCTTGCAGGTAATACAGCGCAATGGGTGGGTTGATCATAAAACCAAACACCCCGGCACCCAGCATATTCCAGAACGCAACTGCCACGAAAAACATTAATGGCCATTTAATATCTGCCATCCACGGCGCTTTGTTTTTTAAACGCCAGTTTTCCCAGGCTTCATAACCCAGCACAACCAGTGGCACGACTTCCAGCGCACTAAAAGTCGCGCCAACGGCCATTACCGGGGTGGTGGTGCCAGAGAAATAAAGATGGTGGAAGGTACCGGGTATGCCGCCAAGCATAAATAACGAGGCCGAAGCTAAACTGGCAGTGGTGGCCACATTGCGTGATACCAGGCCCATACTATGAAAGATAAACGCCAGTGATACCGTTGCGAATACTTCAAAGAAGCCTTCTACCCACAAGTGAACCACCCACCAGCGCCAGTACTCCATTACCGATAAATGCGTGCGTTCGCCGTAGAACAAACCTGCACCGTAAAACAAACCAACGCAGATAACCGACGCTGCAAACAGTGCCAGCAGGTTTTTATCGCCCGGCGCTTTAAAGGCCGGTATTACCGCCCGCAGCATTAGCAACAACCAGAATAGGATGCCGATGTACTTAATGATCTGCCAGAAACGGCCTATATCAATGTATTCATAGCCCTGATGACCAAACCAGAAGCTTAAATGCTCAGGCATAATTTGCATAATGGCAAAATAGTTACCGGCAAAAGAGCCGGCGACTAATACCACTAACGCCCAGAACAAAATATCGACGCCCAGTTTCTGATACTTCGGATCTTTGCCACCGTTGATAATAGGTGCTAAAAACAGCCCCGCGGCTAAAAAACCGGTTGCGATCCAGAACATCGCGGCCTGAATGTGCCAGGTACGGGCCAGACTATAGGGCAACCACTCGGTGGTATTCAGACCGTAAAATCCATCACCTTCCACGGTGTAGTGTGCCGTAAAACCGCCCAAAAATACCTGCAGGGTAAACAGGGCAACCACCACCAGAATATATTTGCCCAGTGATTTTTGCGACGGCGTTAGTGTAAGCCGGGCGATAGGGTCGAGCTGAGGTGCTTGTGGCTCTTCCTCATCATGCTTACGCAAAAACGACCAGCCCCAAATCAACGCACCAACTCCGGCAATCAGCAAAATAATACTCACCAGTGACCAGATCAGGTTTTCAGCGGTAGGGCGGTTATCGATTAACGGCTCATGCGGCCAGTTGTTAGTATAGGTCGCACTGTCTGGTGTGCGTTCCGTGCTGGCAGCCCAGGCGGTCCAGAAAAAGAATTGGGTCATTTCCTGACGCCGGCTCAACGACGGCAGGGTATTGTTTTTCATTGCATAGTTTTCACGGGTCTGACTGAGTGCAATATCATCTCCGAACAGGGCAATATAGTGCTCTGCTGTTTGCTCAATAGCCTGCACACGACGATCGCTAAGTTGCAGCGTATCCGTAGCTTTATCATAGCTATTAGTGCGGTAGGTTTGCTTTAAGGCAAACTGCAGTGCATTTTGTTGGGCAGGGTCAAGTTGCGTATAACTAAGACCATACTCATCCAGGGCAGCCAGTTCCAGCCAGGCCAGCAGTTCCCGATGCAACCAGTCCGCCGTCCAGTCGGGTGCCTGATAAGCGCCATGGCCCCAGATTGAACCCAACTGCATACCGCCGACAGACTGCCAGGCTGTCTGACCGTTTAAAATAGTCTCATTAGTCATCAGCACTTGCCCTTGCTGATTCACTACCTTAGCCGGGATAGGCGGGGCCGAGCGGTAAACCTCAGCGCCAAAATAGCCCAATACCGAGAAAGTTATCGCCAGGATGCCAATTAGCAGCCACCAGAGTTTACGATATCCGGCCATATAGCCCCCTTACATAATTGTTATTGCGCCCAAATCTCATACTTCACTCCTGTTTTTTTATCGGCAGGGCGTCACCTGCCTGCGCTGTCATTACAAGAATCAAGCCAAAGGTTAAGCTTTTGTTTTTAATGATTTTATCTGTTTTAGTTTACACGGCAGGGTAGTTTTAACCTGAGCAGGGTTGGGTGTAATTAACTCTTTGGGTCAAAATGACCCGACAGCTTCGCAGGCAGGGTGCTTTCTACCACTTTAGCGATATAGGCATAGCAGCCCGGTTGTTTTAAGGTAGCGCCTAAGTGCAGTGCTGATGCGCAGTTTTGAGGCCCTACTGATGGAATACTATTTACCGCTAAAACACTTACACATGCTGTGTGCGTTTTTAAGCGCCACCTTGTTTATTGGCCGCTTATTGCTGGACGTGACCGGTAAACCGCAGTGGCGGCATAGCCCGCTGCGGCGTTTACCACATATTAATGACACCCTGCTACTGACATTAGCGTTTACGCTGTTAGCCATAGGCCCCTGGCAGCCTTTTACTCACCAGTGGCTGGGTTTTAAAATTCTGCTATTGCTCGGCTATATTGGTTTTGGTGTCGGGGCGTTAAAGCAAAGCCTGGCAGTGCCAACACGCACAATCTGCGCGCTATTGGCCCTGGCTCAGCTGGCCGGAATTTTTTATCTGGCGCGGTTTAAACCCGTTTTGTTTTTATAAAACATAACGGCTATGGCATGAGTCAGCTGCATCAGCTTAATGGCTGACTGACTTGTTAATCCGTTTTGTTCAAGTGAGATATGCTTTTCAGGTTATTGATAGCTAATTTGCTCCAGAAATACGCTGTCAGTAATTGAAAGCGATTTCCGGTATGAAGCAGCGTTTGTGCCTGCTGTTGACAGATCCTGCTGACCTCATGGTTACGTTCAGCAAGATCTCTGATATGAAAAAGACTTTTATTTACTGCTTCTGCCACTGCACTTTGCTCCTGAACAGCGGCAGCAATCATTTGACTGGCATCTAAACTATGTTGAGTTCGTTCCGATAGCTGTTTAAATGCCGTTGTCAGAATCTCTGTGTGGCTCGCACAGTTATCAGCCAGATTTCTGCCCTGTTGCATTGCTTCCAGACTATGCTGGCTGGCTTGTGTAATACCCGACACTATGTGCTCAATCTCATTGACTGAGTGTTGCGTACGATTTGCTAGCTCTCTTATTTCAGCGGCAACCACAGAAAACCCTCTTCCTGCATCGCCTGCACGGGCAGCTTCAATAGCGGCATTGAGGGCCAGCAAATTTGTTTGATCGGCCAAAGTGGTAATAACATCAAGCACATCTGCTATGCGTTGACTGTTGTCAGAAAGCTCACTGAGCTTGGCATCCGCCTGACATAAGCTTTGTTGCAGTTGCTCAAAGACACTATTATTCTGTGCACTTAACGTTAAGCAATGTTCAAAGCCTTGCTGCAATTGTCGCCCTGTATCAGCATTAATTTGCGCGTTGTTTGCGACATCGCCGATACTGGTGGTCATTTGATGCATAGCAGTTGCTACCTGCTCTGTTTCGCTGAATTGTCCTTGCAGATTAGAATCCAGTTGCTGCATGTGCTGGCTGAACTGTTCGCTGCTTTGAATCAGTTGTTCTGATACAAAACACATCCGTCCGGTAAGTGCAGCCTGTTCGCCTTGCAGCGTTTGCAATCTAAAATGGATATGGCTTGCAGGGTGACGGCTACCACAATATATGTATTGCATTATTTGATCGACAATCGTTTTATCAGACGCATCATCTGGCTGGCTAAAAGGCTTAAGTAATTTTAACTGGATATATAACGAACAGAGGGCCGCAACAATCACCAGGCCTATCAGGGCATTTTGCGGTAACGCCAATACCAGGCCGAGTGTTAGTGCTATTGTTAAAGGTATCAGGTTGAGCTTAATCAGATTATGTATCAGATTATGTGTTTTGGTACTCGGATTTTGACCATTTTTAAGCTGCTTATATAACGTTTCTGCCCGGGCGATTTGTTCATCACTGGCATGTCGGCGAACAGACTGATACTCGACTATATCGCCGTTATCGTAAATTGGTGAAATAAAAGCATCAACCCAGTAGTGATCGCCATTCTTACAGCGGTTTTTCACAATTCCCCGCCAGGACTTACCGGTTTTAATCGTCTGCCAAAGATGCTCGAAGGCGGCGGAAGGCATATCTGGATGGCGCAAAATATTATGGCCATGGCCAATTAATTCTTGTTCATTGTAGCCACTGATTTCAACAAATTCGCGGTTTACGGAGGTAATTCTGCCTTTAAGATCAGTGGTGGATAAGATATTGCAATTTGGTGGAACAGGAATATTTTTTTGAGTTACGTTGCTCGCAATCGACATTATTCTACTTCTTATGCAGCCTGTATATTATGTAAACAGTGTAACCGTGTAAAAACCAGCGTAAATCCTGCTTTAAGGGTAGTGCCGTACCTCTTCTGCGGTACGACACTCTCGATGTGTTTACCCAGCACAAGTTAACGTTGTATTACGCCTGATATTTTTCTAAGGGCAAAATCAGTGATTCACGTTGATAGTGGCGCAGCGAATGCTCTTGCCGGCGGCCACGGCTAAAGGCCGATACCCGCTTTAAATAACCGATAACCCGGGTACCGTAATCGATATCGTTGCTGCCGCAAGCCGGACAAGCGCATAAGGTGCGCTTGTCGATGGTTTCGCACTGGTTGCAGATGGTAATTTTGATGTTGACGCAAAAATAGTTGCATCCGGTTTGGGCGGCGATATTCAGCAGTTGCAGGTAGCCGGTCTGATCTAACCTTTCCTCCAGATTTAAATGCAGGGCAGAGCCGCCGTCGAGGTAATCCAGTAGCTCGCGGCCGTGCAGCTGAAATTTATCCAGAGTGTTGCTTTGCTCATCTTCTACTACGTAAAAATACGAGTTATAGCAATCCCGCGGTACCTGGTAGCCATCCTCACGGTCCCATTTGGCATTCTTAACGCCCAGGTTTTCTGCCGGCACAAACTCGGTGTTAAACATATAGCCATATTCCACTTTAGCCGCTTTATTGGCATCAAAAATGATTTTCAGCTGTTGTTGCACAAAGTTAATGTAGTCGGGGTTATTGCTGGCAGTTAAGCCCTGTGACTCGGCCGCTTCTACCATGCCGTTGATGCCAATGGTTAAAAATTGCTTATCCAGGCTGATAAAGCCGGCATCGTAAACGGTCAGCAACCCTGCGGCTTGGTACTCTTCCATTAACCTACGATAAGCCACCTGATATTTATGAATTTTACTGATCTCAATGGCTAAATCCCGGCCATCCTGCACCAGCCGGTTCATATTAATAGTAATTACATTGATTGAGCCGGTGGCGACTCCGCCGGCCCCTAACGAATAGGAAAACGTGTTATCGCTGATTTCACTACGCAAACGGCAGCAGCTGGCCAGTGAGTCGGCATTTTCTGATTGATAAACAAAGAAAGCGTTACCGGCAGCCATTTCCCGGGCAATGTCATTGGCAAAGGCTTTATCTTTGCACTGACCATTATTGGTTAGCATGGCCACGGTGACGACCGGAAAGGTCAGCACGGTTTTTTCCCGTTCTTTATTAAACCACTGTAAAAAGTACTGCTGTAAAGCTGATACTGATTGCCACTCTGGTTTCATAAAATCGGGAAAGACAAAGCTGCCAAACATACTGTCAAAGTAGTATTGATCGTAAATTGAGATATTCCAGAATACGCTTTGGTAGCCGCGGGCCGCAGCTGGCTGGTTTAATGCGTAGACCACATGTTGCAGATGATTAGCAATTTGCTTTGGATGAGTCTGCAGATAGTTATCGCCATAATCTTTACGGGCAAAGTAATCAAAATACGTTAAAAACTCAACGGTAGCCACGGCACCGGCAAACTGGCTGGAAACGGCAAAGACAAAATTGACAAAGCAACCGCAAAACGACTCCAGATGTTTGGGCGCCTGCGACTCGCCACCCAGTTTGGTTAAACCATCCCGTAAAAACGGATACATGGTGACCGACACACAATAGGGTTTTAAGCTGGTTTCATCATGGACATATATTTCGTGGTCGGTTATCTGGCGCAGATACTCAGCAGCCAGTTCAGCACCGAACAGTTCGCTTATTTTATTGCTGATCAGCGCCCGGTTGACCTGAATAAACTGATCTTTCATCAGCTCAGCTTCCAGGGTTGCGATGTTTTTCTGAGTCACGTTTGCATTAGCATCCAGTTTAGAGCCATCAGCAGCATTATTGGCGTGCAGGTAATTGTCGATAAAATTCAGTTTTTGTTGAAGTTGGTGAAAATTCAGCGCTTGCATAATAAATCCCTCTGCAGTTTATTTTTGAAGAAAAAGATGGTTCAGGCATTGGCCTGTGCGTAAATCAGTAAAAATCTGGTTAGTGTTGGCGCTGTTCAGCCCCCCGAGCTCCTGCAGCCAGCGGCCGGTTTTCAGATACGTCAGCTGCTGTTTAAGATCAGGACTGATATCGTCCAGGCCAGTGTAAAGACAAGTATTTAAACCAGCAGCACGTGCCAGCCTTAATAATTCGAGTAAGTTTTGCGGCTGCCATTCGCCGCCGAGGAACAACACGCAGCTAATTAGCTTCTGATAGCTTTGCAGGCGGTGGCTAAAGTACTCTGGCGTGAGCTGACAGCCGATATCATCCCGCCAGCTGTAGCTGCTGTGGCAGCCTTTACAACCCAGCGGGCAGCCCGCAATGGTAAAGGCCAGTGATACTTCGCCCGGCACTTCCTGGAAAACGACTTGTTCAGCAGTGAATCTAAGCATATTTCCTCTATATAGTGTTTTAGTTACAAATAGGCACTAGATGTTGTGTTTTAGCTTAGTCTTCCTTGCGGTTGGAAACTTGATCTGGATCAAGTTTTGCTCGTGGGGTAAACCCTGGTCTGGCGCCAGGGCCCGGATTTAGTGAGGTTGTTACCCCTTTGGAGGTAAAGCCGGTTATCTTTGATACCCTTCACCCGGCCGGCGCGGAAAATAAAAAACCGCCCACTGAAATCCAGGGGCGGTGCAGAGGAGCCAATAACAACATTGGCCAACGTGGAGCGCTAAGACAAAATGGCTTACAGCTGGTAACTCAGCATTAGCCAAACCTTGGTGGTATCTGCTGCCAGCGTATCGGCACTGTAATGAGCCAGTTTCAACAAGGCAGACAGCTGTTTACTGACTGCATAACCGGCACTGGCATTCCATTCGCTGCCGTATTTGCTGTTGCCCGCATCGCTGTCAAAGCGGTGATAGGTAACGGCAAGTGCAACATTATTTAATTTACCGCTGGCTTGCAGCCAGTTATCTCGAAGGCCATTATCGGGGGTGTTTAAGAATATATCAGCAAACCCGGAAAAGGCATGCAGGGTAGCCAGTGGGGTTTGAAAAGCGCTCTGACCGTCGCCGGCAAGCCGTTCTTGTCCGGCTTGTAACGTGACGCGTTCCAGTGCCCAGCTCACACTCAGACGATGGTAATGATGGCTAACGTTTAACGGCGCATTATGGGCATCATCCTGTTTGGCCAGGGCTAAATGCCAACTAAGTTTCGGCCCGCTAGTTAACTTGCCCTGATAGTCGATACCAAGGGTGCGGCTACTGCGTGCTGCCCAGCTATCAAACTCAAAATCATAGCCAAAAGCAGCCAGTTGCTGGGCAGGGCTGAGTTGCCACTGCAGCAGTGCTGTATTGAAGCTACCACGCTGATCTGCCGCGGCGCCTTCAGGGCCAAACACCCGGTTAACGTTATAATAATGGCCCACTTCGGCGCTTAAGCCCTGTTTGAAACTTTGCTGCAGCCGGTAACCGTCTAAGGTTTGCTCATTCTGGCGCCAGCCTACGCCCCCTAAAAAGCGCTGATTCAGCTGGTTTACCAGCTGGCGGCCAGCGCTTAGCACGGTGCCATTGTCGCTCTGGTAACGCAGCAGCGCCTGATTAATATCAGTGCCCTTAGGGTCGGCTACCACACTGTAATTTGTATTGCCATTTACGGTGCTGTTGTAGTTATCGCCCCCCAGCTGGCTAACATTGTCCAGCTGTAATAACGCACTAAAACCATAAGCCTTGCCGGTATCAATGTTTAACCGGCTGCGCAGGGTAGAGGCGATAGCGTCATCCAGGGCGTTATCCTGATCAACATATTCTAAGCGGTAGCGAAAATGCGCCGAAACGCTGCTTTGCTTAACTGCAGTGTTCAGTTCATCACTGATACTGGCGGTAACCGGTGTGGGCAGGATAGTCGCAGATAACGCGACTGTGATCGCAAAAGGTAAAGCAGAAACAGCGGTTGTCATGGTGGATCTCCAGACTGCAAATGATGCAGAGATCCTAGCCTGAAATAATTTTTTTTATAATTAGGTTAAGGAGTTACCTAATTATTGGTAGGGGAGGTGATAAACAGGAATAAAGGGGTAAAAACGCAGAGGCGCCAGCTGTTCCGACATCATTGGCGCCTCAGGTTGGGCTGGTCTGGCACTGCCGAATTATTGCATTAGTGGCGACGCTGACAGGTTAAAATCAAAGCCGTCTATTTCTGCATCGACAATCAGTGTATGAATATACTGCGCTACTGCTTTGCGCCGGACTTTTTCATTTAAATATTCGGCAATTTTCTGCTGTACTGCGCGAAACGGTAGTAACTTGCCGGGTACTTTGCGGGCAATATGGACGACATGGTAACCATAGCGGCTTTCTACCGGCTGTCTGACCAGGCCAGGCTCGGCAGTGAAAAGTTGCCGCTCAAATTCCGGTACTGTCTGGCCCCGGCTGATTTGGCCTAAGCTACCGCCGGTTTCTTTGGACGGGCAGACGGAGTAATGCTGCGCCAGTGCGGCCAAAGGTTCGCCTTGTTGTAACTGGCTGATGAGCTGCTCGGCCAGTATTTTGGCCTCTACCCGGGCTTTGTCATCCTCAGGTGCTGCGGCCAGCAGAATATGGCTTGCTTCCAGTAACGGCGAACTTTGAAACCGCTGTGGGTTTAGCCGGTAGTATTGCTCGCATTCTTCCTGGCTTGCTGTGGGAATTGCCACTTCAGCCGTAATTAATGCATCGAGAAAATTATCATCGCTGGCGGTGTTGGCTTCACTTTTTACGCTAAGGCCTAGCGCTTTAGCCCGCTGGCGCAGCAGCTCGCCGATAATCAGTGATTCGGCCGCTTTTAGCATGGCGCCGCGTTTATCGCTGGCCGGGTGGTACTGCATTTCGGCCATAATGGCCGCTTCGCTGATACTGGCGTTGTTTACTTGTATCATATTAAACCTCTGATATCGTTGCCGTTTAGCATGTCGCCAGACTGCTTTCAGCCGGTATTGCACACAAAGACGCCGTAAATCCCTCCCTGGAGGCTCCTCTTTGGCATCCATGCCAAAGACGCTTTGTTTAGCAATATCAGCTCGCAGTCTGGCTGGTCAATCGATCCTTTCTGGCCCAGGTTGGAACCTCGATAGCGCAGCCACAGAGTGTCTGAGCGCAGCGAGTTGCTGTGGCGAGCACAGCGAGTGTTGCAACCGTCAGGGCCTTAAACCGTGCGTTATTCAAGTCGTCTAGCGCACAAACCGCTGGCGTACTATCTGGTGCTGGCGGCTGATGTACTGCACCGGCACGCTGAGCATATGCACTAAGCGGCTAAACGGGAACACTACAAACAGCGTCATACCCAAAAACACGTGTAGTTTAAAAATCCAGTGCACGCCGCTAATGGCTTCTGCTGCTGCCACGCTGTTAAAGGTGACGGTATTTTGGGCCCAGGCCATCAGTTTTAGCATCTCAGCACCCTCTAAATGGCCCATTGATACGGTAATACTCAGCAAGCCCAAAATTAACTGCGCATAAAGTAAAAACAAAATGGCGATGTCCATCGGGTTGCTGGTGGCGCGAATGCGCGGGTTAAACAAGCGACGTTTAATCAGCACCGTTAAGCCGTAAAAGCAGATCAGGCCAAATAAGCCACCAGCGCCGATTGCGATCAGCTGTTTCATCTGGGTGGTAATACCAAACAGATACCAGATTTCTTTTGGCATTAATAAGCCAAAGAAATGGCCTAAAAAGATGCCCAGCACGCCAATGTGAAACGCGATACTGCCTTTACGCAATTGCTTGCTTTCCAGCAGCTGGCTGGAGCTGGTTTTCCAGCTGTATTGCTCTCTGTCGTAGCGAATCCAGCTGCCAATCACCATAATGGCGATGGCAATGTAGGGGTAAATGCCAAAGGCAAACATATTTAAATGTGCCATGTTAATGCTCCTTTAAGCGCGCTTAGCCGCGGCTGCTTTATAAAGTTGTTGCCCAGCCTCTTCGCTACCTAATAACTCCGTACTTAGCGGAATAAACTGATCGCGGCGCTGTCCGTCGGTAGGCTTGTTACCTGTGCCGCACGCCGAATTGGTTTGCTCGTTGCCGATAAAGCTGACCATTTCTTCCTCCCAAACCTTGTCGAGCTCTTTGGGCGTATCGTCACGTTTTTCGCTGGCGATCTGACTTTTAATATCCGTCAAATCAATTTCAGCAGCAGATAAGGCGACCAGAGTGGCAAAAATGCTGGCGTAGTCCGACTCACGCTGCTCAAGGCGGCACAACAGTACCGCCAGCACCGGCGCAATTTCTTCCAGGCCAATTTGTGCGTTTTGTCCGCCCTGAGTGGATAAAAATTCCAGGTAAAGCGGCAGGTAGTCCGGCAGCTCTTTTACGCCGATATCCAGACCGGCCTCTCGGTATTGCGCCATCAGATTAACCATGGCCTGACCGCGATCGCGTGACTCGCCATGAATATGCTCAAAAATCAGCAAGGACAACGAGCGGCCGCGTTCAAAAAGGCTGTCGTATTCAGACTGCCAGTCCATCAGTTCACCGCTGCTGCGGGTTTCTATAAAAGCACTTAAACTTTGCTTAAGTTCTGCCGCGATAGCGGCATCGGCCACTATCGTCAGCAATTCAGCTTTGGCATCAATTAACGGCTGCTTCGGGTAATCCAGCAGCAGGGATAACAGTTGTAGTATGGGCATGCTTTGAATTGACATAAAATTTAATCCTTAATCTCAACCGGGATAACCTGACGTACACCTTTGGCTTTGGTGCCAAACAGATTTACGCCGTTATTGCCATCGCCACAGCCGTTGCCAAAACTAAAACCACAGCTTGATTTTAAGTCATAGGCGTTTTCGGCGTAGGCGCGGTGGCTGGTCGGAATGACAAACCGGTCTTCATAGTTTGCCAGCGCCATATAGCGGTACATTTCTTCTACCTGTACCGGGGTTAAGCCTACTTGCTTTAACACCTCGGCATCTTCTACCCCGTCTACCTGCTGGGCACGTTTAAAGGCGCGCATCGCTATCATCCGCTCCAGCGCCCGCACTACCGGCGCTTCATCACCGGCGGTGAGCATATTGGCCAGATAACGCAGTGGAATACGCAATGATTTCAGATCCGGTATTTCACCGTTCATGCCGACATGGCCAGCCTGTACTGCGCCCTGAATGGGTGACAGTGGCGGCACATACCAGACCATTGGCAGGGTGCGGTACTCCGGGTGTAGCGGTAAGGCTACTTTCCAGTCCATTGCCATCATATATACCGGCGAGCGCTGGGCGGCTTTAATCCAGTTATCACCAATACCTTCCGCTTTGGCTGCAGCAATTACTGCCGGATCGGTCGGATCGAGGAAGATATCCAGTTGCGCCTGATACAAATCTTTTTCGTTTGGTGTATTGGCGGCCGCTTCAATTTTATCGGCGTCATACAGCAGCACACCCAGGTAGCGGATGCGGCCCACACAGGTTTCCGAGCATACGGTCGGCTGGCCGGCTTCAATGCGCGGGAAGCAGAAAGTACATTTTTCTGATTTACCGGTTTTCCAGTTGTAATAGATTTTTTTGTACGGGCAGGCCGAAACACACATCCGCCAACCGCGGCATTTGTCCTGATCAATCAGTACTATGCCGTCTTCCTCGCGCTTATAAATAGCACCGGAAGGACAGGCTGCAACGCAGGCCGGATTTAAGCAGTGCTCGCACAAGCGGGGCAGGTACATCATAAAGGTCTTCTCAAACTGCCCGTAAATGTCTTTTTGCACCACTTCGTTAAAGTTCTGATCGACTTTGCGTTTGGCAAACTCGGTACCGAGAATTTCTTCCCAGTTCGGGCCCCATTCGATTTTTTCCATCCGCTGGCCGCTGATTAACGAACGAGGACGTGCCACCGGCTGATGTTTGGTATCGCCAGCAGTATGTAAATGCTGATAGTCAAAATCGAACGGCTCGTAGTAGTCGTCAATTTCCGGTAAGTCCGGGTTAGCGAAAATATTCGCCAGAATACGGCGTTTGCCACCGATTTTCAGTTCCAGCTTACCGCTTTTATTGCGTACCCAGCCGCCATTCCATTTTTGCTGGTTTTCCCATTCTTTCGGAAAACCAATACCGGGCTTGGTTTCAACGTTGTTAAACCAGGCGTATTCGACGCCTTCACGCGAGGTCCAGACATTTTTACAAGTGATGGAGCAAGTGTGGCAACCTATGCACTTGTCTAAATTCAGCACCATGCCAATTTGGGCTCTTACTTTCATGTTACTTACTCCAACCTTATTTAGTGTCTAACCAGTCGACTTTGCCCATTTTCCGGATGATGACAAACTCATCGCGGTTACAGCCAACGGTACCGTAGTAGTTAAAGCCGTAGGATTGTTGGGCATAACCACCGATCATATGGGTGGGCTTCATCACCGCGCGGGTAACCGAGTTATGAATACCGCCACGGGTACCGGTTAACTCGCTGCCGGGTACGTTTACAATGCGCTCCTGGGCGTGGTACATCATGCTCATGCCCTCTGGCACCCGTTGCGATACCACAGCGCGGGCGGCGATGGCGCCATTGACGTTAAAGATGTCAATCCAGTCGTTATCCTCAATACCGGCAGCGGCAGCGTCGGTTTCGCTTAACCAGACGATAGGGCCGCCACGCGACAGCGTCAGCATCAGCAGGTTGTCCGAGTAAGTACTGTGGATACCCCATTTCTGGTGCGGCGTGATCCAGTTCAGTACGATCTCTTTATTGCCGTTCGGTGTTTTATTCAGCACCGGCTGCACGGTTTTTAAGTTAATCGGTGGCTTGTAGCTGCACAGCTGCTCGCCAAAATCGCGCATCCACTCGTGATCCTGATAAAACTGCTGGCGGCCGGTAATGGTGCGCCATGGGATCAGCTCATGGACGTTGGTGTAACCCGCGTTGTAAGACACATGTTCATCCTCCAGGCCAGACCAGGTTGGCGAGCTGATGATTTTGCGCGGCTGGGCGACGATATCGTTAAAACGAATTTTCTCGTCAGCTTTAGGCAGTGCCAAATGGGTGTGGTCGCGACCGGTAATTTTGCCAAGCGCCTGCCAGGCTTTTACCGCGACATGGCCATTGGTTTCCGGTGCTAAGGATAAAATCATCTCGCAGGCATCGATGGCGCTGTCAATCTTCGCCATGCCTTTGTTAATGCCTTCGTCAGTATGCACCCGGTTCAGTTTTTTCAGGAAAGCGACTTCGTCCTTGGTATCCCAACCGATGCCTTTACCGCCATTGCCAATTTTCTCCAGCAAAGGGCCAACAGAGGTAAAGCGTTGATAGGTATTGGGGTAATCACGCTCAACAATATTAATATGTGGCATGGTCAAGCCCGGTATGGCCTCACATTCGCCTTTCCACCAGGCTTTTACGCCATAAGGCTGGGCCAGTTCGGCCGGGGTGTCGTGGTGCATTGGCGTGGTGACAACGTCAGTTTCTACACCTAAGTGGCCAACGGCGGCTTTGGAGAATGCCTTGGCGATGCCTTTAAAGATTTCCCAGTCGCTGCGTGCTTCCCATACCGGATCAATGGCAGCGGTTAACGGGTGAATAAACGGATGCATATCCGAGGTATTCATATCGTCTTTTTCATACCAGGTGGCGGTAGGCAGCACAATATCGGAATACAGGCAGGTGGTTGACATCCTGAAATCCAGCGTCACCCATAAGTCGACCTTGCCTTCAGCACCGTTGTCAGTCCACTCAATATCCTGCGGTTTTTTGCCACCGAACTCGCCTAAGTCTTTTCCTAACAAGCCATGCTTGGTACCCAGAAAATGCTTCAGCATATATTCGTGGCCTTTACCGCTGGAACCCAGCAGGTTAGAGCGCCAGATAAACATATTCCGCGGGAAGTTTTGCGGGCTGTCGGGCTGTTCGCAGGCAAACTTAATGCTGCGATCTGTCAGCTGCTGCAGCACATAGTCTTTTAGCTCAACCCCGGCCGCCTTGGCTTTGGCGGCCAGGCCCAGCGGGTTAACGCCTAACTGCGGTGCGGATGGTAACCAGCCCATGCGCTCAGCACGGCTGTTAAAGTCGATAATGCTGCCGCTCCACTTTTCTTTGTTCGCCAGCGGTGATACTACTTCGGTCATATCAAGCTTTTCATAACGCCACTGGCTGGAATGGTTATAAAAGAATGAGGTACCGTTCATATGACGTGGTGGCCGCTGCCAGTCCAGCGCAAACGCCAATGGTGTCCAGCCCGTTTGTGGCCGCAGCTTTTCCTGGCCGACATAATGCGCCCAGCCGCCGCCGCTCTGGCCGATACAACCGCACATCATCAGCATATTAATTAAGCCGCGGTAATTCATGTCCATGTGATACCAGTGGTTTAATGCTGCGCCGACAATGACCATCGAGCGGCCGCGGGTTTTATCGGCATTGCGGGCAAATTCGCGGGCTACTCTAATCACATCGTCCGGGTTAACACCGGTGATTGGCTGCTGCCAGCCCGGGGTATAGGGCACATTGTCCAGATAGGTTTTTGCACGACTATCATCACCAATGCCGTTATCGACACCGTAGTGTGCCAGCATTAAGTCAAATACAGTGGCAACCAGCGCCGTGCTGCCATCGGCCAGCTCAACTTTTTTGGCCGGAATTTTGCGGATTTGCACATCGTCGTGCGCGGTGTGCTGGAAATACTGATATTCGTGCGGCGCGCCACCAAAATAAGGAAAAGCCACGTCGACCAGCTCATCACGGTTATCTTTTAACGATAACTGTAAGTCGATATCACCGTCTTTATCTTTTTGCTCAAGGTTCCATTTTCCGGCCTGGCCCCAGCGGTAACCAATGGCACCGTTTGGGCTGGTTAAGCGGCCATCGCTGTTAATGGCAATGGTTTTCCAGTCCGGGTTGTTGTCTTCGCCCAGGTTATCCACTAAATCGGCAGCACGCAGGAAACGGCCCTGTGTCAGATGCTTATCCCCTTGTTCCAGCATCACCAGCATCGGCATATCAGTGGTGCGTTTTACATAGTCGGTAAAATACGCGCTTGGGTTATTAACGTAAAACTCTTGTAAAATAACGTGGCCAAACGCCATTGCCAGCGCGGCATCGGTACCCTGGCGTGGCGCTAACCAGGTATCACCGAACTTAGAGGCTTCTGAATAATCTGAGGTGATAACACAGGTTTTGGTGCCTTTGTAACGTACTTCAGTTAAAAAGTGCGCGTCTGGTGTGCGGGTTTGCGGCACATTAGAGCCCCAGACAATAATGTAATTCGAGTTATACCAGTCGGCCGACTCCGGCACGTCGGTTTGCTCGCCCCATACCTGGGGTGAGGCCGGTGGCAAGTCGCAGTACCAGTCGTAGAAGCTTAAGCAGTTACCGCCGATTAACGATAAATAACGGGCACCTGCGGCGTAGGACACCATCGACATCGCCGGAATGGGCGAGAAGCCGGTAACCCGGTCCGGGCCATAGGTTTTGGTGGTATACACATTTGACGCAGCGATAAGCTCGTTCACTTCATCCCAGCTGGCGCGGATAAAGCCGCCCAAGCCGCGACGTTCTTTGTAACTTTTCGCTTTTACCGGATCGCTGACAATAGACTCCCAGGCTTTTACCGGGTCCTGATGCAGCGCTTTGGCTTCGCGCCACAGTTTCATTAATTGCTGGCGTACCTTGGGGTATTTTAAGCGATTGGCGCTGTAGATATACCAGGAATAGCTGGCGCCACGCGGACAACCGCGCGGTTCATGATTCGGTAAATCCGGCCGGGTGCGCGGATAGTCGGTTTGCTGGGTTTCCCAGGTTACCAGGCCGTCTTTTACATAAATTTTCCAGCTACACGAGCCGGTGCAGTTTACGCCATGGGTTGAGCGCACAATCTTATCGTGCTGCCAGCGCTGACGATAACCTTGTTCCCAGGTTCTGTCTTCGTTAGTGGTAACACCGTGGCCGTCGGCGAACGGGGCTTTGCGGGTTTTGAAAAACCGCAGTTTGTCGAGTAGGTGACTCATGGTTTACTCCTGGTCTTGTCCTGCATGAACAGACATCTTGCTTTTCTGGTAGGCACACTATAGAAACTACACTGAGATAATGCTTGATTTGGATCAAAGCGGCTACCGCGCTAAATGACTGATAAAAAACAAAAATACCCACAAGGTGGTAGTGTGGGTAACGCTGTTTTAGTTGACAATACGCAGGTCTATACCCCCTGCAAAGCCAGTGCGGTAATATTGACTACCCCGGCGGGGCAAAAGGAGTAGCTCATTTTTGCCGGCAATTTTTGCCAGATAGCAGCGCGGCAGCCAATAAGCAGGTATGCTTAGCCAGTAATGTAAGCGGAGAAGTTATGCGACAGTTTTCAATAGTCAGCCGAATTAATATTGCCCTGGCCTGCATTGTAGCGCTGGCTATCGGTACCATGCTGGTCTCGTACTGGTTATCAGATAAAACCGATAATGATGCTCACGCAGTCAATGTCGCTGGCTCGCTCAGGATGCAAAGTTACCGTCTGGCCTTGCTGACGCTGCAGCAGGATGAACAAAAGCTGCAGGCTGCCAAAGTACAATTTAATCAAAGCTGGCAACATCCGGTGTTTACCCGCTTTATGCATAACGAAAAAATAGCCTCGCAATTCGAAACGGCCAGACAGCACTGGCAACAACTGGAACCGGAATTGGCGCAGTTGTCACAACAGCCGGTACAGATTGAGCAGGCTCTGACAGAGCAGATTCAGTTGCTTGAGCAGCTGGTGTCTTATATCCAGCAGGATGCCGAGCAGAAGGTCCGTAGTTTCCGTACTCTGCAGCTGGTCGCATTACTGGCCACAGTGTTGTTGTCGGCTATTGTCATTTATTGGTTAAAAGTGATGGTTCAGCAACCGCTGGAAACACTGACTCAGGGCGCGAAAAGAGTTGCTATGGGAGATTTTACCCACCGTCTCAGCGTGGAGAATAATGATGAGCTGGGCACTCTGGCGCACAGCTTTAATAAAATGAACGATTCCATCGCTTACATGTATGGCAATCTGGAACAGCGGGTAGAACAGCAAACCGAGGCGCTGAAGCATAGCAATACCACGCTACGGTTTTTGTATAACACGGCGCAGCGTATTAGTGAACATGTGCCGGAGTATGTCGATTTTAATCAGATTATTGCTGAGTTAAAGCCGGTGGTTAAACTCGACGATTTGGAATTGTGTCTGTTCACCCAGGAAGGCGATAAACCCTATATACAACTGGTGCCCGGAACCGACGGTGCAGAACCTTGCATTCAGCTGAACTGCGGTGACTGTTTAAGTCAGACAGAAAATGCTGGCTGTACAACTCATCAGTTTAATTTTCAGCTGCAACGCGAGCGGAAAAAATATGGTGTTCTGGTGGCACGGGTTACACAGGGCCAGCAGCTGGCTAAGTGGCAGCAACAGTTGCTGAGCTCAGTCGCTGATCAGCTGGCACTGGCATTAAGTTTAAAATCTGAAGAACAACAGGTACGCCGGCTGGCATTGATGCAGGAGCGCACTGTGATTGCCCGTGAATTGCACGACTCGCTGGCCCAGGCGTTGTCTTATTTAAAAATTCAGGTAACCCGCCTGAATAAAGCGACCCAAAAAGATGACAAAGCTATTATTGCTGATGTATCGGCTGAGTTGAAACAGGGTCTGGATGCGGCTTATCGCCAGCTGCGCGAGCTGCTAACCACCTTCCGTTTAAAAGTTGATGGCGAAGGCTTGTTAAGCGCCTTACAAACCACGGTTAAACAATTAACCATTCAGTCTGATTTGCACATCAGGCTGGATTACCAGTTGACGAATGTGCCGCTGGCGCCACATGAAGAAATTCATCTTTTGCAAATTATCCGGGAAGCCAGTCAGAATGCTGTGCATCATAGCCAGGGCAGCGAGCTTAAAATCAGCCTGCATCATAGTGCTGAGGGGATCAATCTGGCGGTGGAAGATAATGGGGTTGGCATACCTGCATCGGCTGAAAAACTAAACCATTATGGTCTGGCCATTATGCAGGAACGAAGCAAGCATTTAGGTGGCAGTATTCAGATTAAAGCCCGTGCAGAAGGCGGTACCGGTGTGTATTTCAGCTTCCGGCCAGAGTATTTATTACAGCAGCATCTGGCATGATGGAGCGCAAAGGGGGCGTATATTTACGCCCCCTGTGGTTTGCAGGAATAGCTGTTTGGGCTATGGATTATAAAACTCGCCGTTTTTACGCAGGTAAAAAAACCAATTCACCAGCAAACACAGGCTGTAGAAAATGGCAAACCCTACCATCGCGTATTCCGGGGTAGCCGCTTTTATTTGCTCTCCCAGTACCTGTGGAATATAAAATGCACCATAGGCGGCAACGGCTGAAGTCCAGCCCAGTACCGGGCCAGCTTGTTCTTTTGGAAATACCACAGCAATGGTGCGGAAGGTGGAGCCGTTACCAATACCACTGGCAGCAAACAAACCTAAAAAGATCAGGAAGAACGGCACAAAGTACTGTTCCGGAGTGGCGCTTTGATAGGCCAGCTGCATATAGTAAGCCGCACCCAATGCACATAGTACCATCACCACAGAACATAGCTGGGTTACAAAGGCGCCACCGAGTTTATCAGCAATCCAGCCGCCAACCGGGCGGATCAGCGCGCCCACAAAGGGGGCAATCCAGGCATAAGTTAAGGCGCTGGGGCCGTTGGGGTTTGGCGTAGAATGGGTCATAACGCCATCTACCATAATATGGCTGTAGCCAAATATCACTTTAATGGATAACGGGAAGGCGGCGGCAAAGCCGATAAAAGAGCCAAAAGTCATCACATAAAGTACGCTCATTACCCAGGTGTGTTTATTGTTAAAAATCTTATATTGCCGATCCAGACTGGTGCGAATGGCGCCCGGCAACAATTTAAGTAAAAACACGGTGGCAAATAAGATTGCAATCAGCACAATTTCTTTCGGAATACCAAAACCTGAACCATTGGCCGACTCCGGTAAAATTAACCATAGACCGGCAATAGAGGTGATAAAACCAATGCCCAGCATGGTCAGAATGATGCTGAAAGATTTGGCTGCTGAAGGCAGTTTAGGTGTCACTTCTTCGGTATGAATATTGTTAGTGCCAAACCAGAGCAAAAACGCCAGCGGTATCAGGGTGATTAACCAGGCAAAACCGGCATTCTGGATCCAGGTTTCAGTGCCGGCCGGTATGGTACCGGTAACGGTGCCGCTGGCTTTAGCCAGGATCATCGGCTCCCCACCACCGAGCAGGGTAAACACGCCATACGACATAAAAACCGGCACCAGGATTTGCACGGTAGTAACACCAAAGTTACCCAGGCCAGCGTTTAAGCCCAGTGCCAAACCTTGCTGCTTTTTCGGAAAAAAGAAACTGATATTAGACATTGATGAAGCAAAATTGCCACCGCCAATGCCGGATAACAACGCCATCAGCTGAAATACCCACAGCGGGGTGTCGATACTTTGCAGCGCCAGCCCGGTTCCGACAGCAGGGATCAGCAGTAAGCTGGTAGTAAGGAATAAGGTGTAACGACCACCACACAACCGCACAAAAAAGCTGGAAGGAATACGTAACGTTGCGCCGGTTAAGCCGGCAATTGCGGTAAGCGTAAACAGCTCTGCCGTGCTAAACGGATAACCTACGTTAAGCATTTGTACCGTGACAATACTCCATAACATCCAGACACCAAAGCCGCAAAGCAGGCTGGGGATGGATATCCACAGGTTACGGTTGGCAATAGCCTTACCCCGGCTGTGCCAGAAGTTGTCGTCTTCCGGTTGCCATTGTTTAAGATCTGACATAGTTCACTCCTGTTGGGAACAGCAATTTAAGCTGCCCAAACTATGCAGGGTCAAACGCTATGTCACAATGTATCTTCAGAGTTAGCCGTGGTGGGAAGAGGGATAGTTAGGGGTACCTAGAAAGTGGTAGCTTTAAAAATTCTGGTTAAAATAATTGATATATATCAGTAGCATATAATCAGGCGGTGAGCTCAGGTAGCGCTTAAAGTTTAAATTAAGCCCGGCTGCTGAACAGCCATTTTACTGATTTATATCAAAGTTCGTCCCGGCTTGTTGTAAGCTAATAGCATATAGATACATTGTCTAATCTTGGAGCGGGACATGGCAGAGCAGAAATCCAGCATTATGTTAGTGGATGATCACCCTTTATTGCGCAAAGGCTTAAAGCAGTTATTAGCGCTGGAAGATGAGCTTGAAGTGATTGCTGAAGCCAGTAGTGGCGCTGAGGCAATTCCGTTGGCAAGCGAGCTGGACCCGGATTTAATTATTCTGGATTTAAATATGCAGGGTATGGATGGTATTGCGACCTTAAAAAAAATGCGCGATGAAGGCGTAACGTCCAGGATAGTTATGCTGACTGTTTCTGATGCAGATGAAGATGTCGTTAATGCTATCAGTAACGGCGCAGATGGTTATTTACTAAAAGACAGTGATCCGGAAATTTTACTGGATCAAATTAAACGCTCGCTTACCGGTAAAATGGTACTCAGTGAAGCGATTACTCAGGTATTGGCAACTGCACTACGCCGGCCGGCGGTTAAAACGCCGGCTGAACTTAACAGTCTGACTAACCGTGAGCATGAAATTCTCAGTTTTATTGCTAAGGGCTTAAGTAACAAGCTGATTGCCCGTGAACTTAATATCTCGGATGGCACAGTAAAAGTCCATGTTAAACATTTATTGAAGAAGCTTGGCCTGCGCTCACGGGTTGAAGCAGCGGTGTGGATGGTTAACCAGCAAGCTTCCCAGTTTTAGTGGAGAAACGCCCGATGCAAGACGCCCGCGTCCCGAAACAAATGCTAACTGCAGAGCAGGCAATATTACAAATGCTTGGCGAAGTGCAGCCGCTGACCCAAAGCGTTAGTGTGCCACTGAACAATGCGCTGGATAGAGTGCTGGCACAGCCTGTGGTGTCAGACATTAATGTACCGGGTTATGACAATGCAGCTATGGATGGTTATGCGCTGCGCGCAGCGGATGTTAAGCCTGACGTTCGATTGGCGGTGGCCGGAACCGCGCTGGCCGGCCATGCGTTTGCAAATCCTGTCCCGGCAGGGTGTTGTGTAAGGATAACCACCGGGGCCGTGTTGCCTGAAGGTTTAGATACTGTGGTGATGCAGGAACAGGTAGCGCTTAGCGAAACCGACCAGCAGCAATCGATTCTCTGTCAGCTCCAACCAACAATGGGCGAGCATGTCCGCCGTGCCGGTGAAGACATCGCCAAGGGTGCTGAGGTGTTTACTGCTGGTCATAAGCTGCGCCCGGCCGATATCGGTTTGCTGGCGTCTCTGGGCATTGCCAGTGTTAATGTGCTTCGTCAGCTAAAGGTAGCGATATTTTCCAGTGGTGATGAGCTTGTTGCGCCGGGGCAAAAACTGCCGGCAGGTCATATTTATGACAGCAACCGCTACGTTATCGCCGCAATGCTTAAGCGTCTTGATGTGCAGCTTATCGATCTTGGCTTATTGCCAGACGAGCCTGGGGCAATAGAGCAGGCATTTCAGCAGGCGATGAAAGAGGCCGATGTGCTGGTAACCAGTGCCGGCGTGTCGGTGGGCGAGGCCGATTATACCCGGCAAATTCTCAGTAAGCTTGGCCAGATCAATTTCTGGCAGGTGGCGATTAAGCCGGGGAAGCCGTTCGCCTTTGGTAAACTTAACAATTGCTGGTTCTTTGGTTTACCGGGTAACCCGGTGGCGGCAGTGGTCACGCTGGAGCAATTAGTCCAACCGGTGTTGCGTAAACTTAGCGGTGAGGTTATCCAATCGTCAGCTAAGTTGTTGCAGGCAGAATGTGATGTACCGCTGAAAAAACAGCCCGGGCGGCAGGATTATCAGCGCGGCTGGTACTGGCAGGGCGAAACCGGTTTAAAAGTAAAAACCTCAGGCGCCCAAAGTTCGGGCATGTTGAGCTCTATTGCAAATGCTAACTGCTATATTGTCTTGCCGCGTGACAGCAGCAGCCTGCCAGCCGGTGAAATGGTATCGATACTGCCGTTTTCAGATTTGTTACGCTGATATCCAAAAATGAGCATACCTCTTTTGCACCGGCTGAAGCCGGTGCGGTTTTGATCTGTATCAACACCAGTTAGCGCAATAATAACCACACTGCCGGCATCAGCTAAAACGGGAGTGGTTTATGTTATTAATCGATGCGTTGTTGCAGGAACTAGACATTTTTGGTGTTAAACAACTGTTTGGCATTCCCGGCGATTTTGTGCTGCCGTTGTTCGAGCAACTGCAGCAGCGCAACCACTTGCCGCTGTATTATTTAAGTCATGAACCCTCAGTGGTATTTGCCGCCGATGCAGCAGCCCGGATCAGCAATAAACCGGCGGTAGTTATCCTCACTTATGGTGCCGGAGCCCTTAATGCCGTCAATGCGGTGGCCCAGGCTTATGTTGAACATGTACCGCTGTTAGTTATTGCCGGTTTCCCTAGCCAGGGCGAGATTGCGCGCGGTTTGCAAATACATCATCAGGCCAGAACGGTCGACTCACAGCGCGATATTTACCGTGAAATTACCGCTGCCCGGTTTCGGTTAGATAACCCGGATACTGCCGGTTCCGACATTCGTGCCGCGTTAACCGTGGTGGAACAGCAAAGCCGGCCGGTGCTGCTGGAAATACCGCGTGATGCGCTAAGTTTTAACACGTCTGCCGCAGGGCCTTACCTGCCTGAACCGATAGCGGCGGATAAAATTGAGCTGGCCGTCGCTGCGTTAACTGGCCGCTTACAAGAGGCAAAAAAGCCGGTGATATTAGCCGGGGTAGATGTCCGCCGTTTTGAGGCAGTGACTGAGCTGGAAGCCTTAGCCACTAAGCTGAATATACCTTTTATCTGCACGCTGATGGGCCGTGCCAGCTTTAATCAGCACCATCCGCTGTTTGGCGGTATTTTTCTGGATAAATCTGATATCCGCCCGGCAAAGCTGTTATCTGAAGCCGATCTTATTCTGCAAATTGGCGTGATTAAAACCGATAGCAATTTTGCTGCCCATTCAGAGCTGTTCCCCGCTGAAAAAGTGCTTTGTCTTGAACAGCAGCAACTGGCATTAAAGCCGCTGCTGGCAGCATTGCTGGCCGCGCCACTAGCGGCATTTCAGCCACCGGTAATGCCGGCTTTGCCATCTGTCGCAACAGAGCAGCAGCTTAGTGCCACCAGCCTGGTGCAGGGTTTGGAGCGGATATTGACCGCCCGCCATGACACTGTGCCACTGATTTCTGATATAGGCGATTGCCTGTTCGCCTCTTTGCATGCTAATCCCAGCCTGATGCTGGCACCGGCGTTTTATGCTTCTATGGGCTATGCGGTGCCTGCCGCCTTTGGCGTGCAGGCCGCCACCGGCTTACGGCCGGTGGTGCTGGTAGGCGATGGCGCCTTTTTAATGACTGGCCTGGAGCTTGGCCATTGTGCCCGCTATGGCTTTGCCCCGATTATTATTGTCTTTAATAACCAGCGCTGGGACATGATTGACGCTTTTGCTCCCGGCCTTAACTGTACCGGCTTAGATAACTGGCAATATGCCGAGCTGGCCCGCAGCATGGGCGGACATGGTATGCAGGTTAGTAACCTGGCTGATTTTGACGAGGCATTGTCGTTGGCGCTTAGCAGCAACAGACGCTTTAGCCTGATAGAAGTAATGCTACCGGCAGGCAGTCGCACCGCACGGCTGAATAACTTCGCTGAGGGCTTTAAAGCGGCAGCCAAAAGCAATCTCACACCATGTTAGCTATCCGGGCTTTGGCTTTGCTCATTACCTGTCAGGTGTTTACCGCTGGTAATAACAATGACAAACCTTGGATGTGATCAGTGATTCGGCGTTAAGCTAGTCCAACGCCACTGCTTTAATTTGCGCATAAACCTGCTGGCCAATTTGTAAGCCGAGCCGGTCTGCTGATTGTTTGGTTAGCAGTGCCTGCAGTGGCTGGCGGTCAAGCTCCAGCTGTACCAGCAGTTCGGCGGGGTGCGGTGCGGGGTGTATGCCGGTAATGCTGACCTGAAGCTGATTGCTGACTGAGCAGTCGCTAAGTGGTTTCAGGCTTAGCGCGACATCGCGCGCCTGAATACGTAAACGGTATGAGGTGGCGGAGTAGTTTGCGTCAACACTATGCTGTGGTGAGGGTAATTGTAACTGCTGTTGGCCGATACTAAGCTGCAGCAGGTGGTTGTGGCTGCCCTGGCTTTTGGCGTGCAGTAGCGACATAGCACCGATAGCAGCCAGTTCGGGTTGGAGTAATTGCTGTTGCAGCGGGCCCTGGCTGTGGATGCGGCCGTGTTGCATCAATACCAGCTGATCGGCCAGTTTTACGACGTCGTCCAGCTGATGACTGACCAGCAGCATAGGTATGCCGGTTGTATTAGCTATGCGCTGTAAAAACGGCAAAATCTCGCTGCGGCTTTGCTGATCCAATGATGCTAAAGGTTCATCCAGCAGCAGTAATTGCGGCTGGCTCAGTAAAGCCCGGCCCAGTGCGATGCGCTGGCGCTGACCGCCGGATAAGTACTGTGGCGCCAGTTTAAGCAGTGACGTCAGCTCAAGTAAGCGGATCACCTGCTCTGGTTGCAGCCGCACAGCAGTTTGCTTTGCCAGCCGGTTAAAGCCATACAGCAGGTTTTGCTCAACTGATAAATGCGGCAGCAGGCTGCTTTCCTGAAATACCATACCGATCCGGCGCTGATGCACCGGCACAAACTGTTTACCCTGTTGCCATGGCGTTTCGTTAAGGCAAATTTGCGCATTAGCATGGCGGTCGAGCCCGGCAATTGCACGCAATAAGGTGGTTTTACCACAACCCGAGCGGCCAAATAGGGCGGTAATACCGTTTAGCGGCAGGCTGTTATTTAACTGCAGTGAAAATTCGCCAAGAGCCAGGCTTAACTGCACTGTAAGCGTTTGGCACTCAGGCGCAGCGGCTAATTGGCGTGGCTGGCTAATATGCTGCCAGCAGTGCTGGGCGGCATGTTGCAACAGGCTAATCATAGTATGGCCTCGCGTTCAAACCGGCGGTTTAACCCATATACAATAAACAGTACTGCAAAGGCGGTAATTAATAACCCTAACGATAACTGATGCGCCTGCGCATAATTCATCGCTTCGGTGTGGTCATAAATCAGTACCGATAACACCTGGGTTTCGCCGGGTATACTGCCACCGAGCATTAAAATAACCCCAAATTCGCCTAAGGTATGGGCAAACGTTAACGTTGCAGCAACGATAAACCCACCACGGCATAGTGGCAGTATTACACTGAACAGCTGATCCAGCTTGCTGGCACCTAAAGTAGCGGCGACTTCCAGCGGCCTTGGTCCCATGCGTCGAAAGCTTTCCACTAAAGGCTGCACGGTAAAGGGCAGCGAGTAAATGACTGAGCCAATTAGAATGCCACTAAAGCTAAATGCCAGATGGTTTAGCCCCAGTTGCTCCAGGGTACTGCCGATAGCGCCATGCGGCCCAAGCAGCAGTAACAAATAAAAACCCAGCACAGTGGGTGGCAATACCAGTGGCAGCGCTACTATCGCCTGAATGGCGGTGCGCAGTTTGCTATGGCTAAGCGATAACCACCAGGCCAGCGGGGTACCCAGCAGCAGTAAAATCAGCGTGGTGTATAAACACAGCTTAAGGGTGAGTTGGATGGCTTGCCAGTCCTGACTACTCAATATTGTGAGAAACTCAGGCATGGCTTAGTCCTGTGCCGGCAGAGTTGCTGGCAGTTCAAAGCCGAAGCGTTGCATTACCGTTAGGGCAGCCGGATTTTTCATAAAGGCGCTAAAATGGTGAGCAGCAAGGTTATCCGCGCCATGACGGGTAACCACAAAAGCCTGGGTAAGCGGCTGATGCAGGTCTGTCGGAATAAGGTGATAACCCTGTTTGGCCAGTTCAGGAAACTTTGCTAACGACAGCGCAATAATGCCAATGTCTGCACCGCCGCTTTGCACCAATTGTGCGGTTTGGGCGATGTTTTCGCCATACACCAGCTTTGGTTCAAGCTCTGCCCACAGGCCAAGAGTTTGCAAAGCTTCTTTGGCACGTTGGCCATAAGGCGCATGCGCCGGTTGAGCAATGGCCAGGCGACGAAACGTCATGTTTTTCAGCTGATGCAGCTCAACCTCTGACATATTTTGCCGTGGGCTCCACAGTACCAAATGACCCACAGCGTAAGGTTGTGGCACAGTAACCGCGTGGCCATCCTGGTACAGCAGCTCAGGAAAGCGGCTGTCAGCTGAAAAAAACAAGTCAAAAGGCGCGCCATGGCGAATTTGCGTGCTGAGTTTGCCGCTTGACCCATATACAACATGAATATCTGTGGTGGGGTGCTGCTGGCGAAACAGCAGAATGACTTCATCTAAGGCATAGCGTAAATCTGACGCTGCAGCCAGCATCAGCTTGTCGCCGGCATAAACCGGTAGGACGTAAACCAGAGAAAACAGACAAAACAGCAGTGCACTCCGGATCATATTTTACTCCCAGCGCGCCAGCGCCTGCTGATCACTGGCTTTGGCCTCAACCCAGTAATCACCCTCTGCGGTATGTTCTTTTTTCCAGAACGGTGCGCGGTTTTTTAAGTAATCCATAATAAACTCGCAGGCGGCGAACGCAGCGGCCCGGTGGGCGCTTGCTACCCCGACAAACACTATCTGCTCATTTGGCTTAAGCCTGCCAACCCGGTGAATAATATGTACAGCAGCCAGTTGCCAATGATTAAGCGCATCGGTGGCAATGCGGTTAAGTGCCTGTTCGGTCATGCCAGGGTAGTGCTCCAGTGTCATGCCATGCAGAACGGTATCATGCAGCTCTCGCACCAGGCCGCTAAATGTGACAATTGCTCCACAGGCTGCATTACGGCGTAGCTCACTGTATTCACTGGCCAGACAAAAATCATCACTTTGTACGGCGACAAATATGCTCATATCAGCCTCCGGTTACCGGGGGGAAAAACGCCAGTTCATCCCCATCCTGCACGCTGGCGGTTAGCGGCACCAGTTGCTGGTTCAGGGCGCAAAGCAAATCAGTGCGGCTTAGCTCCTGCTGCCAGTTTTGGCAGCGGCTTTGCAATTGGCTGAGTACCGATGCCACATTCAGTGTATTGCTCTCACAACTGAGCAAGTATTGCTCGCAATCCAGTCGCTCACGCAGCGCTGCAAAAAACAGAATTTTAATCATATTGCCTCCGAAATATAATGCCCCGACTTACCGCCGGTTTTTTCCAGCAGCCGGATCTCGCTAATGGTCATCGCCTTATCTACCGCTTTACACATATCGTAAATGGTTAGCGCTGCCACACTGGCGGCAGTTAATGCTTCCATCTCGACGCCGGTTTGGCCGCTTAGCACACAGCAGCTTTCAATTTTTATTTGACCTTGCGCTGGCAGTAGCTGAAAGTCGACTGATACCTTGCTTAGCATGAGCGGATGGCACAGCGGAATAAGCTCACTGGTTTTTTTCGCTGCCATAATGCCGGCAATGCGGGCGGTGGCCAGTACATCGCCTTTTTTCAGTAAGGCCTGCTCAATTAAACTGATCACTTCTGGCGTGGTAAATACTACTGCGCCGGCGCGGGCCAGCCGCTTAGTGTCCTGCTTGTTACTAACATCGACCATGGCAGCGGCACCACTTTGATCCAGATGCGTTAAATGTGGGAATTCACTCATTTCAGGCTCCACAATTATTGATTGGGTTGTTTTTCACATGAGCAACAAAGTTACAGGGACCGGTTTTGCTATCCAGCTGTGGCAAAATCAATTGCTGCATGGCAAGCCTGCAGGCACCGCCAGAGCCAGGCATCGCAAATAGCAAAGTGCCATTGGCCAGTCCAGCCAGTGCGCCGGATTGCATCGCGGCTGAGCCTAATTCGTTAAACGTTAACTGTCGAAATAACTCGCCAAAGCCCGGTACCTGTGTATCCATAAGCGGTGTTAATGCCTCGACCGTACAATTACCCTTGGCATAGCCGGTGCCACCATTCAGCAACACTACCTGAATGGTCTCGCTTGCGATCCACTGACTTAACACGGCACGTATGTGATATTTGTTGTTCGGCAATACTATCCGCTCTGCTAATTGGTGACCTGCGGTTTGCAGCAGCTGACAGAGCAAGTCGCCGCTGCTGTCATTAGCGCTGCTTCGACTGTCCGAGACGGTAAGTACGGCTATAGTCAGCGGATAAAACCGGCTTAAATCAGGCCTTGGCATAGTGCTCTCCGTTATTTAGTAATTTCAGGCAAAGCTGCCAGTCTTGTGGGGTATTGGTATTAAGCAGTTCAGTGGTCGGGGCCGGCAGAGTTCGCGCATTAAGGTCTGCCAACAATGCTTTAACCGAACGCTGGCCGTTTTGCAGTTGTTTACTAATCATGGCACTAAGTGTCGGGTTTACCGGCAGTACGCAGGGCAGCGGGCTATTGGCAAAACAGGCGGCTTGGCCAGCCGCGTGTCGCAGCAGCCGCTGCAGACTAAGTGTGCTCAATAATGGCGTATCTATCGGTAATACCAGTAACTGTGAGCTGCGACAGCGCTCAAGCGCCGCTAAAATACCGGCTAAGGGCCCTTGTTGCTGAGTTTGATCGGCAATAAAACCCGGTTGGTTACGACTAATCAGTACCTCTGCTGCACCGCTTTCTTGCGCCAATTGCTGCATATGCTCAAGTAAATTCAAGCCATTAAGGTTTAGCAGCGCTTTATCCTGGCCCATGCGGCTGGATTTTCCTCCGGCTAAAATCAGTGCGCTAAATTGCATACAACTGCTCATATTAGCCACCAATCTGGGCTAGGTGCCGGGTGCTGCCACTGTAATCTTCAGCCAACTGATGGCTGAAAGCTTTGCCTTGCACTGCTTGTTGCAAAAAACGAATTAAGGGCGCGCTATTATCTGTTTGCAGCAGGCTACGCAACTCCTGGTGGTTGTCGGTAAACAGACACAAATACAGCTGACCCAGGCTTGAAACTCTAAGCCGGTTACAGTCGGCACAGAAGTCTTTGCTGTAGGGCATAATCAGACCAATCCGCCCCTGATAATCTGCATGCGAGTATTCCAGAGCTGGACCGTCAGTTTTCGCTTTGACATTCAACTGCCAGCCCTGATCCAGTAGCTGTTGTTGAATGCTGGCACCACTTAAATGTTGGCGTTGATAAAAATCAGCATTATCGCCAGTACGCATCAGCTCGATAAAACGCAGCGCAATATCCTGCTGTTTAACAAATTTAAGAAAATCGGGCAGGGCCAGGGCATTATGCTGTTTTAGCAGTACGGTATTAATTTTTACCTGCTTAATGCCAATGGCTTTAGCATGGGCTATGCCCTCTAAGATGTCGGCTAATTTGTCCTGGCCTGTGACCAGGTGAAAGGTGTCGGCATCCAGGCTATCGACGCTAACGTTCACCGCATCCAGACCTGCTTCCTGCCAGGCCAGCACATCACGTTTTAAACGGTAGCCGTTGGTGGTCAGTGCCACTTTTTCAATACCGGGTACCGCTTTGCAGATAGCGATAATTTCGGTCAAGTCTTTACGCAGCGAAGGCTCGCCACCGGTAATCCGTACTTTGCGGGTACCCAGCCTGGCAAAGGCAGTAACCAGATGTTTAATTTCGCTTAGGGTTAATTCACCGCTACGGGAGTCACAGTCATTGCCATCAGGCAGGCAATAGCTGCAGCGAAAATTGCAGATTTCAGTAACAGAAAGCCGCAAATAGCTAAAGCGGCGCGCATAAGCGTCAGTTAACATAATTCACCTTTCCAAATGGGGAGGTATGGCCGTTTCCCGTCATACCCGGTGGCATGATTGCCACGGCATACCGTTCATCCCTGATATCGTAAAATACGTATCAGGCTTAGAGCCGGTAGCTCGGTGTTGTGGATTAATGTTACATGCTGAGGCTACGCTTGGTTATTGCCATTAAGAGGGGGCTTGTTTACTCCATTGTGGGTAGGTAGGCTTACAACAGGATAATAAAAAGCAAAAACGCCACCCATAAGGTGGCGTTTTCAAAGAAATTTTTGGTGCGTCCTAGTGGACTCGAACCACCGACCCCTACCATGTCAATATAGTGCCGGTACTCCGGTAAGTTATTGACACCAGTTATAAAACAGCTGTTTTAACCCCCCTTAAAACAGTGAAATTCGCTCATTTAAAATCAAAGGCTTACATTTTGATTTTGATAGTCAGATCCGTAATTCTGCCTGGCATTCGGTCCACTCTGGTTCGTGCCGGTCGGTATAGTGCGCTGTCATTTTGGCTGTACTGTGGCCCATAAGTGTTTGCACGTATTCTTCTGCAAAGCCCGCCTGCAAATATAAGTGCCCGCCAAGTGCGCGTATTTCGTGAAACGTTGGCCGCTGCTCTGCCGGCAGGGCTGCTATCGCTGGCACCAGATCCCTGTAGTAAGCAAACTCTTTACTAAGTGTTTCCGGCAGCACCTGGCTCCAGTGCGTTTTGGCTTTGCTGGCATACAACCGTTCTGGCCGGCGATGAATTATGTAAGGGCTGGCAATGCCGCTTCTTCTGCTTCGCTGCAGTATTTCCTGCAGCGATTGGCTTACCTTGATCCGCAAAAATGCCCGGTGGCCATGCTTTTCGGTTTTACGCTGGATCAGTTCCAGATAATCGCCTTTGACATTTTCATGCTTAGACTCGCAAATATCACCCCGGCGCTGCAGTGTGATCAGTGCGAAGTCCATGGCTATCTGTAACCACTCTGGCGCCCCAGCATAAATTTGCTTATACAATTCCAGTGGCAGTGCCTGGCGTTGTTTGGTGTCAGCCGCCTTGGCCAGTGTCGACTCTGCCGGGTTATCCTCAGCAATGCCTTTGGTCAGGCCGTAGCGGAATATATCGACCAGCTGGCCGCGCATTTTTATGTAAGCGTTATTCTTAAAGCCTTTGTCCAGGTAATCAGCAACGAACTTAACGCTCATGTCGCAAACCAGCATTTTAGATAAATCCAGTTCCAGCCGGTTAAGCCGGTATTCTGTTATGGCTAAGGTGCTCGGCTTTAGTTTTTTTGTTGGTACAAATTCATCCCGGTAACGCTGCAGTAACTGGCCGAACTGGGTAGCGCCTTCTGCAATAACCCTGTGCACTAAGTCGGATCCGTCCATCAGCATGGCATTCAATTTTCTGGCGGCCACGTTGGCGGCTTTCATATCTGAACCCATGCCATGAAACTTACCGGTTTGCGGGTGTTTATATTTGTAGTAGCCGCCCTGGGCGTATAGGTTGCGCTCCAGATTGCGGTTCCGCTCTTTTCGTTTGCGTGCGTTCATTTATTCAACCGGCTCTAAGGACATTATCAACCAGTTCGTTACCGGTTGATTTCTGTTCATCTTCAATATCAACATACCACGTACCGCCAATTTTGCGAGCGCCGGGAATGTCGCCGTTCTGAGCCCAGCGCCGGGCTGTTTGGTTTGATGGCGGGGTGGTAAAGCGTTTTTCCCGCCACTCATCTAATGGCATTAGCTTTTTCATTATGACCTCACTTAACTGTCATCTTCTGGGCGAGGCAGGCCGGTTATGCTGTTCCAGCTTTTGCCATAAGCAATGTTGTTCACCACAGATAACTTAGCTTTAAAACGTTTCGCTATTTGCGGTGTGGTTTCTGCAGTTTTGCATGCCCGCTTGTTGCATATCGCTGCCCATATTTCACGGGCTGTTTGTTCGCTGATGGTGTAATTGCCGCCGCGGCCACCGCCTGCCTTTGGTGCTGATAAAGGAATGCCAGCGTCTAATCGATACTTAACACCACTCCAGCTAAGTTTGTGTTTTCGGCCCAGCGCAGCGGTGCTGATGTTATTGTTCATTGGTTTAACCTTAAAAACTTATCAGTTAACTGATTTAACCCGAGCCCAGTCGATTTCTTTTATCTTTTCGACTGTCTCGGCTACGTCATTCATTGCATTAAAAGCACGGTTAAAGTTGCTCTGGCTGACGCCGTTAATTGCTGATGCAACAGAGTCGGACAAGCCGGTTACCAGATGATCTTTAAGCGCCGATTTAATGTTGTCGCTGCGAATATCCGTGCGGCTTAGTAGCAGTTCAAACCGCTGCTGGCACTGACTGCCCTGGCTGATGTATTTCATGCTGCACCTGCCCGTTTTGTCAGAACAGGTAGCGGCATGCCAGGCATGATGAAAAACCAGTAAATGTTAGCTGCGTTGCTTAGTTCGCTTTGAGGCGGAAAGTATTCGACAGCTGTTACTTCTGGGCCGAACAGCGTGTTTTTAATCTGCTGCAGTGTTGCCCAGTGATCAGGGAAAACTGCATCATCATGCCGCTGTACCATTGCTTTCACAGCAGTACTGCCGTCCGACATAAGGCAGTTGTCGTCAATCATCACAATAAAGTGATTATTCCTGTAAGCGCGAGTCATCCAGTCCGGCCAGGCACGTGATTGCGACTTATCCATCTGAACGAATGGGCCTGCTGGCTTGGATAGCATCTTCTTAGCTACTTTCATTGCTTCTGCTGTTCTGGCCATCACTCACCAGCCTTATCTGTAACTTCTACGGCAGTACCCTGTCCGACCATTAAATTAGGTAGATGAACTTCTCCGGACTTACCGCATGAAACGCAGTGAAATGTTCTCATGCCGGTTTCTTTATCCAGATTGGTGCACTCCATAATGCCACCCCTACCTTTGGCGCAGTCAGAGTGCCAGAACTGAAACTGTTTAAAGTGGAAAGTTATTTCAATTTGCATCACTCACCCCACATGCGGCAGCAGAGGCGGCAGTTTGCCAGTGCGCTGCGCTTCGTTGATTTCAGGTAACAGGCGCTGGCCAACGGTTTCACCGCCGGGCAGTACCAGGTGCGCCATAAATTCTTCTTCAAAGGTGGTTATGCCGGCTTCTACTGCTTCCAGCTTGGCCTTAACTACCAATGCCAGTGCTCGGTACCGCTGACGGCAGGCTTGGTCCCACTCTTTTTGCGCTACCGCTGCAGTTCTTTTTTTGCCGGTTTCAGTCGTCCAAAACTGCTTATCTGCTTTATCTGGCAGTGGCACGACAATGCGAACCTGCCTGCCGCCCATAACAAACCCGACAGCAACGCTGCCAGGCTTGGTGCCATACATGAACTGGTCAGCGCCGTACTTGGTTAAGGTGCGCTCGATTTCCATAACGCTTTGGCTGGTACCAACTGCTGTTTTTTCTGCGTAGGACATTAGGTGCCTGCCTTAGCCGGTTGACCTATTTGTTTTGGTAGGTCCTCTTCGACTAATGCAACAACAGGTATCCAGTACTTAGCAAGAGCATCATTGATGCTTTCCTTGCCGTAGTTAGCACGAATTCCAGCACTAAGAAGTCTCAAAACGTCTTGCGTTAACACTGATCTAACTCGCTCAACCTGCGACTGCAGTTCAGTTACTTTCTTTTGTGCAGCATAATGATCTTGATAGGCCTGTATTTTCTTATCCTCTGACGCAATAAAAGCACTGGTCAAAACTAACGGGTTTTCTCCGCGCTGGTGCAGCATCATTGCGAAGTTGGCTAAATCCTCAAATGTGCCGAAGTTCGCTTTGTTTAGGTGCGCAACAAGCAGGTTAGCCAGGTGCTCACCTGAGCAAAGCTGCTTATCATCCCAGCCGTGCCGGCCTTTATTTCTGGCTGCAGAAAGCTTTGCTTTCATTGCAACAGCAAATCGGTCAACGGCTTTATCGTCCGGGTGCTGACTAGATAAGACGGCGTTGCGTTCTGGTACCAGGTCAGCGCGAACATAGCGGGTGGCATCTTCTTCTTTCATACCTTCGCCCGGGGCTGGAGTGTCAGACCAGATATGGTCGTGTTCGTCGCCCAGCATTGGTACCAGGTAAATTTCTGCTGGGTTGTCTTTATGGTTGATCATGCTGCAGCTCCTGCTTTATCAGCGCATAGCTCTGGTAGATTGGCGCGTACCAGTGCTTCTGCGAATGGGGGTGGTACTGCGTTGCCGCAGCGTGCTACTTGCTTGGCTTTTGGTATTGGCTTGCCGTTCTGGTCGACGTTGATCACGTAGTCAGCCGGGAAGCCCTGGGCGGCGAACAGTTCGTGTGGTTCCAGCATACGCATGCCGATATCCACTATTTCGTATTGCTCGCCCTGAACGGTTACCAGGCCAAAGCGGTGTTTGGTGGTAACGGTTTGCAGCGGATCCTGTAGTGGGTGGCCAATGTTGGTGCCGTAGTATTTCAGCAGGAACGCCCGCACTTCACCGACATGGTTTCCGCCGCTGGTGATGGTTGGCATTGGCTCGGTTACTGGCTGGCCGTCTTTGCAGGTGCCGCGCAGCTTTACCAGGTGGCTGGTAGCTAAGCCGAACCGGGTGGCTCCTGCCATTACGGTGTGAAACTGTTCAGCTGGGCTTTGGCCAATACTGTTCTGCTGGAACTTAGTCATAAACGCCGCGACCAGTTGCGACTTACCACCGCCGCCAGCTGTTATGCTGCCTGATGGTTCCGTTACCGGATGGCCGACCGATTTACCAAACTGGCGGGCAATAACCGGTGCCACTAATGCAAAGTGGCCGCCTTTAACTTCGGCGCAAACAGTGCGCAGCGGTTCATTAGCGGGCATGTTGCGCTGGTGCGTAGCGTTAGCATGTTCGGTAATGAATGGCGTTAATGTCGGCACTACCAAACCGTGCGCATCACGACTGGCCAGCACGGTGTTGAATGGCTTATCAAGCCCCTGACCACGGAAGTGATCGCCGCTATGGTTGCAGGTAACAATAAACGGCTGGGCCGCATCTATTACAAAGCGCTGAATGCCTTTGGCGATCCGGCGCATGGTGTTTTCTGCCAGTGGGCGCTTGCGCTCGAATATGCTTGGGCAAGGTATAGACCAGTCGATACACTCTGCAGCAGTGCGGTATGGCAGCATTTTGCCGGCTAATACTGCAGGGCTATCTGGTGCGCCGTGGGTTGGCTCTGGCCAGACTATTGGCTGGCCGTCACAACGGGCCACCATAAACAAGCGCTTGCGTATTGTTGGTGCGCCATAGTCACAGGCCCGCAGTTCGCGCCACTCTACTTTGTAGCCCAAGCCGCGGATAAGCTTGGCGGTGTCAACCAGGCCTAATACGTCTGCACATTCCTGCAGTGCCGGGTGATCAGCATCAACGCCAGTGCTAAGCATGGCAACAAAGGCTTTGAATGTTTCGGTTTTGCGTTCAGGGCATGGCCAGCTGTTGCCGGTGTCCGGACATTCTATTAACGGGCCCCATGTTTTAAATTCTTCTACATTTTCCAGCATGATCACCCGTGGGTGAACTTTCATTGCCCAGCGAATTGCAATGTAAGCCAGGCCGCGTATTTCACGGCTAACCGGTTTGCCGCCTTTGGCTTTACTGAAGTGTTTGCAGTCTGGCGAGAACCACGCCAGATCAACCGGCCGGCCAGCGGTCGCTTTAACCGGGTCTACATCAAACACGCTTTCACAATAGTGCAGGGTTCCCGGGTGGTTAATGGTGTGCATGGCAATGGCGTCTTTGTCGTGGTTGATTGCGATATCAACAGACCGGCCAATAGCCATTTCAATACCAGTGGATGCGCCGCCACCGCCGGCAAAGTTGTCAACGATTAAGCCGCGCATGATTTTTCCTTATTATTTTGTGCTTCCTGCAGTTGGGCAACCAGGTAATCGATTACTCCTTGTTTTTTCCATTGCCATAACAGTCTTTCGTTTGCAGCTATGCATAACTCTTGATAAAACTCGTCAGTAGGCTCACACGGGTTGGTATCAATAGCCGATTCAACAATATCCAAAACCTCAGCTGGCCACTTGTGGGCTTGCTCAGGCTCTACCATTTCCCCGGCGGCGGGAATATGGTCCGCCTGCTCGTTGCCATCGATATGCACCGAGCTTTCAACTTCATCACCGAATACGTCCCAGCCTGGTGCTGATACCCGGGCAAACATTTCAAGCCGGGGCACATCACCGCACAGCTTTACTATGTCGTCACGGAATATTGCGGGCTTGGCTGAATGCGCGCCTACCACTTCATCGCGCACTTGGCGAATGCTGCGGCACTCTGCTTTAGGCTTGCCGCGAACGGCGATTAACGCGCACTCTGCACCGGCCCTTGTCCAATAACCCATGCCAAAGTGGGGGATAAGGTTGGTTGAAAGCTTGCGCCAGATAAAGGCATTCATATTTTTCAGGGTAAAGCCCCAGGCCTTAACCAGATCCAGCGCCTCTTGCGGCTGGCTGCTGACGTACCACATAACCAGCACGCAGTCTTTTTCGCACAGCGCCGGCACATCAAGCGCTTTCAGCTGGTCCGGTGACATAACTGAGTAGTGAGCCGCTGCGCCAGACTTCATGCTGCCGCCAGATTTAACGCTGTTGAACTGCCAAGGTGGATCGGCGTAGATGATGTTGTATTTTTTGCTCATACCCTAACCCCCGTAAACAAATGCACTGGCGCCACGGTGCCGCCGCATTGCTCTACAGCTTCGGCTATCGCCCCGGCTTGGTTGTGATAAGCGGCCACCGGCTTGCCGTTGACCATAACGATGTAGATGGTTTGGACTGTCATGGTTAAGCCCTCCGGTTCTGGTGCAGGCAAATTACTGCCAGATCACCGGCCAGCTGATCCAGCACGTTTACCAGCTGTGGTGCATGCGGTTTGATGATTAATGAAATGCCAGCCAGGGCGCGTTGCTTTTCCGCTATATCATCAACAACTGGGTATTGCTCTGGCTGCAGTAGGCTGGCCAGTGCGTCGAGTTCGGCAGTAATGTCTGCGGCCTGGTCAGGATAGGAAAAGTTGATACTGAAATCTGGGCTGTACGGCAGAACCACGCGACCTGATTCCTGAACTGGCTGGCCAGTAGCGTTATCAACGTCGATAACTTCTTCATCGGCTGCAGGTTGGTCTTTATCGAAGTCAATCAAGTCAGATATTTGCGGCTGTTTAGTTTCAGCAGCTGCGGTATCAGCCTGGCTGTGTTCGGTGCTGGCAAGTGCCAGCAAGCTTTCGTTGGCTGGTTGGGCATCTTTCAGTGTTTTGTACATACCGTTTGGCTGCTTACGTAAAACACCTTTTTCCAGTGCGTCGGCCAGCAGCTGGTGCACAACGGCGTCGGTAACAGCCAGGTGCTTTTTCATTGCCCGAATGCTTTTGGCTTCCGCTTTGCAGTACACCATTAGTTTTTTAACCTGGCTGCACAGTTCGCCGGGGGCGGCCATTTTTAATGCTGCGTTAGTTGCTGGCATGGTTAGCACTCCTGTTTGTTGCTAATAGGTAATTCGTTGATAGATAACACCAGCTTTAACCCGGCTGGGCTTAGCCAGTAGCGGCCGTCGTGGTGCTGCAGCAGGCCAAGCTGGCGCAGTTCGTTAGCCAGGGCAGGGCCTTTGCCTTTGTCGGCTACGCCGTTAATTTCAAACTGCAGCGGGTGCATTTGGGTGCAGCCGTCGCGGTTAAAGGCGCGGTGCCATTCGTACACCACAGCTAAGCCGGCTTTTTGCTCGGGCTTTAAGGTGTCGTACAGGCTAACCAGCTGGTAACCGGCGCTGTGGTTTTTAACCACCATTGGCACTGGTGATGCCCGGCGTAGTGCCGCGGCCTGGGTAAGTGAGTTTGCTAGCATTGGGTAGCCTCCTGCTGGTGCTGTAATTGGTTAATTCGCAGCTTGATCATGCGTTGCACGTAATCGTGGATTGCCTTTGTACCGCCTGCGCTGTGCATCATTTTAAAATCTTGCAGGTACAGGTCTTGTGCCAGGCGCTGCAGTTCGATAATTACTGAATCGGTATTCATGGACGGCCCCAGGCAAACGCAGCAACAAACAACAGGGCGGCGATAATGGCCAGTACCCAGATAAAGCGGTTACCGCCGGTGGCAGTGCGCTGGTTGATGTAGTCGGTTAGTGGTTTCATGATAATGCCCGTTAGCTTGCTTACGTTTAATGTAAGTCAGCTTACGGCATTACGTCAAGGATTAAAGTAAATTCTCTTACATTTATTTTTTAGACAATAAAAAACCCGCCGAAGCGGGTTGGTAATTTTAAAGATTAAATATTTATCTGAGCACAGAATACCAGAACACCCGACCAAGCACTTTAATGTTTATGGCCTGTTCGGCCTGGTAATCTTCATCCGGGTATTCATCTGAATTAAAGCTACGCAGCCTTAAGCCGTTGCCGGGCAGACGGTACAGGCGCTTAACCTTTAACAGGCCATCATGATCAATGGCATACATATCACCATCTTTTATTTTGGTGTTGCCGGTATCGATACCAACAGTTGCCTGGTCAGGCAGAACCGGCTCCATGCTATTGCCGCTTACTGTTACACAAGCCGCTAGATCTGGCTGGATGTTGTAACGGCGCAAGGTTGACTTGGCGAATCGCAGTTTAAATCCGTTATCAAGTAACTGTACTACTGAACCAGTTCCTGCTGACAATTCAACTTCCTTATAAAATGGCAGCTCTACTTCATCATCGTTTAGCGGAGTTTTACTATCCCATAAATCAAAAGAGCCAATAGTGTAAGTTGCTGCATGGTCACTTACTCCGCCTTTCTGTTTGGCATCTTCGTCGCCAGTTAGCAACCACTCAGGCGTCACGTTTAAAGCCTGAGCAAGCTTGATTAAATGCTTACCGCTTGGCATTCCACCGCTTTTGCTATCGGTTTCCCAGTTAGAAACAGAGACGCGATTAACTCCGACGACTTTAGCAACGGATTCCTGGGTTAGCTTAAGCCATTTTCGGCGGCTTAATATTCTTTCGCTCATTTTCATGTAAGCAAGCTTACCATTAAGAGTTAATTCCATCACCGAAAAAATCCTTGCGTTATTATGTAAGCTCACTTACTCTAATTGTTAGTTGATTTACTTTTAGGTGCTCTCAATGAAAAAAGCCGATGTTATAGCGCATTTTGGCGGTGTAACTGAAACCGCTAAGGCGCTTGGTATCAAAAGCCAGGCTGTTTCTCAGTGGCCAGAAGATGTTCCAGAGCTAAGGGTTTACCAGATCGAGAAGATAACCGCTGGCGCCCTTAAAGCTGATCAGCTGAAAGCTGTTCAACAAGCCTCTTAACCACGCTTAAAGGATAACAGCCCCATGAGCAATAACACGTTAAAGCCAAACACCATTCCACAGTGCCCGCAGGATGCGGCCTACATGCTGGGTAAGCGCCATAACACGAGCGACTTGGCCCGCAAGCTGGGGGTTAGCCCTAATGTGCTGGGTAATAAGCTGAACCCGGATCAGGAGTTTCACAAGCTTAGCCTGGGCGAAGCGGTGGCCATTACTGAACTGGCTAACGATAACGCCATTTTAGAAGCCTGGGCCCACCAGCGCGGTGGTGTGTTTGTAAAAGTGCCAGAAGAAGTGTGTTGTGACGAGGAACTGAGCGACCAGCTAATGCGGGTTAGTGAGGAACTGGGGCACGCAATGGCTGAAATACGCCACGCCCGGGAAGATGGCGTAATTGACAGCATTGAGTTCGAGCGCATTAAAGCCAAGCTGTTAACCACCATTACCGAAGCGCTGGCGCTTAAAACGGTGATTAAAGGGCAGGTACGTGATTTGCCAACCCACCCCGCGATTGTAATTAGTAAGGGCTGAGCATGATTGAACTTACATATACCCAAGCCGCCTTGCTGGCACTGGTCTGGGCGTTCTTTTTGTCCGGTAAGTTTACCGGCAGCCGCAGGATGCAATCTGGCTTTGGCATGCGCCTGGTTAATACCGTTACTAAAACCATCGTTATTTTCTTTTATTGCTACTTCCCATTTTTGGCGCTGGCAGCGTGGGGGTGGTTTAACGGGTTTATTGATTTGATATGAACACTTGGGCAACGCTTCGCGGCCCAGTTGATGAGCGAAGATATAACTAAGTGGGGTGGTTTATGCAGCGAGCGCTGTAATGGCGTTAAGCACCTTTAGCGGTAGAGATACCGCGCAGTTTATTGGGTTGGTGTTTTAGGGGACTTATGAGCCGATTGGCCACGGGCGAGCGAACCGGAGATAAACACCAACGCCAATGCGCTGCTTTAGCGCAGAAATGCAGCATGGGTGGCTGCAATGTGTCCCGGCCACTGGGTTAAGTGGCAGCTCTGAATGAAACTTAGCGCGGGGCAGGCCATTGGCAGCGTGTAGTTCGGTGTGGCAAGCCGTTAATTCATAAATTAGCCACTATGTGAAAGGAAAGCAGTGCAGGAAAGTTACGAACCCGAATATGGCCTGCACCCATTTGAGGGTTCAGCCAAGAAAAGCTAAATCAGTTAACTGATAAGTTTTGATAGTAAAGCATGTATTCGCCTGGCAATTGATGCAGTTGCCAGCCGAATGCAGTGAAGCCTGTAGCCAGGCAGTGTGATAAGCGTGAAAGCGTGTCGTACTAGTTAAGTTGCGTGGGTTGGCATGATGCTGGCCGGATGGGCCAATTTGCCCTGACGTGTAAGCGCACACCCGACGGGGTAGCCGGAGTTAGCGAACCGGCCACTGCAGACTTAAAAAAGAAAAGCCCGCTGGTTCAGAGCGGGCCGGTCATTAACTTAGAACAAAGGTAAGCCAATGACAGCGACAAATTTAATTGATTTTAACGCTAAGCGCAATGGGGGTAACCAGGTGATAGCTGATACTGACGATGGTTACACCAGAACGGCCAACGCCATTCAGGACCAATTGTGCAAAGCCGACCTAACCGGCGCCCAGTTTCGGGTGCTTAGTGCCATTATTCGTATTACCTACGGTTACAACCAAAAAACCAACCGCATTACCAATACCTATTTGGCAGAGCTTACTGGCGTGTCTGAAAAGGGCGTTAGGTTGTGCCTGGCTGAGTTGCATGGCCGCAATATGATCACGCTGGAAAAGTCGGGCCTGATGAAGTTGGTTGGCGTGAATAAGGTGATCAGCGAATGGGTTGTAACCACTGGTAAAAGTGAAAAACAGAGTGCAAAAGGCAAGGTAAGCCGGAACAACAGTTCCATACTAAGACGGAACAACGGTTCCTTTAAGGCGGTACAACAGTTACCACAAGACGGAACAGTAGTTCCGCACAAAGGGAACAGTAGTTCCAGCACTAAAGACAACCTTAAAGACAACTTACTAAAGACAACTTCTAAAGATCATGTGTCGGCGCCTTCGGCCCCCGACGCCGATTTAAAACCTGATGCGGCCATTCAAAAAGGGAAACTCTGGGGCACGGCTGAAGATTTAGACATTGCCAACCAGTTTGATGCCATTTTAAAAACCACCCTGGGCGAACACCACCGGCCAGCCAACCTAGCGCTATGGGCTAACGATATCCGGCTAATGCGAACGCAAGACAAGCGAACCGCTAAGCACATGATCACCCTGTTTGCACTGGCCCACACCGATAAATTCTGGAAAACCAATATTCAAAGCCCGGCTGCACTGCGCAAGCAATGGGCACGGCTGGCAAGTTTACATTCTGAGCGTAAAAGCGGCCTGGGTAACGGCCAAACAGGCATAACCATTGGTGCTGACGGTAAACCCATGACAGCACAGGACTGGGGCATTAAGGCCCGTGAATTGGCGGTGAAATTATGAATAAGCCCGTTTTGTTAACCGTACCCCGCGGCATGCTGGCCAAAGTTAAAGCCCATGCCAAGCACAGCGCCTTTACACCAGATGATTACCTGGCATTTCAGCAACGCGAAGCCAAGGCTGATTACCAGCGGCAGCAAGCGCAGCTGGCAGCAGAACGCCACCAGCGCGATGTTAAAAACCTGTTGGAACGCAGCGGTGTGCAGGATATTTACCTTAGCGCCACGCTGGAAAGTTACCAGGTATACCGGCCAGAGCAGAAAGCCGCCATAAGCACCTGCCGCGAATACCTGCAGAGCTTTGGCCAGCATGGTGCTGTTAAAAACATGGTGTTCTGTGGCAGTACCGGTACCGGTAAGAACCACATGGCCAGTGCAATATGCAATGCGCTTAACGCCAGTGGCAAAAGTGCTGTAGTGGCCACGGCGTTTGAAATACAAATGAAAGCCCGTGCAGCCCGACGCCACGATAGCCGGTTAACTGAGGAAAAGGTTATAGCCAGCTTTGCTAACGTGGATCTGCTGGTGCTGGATGAAATAGAGCTTGGCAGCACACAGGATAACGACTGCAAAATAGTAAACGCCGTGATTGATCAGCGGGTAACACAGGGTAAGGGCAGCATTGTGCTTACCAATATGAAAATTGACGAGCTGGCAAACCACATGGGCGAGCGGATAGCCGACAGGCTGTTAAGTAGCTTTTACCTGGTGGAATGCTACTGGCCCAGCTACCGCACTAATAAGCCGGTGGCTGTATGAACCAGCCAGATTACAATCTACGCAACCTAACCGCTGAACAACATGAAGCGGCTGCAGACGATACGCTGGCCTGCTACTGGCTGCACTTAAAAGCGGCCGGCAAGCTAAAGCGCCATGAAATTAATAAGCGCCTGGCTGATATGCCAAATGCACAGCGGGAACGCATGCGGGCAGCGCTTAACCGTAATTTACCTAAGTTTAAGGGTGCTAAAAATGCCGCATAACAACGAAGCCCAGTACCACATTCAGGAAGCCATTAACCACTTACAGCAAGCAGGCACTATTGTGCTGCAGCAGGCCCCGGCTGATGATCAATCAGTGTTCCAACCAAGCGAACTGGCCGGCAACGAATTACTGCTGATTGCTGATCACCTGGCGAACGTGCGAAAGGTAGCGCAGCTGCCGGTTACTGGGGCTTAGTAATGAAGTTAAATCCGTATGATCTTATGACGCCAGAGAAAAAGCAGGCTGCCATAGCTAAATCTGTTGAAGTTAGAAAAGCAAATAAGCAGAAGCGAATTGAAGCTGCTTTGGCGAAGCGTGATTTAACCAAAGAAATTAACGAACTTAATAAAGAAGTTTCTCAATTAAAAGCATTAACGGTTGCAAGTAAAAGCCTTACTGGTGATGTTTTGCTGAAGGCTGATGAAATTGTAAAAGCATCATTGCCATTTAAGAAAATATGCGGTGTTTATTTTCTTATTAAAGATGGGAGCGTGGTTTATGTTGGCCAGTCTGTAGATATTTTCTCTCGACTTGGTTCGCATGAAAACTTTCTATCATTTGATTCTTATGCATTTATCGAATGCGTTAAATGTCAGTTGGATTTAATCGAATCTTTATACATACACACCCTTAGCCCGCCATTAAATGGCGACTTTAGCAACGGTAGTAAGCAATCCCCAATGTCTATGAAGACCATTCTAGCGATGGTGGGGAATAAATGAAAACAGTCAAAACATCGATAAGTGAAAGGGTAATTAAGGAGTATTCAGAGGATCTGACTGTTTCAGAATTAAGAGACGAAAAAAGCCCTCTGTGTATAAGGTTTAATAAATCCCGAGAAAAAGCTACATGGTATTTGGTTATTTACGAACTTGGCAAAAAACACCGGCAGCGGATTGGTTACTGGCCAGTGCTGAAATACAAAGATGCGCTGTCTATGGTTCCTGATGTACTTAAGCGGATCGGGAAAGGTGAGGATTTGCAGGTTAGCGAGTTTAAGACGGTAGATCAGCTTTTAAACTGGTACTTAGACCGCATTGGAAAAGAGGCAGTTAAAAGTCAGAGTAGAAGAAAAGGTGTTATAAGCGCGATCAATGTGCATTTATTACCAAGGTTGGATGGGATTGTTATATCGAACATTAAAAAAGCAGTTATTGATCAATTACTGATTATGCCCCTTCAAAATGCAGATTTAAAGCCATCCTCGATAAGACAATACTTTGCTGTTTTAAAGCGTGTGTTTGCCAGTGCTGCAGAGCTGGATTTAATTACTGTTAACCCAATGGCAGGCATGAAGTTCAGTGACCATATTCAAAAGCGCATTGTTCCAAAGTTCAGCAAGCTTCACGTTCAGGATATAAGCCGCATTGTTAATCAGGCTATGGGTCTGTCGTTAAGGTCCAAAAACCTAATTATGTTCATGATCTTGTTCGGAACCAGAATTGGTGAAACAAGGCAGATGCGCTGGAGCTATATCGACTTCGACACCAGGCAAATTATTTTCCCCGAGAAAATCACTAAAACCGGAATGGTGCACGTTCTGCCTATAACTGACGTTGCATATCAGCTGCTAAAAGAATTTGAGCAAAAGAATACAGGGCAATACTTATTTGGTTCTGATGATGCGCTTACGGCCAGCGAGGCTGACAAGCTTATTAGGTCGGTATCAAAGGGGCGTTTTAGTGCGCATGACTTACGCAAGGCCGCCAGGAGTGCCTGGGCAGAACTGGGTATTGATTACTGGGTAGCAGAGCGCTTGCTTAACCATAAGCCTAAAGGTTTGGATTTAGTTTATATCCAGGCTGACTCTCTGAAGTTAAAGCGCGAAGCTTTGGAACGGTACCATAACTGGATATTTAACAGTTTAAAAACCGATGAAAATAGCGGCATACAAAAATGATAAAAACCAACGAAAGGCAGGCATTGTCTAGCGTATAGGTGAATTTAGCGTTTTCCAACATGGAACACGCCAGAACATAGAAAAGAGGTTTGTAGTGCTTGAATTGACGTTGCCATACCCGCCATCGGTTAACAGTTACTGGCGTTCTGTTCCTGTTGGTCGCAAGGTTCAGGTACTCATCAGTGAAAAGGGCCGCCGGTTTCGTGCTGATGTAAGAAGCTGTGTTTTACTTGCTAAGGCAGCGAGGCAGTATTCAGGGCGGTTGCAGGTTCAGGTTAGTTTGCACCCGGCTGATGCCAGGCGCCGTGATATCGATAACTGCTTAAAGTCGCTACTCGATGCGCTGGGCCATGCCGGTGTTTATTTAGATGATAGCCAGATTGATGCGCTTAGCGTTTGCAGAAAATACAATAAGCCTGGTGGCGAGTGTGTGGTCAGGATCATGTTGCTGGATAGTACCTGCTGATGATAAAAGAGGGCGGTTGGATACATGGTGGTCATATTCTCCGGAGTGTTCGGGAGAAAAAAGGATTGACTCAGGATGAAGTCTGTTTAATGTCCAATATCGACCGTCGCACATACCAGCGCTGGGAGCGGAAACAGTCTGAACCGAGCTTTGGCCAGACAATGCAGATCTGTGAGTGTGCGTTTAAGGTTGATTTGTTAGACGCTGTAGCAATAGCCGTGGAGACACCAGAACAATGAACATTAAAGATTTACGGCAAGACCTTAAGCAGTGGGGCCGGTTCTGGTCAGATAAAGAGTCGTTGCAGGGCTATGCAAGCAAATCCAGTATTCATCGATGCGGTGAAGTGCTGCGAACAGGGTTGTGGATCAGCTCAGATAAGCACCTGTTCAGCCACCAGGCAGATAGTATTTATGTGCCTTTCTATATTAAGGCAATAGATAGTGCAGTTATAACACTGCCAGAGGTCCAGCGAGCTGTTGTTACCAGGCGCTATATAAAGGAGGTATTTCTTACTCCGACTGAAAAGCTGGCACTTTTGCATGCCGAATCAGCCCTTTTAGCTGAATTATACTAATTATTTTCAATTTATTTTGCTAAAGCGTCATTTTTGACGCTTACAGAGCCCTAATAAACCGCTATATTTCGCTAAGCTTGCACAAGTTCTAAATACGAACAGCGCATAAACCCTGGCCCCTCAGCCGGGGTTTTTTTATGGGGTAAATATATGGACTGGTCCAACTATCCGAACTTCAGCAAGGCTGAGTTTGATTGTAAGCACACTGGGAAGTGTGAGATGGAACCGGCATTTATGGAGCGATTGCAGACACTGCGCATTGCTTTTGGCAAGCCAATGCAGATAAGCAGCGGTTACCGTGCACCGCAACACCCTATTGAAGCGGCTAAGGCCAAGCCTGGCCCACACAGTACCGGCCGCGCTTGCGATGTGATTGTTCGTGGATCTGATGCATTAAAGCTGGTTGAGTTGGCAATAAAGCATGGCTTTACCGGTATAGGCGTTAACCAGAAAGGTAACGCACGATTTATTCACCTGGACGACTTGAGCAGCATCGATGGCCGGCCAACTATCTGGAGTTACTAAAATGCCAGCATTTCTATTGAAGGTTGTTAAAGGCCTGGCCATTCACTTTGCTACTAAGTATGCAGCAGAGTTATTGGTTAAGGCTGCCATCGAAGCGATGGAGAAAGCCGCTAAGCGCACCAGCACTGTTATTGATGATGAGATTGTCGCTAAGGTTAAGGCTGACCGCGACACTATTATCAGCATTGTGCGTGGCAAAGGCTAATAGATGCGTGATGATCAAGTGAATCCGGAAGTCCCTACTAAGTGGGGACCTGATAAGCGCAGCTGGCATCTGGATAAAACCATAAGCGTTGGCCATCTGGTTAGCACACTAATCATTGCTGTGTCTGTGTTCGGCTGGGCAGTAACCCTTGATAAGCGCGTTGAGCAGAACGCACTGGCCATCATCCATTTAAAAGAGCAGCAGCATGCTGAACAGAAGCGTGTTGAGCAACTGCGCAGTGAGATTAAGCAGGACCTTCGGGATATTAATCATAAGCTGGACAGGCTGATTGAAAGCCAGGCTAAGCGCTAATGCCACGTACCAGCAAGCCATGCCGAAAGTGCAAGACAGTGCTTACCCGTGATGCATCTGGTTACTGTGAAACATGTAAGCCTGCAGATGGAACCAATTGGACAGGTTGGCAGCAGCAACGCGGAAACCGACATGAGCGTGGATATGGTAGTAAGTGGCAGGTTTTACGTGCAGAAATTCTGGAACGTGATGAGCATCTGTGTCAGATCTGCATCAAAAGTGGTGTGTTCACCAGGGCCACTCACGTCGACCACATTAAGCCGAAGGCACAAGGAGGCACCGACGATAGGGCGAACCTGCAGGGCCTCTGCAAACCGTGTCACGACGCCAAGACGGCCACAGAACGGACAGGGGGGGCGGGGTAAATCTCTACAGCCTGGCCCAGCTGTACCGCCCCTTAAGTCATATTTTTACACCCGCGAAATTAAAAGTTTAACCCGGCGGGCTGGTTGAGGTCCTATGTCAGGTACACAGATCGTTGCCGGACGTGGCCGCAAGCCAAAGCCAACAGCGCGTAAACGGGCTGAAGGTAACCCGGGTAAAAGAAAGCTGAATGATCAGGAACCCGATTTTTCAATTATCCATTCGGTCGATGCACCAGAGTGGCTATCTGAAAATGCTCAGGTCATGTTCAAGCTGGTAACCAACGAGCTTTGCCGCGAGCAGGTTCTTACTGCGACCGACCTGCATAACGTTGAGGCGTTCTGCACCAGTTATTCAAACTGGCGGTTGGCCCAGTCTGAAATTGACCAGAAAGGGATCACGGTAAAGGGCGCTATGGGCGGGGTGATCAAGAACCCTGCAGTAACCGTGGCCAACGAGTCATTGCGACAGCTGGTAACGTTCGGATCCTTGCTTGGTCTGGACCCATCCAGCCGTAGCCGGTTAATTGGCGCTGCCAAAAAGCCAGCTGGTAACCAGTTTTCAGAGTTTTAAATGGCTAAGGTAGAGCGGTACCCGCACGTTAACCGGGCAAGTAAGTATGCCCGTGATGTAGTGGCCGGCCGAATACCCGCCTGCAAGTATGTGCGTCTGGCATGCGAACGTTACCTGGTAGACCTTGAACAGCAGTCGAAGAAGGTATTTAAGTACCGTTTCGATAAAGACAAAGCTGAACGGGCCTGTCGGTTTCAGGAAAAGCTGCCCCATACCAAAGGCGAATGGGCGTTCCGTGGTGAACGGCTGAAGCTTGAGCCCTGGCAAAGCTTTGCAATTGCCAACGCCTTTGGCTGGGTTCGTAAGAAAGGCGGTCGCCGGCGCTTTCGGGAAATATACACCGAGGTACCGCGTAAAAATGGTAAGTCGGCGCTTAGTTCCGGCGTGGCCGTGTACACCTTTGCTGCTGATGGTGAGTTCGGCGCCGAGGTTTATGCCGGCGCCACTACTGAGAAACAAGCGTTAGAGGTATTCCGGCCAGCAAAGCTGATGTGTTCCAGAACGCCGGATCTGCTGGCGCATTTTGGTATTGAGGTTTTTGCCAGCACGATAAGCAAACTGGCAGACGGTGCGAGACTGGAGCCGCTAATTGGTAAACCCGGTGACGGTGCCAGCCCCAGCTGCGCCATCATCGATGAATACCACGAACACGATACCAGCGATTTATACGACACCATGCTTACCGGTATGGGCGCCCGGTCGCAGCCTTTGTTGTGGATCATTACCACAGCAGGCGCGAACATCGAGGGCCCGTGCTACGACAAACGCCGCGGTGTTATTGAAATGCTTGAGGGCATAACACCCGACGACGAGCTATTTGGCATTATTTACACTGTTGATGCCGAAGACGACTGGACAGATCCGGCAGTACTGCGCAAGGCAAACCCGAATATGGGTGTGTCGGTGCATGAAGATTACCTGCTAAGCCAGCAGCAGCGGGCCATTAAAAACGCCCGGTTTACCAATACGTTCAAAACGAAGCATTTGAACATCTGGGTAAGCGCTAAAACCGCATTCTTTAACCTGGAATCGTGGAAAGCCTGCGAAGACAAAACCATGGAAGTCTCTGCTTTTGCCGGGCAGGAATGCATTATCGCCAACGACTTGGCCACCAAACTGGACTTAACCGCCATGGTTCCGCTGTTCTGGCGCGACATATGTGGCAAGCGGCATTACTACTGCATTGGCAGTAAGTTCTTTATTCCATACGACACCGTTTATAACAGCGATGATCAGAAGCTGGCGCAGCGCTACCAGAAGTGGGCGAACACCGGCAGCATCATCGTTACCGACGGTGCCGAAATAAACTTTAAAGACGTGATGGAAGAAATACTTAACTTCCACCGCGAAGCCCCTGTGCGTGAGGTGCCGCTGGATCCGCACGGTGCCACCGCACTGGCGCACGACTTAGAGGGCGAGGGCCTACTGCCGGTAAATATACCGCAGAACTACACCCACATGAGCGAACCCATGAAAGAACTGGAAGCCGCGATACAAAGCGGCCGGTTCCACCATGACGGCCACCCGATACTTACCTGGTGTATTGGTAACGTGGTTGCTCAGGTAACGCCAGACGAAAAAATGATGCGCCCGGTTAAAGAAAAGCGGGGCTCAGTAAACAAAATAGACGGTGCAGTCGCGCTGATCATGGCAATTTCACGAGCAATGGCTCACGAAGATGCTGGAATAGATTTCTCAAAACTGAATGTGGAAGACCTGCTTTTATGATTGGATCAATCAGAAAATGGTTTGGGGGTTCGGATACGTCGCTTGAAAAGCGTAGTGATCCACTCGAAAACCCAGCCAATCCACTTTCAATGGATGAGATCGCCGATTACCTGGCTAATTATAGCCATGTTTCAGAAGACTCAGGCATGCGGCTGGCCGCAGTTTACAGTTGTATTTATGTTTTAAGCAGCAACCTGGCCCAGCTGCCACTGCATGTTATGCGGCGCAAAGGCGATATGGTGGAAAAGGCTACAGATCACCCGGCATATTGGCTATTGCATAACGAACCGAACGAATACTTAAGCAGCTACGACTGGCGTGAAACAGCGCAGACCCATGCCGTTGGCTGGGGTAATAGCCTTAGTAAATTAGTTCGGAATAAAAAAGGTGAGTTACAGCAGATTGTTCAGGCTAAAGCCTTTGGCAACTCAATTAACACACTTAACAACCGACTTTACTTTGGGTTTAACCATCCAGATGAAGGATTGCAAACCGTAAGCCATTACGACTGTATCCACATTAAAGCATTCGGTTCTAATCAGCGCTGGGGTAAAAGCCCAATAACCCAGCATGCTGAAGCAATCGGGCTTGGCCTGGCTGCTCAGGGTTATGGTTTGCAGTTCTTCCAGGGTGGCGGCCGCCCGACTGGCGTTTTGTCAGCTAAAGGTGCAATGAACGATAAAACCTTTGGCAGCCTACTCGAGCTGTGGAAAAAATCAAAAAGCCAACTACAGCAAGATACAAATAAAACATTGCTACTGCCTGCTGAGCTTGAATATAAGGCGATAACCATTTCGCCTAATGATGCTCAGTTTCTGGAAACTCGTAAGATGACTAGAAGTGAGATCGCCGGCATCTTCAATGTGCCTGCGCACATGATTAATGATCTGGAAAAAGCCAGCTTCAGCAACATAACAGAAAGCTCAATTAACTTCGTTCGTTACACCATGATGCCTTACATCATGAAATGGGAGCAGGAGTTAAACCGCAAAATATTTACCATGGCAGAGCGTAAAGCCGGCTATTACGTCAAGTTTAATGTTAAAGGACTGCTGCGTGCCACACCAAAAGAGCAGGCAGAGATAGTAGCGTCTGGCATTAACTCAGGTTACCTGAACCGCAATGAAGCACGGATCCTCGACGATATGAACCCGGTTGAAGGGTTGGACGAATATTTAATATCAGTAAATGCTGCCCAGCAAACTGGCAAAAAAACAGAAGGTGATACCGATGAGTGATTATGAAAAGCGCTGCTTTGCCAGCGAGGTTCGTGCGCAAACAGAAGAAGGGCAGCCAGCAAAAATAGTTGGCAACGGTGCCGTATTTAATTCCCGCTCTGAAAACTTAGGCGGCTTCCGTGAAATTATTATGCCGGGCGCCTTTGACGATGTGTTGAACGATGATGTTCGCGCCACATTTAATCACGATCCAAACTTCATACTTGGCCGGTCTTCATCAGGAACGCTTCGAATTGCCACCAATGATGATGGCCTGGGTTATGAAATTGATGCACCCAGCACACAAACCATCCGTGATTTAGTGTTATCACCTATGGCCCGGGGCGATATCAAAGAAAGCAGTTTCGGCTTTCGCGTTGCACAAGATGGTGACGAATGGCTGCAGGATGATGAAGGCATTATTGTTCGCAAAATTCACCGCATGAGTAAGCTTTTTGATATTGGCCCGGTAACCTTCCCAGCTTATCAGGCAGCGAACTCGGCTAAGCGGTCAATGGAGCAGCTAAAGCAGGCCATTGAACAAAACATTCATGTTCGCGCCATGAACGAAAAATCCTACAGAGAGCGCATGCTTTCAATTTTACGATAACCCGCAAGTGGAACTATCCCGCCCGCAGCTTGCGGGTTTTTTATTTTAAAGGAGCATGAAAATGCCAAAGCTACACGAGTTACAGCAAAAACGTAACGCCATTGCCATGTCAATGCGTCAGTTAAACGAAAAAATTGGTGATAAATCTTGGTCACCAGAGCAGCGCTCTGAATGGGATCAGCATAAAGCCAACTATGATGAAGTAGACCAGCAAATCAGCCGGGAAGAACACCTGCAGGGTTTGGAAAGCCGCCATTTTGATGAAGATCATGAGCAACGTGGTCAGGCCGGCAAAGACCAGGACAACAAAGGCGAGCCGGGTAGTGAGTACCGTTCAGCTTTTGAAAAGTTCATGCGCAACGGCCATCAGGAATTAACGCCTGAAGAACGGTCAATTTTTAAAGAGTACCGTGCGCAATCATCAACAGTTGCTGGTAAAGGTGGCGAAACCATTCCCACTGAATTCCGCGGCCTGATCGTGGATAAAATGAAAGCGTATGGCGGTATTGCAAATATCTGTCAGCTGCTGGAAACAGACAAAGGCAACCCAATGGAATGGGTTATCACCGATGGCACTAACGACCTGGGTGATCTTGTTGGTGAAAGTGAAGAAGCGGCAGAAGGCGATGTTACGTTCAGCATGGACAGCCTGGGTGCTAAAAAGCTTAGCTCTAAGATTATCCGGGTGCCAAACGAACTGCTGCAGGACAACAGCGTAAACATGGAAGCTTACCTGGCTCAGCGCATTGCCAGTCGTATTGGCCGTAAAGAGGCTCAGCTAATTGTGCAAGGCACTGGCGCAGGTACGCCGCAGCAAAACAAAGGCTTGGTTGTATCAACTACGCTGTCACAGGTTGCCGCCGCTGTTGCTGCAATTTCAGCGCAGGACTTCTTAAACCTGAAACATAAAGTTGACCCGGCTTACCGTACCAGCGCTCGTTTCGCGTTTAACGACACCACGCTGCTGCTGTTAAAGTCACTTAAAGACTCGCAAGGCCGTCCGCTGTGGTTACCGTCAATTGCTGGTGTTGCACCGTCTACTATCGACGGCGATCAATACACTATCGACCAGGCCATTGCTAACGTTGGCGCTAGCGGTGTTTCAGCGTTTTATGGTGACTTCAGCAAATTCGTACTGCGCCGCATTCGCTACATGACATTAAAACGTCTGGTAGAGCGTTATGCAGAGTTCGACCAAACCGCGTTCCTGGCATTCCACCGGTTCGACACTGTACTGGAAGATACCAGCGCTATTGCAAAACTGGCTCACCCAGCAAGCTAATAGTTGAACCAAACAAGGCCAGATAATTCTGGCCTTATTTAACCGGAACACCGGAGAACAGTAATGGCCAGAAAGCAAACATCTGCAACCAATGCAGATAAAACCAAAAGTGATAAGCCAGCAGTGGCGCCAGATCAGCAAAAGAAATGCGTTGTTGTTATGACGGTACCCATGGCTGGCATTGGCATTGATTGGGCAATCGGTTTAGAGCAACAGTTAGCCCCGTTAGCAGCGCATCGTTTAGTAATTGCAAATAATGCTAAATACCTGAATGAAGAAGATGCGGAATTAGCTGCTCAAGCCGCAGCTGAAGCTGAAGCATTAGCCGCGGATGAAAAAGCCAACGCAGATCTAGAAGAACAAAAGGATACCGCTGAATAATGCTTACTCTGATCAGCATAAAGCGCCAGCTTCGGCTGGAAGATGAAGATCTCGACGACAACCAACAGGGCTATTTGTTAGAACTGGAAGCGGCCGCCGTCGATATGCTGGAACAGCACCTTAACCGCAAACTTTATGCCGATCAGCAAGCTATTGACGATGATCCTGCAGCAACAGTAACCGCTCTGGTTATCCCGCCATCAGTAAAGCGGGCAGGGCTAATGCTGGTATCAGATATGTACGAAAACCGGGGCGTAACCAGCATATTATCGCTGAACGACAACCCGGTATTTAACGCTGCGCTCAATCCATACCGGATTTACCCCAATGGCTATTGAGGCAGGCAAACTGCGCCACCGCTGCGAGTTATACAGCGTAAACCGCGATAACCGCGACGCATCTGGCCAAAAAGTACCGGCTTACGTGCTGGTTCGGCCGTTCTGGGCCGAAATATTAACCGCAAAGCAGGTGCAGCAACGCATTGCCAACGGCATGGAATACCCCAATGCCACCACATTTCATTGCCGGTTTATGCCCGGCACTGACGTAACGCCCGACATGGCCGTGCTTTACAAGGGCAAATATTACGATATAGAGCAGGTAGAAAACCCCAAGGGGCTTAATATCGAGCTGTATATCATGGCAGGGCATAAGCTATGAGCATCAAAGTTACCGGGCTAAAAGAGCTACAGGCAGGTTTAACGCAGTTAGGCGGTAAATTTGCCAGAGATGCAGCACGTAAAGCCCTTAGCGATGCGGTTAAAGTGCCTCAAAAGGCAATGAAGCAAGCTCTACCAACCAAAACAGGAACCGCCAGGCGGAGTATCAGAGTTAGAACCCGAATTGATGGTAACGGCGTACCAGTTGCATATGTTGGTTCATTTGACAAAAAAGCCTGGTATATAAGGCTGCTTGAACGCGGAACAAAGCCAACTAAAACGAATGTTTTTTTCACGCGAAAAGCCGCAAAGCGTTCAGGCAAGCCAAAGATAATGAAAATAGGGAGCCGCTACGCCACGGCCCGAAATCACCCCGGCTTAACCGCTGGAAAATACCTTGAAAATGCATTCGAAAACAACATTGAAGCCACTCTTACTCAGCTTAAGAAGCGACTTCGTGAGCAGATAGTTGTTCAGACTTTCAAGAAGATAAAATCATCATGAGTATTGAAGCTGGAATTAAAGATCTGCTGAAAAACGATACCGACATATGGCAGTCAGTAAATAGTCGAATAACCCCGCTTGAACGTGATGAATCTGGCCCTTTACCTGCAATTGTTTATCGTAGTAGCGAGCCACAGCAAGAACGCCTGCTAGATGGTAGTTTTGAAAATATCGCGAGGATCACTATTAGCTTTGAATGCTGGGGTGGTACTTATATTGCCGCCAAAATACTGGCTGACAGGGCAATTAAAGTTTTGGAAAGCTTTACCGGCGAAATTGAAATTTATCCCGGTAAAACGGTGAAAATAATGATTATTAATGCCGCGCCAGTTGGCGAGGACAAAGAGTTTAACTTGCCAACCAATCTGGTTGAGTTCGAAGTAAATATAATTTACCAACCCTAAGGAGAAACACCATGGCCGTCATCGGTGCAGGTACTAAGTTTAAATTTAAAGTCGCTCCAGCCACAGAATTTACGTTGTTGCCGGGTGCTCGTTCAATTGGTGATACCGGTGCAGAGCGCCCACTTGTGGACGCTACCCCGTTAGATAAATTGGATAAAGAATATATCGCCGGTATGAAAGACGGCGATGAAAAAGACATTGTTTTTAACTACGAAATAGCTGATACAACCCAAAAGTTATTCCGTGATGCCGCAAGAGCCGGCACGCCAGCTGATATTGAACTTGAGTACCCAAACGGTGCCAAGGCAACGTTCTCACTGGTTCTGCTCAGCTTCCGGGTGCTAAATCCAGAGTCAGAGCAAGCGCTGCAGTGCAGTGTGAAATCGAAAGTATCTGGTCCAGTAACCTGGGACGAAACCGTAACCCCATAATTTAGGGAATATCATGTCAACCAACTCAAAAAAGTCAGTGCTGGCGATGGCACTGGCTCACGTTGATTTAAAGACTGAAATTGTCGTTGTGCCAGAGTGGAATGACGCTGAAATAACGCTTTCAGAAATGTCAGGTGCAGTGCGCGGTGCTTACGAGGCCTATATGGCCACAGCAGGTTTTTACGATAAGGAAACAGGGCAGGCTATTGAAAGCAAGTTTCGCCAGTTGTTCCGGCCTGCCGTAATAGCCTTTTCTCTGGCTGATACAGAAGGCAATCTGCGCGAAGATTTAGTTAATCAGTTGGCCAGCAAAAGCCCCAAAGCGCTGGATCGCTTATTTAAGGTGGCAGACAAACTTAACCTTTTGTCTGCGGGCGCCCATGAGGACGCAGCAAAAAACTAAAAAAGCAGCCTTACCGGCAATTTCTGTTCATGCTGGCCAGCCACCTGCACAAAACGGTGTCAGAGCTTGAGAAAAGCTTAACCAGTGCTGAGCTTACCGAATGGGCTGCGTATTTTAATTTAAAACCCGATGACACGCCGAAAATAAGCGTGGCCGACGAAATAGCCTTAATGAAAGAGGAACTGGGCGGATGTCAAAAGACATAATTGCCAATTTAGTAGCCAAAATGGAGCTTGATGGTGCCCAATTCCAAAAGGAAATGGCCCGTGTAAACAAATCCACTAACGGCTACCAAAAAAACATTAAGGCAGCCAACGACAGTCAAGGGCGATTCCGTAAAGAGTTTAGCCGCTTTACTGAGGGTATCGGCCGCGCTCCGGGCCCGCTCGGATCCTTAACAAACGGGCTTGGCAGTTTAACGAGTGGTTTGGGTGTGGCTGGTGGCGCGGCAATTGCTGCAGGGGCTGCAGTCGCGGCTTTGGGTGCAATATATGCGAAAGGCGTAGCAGTGGCCGCTCGCTTTGAGCAAAGCCAGTTTCGTATTGAAGCGCAGTTGCGAGCAAATAACAGTGCTGCCGGTTTAACCAGCCGTGAAATAACCGATCTCGCTGATAGCGTTGCCCGGAATACATTGGCAAGTGTAGATGGTGTTCGCCAGGCTGCAGGCATTCTTATGCAATTTAAGTCTGTGCAGGGCGAAACATTTAAAGAAGCCATAATGTTAGCACAGGATATCTCTGCAATTTACGGCAACGGTCTTCCTGAAAACATTAAAAAGCTCGGTAAAGTTCTTTCTGATCCGGCCAATGCGATAGGTGAACTTAAAGAAGTTACCGATCGGTTTGATGAATCGCTAAAATCAACTATCAGAACAATGGTTGAAAGTGGCGATGTTGCCGGTGCCCAGAGACTGATATTAAAAGAGCTGCGTGGGGTGGTTGGTGGTTCAGGTGCTGGAGAAGGTCAGGGTTTAGCCGGTGCAGCTGACGGTCTTGGTCAAAGCTGGGAAGCTCTACTAAACAATATAGGTAACACCAAGCCTGTCATAGCGGCAACATCCGCACTCGATGGGCTTTTGCAGCGTGTTAATAAAGAGATTGCTCCTTTCGATATGCCGGTAGATGAAATGCCGGCACGTTTAAAAGAGCTTCAAGCAGAGTATGACGCAACTGCAGCAGCCCAGAAAAAATACTTAAATGGCAGAGATCCAAAAACACTATCTCGGCGGCCGGCTCAGAAAAACAGTGGTTTTCAAAGCGAATTAAATGAAATTAGTGCCGAACAGAAAGCGCTAACTAAAATTTACAACGAAGAAATGCTGCAACGTGAACTTGCTGCAGAGCAGGCAGAAAGGCAACGGTTAAAAACTGAAAGTGAAGCTGCTGCATTAAAAGCGCAAACTGCAAAGAAAGCCGCTGACGAAAAGCTTAAGCGGGATATAGCCAGTTCAAAGAATACCCTGTTCCAATTAGATAGCCAGTACGCCAGTGAAGAAGAAAAACTTCAGCTGGCCAGCGATAAGCGGTTACAGCAAATCAGTACGCTCATCGCATCGGAAGCTGATCTACGCAGAATGGGTTTCGACTCTGTTGAACAAATGCGGGCAGATTACCAGGCTAAAGAGCTTTCATCACTTGATGCCCAAATAGCTGAATTAAAAGCACGCAAAGACAAGGAACGTGCCGACAATGAAGACAGGGCCCAGGCTGAAATCGATAAAGAAATTGAACATCAGAATAACGTAATTGAATTCCGCCGTGGTCAAATGGATTACGTTGCTGATCAGTATAAAACTGAACAGCAGCTTATGCAGGAATACTATGAAGACCAAGAGCAGATTGTTAGGGATTACTACTCTAATGTCGGGGGCATTACTGAGGAAGGTGAGGCGTTAATTGCCGACATTAAGAAGCGGGCGAAGTTAGATCAGCTTAACTTTAATATTCAAAACACCCAAATGATGCTTAGTTCTGGGCAGGAGCTTTTTGGTAGTCTCGCTGAAATGGCCAAGAACCACAAAGGAGAGCAGTCCAAAACGTATAAAGCGATGTTTGCGGCCAGTAAAGCTTTCGCAATTGCTCAGTCTACGGTTTCGATCTTTCAGGGTATAGCGAATGCAGCTGCAGTGCCTTGGCCGCTAAACTTAGCTGCTATTGCTTCTACTATTTCTGCAACTGCGGGCTTAATATCAAATATCACTGGAACGCAATTAAGCGGCGCCCGCGCTAATGGTGGCCCAGTTGGCCCTAATGGCTGGTACTTGGTTGGTGAGCGTGGTCCTGAGTTACTTCGTACTGGCAGCGGTACAGGTAAAGTAACCAGTAATGAAAATTTACGTGCAGCACTTCAAAGCGGTGGTCAGTCAGGTCAGCAGGCAAACTTTAACTTTAACTTTACCGGCATGGATAACGACAGCCTGCTCGAAATGCTAATGGAAAACAGAGGCGCTATTGCTGGTATGGTAAGCAGTGCTTTTGAGGACCAAGGCATAAGACTGGCAGGTTAGATGGGTTTGGTGGTTTAATATAATAATGCTAAATTCAAAATTAAATTCCAAGGCTAAGATTAACCTCAATGAAAGTGATTATTAAATTTTTAGTGCTAACTGTAATTTTATGTTCTGCATTTTTTGGTTGGTACTATTTTCACGAACAATCGTTTCATGATCTGACAACTCCATATCTTGCTAAAAAGTGGGTTAAGGCTGAGCTTAATGACCCCAACAGTGCGATATTCAGAAATACAAAAGGTTACTGTGGTGAAGTTAACTCAAAAAATAAAATGGGTGGGTACAATGGGTTTGTTAGGTATGTCGCAATACATGAGGGATTAGTAAGCTTTGAAGGCGAAACATATTCTGATTTTGACGAGTCTTGGCGAATAAGTTGTGAGCTGACATTGAAAGAGTGGGAAGTGGAATTCTGCAAGGAAAACCCCGAAGCAGTTTTCTGTTAGCTTCAAGTGTTGGCAGTCTATTTCTGGTATTACCATATTAATAAATAACCTAATAACCCGCTACGGCGGGTTTTTTATTACCTGAATTCGGGGAATTATGAGCCAACTACCAGCAGTATTTAAAGTGCAAGAAGCTCGGTTCGCCAGCATCGATGCCAACATAAGCACCGAAAGCAAAACCTATATTGAGCATGTGCGCGCTATACCTGGGCACAAGTGGGAAATAACCCTGATCAGCACGCCTTTAACGCCGGATCAGCTGCGTTCTGCTTTTGGCTGGGCGTGTGGCTTAAAGGGCCGGTTTACTGCCTTTACTGCCGTAATACCGCGCTATAGCGATACAAAAGGGGTTGGCTCTGGTGCGCCTGTTGTTCGAACAGCAACAAGCCAGGGTGCAACTGCAGTACCAATGGAAGGTTTCAGTGGCCCTGTTACTGGCCAGCTTCTGGCTGGCGACTTTGTTAAGTTTGCTAACCACAGCAAGGTTTACATTGTAACCGAAGACGCCAACAGCAACGTCAATGGCCAGCTTACTTTGAACATACACCCGCAGTTAATGAAAGCCGTGCCGCTGAATACCGCTCTGGTAATCCGCGATGTTCCGTTTTTATTGCGCAAAGTACGTGATGTGCAGGAATTCAAAGTAGACGGCCGTGCCGGCGGTATTGCCAAGTTAGAGCTTGATTGCCGAGAGGCGCTATAACTAAATGATTATAACAACGCCACAAGTCGCTGCTGCAATAGCCGGAGATCACAACTATTGCCATTTAATACGCATGGAACTGGCAAACAATACTGTGCTTCGCTTTACCGAGGCCGGTTTTGATATTGACTGGAACGGTGAAACGTTCGACGCCAACGGCCTGCTGCTGGGTGTTGATGCCCCCAGTTTTAACACTGAGCTGCGCATTGGTGAAATAGGCCTTAGCTTTACCGCGGCAGACCAAAGCATTGTGGCACTGATGCTGAGCAACAACCAGGTTAACCGGCCGGTGTACATTTACCGGGCTTATATAAACCCTTTCGGCCAGGTAATACCCGATCCGGTATTACTGCATGCCTGGCTGATTACCAGTACCGATGTGCAAGACGACAAAGACAGTGCTACCTGCACCGTTCGTATGGCCAGTGAGTGGGCCGACTTTGAAGCACCCCGTGGCCGCCGCACTACCCAGAACAGCCAAACCCGCTATTACCCGCAAGACAAAGGGCTTGAATTTTCTACACAGGTTAAAAAAGACATTAAGTGGGGCGGTGCATGATCCTTAAGGTATTCAAAAAAGCATTTAAGTTATTAACTGCGCCGCTTCGTAAAATTCTGGGTTGGTTATTTAAGGTACCAGACCCGCAGGATCCGGCTGCCGTATTAGTTGAAAAGCAGGGCAGCGATCACCCCATACCGGTAATTTACGGCACCCGTAAAATAGGCGTTATTAAAGTACACAAGTACGTTACCGACTTATCTGGCGGTGCTGATAACGAACTTCTGCATTTAATATGCGTGCTGTGTGAGGGCGAGATAGACGCCATTGAGGAAGTTTTCTTCGATGGTAAAAGCGAAAACGATCCCCAATGGCGCAAAGACAAGAACAACCCGGCGAGCCCTAAGTGGTTTACTGTTCACCGCTATTTAGGTGCTGCAGATCAAGCGGTATCCTTTCCGGCTGTTTCTGCAATACCTAACTGGGGGTTTGACCACAAGCTAAGTGGGCTGGCGTATTTATACGTTGTGCTACAAATGGACAAAGACCAAAGCATCTGGCGAGGTGAGCCTGAAATTACTGCCCGGGTGCGTGGCCGCAAAATTTACGACCCAAGGTCAAACACCACAGCTTACAGCGAGAACCCTGCCATCCAGTTGCTGGACTACCTGCAAAATACCGTTTATGGCAAAGGCCTCAGCAGTGGCCGCTTAGTGCTGCCCAGCATTATTGCTGCTGCTAACGTTGCTGATGAAACCGTAAACAGCACTGTAATTCAGAATGGCACGCCAACTACCTATAGCCACAAGCGGTTTAGCAGCAATACGTATGTAGATACGGGTACTTCGGTATTTAATAACGTGCAGCAGATGCTGTCGTCAATGCGTGGCAGCTTGCCCATCGGCAGCGGTTCGCTGCGCCTGCAAATAGAAACCGAAGCCAGCCCGGTGTTTTACTTTAGCCATGGCCGCAGCGAGCAACTAAACCATGCCACCATTACCGGCAAGATTAAAAGCAGCGGCGGCGGCAAGAAAGACCGGTTTAACCGGGTGGTGGTGCGGTTCCCTAATGCAGCTCTGGATTTTGAGCGTGACGAAGTATTCTATCCGGACAGTGAGGATCCGCTTTTTGCTGAATGGCTGGCCGAAGATAACGGAGTATTGCTGGAACAGAACTTCGAGTTCAATACCATTACCAACAAAGCAGAAGCGCTGCAAATGGCGCGGATCATTGCCCTGCGTAGTCGCTTTCAGCTGCAGTGCGGTTTCACCGCCAGCCCGGCTGCTATTGTGGTTGAGCCCGGCGACGTCGTAGGCATAACCGATGATACCCGCGGCTGGGACGCTAAACCGTTCCGGGTAGAGCAGGTAAAATTAAAAGACGATGGCGATGTAGAGCTGGAGTTTATTGAACACCAGAACGCCATATACCCATGGAGCGGTACCACCTACGAAGAACGCATTGGCGGCACCAACCTGGGCGACCCCACTAACATACCCGCGCCAACCGGTTTAAGCATTGCGCCGGATCTAACGCTGGCCACCGGCGGCCGGCTCACCTGGTCAATGGCTAACAACGCCTTTGTGCGCCGTTTCCGGGTAAAAATATCAAACGCAGAGGGCGAGTTCTTCAGCGAAGAAACCATAGTCAGGGCAATGGTGCTGCCGTTACTTGATGCCGGCGAATACACCATATCAGTGTTTGCCCTTAGCACGCTTAATACCTTATCGCCGCCAGCGGTTATTGCCTTTAACTTAGTTCAGCCACAACCGCCAACTGAAATACAGTTCACCCGGGGTAACTTTGAAATTGAAGCAAGGCCGGTACTTGCCGGTGCCGGGCTGGGTACCCAGTTCGAGTTTGCTATAGGCGACACCACCACCGTTCGCGGCCGTGGTATCAGCCTTATTTTTACCGGCTTGGCACACAGTACGGAATACACCATATTTGCACGAACCGTTAACGCACTGGGCACCTCCGCCTGGATAAGCCGTACAACCACCACAACAGCTAATGGCGCCAATATTGTCGACCTTATTGGCGAAGACGTTGGCGCATCAATATTTGATGATGTCGTAACGGCGGTAAACACTGAACTGCAGCAAACCGTTGAAGCCGCTCTGGTCGATGTGCCGACCGATGTTGAAGTGCAGCAGCTAATAGATGACAGTATTGCCACAGTTAACGCGGCAGATACAGAAGATCCTCGTGTGCAGGTGCTTTACGATGTAATGTCGGTTATCGGGGAGCAGGAAAACCGGGCTGAAATAAAGCGCACTGACTTTCTTATTGCTCAGGAAGGGCAAGTAAGAGCAGCTGCAATACTGGAGCTAAATGCGGCAGATGCTTCGTTATTAACCCAGATACAGCAGGTTACCACTGACTTGCAAGGTAACAGCGATGCGTTGGTGGCGCTGCAGGGCGTTGTTACTAACCCTGTTACCGGACTAAGCGCATCGTTTAGCCTGGCGCAACAGGCGAAAACTACTGCTGATGGCAATACCAGCAGCATAAGCCAGATCCAGAACGAAGTTGAAAACCTTGATTTAGGGTTAACCGGTACTGTCAGTTTTGTACAGCAGGTTGAAATTTTAGCTAATGAAGCGCAAGACTCAGCAGATAACGCACAGTCAACGGCAAATAGTGCGGTTAGTTCTGTTAACTCGCTTACAGCCACTGTTAATAACGCTACCACCGGTTTAAGTGCAACTAATCAGCTGGCACAGCAAGCTAAAACCACGGCTGATGGTGCCGCATCGTCGGTTAATTCGCTAACCGCTACCGTCAATAATGCTACCACCGGTTTAAGTGCAACTAACCAGCTAGCGCAGCAGGCTAAAAGCACCGCCGACGGTGCCGTATCATCATTAACAACACTGCAGTCCACTGTAAGCGGAATTAATGATGAACTGGGTTCAGCGCAGCTATCACTGCAGGCCACCATTAACGAGCTCGGCGACGTTAGCGCCAGGGCGTTTTTTGGTGTTACCAACGTGTCTGGTGGGGTGGCCCGGGTAAACGGCGTTGTAGTAGATGGCGCTACCAACACTCTGGAGTTCCGTGCCGATACAATGCGGCTAACCAATACTGCTGGCGTAGTGCAAATGTATTACGACACCGGCACTGGCCGCTGGGTATATAACGGCGATTTAATTGCAGCTAACTTTAAAACAGCCAACAGCGGTTACCGGGCAGAAATGGGCACCGGCACTTACCCTTTTTGGTATGGCACCGGAACCAAGAATCTGACCAACGCACTATTCGCAGTAGACACTTCCGGTAACGTTAATATGCGCAATGCGCAAATTAATGGCGGTACTATTCGGATGATTGGCGCCACAGCTATGAGCATTGAAAGCCAAACCCCATTTGGCCCGCACAATTTACTGGAATGGAAAGGTAAAAAAATTAACGGCGTTAATTGGGATACCAGTACTAACCAGCCAATTCTAAGCGGGCTGCTAAAAGGCAATGCCAGCTACTACTACAGTGCAGATGATCAAGTGTATTTTTCTGGCTCAATACTGGCCGGTACTCTTCGCAATGCTCAGCAGTCAACCCAACTTGGCGCAAACACTGAGGTCGAGACAGGATCATACGGTAGTAATGGCGGCACCATTACCATTAAATGTAGTTTTGGTGCCAGTAAAGGCCAGTCTGGCTCTGGTACGTGCCCGGTAAGTTCCAACCCAACTGGAACAATGTACTTAGACCGCTGGAATGGTAGCAGCTGGCAGCAAGTGGCATCCCACGTTATGACGGGCCAGTACAATTGCTTGCAGGAGGGTGGTGAATACCTTTCAAGCTGGACACTTACGGGTTCCTTTACCTTTACCGACAACCTTCTTAGCACGGCGAACCGGCGTTACCGCTTGCGGGTAACACATACAACGCCAGTACTGCCAAACGGCACTCAGAATTTAAGTATTATAAGTGAGGAATAATGGCACTTACCCCCGTAAAGCCGCTTTATAGCGTCAGCGCTACTGCTACTAACGGCAGTAATATTATTAACGTTACCGGTGGCGTAGACTGCAGTTGGTTAAAATCAGGCTCAATCGTTGCCCTGGGTACCCGGCAATTGGTAGACGCAATAAGCGGCACATCACCAGATGGCAGTGGCAATAGCACAATAACCCTGCGCCGTAACTGGACCGACCCAACCACCACAGCATCGTTGCTGGCGTTTATGAGCTGGGAAGGTTTGGCCGATGCGGTGGTTAAGCTTAGAAACTTAGCCGAAGCCAGCGAAAGCGCCTTACAGGGCGCTTTTTCTTTTATGGGCAACTGGTCAGCTGCAGGGGGTGATTTTCCGGCAGCGCCGGCAGAGGGTACAGGTTCGCAGCAATACCGCATAAGCGTAGCCGGCACAATGGGCGGCCGCGCCTACCGGGTGGGTGAGCAAATATACTACGACCAGTTTACCAGCCAGTGGCGGCCGTTAACGGAGGCGTTAGGTTCAGCAGCGTTCGCCACTGTAACCACCAGTGCCACTGATACGACAGCAGGCCGGTTGATGAAGGTGGGTGATTTTGGGTTGGGGGCAACGGGCAACACTGCGGTTTTTGGCGGTGATTTAGGCGCAATAAACACAACGCAATTTTTAAACTGTGGTCCATCAACGACAGGCGGCCCCGCTGGAGTAAACATTGACGGCGCTAAGGTTCTTCATGCTAAGTGGGCTGATACAAATAGTGCAACCCAAATTTTGTGGACTTACAATGGTGCAACGTATGAAAGGCATATAACGGGCGGTACACTATTGCCATGGCTTCAAACTTTAAAATTAGATGCCGCAGGTAACTTTTCAATAGGAAACAGCAGCGCGCCGAATATAGCAGGATATTTAACGCAATCTTTGGATGGCGTGACAGGCAGCTTTACGGATTACAGGCAAAGTGGCGCCAATGGCCTGCGGTTGGGGGCTGATAGCGGCAACGGATTTATAAATGGCGCTGCTGGTATACTCAGGCTTTTGACGTCTGACATTGAGCGTATGCGCATTGATTCAAGCGGCAAACTAACCTCAGCCAACGGCGCAGCCTTTGTCGGCACAGTGGCACAAGGCGGAAACCAAAGTGCAATAATCCAGCGTGGAAGTAATGCCAATGGTGGATATGTTCGGTTTGCGGATGGTACGCAGATTTGTTTCACCAACAGACAAACAGCTTTGGCTATCAACAACCCTATCGGCAACTTGTTCTGGACAGGTTCCAATTTATGGACACTCCCCGTTTCATTTGTGGCACCACCAACTGTTTCCGTATCCGAGGCGGGTGGTGCAGGTGGTTGTTGGGGTGGACTTGGAACTGGAGGTACGGACGCAACAACAACAACTTTTGCTTTATACAGAGGCACTTTGGAAAACACGCAACCGATCGCATCTCTAATCGCAATCGGCCGCTGGTACTAAGGAACAACTATGAAAATAGTATTATCACCCATTGCATCAGCGATAGCTGATCAGTTACCTGTTGTAGCCGGCGACACGGTTACTTATCGCAGCGAAACCTACGATTTAGCACCTTTGCCCGATGGTGCAACAGTCGAAGCAGACAGCCCTTTTATTGGTAATATCAGCCGAGTAAACAGTGAACTGCAATTTACACTGGAATACCAATACAACGCCAAGCTGGCCGAAGATAACCAGCCTACCGACTGGGCGAGCTATACCTTTGTCGTAACAGAAGGCGAATGCCCAGACCCAATTATTTATAAGCCCGTGCAACAAGATCCCGAACCAGTGTCAGAGGTGCTAAATGATTAAATGGGAAACGGTAAAAACGGCTGATGACAAGCTGGCCGAATACATTGCTACTAAAAACCAGTGGCTTAATACTGAGCGCGACCGGCTAATTGCCGCGGGTGTTGATCATGCAGGTTATCGTTACCAAACCGCTGAGCGAAATATTGCAGATTTAATGGGCGCTATTCAGGTTGCTCAACTTGCCGCAGCAGCTGGCCAGCAGTTTACAACGCAATGGCTAACAGAAGACAATGTTACCGTACCAATGAACTTGCAGGATTTAGCTGCGCTTGGTGCTGCAGTAGCGCACCACAAAGCAGCACTGGTTTATAAATGCCGTGATCATAAGGACGCTATTCTGGCACTGGAAAGCAAAGAGAGTATTGATAATTACATTTTAAATATTACATGGTGAATGTAGTTACCAAATAATAAGTATTTCATTGAAGAAGCCGGAGCTAAATGCCCGGCTTTTTAATTGGCCGCGGTTTAATTCAGGGGCGCTTTAGTGCAAACAATCCCAGTTATCTACTCCCGCAACAACAAGCCATTTAGCTACGCCATACGGCTGCTGGATAAGGGCGCGTTAATTTGCCCTTTTAGTCATGTAGCTATTGTCAGTAAATGCGGCACGTTCGTGTACGAGGCCCGTGGCGGTTACGGTGTTATCAAAACACCAATACAGGAATTTAAGGCGAGGGCGACGTACTGGGAGGAAGGGTTCTTCCCAGTAATTTGCCGCGCCGAAGCTTACCGTCGGGCAGAGTCACAACAGGGTAAAGAATACGACTTAATGGGCGCCGTGGTAATTGGATTGCCATTCATCCCTCACCACTGGGCTGATCCGGAAAAATGGTTCTGCTCTGAATACCTGGCTTATTGCTCGCAAATGTTCGAAGCAAAACACATAAGCTTTATTGGCGTGAACTTCTGTTATGCGCTTACGCACAGCAAGCCATTGCCTGGTATCAGTTTTAATAACAAAGAAATTCAGTTTGAGAGTGCAGTTTAATGGCTAAATATGGCGATATAGTTTTGGGCTTACCGGTTGGTGCTGGTTTACCACCTGGTTTTACCAGTCGTTTTACAACATCAGGTGTCACTATTGGCGTCACCGATGATGTTGATTCACCAAGCGGCAAAGCTATCAATATTAGGGGGGCGAGTACAGCCCGCACCTTTTTTAGCTATAACGCCATAAACGCCGACCCAGACAGAGCAACTGTAACGCAGATTTCTCTGATACGAATTAATAACCCACATGATGGTGGTGCCGCTACAACGTTTGGCGGTTTAGCATCACGCGGTAGCGGTTCAGCTGGCAGTGAAACGGTTAATGTAAGCGCATTTAATCGCGGGTCGAACATTACCGGCGAACGCGGCCGCATTTCTAAAATTAAATATACCGCTGGTTCAGCCACTGTGCTTTATGCCTCCCCCGGTGAAGCTTGGGTGCAAAATGGCATTTACTGGCTGAAGCAAGTAACAAGCGGAACAACTTACACGTCAACTCTATATGCTGCTAACGATTTAAACGGAACTCCGCTAACATCCGGCACAGAAACGGCTAATGCCTCAAACGCAAATAACTGGATTGGTATATTCAAATTTTCAGGCGAAGCTGATTTTGATGTGCTGTTTTACGCTATTGGTACAGGTGCTGATTTACCTGACCCTCCGGGCGGCGTAACACCAACTTTATCAGCTGCAACTGGCACTGAAACCAGTGATACAACAGCTGATGGCTCAGTGACTACTGACACAACAGGTACGTCAATCAGTGCAGTGGTAACAGCCAGCGCAACACCACCAAGCAGAGCCGATATTATAGCTGGTACAGGTGCAGTTTATGCGGTAACGCCAGCGGTAACAGTAATAGGAGCGCAATCATTCAGCGCTACCGGCCTAACTGCTGAAACAACTTACTACTGGCATTTTGTTCAGGGTGAAAACTCTAACATTATAACCAGTAATGCATTTACCACCGAAGCTGTTCCAGTATCACCACCGGCAACAGCCCCAGCAAATTTAACCCCTATTGCAATATCTGACACTGAAATTACATCTACATGGGAATCGGTTGCTGGTGCCACGGGTTATGATTTGGAAGTTGACAGCGTTGCTACCGATGTTGGCAATGTTTTAACGGCTGACACTGCGGGGTTAACTGAATTAACAGGATATGATTTCCGAGTAAGAGCATATAACGCCGCTGGTGATGGACCGTGGTCTGCTGTAGTTTCTGAAACCACTGACGCAGCACCAGCTGAAATTGTTTTAGTGACTGATTTTGACAGCGGTAATGTAAGCCAAACATTAACTACAATAACTAACCCGGCAAGCGCCGAACCAATAATTAATGTTTTATCAAGGCCCGCTGCAATAACAGGCACCAATGGTAGTGGCTGGACGATAACACACTTTGCGGTCGAAAATGCCGAAGGGGTGCGCCCTGTAATATCGTTAGACCGGGACGATATGGCGTTTAAATTCGATACGCCATTATCGACGTACTTACCATCTTGGACGCAGGATTTTATAAACTACACACAAGCACCAAGTCGCAGTTTAATTGGTGGTGCTACCGGCACTATTGAGTTTCAATTTACAGACCCATTTCCAGCGGGCCGGGTTTATATTGTAACTAATCCCCTAGGGCAGCAAGCAGCAGCGGCACCTTATGCGGCCTCATTGTTGGCTGACTACCCCGGCATTGTTTCGCCAACTGGCTCAGCCGATTCGGGCGGTGTTTATTTCACAAGTCCAGCTGAAGTAGATGAAAACGGCAGGCAGTGCGGCGGCCATGATATGTTCGCCCTTAAATTTGAATTTGGTGGCTCGACTACTGACGGTGGCCCGAAACGTAAAGCGCTGATTACGTATGGTCAGCACGCAATGGGTGAGGCTCAAGCTTGGTGGGCGTTTAAATCTTTTGTTGATTACATACTTGATTCAACAGATGCTGAAGCGGTCAGAGATAGAGCAAACTTTGATTATTATGTTTATTTCAACATCAGCCCAAATGGTATTTTTTCAGGCCATCGTCGGCACAATCCAAGCAGAAGCACTGACCCTAATCGAGACTGGGTTACTACACCAGTGCTTGCTGAAATTGCAGCGACTAAAAACGCAATAGTAGCAGATACAGCCGGTGCGGTTGACGTTGTTTTTGATTGGCATGGCGCGTCATCACGTTCAGATAATTTCTTGGTGTATGCCCCTATTCAAGCTAATACAGCAAGATTTATCGAATTAGGTGAAATTGTTTTTGGCAGCACTGGTATTTATGACGAATCCGACCAAGATGGCACGTTGGCAAAATGGGCCTTGATTAATCTTGGCGCTACTTTTACGACAGCGGCTGAAACACACGGGCGCGGCGATACTTCACTATCGAACTATCAAAACATCGGTGTTAATTGGGCTAAAACCCTAGCCGCTGCTGATGCTGATGGTATGTTTTACACACCGCCCGCAACATTTCTGCCCCTGAATATATCCGGCTTACCTGACGGCACATACACCGTAAACCTTTGCCTTGCTTCAACCGGTGAACAGATAGTGCAGGACGATATTGCTTTTGTTGATGGTCAGGCTCAGTACGAAGTAGATTTAGCCCTTGGCACCGCTATCGCCGGTTACATCGTGGATCCGCCAAACGGAGCTGTAATCTACGGAGTGCTGACCAATGCTTAACACCTGGGGGCCACTGAATCAGTGGTCAGGTGCATCAGCCGGCACAAACTACGACGTTGGCGGTATTGGTAATTTCACTATATCCGGCATTGGTGGTGTTTCACGGCAAACCGAGACGGCTGGCGTTGGCAGCTTTTCAATATCAGGTGTTGGTGCAGTTAGCCGCGGATCTCCGGCCGGAGGCATCGGTTTAGCTGTTTTCAGCGGCTTGGGGCAATTATACCGTCAAACCTTTGTAAGTGGTGTTGGTAGCTTCATTGTTAGCGGCGAGGGCGGCTATTACGAAGACACCGGGCCTGATCCCGTTGGAACCAATTACGATGCTGGCGGCATTGGAACGTTTACCGTATCTGGTGAGGGCGCCATATCTCGCCAGACAACAGCAGCTGGTGCAGGTGAATTTCAGCTAACAGGGCAGGGTGGCATCAGCCGGCAATCTGCTGTTAGTGGCATTGGTGCACTGCAATTCTCAGGCTTGGGCAATGCATCCCGGCAAACCTTAGTTTCAGGTGTTGGCAGCTTCACTATCAGTGGGCAGGGTGGTGATGAAGGTGAACCCTTAATCATTGGCATAGCCCGCTGGCCAGCAGCAGTAATCGAGAATAAAAAGCGCTTTAACATTGGCAAGGTATCAACAGTGGCCAGGTTCAGAACTGGTATCGTTTAGAGGGCACGTAAATGCAGTTAAATCAAAACCAGTCTTACGATCTGGAATTCCCTGTTGAACTGGCCACCGGTGAACCGGTACCAGCAGTCGACGCGGCCACCTTTACCCTGATCCGTTCTGGCAGGGAAATACAGAAAGTAAATCTGTGCAACGGCGGCAGTTTCACCCCGGGGCTTTTTACTGCCCCGCTTGAAGCAAACCCCAGTTACAAAAACGTTTATCAGTTCGAAGTGTGGCTACTGATAGATGGTAAACCCTGTATGCCACATTCCGGTGAAATTGAATTTAAAGAAACATTTGAGAGGATCGAAGCATGTTAACAGCAGCAGGTAAGGTTTTATTTTTGAACGGCGGCAACACTGAGCCAGTAAAAGTGGTTAAACATACTGCGGCGCCAAACGCCACAGCGTCAAATAACCGGATCGGTGCTTTGCAAGCATGTAGCTTTGAAACTGCAGCTGATGGTACCGACTTCCGGCAACTATCTTCTGACGTGGAAACTGTAGTTCCTGCCGCGACGGCAACAGCTACACACTTCAGCGTTTATAATTCCGATGATGTCGCGATACATATTATCGCGATGACTACACCGCGATCTGGCTTAGTTGAGGGTGACACGGTTACGCTGAAAGCAGCCGATACCAGGCTGACAATTAACTAATTTTGCTTATACAGTGCACTACTGTATTTTTATAAAATTTTGATAATATTTTTATACAAGTAAAGCCTAAACAAAAACAGCGCCGATAAGGCGCTGCTTTTATTGGAATTATTGGTGCGTCCTAGTGGACTCGAACCACCGACCCCTACCATGTCAAGGTAGTGCTCTAACCAGCTGAGCTAAGGACGCACACTTGGGTTGCCGGCCGCTATGCCTCTATAAAGAGTAAACAGTCTGGCTGACAACGGCGGCTATGTTATTGTGCTGCTGACGGGTTGGCAAGTGTTTTTCGTGTTTCGCTTAACGTTTGGCTGAATTTTAGCCTGTCAGCCGGTATTTAACCGCAACTCTGCAGGTTTTGGTCGTATCTTTGCCGCAGTCAGCCCCTTCGCTGCACACATTTATCGTCGCCTATGTTAACTTTGGCCCACCGTAAGATATGTCGCCTGGCAGAACAATAATTCAGATAAGCAGGCTTTCGAGGAATTTATGATTAGAACGAGCAACGGCTTACGCCGACCTTTGCGCTTTAGTGCGGCTATGTTACTGCTGATTGTCAGTGCTGGCTGCAGCCAGTTGCAGAGCACAACGCCCCAGGCTGAAATTACCTCTGGCGCTATTGCTGCCAGTAGCGTTGCAACGACCGGTTTGCGGCCACTTGAGCTGACCGACATTATGAAGTTTCGGGAAATTAAAGAGCGCCAGCTTAGCGAAAACCAGCAGTTTATGGTGTATACCGCTGCGCCTGATTTTGGCGACAGCACCGGTTATCTGGTTGTTTTACAAAGTGGCAAACAGCTCAGTGTTGAGCGCGGCGATAAGGGCCAGCTTAATGCCGATGGCAGTTTTGCGCTGTTTCGCCAACGCGCGCCGCTCTTAGAGCGCGAGCAGGCTGCTGATAAAAAAGCGCGTGAAGCACTGGCGCAAAATGCAGTACTGGTAAACAGTGAAACGGGCGAGCAGCGGGTTATCGCCAATATTGATCGCTTTGCATTTACCGGTGATGGCCACACCGCATTGTTACTGGTGCGTAAGGCGGACAGCAAAGACCGCACACAAACCCTGCAGGCGCTGCATTTAGCCAGCGGTACCTTGCAAACCCTGGCTCAGGTAACCGATTTTGCGGTGGCGGCAGAGGGTTCAATGGTGGCCTGGATTGCTGAGTTGGAAGCAACAGAGAACGCCGGCCCGCAAGCAGACAAACAACCCGCACAGCAGCGGCTGCTGGTTTGGGACAGCGCTGCTGACAGCCGGTTCACTGCACATGGTGCAACAGCACAAAAGCTGCAACAGCTGAAATTTAATCAGCAGGGCAGTCAGCTGGTATTTTTCAGCGGGCCCGACAGCGAGCAGTTAAAGGCCTCAAACCAGGCGGAAGCAGCCCAGCAGCTATGGCTCTGGTCACAGGGAGATGACAGCGCGCAGCAGCTTAATACTCAGCGCGCAGGTTGGCTGCTAAGCGAGCATTATGCGCCGCGCTGGAGCGAAGATGGTAAGCGGCTGTTTATCGGCCACCGGCCGGATAGCGGTGACAAACCGGCAAAAATTGAACCGCCGCAAACTGAGGCTGAGCTGTATAACGTGGAGCGGCTGCTGGCCGACCGGCGCTTGCAGGTATGGCATGGCGATGATGAGCGGATTAACAGCCAGCAAAAAGCAGAGTACAAGCAGGCGTTAAAGCGCACTGCGCCGGCTGTTATCTGGCTGGACAGCTTACAGATGGTCGTATTAAGTGATGATATCGACGAGCAACTGCAGCTTACTGAGCATACTGACGCGCAGCTTATCAGCAGCGGCCGGCCTTATTTAAAACAGCTGAGCTGGGATGGCCGCTTGCACGATATCTGGCATGTTAATTTACGCAGCGGCAAGCGTCAGCGGGTATTCAGCGCTAACCGCAGCCATGAGTCGGCCCATTTATCACCATCAGGCCGTTACGTTGTCTATCTGCAAGATGAGCAGTACCAGTTGTTTGACAGCGCAACCGGCACTACCGTGCAGCTGGCGGTCGCTGCACCTGTATCCTGGGTAGATGAGCAGAACGACCGGCCAATGGCTGCCGAAAGTTATGGTGTGGCAGGCTGGTTAGCCGATGAGTCGGCGGTACTGGTGTATGACCGGTTTGATATCTGGGCGCTGAGCCCTGGTGGCGGCATGCAAAAACTGACAGACGGCAGAACGGCTAAGCAGCAATACCGCTTGCAGCAAAAGGATGATGCGCTGGCAGTCGACCCGGCAGCAGCCCATTTACTGCAAATGTATAACGAAGACACCAAACAATACGGTTTTGCCCGGCTTACCTTATCCGCTGATGCCACCAATAGTGAGCTGAATGGTGAGCTGACGGTACTTCTGCAGGGCAAAAAACGCTATGACGTTGTCGAAACCCTGGAAGACTTCAGTGAGGCGAAGCGGCATTACTTATTTACCGAGCAGAGTTTCAGGCAGTTTCCTGATTTATGGCTGGCCAGTGCCGATTTCAATCAGCGGCGCCAGCTGACTGATGTTAACCCGCAGCAGGCAGAATTTATTTGGGGGGACAGCCATTTAATTGAATGGACCAGCGCTACTGGCGAGCCATTGCAGGGCGTGTTACTAACCCCGGATGGCTATGATCCGGCCAGGCAGTACCCGGTAGTTGTGTACTACTACGAGAAATTCTCGCAGCGGCTGCATCATTATAATCAGATGAAGGTCAATCACCGGCCGAACTTCCCGTATTATCTGGGCCAGGATTATCTGGTGTTTCTGCCCGACATTCATTTCAGACCGGCAGCACCTGGTCCCAGTGCCACCGAATCATTAGTGCCGGGTCTGCAAAAGTTAATTGATATGGGCGTGGCCGATCCACAGGCAATTGGCTTACATGGCCATAGCTGGTCAGGTTATCAGACGGCCTTTGTCGTAACCGAAACTGACATGTTTGCAGCAGCCGTTTCGGGGGCACCGGTGGCTAATATGACCAGTGCCTACAGCGGCATTCGCTGGCAGAGCGGCCTGGCCCGCCAGTTTCAGTATGAAACCGGCCAGAGCCGGCTTGGCGTGTCGATGTACGACGACGTAAAGCCCTATATTGATAATTCACCGGTATTTTTTGCCGATAAAATTAATACCCCGATGCTGATCCAGTTTGGCGACGACGATGGTGCGGTGCCGTGGGAGCAGGGCATTGAGTATTACCTGGCGCTGCGCCGCTTAGGCAAAGACGTGGTAATGCTGCACTATGAAAATGAGCCGCATCATTTGCAGCGCTATGCGAATAAGCTGGACTACAGCATTAAAATGCGTGAGTTCTTCGATCACTACTTAAAAGGAGCGCCGGCACCGAAGTGGTGGACAGAGGGCATGCCGTATCAGCAATACGAAAAGTAAGCTGCGCTTTTAGTAAAACCAAAAATAAGCCCTGTCAGCCCGGCTCAGTCCGGGCTTTGGGTAAGATTAACCGGGCATACCTGGTTGAGTTGTTGCCACCACTTCACATGCAGCAGCAGTTGCTGCTGCAGTTGCTCTGCCGGCTGCTGATAACGTTGTTGCAGCGCCGGATAAATCGGCGTGTCCTGGTACAGCTTGGCAATTAGCGGCCAGCTTTCGTTATAAAAGCGGCTCAGCTCTGCTAAGTGCGCCTGCACCTGACCAATAAAAAACTTACGAAATACCGTGGTTAAAATGCTCAGCTGCTCAGTGCTGCGCCCTTGCGGACACAAACTTTCCGGCGCAATCGCCAGCAGCTTCGGGTTAAGCTGGCTGAACCAGGCTGCACTGTAACGCAGACTGTGCTGCAGCTTTGCCAGAAAGTCGTGCCGATACAAATCGGCCAGACTTTGTTCAATATCAAGCGCCGCGGCCTGTTGCCACTGCTGCTGTGCGATCAGTGTGCTCAGTTCAATCAGCTTATTCAGCGCACTGCTGCCGGGGACAAAGCCGCTGCTGTCGCCGCTGATTAATTGCTGATTACTGCCCTGCCATTGCCGGCGCAGGGTATCATCGGCCAGCAGCATATTGTTAAGCGCGACAGCAATGCTTTGTTGTTTTTCACTCTGCCAGCTGCTGATTTGCTGCTGCAGTGCCGGGCTGATGTCCTGCTGTTGACACTGTTTTAAGCGCGCCAGTAGCCTCAGTTCATAATTCAGTTGCTTGCTGGGCGGATACACCCGGCCAAGGACGCTGTTGCGCTCGCCAATCAGCTGATCCAGGCTGCATTCCCGGCTGGCCCAGGCGTCGCGTAAATCAACCCGGATATCGGGCAAAGGCTGTCTGAGCTCACTTGGCCGCGGTAACACGGCGACCGGCTCTGGTTGCACGGTAATGTCACTAAGCTGCAGCACCCGGCTTAAGCGCTGCTGATAATCAGTTAACTTTGCTTCGCTGTCAGGTTTGCTGCAGCCGCTGAGGCTAGTCAGTAACACCATGATCAGCAGCGTGCTGAATTTCATGATCAATCCTTCTGATATGCTTTCTGAGGATAAATGCCAGCATAATAGCCGCAGTACTCAGGCCAATAATAATACCTATCCAGAAGCCATGGGCACCCATTGGCGCTACCAGCCAGTCAGTTAAGCCTAATACGGCGCCGAGTCCAAAACCGATTGGCCAGTAAGCAAACAGGGTTATGTAAAACACCGGTTTGGTAATTTTCATGCCGCGCAGGGCACAGGCCGACACCACCTGAATGGCGTCAGATAACTGGTAAAAACAGGCCAGAATAAGCAGCGAGCTGGCCATCGCAATCACCGCCGGATTGGTGGAATACAGTGAGGCGACATAGCTGCGCATAAAAAAGGTAAAACTGGCGATAAAAAACGACATAAATATTGCCAGACACAGCGCGGTGCTGATGGCGACTTTCAGCTCTTTATTATTCTGCTGGCCGACTAAATGACCAACCCGGATAGTGGTCGCCAGACCAAAACTAAGCGGTAGCATAAATACCAGCGCGCTGTAGTTATTCGCCACCTGATGGCCGGCCACCACTATCGGTCCCAGATGCACTATCGCCAGCGGAATACAGGCAAACAGCGTTACCTCAAAAAAGATAGAAAAAGCAATGGGGGTGCCCAGGCAAACGATATACCAGATGTCTTTTACATTGGCGCTCAGCTGCTTCGGCCAGTGCCGGTAGGGCCGGGTGGTGCGGCTGAACCAGCCGTACACCAGCATGGCAATAAACATGGCCAGAAACACCAGGCTGGTAGCAATGCCACAACCGGCGCCGCCTAAGGCCGGCATGCCTAATTTGCCGTAAATAAAGATATAGTTAGCCGGAATATTCACCAGAATGCCGACAAAACTGATCCACATACTGGCTTTGGTATTACCTATGCCTTCAAATAAATTACGGATAACAATATAACCGGCGGCCGGAAACAGGCCCCAGCTGACATAAAAAAGATATTGCAGGGTTTTATCGCGAAGCGCCGGCTCCATATCCAGCATGCCTATCGGAATATCGGCAAACAGCATCAGGATAAATAATAAGCCTGCAAGCAGCATTCCCAGATACAGGCTTTGCAGGGTAAAATGGCTTACCGGCTCGGTTTGTCTGCTGCCAAAATACTGTGCGACAATAGGCGTTAATGCTAACAGCAGGCCCTGCATGGTCAGTACCACCGGTAGCCACAGGCCGGATGCTACCGCCAGCGCGGCCATATCGGTAGCACTGAACCGGCCGGCCATCACAGTATCGACAAAATACATCATGGTCTGGGTCAGCTGAGCCAGCATAATAGGGCCGGTCAGTTTTAACAGAGTTTTGGCTTCAAAGCGGGAAAAAGGTACCATGCGCCATCGTCGGGTTGGCCATTAATGGCGCGCAATTTAGCACAATTGAGGTTTTATGTTTACCGGAATAGTTCAGACAACCGCGCAAGTGCGCGAAATTCGCGATGAAGGGCAGCTGCGCCGCCTGACTTTAGCGGTGCCGCCTACCAATTTGCAGGCGCTGGAGCGCGGTGCCAGTATTGCTATTAACGGCGTATGTTTAACAGTTACCGCTTTTGACAGCGCGGCCGGTTGGGCAAGTTTTGATGTCATTAGCGAAACCCTGAGCAAAACCAATTTAGGTAAGCTTGCCGTGGGCAGTCATGTTAACCTGGAACGCTCGCTGACATTTGGCAGCGAACTGGGCGGCCATATTGTGTCAGGCCATATTCAGACCACCGCCATTTTAACCAGACTGACGCGCGAGCAGCACAAGGTGAGTATGGAACTTACTCTGGATAAAAGCTTTTTGCCTTATATTCTGGCCAAAGGCTTTATTGCCGTGGAGGGCTGCAGTTTAACGGTGGGCGAGGTGACTGACAGCGGCTTTAGCCTGTATTTAATTCCGGAAACGCTGGCCATTACCACCCTGGGTGAGAAGCGTGAAGGCGATATGCTGAATATTGAGCTGGATCAGCAAACCCTGACCATTATTAAAACGGTTGAGCGGGTAATGGCAGAGCGCTTTGGGGCTGATCACTAGCCGCTGTTACCAGCCTAGTAATATTGTTCGTCGTCAGCATCAACAAAAATTTGCACACTATGATGCTGAATATCTTTATGTACCTTTAAGTGAATGGGATTGCAGCAATTGCTGCAATCCTCTATGTACTCCTGATCATCGTCAGTTACTTCTATATCCATATGCACCGGATGGCCACAAAACGGGCAACTGATGGTTTTGGTTAATACGCTCATACTGCCTCCTTTCGCTCAGGCTTTTTCTGCTGCTCCCAGACTGCGACCGCCATCAACTGCGATGATCTGGCCGCTGATATAAGGCGATTGCAGCAAAAACAGCACGGTGTTGGCGATATCTTCCGGGGTACCGGTTCGCTGCAGGGGTATTTGCCGCAAAACATCTGCCTTATCTGCCTCAGCTAATTGCTGACTTGGCCATAAAATGGCCCCCGGGGCTATGCCATTGACTCTTATTGTAGGTGCTAATTCGCGGGCCAGCGATTTTGTCATCATTAATAATGCCGCTTTCGCCATGCAGTAAATGCTGTGATCCTGCAGTGGCTGCTGGGCGTGGATATCCACCATATTGATAATACAGCCGTTATTGTCGGATAACGCCGGCGCCAGGGCTTGCGCTAAAAAATACGGCGCTTTAACATTACTGCCAAATAAATCATCCCAGTTTGCTAAAGTCGCGCTGGCCAGTGGGGTTGGGTAAAAGCCGGAGGCATTGTTAACCAGCACATCCAACCGGTTAAAACAGGCCAGGGCTTGGGCAGCAAGTTGCTTAACGGCCTGATCCTCAAGCAGGTTGGCCTGCAGGGTGACAGCGCTATTTGGCCGCTGCTGGTTAAGACTGTCGGCCAGGCTGCTGGCCGCTTCTGCTGATTGATTAAAATGAATGATAACCCGGTAGCCTGCCTGATGCAGCTGACAGACTATTTGTTTGCCTAAACGTTTAGCACTGCCGGTAACCAGTGCGACCGGGCTGTCCGAATCTGACATAATACATCCTAATAAAATTGCTGTTTTATCATCTCCTGTGCTTGTACCAGAAAACTGCCACGAAACAAATACGCATGATTTAACACATGGTATAAATTATACAGATCCCTGCGCTGTTCAAAACCATCCGGCAGTTTATTAAACTGTTGGTAGTATTGATAAAAAGCGTCAGGGAAACGGCCAAACAAGCCAGTGAAAGCGACGTCAGTTTCCTGATCGCCATAGTAGCAGGCCGGGTCAAATATTACCGGTGAGCCGGCAATAAAACCGACATTGCCGCGCCATAAATCGCCGTGTAGCAAACTGGGCGCCGGCTGATGATGGGCCAGCCGCTGCCGGCATTGCTCGACCAGATAATCAATGTTGCCAAAACCAAAGCCTTGTTCCAGTAACAATTGCAGTTGCCAGCCAAGGCGTTGCTCAGAAAAGAAACTGCTCCAGTTACTCTGCCATTTATTGGGCTGTGGCGTGCGGCCAACGGCATTATCCCAGTCAAAGCCAAACATCGCCTGTTCATGCTGTTGGTGCAACAGCGCCAACTGCTGGCCCAGTTGCTGCCAGCCACTGCCACTTTCTTTTAGTAACGGTAAATATTCTAAAACCAGAAAGGCTTTATCAATGGTCTGGCCGTAGCAGATGACATCGGGCACCCTGATACAGTGGTGCTGGCGCAGGGTACGCAGGCCAAGCGCTTCGGTTTCAAATTGCTCCAGCTGCTCGCGCTGATTCAGCTTGACGAAAAAGTCACGACCATTGCCACTGATTTTAAACGCCAGATTAATATCGCCACCGGTAAGCTGCGTTTTATCTGCAACTTTAAAGTCGATATCCAATTCACTGTTAATACTATCTGCAATCGCCTGCCACATCGGTTAGCTCCCTGTTCCGCTGTCAATTTAGTATGGCTGATAAAACAGAAAGATCACTGATCGAAAACCGCCTTTTATGACGTAAAACAACTTTTAAAACGAAAGTGATTGCTAAAGTTGCCAGCAATGTTAATTATCATATTCGTGCCCATCTAATAGTGCCTGGAGTTTACATGGCTATCGTTACCCCTCGTTTTCGTGTGCAAGCTTACAATATTATGAGTGTAGTTAATATCGCGCTGTTTTTTATGGCATTGGTATTAGCCAGTTGGCACAGCACCTGGCTGTCGGCACTGCTGATCGGTTTGCCCAGTGCCTTAATGCCAATAGTGTTATACCGCTTACTAGGCGATCACTTGCTGGCCAGGGTGAGTTTTGGTATCAGCTTTATGTTTTTTGCAGCGCTGCATATCCATCAGGCTGCAGGCATGCTGGAAATGCATTTTGGTATTTTCGTGTTGCTGGCATTGTTAATTGCTTTTCGGGACTATCTGGTCATTCTGACGGCAGCAGTCACTATTACCGTACATCACCTGTTATTTATGTGGTTGCAAATGCAAGGTGCCGGTATTTATTTAGTACCGCCACAGAGCTTGTCGTTGGGAATTATTATGGTGCATGCGGTGTTTGTGGTAGTGGAGGCCGCAGTATTAATCATTATTTCCAGACAAAGTTACCGTGAGGCCAGCGTTGGTCAGAGTTTATTTGATGTTACTGAGCGGCTTTTAACCAGCGATGGCAAGGTTGAACTTACTCATCGTTGCGCTGATTTGAACTCACGGGTGATTGACAACTTTAATGCCGTGTTTGATACCCTGCACAAAACACTGACTACTATTGAACAGCAGTCTGTAACGTTAAATCAGGAATCAGGTATTTTAAGGGCCGAAGGTGACGCGCTGGCTCTCAGCATGCGCAATGAGATGAGCGAAGTAGAGCGGATAGCTGCGGTTACTGAGCAAATGTCGCATAGTATTCAGGATGTCTTTAATTTGTCGCAGCAGGTACTGCAATTTGCCAAAGCGGCAGAGACGGCAGCAGATGACGGTAAATCGTCAGTAAGTAATACTATAAGCTCAGTTCAGCAATTGGCCAGCCAGCTAAGCGATACCGGCCATAAGGTAAATGATGTGGCCAGTGCTACGGTAGATATCCGTAAAGTGCTGGATGTTATTCAGTCTATTGCCGAGCAGACAAACTTATTGGCCCTTAATGCGGCAATAGAAGCTGCCAGAGCGGGCGAGCAAGGTCGCGGCTTTGCCGTCGTTGCTGATGAAGTGCGTACCCTGGCATCGCGCACCCGGGGTTCGACTGATGAAATTAAACAACTGATTGAGCGATTGGTCGACAACAGTGCCCAATCAGTCACTGAGGTTAAACGCAGTGTGGAACAGCTGGAGAACACCCGTCAGCACGCCGAACAAAGCGGCCAGTTGTTGCAAACTATTCTGGAACAAGCCAGGCAGGTTGCAAATTCGTCTGATACGATGGCAAGCGCGTTGCGGCAACAAAGTGCATCCAGCAATGACGTTGCCCAAAGTGTACAGCAGCTTAATCAAATGACATCAGAGCAAAACGAGCTTGGGATTAAAGTGTTACAAAGTGCTGATAGTTTAGAAAAAATCACGGTGGCATTGACTAAAGAGTCAGCAAAATTCCGCGTCTAAAGGCAGTGAGCACAAACCAACAGCGTGTCATGTTGCTGCTGCCACTGTTTGTTGTTTGGGTGGTTTTGGCCAGTGCGGGTTTGTTCTATTTTGGTAATCAGCATTATGGCCAGTTTGCGGGCGATATCGACTGGCAAAATTCTGTAACTACCGAATTTAACTTGTCGGCGCTTAAGGTGGAAGTGACCCCGGGTATCCAGGTCGTGCATGTGCAGCAGCCAAATTGTATCTGTAATAGCAGAGCAGAGAATCATATGGCTTTATTTGCCGGTGATTATCAGGTGCCTGGAACGTCTCAGCACCGGCGTCAATTAGCCGACGTTGTGGCCGCTGGTTTTGTGCTTCCTGCGAGCCCGGCGGTGCTGATTTTTGAAAACGGCCGGTTAATTTATGCCGGGCCTTACGCCACTGGCCCGATGTGCTCTGTTTCTGATAGTTTAATTGCGCCCATTTTAAAAGGTGACGTTAACCTTGCCGGTCTTTGGCTTAATGGTGAAGCTAAAGCGTGTCGCTGCTTGTTAAAAGAAGAGTAAGCAGACCAAAGTAGTCAAGCCCTGCGCCTGATGTTACTATAGCGCCGCATTTAATATTTCCAAACCACAAGCTTTGGCAAATGACTTTTGGTGTAAGCCATTAACTGTCGAAGCGGGCTTGGTGAATATTCCCATTATTAAACAAGTGACCCTTGGTGTGGGCCACCACTGTAAAAGGATAAATCATGCCAGTTATTACTCTGCCTGATGGCAGCCAGCGCGCCTTTGATTCTGCTGTATCTGTTATGGATGTCGCCAAAGACATCGGTCCCGGTTTAGCGAAAGCCACCATTGCCGGTAAGGTAAATGGTCAGCTGGTTGATGCCTGTGATCCAATTAGCACCGACGCTACCCTTAGCATTATTACCAGCAAGGATCAGGACGGCCTGGAAATTATCCGTCACTCCTGTGCCCACTTATTAGGCCATGCGATTAAGCAAATGTGGCCCAATGTGAAAATGGCGATTGGCCCGGTCATTGAAAACGGCTTTTATTATGATGTGGATATTGATCAGCCAATCAGCAGCGATGATTTAGCTGAGCTCGAAGCGCGGATGCTTAAGCTTGCCAAAACCGAATATGACGTAATCAAGCATAAAGTCAGCTGGCAACAGGCTTATGATACTTTTAAAGCCCGCGGCGAAAGCTACAAAATGGAAATCCTGGAGCAAAACGTCAGTAAAGACGATCAGCCGGGTTTATATCATCACGAAGAATATATCGATATGTGCCGAGGCCCGCATGTGCCTAATATGCGGTTTTGCCAGCACTTTAAGATAATGAAAGTGGCCGGCGCCTACTGGCGTGGCGACTCGAAAAATAAAATGCTGCAGCGGGTATACGGTACCGCCTGGGCAGACAAAAAACAGTTAGCGGCTTATTTACTGCAGTTAGAAGAAGCAGAAAAGCGCGATCACCGCAAAATAGGCAAGGCACTGGGCTTATTTCACTGGCAGGAAGAAGCGCCGGGGATGGTGTTCTGGCACAATGATGGCTGGACCATTTTCCGCGAGCTGGAAAGCTTTGTCCGGGAAAAACTGGGCGAGTACGACTACGACGAAGTAAAAGGTCCGTTAATGATGGATCGGGTGTTGTGGGAAAAATCAGGTCACTGGGAGAAATATGCCGAAAACATGTTTACCACTCAGTCTGAACACCGCGAGTATGCCATTAAGCCAATGAACTGCCCGGGCCATGTCCAGATTTTTAATCAGGGTTTAAAATCGTACCGCGATTTGCCACTGAGAATGGCTGAGTTTGGTTGCTGTCATCGCAACGAGCCATCAGGTGGCTTACACGGGTTAATGCGGGTGCGCGGTTTTACTCAGGACGATGCCCATATTTTCTGTACTGAAGATCAGGTGCAGGCCGAAGTGACCAAATGTATTCAGATGGTATTTGATGTTTACAGCACTTTTGGCTTTAAAGACGTTAAAGTAAAACTGTCGACCCGGCCGGCGCAGCGCATCGGCTCAGATGAAAGCTGGGATAAAGCCGAGCAGGGTCTGATTGAAGCGCTGAAAAGCAATAACATTGACTATGATCTGCAGCCGGGTGAAGGTGCGTTTTACGGTCCGAAAATTGAATTTACCCTGCACGATTGTTTAAGTCGGGCCTGGCAGTGCGGCACGATTCAGTTAGATTTTGCCTTACCGGGTCGGCTCGGTGCTACTTTTGTCTCGGAAGGCGGTGACAAGCTGGTACCGGTAATGATTCACCGGGCTATTCTGGGATCACTTGAGCGTTTTATCGGTATTTTAATCGAAGAATATGCCGGCCTGTTTCCGGCTTGGTTAGCCCCGACTCAGGTTGTGGTGATGAATATTACCGATAATCAGGCCGAATATGTGCAAAATTTAGTAAAAACTTTCAAATCTCACGGTATTAGAGCAATTAGTGACTTGAGAAATGAGAAGATAGGCTTTAAAATTCGCGAGCACACGCTTAAGCGTATTCCTTATCTTGTTGTCGTTGGCGATAAAGAGATGGAAGCGGGCGATATCGCCCTGAGAACGCGTAAAGGTGAAGACCTTGGTAAGATGTCAGTAGCCGCTTTTGTAGAAAAGCTGACGGCTGAGATTAAGACCCGGATATAAACCAATAAGCGATAAGAATAATTTTTCGGAGGAACATACTATTAAAGTAGGAAAGAAAACATTACCTGCAAACCGTCCTAACAGGATAAACGAAGAAATTAATCTGCCGGAAGTGCGGTTAATTGGCGTCGAAGGTGAGCAACTGGGTGTAGTAAGTATTGCTGAAGCCATAAAACTGGCTGAAGACAGTGGCAATGATTTAGTAGAGATCAGCCCGACAGCCGAACCACCAGTTTGTAAGTTGATGGACTACGGTAAGTTCCTGTTCGAAAAGAGTAAAGCTCTGAAAGAGCAGAAGAAGAAGCAAAAACAGATCCAGATTAAAGAAATAAAATTCCGGCCTGGAACTGACGAAGGCGATTACCAGGTAAAACTACGCAACCTGCGTCGCTTCATTGAAGAGGGTGACAAAGCTAAAGTAACGCTGCGCTATCGTGGTCGTGAAATGGCGCATCAGGAAATCGGTATTGAGATGCTTTCTCGGATTAAAGAGGACTTGTCTGATATCGCTGTCTGCGAATCTTTCCCTTCACGGGTGGAAGGTCGGCAGATGATCATGATGCTGGCCCCAAATAAGAAGTAATAAGTGCCTTCAAGTTTAGGAAACTGCGGCTTGCCGCAGTTTTTTAACGCCTTATTATTCGTTGTAACTTAACAATGCGAGTTTAAATACTATGCCAAAGATGAAAACCAATAAAGGTGCCGCGAAGCGTTTCAAAAAAACCGCTTCTGGTAGCTTTAAACGTAAGCAATCACACCTTCGCCACATCCTGACGAAGAAGACTTCTAAGCGTAAGCGTCAGTTAGGTCCAAAAACCTTAGTCGCTAAAGTAGACATTGCCGGCTTAGTCCGTTGCATGCCGTACGCATAATTAACAGGAGTCAGAAATGCCAAGAGTAAAACGTGGTGTGACGGCGCGCGCGCGTCATAAGAAGGTGTTAAACCAGGCTAAAGGTTACTACGGTGCCCGCAGTCGTGTTTATCGTGTTGCTTTCCAGGCCGTTATTAAAGCCGGTCAATATGCTTATCGTGACCGTCGTCAGCGTAAGCGTCAGTTCCGTCAACTGTGGATCGCGCGTATTAACGCAGCGTCACGGATGAACGGTTTATCTTACAGCCGTTTCATCGCAGGCCTGAAAAAAGCCTCTGTTGAAATCGATCGTAAGATCCTGGCCGACATCGCTGTATACGACAAAGCCGCTTTCACTGCTTTAGTATCTAAAGCAAAAGAAGCCTTAGTCTGATATAAGCCGATAGCATCGGAAGCCACTTAACCGTGGCTTAAAATACCCTCAACATTAACGTGGCTGAGGGTATTTTTTTATCTGAAATATACGGAACAGGCGCGACGCAAACTGACAATTGCGGCAAAAAAAACGGCGCCAAAAAAGCACCGTTTAGTTATAAGCTTGAGCCAGGTTTGGCTAATTAAGTGCAGGTTTAAATTCTATCAGCAGGTTATTGTCTTTAAACAATTGCAGTTTAGCGCCGTTTACTTCGGCTCTGTCGGCTGCTTGCAGTGAGCGGGTAAATTGCTGCTCAAGCTCGCTGCTGTCACTGCAGTATTTCTGGGTGCTGGCCAGGCCTGCGACATTCAGCCGGTTAGCCTGCTGCTTGTAACTGCCATTAAAACTATTACAGCCGGCGAAACCATATAAGCGGTCTTGCCGGTCAAATAGCATTCTGACATTCAATTGCTGCGGCAGGTATCGGCCCGCCAGTTTCTCTGCGCGCCAGACAATACCCTGGAACTGGCCGGGCGCATAAGCGTCAGGGCAGGTAGCGTTGGGCCAGAACTGTTCAAACTTTTCAATCAGCAATTGCGTTTCACCCTGTTCGTTGATGCTCTTGCGGCCCACCAGGGTGGCAATTACGGCATTGTTACGCAGTCGCTCGTCCTGCTGGTAATGACGCATCATCGGTAGGTGATGCTGGGTGTTGGCAACACTGAGACTTTCACCAGACTGGCACAGGGTAAAAGTTGCCTGGTTATTCTGGAGTAAATACAGACCCAGCATGGGCTGGCGGGTATCGAGCTTAATAAACTCCGGTGCCCGCTTTAGCTGATAATTCAGCGCAGAACTTATCGGCTTGCCTGCCAGATCAAGCATCGCTAACTGATTGTTATTGGAAAAGTAAAATGCCGGCAGGGTTTGCTGCTGGTTAACCAGATGCAGGTTACGTTTTTCCAGTAACCAGATCCCCTTGATAATACTAATATCACCGCGCTCCAGATATTCCTGACGCACTTCAAAGCGACCATCGCGGTATAAATTCAGGTGATATTGAATCCCGGGACAATCAGCACAGGGCAGGGTGCCGGTATAACTGACATCACTGTCGATAAATATCTGTTCGAAATTAGTGGCAATAGCCTCGGTAGTTTCGCTGTCAGGCACCACTTCTTCCTGCACTTGCTGCGGTGCTGGCTCAATGTTACTGATTTTATCCGGGGCAACCTGTTCAGGAGCAGGTAGCTGGCTGCAGCCTGCCAACACCAGTGCCACTAGTAATAACGACTTTTTCATCTGCATACTCTGATTTCATTTTGGGCAGTATAACGTAAAGCAGCGTTATTTATAACGCCAATTTTACCCGCTGCTCAGCTTTAAATGCTGCAATATAAGCCGGGCAGTAGCTGCCGGGTTTTCTTGCATAAAGCAGTGCCCGCCTGCGGTAACCATACTTGTTATGGCCGGATTACGACCTTGCCATTTTTTAACCGCTTTGCCGATAAAAGGGTAACTGCTGTCACCATAAATTATCAGGGTAGGGGGACACGGCTGGCTCAGTTGCTGCCAAAGCTTATCAGGATACGAGCTGAAAATTTCAGCTTCGCGTTCCGGTTGGCATTTCAGACTAAAACCCTGCTCAGAGTCAGTCAGGGCATGGTCAATATAGGCCGCCAGGGCCTCGGGCTGCCATTTTTTAAACATGCCGCGGTTATGCAGGTAATGGTAAGCAGTGTTTTTATCCGGCCAGTGCCGGCGGCGGCGGATAGCCGCTTTAGCCATCGGGTTTTTGTGGTACAGGCCAATCCCCTGCAACGAGCGCATTACGGTTAGCATAGAAGGGGTAAACAACACCGGATCCAACAGGATGGTCTGCTGAAACGGGCTGGCCGCTTTGCTGTTAATTAACGCGGTTAACACGCCGCCAAAACTGTGGCCAACGCCAATAACCGGCTGACCGGCAAACAGGTGCCGGTGCGCCAGTAAAGCGGCTTCAGCCAGCTCGGCACTGGCATTCCAGCCTAAAAACGGCCCTCCGTGATCGCTGTCGCCATGGCCCTGGGCATCGGACAGGAAAAAATCAAAGTGCAGCTGTAAATGTTGCAGTAACGGCAGGTAAGTGCGGCTGCAAAAACCGTTGCCATGCAACATATGCAGTAGTGGTTTGCCACTGGGTTTGGTGTAATAGCCGCGTAACGTAAAGCCGAAGTGGGTAGGGTAATGCCAGGGGATTAAATCCACAACAAATGTCCATTAACGAAAAATGGCACCAAGGTGCCATGTTTTATGCTGCCAGGCAACGGTGTTTAACGGGTGCCAAATAATTTATCACCGGCATCGCCCAGACCCGGTAAAATATAGCCCTGCTCGTTTAATCCCTTGTCGATAGCCGCAGTATAGAGTTCAATATCGGGGTGGGCCTGGCCAAGGGCAGTAATCCCCTCTGGCGCTGCAACCAGTACAAGTGCTTTAATGTGCTGACAACCCTGTTTTTTCAGCAAATCAATGGTGGCAATCATCGAGCCGCCGGTGGCCAGCATCGGATCGACCACCAGCGCCAGGCGCTGGTTTAAGTCTGCGGCCAGCTTGTGAAAATAAGGCACTGGCTGCAAACTGGTTTCGTCACGATAAACGCCAACCACGCTGATCCGGGCGCTGGGCAGTAAATCCAGCACGCCATCGAGCATACCTAAACCTGCTCGTAAAATCGGCACTATAGTCACTTTTTTGCCCTGGATCTGTTCAATCTGACACTGACCATGCCAGGTATCGATAGTCGTCGTTTCGGTAACCAGGTCCTTAGTGGCTTCATAGGTCAGTAAGCTACCCAGCTCACTGGCCAGTTGCCGGAATTGCTTGGTACTGATATCCGCTGCCCTGAGCAGGCCGATTTTATGCTGAACCAGTGGGTGTTTTACTTCAGTAACATGCATCTGCTGTTCCCCATGTTGTTATCTAAGTTATCTTTCAGCCAGCTTAACCCGGTTTGCCCTGCACATAATAACTGACCTGCGCTCTGGGGTTCAGGTATTCTCTGACCCGCTCGGGCAGACTGGCAATGGGCAGCACCTTGCTGATACTGAGAGCGTCGCTGTCCAGACTGATAACCGGTGCTTCGAGGCGCGGCACTTCGGGCTCATAAATCATAACGTTGGGTTGCAGCAGGCTGTCACTGTTAACTGACATCACCATTGCTATTCGCTGGTCGCTTAGCATTACCACAGTACCGGGTGGGTATACGCCCATCATTTTGATCATAACCCGCATCGTTTTGTCATCCAGCTTGCCTTTCATACTGCGATAGAGGTATGCCAGCGCATGATGGGGAGAGCGTGCTTTGGCAGGGTCTGCCGGATGGCACAGATTATCAAACTCATTTACCACGGCAACAATATGCGCCAGTTTATTAATTTGCTCATCACGCAGGCCTTTGGGATAACCGGTGCCGTCCAGATATTCATGGTGCTGTTCAATTATTGGCCAGGCCTCAAGGGGAAAGGTATCGGCCAGCCCGACCAGATCGGTGCCGTACTTGGTATGCAGTTTTAATAAATTTTGTTCCGGAGCCGTAAGCGGCGTTGTTTTACGCAGGATCTGGCTGGGTATTTTTAGTTTGCCGATGTCATGAAACAATGCGCCTATACCGGTAATTTTAATGTCTTCCGCTGAAAAGCCCAGATTACGGGCCAGCATCATACTGACAATAGAAACGTTAAGCACATGGTAATACAAGGTTTCCTGATCTTTGTTGCCGGATGAAATTAAATGCAGGATCAGGCTCTCTGCATTAACAATAGTGTCGACCAGCTGGCCGATAAGCTGAGACGCTTCAGTAATGGCATTTAACGGCCGGCTGCTAACTTGCTTCATCAGGTCGCGTACCTGATTTAACGAATGATTAAAGGCTTTCTCGGTTTTCTGAATATCCCGCCGGTGTGCTTTAGCCTGCTCAATTCTGCGCATTTTTTCATCAAGCATCCTGGCCTGAGCTTCGGACATTTTGCTGTTAAATTCTATTTCCTCGCTTTCGGAAAGTTCAGTTATCTGCTCTGTTATCTGTTTGCTTTTTTCAGGATAAAAATAAACATATTCCAGGCCAAGATTCTTTATAATATGCAGCTGCTGCTGGTTTTCAATCACCATATTGCTTGACAGAAACGGATGCTTCATCCAGCCACTGGGTAACTTTATGGCATAGCCTAATTTAACTTGTTCGGGTTTAATTTTCAGTGCAGACAACTGCCACTCCGTTTTCAGAGAATTACTACTCAGACAGAGAGTTTAAGTAAGGATAGACACAGGCGCCAGCGTTAACTGAAAGATAAGGGGCTTTTCAGCCCCTTTATTGTGTAGGATCAGTATTAATATCCGAGCCTGTTAGAAATTTACGGTATATCTGACAGTCCACAGGGTACCAATCCAGTCATGAACAGAACTGGCATAGCCATTAGTGGGTGACGATGCATAAGACGGCTTTTCATCCGTCAGGTTGCGGACAGTCAGTAACACACGCTGGCTATCTGTCAACTCGTAACCGACACTGCCGCTGAATACCAGCCAGGCATCAACGGTTTCGTTACCACCAAATTTAAAATCACCGTCACCCAGTTCACTGATGTAGTGCGCAGATAAACTGGCAGTCCAGTTATTCAGGCTCCAGTCAGTGCCAAAATCTGCAACAAAGTCTGGCCGGGCGATTTCATTAGCGCCGCTGAGTTTACCCAGTAAGTCTTCACTGCCACTTTCCGGATTTATCTGCCGCTCATAAGAAAAGGTTTTGGTGCCGGTTGCATACAGCTTAAAGGTACCCAGGCTGTCGGTATTCAGCTGATAGTTCAGTTTAATATCAACGCCATCCGTTTCCTGACGACCGACGTTGAAAAAGCCGGTTCTGAGAAACACCAAATCATCACCGGCATCCAGTACGCAACCAAACTCACCATTTAGCGCGTCAATACTGGTGGTGGTGGGGGCGGTACCGGCAATACAGGCTTTGAGGGTAGTGTTAGCATCAACATCAACAATATCAGTATGTTCATAGCGCCAGTAATCTGCAGTAATTTGCAGGTTATCTGTCAGGTTCCATGAAACACCTACGTTAACGGCTTCAGAGTTTTCCGCGTTCAGGCCACGATTGCCAAGTGTCTCCTGATCAAGCTCCAACTCACCGGCGGTCGCGCCAAAATCACCACACAGCGCATCAAACGGCTGCCCGGCACCACAATTAATGTAAGCAGAGCTTAATGATTCACCGGCGCCCAGCTGTGACAAGGACGGTGCTCTGAAGCCGGTGCTCCAGGAAGCGCGGAGAATTAAATCATCGGTTGCCCGGTAACGAAGTGATAATTTCGGGTTGGTGTCACCACCAAAGTCGCTGTAATGATCGTAGCGAACAGCGGCAATCATATCCAGATTATCAGTCAGCGGCAGGTTAAATTCACCATAAGCGGCATATTGAGTCCGATCTGCGGCTGCATCACTGGCGCCCAGCGCGAATACACCACCCGATTGTGCTATCTCGGCAGGACGGTCAAAAATGTCTTCACTTCTGAATTCACCACCAAATACCGCACTGATATTGCCGGCCGGTAACTCAATGTTTAAATCACCGGCAATATTAAAGTCAACTGAGAATACTTCAGATTCACCAACCCGTGGCGCAAGTTCCCGCACCGCTGCAATAGCACTGGCACTGTTGTCCCGGCCTAAATTAAACGGGTTGAAACTGCCACTGGCAATAGCATCGTTTACTTTGTCGATGCCCATGTAACCCTGCACATGGGTAATTTCGTTTTCTGTTTTACCGTAGGTTGCCGCACTTTCCCATGACCACATGCCAAGTTCGCCCCGCAGGCCTGCTAATACCCGGTAGCTGGTGGTATCGTAATCCTGTATCCGGGTTTCCGGAAAACGTGAACGAACCCGGATTTGGTTTACCTCGCCATCGGCAGCGTCGATATCACGTGCCCATTGTGGCACTAACGATGAGTCACCCGCTAGCCGCACATCAAAGGCTGCAGCCGAGTCGTATGCTGAGCCGGTATTATTCTGCAGCATGGCTTCGGCAAAAAACTCGTTACCATTAGCCAGCCGGTAATTATGGTGCAGGGTAGCTCCGATGGTCGTGGTGTCTGGCTGAATAGCCCGTTCAATAACGTAGTCATAACGACAGCGGGTGCCACCGTTGCTGACATCATCACCACACCAGGGCTCTGCATAATCAGTACCATCGATGCTGACCCGGGTACTGGATTTTAATGTGACGTCAATCGGCCGGTCACTGTTAAACAGGGCGTTACGGTCAAAGTAGTCCACTACCAGCGTGGTGTTGCTGTTTTCTGTGTTAAAGCCACCCACGTAGGTCAGGTTAGTCCGGCCAAAATTACTGCTTTTGGTATCATCACCGTAAGATACCGATACTTCGTGGCCTTCCACATCTTTACGCAGAATAAAGTTAATTACCCCGGCGATAGCGTCAGAGCCATAAACTGATGAGGCGCCATCGGTTAACACTTCGACCCGCTCTAAGGCTGACATTGGGATAGCGTTAACGTTTACGAAAGAATCAAAACCATTGGTAAACGAATCGACAGCTACCCGGCGGCCATTGACTAACACCAGGGTTGAACTACTGCCAAGGCCACGCAAACTGACACCGGACGAGCCGGCTGGGGCGCCGTCAGCACCGCCGACACCACCGTTTTCGGTAAAGGTGCCGGCACTGGATGCCTGAGGCAGGTCGCGTAGAAATGCCCCTACGCTGTCATAACCGCGCTTGGTCATGTCTTCGCGGCTAAACACCTGTACCGGGTTTGCGCCTTCCATGTCCACGCCTTTTAAACGCGAACCGGTGATCTGGATTTTTTCTATTTTCTGCTCTTCAGCAGTGGTTTCCTCTGCAGCCATTACATGCTGGCCGGTGGCAGCCAGCATGACGGCGACGCTTAAGGTGGATAGCTTCATTTTTGCTTTAAAGTACATACACATTCCTCTGGATTACAAACGTTGCCTTTAACGGCAATCTGATTAAAAAAGGGAAAAGTGCGTCAAAGCAGAAACGGGGGTACACCCTGCAGGCAATTTAAAGGCAGCAAAATACCGGGATGGTTTTAAATGCTATTTTTTATGATGCTGCACGGGGAAGCCTCTGCCTGACGCAGAGGGAGAACTAATTATTGAACCATTCAGACAGGTAGAACGGAGAGCAATAGTAACAATGACTGCGGGCGCATTTTTGCATCAGGCTACTCTCCGGTTGGTTTTTGTTAACAGCAAAGTTCGCTCAGCAGCCAGATAATGTCAAGCGATTTTTTCAGCCTCTGATTTGTTTTCGGATTAACGCTGAAAAATGAAGCGTTTAGAAAAAATCAATAATGTTGTCAGACCAGTAAGCTGTTTGGCGCTTGACATCCTAACGGTTCAAACGTACATTTCAAACACCTGTTTAAATTTGGGCGATGATGATGGTTGCAAAGCAAAATACCCAACAAAAAATTCTGGACGCCGCCCAGAGTCTGTTTGCTGAAACAGGTTTTAATGACACCTCACTGCGCCAGATCACCAGTGTAGCTGAAGTGAATCTGGCGGCGGTTAATTATCATTTTGGCTCTAAGAAAGAGCTGATCCAGGCCGTGCTGCAACGTTATTTACGGGTGCTGATGGCCAGGTTAGATCAGGAATTCAGCCAGTTGCTGGCCTCGCAGCAGCCTAACAATTTAACCCAGGTGTTGGCAGTGTTTGTTAAACCGCTGCTGGAACTCAATTCAGTTCATCACAATGGCACCCGGATTTTTTTGCAGCTACTGGGGCGGGGCTATACTGATGTCCAGGGGCATTTACGCTGGTTTATTAACCATCATTATGGCCGGGTACTGGATAAGTTTGTGTTACTGGTGCAGCAATCCTGTCCCCAGTTACCTGCCAGCGAACTGTTCTGGCGGTTGCATTTCTCGCTGGGCACTGTGGTGTTTACCATGGCGTCAAACGAAGCGCTTGCCGAAATTGCCGAAGCAGATTTTAGTGAAGAAGTTGATATTGAAGGTGTAATTCAACGTCTGCTGCCTTATCTGGCAGCAGGTATTGCCGCGCCCGTTTATACCCGTTCAAACCCTCAGCAGCAGTTGCGCTCTGGTACTTAAAGGAAAGTGTTATGGAAATATTGTTAATTTTGGTATTGGCAGTGGTTGTGGTACTCGGGGTGACCGATATCCGGCGCAGTCTGATCAGTAAACCGGTATTTGCGGTATTTAAAAAAATCCTGCCGCCGTTGTCTGACACTGAACGCGAAGCGATGGAAGCCGGTGATGTCTGGTGGGATGGCGAGTTATTTAAAGGTAAGCCAGACTGGCAAAAACTGCACAGTATTCCCAAAGCCGAATTGTCTGAAGATGAACAGGCCTTTATGGACAATCAGGTGGAAACCCTGCTGGCGATGCTGGATGACTATAAAATCGTGCAGGAAGACCGGGATTTACCCAAAGAAGTCTGGGATTACATTAAGCGCGAAGGCTTTTTTGCGATGATCATTCCTAAAGCCTATGGCGGTCGGGAATTTTCTGCTATTGCTAACTCTACTATTGTTTCGCGGATTGCTACCCGAAGCTTAACCGCGGCGGTGACCGTAATGGTGCCTAACTCGCTGGGCCCGGGTGAATTGCTGATGCATTATGGTACTCAGGAGCAAAAAGACTTCTGGCTGCCAGATCTGGCGAATGGCACTCATGTGCCCTGTTTTGCCCTGACGGGCCCGGAAGCGGGTTCTGATGCCGGCGGTATTCCAGACACCGGAATTATTTGTAAAGGTGAATTTGAAGGCAAGCAAGTGCTTGGTATTAAGCTGAACTGGGATAAGCGTTACATTACGCTGGCACCGGTTGCCACGGTACTGGGACTCGCTTTTAAACTGTACGATCCCGAAAAATTACTGGGCGATAAAGAAGAGCTGGGTATTACCTGTGCGCTGATCCCGACCAGCCATCCGGGGGTGGAAATTGGCGATCGGCATTTTCCGATGAATATGGCCTTTATGAACGGAACCACTTACGGTAAAGATGTGTTTATCCCTATCGACTGGATTATTGGTGGCCCTGACTATGCCGGCCGCGGCTGGCGGATGCTGGTTGAATGCTTATCGGCAGGGCGGGGGATATCATTGCCGGCTCTGGCGACGGCTACCGGCCATTTGGCCACCCGGATGACCAGCGCTTATGGTTATGTCCGCCAGCAGTTTGGTATGTCGATTGGTAAATTTGAAGGGGTCCAGGAAGGTATGGCAAGAATTGGTGCCTTTACCTATACCCTGGAGGCCATGCGGGTAATGACAGCCGGGGCGATAGACTTAAAACTGAGCCCATCAGTGGTAACCGCCATTGCCAAATACCATATGACAGAAATGTCGCGCACTCTGTTAAATGATGCATTTGATATCCATGCCGGGCGGGCTATTCAGTGCGGACCAATGAATTATCTGGCCCATGGCTATATGGGGATCCCGATCTCCATTACCGTTGAAGGTGCCAACATTCTGACCCGCAACCTGATGATATTCGGCCAGGGCGCCACCCGCTGCCATCCTTATGTGCTGGCTGAGCTGGAAGCTGCGGCTAACCCCGATGCAGAAGAGGGCCTGAAACAGTTTGATAAATTACTGCTTAATCATGTTGGATTTGCTATTGGTAATACTTTCGCGGCATTGTGGCAGGGCCTGACAGCAGGCGCCTTTAACAGCGCACCGGTTGCCGGTGAAACCGCCCGCTATTATAAGCAGCTAAGCCGGATGAGCCGGGCGCTGGCGCTAAGTGCTGATGTTTCAATGCTGATGTTAGGTGGTGATTTAAAACGCAAAGAAATGTTATCTGCCAGGTTGGGAGATGTGTTAAGCCAGTTATATATTGCCTCAGCAGTACTGAAGTTTTATGAAGATAACGGTCGTCAGCACGCTGATTTGCCTTTTGTTCATTACAGTATACAGCGCTCATTATTTGAAATTGGTAAGGCCTTTGACGGCTTCCTGGCGAATTTCCCGAACCGGATAGTAGCCCGGATTATCCGGACCCTGGTGTTTCCATTTGGAATTGGCTATAAAATGCCGGAAGATGATATTGCCATTGCTATCTGCAGCGCGCTGGCAAAACCCGGTGTGATCCGGGATCGGTTAACGCATCTGTGTTTCATTGGCCAGAGCGAAGATGATGCTACCGGCCTGATGGAGTCGGCGTTTGTCGCCATGCATAACGCCCAGCCACTACTGAAGAAAATATATCAGGCGCAGCGTGACGGTAAAGTTGGCCGTAAATTGCCAATGACAGAGACTATTGAACAGGCATTAGCGCAGCAGGTGATTAGCGACCCTGAAGCGACGCAGTTAACTGAAATGAACCGGTTACGCTTTAAATCAATTTCGGTTGACAGTTTTAAACCGGGGGTATTATCAAAAACGGCGATTAGCAAGCAAGGTGCGGCTAAAGCCTGATGAGAGTCCGCCAGTAAAAATAAAAAACCGGAGTTATCACCTCCGGTTTTTTTTATACTTTATTTCAGTCGGTAGCAGGATGTTTTATTGCTGGCCGCGGCTGATAATTTCCTGGGCCATAACATCAGCAATTTCACTGGTGGGTTTATCTTCTGCATCGGCGCGCTGAAATATATTTAGTAAGGTCTGATAAATCTGGTTAACCTTAGCTGTCGATTCTGCTTCATTGTAACCCTGAGGCCGCATTTCGCAGGCAACGTTGATAATACCACCGGCGTTAATCACGTAATCCGGTGCATATAGAATACCGCGCTGGCGCAGCATTTCACCATGCCGAGCCTGTTTTAACTGGTTATTAGCACAACCTGCTACAACCTTCGCTTTTAACAGGGCAATGGTTTCATCGTTCAGGGTCGCGCCAAGCGCACAAGGGGCATAAATGTCGGCTTCTACTTCATAAATGCCGTGCAGACCTACCGCCGTTGCGCCAAACTGAGTAACCGCCCGATCAACTGCAGCCTGATTAATATCAGTGACAATAAGTTTGGCACGTTCTTTATGTAAATGCTCGCACAGGTAAAAACCAACACTGCCCAGACCTTGTACCGCAACGGTTTTGCCCGCTAAATCGGCAGAGCCAAATTTGTGCATTGCAGCAGCTTTAATACCCTGATAAGTACCTAGTGCGGTAAACGGACCCGGATTACCGCTTTTGCCTTCCAGACCGGCAACAAAAGGCGTGACTTTATGCACCTGCATAATGTCGCCGGTGGTAATGTTTACGTCTTCTGCGCTGTAGTAACTGCCACCAAGCCGATGCAACATGCGGCCAAAAGCCTGAAACAGTGCTTCAGATTTAATGGTTTTTGCATCGCCGATAATCACTGATTTGCCGCCACCTAATGGCAAACCTGCCATGGCGTTTTTGTATGTCATACCGCGGGATAACCGAAGTACATCAGCAATGGCTTCTTCATCAGAAGCATAGTTCCACAAGCGACAGCCACCGACAGCCGGGCCTAAGCGGGTGCTGTGGACGGCAATAATTGCCCGTAAACCGGTTTGCTGATCACTGCAGAACACCACTTGCTCATGGTTATCGAATTCAGGATGATTAAATACTGCCACGTCTGATTCTCCCTCGGGTTTAATCTGGCTGTTAATGAGCGGCACTACGCCACTTTTTTGCGCCGCGGAATGTAACATTTCAACCGGGGTTACGCTATGCTTCGCGAAAAATAATAGCTGGTCAGACAAGTTATTTGGCGGCAATTGATAGCGCTGCTTGATTGTGTTGGCAGACTCCCTTAAAGTACCGGGATCGAACTTTAAATTTTGACGTGGAAGCAGATAAAATGAGTGAGCAGTTAACTCAGGCACAGCAACAGGAACAACAGGCACTCGCTGAAAAACAGCGGGCAGAGTGGGTAAGAAATCAGTACCAGGCAGCAAACCGCTATCTGGCGGGTTTAGGGATAATTCCGGATAACGTCGCAGTAACCGAAAGCTGTTATCTGCCACCATTGGTTGCCCTTTGGAAATTGAATACCAGAGACAAAAAATCATTCTGGGTGATAAGTGGTGATTTACCTACCGATCATATGCCATATTCTGCAGCGGCAACGGCCCGTGATGCCATGCGGTCATTCTCATTAAACTGGCAATTGAAAGCCGAAAAGATTGTCAGCAGTCAGTCGGTTGATAAAACCCAGCACGATTTTGCCAATTTACTGGTAGCCCGAGCCCAGGGATTATATGAGCTATTTGAAGATGACAGTTTGTGGCAGGGTCAGGCCAGCGCCTAAGCTGTAACGAACAACATACAAACAATAAAAAAACCGCAATTCCTGCGGTTTTTTTTATTGAGCGCTGCGATGCCGTTTATTCGGTAAAGTGCCAGTAGCCCAGATTAATTAAGTGCACCAGCAAGCCCAGCCGCTCTGATAATTCCAGAAAATGACGGCATTGCTGCTCGTCAAGTACCCGTTGTTCAGTAAGCAGTTTGGCGGTGGTTAGCTCGTTACCCGGTAACAGGTACTGCTCACCATTAATAAATAAAGCGATATCCGCATCAGCACTGGCCTGATGGTAGCAACAGCGTAGGCCGCCGGTCAGAGTCAACTGTGAGCCTTCTTCCAGATATTCAGCGATTTCATCGGCCTGATAATGCGGATCGGGTTCCTGTAAATCCAGTTCATGCTTGGCTCTGCTGATGTACTGACCAAACCATAGCGGCAGGCTTTGTTCGTCGCTTACCAGTTGTTGCAGCAACTGTTTAACCTGCGCCAGATCGGCACTGGCCAACTCGCCGATACTCTGGCTGACCGGCCGCTGAGGATCAGTAAAGCGCTTGCCGGTAATGTCATTATCAATCAGGTAATCAGCCAGGCCGGTCAGCAGGTCTTTCTGGGCTGGTGCCCGAAAGCCCACGGAGTAATTCAGGCTGTTTTCCAGTGAAATACCCTCATGCGGACAGCCCGGCGGGATATACAAAATATCGCCAGGTTCCATCACGACATCGATACAAGCCTGAAAAGGGCTGACCTGTAATAGCCTGGGATGAGGACAGAATTGCTTTAAGCTATCGTCTGGCATGCCAACCCGCCAGTGTCTTTTACCCTGGCCCTGGATAATAAACACATCATACTGGTCCAGATGCGGCCCGACGCCACCACCCGGGGTCGAAAAGCTGACCATCAGATCGTCAATCCGCCAGTTAGGGATAAACCGGAACGGGTCCAGCAGTCGCGCGGCGTCGGCATGCCAGTGATCCACGGCCTGAACCAGAATAGTCCAGTCCCGCTCACCAAACCGGCTGAAATCACTTACCGGATCGGTTTCAAGTTGCCAGTCGCCGTTGGCACAGTGCACCACCCTTGATTCAACGTCTTCTTCCAGCGCCAGTCCGGCCAGTTCATCGGCCGACAGCGGATCAGTAAAGCCGGCAAATCCCTGCTTCAGCAACAGCGGTTTTTTTTGCCAGAACTCGGCTAAAAACCGCTCCGGGCTAAGATCAGCAAAATTCAGTTTGTACATAAGGCCTTTCCAACTAAAAAGGCATTGCTACGGACAATGCCTGTTATGCTATCGACACACGTTGACGATTAAGCCAGTTTATCTACCAGCGCTATAGCATCACCAATGTAATTGGCCGGCGTTAACTGCTTTAATTCAGTCTTTACTGCTTCAGGCAGCTCAAGCGTGTCAATGAACCGGGCTAAGTCGGCCTGGTTAATCCGTTTGCCACGGGTCAGCTCTTTCAGCTTTTCATAAGGCTTTTCAATGCCGTATTTGCGCATAACCGTTTGTACCGGCTCGGCCAGCAGTTCCCAGTTGGCATCTAATTCGGCGAGCAGCGCCGGGGCATTAACTTCCAGCTTGCTGATGCCTTTCAGCGTTGCCTGATAGGCAATTAAGGTATAACCAAAACCCATACCCAGATTGCGCAAGACGGTGGAGTCGGTTAAGTCACGCTGCCAGCGTGACACCGGTAATTTCGCCGACAAATGATTGAATAATGCATTGGCGATGCCCAGGTTGCCTTCAGAATTTTCAAAATCTATCGGGTTAACTTTGTGTGGCATGGTTGAAGAGCCAATTTCGCCGGCGACTGTTTTTTGTTTAAAGTGACCCAGGGCGATATAGCCCCAGATATCACGGTCAAAATCCAGCAATATGGTATTGAAACGGGCGATGGCATCAAACAGCTCGGCTATATAGTCATGCGGTTCAATCTGGGTGGTATAAGGGTTAAAGCTTAGCCCCAGACCTGTGACAAACTGCTCGGCAAACTGGTGCCAGTCCAGATCCGGATAGGCGGATAAATGCGCGTTGTAATTGCCCACTGCACCATTAATTTTGCCCATGATATCGATGGCAGCAATCTGATCGCGCTGGCGTTTTAGCCGGGCGTACACGTTGGCCATTTCTTTACCCATGGTGGTGGGTGACGCCGGCTGACCATGGGTGCGGGCCATCATCGCGACCGTTTTATGCTCGGTAGCCAGGCTTTTTATCGCGCCTAGCAGCGCATCACATTGTGGCAGCAACACCTCACTGCGGGCCTGACTTAACATTAAGCCGTGCGACAGGTTGTTAATATCCTCAGAGGTGCAGGCAAAATGGATAAACTCGCTGATCGCATTCAGCTCACTGTTGGCGGCCACTTTTTCTTTCAGCAGGTATTCCACTGCTTTTACATCATGGTTAGTGGTGCGCTCAATATCTTTTACCCGCTGGGCGTCGGCCAGGCTGAAATTGTCGACAATATCATCCAGTAATTTACTGGCTTCAGCTGACAAAGCCGGAACTTCGGTAATCGCCGCGGTAGCCGCCAGTTGCTGTAACCACCGTACTTCAACAGTAACCCGGTATTTAATCAGACCAAATTCACTGAAATACGGGCGTAGCTCAACTGTCTTGCTACCATAGCGGCCGTCAACCGGGGATATGGCGGTAAGGGCATTAAGTTCCATGAAAACTCCTGAAGTTTAAGATGTGGTTTGTGCCTGCAGATGCTTGGCAGCAGCAACCAGTTTACGACGTTGAAAAATAAAGTTAAGCCGGCTACCACCGGCCTGACGCCACAGCACGGCAGCCCGAACTGCTGCCAGTAACAGTGCCCGTACTTTTTGCTGAACGGAGGTTTGCTTTAGTACATCGGGCTGACCGTATACCTGAATGCGGCTGCCCAGGCTGCTGATACACTCACTGTAAATATCAGCCAGCCGACCGACGATGGTGTCATCAGTAACGGCAAAGTGCTGCAGTTGACGTTCCAGCTGCGAGAGCTGTTTGCCAAGCTCTGCCATATTGGCCCGGTTTTTATTCAGTTTCCGTTCCAGTGCCAGTACGCCCACCAGATAACGGGTAAACTCGACATCCCGGTTTGTGCTGTCTCCCAGCTGGGTAATAATAGTCTGTAAACCACTGCTTATCTTGCTCAGATCATCACCATATACCGCCAGTGGCGACTCGGGAGTCAGATTGGCAATGCTGGCCAGGGTGGTCTGATACTGCTCCGGGTCCAGTTTGTTGTGCCGGGCCAGACTTTGCAGTAAACAAATGGCCTGGCTTAAGCCAGCCAGGGCAATAATTTGAGTAGATAAAGACGATTGCATAATTATTTAATGGCCTTGTCGATAATGCCGCCGCCCAGACAGACGTCATCAAGATAAAATACCGCGGATTGTCCCGGCGTAACGGCTTTTTGCGGCTGGTCGAATACCACATTAACCTGGCCATCCGCCTGCGGCGTCAGGGTACAGCTGATATCCGTCTGCCGGTAACGGGTTTTTACTGTGCAGCGCATTGGCTGCTGTGGCCCCTGGCGGTCAACCCAGTCTAACTGACTGGCAGTAAGACCGCTGGCCAGTAATGCCGGATGATCATGACCCTGAGCAACCAGTAAGCGGTTTTGCTCTAAATCTTTAGCGACGACGTACCAGGGGTCATCACTGCCTTCGCGCAGCCCACCAATTTTTAAGCCTTTGCGCTGGCCCAGGGTGTGGTACATCAGGCCGTCATGCCGGCCCAGTAGCTGGCCATCGTCGAAACTGACAATATCGCCCGGTTGGGCAGGCAGATATTGTTGTAAAAAATCTTTGAATTTACGCTCACCAATAAAGCAGATACCGGTAGAGTCTTTTTTGTCATGGGTTATTAAACCCTGCTGCTCGGCAATGGCCCTTACGGCCGGCTTTTCCAACTCGCCAACCGGAAACAGGGTCTGAGCAATGTGCTGTTCGCCCAGCGTATATAAAAAGTAGCTTTGATCTTTATTGGTATCTAAACCACGCAGCAACTGCCACTGGCCGTTATGAAAGCGGCGGCGGACATAATGACCGGTGGCAATATAGTCGGCGCCGAGCGCGTCGGCGGCAAACTCGAGAAAGGCTTTAAATTTTATTTCTTTGTTACACATGATATCGGGGTTAGGGGTGCGACCCGCCCGGTATTCAGCCAGAAAATATTCAAACACGTTGTCCCAGTACTCGGCAGCAAAGTTTACCTTGTGCAGCACTATGCCCAGTTTATCGCAAACCTGTTGTGCATCCTGCATATCTTCAGCGGCAGCACAGTATTCGTCATTGTCGTCTTCTTCCCAGTTTTTCATAAACAGGCCTTCAACCTGATAACCCTGCTGGATTAACAAATAGGCTGATACGGACGAATCCACGCCGCCAGACATGCCGACGATGACTTTTTTACTGCTGTTAGCTGACATTGCACCACACTGGTTCTGCTAAAAATAAGGCGCGGAGTATAGCACTAATTTAGCCGGTTAAAAATCGTTATCGCCAGCGTGGCTGCAGCTTATCTGCCGGTAAAGGCTGTTGACCCGACACGTTTACAGCTCAACCACCCGATATTCCCCTGGTTGCAGCTCGGCCAGCTGCCAGGGGCCAATCTGCGCGCGTACCAGGCGCAAGGTGGCAAATCCGACGGCTGCGGTCATCCGCCGCACCTGGCGGTTACGGCCTTCAGTGATGGTCAGGCTGAGCCAGCTGGTAGGAATATTAGCGCGGTAGCGGACAGGGGGCGTACGCGGCCACAGCGACGGCTCGTTAATGCGCTCGGCCACAGCAGGCAGGGTAGGACCATCTTTTAACAGCACGCCCCTGCGCAGCTGTGCCAGGGCGTCATCAGTGATATTTCCTTCCACCTGTACCCAGTAAGTTTTTGGTGCCTTGTGCTTCGGGTCACTAAGCTGATGCTGAGTCTGGCCACAATTGGTCAGTAGCAGCAGCCCCTCGCTGTCGCGATCGAGCCGGCCGGCAGCATAAACCTGTTTTAAAGGAATAAAGTCAGCCAGGGTTGAGCGCGCTGGCGTGCTGTTATCAGTAAACTGGCTAAGCACATCGTAAGGTTTATTGAACAATACCAATAATGGAATTTCGACCTTGGTCCTATTGTTTTTTTTCTGATTTGGCTTATGTTGCCTGTGGCGAAAAGACGCTGGCTGTTTCAAAACGAATTCCTGTTAGTCAGTTGGCGTGGCCTCTGCACCACGGCGCAGCCTGTACGGTGGCGCCTGTTTTAATCAGTTGGATGCTGATATACTAACGACCGTTGTTTTTGCTGCGTTTTAAACAATAATTACCGTTTTACAGTGTTAGCGCGGCACTTCCCATAGGGGACCGCGGGCTTCCGTGGACATTCCGCGATTACAATACAGGAACTAACATGTCGAAAGAAAGTGCAACAATCATTTACACCATCACTGATGAAGCGCCAGCGCTGGCCACTCATTCTTTGCTGCCTGTTATCCAGGCATTTTCTTCAGCTGCCGGTATTGCTGTTGAAACCCGGGACATTTCATTATCAGGCCGCATTATTGCCAGCTTTCCGGACTTTTTAAAGCCTGAGCAGCGAATTAATGATGCGTTGGCTGAATTAGGTGAAATGGCGAAAACGCCTGAAGCCAATATTATTAAGTTACCCAATATCAGCGCATCTGTGCCGCAGTTAAAAGCGGCAATTAAAGAATTGCAAAGCCAGGGCTATGCCTTGCCTGAGTACCCGGCTGAGCCAAAGACTGAGCAGGAACGTGATGTAAAAGGTCGCTATGACAAAATTAAAGGCAGTGCGGTAAACCCGGTACTGCGTGAAGGTAACTCAGATCGGCGCGCGCCGGCATCGGTTAAGCAGTATGCCAGGAAAAACCCGCATAGTATGGGCGCCTGGCAGTCCAGTTCTGCCTCGCATGTTGCTCATATGAGCAGCGGTGATTTTTATGGCTCTGAGCAGTCAACAACCTTATCAGCTGCTGATAGCCTGCGGATTGAACTGCATCAGGCTGATGGTGCAGTTAGTGTATTAAAAGACAACGTTGCCGTGCTGGCTGATGAAGTCATTGATGCAGCGACCATGAGTGCTAAAGCGCTGCGTGATTTTTTTGCGGCTGAGATTGCTGATGCCAAAGCAAAAGATGTTCTGTTTTCGCTGCATTTAAAAGCCACCATGATGAAAGTGTCTGACCCCATTATGTTCGGGCACGCGGTTAAAGTGTTTTATCAGGAAATTTTCAGCAAATATGCAGCTGAATTTGCTGAGGTTGGGGTGGACGTTAGCAATGGTCTGGGCGATGTATACGCCAAAATTACCAGCCTGCCGGCAGCAAAACAGCAGGAAATTAAAGACGCTATCGCCGCGCTTTATGCTGAAAAGCCAGATATGGCAATGGTTAATTCAGATAAAGGTATCACTAATTTACATGTGCCAAGCGATGTAATTATCGACGCTTCGATGCCGGCGATGATCCGCAGCTCCGGCCAGATGTGGGGCCCGGATGGTCAGTTAAAAGACACCAAAGCCGTTATTCCGGATCGCTGCTACGCCGGGGTTTATCAGGAAACCATTAATTTCTGTAAAGAAAACGGTGCTTTCGATCCCCGTACTATGGGCTCAGTACCGAATGTTGGCCTGATGGCGCAAAAAGCCGAAGAATACGGCTCGCACGATAAAACGTTCGAAATTGCGGCGAAGGGCACCGTTAAAGTGATCAACAGCAAAGGTGAGGTGTTATTCAGTCATCAGGTTGAACAAGGCGATATCTGGCGGATGTGTCAGGTGAAAGATGCGCCTATTCGTGACTGGGTAAAACTGGCTGTAAACCGTTCCCGGTTAAGCGGCACACCAGCGGTATTCTGGCTGGACAGTAAGCGGGCACATGATGCGCAGCTGATTAAAAAAGTGGATCATTATTTAAAAGACCACGACACCAGCGGTCTGGATATTCAGATCATGGCACCGGTTGAAGCAACCCGCCATACCCTGGCCCGAATCAACCAGGGCCTGGACACCATTTCTGTCACCGGCAACGTACTACGTGACTACTTAACCGATCTGTTCCCGATTTTAGAATTGGGTACCAGTGCCAAAATGTTGTCCGTGGTGCCACTGATGAACGGCGGCGGCTTGTTTGAAACCGGTGCCGGTGGTTCAGCACCTAAGCATGTCGAGCAATTTGTTGAAGAAAACCACTTGCGCTGGGATTCCCTGGGTGAATTTCTGGCGCTGGCTGCTTCGCTGGAACATTTATCTCAGGTTACCGGAAACAGTGCAGCCAAGGTGCTGGCTGACAGTCTGGATAAAGCAACGGCCACGTTCCTTGATAACGACAAATCGCCGCGGCGCAAAGCAGGTGAGCTGGACAATCGTGGCAGCCACTTCTATTTAGCGCTGTACTGGGCACAGGAGCTGGCGAATCAAACTACTGATACTGCACTGGCTGCCCGTTTTAAAACGCTGGCAGATGCGATGCAGGCCAATGAGCAGCAGATTTTAGCTGAGCTGAATGGTGTGCAGGGCAAACCGGTTGAGATTGGCGGTTACTACCGGCCGGATGATACCCTGGTCAGCAACGCGATGCGTCCGAGCGCCACGTTAAACCGTACCTTGCAGGCGCTGTAAACTGGCGACAGCTGCCAGGTGTTAGCAGGCAGCACAGTACATAGAAAAAGCAGGCATAATGCCTGCTTTTTTATTAGTAGATGCCGATGCCAGGTCGGTACAACGATGGAGAGGTTATTCTTCGCCGGGGAGCTTAATATTAACAGCATGCAGCCCTTTCGGGCCTTCAGACAAATCGAACACCACATCCTGGCCTGCTTTTAGCGTGCGGTAGCCATCCATGCTAATGGTAGAATAATGCGCGAAGATATCTTCATCACGGCCATCTTCACGAATAAACCCAAATCCTTTGGCATTATTGAACCATTTTACTTTACCGGTAGCCATACTACTTACTTCCTTCTCTAAGTTAGCTATATTCTGTATTCTAAGGTGTACTTGAAGGGGACAAGTGCAGCCCCAACATCTAATGTAGATAATTTAAGCAAACAGTCAAGCTATTTGCAAAAATAGTGCGAATTTTTTACTAATTTTTAATATAAGCGCCTTTGCTGGTTGGCGCAGGCATGGCTATAGTTTATGAGCGGTAAGCAAAATTTAGATACAAAACATGACGACCTGGCAGAGTTAACCCGACAAAAGGTTAGTCCGCCACCAATGTATAAGGTTATTTTGCACAACGACGACTACACTCCTATGGACTTCGTGATCGATGTGCTCACCCGTTTTTTTAATATGCAGTATGAGAAAGCCAGTGAAATAATGTTGAAAGTACATTACGAGGGCAGTGCGGTATGTGGCATTTTTACTGCAGAAATTGCCGAAACGAAAGTACAGCAGGTGCAGCAATATGCAAAAGAGCATCAGCATCCGCTGCTGTGCACAATGGAGCGCGCTTAGGTATGTCTTGGCATGGTCTGGAAGTGGTTCTCAGGGGTATTGGGAGTAAGCTATGTTAAATAAAGATCTGGAACTGACGTTGAATTTAGCGTTCCGGTTTGCGCGTGAACGCCGCCATGAATATATGACGGTGGAACATTTACTACTGGCATTGCTGGATAACCCGGCCGCGGGTGACGCATTAAAATCGTGCGGTGCCAATATAGAAAAACTGCGGCTGGAACTGGCCAGCTTTATTGATTCGACCACCCCGGTGTTGCCTGATGGTGATGCTGAGCGTGATACTCAGCCAACCCTTGGTTTTCAGCGGGTGCTGCAACGGGCGGTATTTCATGTCCAGTCTTCCGGCAAATCAGAGGTGACCGGCGCCAATGTGCTGGTCGCGATTTTCAGTGAGCAGGAATCACAGGCTGTTTATTTACTGAAAAAAATTGATATTACCCGACTGGACGTGGTTAATTTTATCTCGCATGGCGTCACTAAAACCGAAAAGCTCGAGCAGCATGATGATAGCCCGCAGGAAGAGCTGACGGATACCATTGCCGAAGAGAGCAAGTATCTGGAAAACTTTACCAGTAATCTGAATGTGCAGGCTAAAAATGGCCATATTGACCCGCTGATTGGTCGCGACCGTGAAGTAGAGCGGGCGGTACAGGTTCTGTGCCGGCGCAAGAAAAATAACCCGTTACTGGTCGGTGAAGCCGGCGTTGGCAAAACCGCCATTGCCGAAGGTCTGGCCTATCGGATTGTTCAGCAACAAGTGCCTGAAGTAATTGCCAATGCCACCATTTATGCGCTTGATATGGGCGCCTTACTGGCCGGTACTAAATATCGTGGTGATTTTGAGAAGCGGTTAAAATCGTTATTAAAAGAGCTGGAAAAAGAAAAAGACTCCATTTTATTTATTGATGAAATTCATACAGTGATTGGTGCGGGTGCCGCCTCTGGTGGGGTGATGGATGCCTCAAACCTGATTAAACCGCTGCTGTCGAGTGGCCGCTTACGCTGTATGGGCTCGACGACGTACCAGGAATTTAAAAGTATTTTTGAAAAAGATACTGCGCTGGTGCGGCGTTTTCAGAAAATTGATGTGACAGAGCCGAGTGTGGAAGACACCACCCGGATTTTACTGGGTTTAAAAGAGCGCTACGAGCAGCATCATAATGTGCGGTATACCCAGAAAGCGATCCGGGCTGCAGCGGAGCTGTCAGCCAAATATATCAATGAGCGGCATTTACCGGACAAGGCCATCGATGTGATTGATGAAGCCGGTGCCAGCCAGCGTTTATTGCCGGCGTCGAAACGCAAAAAAGTGATTAACGTTGCCGAAATTGAACATGTGATTGCCAAAATGGCCCGGATCCCTGAGAAGTCGGTGTCGGCCTCTGATAAAGATGTGCTGGCAAATCTGGATCGGAACCTGAAGCTGGTGGTATTTGGTCAGGATGAACCGATAGAAGTGCTGACGGCGGCCATTCGCTTATCGCGCTCAGGCCTTGGTAACGAAGAAAAACCGATTGGTTGCTTCCTGTTTGCCGGCCCGACCGGGGTGGGTAAAACTGAAGTGACTAAACAACTTGGCAAAGTTATGGGTGTCGAGTTGCTGCGCTTTGATATGTCGGAATACATGGAACGGCATGCTGTCAGCCGACTGATTGGTGCGCCGCCGGGTTATGTTGGCTTTGAGCAGGGTGGCTTGCTGACTGATGCGGTGTCAAAGCATCCGTACTCAGTGGTGTTACTCGATGAGATTGAAAAAGCCCACAGTGATGTTTACAACATTCTGCTGCAGGTAATGGATCACGGTACCTTAACTGATAATAATGGCCGTAAAGTGGATTTCAGGAATGTGGTGCTGGTAATGACCACCAATGCCGGTGTACAGGAAACAGTACGTAAATCGATTGGCTTTAAACAGCAGGATCACAGCCATGACGCGTTAAGTGAAATAAACCGTACCTTTAGTCCTGAATTCAGGAACAGGCTGGATGGCATTATCTGGTTTAAACACCTGGCTGAGGACATTATTCTGCAAATTGTTGATAAATTTGTCTGTGACTTACAGGTACAACTTGATAAAAAACAGGTATCGATGGAATTGACTGCAGACGCCAGACAGTGGCTGGCTGATAAAGGCTACGACCAGGCGATGGGCGCCCGGCCGATGGCCCGGGTGATTCAGGAGCAACTGAAAAAGCCGCTGGCCAATGAGATTTTATTTGGTCGGCTGTTGCACGGTGGCGATGTCAAAGTCAGCCTGAAAAACGATGCACTGTTTTTTGATTATCAGACCGAGCAGGATATGGCCTTAGTGGATTAAGCGTTCTTCCGCCGCAGCTGTCTAACTAACGGCAAACAAAAAACCCGGTAAGTACCGGGTTTTTTTGCGACTACAGCGGATTTAACGCTGACGGAATACGATACGGCCTTTGCTTAAATCATAAGGCGTTAATTCAACGGTAACTTTATCGCCTGTCAGAATGCGGATATAGTTCTTACGCATCTTACCGGAAATGTGAGCGATAACCACATGACCATTCTCCAGTTCAACTTTGAACATGGTATTTGGCAATGTATCCAGGATGGTACCTTGCATTTCAATTACGTCTTCTTTCGCCATTCAGCGCACTCGCCTCTATAAATTTGGGGTCAACCTTCAAAAAACTGCGCAGATTGTGCCGAAATCACAGCAATAAGTAAAGCAGCAAGCGCTTTTTTAAGCAAAAGAGTGCCATTGTCCCTGAATAAAGCGTTGTTGTGGGCGAAATTCAGCCTTATATGCCATCTTTTGACAGGCCGTGACCAGATAGCCTAAATAAACATAGGCTTTATTGTCCTGCCGGGCTTGCTGCAGCAAATAACAGATTGCCAGTTTGCCAGGCGAAAAGTGTTGATACTGTTCGGCAAAAAATGTGTATACCGCTGAATAGCTGTCGGCAAGCTCATCAATAATGCTGACACTGACCAGTTGCTGCTGATGGTATATCTCCAGAAAGCGCACCGGCAGCCAGCTGCATGCCAGCATACTGCTAAGCTGCTCTTCGTTTGCCGGGTACATAATGCCATCATCGTGCTTAAACGCGATATAAGCAGCAAACAGCGGGAAATAGCGGCTTAAATCAGCTTGCGTTACCAGACGGTATTGCAAACCGCTGCGCTGTGCTTTATTCAGCAGCCGGCGCTGGCTGCGGGATGGCTGCCATTGCTGCGGGTTAATGCGGACTGACTGACAGGCGTTACAGGCCGGGCAGTGTGGGGTATAGCTTTGTTCACCACTGCGCCTGAAGTTCAGCGCCAGCAGCTGCTGATATAGTTCGGCGCTGATGGGCTCTTCCGGCATTAACACAACTAATTGCTCCTGTTGGCCGGGCAGGTAACTGCAGGGAGCAGGCTGGGTTAAACCAAACCGTAATGAACGCTTTGTTGCCGAATAAGACTCAGTCATATTGTAAGCTTAGCGGTTGTGGCAGCCAGTGGCCGGTTGGGCTTTTGAGCATTTCCTGTTGCTGCAATAAGGCTAAGTATTGCGGGCGGCCAATTGTCCCGGCCCCTAATTGCTGTAAGAAAGGGTTAGGGATCTGACAGTCAATCCAGCCCGGCGCATACCGGCTAAGATGTTGCTGCAGCGCCAGTAACGCAAATTTTGCGCCGTTGGGTATCCGGTTAAACATTGACTCGCCACAAAACAGGCCGCCAACAACAATACCATACAGGCCGCCGACCAGCTTGCCAGCCTGCCACACTTCAATACTATGGGCATGGCCTTGCTGATGTAGCTGCTGATACGCCTGTTGCATTGGCGGCAATATCCAGGTTTCAGGTTGGTGCCTGCGCGGCGCGGCACAGCCGTTAATCACGTCGGAAAACGCATGATTAAGAGTCAGCTGCAGTGCTGAGCGTTGCCATTGTTTACGCAGGGTACGGTTAAATTTCAGACTGGCTGGAGCAAATACTGCGCGTACCGCCGGGCTCCACCATAACAACGGATCACCGTCGCTGAACCAGGGGAAAATGCCGCTGCGATACGCCAGTGTCAGGCGGCCACTCGATAAGTCGCCGCCCATCGCCAGTAAACCATCGGGTTGTTCAAGCGCCTGCTCAACCGGGGGAAACCACAGTTGGGCAGGGTCAAGCTCATGCAGGTAAATAGCCATTTGAACTGGCTGACTGCGCTATTTTACCAGACCATCCAGGTAACGCTCAGCATCCAGCGCAGCCATACAGCCTGTTCCGGCAGAGGTAATAGCCTGACGATAAATATGGTCGGACACGTCACCGGCAGCAAACACACCGGGAATACTGGTTTGGGTGGCATTACCTTCCGTGCCGCTGACGACTTTTAAATAACCGCCATTCATGTCCAGCTGGCCTTTAAAAATATCGGTATTAGGCGAGTGACCAATGGCAATAAAGACGCCCTGCAGCGCCAGCTCCGATGCGGCTTCGCCTTTGGTTGACCCTAAACGTACGCCGGTAACGCCCATTTCGTCGCCCAGCACTTCTTCCAGCACACAATGGGTGTGGAGCACGATTTTTCCTGCGGCCACTTTTTCCATTAAACGGTCTACCAGAATTTTCTCGGCTTTAAAGGTGTCACGACGGTGAATAAGATGCACTTCACTGGCAATATTCGACAGATATAGGGCTTCTTCTACCGCGGTATTACCACCACCGACCACGGCCACTTTCTGATTACGATAGAAAAACCCATCACAGGTCGCGCAGGCTGAGACACCGCGGCCACTGTAGGCTTCTTCTGACGGCAGACCCAGATATTTAGCCGAGGCACCGGTACAGATAATTAACGCATCGCAGCTATAGCTGCCGTTATCGCCGGTCAGGGTAAATGGCCGCTGTTGTAAATCAACAGTGTGAATATGATCGAAGATAATCTCGGTGTTAAACGCTTCGGCATGGGCCTGCATCCGCTCCATCAGCGCCGGACCGGTTAAGCCATGAGCATCGCCCGGCCAGTTCTCAACTTCAGTGGTGGTGGTCAGCTGGCCACCCTGTTGCATGCCTGTTAGCAGCACCGGTTTTAAATTTGCTCTGGCAGCATAAACTGCGGCGGTATATCCGGCCGGGCCTGAACCCAGAATTAGTAACCGACAATGCTTGCTGTTTGACATCTTTTACTCCAAAAAACGACTAAGTGAAAACGCAATGGGGACGATTCTAAAAGAATGCAATGAGCATAGAAAGATCTGCTGGCTAATTAGTTCGGTGCGGACTGTAAACTTCTGGCGCAAAATTGTTATTGCTTAAAGGTATAAGGCAGATCTGTAAGTTATATGCGCTGCTGTTAGTTTTCCTGAAACAGGGCATTTGTTTCTATTCGTTGGTTTTTTTTTCTGAAATGGGGTGAGTGTATTTTTTTGTAATCACTTTGTCATGCTTTTGTAATTGTTGTTTTTCTGAGCAACTGGTTAGTTAGAGCCCGCAGGACGCAGCTTAAGCACAGGATGTCTGACAACGATTAATTTAACAACCAAATTATTAAATATAAAAAGGTACCACAATGAAAACTACAAAAACTCTCTTAGCACTTAGCGTAAGCAGTTGCTTTGCATTAACGTTAACTACTCCGGCAATTGCTGACAGCCTGGTCGATGATGGCGATAAGAGCAGCCGTTACATTATCAAGTTCAAGCCCACGGCAGCAGTAATGAACAGCAACAATGGCCAGAGTGAATTTTCAACCCAGCAAGCTGAAACAGTGTTACGTGGTCATCAGGTTGCAGCATTAATGCATTTAAAGTCGGCCAATGCCAGTGTCGCTAAATTATCTGCCAGGCAGTTAAAGGCACTACAGTCCAACCCGAATGTGCAGTACGTTGAAGAAGATGCTAAGCGCTATCTGATGGATGTCATCAGCCCGATGGCACAATCTACCCCTTATGGTATTAATATGGTGCAGGCAAATCAGCTGAGTGACAGCAGTGCCGGCAATATTAAAGTCTGTGTAATCGATACCGGCTATACCTCTGGCCACGAAGACCTGCAAAGCTCCGGCGTTACCGGTTATGCGTTCTCAGGTCATGGCAACTGGTATTCTGATGGCAATGGCCATGGTACGCACGTTGCGGGCACTATGGTGGCGCTGGACAATAACTCAGGCGTTGTCGGCGTTATTGGTTCAGGCCAGGCTGGCGTGCATATCGTTAAAATATTTAACGACTCCGGAAACTGGACCTATGCGTCCAATTTAATTCAGGGTATTCAGTCGTGTCAGGACGCCGGTGCCAAAGTGGTTAATATGAGCCTTGGCGGCGGTTCGTCGAATCAGACTGAAAACAATGCCATGAATAATTTCTACAATAACGGCATGTTACTGGTAGCGGCAGCCGGTAATGCCGGCAATACCAGTTTGTCTTATCCGGCGTCGTACAACGCAGTTGTCTCTGTGGCAGCGGTTGATTCTAACCGTAATCTGGCCAGTTTCTCGCAGCGTAACTCACAAGTCGAAATTGCCGGCCCTGGCGTGAATGTCAGTTCAACCTGGCGTAACGGCGGCTATAACAGCATCAGTGGCACGTCGATGGCTTCACCACATGTGGCTGGTGTGGCTGCACTGGTTTGGAGTAATCATCCATCCTGTTCTGCCTCGCAAATTCGTAATGCATTAAATGCAACAGCCCAGGACCGAGGCGCAGCAGGGCGGGATAACTCCTATGGTTTTGGTATTGTGCAGGCTAAAGCAGCCAGCGACAGGATTACCAACAACGGTTGTGACGGTAGCGGCGGCGGTGGCGGTACACCTCCGGGCGGTGGCGCAACCTTCCCGAACCTGTCGGCATCGACCGGTCAGTGGTTACGTGGCAGCTATCAGATCCCATCAGGTGTGTCGCAAATCACCTTCCAGATCTCAGGCGGCAGTGGTGATGCTGATTTATATGTACGTTATGGTAGTCAGCCAAGCACCAGTGCTTACACCTGCCGGCCGTATTTAAACGGTAATAATGAAGTCTGTACCATTAACAACCCGCAAGCCGGCACCTGGCATGTTGGCATCCGTGCCTACAGCGCCTTTAGCGGTGTAACGTACAGCTACCAGTACTAAGCGATAACATACAACCGCAAAGGTTGTTGCAGGGCTGCGTTAGCAGCCCTTTTTCTATAATGCCATTAACAAATTTTGCTAGGCATGCGGCATCACATACCAATATACGGCTAAAAAGTGCAGGATGCTGCCGGCAAGGACGAATAAGTGCCAGATCATATGATGCAGATACAACGTGCGCCAGATGTAAAACAGTACGCCTCCGGAATAGGCCAGGCCGCCGGCCAGTAACAACCACATTGCCGGCGCAGGCACGTGAGTCAGCATTGGTTTAATCGCGACCACGACAATCCAACCCATTCCCAGATAGAGCGCCAGTGATAGTTTTTTATATTTAAGGCCGGTCGCCAGTTCCAATATCACGCCGGCTATGGCAATCAGCCAGATCACAGTAAATAACGTCAGGCCCCAGTCGCTGCGCAGGCTTACCAGGGTGAATGGCGTATAGGTGCCGGCTATCAGGATAAAAATAGCTGCATGATCCAGCTGGCGCAGCCGGTATTTAAGCAGCGGGTTATGAATGCTGTGATAAAGCGCCGAGCTGCTGTACAGCAAAATGATACTGCTACCATAAATCAGCGAACTGGCCAGCTGCCAGCTGTCGCCATAGAGAACGCTCAGTCGCAGCATCAATATCAGGCCAATGAGTCCCAGTACTGCGCCTACAGCATGGCTCAGTGCATGCAGCTGTTCTTCTAAAACGGTATAGCGGCTTATACTGGTCATAGGTTTTACCGGATTGATTGCTTAAATACGTAGATTTAACTACGTATCTTAACAACAACCTGCCTCAGGTAAACAGCAAGCTGTAACTTAACGGCAAAAGCATTGGTATTTAATGGCAGCGGCGGTACACTGCGTTTTTTTAACAACGCCAATGCAGCAAAGCTAGCCTTATGCCACTACTTATTATTCTGGGCTATGTCTGGCCCGAACCTAACTCCTCCGCTGCCGGCAGCCGAATGCTCAGCCTGATCAAGCTGTATCTGAGTTATGGCTGGCAGGTGAAGTTTGCCAGCCCGGCAGAACTGAGCCCGCATCGTTTTATGCTGGCAGAGCTTGGCGTAAGCGAACAGCAAATTACATTGAACTGCGCTAGTTTTGACCGCTGGCTTGCGGAGCAAAACCCGCAAGCTGTGATGTTTGATCGCTTTATGCTCGAAGAGCAATTTGGCTGGCGGGTAGAGCAGGCGTGCCCGGACGCAATGCGTATTCTGGATATGGAAGATTGTCATGCTTTGCGCCAGGCTAGACAAAGCTGCCATACCCAACAAAGGCCGGTTGATGCGCAAGCACTTAACTCTGAGCTGGCATTACGGGAAATAGCGGCCATTTATCGCTGCGATTTAACCCTGGTGATTTCAGAAGCGGAAATGCAGATTCTGCAACAGCATTATGGCGTGCCGGCAGCACTGCTTTGTTATTGTCCGTTCTGGTTAGATAAGTTGCCGGCAACTAACAGCCCGGGTTACGGCGAGCGCCAGCATTTTATTGCGATAGGTAATTTCCGACACGCCCCCAACTGGCAGGCAGTATTGTGGCTGAAACAACAGATCTGGCCGCAAATACGCAAACAGCTGCCTGGCGCCCAGCTGCATATTTACGGCGCCTATCCGCCGCCCAAAGCCACGGCGCTGGACAACCCGCAGCAGGGTTTTTTAGTTAAAGGCTGGGTGGCAGATAGTGCTGAGGTTATGCGCCAGGCCAGAGTATGTTTAGCCCCACTGGCCTTTGGCGCCGGCTTAAAAGGCAAGTTGCTCGAAGCAATGTGCCAGGGCACTCCCAATGTCACCACGGAAATTGGCGCCGAAGGTATGAACATTGATAGCGGCTGGTGCGGCGCTATTGCTAGCGACAGTGCCGGCATTGCCAAGGCTGCTGTCGAGTTGTATCAGGACGAGGCACTTTGGCAACAGGCGCAGCAACAGGGTTTTCAGATCACCAGCCGACGGTTTGGACCACAGCAGGCACTGCGAGTCTGGCGCGATATTGAGCAGGTAAGAACAACTTTACCGCAACAGCGGCAGATAAACTTTACCGGGTTGATGCTCAGACATCATGCATACCGCAGTACCAAATTTATGGGGCAGTGGATAGAGGCAAAAAGTAAACTGGCGCAAATTGCGCCAGTATCGGGTAACGAATAACTAACTGTTAAAGCTTAACGGCTGTTAACGGGAACCACGTGGCAGCCGTTGCTTGCTGTCGTTGATTTTCTGGGCCCAGAAAGCAGCTGCTGCACCCGGAGTCGTTTTCAGTGGATTCTCGGCTTTAGCTTTACTTTTTGCTGCCGCTTTTGCAGCGGGTTTAGCGGCCGGCTTGGCAGTTTTAGCCGCTTTTTGATCCGCCTTAGCAGGCGTTTCAGTTTTGGCAGCCGCTTTGGCTTTACCGCCTTTACTATAACTTTGGGCTAATTCCGCCAGCTCAGCCAGACGGATATTTTTACCGCCATCAACACTGAACCAGCCTGGCTTTTGCTCCAGCTCGGGCTCTTTACCAAATTTAGCTTTGTAAGCCGCAGTAAAATCAGTGATTACCTGATCTTTATCCAATTTTGTCATGCTAGGTACCTGTGCGTGAAAATTAATCGTTGCCCGCTATTTATACATCAAAACACAGGTAATAGACAAATCTGCCTGCTTTTTAACAGTTTTTAAGTACAATAGAGCGTTTAACGAATGAATTAAAGCGGAGTTTTTTATGCTGCATCGGCAACAACTGCTCAGCCTGCTGTCAGAGCTGCTGCAACCCGGACGGATACGTGACTATTGCCCTAATGGCTTGCAGGTGGAAGGCAAGCCAGAGATCAGACGGATTGTTACCGGGGTGACGGCCAGTCAGGCGTTGGTTGACGCAGCAATTGGCTGGAATGCCGATGCGATTTTAGTGCACCATGGCTATTTCTGGAAAAATGAAGCTTCGGAAATCACCGGCATGAAGAAAAAACGCTTACAAGCGTTATTAGCCAATGACATAAATCTGTTTGCTTACCATCTACCGTTAGATATTCACCCTGAACTTGGCAATAATGCACAGCTGGGCAAACTGCTCAATGCAGAGGTCATTACGCCGATAGCAACCGTTGAACCGCTGGGGGTGGTAATGCAGGGCGAGTATGCTAAGTCCAGATCTTTAAGTGAGGTAGCAACATTACTCCGGCAGCAACTGGGCCGGGACATGCTGGTGCATGCTGGTGTTGGTAATAAGCCGGTTCGCAAGCTGGCCTGGTGTACCGGAGGTGGCCAGGGTTACATTGAGCAGGCTGCAGCAGCAGGCGTGGATCTGTTTATCAGCGGTGAAGTGTCAGAGCAGACTATTCATGTGTCGCGCGAACTGGATATTCATTTTATTGCTGCCGGGCACCACGCTACCGAGCGCTATGGAATTAAAGCCCTGGGTCAATATCTGGCGGCTAATTATCAGTTAGACGTAAAATTTATAGATATTGATAATCCGGCATGAACAAACAGACCGATCGCAGCTTCGACGGGATCAGCGCGAAGTTTCAGCGTAATATTTACCAGAGTAGCAAGGGGGAGATCCGCCAGCAGGTGCTGCTGCGCGATCTAAGCAGCCTGGTTGTGTTACAGCAGCCTTGTCAGGTGCTCGATGTGGGAGCAGGGCAAGGTCAGATCAGCCTGGCGTTGGCGAAAATGGGTCATAGCGTCCATTTAACTGATATTTCAGCCGACATGCTGGCCATTGCAGCTGAGACAGCCGCCACCGATGGGCTGCAAGTATCGGGACCTGCAGCAAAGGTACGTTTCAGTAAACTAAGCCTGGCTGAATTAAGCGCTGATAAAACACAGCAGTATCCGCTGGTGTTATGCCATGCCATGCTGGAATGGCTGGCTAAGCCAGAGTTAGCATTAATGCAGCTATACCGGCTGCTAGCGCCGGGTGGGATGCTGTCGTTAATGTATTATAATAAGGACGCCAAACGTCTCAGTAATATTCTGTATGGTAATTTTGATTATGTAGCGGCCGATTTCAAGGTAAAAAAGAAAGTCAGTTTAAGCCCGCAAAACCCGCTGGAGCCGTTGCAGGTTGAGCAATGGTACCAGCAGGCCGGCTTTAGCTTAATCAGTAAATCCGGTGTTCGTTGTTTTCACGATTATCTGCAAAACCGCAACCAGCAGCAAAGCCATTTTGGCCAACTGCTGGAACTGGAATTAAAATACAACCAGCAGGAGCCCTATGCGTCGATTGGCCGCTATACCCATTTGCTGCTGCGCAAACAGGTTACCAGCAACGACTGACACGCCTAATCAAACTCAAAGCGGTATAACAAGTCTACGGCATTATCCAGGCCTGACACTGCTTCCAGATATAAACTCTGCATTAAACGGTAGCGCAGAGTAAATTCGCCAATCGGCTCAAAAATGCCGACGCCGTATTTAATTTGTAAATCCCGATTCAGATAACCACTTACCGTTACCTGCGAGCTGTCACCAGAGCCGGCAGTATCTAATGTCAGATTACTGACCCCAAAGGCTTCGCCAATTTCCCCTACCAGGCTGCCACTGGACGCTATACTCATCCCGATAAGGCTGGTGGTGACGGCATTGGCAGCGCTGCCCGATTCGCTGTCCAGATCACGCCCGGCCAGCAGATAGGACAGGGCATTAGCCTGTGGCATGGCCGGTTCTGAGAAAATAGTAACTTGTGGCCGGTCTGCCGGGCCGATAACCCGGATGCCCGCTACCACATTGTCTTCCATATTGGCGGGGTTACGAATGGCCTCAACATTCAGATAGGGTTGATCCGGTGGACCATTGAAGGTCATTTTGCCTTTGCGGATCAGTAAATCCTGGCCGTACGAGCGAAAAGTCCCGTCAACCAGTCGCACTTCGCCATTAATGGTTTGTTTATTCTGCTTTTGCCGAACCTGCAGGTTGCCCCGCAGCAGCGTCTCCAGGCCAAAAGCTTCCAGCTTAACCTTGTCACCCAGTTCAACTCTGATATCTGCTTCAAGCGGAATGGCCATTGCTTGTTGATCAGTTACCGGTTCGCCCTCGGCTGTCAGAATAACGGTATCATTTGATAAGCCAATGGCGTTAGGCGGTAGTTCATCAATACTGAGTTGGGCACTTGGAATGTTGATATTACCGGTGACTTTGGTCAGTTGCGGGCTGGCGTTTATTTCAAGGTCCGGTTTAACCTGCAACCGGCCCTGTTCTATCTGAATGCTCAGCGGATCACCATTTACGGCCAGTTTTGCCCGCCAGTTATCCAGCTGCTGCCAGTTAGCGTTACCCGTCAGTTTCAAGTTACCCTGAGGCGTATCAATATCGCCCTGCAGCTCTGCCTGCTCGCCTTTAAAATTAACCTGTAGCTTACCGTCATTAATGTCTGCTGGCGCCAGTTTACCTTTTACCCGCAGTTGTTGCAGAGCCAGCGTGCCCGCCAGCAACGGGCTTTCTACTGTACCTTCAGCATTGATATCAGCACTGATCACACCAGCTAACTCGCTGTATTCATCCAGTAACGGCTGCAGGAACTCCAGAGTAAACTCGCTAAGCCGGACATTGGCGGTTAATGGCCGGTTACTGCTGCTGACATCACTGATATTAAGTTCAGCGGTTAACGACGCCTGATTATTCAGGGTTGCCTGCAGGCTGGCAGTTAGTGTGTCATCCTGTAACACGCTGCTCAGACTGAGTTGTTGCCAGCTCAGTTTAACAGGAGGGGTTGCCACCTCAGTTAACGCGCCATTCTGGCTTTGCAGCGCCAACTCAAGCTGCGGGCGCTGACCAGGTTGCCAGCTGGCACTGGCGTTGGCGCTGAGCTCGCCATCTAAACTGACCGCCAGTGGCATAAATTCATTCAGATCGGCCAGATTAAGCTGCCGTAATTCAATATCAGCCGCCATCCTTTCGCTGCTAAGGCTGGCATCATCAGTTAAACATAACGACGCCGGGTTTTGCAGCCAGCAATGCTGACTGATCTGCAACTGCTGTTTATCATGCATATAGTCTAAAGAAACGGGCTGTTGCAGTTGCCAGCTACCCAGCGGGCTGCCAAGCTGCGCATCAGCCAACTGGCCTTGCCAGTGGTTGCGGTCCGTCAGTTGGCCATTAAGTTGCAAACTGCTATCTGATAACGGTGACTGTAATGCCAGCTCCAACTGATGTTGCTGCTCGCTGCCTGAACCTGTCACTGTCAGCTGGTTTATCTGGTATCCCTGCAGCCGGCCGTCACTGGCCACCAGCTCAAAACTGGCCTGTAGCTGCTCCTTTAGCGCCAACTGCAACTCAAGGTTCAGCTGTTCCAGCCGTTCAGCGCCATAACGCAACGTATTAGCGGTAACGCTGGCGGTTAATTGCGGCTGGCGCTGGGCACCGCGGATAGCTACGTCGGCGTTAATAATGCCACTGGCTGTGGGCAGGCTGGCGCTTAAATCCGGAATGTTAACCTTTGCATCGAGCTGCCACTGTTCAGCCAGAGAGCCGGTTAAACTAATCTGATTGCTGCCATGCTGCACCAGCAACTGTTCACTGCTGAACTGATAACGGTTGGCGCTCTGACGGAAGCTGGCCGAGATGTCGCCGCTGATGTTAATTATTTCATCGCGCAAGCTGCCATCAATAGCCAGCTGGGTTAATTCAGTCTGCCAGCTGCCACCGGCACTAAGCTTGCCGTGGTTTGCCAGTTTACCATTCAGCTGTCCCTGGTATTGCGGCCAGAATACTCCGGGTTTGATATTGCTCAGGTTTATTTCGGTTTGCCAGCTTAGGGGCGGGGTCAAGTTAATGTTGGCATTGCCGTTGATAGCACCGTCCAGGGTATTAAGCTTGAAACGATTTATCGTTAATAACGACTCGGCTAACTGATACTGGCCGCTGGCACTGAGATCAGTATCTGGCACCGTTTGGTGTGCCACGCCAGCGTCCACAGTAAACTGTAATTGTTGTAAATCACCACTGGCGGTTATCTGGCCGCTGGCCAGCTGCCACGGCGTGTCGCTCTTCGGCGGCCAGCTGAAGGCATCGTACTGTGCAGTCACATTGAGCGGTAAGCTGTCGGTTAACAGCGCCAGCTCGGCCTCGGCACTGGCATTGAGAGTGCCTGTGGCGCGGGCATTAATCACTAAATCAGCCAGACTGCCGCTCAGGCCAATATTCAGCTGTTGCTCCGCCAGCGGCGCTTGTTTCAGGACGGTGCTTAGCCGGCCGCTTAGCGGGTAGTTACCTTGCAGGGTAATTTCAGCTGTGGCAGTAAGGTTTGCCAATGGGTGAGTGGCCTGCAGGTCCAGTAACCGGATACTTTGCTCGCGGGCTTGCAGGCTGAAACTGACATCGGGCAGCGCGGTTTGCTGGTCCTGCTGTTGCAGGCTGGCGTCGCTCAGCTGAAAGCCGTTAATAAACACCGAGACAGGCAGACTGATATCGCTAAGTGCCGGTGGCTGATAACTGAAAGGTTCAGTGGCAATTTCATTGCTTTGTCCGGGTTCAATCTGCAGCTGCTTTAACTGACTGTTGTTCAACTGTAGCTGGCGGCCCCAGGCTTCTATCTCAGTACTAAAATGTCTGAAACGGATGGTATTTGCCCCCATGTTGGCCGTTGCATCTTCAATAGTCAGCCCGGAGATACATACTTTTAGCTGAAAAAAGCAGGCATTATTAATATCAAGCTGCACCCGGGCCAGCTGCAGCTGAGCGGTATCATTTTGCCAGCTGATATCACTAAGCTGCATGCCACCGAGCAGGCTGCCACGGTGGGCCGCTACCGTTAACTCCGGGACGTATTTCTGAGCCAGCCATAGCCCCAGTTTCAGACCGGTTGGCGTGTACAGCAAAATAACCAGCAACAGCACCACGGCTAACAGTGGCAGCAGCAACGTCCAGTTTAGCCATTTCAGCACTTTTTTAATCAGATTGGTCTTGCTCAGATTAGTTGTCATAGCTCTGGACCAAGGGAAAAATGAATTTTAAACGCTTTGCGCTCGCCGCTGTCCAGACCGTAGCCAAAATCCAGCCGCACCGGGCCAACCGGTGAACCCCACCGAACACCCAGCCCAACCCCGCGTTTAAAATCGGGGCTGTCACTCCACGCACTACCATAGTCAAAAAAGCCGGCAAGCCACCAATTACCTTTAACTCTGTACTGATATTCAAGCGAAGCGGTTGCCATATAACGGCCACCAACTACCTCCGTATCGTCGTCTTGCATGGGCAACGATTCATAACCGTAACCACGCAGGTTATTTTCACCTCCGGCAAAAAAACGCAGCGAAGGCGGTAAGTCTTCAAGCGCTGCCCCAACTACGGCTCCGGCATCGGCGCGGGTAACAAAGCGGTGGTTGCGGCCCACGCTGCCAATCCAGCCGGCCCGGCCGCGCAGCCGGACAAAGTTGGCATCTGACCCCCAATATTTATCTGATACTTCAATGTTGAATAACAGTCTGTCTGCAGACCTTGGCATTTGGCCACCAGATTGCCGAAGCCGGTTAAAACTCAGGCCCGGCATCAGAATATTGCTGGTGTTTTTCTGTTCAAACTCGGTTGCTTCTTCATACAACCAACGAAACGACGCAATTCGATACCAGTCACTTTCTAATAACCAGTGGCGCTCCGCTGCCAGATTAGACACTTTGGTACGAACATTATTCTGCCTGGTATATTCTTTTACACCAACGCCATACTGAAATTGATAAAAGTCGCTGGGAGAATCGGCCAACGGCATTTTATAACGCGCTTCAATATTCTGCTCTTCACCGGATAATATCAGGTCGGCATTCAAACTATGGCCACGGTCATTCAGCCAGGGTTTAAACCAGCTTAATTTCAGACGAGGGCCTACCTCTTGCGAATAGCCGATACCGGTTTCCACACTGTTGCGCAGTCGCGGTTCAAGTTTTACCAATATCGGCAGGGTGTAATCTTCAATTTGTTCAGTAGCGCCCTCAATGGCGATAGATGAAAACCAGTTGGTATTGGCCAGTACCTGATTAAATTCGCCCAACTCGCTGGCCAGATAGGGCTGGCCGGGCTCAAACGGGACGAGCGACTGCATCCATTGATCACGGATTTGCTGACCGCTGAAAGAAACCTCGCCAAATTTGTAGCGGGTACCACTGGCGAAATGCAAATAAATATTGGCCTGGTTTAATTCAGGAATGACTTCTAAGGTGCTGCGGCTGAATTCGGCGTCAAAATAGCCTTTACGCAGCGCCAGGCTGCTTAACTCTTTCTTCAGACTCTCATAGGTACCATGATGCAGCACATCACCCACCTGCGGTGCCTGCCGCCGCAGTAAGCCAGCGAATTGCCGATCGTCAGTCGCATCGCCACTTAGCTTAATATCAGCTGTTTTGATCAGAGTCGGCGGGCCGGCTGAGACAGTAACCAACAGTGTTGTTTTGCCTGATTTTTCTGAAACAGTAAACTCGATTTCACTTTGATAGTACCCCAGCGCCTGCAGCGCGATTTCAATATCCTGTCGTAGTTTCAGCTGAAAACGCAGCGAATCTGAAATATCTGTTTTGTCATAGCTGGCGATATGATTATTAACATTTTGTTCTAGCGCACCGCTCAGGCCACGTATTTTCAGCTCAGTCTGGGCCTGAATGCTGACACTTGTCAGAAAGAAAAGACTGATTATTTTTCTAAATAGCGACATGCGGTTAATCTGGTATCCTGTTAACAAAGCAGCTGTGGCACTAAAGCTGCTTCTTTGTGAGAAACATTATTATGACGCACAACGAATGGCAGTGTATACCGTCTTTACTGGATGCCGGCTTAACAAATACCGGGCTGCAGTAAAACAGCGTTAATGTATTCGGCTAAACGCCAAGTGGATTTTTCGTTATACTAACTGCCAGGCCCGGGCAGCGGTTACAACCTGACTATAGTAAAACTATAGCAAACTGCCGGAGTCGCACTACAACCAGATAATAAGATCGTTGCAACCGGACAAGGTGTAATTTAATGCAAAATATTGTAATCAGTGGATCAGGGTTATTTACCCCCAGCGCTACCATCAGCAATACAGAGCTGGTTGCCAGCTATAACCAATATGTCGATTTGTATAATCAACAGCATGCCACTGAAATCAGTAGCGGTGGCCGTGACGCGCTGGAGTATTCCAGCTCAGAATTTATTGAGAAAGCCTCAGGGATTAAATCACGCCATGTGTTGTATAAAGAGGGCATTCTGGACCCGCAAGTGATGCATCCGGTGTTTGCCAAGCGTGATGAAAACACCCCGCCGGAAATGGTGGAAATGGCCATCGCCGCAGCCCGTGAGGCGATGGCTCAGGCCAATAAAACAGCAGCGGACATTGATTTAATTATTTGCGCGGCGTCCAATATGCAGCGGCCTTATCCGGCACTGTCTATTGAATTACAACATATTCTGGGCGTAAACGGTTACGCCTTTGATATGAATGTCGCTTGTTCTTCTGCAACGTTCGCCATCAGCAATGCGGTTAATGCCATCCGTGGTGGCACCGCGAAAGTGGTGTTGGTGGTTAACCCGGAATTTGCCTCGCCCCAGGTCGATTACAGAAATCGCGACAGCCATTTTATTTTTGGGGATGTCTGTACTGCAACGATTATTGAAGGGCAAAGCAGTTGTACCGCAGATAACGCCTTTAATATCCTCGGTATGCGGCTGAAAACCAGCTTCTCCAACAATATTCGCTGCGACATCGGATATACCGAACATTGTTTTGCCGAAACTGACCCTAAAGTCCCGTTTTTTAAACAGCAGGGTAGAAAGGTGTTCAAGGAACTGCTGCCTATCGTCGCTGAGGTGATTCAGGATGAGATGGCTGCCCTTAATATTGGCCCGGATCAGTTGAAACGGTTATGGCTGCATCAGGCCAATATTAATATGAATATTTTTGCTGCAAAGAAAATTCTGGGGCGGGATCCGTTGCCGGAAGAAGCGCCACTGGTTTTGGACACTTATGCTAACACCGCTTCAGCCGGTTCAATTATCGCGTTTCACAAGTATAAAACCGGGCTTAGCAGCGGTGATAAGGCCGTGCTCTGTTCCTTTGGCGCAGGCTACTCGGTAGGCTGTCTGATGCTGGAACGGTGCTAAGCCAGCGCTGTTAGTGGCTGACAGCGAGATTGTCGTTGTCAGCCAGAGCCGGTCGTACAGCACTTATCAGCAACTAACTAAGCAACTAACTAAGTTATAAGCGAATAACGGAGTTATGATCGTAGGATAGCGGCGATGGCAAATAGGCATCTGCCGCATCGTCATTTAACCAGGTTCCGCCATTGACCAGATAACGGAATTGATATTCCCGATCATTTTCCAGGGTCAGACTGGCGCTGAAATCACCCTTTTTACTTTTTTTCATCGGCAACGCACTGGGATCCCAGTTATTAAATTCACCGAGCAGGGCAACTGACTCAGCATCGGCTAATTGCTCAGCGCTGAGTTTAAAAGTCACTTTGCAGGCTGGTTTCGTTTTTAAATATTGTTTGGTGATACTCATGTTTATTCCCTCAATCTGGCTGGGTTAACAGCCTGCTTAAGCAACTTGCTGCTGCGATAGTGAATACTACCAGAAATACTAGCCGCGGTTTATGACTGAAAAATGACCAAGTTGATCACAACTGCTACCATAAATCAGGGTAGTCCAAACGGCAAATAACTTTAAGTTGTAGCGATATAACAGCCATTCAAACGCGTGTTTAAAACCTGTGTGTTTGTAACAAAATATTACGCTGCAGGGGTATTGCCGCGGCGGCAAAACGGCCGTGGCCAGAAGATTGTTCAGCAGCAGTAAGAATGCAAGCCGCATACGTAAAGGCTTGAGGCTTAGCCGGATGAATTTAAAAGGGTTTGGTTCACTCTGCATGCCACGGCAGTTTTGCTATTTCAGGATACAAAGATTAACAGTCGCTGGCATACAATTGCTGCCGTAACGATTATGATGCAACAAGTTAAATTTGACAGGTGGGTAAGTCATGTCGTCTTTCTTTGTAAAAGTAATACTTCCGGTAATCGTGATTGTGGTGGCTATAGCTGCTGCTGTGGGCTTAGCTAAAATGCGCCAGCCGCCGGAAAAAAATGATGAAAGCAGGCCGGCGATCCTGGTTAATGCCGCCGCTATTGAGCCAGATAATATCGTTTATCAAATCAAGTCACAGGGCATGGTAACGCCCAAGCTGGAAACCAGCCTGATTTCTGAAGTGAATGGCCGGATTGTGGCAGTGGCCGAGCAATTCGTTGCCGGCGGTTTTTTCAAAAAAGGTGATTTGCTGGTCAGGGTAGAACAAAGTGATTATTTAACGAATGTCAAAGCGGCGCAAGCTGCAGTGGCCAATGCCCAGGCCATGCTGGCAGAAGAAAAAGCCCGGGTTAAGGTAGCGGAAGAAGAGTGGCGCTCTTTTACCGATGGCACAGCGCCAGCACTGGGTTTACGCCAACCACAATTAGCCAGTGCGCTGGCCAGTGTCCAGTCAGCAGAGGCAGAGTTGGAGCGGGCAAAACGCGATCTGGACCGAACTGAAATCCGGGCACCGTACGATGGTATGGTTCGCAGCCGGGCCGCCAATCTGGGCCAGTTTATCAGCCGTGGTACGGTGCTTGGCAATATTGTCGGCACCGAAGTGGCTGAGATTCGTTTACCGCTGACCGATATCGATATGGCATTTTTAGCCATGCCCGGTGAAAGGGATCCGGATAGCAATAAAGTCACCCTGAGCAGCACGGTAGCAGGGCAGCAACAAAGCTGGCCGGCAAAACTGGTCAGAACCGAAGGCATACTGGATGAGCGCAGTCGGGTTATCTATGTGGTGGCTGAAGTCATCGACCCTTATCAGCGCCAGAGTCAGGGCCAGGGCGAAAGCCAGCCGGTATTAAACTTTGGCCGCTTTGTCGGCGCGACTATTGTCGGCACTCAGGCCGAGCAGGTTGTTAAGGTAGCGCGGCATTTACTACTGCCGGGTAATCAGGTGCTGGTGGTCGATAAAGACAATACTCTGCAATTTCGTCAGGTAACGGTGGACAGGGCAACCAGTGAATTTGCCTATATCCAGGCCGGTCTGCAGCCGACTGATCAACTGGCGTTATCGGCTATTTCAAACCCACTGGCAGGGACAGTAGTCAGAGTTGCCGGGGCAGACAGTGCCGAGCCGCAAACTAGTGACGAGACCCAGCTGGCTGAAGCCGCAGCAGTAAAAGCCGGTAAGGTAAAGGAGCAATAATATGGATACCAACAAAGGTATTATTGCCTGGTTTACCCGCAATAGCGTGGCGGCTAATCTGCTGATGGCCATTATTCTGGTGGCTGGTATTGCTTCAGTACTGACGATTAAAAAGCAGGCATTTCCGGAAATAGAGCTGGAAGTGGTTAATATCCGGGTGCCTTATCTGGGGGCGGCACCACAGGAAGTTGAAACCGGTGTTATCGATAAAATCGAGCAAAGCCTGCGCGGCGTTAACGGTATCAAGCGTATTCGCTCGACCGCCGTTGAAGGTCTGGCGACGGTACGGGTGGAAGTTGCCTCAAACTATGAAGTTCAGGAGGTAATGGACGAGATCAAAACTCAGGTTGGTTCTATTTCGTCGTTACCAGAACAAACTGAGCGGCCGGTAGTGTACCGGGTACGCTTTCAAAGCAATGTCATGTGGTTATCCCTGTATGGCGATGCGCCGGAGCGGACATTAAAAGAGCTGGCGAAAGATATCCGGGATGACATTAAAAAGCGTCCTGGGGTCAGCAAGGTTGATGTAATAGCGGCCAGAGACTACGAAGTTGCGGTTGAAGTCTCGGAGCTTAAATTAAAAGAATATGGTTTAACCCTGGATCAGGTGGTTACGGCAATCCGCGCCAGCTCAGTTGATTTACCCGGCGGCGCTATCCGTTCTGAAAGTGGCAATATTCTGCTGCGAACCAAAGGTCAGGCCTATAACCAGGCTGATTTTGACAATATTGTATTACTGAAATTTGCAGACGGCACCCGGTTGACCCTCGGTGAAATTGCGACGGTCAATGACGGTTTTATTGAACGTAGCCGCTTAGCAACCTTTGATGGTAAGAACAGTGTCTCAATCCGGATTGATGCCGTTGGCGAAGACGATACCCTGCAGATTGCCGATACGGTAAAACAATATGTTAAGGATAAGAAAGCCAGTTTACCGCCCAGTGTCCAGTTAGATTACTGGGGCGATTCCAGCTACTACCTGCAGGGCCGGCTGGACCTGATGACCGATAATCTGCTGTACGGCGTTATACTGGTGCTGCTGGCACTAACGCTGTTTCTGGAATTCCGGGTCGCGTTCTGGGTAATGGTGGGTATTCCGGTGTGCTTTTTAGGTGCGCTGGCGATGTTGCCGCTGCCAATGTTTGATGTTTCGATCAATATGATAAGCCTCTTTGGCTTTATTCTGGTACTGGGGATAGTGGTCGATGACGCCATTATTATTGGCGAAAGTGCCTATACCGAAATAGAAAAACGGGGCAAATCTACCGCAGCGGTCATCGCCGGCGCCAAAAAGGTCGCGATGCCAGCGACATTTGGCGTGTTAACCACGATTGCCGCTTTTGTGCCAATGCTGATGGTTGGCGGTGGCCAGTCTGCTATCTGGGAATCCATTGCCTGGGTAGTGGTGCTGTGTCTGGCATTTTCCATTATCGAATCGAAACTGATTTTACCTACCCACATTGCCAATATGGACACCAAGCCCTGGGATCCGGATAAAGGCGGGATTTATGCGCTGGGCCGCTTTGGCAGCAATACCTTAAAGCGGGTGCGCGAAGCGGTTTCCCGTGGCCTGTTCCGCTTTATTCACAACACCTATAAGCCGTTTATCGAAGCTTGTATTCGCCTGCGCTATCTGACCATGGCTGGTTTTTTTGCCATGTTAATTTTAATGGTCGGGGTGTTACGGGGGGGCTTCGTGCCCTGGGTGTTTTTTCCGGATCTGCCCAGTGACTTTATCCAGGCCAATGTCCAAATGGAAGAGGGCGCCTCGAATGAAGCTACTGTGCTGGCAATGCAGGAAATTGAAAACGCCCTACTGCGAGCCAATACCGAACTGGGCCGCGAGTTTAATGAGGACGTGATTAAACACCGGCTGGTATTTTTAAACAGCGATACCGCCGGCCAGCTGGTGGTAGAGCTTAAAAAAAGTGAAGACCGTGAAATAGACGGTTTTGAAATCGCCCGGCGCTGGCGGGAACAGGTGCCGGAAATTCCCGGTTTAAAAACCTTTAAAATTAACAGCTCGGTCGCCGGTGGTGGTGGTGCTGACATTGCGCTGCAGCTGCGCGGCACTAATCTGCAAAACCTGCAGCTGGCTACTCAGGAGCTGAAAACCAGATTAGCAGAGTATGTCGGGGTATTTGATATTGAAGACAATTTACTCGGTGGCAATGATGAAATTGTGTTGGCGCTAAAACCTGAAGCTGATTTACTCGGCATTAGCCTGGCAGATTTAGCCCGGCAGGTGCGCTATGGTTTTTATGGTGCTGAAGCCCAGCGCTTACAACGCAATGGCGAAGAAATAAAAGTAATGGTGCGTTACCCGCGGGAAGAGCGGCGCTCAATTGGTGATTTGGAGAATATGCGTATCCGCACCGCTAATGGCGGGGAAGTGCCGTTCTCCCGGGTAGCAAGTTACACCATGCAACCGAGTTTCAGCGCCATTAACCGGGTAAATGGCGAGCGGGCCGTAACGATTACCGCGGCAGCTGATAAAACCCTGATCGAGCCTGGCGTCGTGGTACGCGAAGTTAAAGATAAAATTATTAAAGAGCTGGAGCAGAAGTACCCTGGTGTGACAGGCTCATTAGATGGTGCCAGTCAGGATGAAATTGATGCTCAGGTTGATTTAATGAAAGCGGCGGTGCTGGCGTTGTTTGCGATTTATGCCTTAATGGCGGTGCCGCTGAAATCTTACAGTCAGCCACTGATTATTATGAGCGTGATCCCATTTGGCTTAATTGGCGCGGTGATCGGCCATATGGTACTGGGGTTGAGTATGAGCATTATGTCGATTTTTGGCCTGGTGGCGCTGGCCGGGGTTGTGGTAAACGACAGCCTGATCATGGTCGACTTTGTCAACCGGGCGCGGGAGCAGGGCATAGCGGTGCGCCAGGCCGTGGTCGAAGCAGGTACCCAGCGTTTCCGGGCTATTTTGCTGACATCGCTGACCACCTTTGTTGGCCTGGCACCTATTGTGCTGGAGCGCAGTTTACAGGCAAAAATAGTGGTACCCATGGCAGTATCGCTGGCGTTTGGTATTTTATTTGCGACGGTCATTACCCTGGTATTGATCCCGGCACTGTATGTGATCCTGGAAGATACCAAGAAAACCGTACCCCAGGCCATTGCCAGCTTTGGCCGGGCCGTTCGCAGCTATGCTAACTTTACCCAGCCCGACAGCCGGCGTGAATTCTGGCAGTTTTTTCTGGTTCACCTAATGTTGTTATTTGTATTACTGATTGTCGACGGTATCGTTGCCAGCATTGGCTTGTTGCCAAATGGTGTGGTTGCCCTGGCGTATTTAATTGGCATGACGTTGCCGGTTACTGCAGCAATCTGCCGGCGCTTAACCGATTTGCCATTCAGTCGCTGGTGGGCATTGCTGTTGCTTATCCCGGTACTGGGCTTGTTCACGCTGCTAATTATAACGTTACGGGCAGGCAGCAGTGAGCAGGATAATGCCAGCTATCCTGAGCAAACGGCTGCGGGACAGCCGGGATTGAGCTAAGGTAGTTATTAGCAGCAGCGCTGGCAGCCAGGAGGTATTGACCTGATCTTATGACCGCATGGCAATGGATAACAGCGGCGATGCCGCTGTTAAGTGTGTTTATGCTGCTGGTGCTGCTGCGGATGCCAGCACGCCGGGCAATGCCGTTGAGTTTTGTGATCTGTGCGGTGCTGGCTTATCTGGTATGGCAGGTACCGCTGCAACAACTGGCCGCGGCCAGCACCGAAGGGCTGGTGATTGCGGCCACTATTCTGTGGATCGTGTTTGGCGCCATTTTCCTGCTTAATGTGCTAAAGCAGACCGGCGCTATCGATGTTATCAAAGCCGGCTTTGGCGCCATCTCCGCTGATAAAAGGGTGCAGCTAATTATTATTGGCTGGTTGTTTGGCAGTTTTTTAGAAGGCGCGGCCGGTTTTGGCACCCCCGCGGCTATCGCCGCGCCATTGCTGGTGGCACTGGGATTCAGCCCGTTGTCAGCTGTGGTGCTGGCGTTGGTGGCTGATTCCAGTGCGGTCTCTTTTGGCGCTGTCGGTACCCCGGTGCTGGTTGGCATTGCTCAGGGTGTACCGGGCATTGAACCTGACACCGTGTTACAGGTAGCGTTAACTGCCATTAGTATTGATATCGCCGTTGCCTCCTGGTTGCCGCTGTTGATGGTGGTGATGTTAACCCGCTTTTTCAGTGAGCAAAAAAGCTGGCGTGCCGGCTTTGCTATTGCGCCTTTTGCATTGCTAAGTGGCTTAGCCTTTACACTACCGGCTTATCTGGTGGCCTTATTGCTGGGGCCTGAGTTTCCGTCGGTACTGGGCGCCTTGATAGGGCTGGCGCTGATCTGTACCGCCGCCCGTTACGGTGTGCTGTTACCGGCAACACCCTGGTTATTTAAGCCCGACCAAGCAACACCCGCTCAGGTTGAACAAGCCACCACAATAACGCCAGATATCCTGTCAGCCACAGCTGCCTTACCATTATGGCGCGCCTGGCTACCCTATATGTTAGTGGCGATGTTACTGGTATTGACCCGGATCCCGGGCTTGCCTTTCAAAGCCGGCCTACAGCAGCTTGCCTGGCACTGGCCGGCAATTTTTGGTACTGAACTGACCGTCACAGTCAGCCCGTTATATTTACCGGGCAGTTTATTTGTGCTGGTGGCGCTGGTCGGTTGCTTTTTCCTGCGGGGCTCTGCAACGATGCTGCGAAACGCGGTGATGCAAAGTGGCCGGATGTTACTGCCTTCGGCTATTGCGCTGGCCGGTGCGGTACCAATGGTGCGGATATTTCTGCAGTCTGACGTTAATACCGCGGGTTTACCTGCTATGCCAATAGCACTGGCAACCGAAGCGGCCCACTATTTAGCCGACAGTTGGTTATGGATAGCGCCTTTTGTCGGTGCCTTAGGCTCTTTTATTGCCGGCTCAGCAACCTTTTCTAATTTAATGTTTGGCAGTTTTCAGCTGGCAATGGCCTATGAAGCCAGCTTACCGCTGACCTTGGTGCTGGCTTTGCAAATGCTTGGTGCTAATGCCGGTAATATGATTTGTGTGGTTAACGTTGTCGCGGCTGCCAGTGTGGTTAATTTGCAGGGGCGGGAGGGTGATATTATTCGCTATACACTGTGGCCAATGCTATTTTACTGTGTTGCTGCCAGCAGTGTCGCCTGGTTGTTGTTACGGTAAGCTGATGAAGCAAGAGTTAGGACAAGCGTTGTAAGGCAAATATGAAAATTATTTTTAATGCTAACGATATTCTCGAAGCCCATATTGTCGCTGGTATGCTGCAGTCTTTTGGTATAGAGGCCCATGTTGGCGGCCACTATCTGCAAGGTGCGGTAGGCGATGTGGCACCGCTGGGTATCGCCACTATCCTGGTGCAGGATGAAGACACTGAGCAGGCTGAGCAGATAATTGCTGACTATCAGGCTGGAGCAACCAGTAGCGAACCAGACGATCCGCTACTGTTCTCTGAACCCGGTTAACATTCGATAATATTTACCGCCAGGCCGCCGCGTGAGGTTTCTTTGTACTTGGTTTGCATATCGCGCCCGGTGTCCCACATGGTTTTAATCACTTTATCTAATGACACTTTCTGATCGCCACTACCACGAAGAGCCAGGCGGGAAGCATTAATCGCTTTAATTGAACCCATGGCATTACGCTCAATACAGGGCACTTGCACCAGGCCACCAACCGGATCGCAGGTTAAGCCCAGGTTGTGCTCCATGCCAATTTCAGCCGCATTTTCAACGTGCAGCGGGGTACCACCCTGAATTTCAGTTAAGGCCGCCGCCGCCATTGAGCAGGCTACGCCCACCTCGCCCTGACAACCGACTTCTGCACCGGAGATAGAGGCATTTTTCTTATATAAAATGCCAATAGCGGCAGCTGTCAGCAGGTAGCGGGTGGCAATTTCCGGGCTGACTGGCTGAATAAATTTATCATAATACATCAGCACCGCCGGAATAATGCCGGCAGCACCGTTAGTAGGGGCAGTGACCACCCGGCCACCGGCGGCGTTTTCTTCATTTACGGCCAGCGCAAATAAATTAACCCAGTCCATGACCTGCAGTGGGTCGTTGCTTTTCTCTGACATCAGCCGTTTGTATAAAGCGGGCGCCCGCCGTTTTACTTTTAAACCGCCGGGCAGAATACCTTCGGTTTTAATACCGCGTTCAATACAGGCCCGCATCGTTAACCAGATATTATTCAGCTCACTTTCAATCTGAGCAGGTTTACGCAGTACTTTTTCATTTTCCAGCATTAAACCAGAAATCGACAAGCCATTTTCTTTGCATAAAGCTAACAGTTCGGTGCCGGATTCGAACGGGAATGGCGGCGGATTATCGGCGGCAAACTGACTGGCGGCTTCTTTTTCTTTGGCGAAATCTTCTGCCTTCACAATAAAGCCGCCACCAATTGAGAAGTACACTTCGCGCAGTAATTCATTTTTGCTGCTGTCAAATGCCACCAGCTCCATGCCGTTGGAGTGCTCTTTTAACGTTTTGCGCCGGTGAAACACAATGGCGCCTTCGCGCGGAAACTTTACACTATGATTTTGTGCCAGTTGCAGTTGCTGGCTGTCATGCACCTGTTTTAGTAATCCTTCGATGCTGTCGGGGTCGATAGTTTCCGGTAAGTAACCTGATAAACCGAGGATAACCGCTTTGCCGGTGCCATGGCCCACGCCGGTCTGGCCCAGCGAACCATACAGTTCGACTTTAACGCTGGCAACCTTATCAAGCACCCCGGCATCACTAAGGTTATCGGTAAATTTTTTGGCGGCGCGCATCGGGCCTACAGTGTGTGAACTGGAAGGGCCAATGCCAATACTGAACATGTCAAAAGCACTGATAATCATAATAGGGTTCTAATCGGTTATTCTATGAAATTGCAGCCATTGTAACGGAAGCTGACCACGACTGTAAGCCAACTGGTAACTGGTCGGGTGTTATTACCAAATGTATTACCAAATGGCCGAACCTGACCTGTATCTTTAACTTTACATTAAGCCAGTTGCAAACAAAGCTGATGCATAATGGCGGCGGTGGCGCCCCAGATAAACTTATCCTGATACGGCATAAAATGCAGATCCCGGGTTTTACCGCGCAAGGTCAGCGAGAGCTGATGACGGTTTTGCTCTGGTAAAAAGTGACTAAGCGGTACTTCAAATACTGCCGCTACTTCCGATACCTGCAGCTGAAACGCACGTTGCGGCTTAAGCAGGCCAACCCAGGGTTCAATAATAAAGCCGGTCGTGGTGTCCTGCGCCGGTAAGCGGCCCAGCAAGTTAACTTCTGACTGCGCCAGGCCTATTTCTTCTTCTGCCTCACGCAGCGCAGCCTGGTAGCTGCTTTCGCCAGGCTCCATCCGCCCGCCGGGAAAGCTGATTTGACCCGGGTGATGGCGCAGGTGCAATGCCCGTTGGGTAAATAACACTTTCAGCTGGTTACCGTAATCAACAACTGGCACCAGTACCGCAGCATGCGAAGAGGTGCTCCGGGCGTTATTTGCTAACGGCACCGGGCCTTTTACCGCCGGCAGCGGCCCGGCAGCGGTTGCCGGATTAGGCGTTAATATAAAACGGCTGCTAAAGTGCTCAGCCAGCATTGGCGGTGTCCTGCATTTGGGGCAGAGAATTAACCGCTGACTTATTAAGATTAACCAGTACCGGCAATATTTTGTTTACCTTATCCAGAGTTTCCTGGTATTCACTGTCCGCTTCAGAGTCGGCAACAATGCCGCCACCTGCCCAGCAGTAGATGTTACTTTCACTACAAACCAGCGTGCGTATCGCGATATTGGTGTCCATATCACCGTTATTATTAATATAGCCAATAGCGCCGCAATATACTGAGCGGCGGTGCGGTTCAAGCTGTTCAATAATCTGCATTGCCGCCACTTTAGGGGCACCGGTAATAGAGCCGCCTGGAAAAGCTCCGCGCAGTAAATCACAGGCACTATATTGCGAGGCCAGCTCGCCGGTAACAGTACTGACTAAATGATGCACAGCCGGAAAGCTTTCTATGGCAAACAGCTCAGGTACCGCGACACTGCCAACCCGGCATACTTTACCAAGATCATTTCGCAGCAGATCAACAATCATCACATTTTCAGCCCGGTCTTTTTCGGCCTGTTGCAGCTCTGCAGCGGCTTGCTGGTCGAGCTCCGGTTTGCTGTGACGCGGGCGGGTACCTTTAATCGGTTTGGTTTCAACCTGGCGGTTTTTTAACTGCAAAAAACGCTCGGGTGAAATACTCAGCACGGCGCCTTGCTCCAGCCGGATAAAAGCAGAAAAAGGGGCGGCATTAGCCTGTCGTAACGCCAGATAGGCTTGCCACTCGTCGCCCTGATAGCTGGCACTAAAGCGCTGGGCTAAGTTAATCTGATAGCAATTGCCATTTAATAAATGCTGCTGAATGTTGTCGAAGCGATCGTTATATTGCGCCTGGCTGAGATTGGCCTGCCAGTTGCCGGTTAGCGAAAAGGGCACAAAGTGAACCGATTGCGCCAGCTGATGCTGCATTTTTTGCCAATGGGCTTTGGCATCACCGTAATAATCAACACACCACAGCTGATTTAGCTGCTTATCCAGCACCAGTGCGGCACTATATAAGCCTATCGCCATATCTGGCAGCTGAATATCATGCTCACTTTGCTCTGGCAGCTGCTCCAGATAGCGGCCTAAATCATAACCAAAATAGCCGAGCGCGCCGCCGCTAAAGGGCAGTTCACTGGCAACCGGCTCTGGAAAATAGCGCTTTAAGGCGCAGTTTAATACGGTAAAAGGGTCTTCTGAGTAATCATGAGTGCCGTGCTCGTCCCGCAACGTAGTGATGCCGTTGCCCGCTGTCAGGGTCGCCAGTGGCTGGCTAACCATAATCTGGTAGCGGCTGTTAGGGTGACTGCCGGCCGCAGAGTCGAGCAGCATTGCCCAGGGCTGGCTGGCAAAATGGCCAAAAAGGGTGGCTAAATCCGCCGGTGCGGTTTGTGGAATTAAATACTGCTGCATAGAAGGCTAGCCGCTGTTTTCGATGCGGGGTATCATACCAGCACAGTAGCCAATAGTTAATGGTACAGCCGGTTTCGGTATTAACCCATTGTCACAATAGTCAGTTTCGACTTTAAAGGAAAAGTAAGCATGACGGTAATTCGCCAACAAGACTTTATCGAGAGTATTGAAGATGCGTTGCAGTATATCTCTTATTATCATCCGCTGGATTTTATTCAGGCGCTGGAGCAGGCTTACCATAAAGAGCAGAACCAGGCCGCGAAAGATGCCATTGCCCAAATTCTGATTAACTCCCGGATGTCGGCTGAAGGCCACCGGCCGATTTGTCAGGACACCGGTATTGTCACCTGTTTTGTTAAAATTGGCATGGATGTGAAATGGGATAAAACCGACCTGACCGTACAGCAAATGGTTGACGAAGGTACCCGTCGGGCTTACCTGAACCCGGACAACCCGCTGCGGGCCTCAATTGTTGCAGACCCTGCCGGCGCACGTAAAAATACCAAAGACAACACGCCATCAGTGGTTCATATCGATTTAGTGGCCGGCCATCATGTTGAAGTAATGATTGCAGCCAAAGGCGGTGGCTCAGAAAATAAAACCAAGATGGCGATGCTTAATCCGTCAGATTCCATTGTTGACTGGGTGCTGGAAACCCTGCCGAAAATGGGTGCCGGCTGGTGTCCGCCGGGTATGCTTGGCATAGGCATTGGCGGTACCGCCGAAAAAGCCGCAGTGCTGGCCAAAGAAGCACTGATGGAACCGGTTGATATTCAGGAGCTTATTGCTAAAGGCGCCGAAACAGCGGATGAAAAACTACGGCTGGAGCTGTATGAAAAAGTCAATAAACTGGGCATAGGTGCGCAGGGCCTGGGCGGCTTAACGACAGTAGTCGATGTAAAGATTAACAGCGTGCCCACCCATGCTGCCAGTTTACCGGTGGTGATGATCCCCAACTGTGCTGCTACCCGCCATTTGCATTTTCATTTAGATGGCACTGGTCCGGCAGATATTAAGCCGCCGAAACTGGAAGACTGGCCCCAGGTTACCTGGGAGCTGGGCGAAAAGGTGCGGCGGGTTAATCTGGATACCATTACCCCGGCTGATGTGCAAAGCTGGCAGGCCGGCGAAACGGTGCTGTTAAGCGGTAAAATGCTGACTGGCCGGGATGCCGCCCATAAACGGATTGCCGATATGCTGAATAAAGGCGAAGGCATGCCACAAGGAGTTGACCTTAAAAACCGTTTTATTTATTACGTCGGTCCGGTGGATGCGGTGCGTGATGAAGTGGTTGGCCCGGCCGGCCCGACCACGGCAACCCGGATGGATAAGTTTACCGAAATGATGCTGTCCCAAACCGGCCTGCTTGGGATGATTGGTAAATCCGAGCGCGGTGATTTAACGGTAGAGAGCATTAAAAAACATAAAGCGGTATATTTAATGGCCGTCGGCGGTGCTGCTTATCTGGTATCAAAAGCCATTAAAAAATCCCGGGTAGTGGCTTTTGCCGATTTAGGAATGGAAGCGATTTACGAGTTTGAAGTAGAAGACATGCCGGTAACGGTCGCGGTAGACTCTAACGGTAATAACGTCCATAAACAGGGCCCGGCAATCTGGAAAGCCAATATTGCTGAACTGGATGCCAGACTAAAAGCAAAATAATAACGATATTAACGCGCTGGTATTACCGGCGCTTTGCTTTAATTAAAATCATCCTGAAGGGGAGCAACGATGAAATACTCACTGATGCTGTTAAGCGCCTTAGCTGCAGCACCACTGGCAGCGAAGGCGCCGTTAACGGTGGAGCACCTGAACCAGTTTAATAAAATTACGGCGATGAGTTTATCAAACGATGGCCGGTATCTGGCTTATACCCAGGCCAATGGCGGTTTTGCGCCGGCCGATACCAGCACTGATATTTATTTAAGAGACTTACGTCAGGACAGCCCGGCGCAGCGCTTAACCCAAAGCGCTGCCAGTGAACGGGCCCTAGCCTTTAGCAGTGATGGCCAGGCCTTGTATTTTCTTGCTGATCGCAGTGGCAGCAGCCAGCTATGGCGCTTGCCATTAGATGGCGGCGAAGCACTGCAGGTAACTGATTTACCGCTGCCGGTTGAAGGCTTTAAAGTCTCGGCAGATGGTAAAAGCCTGGCCTTGTCGCTGGCGGTATTGCCGGGTTGCGCCACCTTACAATGTACCGTCGATGCTAAAGCAGCTGACAAAGAGCGCAAAGACAGCGCGCTGGTGTACGATGGTCTGATGGTGCGGCACTGGGATCACTGGCGTGAGCCTTATCGCAGTCAGTTGCATATTGCGACGGTTGCCGAAAATAATGGCATGGTCACCGATGCCAAAAACCTGATCAGCGACTGGGATACCGATATTGCCGGGATCAGCGAAGTAGCTTTTACCCCGGATAACCAGCATCTGGTGTTCAGTGCCAAGGCACCCGGCAAAGATCAGGCCTGGCATACCAACTACGATATTTTTCAGGTATCGGTTAATGGTGGTGACAAGGTTAATTTAACTGCCGACAATAAAGCCTGGGACGCCAAACCGAAATTTTCGGCAGATGGCCGGTTTATGGCCTATCTGGCGATGACTAAGCCGGGCGCCGAAGCGGATCGTTTTGGCTTAATGTTACTGGATATGGTGACCGGACAGCGCAAAGAGCTGGCGGCAGAGTTTGACCGCTCGGTCAGTGATTATCAGTTTGGCAGCGATAACCGTACAATCTATGTTACGGCGCAGGATTTGGGCCAGTACAGTATTTTTGCCATCAACACCAGTTTTGGTGATGTGCGTAAAGTCTATGGCAATGGCTATGCCGGTAATTTACAGGTAGCCAGTGACAAACTGGTGTTTACCAATCACCGGCTGGATATGCCCGCTGAAATATTTCAAATCAGCCCTGATGGCAGCCAGTTAACCCAACTAACTGATATTAACGCTATCTGGCGCGATCAGGTGCAGTTTGGCGACTATGAGCAATTCAGCTTTAAAGGCGCCAACGATGCCACCGTATATGGTTATCTGGTCAAGCCGTGGAATTTTACTGCAGGTAAAAAATACCCGATGGCGTTTTTAGTCCACGGTGGCCCGCAAGGTAGCTTCGGCAATATGTTTAATGAGCGCTGGAATGCCCAGATGTATGCCGCCAAAGGCTATGCCGTAGTGATGGTCGATTTTCATGGCTCTACCGGTTATGGTCAGGCTTTTACCGATGCCATCAGTCGTGACTGGGGCGGAAAACCGTTAGAAGATTTGAAAAAAGGCTTTGAATATATTGTCAAGGCTCAGCCGTGGATTGACGGTGAGCGCGCCTGTGCCCTGGGTGCATCTTACGGTGGTTATATGATGAACTGGATAGCCGGTAACTGGCCAACCGGTTTTAAATGTCTGGTGAACCATGCCGGTTTATACGATATGCCAAGCTTTTATGGCAGCACCGAAGAGCTGTGGTTCCCGGAGTACGATTTAGGTGGCCCGGCCTGGGCCGCAGGTTCTGATTATCAGAAATTTAACCCGGCTGCGCTGGCCGATAAATGGCAAACTCCGATGCTGGTTATTCACGGTTTAAAAGACTACCGGGTACCTTATGCCCAGGGCTTAGGTGCTTTTACCAACCTGCAACGTAAAGGTATTGATTCGCGGTTAGTGATTTTCCCGGATGAAAACCACTGGATCTTAAATAAAGATAACCGGGTACGTTGGTACGGTGAAGTGTTTGAGTGGCTGGAGGAGTACACTAAACAATAGAAATGTACTGCAGTAAACGGCCAAGACTCCGGTTACTGCAGAAGTCGGTTTGCGCACGCTGACACGCCGTAACCCCATCCCTGGGGGCTCGTTTGCAAGCAGCATCGTGCTGCTTGCCCGTCGGGCCAGCGGGCTGTCCAAATACGTTCCCTACGTATTTGTCCGCCCGTCCAGGGCTTCAACGGTCAGCTTAGAGCAATCCGACTCCTGCCTTTCAATTAAAGGAGTGCGTCTCATGTTCAACTTTCAACAATGCCGTGATCATTGCCTTATGCAACTGCAAAGCGTTGAGGACTTCCCATTCGGCCCTGATGTCTATGTCTATAAAGTAGGCAAAATTTTTGCCATTTTAAGTGAGCAGGATGGAATAGCGCGGGTAAATTTGAAGTGTGACCCGGCTGAAGCCGTTATGCTGCGTGATATTTTCCCGGCAATTACCCCTGGTTATCATATGAACAAGCAGCACTGGAATACCGTGCTGCTTGATGGCAGCGTGCCTGAAAATGAAATTAAACGACAGATAGACAACTCTTACCAATTGATTGTAAAAAGCCTGCCAAAAGCGAAACGGCCGCTACTAATCTAACCGGGGTATCAGCATGAATTTATCAGAAGTAGTGATCTTAGACGGTGCCCGCACAGCTATTGGTAGCGTTGCTGGTAGCCTGGCCAGTTTAAGCCCGGCAGAGCTTGGTACTGCAGCGGCCAGCGCCGCAATTCACCGCTCTGCGGTGGCCGCTACCGATATCGACCATGCCGTGTTTGGCCATATTATTACCACCGGACCTGCAGATGCGTATCTGGCGCGACATATTGCGCTAAATAGCGGTATGTCAGCAGCATCGGCGGCGTTTAATGTCAATCGGTTGTGTGGCTCCGGGGTGCAGGCGGTAATATCGGCGGCACAAATGATCCAGTTGGGGCAAAGCAAAATAGCGCTCGCTGGCGGTGCCGAAAGCATGAGCAACGGTGCTTATTTATTGCCGAATGTTCGTCGTGGTTTGCGAATGGGCCACGCCAGCGCAACAGACCTGACCCTGGGTATTTTAACCGATCCGTTTGGCAGTGGGCATATGGGAATGACTGCCGAAACAGTTGCTGCGCAATACGGCTTTAGCCGTAGTGATTTAGATGCCTTTGCGCTGCAAAGCCAGCAGCGTGCTGCACTGGCACAGCAGCATGGTTATTTTGACAGCCAGATTGTGCCGCTAACGGTAGTGCAGGGCCGCACTGAGCGGACATTTGACCGTGATGAGCATATCCGCGCTGACACCACCCCAGAGAGCTTAGCCAAACTTAAACCCGCATTTAAAGCAGACGGTATTGTTACCGCTGGTAATGCTTCAGGTTTAAATGATGGTGCGGCTGCGATGGTACTGACCAGTATGGCCGAAGCCAATAAGCGCGGGTTAACGCCCAAGGCCCGTTTGCTGGGTTATGCTTTTGCCGGCGTAGAGCCCGGGGTAATGGGGCTGGGACCAATCCCAGCGGTGCAGCAGGTGCTGGCGCAAACCGGTTTAACAGTAGCTGATTTGGATGTTATTGAGTCAAATGAAGCTTTTGCTGCTCAGGCGCTGGCGGTAAGCCGGGCGCTAGGTTTTGACAGTTCCAAAGTAAACCCGAATGGCGGCGCTATTGCGCTGGGCCATCCGGTCGGCGCCACCGGTTCGATACTGATCATTAAATTGTTAGCCGAGCTGAAGCGGATCCAGGGTCGTTATGGTCTGCTGACCATGTGTATTGGCGGCGGCCAGGGCGTAGCGCTGTTAGTTGAATCGTTGCAGTAGTATGTTCAGCGCAAGCGCTTTAACACTTTTACTGGCTTTCGCTGGCGATCTGCTGCAGCGCCTGCGCCAGTTGGGCTGGCTCCTGGGCACCGGAAATCAGGTATTTATTATTAATAATAAAAGCCGGTACCGATGAAATACCGGCTTGCTGGAAGTTAGCAATATCTTCGCTGACATCATTGGCATAGTCATCGCTTGTCAGAATACGGCTGGCTTCTGTTTTATCCAGACCAGCCTGCTCAGCGCACCCGGCTAACACGGCCGGATCAGACACATCTTTTGCTTCGCCAAAATAGGCATCAAACAGGGCCAGTTTCATCTCTGTCGCTTTATTTTGGGTTGCCGCCCACTTCACCAGCCGGTGGGCATCAAAGGTATTACAGGTAAAACGTTGCTGCATCTTAGTAAAGTTAAGGCCAAGCTCAGCGGCAATATTCATCATATTGGCCTGCGCCTCACGCATTTCTTGCTCTGAACGGCCATATTTGCGGCTTAGCGCCGGCAAAATAGGCTCCTTGGGGGCATTTTTATCCGGGTTCAGTTCAAAAGCGTGCCACTCAAGCTCAGTATTCAGCTCAGGCAATGAACTGAGCGCCTGCTGCAACCGGGCATAGCCAATGGCACACCAGGGACAGGCAATATCAGAAACTAAGTCAATTTTCAGGGTTGTCATCGGAAGCTTACCTCACAGGTTCTGAATAAAATGGAGTATGCCGAAAACGCTAACATGCCAGGCCAACACCAACAAGCATAGATGCTGCAGCATAGGTGTTAACCCAGTTTAGCAGCAAGAAAGTCGACCAGTACCCGCACTTTGGCGGATAAATGGCGGTTTTGCGGGTATATAGCCCAAATGCCATCATCTGGTTGGCGTAACTCGTTCAGCACCGCCAGCAAGTCACCACTTCGCAGTTTTTCACTAACGTAATAATCAGGTAACTGGACCAGTCCCAACCCTTTTTCAGCCGCGTCCAGCAGGGCCACACCACTGTTACAGACAATTCTGCCCTGGGGTTTAAACTGGATGACTTTACCATGCTCGACAAACCGCCACTGCGCAACTGTGCCGGTTAAGCAGTGATGGCGGGGCAGATCGTTAATCGTGACCGGTGTGCCGTGTTTTGCCAGATAAGCGGGCGAGGCCACCACATACTGGGTACGGCTGGCCAGCTTGCGGGCTATCAGGCTGGAGCTTTCCAGCGTTCCCAGGCGGATAGCTAAGTCAAAGCCACCCTGAACTAAGTCGAGCTTGTTATTAGACAGCTGTAAATCCAGTTCTGTTTCCGGGTATTGCTGCAGAAATTCATGTAACAGCGGTGCCAGGCGGGTTTCCCCATAAAATACCGGGGCAGTAAGTTTGATTAAACCGCGAGGGGTGGCCTTTAAATTGGCCAGGGTACGGTTGGCTTCTTCCAGGCTACTGACCAGATGGCGGCAATGCTGTAAATACAGAGTACCTTCTTCGGTTAAGCTGACGCTGCGGGTACTGCGATACAGCAATTTAATTGCAAGGCTTGCTTCCAGTTCAGCAATATTACGGCTAACCTGTGCCACCGAAATATCCAGCTGCTTCGCGGCTTTGGTAAAACTCTGCTGTTCGGCTACTGCAACAAACTCACTAATCCCGGTCCAATGTTTCAAATAAACCTGCCTTTTCTAAATGTGCTTCGGCGAAGAAAGGCTGCTTATTACGCCAGATTAAAGCAGCGGTTGGAACCCCGTTTTGGTTGCCACAGAGTGTCTGAGCGAGCGTGCCAGCGCGAGTGAGTTGCTGTGGCAAGCCAGGGCGGGCGTTGCAACGCAAGCTGCGTACTGACCAACTATTACAAATATGAAAAACTGATTTGCATTGTAGCTCATTGGTGCTGATATGGAAAAAATCAAAAACGCGTTATAGTTGTCATTATTAATATAAAAATCGCCAAGTAGTTAAAGGATACCTTATGAATATGATCAAAACCCGTGCTGCCGTCGCCTGGGGCCCAGGCCAGCCATTGTCGATTGAAGAAGTGGATTTGATGCCACCCCAAAAAGGCGAAGTGCTGGTAAAAATTATCGCGACCGGCGTCTGCCATACCGATGCTTTTACGTTGTCAGGCGAAGACCCTGAAGGTATTTTTCCGGCTATTTTAGGCCACGAAGGCGGTGGTATTGTTGAAGCGGTGGGCGAGGGCGTTACCTCAGTGGTGGTCGGCGATCATGTTATTCCGCTGTATACCCCGGAATGCGGCAAATGTAAGTTCTGCTTATCAGGTAAAACCAATTTGTGCCAGGCAATACGGGCCACCCAGGGTAAGGGCCTGATGCCGGATGGTACTACCCGTTTCACCAAAGACGGTAAGCCAATTTATCACTATATGGGCACCTCAACCTTTTCTGAGTACACGGTACTACCGGAAATCTCGCTGGCGAAAATTAATAAAGAAGCGCCGTTAGAAAAAGTCTGTCTGCTCGGCTGTGGTGTGACTACCGGCATGGGCGCGGTAATGAATACGGCCAAAGTACAGGCTGGCGATACGGTAGCGGTGTTCGGGCTCGGTGGTATTGGTTTATCCGCGATTATTGGCGCGGTTATGGCTAAGGCCGGCCGGATTATTGCGATTGATATTAATGAAGATAAATTTGATATTGCCAAAAAACTCGGCGCCACTGACGTGGTTAACCCGAAGAAGTTCGATAAGCCTATTCAGGAGGTTATCGTTGAGATGACTGACGGCGGTGTCGATTTCTCGTTTGAATGTATTGGTAATGTTAACGTGATGCGCTCTGCGCTCGAGTGCTGTCATAAAGGCTGGGGCGAGTCGGTTATTATTGGTGTGGCGGGGGCCGGGCAGGAAATTTCAACCCGGCCATTTCAGTTGGTAACAGGCAGGGTATGGCGCGGTACGGCCTTTGGCGGGGTAAAAGGTCGCAGCGAATTGCCGGATTATGTTGAGCGTTATTTAAATGGCGAATTTGAGCTGGATACTTTTATTACCCATACTATGCCATTGGAGCGGATTAACGAGGCCTTTGATTTAATGCACGAAGGTAAGTCGATCCGGACTGTAATTCACTTTTAAGTTGATCTTAGGTAGGACGTATTACAACGCCCGCCCTGGCTTGCCACAGCAACTCGTTCGCGCTTGCGCGCTCGCTCAGACACTCTGTGGCAACCAGAACGGGGTTCTAATCCATCCTATTCAATTAAGGTGGTATCTTCATGCCTCAAATAGATTTAGTTAAGCAAAGTGAACAACTTTGCTTTGGCGGTAAACAAATCCGGTTTACTCATCAGTCAGCGGTAACCCACTGCGAAATGCAGTTTTCGGTATTTCTGCCGCCCCAGGCACAATCCGGCAAAGTACCGGCGCTGTACTGGCTGTCGGGGCTGACTTGCAACGATGAAAATTTTTCAGCTAAAGCAGGCGCCCAGCGGGCAGCAGCAGAGCTGGGTATAGCCCTGATTATTCCCGATACCAGCCCGCGGGGCGAGGGTGTACCGGATGACGATGAAGGCGCTTACGATTTTGGCTTAGGCGCCGGTTTTTACGTTAATGCCACCCGCGAACCTTTTAGCAAGCACTACCAGATGTATGACTATATCGTCAGTGAGCTGCCGGCGCTGGTTGAAGCCGAACTGCCACTGTCAGCTGTACGCGCTATCAGTGGTCATTCGATGGGGGGCCATGGGGCGCTGGTTATTGGCTTGCGAAACCCTGAGCGCTACCGCTCAATATCAGCATTCTCGCCAATTTGTAATCCTGTCAATAGCCCCTGGGGTATCAAAGCTTTTAGTGGCTATTTAGGCGATGATAAAAGCCAGTGGGTACATTACGACGCCTCTGTGCTGTTAGCGAAGACCCAGAAAGCCATACCTATTCTGGTTGATCAGGGTACGCTGGATAATTTTTATCCGCAGCAATTGCAGACAGACAGCTTAAAAAAAGCAGCGGAACAAAGCGGCGCAAATGTGCAAATCCGGCTGCAAGAGGGTTATGATCACAGCTATTACTTTATCGCCAGTTTTATTGAGCAGCATATTCAGTTTCACGCAAAATATATAGTTAGTTAAAACGCTTTGCTGCAACACCCGCCTTGGCTCGCCACAGCAACTCGTTCGCGCTTGAGCGCTCGCTCAGACACTCTGTGGCGACCAAAACGGGGTTCCAGCCCGCGTTTTATTTGTATTCATATACCGTAATCTGGTCTTTTTGCGTTCGTTACTGGCATAATTAACCGAATATTGCTGAATCGCCAGCCGGTTCAGCCCGCAACAAGGAGCATTGCATGAGCTACGATACCAATAATATTTTTGCCAAAATTCTGCGTGGTGAAATACCCAGTATTAAATTGTTTGAAGACGACTACACTCTGGCCTTTATGGACATTATGCCGCAGGCTGATGGCCATGCCCTGGTGATCCCCAAATATGACGCGACGACGTTGCTGGATATCCCGGCAGACAAGCTTACCCATACCATGACCACGGTACAGAAAGTGATGGCAGCGCAAAAATCTGAGCTGGGCGTCGAGGGCGTGGTGCTGATGCAATTAAACGGTGAAGGTGCCGGTCAATCGGTGCCACATTTACATTTCCACCTAATCCCGGCTCACCTGACCGAACTAAAGCGCCATGGCGCCGAAAAAGGTGATATGAAAAAAATCGAGGCAATTGCAGAAAAAATTCGCGCCGCGCTGTAAAGCGCAGTAAGCTTTGGTAAAACTATAACAATAATTTGCTTATGCCTTACCAAGCCAATAATGTGCCCGCCTTTTGGCAGGGGCTCTCCGGTTCAGTGCTGCTGCGTCACAGTTTGTTGTGTATTCTGTGGCTCATGGTATGGATGCTCGGGCTACTGGTAGAGTACACCGAACACGCCAGTGTCTGGTTTCCTGCTGCCGGCTTAACTTTTGCTGCACTGTATATTATCGGCCTGCGGATTATTCCTGTGCTGGTAGTGGCGTGCGTCTGTATTACCTTCTGGGCTGTCCATTATTATCAGTTGCAACTTAACAACTGGCAGACATTGCAGGGCGGGCTGCTGTTCGGCCTGGGCCATATTTTACCCTATTATCTGGGCAGCCAGTTGTTGCGTAAACTGGCTAACGCTTCACAATGTACTCTGCCATTGTTTGTTATCGGTTTTATTTTACTGGCGGCCGGCAGTGCCCTTGTTACCACCTTCAGTGTTATCGTCGCGTTAGTGGTTGCCGGTATGATGCCTGTTAGCGCGATCAGTGCAACCTGGTTACCGTTCTGGGTGGGTGATATGGCCGGGGTAATCGTGTTAGCCCCGTTATTTGCTGCTGTGATAAGTACCCTTTACCCGTCAACTGGTATATCACTCAGCCAGTTTGTCGGGCCGGCTCAGCGCATTGCCAGCCGTTTCTATGTTTATAAATTAGTGTTGAACCTGGTGTTGCTGTGCCTGGCCATGTTGCTGGCCAACTACGCTGATACGCCCGAAAGCGCCTTCGCTATATTTTTTCTGGTGATCCCACATATGTGGATTGCCTGCACGGAATCCGCTTTTTATACCACCTTAAGTGTTGCCCTCAGCAGCTTTGCCATTGCTTTATTGGTGAATTTATTGGCACTGATGGATTATGTGATGGTGTATCAGTTTGCGATTAACGTAATAGCGGCTAATGCCTTATTCGGGCTGGCAGTGCCTGCGCTGATGGCCTCGAATAGTCAGCTTCGGTTAGTGGCCTCGACTGACAGCCTTACCCGGGTCGCCTCGCGCGACTACCTGCAGCAGCGCGCTGAACTGGAAATCAGTCGCAGTTTGCAGCAGAGCGAGCCACTGTGTCTGATGGTGTTTGATATCGATCATTTTAAGCAAATTAACGACAATTATGGCCACAGTACCGGTGATCAGGTGCTGCTGCAGGCTTGTCAGCAGGCCCAGCAAATACTCAGACCAGCCGATGTTATTGGCCGTTATGGCGGTGATGAATTTGTGGTCATTCTACCCAATACCCGCAAAGAGGCCGTGGTAGCCATCGGCAATCGGATCATTGAACGTTTTCAACAGATTGAATTGGCAGAGCAGTTAACAGTATCTGCCAGTTTTGGCGTTGCCTCGCTGCAGCAGGGTGACAGTTTCCGCAGTTTATTTGAACGGGCTGATGAAGCCCTGTACCGCGCGAAACAGCAAGGCCGCAGTCAGGTGGCCTGGCATTAAAGGCAGCTGTCTTTTTTTGCTTGAGCTTGCGGGTATTTGTGCTTAAGGTAAGCGCCATTATCAGTTTTTGCAAAACGGACCTGTTTATGTTGTTTTCCCAACGTGTTGCGGTGCTGGTGTTGGCATTGTCAGTTGCCGGTGTAACTGCGGGATGCGTCAGCCAGAATGCCGCTAAAACCAGCGCCAGTCAGAATAGTGGCTTACGCCTTACCCTGGTTCATATCAACGACACCCATTCTCAGTTTGATCCGACCCCGGCCAGCGTTCAAGGCCCCGACGGCAAACCGCTATACACTTTTATTGGCGGCCATCCACGGCTGCTGAGTAAAGCACAGCAGTTACAGGCCGCGGCAACAGCCAGTGGCGTTGCGTCATTATTTTTGCACGGTGGCGATGCTTTTAAAGGCAGTGCTTATTTCGAGTTGTTTGAACAGAAAATCAATATCGATATTTTAAACCGGATGGGCCTGGATGCGATGGCGCTAGGCAACCACGAATTTGATATCGGCCTGGCCAAGCTTGCTGATTTTGCAGCCAATATTAATTTTCCGCTGCTGGCCGCCAATGTCGACACCCGGCCCGAGCCGGCGTTAGCAGCTGTCAGTAACTTAAAAAGCTATCAGCTATTTGTGGTTGATGGTGCCAAACTTGTTCCGGTTGGTAGCATTGGCGAAGCCGGCGGGAAAACCGTGCTGGCGGTATTTGGTTTGGCATTGGAAGATATGCGCAGCATGGTGCCGGGCACCGGCGAGCTGGTATTTGCTGCTGAAGTGGCTTCAGCTCAGGCAACAGTGGATGATCTGCAGACGCAGGGCATTAACCATATTATTGCCTTAACCCACCTGGGGCATCAGCGCGATTTAACCCTGGCGCAGCAGGTTAATGGTATTGATGTGATTGTCGGCGGCCATTCCCATAGTCTGCTGGGTGATTTCAGGCACTGGTATCTGGGGCAACAGCCGCCTTATGCTGAGCTTATTGCTAATCCGGACGGCGCTGGCCAGACATGCATTGTTCAGGCCGGCCAGTTTGCCCAGGCAGTGGGCGCGGCCACTCTGCAATTTGATAATGCTGGCCGGTTGCGCCAGTGCGACGGTGAAAATACCTTACTGGCCAGCCGGGATTACTTTCAGCTGGCGCTGCGCACGGAAGATAGCAGAATCGCTGAAGATGCGCAGGCTAAAACTGAAAGTTATATTAGCCAGCTAAAACATACGGCGATTACTGCAGAGCATCCGGAAATTCGTCAGGTATTAAATGATGTCTACCTGCCGGCAGTAAAAAAGGCGTATGGAGAGCAAATCAGTGTTACTGAGCACACTATACCGCATGTCCGGTTGCCGGGTACTGGTGGTAGCGATCAGCATGGTTCGGTGCTGGCCGGTCATATTACCGATGCGATGCATTACTGGCTGAACCAGCCGGCGGTGCGGGCTAAAACCGGCCGTCAGGTTGATTTCACCTTAATAGGTGCCGGTAATATCCGCGCAGATCTGGCAGCAGGCGCCATTTATGAAGGCCATATCCGCCTGGAAGTTTTACCCTTTGATACCCCGCTGAGTATTCTGACGCTAACCGGCGCTGAGCTTGCTGAATTACTGCAGCAGGTGATCAGTGCCACCTTGCCAGAGGGGGCTCATGCCGGAAAGTTTCCGTATAGCAGCCATCTGCGCTATATCGCCCGCGAGAACGCCAACGACAAGGCAGTGCTTGAGCAGTTGCAATGGCGTAATGGCGAGCGCTGGCAGGATATTGAGCCCGAAGCCAACTACAGCCTGGCCACCACCAGTTACCTGGCCAATGGCAACGATGGCTGGCAACGGCTGCAACAGGTACAGCAAAAAAGCACAGATCGGATTGACGTCATTATTGAGCAGCAGCAACTGGCCATTTACCCGGTTAACCGGGTAGAAGCTATTACCGATAGCAGTGGCCAGCAGGCGTTTGTGTCGCATTACCAACAAGCTGATGGCCTGCCGTGTAAGGTGGCAGGCAACGACTGCAAAGTGGCGGCGGCGGCAATGATTGACTATCTGAAAGGAGTGCCAACACTGTGGCAGCAAAAGCGTCAGCCAACGGTTACCTTGCTCCGCGATTAAAGCAGGCTAAGCAGCATGCCGGCGATGGCCGCGGCTGCCAGCACCCGCAGAATACTTTGCTTAAATTTAAATAATGCCAGGCCGGCGAGCAGACCTAATACTGAGGCGGTCATATCAAACCGGGCACTGAAGCCCTCCGGCCACAGCACGTGATAGCCAAAAAACAGCGCCAGATTAACAATAACACCAACTACAGCGGCGGTAATCGCCATCAGCGGCCCGGTAAACGCGGCTTGCTGCCGGCTGGCTTCGACCAGCGGCGCGCCGGCAATAATAAATAAAAACGATGGCAGAAAAGTAAAAAAGGTGACGATAGCTGCGGCGATAAATCCGGCCTGCACCAGGCTGTCGGGGCCAAATAATTGCTGACTCCAGCCCGCGACAAAGCCGACAAAGGTGACAACCATAATCAGTGGCCCCGGCGTACTTTCACCCAGCGCCAGGCCATCTATCATTTGCAGTGCAGTAAGCCACTGGTATTGCTCTACTGCAGCCTGATACACATAGGGCAATACCGCATAGGCACCACCAAAGGTCAGCAGCGCAGCCTTAGTAAAGAACCAGGCCAGTTGGGTTTGGGTGCTGTGCCAGCCATAAACCGCGGTAAGCAGGCCAATTGCCACCAGCCAGAAAACAACGCCGGTCGCTACTGCAATGATCAGTTTGCGCCAGCTAAAGCGCTGTGCTGCAGGCGATGCACTGTCGTCATTAATAACAGCGGCAGTTTGTGTTGCATTGGCTGCATGCGCTGTTGTCAGGTGTTGAGTCGATGGCGCGTTAAGCTGGGCTGGAAACCACTTCAGCAAAATCCACCCTGTAAGCGCAGCAGTTAAAATAATCAGCGGAAAGGGCAAATCAAAGCCGGCAATGGCCACTAAGGCCAACAGTGCCAGCAGCATCAGAGCGGGGCTGTGCAGGGTTTTCTTGGCCAGCCGCCAGGCTGCAAACAGTACAATGGCAGTAACAGCCGGTTTAATGCCATACAGCACCCCTTGCAGCAGCGCTACATCGCCATGCGCCAGATACAACCAGGCCAGTAACGACAAAATAAAGAATGAGGGTAGAATAAACAGACCCCCTGCGATAAAAGCGCCGTGTTTACCATGCAGCAGCCAGCCGATATAAGTCGCCAGTTGCTGTGCTTCCGGCCCGGGTAGCAACATGGTGTAATTCAGTGCGTGCAAAAACCGTTGCTCAGAGAGCCAGCGGCGCTTTTCCACCAGCTCCTGATGCATCATGGTCAGCTGACCGGCCGGGCCACCAAAGCTGATAAAACCCAGCTTCAGCCAGTATAAAAAGGCCTCGCGCAGGCTGACCTGAGTTTGCAACGTTGACATGAAGTGGCTCCTTAGCGCTTGAACTTGGTTTCCAGAATAACCGACGACGTGGTGCGCTCAACCCCCTCCAGGTTACCGATATCGTCCAGAATATGACTGAGCTGCTCGGTATTTTGCGCCTGTACTATGGCAATTAAGTCGTATTCGCCACTGATAGCATACAGTGCCGCCACCTGGGGTATTTGTTTTAGCTCTATATTGGTGCGGGCGGTTAGTTTCTGGCGCACTTTAATACTGACATGCGCTGCAACCAGCGTGGCCAGATAGGCATCACCATACTCGACAGTGTAGCCTTTAATCACCCCGCTTAATTCCAGTTTCTGCAAACGGGTTTGCACCGTCGAGCGCGATACGCTGAGCTGCCGGGCCAGATCAGAAATGCTGGCCCGGGCATTGTGTTGTAATACCGCCAATAACTTTTCATCTTCTTTACTAATGCTGCTTCTGCTACCACTTTTAAGGGGGTTTTCTGGCATTTTGCTAAATCCTTCCGTCAAAATGACGTGTTTACCTGTTAAATTGTTAATAATGATACTGCACATTGTCGAGGGCCGCCAATATAATAGTGGCATTGTTTCAGCCCCAACCAACGAATGACAATAACGGGGCCTTAGCTGACAGAGGTTAAAAAATGGTAGTAAGCAGAAGTTTGTTTGATGAAGTGATGGTGCCTAACTATGCGCCGGCGCAGATTATTCCGGTAAAAGGCCAGGGTTCTAAGTTATGGGATCAGGCCGGTAAAGAATATATCGATTTTGCTGGTGGTATTGCCGTTAACTGTCTGGGGCATTGTCATCCGGCCTTAGTCACTGCGTTAAAAGAGCAGGCCGACAAACTGTGGCATTTATCAAACGTTTTAACCAACGAGCCGGCATTGTTGCTGGCCAAAGCGCTGGTTGATAATACCTTTGCGGAAAAAGTCTATTTTGCCAACTCGGGCGCCGAAGCGAACGAAGCGGCATTAAAGCTGGCCCGTCGTTATGCTAAAGACAAATATGGCGAGCATAAAGATCAGATCATCTCTTTTAAGCAGGGTTTCCACGGCCGTACCTTCTTTACCGTCACCGTTGGCGGTCAGCCAGCCTATTCAGATGGTTTTGGCCCTAAGCCTGAGGGCATTACCCACGCGGAATTTAATAACCTGGACAGCTTAAAAGCATTAATCAATGCCAATACCTGTGCGGTAATGGTCGAGCCAATGCAGGGCGAGGGCGGTGTCGTACCTGCCACTAATGAGTTTATTAAAGGCGTGCGTGAGCTGTGCGATAAGCACAATGCGCTGCTGATTTTTGATGAAGTGCAAACCGGCGTCGGCCGCACCGGCGAACTGTATGCTTATATGGCTTATGGCGTAACACCTGATATTTTAACCACAGCTAAAGCGCTCGGTGGTGGCTTCCCGATTGGCGCCATGTTAACCACCACCGACATAGCCAAACACTTAGTGGTGGGCACGCATGGTTCTACCTACGGTGGTAACCCACTGGCCTGTGCCGTGGCTCTGGCAGCAGTAGATACCGTCAATACACCTGCAGTACTTAACGGCGTGCATAGCAAAGCTGCGCTGTTTAAACAGGAATTACAGCGGATTAACGATAAGTACCATATATTTAGTGAAGTGCGTGGTATGGGCTTATTAATTGGTGCGGTATTAACAGCCGATTATGCCGGTAAAGCCCGGGAAATAATGCTGGCCGGTGCTGAGCATGGGGTCATGACCCTGGTTGCCGGCATGAATGTAGTGCGTTTTGCACCGTCGTTAGTTATTCCGGATGCCGACATAATTGCCGGCATGGCCCGATTTGAGCAGGCGATTGCTCAGGTTGTGGCCGCAACACCGGCAAAGCAGGCGTAAATTATGCTGGTTATCAGGCCTATTACCTCCGCTGATTTTGCGGCATTAAAGCAAATTGCTATAGAATCCGGCCATGGCTTTACCTCATTGCCGGTGCACGATGGCCGCTTAAATCAGAAAATTAAACATGCCGAGCAGAGCTTTAACGCCGACGTTACTGAAGCTGGCGATCAGGGTTATTTGTTTGTGCTGGAAGATACCGATAGCGGCGAAATTGTTGGTACCACCGGCATCGAAGCAGCGGTAGGCCTGCAAACTCCGCTTTATCACTTTCAGCAAAACACGGTTATTCATCACAGTGCTGAGCTGAACGTGATGAACCAGCTGACAACCCTGACCCTGTGTAACGATTACACCGGCGCTTCAGAAATTTGTACCTTGTTTTTGCGGGAAAGCTACCGGCGCAACCATGCCGGGCGGTTTTTATCCAAGGTGCGGTTTTTATTTATGGCCGAGCACCCACACCGTTTTGCCAGCAAAGTTATCGCGGAAATGCGCGGTGCTGCTGATAAAGACGGCCAGCCGCCGTTCTGGAACTGGCTGCAAAAGCTGTTTTTAACCATTGATTTTCCAAAGGCCGACCAGCTGATTGGCGTTGGTAAAAAAGCCTTTATTGCCGAACTGATGCCGCGCCATCCTATTTATGTTGGCTTGCTGCCAGAAAGTGCTCAGGCGGTGATTGGTCAAGTGCATGAAAACACCAAACCGGCGCTGCGGATGCTGGAAAAAGAAGGCTTCAGCCATCGCGGTTATATTGATTTGTTTGACGCCGGTCCAACCGTCGAAGCACCACTGCATCAGATTAAATCCGTTGCTGCCAGCAGAAAAGTGCCGGTAAAAGTGGCTGCGAGCGCGGAGCAGGCGCAGGGTGAATACACCCTGGCGGTGGCCAATACCGCTGTACAGGATTTTAGGGCCAGCTTTGGTAAAACCGCCCGTTTTGATGAGCATAGCCAAACATTAGTTATCAGCCCGGCGCTGGCAGAAGTTCTGCAGCTCAGCGACGGCGAAATGGCGCGGTTTATTAATCTGGATCAGGCCTGAGTGGCCGGCGTTTTGATATACTGCGCGCCATAAAACAAACCTTTTAAATTAACGTTTTAAACATTGTGATTAGACCTAAACCGGAGTAGATATGCACACTGATGTAAATGCCCTGTTCGCCAACTTATGGCAAGACTATGTAGCGGTAACGCCGTCGGCCAAAAAAGTGCACCAGCTGCTGGGCTCGTCACAACAGGATGATGTAATAAACGACCATATCGCCCTGCGTACCTTTAATTTGGAAAAAGTAGGCCTGGACAAACTGGCAGCACATTTTCTGGCATTGGGTTACGAAGAATGTGGTGAGTATCACTTTGAAGCGAAAAAGCTGTACGCCAAACATTTTGAGCACCCGGATCGCAATCAGCCTAAAGTGTTTATCTCGGAATTACTGTTAGATAAATGCTCGGCTTTTTTACGTGACACTATTACCGGGCTGGTTGCGCAAATTCCGGCCGATGCGGTAACGGCAGATAACTTTTTATACAGTGGCACCCACTGGCAGGTAAGCCAGGCTACGTATGAAAAACTGCTGGAAGAAAGTGAATACGCCGCCTGGGTTGCCGCCTGGGGCTACCGTGCCAACCATTTTACCGTCAGCGTAAACGAGCTGGCCAGTTTCGACAGCTTACAGCAGGTAAATACCGAGCTGAAACAAGCCGGCTTTTTACTGAATACCTCCGGTGGCGAAATTAAAGGCACGCCTGAGGTGTATCTGGAGCAGTCATCCACCCTGGCTGACTTACATCAGGTGCAGTTCAGCGACACGGTAGCCACTATTCCAAGTTGTTTTTACGAATTTGCCCGCCGCTACCCGTTAAGCTGTGGCATGCTGTACAGCGGTTTTGTCGCGGCATCAGCTGATAAAATTTTTGAAAGTACTAATGCGCGCTAATTAGCACTGCTATTAACTTAGTTTATATGGCCAGCACTTCGCTGGCCTTTTTTATGTTTAATATCCGCCAATTGTTCTACGCTTATCAGACTTATTTTTTAAGGATGACTAAAAAAGTTATTGCCATGGATCATCAGCACAACCCTTTAGCACAGACAAAACAGCAACCTGCCAATAGCGTGCTGAGTAACTGGATTATTTTTCTGGCCCATTTGCTGTTTATCCTGGCGGCGTGGACGCTGTTTATAAAATATTTTTTCCCAATAGGCTATTCAATTGCCAATAATGAGCCGTTAACGCGTTATATTTACTGGGATTTATGGCCGATAGCCCATATCTGGCTGGGCTGGGCACTGTTAGCCCGTCCAAGATACGCTCGCGTGCTGGCCATTGGTATGGCCGTTATAGAAATTATCATTATCTGCACGCTGTTTGCTCGTTTTCTGGCCGAACCGGACTGGAGCATCTGGCGCACCAACTGGTTTATAAATAAAGCCTTTGTGCTTAGCTGCTTTGTGCTGATCCTCGGTACTGCTTTGTATCGACCAAATAAAATTTAACGGCGGAGTTGTTGGCTGTTCTCTGAAAGTACCGGCCATAAAGTAGCAATTTAGGAGGCGAGATGACTGGAATTACAGCAAATGAAGCGCGTCGTAATTTTTTCCGGCTGATTGATGAAACTGCCGGGTCGCACCAGCCCATCGTCATTATGGGCAAACGCAACAACGCCGTACTTATTTCTGAAGAAGATTGGTCGGCAGTACAGGAAACGCTTTATCTGCTATCTGCACCCGGTTTGCGGGCGTCTATTCGTGAAGGAATAAATACTCCTTTGGATGACTGTGCAAAGGATTTGGAATGGTGACATTAAAGCTGATTGGCGACCTTGCCGGTTTTCATGTTGAATCAACATTCAGCATCGTTTGGTTTATCAGGTGCTCGAACAGGAGCAAGTGGTAAAGGTTCTCCGGCTTTGGAGCCATTATGAACAACGCATAACAAGGAGTATCGCTAAATGTCTGTATCCCGACTTTTGAAAATTACCACTTTAGCTACTTTGCTGGTCTTTAGCTGGAATGAAATCTCTGCAGAAACAACAACCAACGCCGAATCAGCTTATCCTCATGCCAATGAAACCATCGGCACGGTGCGTCAGGTGTATGATGGCAAGCTGTATCCGGATCTTCAGGTAAACACCTTTCGCAATATCGGCCGCTTATTTCCTACCCGCACGGTGGCGCGGGGCGACAGAGTTAGCGCGTTACCGGTCAGCGACAAGCCGTTGCAAGAGTTTAGCTATACCGTTGCTGATCAGACTTATGATTTATACGATGTGCTGGCGATGAACCGGGTTAGCGGCATGCTGATTATTTACAACGGTGAAATTAAGTTTGAAAAATACCTGCTGGGTAATAACGAACAAACCCGCTGGATGTCGATGTCGGTGGTGAAATCAATAACCGCAATGCTGATTGGCGCCGCCATCCATGACGGCCATATTAAAAGCATCGACGATAACATTGTTGATTATTTACCCCGATTTCACGGTACAGCCTATGATGGCGTCACGGTGCGGCAGCTACTGCAAATGAGCTCGGGCGTGGCCTGGAATGAAACCTATACTAATCCGGCGTCGGACCGGCGGCGGATGCTCGAAGCACAAATTAGTGGCAAGCCCGGTGCGGTGCTGGATTTAATGGCCTCACTGCCCCGAGCGGCTGCGCCGGGCAGTGTCTGGAATTACAGTACCGGCGAAACCCAGGTCGCCGGGGCGCTGGTAAGGGCGGCGACCGGCAAGCCGGTGGCGGACTATTTATCTGAAAAAATCTGGGCGCCGCTTGGTATGGAAAGTGATGCCAGCTGGTGGCTGCAATCGCAACGCGGCCTGGAAGTCGGGGGCAGTGGCTTGTCGGCGACATTGCGCGATTATGGCCGTATTGGCTTATTTATGCTCAATGACGGCGTAATTACTGTCGATAACAAACCCCGGCGGGTATTGCCAGAGGGCTGGATGCAAGCGGCCAGTACTCGCCAGATAGTTGGTGGCAAGACGGTTAACTACGGATATATGTTGTGGCCAATGCATGGCAACAGTTATGCGGCCGAGGGTATTTTTGGCCAGTATGTATTTGTTGACCCCGACACTAAGCTGGTGGTGGTGCAGTGGGCCGCCCAACCTAAACCGCTGTACCGGGCAGGGCTTGATGAATATGTTTTTTTTCAAGCGCTTTCAGCTTATTTCGCGTTATAGTTAGTCAGGTAACAGGCTTAGATGTCTGGAGTACGGCTTAACAGAGACCAGAGTAAATGCTATTTAAGAAGTTACAGGTTTTGTCAGGTTTACTGCTCGTAATGCTGCCAGTGAGTAACAGATTAGCGGCTGAGCCGCTGTCACCCTGTCAGTTTACGGTGCGGGTGGAGTCAGAGCGCCAGCATGCTGCCGCCGGCTCGCATAATAACACTCAGGTGTCCCAGCAGTTTTATGCGATGCTGGACAGCCTGGCAGCAAAAGTGAACTGCAAGGTGCAGCCAGTGGCGCTGCCAGCGGGCCGGGCTATCAAAATGCTGGAGCAGGGTACGCTTGATGTGATGGTGGGCATGTCAGAAACGGCTGAGCGAACCAGTTACAGTTATTTTGTCGGGCCGCATCATACCGAGCGGATGGTGGTCATTGCCTCGCAAAGTGTCGCTGATTCTGTAACAAGTCTTGAGCAACTACTGGCGCTTGACGGCGCAATTTCTGTTGCTGAAGGGGCCTATTATGGGCCGACATGGCAACAGTTGCTGCAGGATAACCCGGCAATTCAGGCCAGGCTGTTTGCCGCCTCAGGTAATCAGCAAAAGCTGGCAATGCTGGTATCAGGCCGGGTAGTGGCATCGCTTGAGGATGAAGCTATTGTCGATGAACTGTTAAAACGGGATGATCTGAAAAGCCAGTACCGCAAACTTTTTGTTATTCATGAAAACCCGGTATATTTTGCCTTCAGCCGGCAGTCGGTTAATCAGGCGTTATTGTCACAGTTACAACAGCAATGGCAGTTAATGCTGACATCGGGCGAAGTGGAGCGGCTGCGTCAGTCACCGCTGCCAGCAACTGCCATCAGCACCGCGTTATCAGATTGATCCGGTCTGTTGTGCACGCTGTATTGCTCTTAATTACAATAGTGGCCTCGTTCGCCGGCCGCTTAGCAAAGTGTTACAGCACCTTTTAGGGTATGCAGGGATGGTTTTATCTATGTATCGGTTGTTAGTGTTAGCGTTATTCAGCAGTGCTGTGGTTGCCAAACAGCTTGATAAAGTGACCATAGAGCTTGGCCATCCGGCCAATGGCAATATGGTGCATCTGGAAGAGGCGAAATTGCTGGCGGTGTCCGGTTTCAGTCAGTTTGAACGCTGGTTAAGTCTGGTAAGTTTAACCGGCGATTTTAAAGTACAGCCGGTTTCAATTCCTGCCAATGCTCAGTATTTCAGTCAGGCCAGGCTGATCGCAACTGACCGAACGCAAAATAAGCCCGTTAGCCGGCAGGCCCTGGTTTTTTTAACCCTGGATGGGATTAGCGCCTATTACCCGCAAACTGGCCAGACTGAACCGTTAATCAGCAGTCCGTCGCTGTACCGGGTATTGGATAAAAACCGCTTGCGCAGCAGCGAGTTTGTGCTGGAACTTGGTAGTGAGCGCGCCGATTTTTTGATCCCGGATTTTAATCACAGTCATTTATTCCGGCAGCAGGCCGATGGCAGCTTTAAGCAATATTCACTGAACATTGATGCGCTGGTGACCAGTTGGCGCGACAGCCCGAGCTATGAGCCAAGGCGCTATTATATTGCTGATGTTGATTCAGACGGCCGGCGTGATCTGGTGTTTATTGCCGGCGGCAAATTTCAGGTTTTTTATCAGTTGGCTGACGGTGCCTTTAACACCGAACCGGTGACTCAGAACTGGCCGGTGGCATTGTCGACTGAACAGCAAGCTGACCAGCGCAACGATGCCGGGCGCAGCTATACCGGCCAGAATATCGACAGTGTACGGGATATCACTGATATTGACGGCGATGGCATTGCCGACATCGTGGTTAACCGTGAGCAACTGGCCGATGCGCTGGAACGTACCAACAGCTTCCGGGTGCATTTTGGCAAACAAACCGCCACCGGTTTGCAGTTTAATGCTGAGCCTGAGACTCAGATAACGACTGATACCTCACCGATAGCGGTAATGATCGATGATTTTAACGCCGATGGTCGCAAAGACTTTTATATTTCCAGCACTCATTTTGGGGTGGGTACTATAGTGCGGGTATTGCTCAGGGGCAGTGCTAATCTGGATATCGACTTTTATCTGTTAAATGGCCAGCGCCAGTACGACAGCAAAGCAGATTTTCAGCAGAATGCGGTTATTGATGTCAGTATCAGCAACCTGCGTTACGACATGCCGTTATTCGAGCTGGCTAATCTGGACGGTAGCGGCAAGAAAAGCCTGATAGTCGGCGAGGGCGGTGACGAGCTTAGGTTTTACAGCCCTGAACCCGACCGGTTATTCAGCCGCCGCTCTGAGCGGGTAAAACTACCGCTGCCACGTGATGCCCGTAAAGTACTGGTGGCTGATCTCACCGGCAATGGTAAAGACGATATCGTACTGCCGTTCGATGCCCAGGACGCCGAGCCGCAGCGTAATCAGCTGTTGCTGTTGTTAAACAATTCACAGCAATAATAAAATAAAGATGTTTGTTAATTTAAAATTTACATAGTGTTTTCCAGCTGGTATTGTCAGAACAATATTTTAATGCTAGAGAACTTTTCATGAAGCTGTTCAATACCTTATCCGTGTCGCTGGCACTTGCCGTTTGCATGGCTCCGCTACAATCCTCGTTAGCTGCAAAGGGTGAATTGCATGCTGAGACGTTACCCAGGGCTATACACAATATTCCGCTTTCAGCTATCAGTCAGTTTCAATTGGATGATTTACAGCACGTTGCGGCCCGGACAGGAGAAAATAGCGGCCTGTTAATGACTAGCAGCGATAAAAATTCCTTTAGTCTGACGTTACCGCATGCTGACAGAGCTTTGAACGTCCGGATCACTCAAAGTATCAGTCATGATAATGGTGATACTACCGTTACCGGCACAGTTTCATTAAATGGCAAACCGCATCAGGTGATATTAACTCAGGGTAAAGCGGGTGCTATTGGCGAAATAGTCGGTGCATCAGGCCATAGCCTTATTCTGCAACAACATGGCCAGGTCTATCTGGTTAATTTAAGCCAGGCCGGTCTGCTGGAGCCGTCATATGAAAATGATGTGGTGTTGCCAGCGGCATCCTCCGGATCATTCACCCCAGATAACCGGATAACAACTGTGCAGGCAGATGACGATGAGGTTATTATCGTCGACATTATGATGTTGTATGCCAGGGAAGTCGCCGAGCAGTACCCTGATGGCTTAGCCGATACCCTGATGAATCAGCTTGTTGCCAAGGCAAATCAGTCTTTTGTCGACAGTGACATCAATATGCAGTTAAGACTGGTCCATCGTCAGTTTGTCGATTATAACAAGCCCTCTAATTTTACTGCGCTTGACGATTTGCGCTTTGCTCTTAATCCCAACAGCATATTTACCGGCACTAACAGCCTGAGCAATGTCTCAACCCTCAGAGAGCAATATGGTGCTGACATTGTATCGATGATCAGAGTACATGATATTAATGAGCGCAGGGTATGTGGTGTGGCGTTATTTCCGCAAGCTGACTCAGATATTCTGATTAATATCAGTAATGTCGGTATTAGCGGTGGCTCCAATTGTGTTAACACCTTTACTCACGAAATAGGCCATAACTTTGGTGCAGGCCACCAGTTCAGTGAAGGTGTAAGTGTCGGTAAACTGCCATTTGCCGGTGCACTGCTGGTAGAGGGTAAATTTAATACCGTGATGAGTTCTATTGGTACCGGCGACATAAACCGCAACTATAAACTTAATCGTTTTTCTAATCCGCATCTAAATTGCGCCGGAGTTGCCTGTGGCGATACCGAACAGGCTGACAATGCGTCAACAATCAACTTTTACGCGTCGATTAATGCTGGTTTGAGGGCTGCTGTCTCAGAAGCCGACATTATTCTGCCGTTGCCAAGCGATCCTGATTCAGATGGTGATGGTGTGACCGATCTGGATGATGTATTTCCATTTGATGCCACGGAAGATAGCGATACTGACGGTGATGGTACTGGTGACAACGCCGATGCGTTTCCGAATGATCCAGAGGAGACTGCAGATTTTGATCTTGATGGTATTGGCAATAACGCCGACCCCGATGACGATAATGATGGTGTGCCTGATACCCTGGATGCACTGCCGTTTGATCCAACTGAATCCGTTGATTCTGATGGCGATGGAGTAGGGGATAACCGTGATCAATTGCCTTTAAATTTTCAGGATTTTAATGATGCTGATAACGACGGTACAGGCAATCACTTTGATTATGATAACGATAATGATGGGGTAGACGATTTTGACCGCCGCCCTGATGGCAAACAGCAGCTCATCGTAGTTAATGCTGGCAATAATAAGGTTCAGGCTATTAACTTGCCAGAAGGGGATCTGCTTGAAACGCTTTATCAGGCGCCCGCCGGGGGCTTTTCTTTTCGTTCTGATATCATTGATTTGGGGGCAGGGCAGATAGGCTTTATTCAGTTCAGCGACGTGTTAAGGCAAGACAGGCATACTAAAGCAGTTGATGTTTTACTATCAAGGTCTGTGCTATTAAGCAATTTCCCCGCTCATTTACTTAAAGTCGGCGATACGCAGGCTCAAAGTACCTTATATGTGTCGCATGGTCTTGAACCCTCATATGTTGAAAATTTTCAATTTTTCGACACTACAACGCTACTCAGCGGCAGGTTTGGTGATTCTGTTGCTGTTTATCGCGACATAATAGCACTAAATGCCAATGATAATCTGTTGGTGCGACGTGATAGCAATCAGTTGTTAAGTTATTCCCTGGAGGGGGGGGGCAGCGAATTAACCGTTTGGGGTGAGGGTGGAGGATTGGATAAGCCTGAGCATCTGGCACGTCTGGCAGATGGCAGTGTTCTGGTAACTAACGCCGGCAGCCGCAATGTAAGCCGTTTCAGCGGCTCAGGTCAGTACAGTGGTGAATTTATCAGCGCGGGTAGTGGCGGGCTTGGTATGCCGGGCTGCATCGCTGTCGATAATAACGGCGATGTCTATCTCTGTAGTTCTGATACTAATCAGATTATCAAATACAGTGGCAATAATGGCGCACCAATCGGGGTGGTCGCCTCTGCTGAAAGTGCCGGAATAAATAATCCGGTTTCTATAGCTATCGTAGGTGCAGCATTAGACCTGGCGCCATTTGATCCAACCAACGACACGGATGGTGATGGTGTTGCCAATGATGCTGATGCCTTTCCACTGGATGCGTCGCGTTCAGCACCAGTAATGCTGCCAACACCGCCACCCGTCCAGGCTGAAGGTAGTGGTGGAAGTCTGTTTTTCCTGCTGCCGCTTTTACTGATACTATACTGGCAACGACGTGTTCGGGGTTAAACAAGAACAGGCTTGATACATACGTTAAAATGTTTGAGCCGCTATCCAATAAATAGGATGTAACAAGTCTGAGCAACATCTTTCAATTGTCGCCATTACTGTTTATTTCCGCGATCGTAGCAGCCGCCATGGGCGGCATGCTGCGTTTTGCGATAGCCAATGTTATTGCCAGAGCATGGGGCGTGCAGTTTCCGCTTGGTACCTTACTGGTAAACAGCAGTGCAGCGTTGATGATAGGGCTGCTGGCCGCCTGGCTGGCGGTTTTTCCCGAACATACTGGCTGGGGGCAGGTTATCGCTGGCGGTTTGCTCGGCAGTTACAGTACGGTCTCGTCATTCAGCCTGCAAACTCTTATCTTGTGGCAAAGTCATCATTACCGCCAGGCGCTGCTGAATATTGGCTTATCATTTGGCTTGTGTCTCAGCCTGGTATTCGCCGGGTTTAAGCTGGGTAAGCTGATATGGTAAGGCCGGGTTTGTATGTTGCCGTAGGGCTTGGCAGTGCTCTGGGTGCCACGCTTCGGTTTGGCTGCTCTTTATTACTGATGACTCCGGCCACGGCTCTGCCCGTTGCCACCTTGCTGGTTAATATTATTGGCTCGTTCTGGATTGGTTGCTATGTCAGTCTGACCGGCGAAAATGGCCGTTGGCCGGTATCTGCCTGGCAAAAGCAGTTTATGCTAAGCGGTGTCTGTGCTGGCTTTACTACTTTTTCCGTGTTCAGCCTGGAGTTTATGCAATTATTGCAGGCCGGCCAGTCAATACAGGCATTCGCGTATGTTGCAGTATCACTGCTACTCTGGCTGTCTGCCTGTTGGGCAGGGTTAACGCTTGGCGAGAAGATAAATAAGGTGAATTCGTCTGACAAAGGTGAAAATGGTGTTTAGATTATTAATTATTGCTGCAACTGGCTTGCTGTTAACCGCTTGCGATAACATGCAAACGTTAACTGAAGCACAGCAGATTGAGCGGACTATCCGCCAGGAAGTCAGCCGCGATTTAGATGGCTTAAATGCACTGACAGAGGCGGCAGATACCACTGAATATGATGGTTTTGCCTGGCGCCGCGGTGAAAAAATTCAAATCCGCCAGCGGATGGATGGCGAGCTAACCTTGCTGGAGCAGGCAGAGGCACCTGAGATTATTGCCAAGGCAGTCGAGCACCGGATCCCAAGCTTTAGTCTGGTGCGTTATCAAAAGGGTTGGCTGGTCGTGTTTCGTACTTATGTCAGCAATCATTGTCAGGTGGTTTATGCTTATGCCTACCGCGGTAAGCTGGCTGACACCCCTCAATGCACTGAAGAGGTGTTTGCCAGTCAGGCCAATGGCCAGTGTCAGAGCCCGATTAACGATGAGTGGCAGGTATTTAAAGAGTGGTTTTTTGCCGAGTCTCTGGTGGCAGAAGGCAACCCGGTGTGCAAAGCGAAGCTGGAGCAGGGCTGGCAAACTCTGCCCGGTCAGAATGCAGGTAGCCGTTAGCCTGAACAGCCAAATACGCTGCTAATGTGAAATGTCAGCCCCGGCATCAGCGGGGCTTAAGCAGTACGGTTGTTAGTCGGCTAATAGGAGCTGCGATCAATTATTTCCCAGCTGCCATCTGAACGACGACAGGCGGTACCGCGCACGTCGTCCCGCTGGCCATCAACATCCATTCTGAATTCACGACAAGGCCGGTTATTGCTCTGAAAGGTTTCAGTTGGCGTCACCTGGTAACTTCTGCCATTATCCGGGTTTTGCCAGCTCGACGAGCGGCCGGTCGGGTTATATTCCAGTGCCTGGTTAATCTGGCGTCTGTCGCGCTGGTCAAGTTCCTCGCCAGCTTCGCGGCCGATAAGACCACCAACAACTGCGCCAAGTAACGCGCCACCAGCACCGCCATCGTCAATTAATGCGCCGGCTGCGGCGCCGGTGGTAGAGCCGACAACAGTACCGGTTTTCTCTTTGGTGGCACAACCAAACAACAGAGTAGCCAATAAGACAACCACAATACTTTTCAGGGGGTAGGGGTTCATTTTCTGTTCTCCTCCGGCTTGTTTAAACATATCCATACATTAAACATAGGGTAAGTTTGTCAGCATTCAAGGGCTGCTATTGCGCTTTGGGTAATAAGGGCCATACTGCTAAACGTAAGGCGCCGCCGGCCCTTACCTAAAGCTTATTTACAACACAGGTGATTATAATGAGCAAAGGCCAGGACAGTAAAAAAGACGTTAAAAAGAAACCGCTGTTAACCGCGAAAGAAAAGAAAGCGGCTAAAGCGACCAAGAAAAGCGAAAAAAATGTGTTAGGACACCAGAATTAATAACGGTAGTAAATTAATATCCTGCGCAGCGGATAAATCCGCTGCCCGCCAACCCCTTTGCCCCTGATAACCGATATAAAGCTGTTTAGTGTAATCTTTATTACTGCGTGAAAATATTTCATCTTTTTTCTAGTTTAATTATTCCAGCAATTCCGCAACATGTTGAACTTTAAAATAAATAAAAGTTGGTTTATTTCTTGCTCGCTTTGGTATTAAAGGCATTTCTTGAGCCTCGCATGAGTTCCTGAATGTTCGGAATATCATCGATTAACTGACAGATAAAAAGGAGTTGTTATGAAATTCAAAATAGCTGCCGTTGCAGTCGCGGTATTAGCATTATCAGGCTGTGAAGTGGACAAAACGAAGTCAGGCGAGTTACCCAGTGTTGATGTTGACGTGAGTGCCGACTCTGGCCGGTTACCCGAATATGATGTGGACTGGGCCAGTGTTGATATTGGCACCACAACTGAAACCATTACAGTGCCAAAAGTGGTGGTAGTAATGGAAGAAGAAGAAGTTGAAGTTCCTTATATGGATCTTGAGATGCCAGGTGAAGAGGGCGAAAAATCGAAACGTTCTATTGTGGTTGCGGCTGAAATCAAGGGCAATATGCAGGAGCTTGAGATTGAAAAGGTGTATGCCAAGGATCGCAGGTTAATAGTGGTCTCTCATCTCAACAGCACCAATGAACCCTTAAACGGGCAAACCGTCCGGATATCAGACAGGATAGTGATTAACGCACCTGATCTTGATGTGCAGCATATTATTGTTGGCGAAAAGCCCCGTGGTGACTGGAATAACCAATATACCTTCGTTAGAAATGAATCAGCGTTGCAACCTCGTCTGGAAGGTGCATCAGAAATTTATTCCAGGTAGCGTTGCTAGTGCTCAGCGCAAATTCACTGATAAGCTAACAAGGAGACAATATGGATATTCTTCGAATTATTCTCGCTATACTGCTACCGCCGCTTGGGGTGTTTCTGCAAGTTGGCATTGGTCCGCAGTTCTGGCTTAATATCTTGCTTACGCTGTTGGGATATTTTCCGGGCATAATCCACGCTGTTTACATTATTGCCAAGCGGTAAGAAGACGCGCCAGACACTTACTGTGCCTGTAATAATGCCAGCACACTGTTTTAAAAACAGCAGTGCAAGGGTCATCCTGAATGCGATGACGATGGCCCTTGCACTGGCATCTAATTCCTCTGAATATTTCGTCATGGCCAAATGCAGGGGTTAACCTTTCTCGCCAAGCTTCCTTCACCTGCATAAAAATAGACATTACCACGTGGCTTTTTCTCACCATGAAACTGCTAAAGCCTTACTCAGATTTTGAAAATGCAAAGCGTCTCCAGGTTGATACGTCGGTATCCATCGCTCCGTCAGGATAAAAGAATTCAGCACCGTACTCACCTTCGTGATACACGGCGCTTACGCCAATCATCATATTCCAGGAGTTACCAAGGAATTTCCTGCGTAAAATCTGGATTTCTCTATGAGATCCTTCCAGAAACTTAGTGCGAGTGCCATTTTCGGTATCTTCATTCCCTGCATAGGGTACCCAGAATCCCCCCCAGTCTTTCAGATCCCAAAACTCAGATGCACTCCATTCCTTGTTTTTCAGCAACCGCTCACCCAACTGTGCAGAAGCATGCAGATTGTGCAGCTGACCTGTTTCAGCATTTTCAATGTAAATATCAATAACCGTATAGTCTTCCGGTTTGCCCTTAGCACAAACAAACAGAGAATCGGAAGTGTGCATCAGATAAACAGAAATCTCTGCAGCTAAGTCGATTTTAGTGGCAGATTTCCATTCATCGTTGTCACAGCGACCGTCGAACAGTGGCGTTTTGCTGGCTTGATTGAGCGTCACAGCTTCGGTAGCTCTTACTTGTGCTGCAAGCATTACAGGTATGATAGTTAATAAAAAAAGTATTGATAGCCTTAACATATAGTTATTCCAACTGTGTAAAGTTAAGCGTTAACGTCGTAGACCCTACCGTCGGCAGCCCACTTTACGAGATCGCTAAATAAACTCATGGATTATCCTTTTCTGAACCAGATAACGCCGCTGCTAAACGGAGACAACGTGCTGGCCGTCGATTTAGACGGCTTGGTTAAACATCTTGTTACTTAACAGCCAACTGATCATGATAGAGTTCCAGATCCGCAAGCCCGACAAGAACGTCACCGATCACCAGCGTGCCGTTTGAGTCGATTATGCCGCTCTCTCCGTCGACAATAACTGAAAAATAAGCTAAGTCTTGACGAGGCGCCTGCGCAGGAGCCGATTCCAACCGATTTAGTTCAACCTTTACCGATCGTCCACTGCTAAGAACCAACTCCATCGAGTTAGAGGCATTTGGGTTCAGTGCAACCGACTCTGCCAAAACGTCTGATACTTCATAAACGTAAGCAAAGGTTTCTTGTCCCGCTATCGAGACTTTATCTTTTTCTCCTACTTGGAGTAATCCATAGGTAGCAACAGCGCCAAATACTACTGCAGATAGGTGGCTTAGTATTCCTTTAGTCATATCTATTATCCTTGTGAGACATTTAAAAAAATTATTTAAATCATCGATACCCGCACGTTGCTGCCAGATTTTCCTTTGAATTTGTTTTGTTGCCTGAGTTTATTATTTAACCTTAATGTATATCAAGAGTTTTATTGTTGTTACATATTTTGTTGCTGCAAAGTGCGCGATTAAGCCGCGCAATTTGCAGTTAGAAAGTTCAGCGTTGGCAGTTATTGATTTAACTAATTGAAATGGGATGGGGGAAGGTACAGGCCTTAAAAAAGCAATGATAAATGGGCTGCCGCTACGTCTTCGCAATTTTCTTATTAAATTTGATGACAGCATTTGAATGCGCTTCGGCTATAAGTGGCACCAGGCTTTCAAATGTTGCTTTACTTGGGTTTAGCACCTGAACCCAGGACATCCAGCCATAAACCGGATGTGGCATTAGTACATCCAAAGCAGTGAAATCATGCCCGGTAGCAATTATCCCACCTTTTGCTGGCCTTTTCGGCCTGCTGCCGAATAGCTGCTCGTAGCGTTGTGCTGCGATACCAATACTAAGCCTGTATACGTCCTCACGATCCAGCGCAGAGGCGGTATCGTTCTCGCCGTTTTTCTGTTTTAGCGTGCAAAAATAAACGCCATTGGGTAAAAGCTTGCCGGGATTATAAAACAAGGCCGTTTCACCCCAGCTGGATTTTGGTATTACCCCTTCAAAATCAGTGGCTATTCTTTCTACAATATTTTTAACATGCATTGCAATTTCTTACCTGATGCTTAGCCAAAGAAGCCCGGCAGTATTAGTGCTGGCTACTTTTTTGTCAGCCGGATATCTTACGTCGTGCTTCGATGTATTGTTCCAAAGTACAACGACTTCAGATAACTTTGCCAAGGGATGAGCCAATAGTTATCCCAAAGCTGAAGATAAGCACTGCCACAAAAAATGCCGCCAGCACTATCAGCCCGGTTTTCTGGGCTTTTGGTACAGAATTCCACCAGTTTTTTAATTCATTAAGCATGTCTCCTCCTTTAAAGATTCGAATAGGGCAGGGCTAAGCTGCGAATGACGAAGTTGCTTATGTTGTGCTGAACTCTGAACGTAGCAAACCGAAACATTTGAGATCATGAAACTTATTCTTCCAATAGCCACATTCACGCCTAAGTCCTTCTTCTTTAAAACCAAGCCGCCGTAATAATGATTCAGAGGCGATATTGCCGGGTATTGTATCTGCCTGAATCCGATGCAATTCTCCACAGGCTAATGTTCCAGCAAAACCAACACCAATAATTGCGCGAACTGCTTCCACGGTATAACCCTGTCGCCAAAATTCAGGATGCAACTCATAACCAATTAGGGCACTTCGCATTCCGCTGCTCCACGAATTAAAGCCGCAGGTGCCTATCAATCTGCTCGATGACTTTAACCGGATCGCCCATCTGATACCCTGCTTTTCATGATATCTTAGTTTGAAAAGACTAATTAAATTAACCGCTTGACTGTGTTCACGAAACACATCTAAATCATAGTATTCGACGACAGATGGATTGGAAAATAAATTGAACAAATCAGCTTTGTCTTCAACATTAAGCTCTGTGAGCAATAACCGCTCAGTTTCTAGTGACGGAAATACCATCTGAATTCCTTTTTCAACCAAAAAAAACCTTTCGGTGCAGCCGTGTGGGCGAATACGGCGAAGCCTCCCACGTTTTTCCGTCCCAGTGAGCGCAAGCGAACGACAATAGCGCCTGGTTGTACGAATGCCACATTAATTCATTGACAGCAGTTGTCTGGGTTTGATTTCTAACTCGCTCTCGATTTTCTCTACTTTTGAAAGCAGCTTGGCATTAGTTGAATTAACGTTGTTAACTTGGTTTTGAAGCTGGTTCACCTTCGCTTCTAAAGATTGATTAGCTTGATGCTGTTGGAAAATGACAAATGCTTGCAAGCCAATAACAGTTGAAACAGCGATTACGGATAAGACTGCTCTTGCAGAGATTTTCATATGATTTCCTTATTTATTTTGTCTAAGCTGGCAAAAATTTAAATTATTTACCACTGATTTTTTTAGGCCGTTAAAAGGGAAGTGGCTCTATTCTTTCAATTTCATAATTCTTTAGCTGAAAGTTTTTATCCAGGTTGACCGTAATTCCATCACCACCTGAATCTAAGTCGATTGGGCCAACATAAATCTGGTACCCGTTCTCTAACTTGGTGATAGTAACGGTGCTGTACCTGATATCAATCTTTTCGGTTATAAGTCCTTTGGGCAGGCTATAAATCCACTCGACTGAAGCAATATGTTCTTTGAAATCGTATAAATCTATATCCAACTACCTGTCCTCATTTTCAGTCCGAAATTGACGAAAATTTGCTTTTTACCACACCAACGCGCGCTAGCCACGCGAGCAACTTATTGCGAGTCTGCATGCGTGGCTGGGTAATGGCGGCGCAAACGCAATGGGGTCGTCGTCGCAGCCAGGGCTTTTTGCGGGCGAGAAATTTTATTATTATGCCTTACCACTTTACGGCAATGCCGGAACATACTTTAGCGGCCCAACAGTTGTTCACAAGTGGTGCGGCACTGCATTTTGTATTAATAACTGCGTCAGCATCCAACACTACTGCTTTAGCTTTTAAGGCCTCAATTGCTTTTTCAGCATCGCCCCAAACTCTGCCACCATAGGGTGCGCCAGAGCAGTCAGCAGCACTTATCTCTTTTAATACTGTATAGGGCTTAGCTGTCGTTTGTTCGCTGTTTAAAACTTCGATTGTTTTTAATTTTTCCGACTGCTCAGCAGTTAACCTTGGTGCTCCACTGACGCAACCTCCTAATATTACTGCGCTCACTAATATCGCAAAAATTCTCATTGTTAACTCCGTAAAACTTAACAATCATTAAACCGGACATGCCTGGCTACCCTTGCTTCTAAAAGCCTTATTAACTCTGGTTGCATGCGATCATAGTTGTCTGGTATATCCAAGCAAACCAGCCTTTTACCTTTAAGTAGGTCTTTGAACTTTTTAGAAACTTTGTCTCTGTGACTCTTTTCCATAGCAAAGATGACATCAGCCCATTCGATGAGATCACCACTAACGGTGGTTTCCGCGTCTGAATTTGTGCCTGCACCGATAGCATTTACGCCAGAATATTTAGAGAATACTTCTTCTCCAGTAGGGCTTCTTAATCTATTTTCACTACAAATGAATAGGAGATTCATCAGATTCCTTGTGACATGCCTATCACTCTATTTGAATTTTGGTACCGACATTTACCAAATCCATAAATTCATCCATTTCGGAGTTTGTAATGGCAATACAGCCGTTTGTCCAATTGAAGCGCTGCGCAATTGGAGCGAGCCAACCTAACCAATTACGCTGCCCATGAACCATAATAAAACCACCTGGCGAAACACCTTTCTTCTCAGCATTAGCTATATCAACTTCGTTTGGATAGCTAACGTGCATAGCCCTGTAGAATGATGAGTTTTCTTTCTTATAATCAAGCGTGTATTCACCTTCAGGCGTTTTTTCATCGCCTTCTTGTTCTTTATGTCCTTTCGGATTTGCACCAAGGGCAATGTCATATACTTTTACTATCTCACCTGCTGATAATAAGTACATTTTCCTTTCGGATTTATCGACCTTAACCAAATCTACTTCAGCAAAAGCTGTTTGAACTACAAACATTAAAATGAGCAGGATATATTTCATAGCATGCAACGCGCTAATAATGGGCAAAAAATTGTTGGCAAAAATGTTGAGGAGCGAAAACAGCCAACTGATTTTTTTCCTTATTATTTAGCTTGTTATATTTCACTTACCACCTCATAGACATCAGTTTCGTCGATTAAAGCAAGTGAAAAGGTGTCCCAAATTGTATTCTCATACTCTTGGCGTTCATTCTTTCGACGGACCATTTTGAAAGTTCCATTAAATATGGATTCTACAAGATAGCGAATTCCCTTAATCCTGTTGGGTAATCCATGCTCTCGGGCTTCAATATTCCCGTGCGTATGAAAGCTACCATTCTTAAGTGATACTGAATCTTCTTCTGCATCATTCCAAATTTCTATGATTAAAGTATCAAAATTATTCGGTAAAGGAATCTCAATTCTTTCGTCAGCAATTTCAAATTGGATTTTGGCATCATTAAGTTCGTTTGCAATTGCTTCCAATGCTGATGACATGCACCAAACTCCTTATGAAACATAACGCCGCCAACACGCGCTTGTCGCGTGCTTGGCTTTGTCATGTGCTCTTTAACTTAGTCACACGCACAACCAGATTTCCTGCGGAGTACACGCTTTCGATGAAACCTTCGATTTGGAACTCTGCGCCATCTTTTGCTAAAGCCATAAACTCATGTCCAATATATGGCACTTTCGCATATATGCTTCCGAAATCACCGACCTTGAAAGTTAGGTCCAGAATATCGCCTTCCTTACTGGCATGTTCCAAAGATCCCATCCAGTTGATCTTTAATCCAATTATATTTTTGGTAAACTCACTTCTCGCTAACGGAGGAAGAGAGTCATAGTGCGCTCGGAGTTCATTGTAACCTTTGGAAGCCTCAATTTCTCCCTGCTCAGCTATTCTCTGTTTGGAAGTAGATGACTTGACAGAAGAGGCTTGAGAGTGACCTTTCTGATTATTCGGGATTGCCTCCCTTCTTTTTAAAAGCGTCAAGAGCATGCCACTGCATCCAACAATAAAGGCGACAATCAATCCTGAAATGATTGCATTGCCACTGGCAAATTCCCAGACATTGCCAAGAAAAGCTCCCAAATCTAAACCTCCAGAATCACATAACGCCGCAAATAAACGGCAAAAATTAGTTGGCTAAAAATGTGAGGAACGAACAAAGCCAACTGATTTTTGTCCGCCTTTTTTAATTTGCTTTGTTATAAAGCGACTAACTCTGCTGCTGTTCTTTGATTTCAATGTAGCAGTGAGAACACAACACTTTGAATGACGCCTGTTCAAACATTTCTTTTGTCCAAGCGTTTAACTTCAGTAATTTAGAATTACAGTCAGAGCACCAAACATCTGGGAATTCTTGAGTATCTTGTCCAGAGTAACAAAAGCCCACTTTATTATCAGTGTCAGCTGCATGAGCTATATGAGTACACATTAAAGTTGCAGGCCTTTTACCGTGTTTACAACAATCCACTTCGTGACTCATTTTTGTACTCCAAATGTTCAGCTAGCTTTATAACGCCGCAAGCAGCGGCGAGCGTTAGCGAGTCCAGCACCAAAGGTGCGATGCTGACTTGCCTTGTTAACTTTTTGCATACTCTACAACTAACGACAGCGGGAACAAAAAAATAGCTGCCAACAAGAAGTAACAACAAAAATAAAACACTCCGTAGTAAACGGCATTTGTTATCTTACAAGCTAGCTCTAAACTCCGGGTACCTACCAGCGACGGAAAATAACTTGAGAATAGATTAATCGCATCCGCATTCTCTTCAAAGAGCTTCACCAAGAAAAGCCTTAGCGTTGCGATAATCATTGCCACACCAGCAAGACTAAAAGTTAAAAACAACAACCACTCAGCCATTTCAAAAGCTGTAACACCAACGAATGCCGCAAGAATAAGTAACACAGTACCGATAACCCACCAGCGATAATAGCTTGCTCCCTTTTTTGTAAGGGCCTGATAGCATAATTTAAGCGGCGCTTGAGGGTGCATCGATCTTCCGTAAAGTTAACGCCCGGCTCACCGAGCAAAATTTTGATGGCGGCTTTTGTGCGTGTTTTTGCACAAAAGGTGACAGCAGAAATTTGTCCGGTGCAGCCGTTTGTTAAGGCTTTTAGCCAAATACTGCATGCATAGCCTCCCTGTCGTATTCTAGTAAATAGTGGCCAAACTGTTGGTATTGCTGTTTCAGAAACTGCTTGTTTGGACCTGCTATGTCCATGCCTCGATCATCGTAAGGGAAAACCATAACGTCTTTATCTAGGTTGAACAAATAGATGTCAGCCATTGGACTCGGCTCAATAAACCCAAAGTCTGACGACAACGCACACCATAAAGCATTGATAAGACATTTAGTGGGTGCCTTAAACGCTATGAAGTGCCATAGTGAGCCAGAGTAATCTTCATCTCCTCGCCACTCTTCATCAAATTCAGTCCAGTGCTCTTTGCCAGAAGCTGGATAGAGCCCCGCGTCTCGCAAAGACTTCAAAATTGAAAGGGTAGACAATAGAGTTTTTCCACCATAGATCCTTACGCAAATTGTTATATCTTCACTTCCGTCAAAAACCTGACTACAAATCTCCATTCCCTTGCGGTGTGCGGTAAGGAATTGATTCAAGTAGTGGCCGCATTCAGAAAGCTCAAATCGAAGACTACCCTCATAGCTATAAAAGAGAGGTCTTTTGAAAGCCTTTCCGTCAAACTTATTCTCAATCTGTGCTCGAATATCCATGATGCCTTAACGCGTAGCTAAACGGCGCACAAAGTGGAGCTGCTTTTGTGCAACAATTTGCGAAGCAAATGCACAAAAGAAGCGGAACTTTGGGCGTCCAGTGGAGGCCGCAGGCCGGAACGGTGTTTTAGCGTATTGTTATGCGAACGATACATGACGAACCCTAAAGTCGGAGTAAAGAATACTACCTAAAATAACTAACATTCCCACCCATACAATACTGCCAACGATATTTTGCCAATCGCCAGTTAACCACCCATAAAGTAAATTTAACATGAGCAATAGTAATTCTATAGCAGCCATCACATACCCCCATAGCTTAAGCCGCTTGAGGCCGTAAACTGTAAGTAGGTTATATATAAGCGGAAGGATAATATATAGACCAAGGTATGGAGAGACCTTATAACCTTCGAGTGCTACTGGGACACCAACAAATGCCACCGCCAAAGCGAGCCCCGCTATAATGGCATAAACTACTGACAACATATTAAAGGCTAAAACAACTTTTCTCATAGTTTTACTTGCTATCTGAAGGGCGCATAACGCCCAGCTAAGCCGCCGGAACGAAGTTGATTGTTTTGTGCGAGCGTAGCGGAAAAGCACAAAACGAGCAACGCAGTGGAGGTCGGATTGAGCTGTTTGTTATGCATTTGCAAGAACCTCAATCAGCAAGGGTTTTGTATATTTTTCGACAGGATCACTACCATCCTTATGATCATACTCTCCTTGATCAAATGCCTCGTAAATTGCATAGCATGGCTCAACAAGTGGAATATCATTTTTCATAATGTAATCCAACATTACCGGCCACACACCATTCATTGCAAAATCCGCATCAGTATACGATAGTTGGCCACTCATGAAGTTCTCAGCAATACGAATAGAAACTAGATTAAATAGCTGAGGCAACTCTACATTCATCTCGCTTGCACAAGAATCGTAATCACCTTTCTCTTCTTTATCTTCAACAATTTTGCTGATCAAATCTTCAATGTTCATATTGATGCATAACAGCTTATTCAAAGGATCTGTGCCCGCAAGTTGCTGCTGGTATTTCCTTTGAGTTTATTTTATTGCCTGAGTCTATTCTTGTACCTGAATGTAAATCAAGCGTTTTTTTCTTGTATACATTTTTACTTCTGCAAAATACGGGATTAGAACCCGCAAGTTGCTGATAAAAAACTCAGAGCGGTTTACTGTTGATTTAATCAGTAATAAAGGAGCAGAAAACAGGGGGGCGCACTAGAATATAAGGCATAAAAAAAGCCCCTGCATAGCAGAGGCTTTTGTTGTTTATAGCTAGCCGCTAGCGGCTACTTTGGCTCGAACTCAAACGGCTGGCGCTGACGTTCGCGCAGGCCAATTTCGTTCATGCTGGCGGCCTCGAATAAGCGGCCATTTACCATGGTGTAGATTACCTTGTCGCTTACCCGGATATTTTCCAGCGGGTTACCGTCGATAACGATTAAATCTGCCAGTTTACCCGGTTCTATAGTGCCTAGCTGGTGGTCCATACCAAAGGTTTTTGCCGGATTGATGGTCGCGGTTTTCAGCGCTTCCAGCGGGCTCATGCCGCCCTGGGCAAACATCCAGATCTCCCAGTGCGCACCTAAACCTTCCCGCTGGCCATGGGCGCCAATGTTGGCAATAACACCGACATCCTGCAGCTGCTTAGCCGTTTTCACCACTTCAAAGTGATTGTAATGATGCTCAGGAGCAGTGGGCCGGCGCATACTGCGCGGGGCTAATACGTCCATTGGTACATACTGGCTTAACCGCGGGTGTTTCCAAACTTCGGTTTTGTCGTACCAGTAGTTCTCGCCCCAGATACCACCATAGGCCACGTTAAGGGTAGGGGTGTAGGCGGTGCCGCTGGCCTGCCATAACTGTTTAATATCGTCGTACACTTTTGCTGCGGGCAGCGCGTGCTCAATGGTGGTGTGGCCATCGACAATCATTGTTAAGTTATGCTGCATTAGTGAGCCACCTTCCGGTACCACCATCATGCCCAGCTCGCGCGCGGCCTGCACTACCTGCTGGCGCTGATTACGCCGCGGCTGGTTGTAGCTTTTAACACTGAAAGCGCCGACTTTCTGTAAGCGCTCCAGGTGGAATTTCGCATCGTCCAGACTGTCGATATGCGAGGTGTAACCGGCTCCTTCAGCGCCATATAAAATGGTGCCGGTAGAGAAAATGCGCGGTCCGACAATCTGGCCGGCCTGCTGCATTTCACTGGCGGCAAATATTTCACGGGTATCATTTGACGGGTCGTGAATGCTGGTAACACCAAAGGTTAAGCCGGCATAATTTTGCCAGTTTTGCTGCGGGGTAATTTGCTGGGCACCCTGGCTGCCATGAGCGTGGGCATCGAAAATACCTGGCATAATGGTTTTACCAGTAATATCAAACACTTTGGCGTTGGCCGGAATGGCAACATCCGCCTGACTGCCAACAGCAACGATTTTGTTGTTTTCAACCACTACTACGCCATTTTCGATAACTTCATCGCCTTTCATGCTCAGCACCCGGCCACCAACAAAAGCCACGGTACCGCGCGGGATATCGGCCGGAAATTTAAAGCCAAGGTTAATGCCGTTTTCAACTTTAAACGCATCGCTGTCTGCGCTGTGCTCAAACAAGCCGTTAATGCTGGCATGATACAACTCAGGGCCTAAGCTCCAGTAAAGGTTGCGGCTATCGCCACTCCAGCTGATATGTTCGCCGGCGCGCACTGACAGTTGTTTTACCGGTAACTGTTTATCGCTGCCGCTGATATCAATAGCGCTGCCCCGTTCAATAAAGGGCGTAACAAAGACTTTAAAGCGGTCAGCAAACGCCAGGTATTTACCATCGGGCGATAATTTAAACTCAGTACCAAATTTGGCGGTGTATAAGGTTTGCTGGGTTTGTTTGGTTAAATCGATACTGATAAAGCTTGGCGAGCTGCCATAGTCCATGGCATAGACTTTATCGTTGCCGGCACCAAACATCGGCGCGCGGCCATTGCGGGCAATTAACTCGCTATCACCGCCACGGCTGCTGATTTTATACAGGCCGGTATTCAGAGACCACTGCCGCGGCAAAATGCTGCCCGCGCCAATTTTGCGGTAAACCACGGTTTTGCCATCCGGGCTCAGGGTCGGTTCAATATATTTACCGGGCTCGCTGGTCAGTTTAGTTACCCGGCCGTTACGCAGGTTCAGCAGATTAACCGCGCCCTGGGTCTGATCATTCCAGCTGACATACACCAGCTGTTTGCCGTCGCGGGAAAATTCCGGATAAAACTCGAAGTCGCTGGTTTGCTTGGTCAGCCGGCGCGGCTTCGGATCGGTTAAATCAGTAATATATAAATGGCCCAGTGCAGTGAATACCGCTTGTTTGCCATCGGGGGATACCTTAACAAACCGCAGCATTTTTACATCAACGTCGGTTTTATCCAAATCCTGAGTAAAACGCAGTGCCGTTTGAATTTGCTTGCTGGCATTCACCTCAAACGGCACGGTTGCCACCTGCTTGCTGGCAATATTCAGCCGTTTAATGTCGCCACCGGCCCAGAATAACAACGCTTTGTTATCCGGCGTCCAGCTTAAGGTAGGGTAAACACCATGAATGGCCCAGGTTTCCTGCATATCACGGTCGAGGCCATCGTAAAGCTTAATATGTTCGCCACTGTTTAAATCATATAAAAACAGCGTGCTTTGAAAGTCGACCCGGCGGATATAGGCCAGGTATTTGCCATCAGGGGACGGCGTAGGGCGGATAGCACCGCCGGCACCGCCAATCAGCTCTTCAATTTTACCGGTTTCACGCTCAAAGCGTTTAATCACATAAATGCCGGATTCAGAGTCTTTGCTGTAATGGAAGGTTTTGCCCGGGGTGTCGTCCTGTGAGAAGTAAATATACTTACCGTCTTTGGAAAATGCCGGCTCGCCTAAATCTTTCTGATCATTAGGTCGCTCAGTTAGCATGACGCCATTGCCGCCACTGACATGGTATTGCCATACCTCACCGGCGCCTAACGAGCGGCTGGCGGTAAAGTGCTTGCGGGCAACAATAAACTGGCCATCCGGGCTCCAGGCCGGGCTGTTCAGTAAGCGAAAGGTTTCGTTGGTCACAGCGCGTGGCTCGCTGCCATCGGCATTCATCAGCCAGATATTATCGCCGCCAGCCCGATCGCTGGTAAAAGCGATGGTTTTGCCATCCGGGCTGAATACCGGTTGCATATTCCAGGCAATGTCATTGGTCAGGGCAGTGGCTTTGCCACCACTTATTGGCATGGTGTAGATATCGCCGAGTAAATCAAACGCCAGCGTTTTGCCATCGGGACTTACCGTAATATTCATCCAGCTGCCTTGCTGGACGTTAATATCGACAGTTTCAAACTGGCCTTGTGGTGAATTTACATCCCACTTTGGCTTATCATCAGCAGCCTGCAGGGTTAAACTGGCAATTGCCAGTGCCAGCAAACAGGGTTTAAATATGGTCATTGGTAGGTTCCCGTGGCGGTTTTAGTTATAGTTAACGTTTTCAACGTTTTCAGAATTACGCCAGATTGGCACAAAGTGCCGCTAAAGTTAAGCCTGAGCGATTAACAATACGACCAAAGTGGCTAAGGAGCCGATAAAATTATGCCTGAATCACCGTGTGTGGCGTGCTGTCGTTTAAACAGTGACAAGATGTGTGTGGGCTGTTATCGCCATATTACCGAGATAGTTGACTGGAATAAGCGGTCAGATGCCGAGAATTACGCTATATTACAAAAGGTTGCTCAACGAAAACAACAAGCTGTTGCATGCGGGGCCAGCGTTGAGCCGACCACGCCCATTACCCAGGCAGAATGGCAGGCCGCTAAAGCTGCGGTACGCTTAAAATAATAAAATACTTCACGGGAGCACTATGCCGGATTGGCAAAGTATTGTGGCAATAGAGCCGCTTGGCTGGCAGGAGCTGTTAACCGCGCTGGTTTGCGGTTTTATTATTGGTCTGGAGCGGCAACTGCGGGGTAAACCCGCCGGCATCCGTACCTCTATTCTGATTGTAATGGGCACCTATGTCTTTATCGCGGCGTCGATGTCAGTCAATTCGGCAATGACCGATCCGTCCCGGATTATCGGCCAGGTGATTACCGGTGTCGGCTTTCTGGGGGCCGGGGTCATGTTAAGCCGCGATGGGATGGTGCTGGGGGTTACGTCTGCTGCCACTATCTGGGTTTTGGCCGCCATTGGTGTTTGTATAGGCATTGGCCTGGATGTAGTCGCTATCAAATTATCGGTACTGGTGGTCGCGGTGCTGGTGGGTATTGGCATACTGGAAAGCTCATCTTCGGCACTACGCCGTGGTGTGCACCGGACTTACAATGAGTGGCTGCAGCGGGCCAATGGCGGCTTGTTCAGCCGGCGTAAGGATGATGCCTTGCCGGGCAGGCGCACTGATATTGATGATCCACATTAAAACAAGGTCTTTTTCTATCAGATACCATATGCCATTTAAAACAAACGTAGGAATAACTGATGCTTGAAGCTGTCTGGATAGGGTTTGCATTTTCACTGGGATTACTGGTGCGGTTAATCGGTTTACCGCCGTTAATCGGCTACCTGCTGGCCGGTTTCGTTATATCCGCCACCGCCAGTGATATGAGCCTGCCAGCGGAAGGGGCGTCAATTATTCATCACGTCGCCCATTTAGGCGTGTTGTTATTGTTATTTACTGTTGGTTTAAAGCTCAATGTCCGTAGCCTGGCCAAAGCAGAAGTGCTGGGCGGTGGCACCCTGCATTTTGGCTTGTCTATTCTGTTAACCCTGCCGGCAGTACTGTTTATTTTTGATGTCAGCTGGTATCAGGCATTGATGCTGGCCATTGCGCTGGCGTTTTCCAGCACGGTACTGGCGGCCAAGGTACTGGAAAGTAAACGCGAGTTACGGGCATTTCATGGCCGGGTGGCGATTGGTATTCTGATTGTTCAGGATTTGCTGGCACTGCTGGTAATGAGTGTGGCCAGTGGCACAGTGCCATCGCCGTGGGCCTTGCTGGTGTTTGCGTTGCCGCTGCTGCGGCCGCTATTGTATAAACTGCTGGATGCCAGTGGCCATGAAGATTTACTTATCCTGTTTGGCTTACTGCTGGCGCTGGTTATTGGCGGCCAGGGCTTTGAACTGGTTGGTCTGAGCTCGGAGCTGGGCGCCCTGGTATTTGGCGCTATGTTGGCCAAACACCCGCGGGCCGGCGAGTTATCAAAATCGTTATGGAGTATTAAAGAGTTTTTTCTGGTTGGCTTCTTTTTGCAAATTGGTATCGATGGCCTGCCGGATGCGAATGCCTGGCTATTTGCCGGGGTCATGACCTTAATTCTGCCGTTAAAAGCCCTGTTGTTTTTCCTGCTGCTGGTACTGTTTAAGTTGCGGGCGCGCAGTGCCTTTCTGGCCAGCCTGAGCCTGACTAATTACAGTGAATTCGGCCTGATTGTTGCCAGTGTGGTGCTACCGGAATGGCTGGTGCCACTGGCGCTGACAGTGGCTATTTCCTTTGTTATTTCCGCACCGTTAAATCGATTAGCGCACCCGTTGTATGACCGGCTTTGCAACCGGCTACTGAAATTTGAGCGTAATATTCATCACCCCGATGAGCAACCGGTCTCGTTAGGCGATGCCGATGTGCTGATAATGGGAATGGGCCGCACCGGCACGGCGGCTTACAACTATTTGCAGGCCAATCGCAAAATTATTGCCATGGACTCTGATCCGGCCAAGGTAAGTGATCATCAACGGCGGGGCATTAATATTTTTTATGCTGATGCAGAAGATCAGGTGTTCTGGCAGGGGCTGGACTATGGCAAGGTTGAGGCAGTTATCCTCAGTATGAACGATGTGGAAGCTAAAGTTATCGCGGCTAAAAAGCTGCGGGCGTCAGGCTTTCAGGGCTTTATCGTCTCGCACAGCATGCACAATGATGAAGCTAAGGACATTATTGCGGCAGGTGCTGATCAAACCTATCTGACCATGTCAGAAGCCGGGGTTGGTATTGCTGAGCACGTCAAACAGCATTGCTTTAGTGCAAAATCCTGAGTGATAAACAAGAAAGGCGCCATAAGGGCGCCTTTCTGACTGTTCAGTAAATTGCAGCTTAGCTGGCGCTACGCTCTTTAATGGCATCAATTACCGGTGATGCGGCGAAACCGTTGCTTTGGGCCCACTCAGCATCGCCAGAGGCAGCAACAAAACTACCAGGTAACTGCTTAATCATAAATTCAGCCGTTTCATTGGCATTGTGTTTAATTGCATGGCGTACTAACGGTAAGCCGTCACATACCACGCCGCTATAAACTGCTGACAGGCGGATCCGGTTGTCACTTAATACTTTACGCAGGTTATTACGGCTGTCTGCAGCAACATAAGAGCAAATAGATATTGCTAACTGATCGTCGGCGGCAACAGGAGTACTTACAAAAGAGGTGGCAGCGATAACAGCGGCTAAAGCGATAATTTTGGTTTTCATATTCAAGCTCCGAATTGAGTCAGTTGACAATCATTGTTAGCAACCGGGGTTGCGATACACGAAAGGTCTTGTGTTTAACTCTGGACGAAACAGAATAAAACATCGCAGTTTGCGACGGCAGCCCAGCTATCATAGGGTTTCCCCGTTAGACCTGAAGCTTTGCGTGATCATCTTTTCAGATGACTTGCCTTTCGAATCCGCGCATCATAAGGAATGCTTAAAATTTATGCAAGCGTTAAATTTGAAAATTTTTTCCGGCTTAAAACTCAGTAACCTGGCAAATTTCATCAGGCAATTAGCTGATCAGCTTGTTGCTGCAAACTAACTTCAATGCAAATTTTCAGTGCTTCGACCTGCGTTGCCAGCGCCATACTGGCGGTGCCTGGCTTACTCAGAACTTGTTCAGGCAGATAAGGTAAATGGATAAAGCCGCCTTTAATACTGGCGTACTGATTTTTAATCAGGTGCATCAGGCCGTAAAAGCTATGGTTACAGACATAGCTGCCGGCAGACAATGACAGCTGGGCCGGAATATGCTGTAAATGCAGGGCGCGGATCATCGCGTGCAGGGGCAAATTACTAAAGTAAGCTGCAGGGCCATGCGAGGCGGTCAGGGCGTTACGGGGTTGCTGACCGGAATTGTCAGCAATGCTGGCATCAATATAGTTACTGGCAATTTTTTCCAGCATAAGCTGGCTGCAGCCGGCTGCCAGGCCAAGCATAATGACCACTGCCGGTTGTAAATGATTGACCGCCTGCTCCAGGGTAAGCAGGCTTTGCTTAAACACGCACGGCAACCGGACCGCTGTTACTGTTACCTCGTGATCTGGCTGCCAGCCGTCCAGGGCACTGGCAACCTGCCACGACGGGTTAATTGTTTCGCCGGCAAAGGGTTCAAACCCGGTGATCAATACCTTCGCCATCTTTGTTACCCCTGTTATCAGTATTATATTAGTTATCAGTATTATTTAGTTATTACTGTTATTTAGTTACTACTATAGCTGCTGGCTGAGCACTGCAGCAACTGCTGTTTGCCAGCGTTGATATAACTGTGCTTGTTCACTTTCACTAATTTTCGGCTTATATTGCTGATCTGCCTGCCACAGCTGGCTGATTGCTGAGATGTCATTAAAATAGCCCAGACTGACTGCGGCTAAAAAGCCAACACCAAATACCGTGGCATCAGCAGTGTTACAGCGCTGCACCGGCTGCAAGCACAGATCAGCCAGCGCCTGTAAAAACCAGCTGTTAGCCGTCATGCCGCCATCGACCCGCAGCTGCGCGACGTTAATACCATCCTGCTGCATCGCATTCAGTAAATCAGCACTCTGGTAAGCTACTGCGCAAAGCGCTGCCGTCGCTAATTGTATTTTGCCGGTATCCCGGGTCATGCCGAACAGCGCGGCTTTTGCTTCAGGCTGCCAGTAAGGTGCGCCGAGGCCGGTAAAGGCCGGGATCAGTAATTCAGATTGCTGATAATCGCTCTGCGCCGCCAGCGACTCAGTATCACTGGCGTGGCTGATAATCCCCAGTTTATCGCGCAGCCACTGCACGGTAGCGCCGGCCATAAAAATACTGCCTTCCAGCGCATAAGTAGCTTTGCCATTCAACTGCCAGGCCAGGGTAGATAGCAGCTGGTTATTGCTACGAATAATCGTAGTTCCGGTATTGACCATCGCAAAACAGCCGGTGCCATAGGTACTTTTTAACATACCCGGGCTGATACAGGCCTGGCCCAGTAAAGCCGCCTGTTGATCGCCCAGCATCGCCATTACAGGAATTGCCGCACCAAGCACAGCGACTGAACTGACGCCAAACAAGCCGGCACTGTCTCTGACTTCAGGCAACAAACTGGCAGGAATATTAAACAACTGCAGTAATTCCGGATCCCAGCTCTGACTGCTCAGATTGTAAAGTGCCGTGCGGCTGGTATTACTGGCGTCGGTTGCATGCATTTTGCCCGCCGTAAGCCGCGCTAAAAGAAAACTGTCTACAGTACCAAAACACAGCTTGCCGGCATTGGCTCTGCTGCGGGCATCCGGAATATTATCCAGCAGCCAGCCGATTTTGCTGGCCGAAAAATACGGGTCGGCCCGCAACCCGGTTTTTTCACTTATTGTGGCCTCGGCCCCTTGTTGCTGTAACTGGCGGCAAAAAGGTGCAGTACGACGGTCCTGCCAGACAATCGCATTGGCTATCGGCTTGCCGGTTTCCTTATCCCAGACAACGGTCGTTTCCCGCTGATTGCTGATGGCAATGGCAGCAATATCAGCAGCCGTTAAGCCTGCACTGGCGATGGCCTGGATAATACAGGTTAATACGCTCTGCCAGATGTGCTCCGGGTTCTGCTCGACCCAGCCAGAGGCCGGATAACTTAGCGCCAGTTCCTGCCGTGCAGTGGCCACGGTTTGCATTTGCCGGTTAAAAATAACGGCCCGACTGGACGTGGTGCCCTGATCAATTGCCAGAATGTAGCCAGAGTTAGTGTTGTTTGCCATAAAATAAAAAAAGTAGGTTATGCTTGGTGTCAGAGTAGCAGCAAATAACGGATTATTACTATTAACAGGTCAATACACTTGACAGGTCAAAATCAATAACGGAGCAATACTATGGTCACCTTTAAAAGCAAAGCCAGCAGAGATGTTGATTATCATACCAATGTTGGCTTGCAGCTACTGAAAATGATGGGCCGGGATAAGAAGGTGCCGAGCGCCATGTTTGCTGACGATGTGCCTGAAGCATTAAACCGGTTACAACAGGCGCTGGCAGAGCTTGATGATGAAGATGAAGTGGCCAGAGATAACCAGACAGGTACCGAAAAAACACAGGAGGATGACGAAGACAAGCCGCAGAAGGTTAGCCTGAAGCAAAGGGCGCAGCCGTTGGTAAAGCTTTTACATAAAGCACAGGAGGCTAATGTCGGTCTGATGTGGGAATAGTTTCTTTGTCGGTGGCAGCAGGCAGATGTACGGTCACTTCCAGGCCGCTGACCGCGGGGCTGCCTGCCACTACGGTGCTGTTGCGTAAGCTGATACTGCCAGCATGAGCTTCGGCAATATCCCGGCATAAGGTCAGGCCAATGCCTGAACCTTGCGGTTTACTGCTGTAAAACGGTACCAGCACCTGATCCAGTAATTGCTGGGCAATACCACCGCCGCCATCGCTAATTTTCAGCTGTAACTCGTTGGCCAGTTCAATACAACGCAAGCTGATATGGCCTGGTGCAGAGCCACTTTCGTGAGCGTTTTTCAATAAATTTAACATCAGTTGGGCCAGTTGCTGCGGATCGGCCAGCCAGTCGCGCCTGGGTAAATCGCCGAGTAGTTCAAACTCAAACTGATCCTGTAACTGATTAATTAAGCGGGGCCAGTTTATTTTGGTTATTTGTGGCGGCGGCAATTTAGCAAAATTAATGTAAGCCTGGACAAACTGGTTTAAATGCAGGCAACGTTCGCTAATGGTGTCAAACAACTGAGATAAGTCGGCTTGCTGTTGTCGCTCAGCAATTTGCTTGCCGGAAAAAGCCAGCGACGATAACGGCGCCAGGGTATTATTAAGTTCATGGCCAATAACCCGCAGCAATTTTTTCCAGGCGTTCAGCTCTTCCCGCTGAATTTCCCGGGTAAGCGGCTTAAGCAGATATAACCAGTGTTGCTGCTGGTTTAACTGAAACTGGCTTACTGATAAATGCCAGACCGACTGGACACTACTATCGAACCGGATTAACCCCTGTTGCTTAGCTGCCATTGCCTGATGTAACTGGGGGTTAAGGTTACTAAGGCTGAATAATTTACTGCCATTAAATTTTTTACCCTGATGCAGCAGCTGGCAGGCAGCCGGATTAGCCATGAGTACCGTATCAGTATGGTTGGTCAGAATAAAAGCAGTCGGGCTGCTTTGCAGTACCGTATCGAGCAACAATTCCCGCTGATAAAGACTGGCGCGCTCGGCCCGCAGTTGTGCAGACATGCTGGTTAAGCTGTTTGCCAGTGGTTTAAGTTCAGTAACCTGCAGCTGATTGGCGCTGGTATTAAAGCTGCCATCCTGCAAATTCTGGGCGTGCAGATTAAGTGCCAGAATTTCCCGGCGCAGTGGCGCAATGGCCCAGCTAAGCAGCAACCACAGGCCAACACCTGCAGCGATAACTGCCGCACTGTATTGCAAATTCAACGTATAAAATTGGGCCAGTGCTGCCAGGCCCAGCGCGCTGAACAACAAACAACATAATGCCAGACGACTGCGACTGGATAACCGCAGCCTAGCGCGATAGCGCACTGGTTCAGGCAGTGGTTCAGGCGCTGGTTCAGGTATTATTTCATGGGGTCGTGATGCCATAAAACTCCATACGGCGATACAACGCCTGACGGCTGATCCCCAGCTGTTTTGCAGCCCGCGATACCACACCGCCAGCCTGCAATAACGCCTGCTCCAGTTGTGGCCGGTCGATATCGTCCAGCGAACGTTTAGCTGTCAGGGGGTTATCAGGCAGGCCCAGCTCATCGACTTGAATTTCAGTATTGCTACTTAGCAGCAGCGCCCGCTGACAGACGTTTTGTAACTCGCGCACATTACCCGGCCAGCTATAATTTTGCAGCTGCTGCCCGGCCGCGCGGCTAAGCGTTTTTTTACCGGCCAGAAAATAACGGGCCAGCACCGGGATATCCTCTGGCCGCTCGCACAACGCCGGTAATTGCAGTTGCACGACATTAACCCGGTAGTACAAATCCTGGCGAAACTCACCCCGGCTGATTGCCGCGGTTAAATCGCTATTAGTAGCGCTGATGACTCTGACATCAGTGTGGCGGGTCTGGCTGGAGCCTAAACGTTCAAATTCACCGGTTTGCAACACCCGCAGCAGTTTGGCCTGGCCGGCCAGCGACAAATTACCAATTTCATCCAGAAACAGGGTGCCGCCATCTGCAGCTTCAAAACGGCCTATCCGGGTTTTACTGGCACCACTATAAGCGCCGGCTTCAGCGCCAAACAGTTCGGCTTCCATTAAATCGCCTGGCAGGGCGCCCATGTTCACTTTAATAAAGGGCTTATTTTTACGTGGTGAATTGGCATGCAGCACATTGGCAATGCCTTCTTTACCGGCACCATTGGGGCCGGTGATCAGCACGGCGGCACTGGCCGGTGCCAGTTGCAGGGTCATTTGCAGTAATTGCTGCATTTTACTGCTGGCAAACACCATATTACATAAATCTTTACCGGCAAACGCGGCCTGGCGTTCGCGCTCGAGCCGTTGTTGCTGTGCAGTAAGCTGTTTAAGTTTCAGGGCATTGGCCACGGTCAGCAGCAGACGCTGATCATCCCAGGGTTTAGCGATATAATCGGTGGCGCCGGCTTTTACCAGTTCCACCACCATATCCAGCTGAGTCCAGGCGGTCATTAATACAATTGGCAGATCAGGATAGTGCTGACGTAACTGATAAAACAACGTTTTGCCCTGATCGCCATGCATCTCACCGGCACTGAAGTTCATATCCTGCAGCACTAAATCAATGTCATTGCTGGCCAGTTTCTGCCAGGCCAGCGCCGGTTCGCTGGCGCAAAATACCTGATAGCCCTGCAGCGAAAACAAGGTTTGCAGGGCCTGACAGATCGGCTGGTTATCGTCAATTACCAATATTTTAAGCATAGTTTATAACGCTTTAGTGGCAGTGGCCGGAGAGACCCGGGTAGCAATCGCCGCAGGATACCATGTTGCAATGGTGACACAAAGCAGAAGCGTCAGCGCACCTGAAAGTGGCAGCCAGAGCGGCAGCGCGGGCAGCGAAATTACGGTAGCCAGTTGCTGTTGTAACAGATAGCTGGCCAGTAAGCCCAGCACTGCACCAATCGCCGTTGTCAGCCAGCTTTCGCTGAATACTTCCAGCAAAATCCGCTGTTTACTGGCCCCTAATGCGCGTTTGACCCCAATTTCATTTTGCTGTTGTACCCCATGAAACAGCGCATGACTATAGGCAGAAATCATCGCAACAACCAGCATCAGGCCGCTTAATACCGACAGCAAAATAGCCAGACCACGTTCCTGCTCGAAATAATCGCGATGCAGCTGGCGCAAACTTACTACCTGCTGAATATCAATTTCCGGCTCAACCTGGCGCAGGCTGCTGTTAATCTGCTGGCGCACGGCGTCCACCGCCTGAGGTTCCACCTGCAACAGCAAGCGGTAACCATAGTCGGCCCGGTTTAAATCACGGTTAAAAAACAGACCGTAATACTGATCAGTGGCAAAACGCTGATACATCATATCCGCGACCACCCCGACTATGGTGCCGCCATTTGTTTGCTGGCCGAGGGCCAGATGACTGTCGCTGAATAGTTGCTTAGCCAGTTTGTCGGTTATTACCACGTTATCGGTGTTTTTATCTTCCGCAGACAACCAGCGGCCATGTAACAGGGTCATTTGCAACGTATCGAACAATTCGGCTTCGGCAAAGTTATAGGGCACCATATCAATATTCGTGGTGTCTTCTTTTCCTTCAATATAAACATTGCCATTCATGCCACCAAATATTAACGGTGTCTGGTTGCTGAAGGCAGCATAACGGACGCCGGCGATCTGTTTTAGCGCAGCGAGCTGACGCTGAATTAGTTCGCCCAGTGCCGGATGCACAATCAGGTTTTCATCGGTGGGTTTCAGTTCAATTGCCAGGGTCGTGTCCAGTTGCAGGCCGGTCGGCTGATTACTCAGCTGATAAGCCTGGGTACTAAGCAGTACACTATTACTTAGCAACGCCAGGGTCAGGGTTAGCTGCACCAGCAGCAAGGCAGTGATGACTTTACGTTGCAGCAAAGATTTTAACAGTAAGGTTATGCTCATGATACTTTTCCGTTATTTCAGCTGACGGTTCAGACCGCCAAAAGAGGCGCGCAGCGCCGGATATAAGGTCACCAGATAGCAGGCAACTAATGCGGTGCCAGCCATTGTTACTACCATAACCGGGTTCCAGCTGGTCAGATTGCGGGTTGCCGGTAACAGACTGGCAATTAATGTCATGGCAGCCGCTGCCACCGCCAGTGACAGTGCCAGTGCCAGGCAGGCACTGACAGCGACATCGGCCAGAATAAGTTGCTGTAACTGGCCGCGGCTGCAGCCAAGAGCCCGGCGTAAGCCGAATTCGTACTGACTGGCCAGATAGCGGTTTAGTGATAAATGACTGGCGTTAAACAAACAGACCAGTAAAAACAGCAGTGACACCAGCGCAAATGCATCCAGCTGGCGGTTGCGGGCATTAAAGTGCTCCGTAATATCCAGTATATTAGTCAACCGGTTAGCTTCGGGGCGGGGATGGCGGCCGGCCTCTTTTTCGCTTTGCACCAATTGCTGCATAAACTGCTGATAAGCGGCTACCTGTTTGGGCGAGTCGAGCTGCACCCAGAATTGCGCCTGATAAAAATCGCCTTCACGGCCATTAACGGCAAAATTGTCGCTGTAATCACGGCTATCCCGCGACATGGTGGTGGTATTGGACTTAATGCCCAGATCATAAGCCGTTTCCCAGGGCAGATAGATATCGGCCGACTGGGCACTGCTCAGGCCATTGGCAACATCATATAACCTTGGCAGCATGTCCCAGTTCTGTAAAACACCGCTTATCGTGAATAATTCATTGCCCAGCTGCAGCGTTTCACCCACCACATTGCTACGGCCAAAAAACCGCTCGGCACTGGCTTTGCTGAGTATCAACTCACGTCTGGCGGTATTATCCGCCCAGCGCTGCCCATGTAAAAAAGGGACGTCGAACAGGGTGAAGAAATCCCGCTGGGTCACCCGCAGGCTAACCGGGGTCGGGCTCTGGTCGGTCTTACCCGGCAGGCGGGCATAACCGGCTGACTGAAACATCGCTGCTTGTGCTGAGGGTATGCCACTGCTACTGAGTTTTTTGACATCCTGATAACTTAGAACCCTGGTGGGTTCAGTACAGCTATCACAGGGTTGCAGTACCGCATTTATCTGCGGATGAAACAGGCTATGGCTTTTATGTGGCAGCGGATCGTGGTTCAGCCAGTAATACAAGGTGGCATTGGAGAAAAACATGCCAAGCCCCAGACTTAAAATTAAAATGGTCAGCAGGTAGGGCAGCGGTGTACGTTTAATATTGCGAACTGCCAGGCTAAAACTATGTAACAGATTATCCATCTCAGGCTCCCTGTGCCACGGCCTGCGGCCGGACAATCTGGGTGGCCAGTGGCTGATAAAGCGTGCTGTCATGTAACTGGCCATCAATGATCTGAATATGGCGACCGGCCCGGCGGGCCTGCTCCGGATCGTGCGTCACCATCAAAATAGTGCAGCCGCGCTGGTTAATTTGCTCCAGCAGCTCCATAACCTGTCGCGCCATTAATGAATCAAGGTTACCGGTAGGTTCGTCAGCCAGCAGAATACGCGGCTCGCCGGCAATGGCCCGGGCAATCGCCACCCGCTGCTGCTGACCACCCGATAACTGACCCGGCAGATAATCACGCCGGGCGTGCAGGCCGACCAGTTCCAGTGCCTGCTCAATCCGTTGTTTACGTGCGCTTGCTTTTAAACCACGGTAGCGTAGAGGCAGTTCGATATTGTCATAAATGCTGAAATCTTTAATCAGGTTAAAACTCTGGAAAATAAAGCCAATTTTTTCATTGCGCAGTCTGGATACGGCCGCATCAGATAAGCCCTTTACCGATTTGCCATCCAGCTGATAATCACCGCTGTCAAAGTTTTCCAGGGTGCCCAGAATATTTAACAGGGTTGATTTGCCGGAGCCCGACGGGCCGGTCAGTGCGGCAAATTCACCTTCATTTACCTGCAGGTTAATATCGCGCAGCGCATGAGTTTCAATCAGTTCGGTGCGGAAAATTTTGCTTAAGTTGGTTAGCGTTATCATTTTTAATCCCTGTTTAATTAAATTGAGTTTAGATACTGTGCTGATCGGCAGCCGGGTGGTTAATTCAGGTTTACCCGGCTCTGATCTTTAAAATCAGTTAAGTTTGAGATCACCCATTGCTCGCCTTCAGTGGCCCCGCTTAAGATCTCCACCCACTGCACAGACAGGACACCCAGCTCGACGTTTTTGCGCACGGCCTGATTATCGAGTACCTGATAGGCCTGGCGACCACCGCCGGAGCTGACAAAGTCGCCGCGGGCAATTTTCAGCACATCGGTTTTATGCTCCAGGATCACCCGCGCGGTCAGGCGCTGGCTTTGGCGCAGTGCCAGATTGTCAGCCTGGTCAAAGCGGACCCGGGCACTGACCTGATTATTGCGAACTTCCGGTGCGATATAGCTGATCACGCCATTAAGTTGCTGGTTTGCTATAACAATCTCGACGTGCTGGTTGGGTAGCAAATCACGGGCATAACTTTCCGGTACGGCCAGTTCGGCTTCATACTGACTTAAATCAATGACGGTTAGTAACGCCTGGCCAGGCAGCACATGGCTTTGTTGTTCTACCAGCCAGTTACCTAATTGTCCGGTTACCGGGGCGGTAATATTCAGCGCCGCCACTTTGCGCTCCAGTTCATTTACCACCAGTTGCTGGCGGTGAATATCCTGCGCCCGCGAGCTTTGCTCAAACGCCAGTTTGTCGCGGGCCAGCTCAACTTTACGTTTGGCATGATCAAACTCAAGCTCTGCTTTGGTCAGGTTGTCTTTGGCAATATCAAAATCAAGCGCCCGGATAACGCCCATTTCAATTGACTGGGTAGCCCGCTGTAATTCGCGCCGCGCCGCCAGTAAATTAACCTGGGCGGTATTCATTACCTGCTCAATATCCAGCTGTTGCTCGCGGGCACTCAGCACCGCGCGCTCTGCTTCTGATGTCATACCTGACAGTACCGCCTGCTGCTGCTGCAAATCATTTTGCAGCGCCGGGCTGGTAATAGTGGCAACAAGTTCGCCCTGATTAACCGCCTCGCCGGGCTGTTTAAATAACTGCACCTGACCGGTTTCCTGGCTGTACAGGGTAGGGGCGTTTGCCGCAACAATCCGACCCTGGACCGCGATATCCCGCACTAAATCGCCGCGCTGAACGGTGGCAAACTGCAGCTGATTGCGCGCGACTACTATACTGGCACTGTTGCCGGCCATTGTTTGAAACAGCGCCAGCGTCAGCACACCGGCAACGGTGGTAACAGCAATAGCTGGCAGAAAACGGCGCAGTCTGCTTTTCACGGGGCGCTGCATAAACGTATCTTGTTGTTCGGTACCCTGGATCATAATCGGCCTTTATAGTCATACTTGCTGCAATGATATAGCAGCTTTAGTGCCAACATTTAAGTCTCTGATAATTAAGTGAAATATAAGTATGAAGTGGTTTTAAGTTGTGTCCGCGGACAGAAAAAGTGTCCGCGACATTTATGCGGACAACTGTTGCTAAAACAATTGCTTAACGTAGAATCAACCAAGTCGGAAAACATGAGGTAAGCTCAGGATGGATACCACAGCACAGACCTGTGATAATTGTCACAGCGCATTACATGGCGATTTTTGTCATCGGTGTGGTCAGGAGAAAAAAAGCTACATCCGCAATATAAGTGGCGTGGTGACGGAATTTTTCGGCGAGTTCAGTAACTGGGATACCCGGGTCTGGCAAACATTGATCCCGCTATGGTTCCGGCCTGGCTTTTTAAGTCGTCGTTATGTTGCCGGTCACCGGGTGCCTTATGTACCGCCGCTAAGACTCTATCTGTTTACGTCGATTATTGCCTTTCTGATTTTTGCCAGGCTGGTGCCGGACACCCCGCCGGTTACCAGAGGGCCAGACAATGTGGTGGTACTGGGCACTGACACTGCGATACCAGATAGTAAAAACCTGACTGACTTAGCAGCTGATCTGAATAATGATGTAGCGCAAAGTCAACCACAGACGACACCTGAAGCATCTAAGCCCGGTGTCCGGGTCTCTTTTTTGTCTGATGAAGCAGAGCAAGAGTTTAATGCCAAACTGGATACAATCCTTGCTAACCCCAAACTGGCGATAAGTAAGTTTTTCAGTCTGGCACCGCAAATGATGTTTCTGCTGCTGCCCATTTTTGCTCTGCTGCTGAAACTGCTGTATCTCCGTTCCAGTCGATATTATATGGAGCACCTGATTGTCGCGTTGCATAGCCACACCTTTATTCTGCAAATGTTAGTTATTTATCTGGCTATTGATTTGCTCGAAAAAAGCATAAGCTGGAACTGGCTGGCGACGGGATTAATTTTAGCCGGGCTGGAAACCGCCATTTTTTGGTGGATCCCGCTGTATTTGCTGCTTTGTCAGAAGTACTACTATCAACAAAGCTGGGGTAAAACGCTGTTAAAGTTCTGGTTAACCAGTGCGGTATATACCATGCTGTTTATCAGCGCTATGTTAAGCCTTGTTGTGCTGAGTATTCTTTGGGCTTAGCCTGTTACTGCGTGGTCTGTGGCGTCGTTTTACACTGTAGTAATTGTTTTTTTAACGCATTAATCTGCTGCGGGTTGGCTGCTTTATCAGCCGCGAGCATTCGCTGAAAAACAGCAAAGTGCTGATCAATCTGATCCAGCTCACATTTGCATTCGGCTTTAATGGCGTCGCTGCTATAGCCTTTGCTGTTAAGCACCTCAACGCAACGTTGCAAATAGCTGTCCATGATGGCAGTTTTAAAAGCGGCTTGATCTGTGGCAGCGGCTTGCGGTGCTTTGGCGCTATAAGCGGCCAGGCTGCTGCCAAAGCAGCTAAAGAAAAAGGTAAGCAACAGATAGCGGGTCTTCATGCAAATAAACCTGTTATTAAAAACGCTACCATAGCCGATTTCTGGCTTAAAATCAGCTACAAACCTGACTCTTCTAATAAGCCCGCTATCTGCTGCAAAGCAGTAATTCCCTCGATATCAGTGGCTTGCAGCGGTATTTTGTAGCGGCGCAAGCTGGCAAAATCCTCTGCAATCTGGGTTAAGTGCACTTGCTCCTGAGTACGCCGCGCCGCAAGAAAGTTGCCATCGGCGTTGGCGGGTAAAATACGGTTAACGACCAGCCCGGCCAATGGCAATTTTTCCTGCACTAAACTTTGTACCGCACGGCCGGTTTCCAGAATAGGCAGTTTTTCCGGGGTTAATACAAATAACAGTGCACTTTGCTGCGCATCGGTTAATACCTCACGGGTGCGCTGGAATAAACGCTGGCGGGCTAACAGGGTTTCAGTAATGGCTTTATTGCGTTCATCCATACCAGCAGGGGCATGCTCAGCGGGGTCGGCCAACGGGTTTGCCAGATCCCGGCCACTTTTCGGGGTTAAATGGCCTAATACTTCCCCCAGCTTTTCTGAGCGCTTATTGGCATTAAGCAGCCCCTGAGTCCACGCCGCCATGGCTTCGGGCAGACTGAGTAATCGCAGGGTATGGCCGGTGGGGGCAGTATCAAAAATAACAATATCGTAATCAGTTAAGCCCAGTTCAATGACATTAGCCATTCGCTCCAGCATCGCCGCTTCCTGCGCACCCGGTGACTGACGGGTTAAGCGCATTTGCCGCTCTATTTCGTTAAACATTTCCGGCCGGGTGAAGCGTTTTAGCTGGGCACTGACCCTGGCCAGATGTTGCTCAACTTCCCGATCCGGATCTAACTCTAACGCGTCAAGATTGGGCGCCAGGCGGGTAATACTGTCACCGACAGACCGGGCAAAAGCATCACTTAAGCTGTGCGCCGGATCGGTTGATACCAGCAATACCTTTTTACCACGGCTACTGGCCAGCAAGGCCATCGCTGCACTGATGGTGGTTTTACCGACACCACCTTTACCACCGACTAACAGCAGCCGTTTATCGGTTAACAGCATCTGACATTATCCAGTGGCGAGTGTGGCATGCCCATCCGGGTATGCCACTCGTGAAACCGTTCCAGCAGCAATGGCTGCAGCTCCAGCGTGTAATAGCTGGCGGGGTTAGGCACCCCCATTATTTCAGAGAAAATCAGCAGCATAAATAAATCATCCTGCTCACGTTTGGCCCGCGCAATCGCGCTGCGATAGGGTGCGTTATAGGCTTCCTCAGCATAAAAGCTGGCCTGGCGCAGCCAGACCTTAAGTTTTTCCAGTTTCATGGTTTATCAGTAGCCGGCATGTTTTTGTTTGCTTTTAACTGCTTATTCAGCGTTGAAGAACACTCCAGTGATACCAGAATGGCCGCAGCAAGCACCACCAGATCAAGCGTGAATAAAAACCAGTCGCCCTTATCGTAAAAGCTTTTCAGTTGGGTTAACAGCGCCAGGGTAGTCATGATTAGCAGGAAAATTAATGGCGTCAGGGTATACCACATCGGCCGGCGTCGTTTTACCAGCATCACGGTAATCACCAGTAGGGTTAGCCCTGCCAATAACTGGTTAGTGGTACCAAATAACGGCCAGATTAACATGCCGCCGGCGCCATCGCCGCCGGCACCAAATGCCAGCAGCAAGCAGGTGCCAACCGCTAACAGGGTGGCCGGGGCGGCTTTTTGCATCCAGCCAATATTATAAATATGGCCCCATTCCTGAAATATATAACGTTGCAGCCGCAGGCCGGTATCCATGGTGGTGCCGGCAAACAGCACCACCATCACCGTGAGCAGGGTTTGCGCCAGCACAGTATCCAGGCCCACGCCTTGCTGCAGAATATTGGCCCCGCCATTAATAAAAGCAGAGACGCCGCCCTGGCCAAAGCTGTGATAGATAGCCTGCCAGTCGGCCAGACTGGCGAAACCGGCGGTTGCCGCAATAATGGCTGCTAACGCCAATGAGCCTTCGCCCACTGCGCCAAAATAACCAACAAAACGCACATCCGGCTCTTTATCCAACTGTTTGGAGGTGGTACCGCTGGAGACTAAGCCGTGAAAACCGGAAATAGCGCCGCAGGCAATGGTAACAAACAGCAGCGGGATCATCGACGGCGTATTTTCCGGCAGATTAGTATTAAACGCCGGTGCAACCAGTTCCGGGCCGGAAATAAGGACAGCACCATAAAGCAGAATTAAGCCGATAAACAGCTGAATACCATTAATATAATCGCGTGGTTGCAGCAGCATCCACACCGGCAGTAACGAGGCAATAGCCGCGTAGCCAAATAAAATGATGATCCAGCCCTGATTATCACTAACTGGTCCCAGAGTCTCTGGCAACGCCAGCGGCAGCAGCGGGCCGGCGTAGATCATGGCATAGAGCGCAACCACGCCAATGATGGTGACCATTAACAGATTAATCAGTTTGCGGTATATAAGCTGGCCAATGATCAGCGCAACCACAATGGCGCCCCAGACCGGAAGCGTGGCACTGGGAAAATTAATCAGCTGACCGGCAATCACCACCGCAAAGACGGCGTTTACCATCAGCAGCACCAGAAATATTACGATCATAAAGATACTGCGGGCCCGGTTGCCGACAATATCGCCGGTTAATGAGCCTATCGATTTGGCTTTATTGCGGGCACTGACCCAGATGGCGCCGGCATCATGCACCCCGGCGAAAAAAATCGTACCAAATACGACCCATAAAAAAGCCGGTACCCAGCCCCAGATCACGGCAATCGCCGGGCCGATTATTGGCGCTGCCCCGGCAACAGAGGTAAAATGATGGCCCCACAGCACATATTTATTGGTTGGCACATAATCAATGCCATCCTGCATTTCATGCGCCGGTGTCCGAAAGTGCGGGTCAACCTTAAAGATTTTTTCGCAGATAAACTTCGAATAGACGAAATAGCCCAGCGCCATCGCGCCTAAGCCCATCAACATTAAAAATATTGCGTTCATTCAACACCCTCTGCTTACATAACAGCATCAGTTAAGACGGTTTTAAGCATAGTACATCAGTGGGTATTGGACAGGCATGCGACTAAAGTATGATAGCCGGCGCAGCGCAAACTGAACCGGCAAGTGGCGGACAGGGGCTAACGCTTGCGGACCCAGTTGCCATCGATCAGAATAAAGTGACCAAGGGCTGTTTTTTCCAGCGCTTTCTGGCCGGCAATGGCTTCGACATCAGCGACGGCGATATCGTTTTGTCTGGCCAGTCTGGTATATTCAGCGCGCCTGGCGTCGTTAATCAGTTTTACCACGGCTTCGCTTCGCTCAGTGCTTTGCACGACACCCAGATAGCCATTAGGTTGCTCACCGACCAGGCCCTGCGATTTAGTCTCACTCAACGCTGCCATAGCTTGCTGCAAGTTCATCGCCATAACCGGTAAACTTAGCGCCAGTAACAGGCCTGCCAATAGCAGTCGGAATTTTGTCAGTTTCATCAGTATGATCTCCTTAGAATAAGCCACTGTTTTCGCTAAATAACTCATCAAGCTGTTTGTCTACTTTGATATAGATTTCATGCTGAATTTTGACATTAAGATTAATATTGATCGGCTCATTAGGTAGCTCTACCTGAACCTTAGGGGTGCAGGCCAGCAACAGCAGACTTGCTATTGCCACCCCTCCGGCTAATCTTCTCATGGTTTTTCTCCGTTAGCGGCCGCTGCCGCTTGTTGTTGTTTAAGGTATCGTTTAACCCGTTGGGTAATCACGTCATTTAACTTATTGGTAAGTTGCAGGCTGGTAATAAGGGCGGGCAGATCTTCTTCCAGATTAACATTTAAATTAATCGCCCGGCCTTGTTGCAGGTTAGGGTTCTGCCCCTGCAATGTTAAGCCCAGCACCAGTTTGCCATTGGTTTCATAGCTGATATCACTGCTAAGCACCGTGTAGTGAAAGTTTTCCAGCGCGTCGAAAACCAGTTTCATATTACGGTTCGATTTCGCCATAGCGCTGGCACTTTGCGACTGGTATTGCAGGCGGCCACCGGGGGCTTCTGCAGCAATATAGCCGTTATTGACACTGATCCCCTTGTTACTGATAAGCACAGGAACGCTGCCGGACAGTTTGCCATTGCCAGTGAAATCGCTTGACGGGTGCTGCTGTAATAAACTGGCTAAATCGATTTGCTGTAGTTGCAGCAGCAACTGGTTGGTGTTTTGACTGAAATCCAGCTGCTGGTTGTTGGCGGTTATTTTTCCCTGCATCAGTTGTAATTCTGCCTGTTGTAAACTGATGGTCAAATGTTCCGGCGCACTGAACGGCACTGTGGCAGAGCCAGTGATTTGCAGTGGCCCCATTTCAAAGCCATGATTTAAGCGGTTAAGGCGTAAGTTATTGGTCTGCAGTTCAAATCTGTCGTCGTTAACCGCGATATCAATGCTGGCTGTTAAGCCGGCAAACAGGCTGCGATCGTAAATGCCGCCCAGATCACCCAGCTGTAACTGGCTATTGCTGGTGAACTGGTGATTGTCCAGCATGACATTGCCACTGGCGCTGAGTTTGCCCCGGTTTAATGTCAACAGTTCAGGCCAGGCACTGATGGTTTTTGCCAGCGGGTTACCGGCCAGTAAAAAGACTTCAGTTAACTGCCATTGCCCCTGCAATTTACTGGTCGCAGGCTGATATGTCAGTTGGTGGGCCAGCGTAATACCGGCATCATTACTAAGCTGGCCATTCTCAACAGTCAATTGCGCCGTGTTACCACTGAGCAGGCCCTGCCATTGCCAGTTCTGGCTAACCAGTGCCGGAACACTGAGCGGATTGACGTTTAAATCCAGTTTGCTACCAAAAGCCGTCAGGCCGGTTTCATCGCCGCTGAACTGACTGTTTTGCAGCGATAATCTAAAGTCGCGACCAGAGAGGGTATCGCTGCTAAAGCTGCCACTGAGGGTGCTGTTATCAGAGAGCTGAAATTGCCAGCTGTCAGTCTGCCAGTGACCACTAAGCCGGGTTTTTAAGGCAAGCGATGTTACTGTGGCCGCCTGGTTTGCTAACTCCAGGCGGGCAATAGTGGCGCTTAAATCTGCCTTGCCAAGCCTGAATGCCGGACTGCCACGAAGATCAACAGTAAGCTCGCTGTCCAGCATAAAACGGCTGTCGCCGTCGCTGCTTAACTGCAGCTGCAAAGGCAGGGAGGCCAGATCAAACGGCTCAGTGGCATTGGCGCTGACAGTAAACTGCAGCAGACTCAACGCCAGGCCGTATTCGCTTAGCGTCGCTGGCATTTCCAGCTCAGACAGCCGGCCTGCGGCGCTAAATTGCCAACGTTCAACAAGCTGGTTCTTCAGTCGTAGCTCACCATTGAGCTCGCCCTGAATCAGCCCAAGTGCTGGCAGGTAAAACGGATCGGGCGCGCGGGCAATCAGCGTCGCCTCAATATCGTGGCTGCTGAACAAGGTGCTCAGATCGCCATCTGCCGGTAATTGCCAGTGTAATTTGCTGTAAAGCTGCACCGGTTGCTGAAACTGGGCCAGCCAGGCTGCTGGCAGGTTAACCCCCCATTGCTGCAACACTGTCTGATTAGCTGATGATGGGGGGGAGAGCGCTAACACAATCTCAGTCATTGCCTGGCCGCTTGCCGGGTTAAGTTGCTGTTTGATACTCAGACCAATCTGGTTTTCCTGCTGCAGCGTTAATTGCAGTGCCGGCTCTGGTACTGGCTGATATCGGGCATCTATTAAGATATTGCTAATGGCTGAATCAGTATCCTGAACTGAGCTTGCAGCCTGCAGCTGTGGCCTGACAGTCAGCTGGCTTTGCCAGTAAGCGGCATTGCTGCTGTCAGGCTGCACTGTCTCCTGCATTGTCTCCTGTATTGAGTCCTGTATTGTGTTTTGTATAGGGTCCTGCGATGTATGCTGCGGATCAGCAAAGTACTTCAGATAACCGTTTACCCGCAGCTGACACTGACCCGCAGGGCAGGGCAAGCGCAGCAGGGTATCGTTTAGCTTAATATGTTTTGGCAGCCAGTCCGGCAGCTGCCAGGTAGCGGGCAGCGTCAAAGCGCTGGCAGCGGCAGGAGAGGAGGCCGCTGGCCGGTCAAGTGTTATGTCAGCGGGGCCAAAGCTGATTTGTTGGAAAACCGGTTTAAAAGCAGCTGGCCAATGCCAGTTAAGCTCGACGTTTTGTAAGTCCACCTGATGCAGGGCGCCGTTTTGCTGCAGCTGAAAACGGGCACTGGCCAATGACGCGCTACGTAGCGTTACTCTGCTAAAATCCAGCTGTAAATTGCTAACCCCGGCCCTGGCAATTTGTTGCTGCAAAAACCAGTAGCCAGCAGCAGCTAACAGCGGTAAACCGATAGCTAAAATCAGCAGTGCTTTTAAAAAACGTTTCATAGATTATCCAACGGCACCCATCAGCTAAGTTATTCACTGCCAACAATAATTGGTAATGTAGTTTAGCCTAGCTGAATAAGTTCTGAATTAGCAAGCTTGCCGTTTTGCCGTTAAGCGAGGCTGATAAAAAAGGCAGCCTGCTGGCTGCCCTTGTCTGAGTTGCTATTAAGTTGGCACTGATTTACTGCCGTGCTGCCGCAGAAGCGTCACGAATCGCTCTGAATTCGTTACCTTGATACCAGTTTGGCCACTGCCGGCTGTTTGCCAGTTCATTACCAACCCGGTAATACAGGAATAAATCCTGCTGAGCGCCGCGTAGGTCGAAATCATCCCGCCATTCGTCACCTACCTTGTGATAGCAGCAACGGTTATATTCAGCGCGCTGCGCAGCACCCCATTCAGCACCTTGCTGATAATGATCATTACCGCCTTTGGCATACAGAATAGGCACGCCTTTTTTCGACAGATTAAAGTGATCAGAGCGATAGGCAATACCCGCTTCCGGGTTTGGTTCTTTCACAGCGTAGCGGCCCTGCTGCTCGGTATAGTTCACCAGCAGTTGTTCTACCTCAGTATTACCCAGGCCAACAATCACCATATCTTTCATCGGGCCATAGACATTCATCACATCCATATTAATGGCAGCAACGGTTTTCTCCAGTGGAAAGACCGGGTTGGCTGCATACCAGGCAGAACCGAGTAAGCCGCGCTCTTCAGCAGTTACTAACGCAAATACCACCGAGCGTTCAGGTTGTGGCTGGCTGGCAAAATATTCAGCCAGGGCAATAACAGCGCCGGTGCCACTGGCATTATCCTGCGCGCCATTAAATACTTTATTATCCGGGTTGGAAAAATCCATACCCAGGTGGTCCCAGTGCGCCATATACAGCACATATTCGTCCGGGTATTTGCTGCCTTCGATATAACCAATAACGTTACTGGAGGTGAGTTCACGCAGATTATTATTAACGGTAACCGATGCTTTGGCATTAAGCGCTACCGGGCTGAAATCCGGCTCAAGCGCTTTTTTATGCATAGTGGCCAGATCGGTACCGGCATTGGCGAACAGTTTTTCAGCAGACTCAGTGGTTAACCAGCCTTCTACTTTGGCTCTGTCCATGTTTTTGTTTTCGTTAACCAGGTCAAATTTAATTGGCGAGCCATGGGCAACCACACCCCAGCCATAACTGGCCGGGGCGGTTTCATGAATGATCAATGCCATCGCAGCGCCCTGGCGGGCAGCTTCTTCAAATTTATAAGTCCAGCGACCATAGTAGGTCATGGCATTGCCATTAAACAGTTCCGGGTCCTGCGTGGCATAACCGGGATCGTTGACAAACATCACCACGGTTTTACCTTTAACATCCAGGCCTTCGTAATCGTTCCAGTTGTATTCCGGCGCCACAATGCCATAGCCCACAAATACCATCTCGCTGTCTTCAACCGATACCTGCTCGGTAACCCGGGTGGTCCAGGCAATCATTTCGTCCCGGTATTTAAAGCTCTGTGGCAGGTTTTCGCCGGTTAAAGTCATATCCGATACTTGTTTCGGATCGATTTGCACCAGCGATACCGGCTGCTTATAGCTGTCGCCATCTATTGGCTTTAAACCAATGCGGCGGAAGTTCTCTTCCAGGTAAGCGACGGTCAGCTCTTCGCCTTTGGTTGCCGGCGCGCGGCCCTGAAATTCATCCGAGGCCAGGGTTTTAATATATTCCGCCAGGCGTGGGTTAAATTCAGTATCGACCAGTTCAGCAGTTGGTTCAGCGTCAGCCTGGCTGTCGCTGGCAGGCACTGCCGGTTCTTTAGAGCAGGCGCTGAGGGTCAGTGCACCTGCCAGGATCATAACAAGTGGCGAAAACTTTACAGACGTTTTCATAGTGGCTCCAGTTATTGAAGGTTGTTTATAATTATAAGAGTTACAGTTTTCAGTCAGCATAGCCCCAGGGGGTTGGCGGTAACGCGACTGGTTGGGTCAGGTCAAAATCAACCCGGAATTCCCGGCCTTCCCGGATAAGCCGGTAGCTGAATTTTTCCGGGTAGATAAACATTTGCCAGATATTGGTATTAGACTGCGGAATACCGCGGGCGCTAAACAGCTCTTTTGAGTACTGATCGGCCGGAAACGACTGAACATTAGCCCAGCCCGCATCGAGTGTCTGACCACCATACATCGTTTGCTCATCATGGCTGCCATCGGCATTACGATGGTCATGCTTCAGGGTAAGACCAGAGCCGGTTTTAGAGATAATCCAGGTACGGGAATGATCGTCGCCGACATGAAACGGAATTTGCAGCTGCTGGTCGGTGCATTTTCTGATGTGCATAATCAGCGCACCCTCAAAACCCGGCGCTGGTGGGTTATCGACCGCAATGTTGCCGGCAAAGGCTTTGCCGCACAGCGCTTTTAGCTGCTTAAAAAAAGCATCATGGGTTGCGATAGAAACCAGCGGTGCGTCCTGAACAATATTGGCGCTTGCGCCGAGGCTGACTAACAGCACGGCGGCAATCAGGGTCTTTTGCATTTTTTTCTCCTAATAAGACATCCGTACTATACCTGCATTGCGTAAAGTCATCAAACCAATGGCTTTTAGCTGCTATGCTAATGAGCAAACCCGACGATAGCGTTAAAACGGACTGATTATGCATAATGAACTGGATGGTAAATTACTTTTAAATGTCTACGCCAAAGTAGAAAAGCATGGCAAACCAGTCGATACCGACCACGGTGCCGGTTTTACCCTGGATGGGCTGACTGTCAGCCAGGGTTTTGATGGTTATGAAGTGTATTTTCAGTCAGCGAAAGTGCAACTGACCCTGGGGTTTCATCATAAGTGGCACAGTGACGCTCAGAATGAAAAAGACATGGATGCTTTTATTGAGCTGATTAAGCACATTAACAACCATTACAGTTAATTAAAGTTATCCTTACTAAGGCAGTATTCAGTTATAGCTGGTATGATGCGGCGCAAAATAACCGATGGAAAATCGGTAGACGTGCGCTAAGCTGATAGACGGCTATAAGGCTATTGCTATCTGGCGGCTGACGAGGTAAAGTGGCCGCCGTCAATCATATCTGATAGACCAGAAGAGGCGCGTTAACCAGGTAACCCATGACAGAAGACTATACTTCGCAGCACGGGCCAGGGGGATTAACGCCGAGAAAGCACACGATATAGTGTGTGTGCTTTCGGTCGGGCAGGCTGAATCCTGCCGACTGTCACCTGTTTGTTTGGTGGAGAGCTTCTGGCCTTTGTTATCGATAGCAACGGTCTGTATTCATTTCCGTTTTGCTGCAATTAGCAAAAGCCATGCTCTGCTTATTTTATTTGTAAGGAGAGACACCCTTGTCCAATCTTATTATTGCCAAATTTGGCGGCACCAGTGTTGCTGATTTTGATGCGATGAGCCGTTGTGCCGATATTATTCTGGCCAACAATGCCATCCGGGTTGTTGTGGTCAGTGCCAGTTCCGGCGTTACCAACCTGTTAGTCGATATTACCAAAACCACCAGTGTTACCGAGCGTTATGACGCTTATGCCGGTATTGAAGCCATCACGTTAGCCGTACTTAACCGCCTGAGCCAGCCTGGGCAGGTGGCAGAGGCGATTGAATTGCTGCTTGGCGAGCTAAAAGCCCTGATTGAAAATGGTGGTGCGGTATACAGCAGTGCCCATAAAGATCTGATTCAATCATTCGGTGAGCGTTTAAGCTCGGCGCTATTCAGTCAGGTTTTGCGCGAGCGTGGCGCTGCTGCCCAATGTTTTGATATTCGCCGGGTAATGCGCACCGATAGCCGCTTTGGCCGGGCCGAGCCGCAGGTAAAACAGATTGCTCAGCTGGCTGAAGTGCATTTACAGCCATTAATCGCCGAGCAGCGGATTGTGACCCAGGGCTTTATCGGCCAGGACGACTTTGAACAAACCACCACGCTTGGCCGTGGTGGCTCAGATTACAGCGCCGCTTTGCTGGCAGAGGCGTTACAAGCAGATACCGTACAAATCTGGACCGATGTGGTCGGTATATTTACCACCGATCCGCGCTTAACCGATCAGGCGCGCTGCATCGGTGAAATCAGCTTTGATGAAGCGGCCGAAATGGCGACCTTTGGCGCGAAAGTGCTGCATCCGGCCACGCTTATTCCGGCGATGCGGCGCAATATCGGGGTGTTTGTCGGCTCCAGCCGTGAACCCGAAGCCGGTGGCACCTGGATTGCGAAAGAAGTAAAACAGCGGCCGCCTTACCGCGCCATTGCTTTGCGTAAATCACAAACCCTGATCACGGTAAAAAGCCCGGACATGCTGCATGCCGCCGGTTTTTTAGCCCGGGTATTTGATATTTTAAGCCGGCATCAGATCTCGGTTGATTTAGTTACCACCTCAGAAATCAGTGTCGCGCTGACGTTAGATGAAGGCGGCATGACCAGCGCCTTCAGCCATGCGGTAGAGCCGGCGCTACTGGAGCTTAGAGCATTTTGTGAAGTGGTGGTAGAGCAGGGCTTAAGTCTGGTGGCAGTAATTGGTAACCATTTGCACAGCAGCAAAGGCATTACCGGAGAGCTGTTTAAAACGCTGGAGCGGATTAATATGCGGCTGATTTGCCACGGCGCCTCCAAACACAACCTGTGCTTTTTAGTACAGGATGCCGACGCACCAGGCGTAGTAAAACAACTGCACTCCAGCTTATTCAGTGCCTGAACTTAAACAACATGCCGGGCTCGCTTATCTCAGAGCCCGGCTGGTGATTGAACGTTATTCGTATGGCAGCGGATCGGTGGCGTTATTAAGATTAAAGGCTTCCAGGCGCTCCTGGCATGAGCCGCATTTGCCGCAGGCTTTATCGCGGCCGTTGTAGCAGGTCCAGGTTTTGCTGTAATCAAGGCCCATCGCCAGGCCGTCGGCCAAAATTTCAATTTTTGTCTGGTACAGGTAGGGGCTGACAATATCGACCGGCTGGTAATTCGCTATCTGACAAACGTCATTCATTTTCTGCACAAATTCCGGCCGGCAATCCGGATAAATAAAGTGATCGCCGGAATGAGCGCCGTAATACACCGCCCGGGCGCCAATTGAATCCGCGTAACCTACCGCCAGCGATAGCAGAATCATATTGCGATTGGGCACTACCGTCGATTTCATATTATCGGCCGCATAATGGCCCTCGGGTACATCGATATCGCTGGTTAGCGATGAGCCACTGATCAGCTGGTTAATCGCTGAAATATCGACAATTTTATGGTTGATATTCAGCTCTTTACAGACATCTGCCGCACATATCAGTTCTTTAACATGGCGCTGACCATAATTAAATGACAGAGCATAAACATCGTGACCGGCGGCGATTGCTTTATGCAGGATAGTAAATGAATCCATACCACCGGAATAAATAACCACAACTTTTTGGCTCATCACTGTCTCTCTCTGTATAATAGCGGGCAAACTGGCCGCGCATTGTACTTGAACATGGCGGTCAGATCACCTGCTTGTCTTAAAGGAAACCGCGGCTTGTTGTATAAGGTTAACGAAATTTTTGAAACCATTCAGGGCGAAGGCAGCTTTACCGGTGTGCCGGCGATTTTTATCCGGCTGCAGGGCTGCCCGGTTGGGTGTGCCTGGTGTGATACTAAACATACCTGGACAATTAACCCGGATTTGCAAGTTGCGCCAAAGACACTGATGGCCAAATCAGCGGAGACTGAACAGTGGTCAGCGTTTACTGTAGAGCAATTTCTGGCACTGTTTCAGGAGAAAGGCTATCAGGCGAAGCATGTCGTGATAACCGGTGGTGAGCCCTGCATGTACGATCTGAATCCGCTCTGTAACACTCTGCATAATGCCGGTTATCAGACCCAGATTGAAACCAGCGGTACTTTCGAGATCCTGGTCCCTGCCGCCAGTTGGGTCACCGTTTCTCCCAAAGTGAATATGAAAGGCGGCTACAAGGTGTTGCAAAGTGCATTGGACAGGGCGGATGAGATAAAGCACCCGGTGGCGATGGATAAACATATTGAGCAGTTACAACAGCTACTGGCACAGACTGAAATCAGTAAAAAACTGATTTATCTGCAACCAATCAGCCAGCAGGCAAAGGCAACAGCACTGGCGATTGCCTATTGCAAAAAGTATAACTGGCGGCTAAGTGTGCAGGTGCATAAGTATCTGGGGATCGAATAATAACCAACAGTTGCAAGCTGGCATAGACCTGAGCTCAGCTGTTGTGTTCCAGCCAGTTCTGTAAACCTTCCAGACAGGTTAACGGATCATGTTCGGCAGAGAGTTTTTGCTTTAAACCGGGCTGCATTGGCATCAGCTCTAACCAGCGTGAAGCCAGCCAGCTGGCATTATCAAGTTCGGGTTCCGGATACAATTGTTGCAGCTGCGGATACTCTGCCAGTAAATGCAGCAAAGAGCTGGCCAGGTCGCTGTAGCGCTGGCTAAGTCTGATTGCAGGCCAGCTGCTTAGTTCGGTTACATTGGCAACATTCAAACCATCTTCTTCCTGCCAGCGGGTTATAATTTCAACCCGTTTTACGCCGCGAACCGTGACACCCAGTAAGCCATCAGGTAACTGCTCAAAATCATCAATTACCACTTCGGTCGCCAGCGGCAGGATCCGATCCTGATGTTGCCGGGTAACAAAAGGATTGAGTAATGCCATCGCAAAGCCGCGATTGCCAAGACCGGCCTCTTTTACCAGCCGGATGTATCGTTTTTCAAACACCCGTAAGCGCATTTTACCGCCAGGTAAAATAAAGCTGCTTAATGGAAATAATGCTAATTGTTTACTCATACTGCCATTCACTGCACATCAGTTGCCAATAATGTTTTGTTTACGGCTGTCGCTGGCTATCAGATCGGAACCTGAACAATATTTCTGCGCGCGGCTCAACTGGCTATTTTAACAAAGCATGTTAAATTAAATGAGTAAGCCATTACTAAATGGAATGCTCCGAGGTATTCATGCTGTGTATCCTGCGTCAGGGTGTCAGACTGCTGCTACTGGTTGCTATGGCTAGCGTGGCAGCAGTTGCCAGTGAAAGAAGCGTGTTACGGGCGGTGGTCAGTGACAGCAATACGCCTCCTTACGCTATTTTTGACGAGTCGGGTATGCTCAGTGCCGGGTTAAGTAAAGATATACTGGATGCGCTGGCGCTGGTCAGCCAGCTGGAAATTCAGTATCTCGACTTACCCAGAGCACGGATAGAGAGCTGGCTTCAGAGCGGTGAAGCCGATATCGCCTGTTTTCTTAATCCCGATTGGGTGACTGAGCCCGCATTATATTTCTGGAGCCCGCCGCTGTTTGCAGCCCAGCAATTATTTATCCGCCGCGCTGATAGCCCGGCAATAAAAGCGCTACCTGACTTGGCTGGCAAACGGGTAGGGACGACCCGCGGTTTTACTTACCCTGAGCTGGAGCAGGTATTTGCGCTGGGCGATGTGATCCGCGATGACGCTCATTCTCTGCAAAGTAATCTGAAACGGCTGGAGCAGGGGCGGCTGGACGTCGTGATGAGTGTCGATTTGTCCTACTATTTCTTTATGAATAATGGCGGGGCAGGTAATTTTGGTGCCGATCCGATCTGGTCAGCGCCACCTTCTGTGTATTGTGCTATCAGCCGACATAACGCGCAGCTCGCTTCCCGGTTACTATCAGGGCTGAACAGGTTGGTAGATAACAGATTTATTAACCGGCAGCTTCGTCGATATAAAGGTGAACCTGCCGAACAAACAAATTAATTGAAGGTTAGCGCCTTGGATCGTCTTTCAATTTTGGAATTTTCAAACCAAGCTCAATGCCGCGGTGCCGGGCATAGTAGGTACAACCGATAAACATCACTGTTGCCAGCAGCAGCTCAATTCCCGCCAATAACTGATACAAACCTGAACTGACCCATAAATTGGTTAGACTGTGTAAAAAGTAAATCATCACAATAAAATTTGCCCAGGCAAAAGTGTATGCATTACCTTTGATAATACCGTACATCGGTAACCACAGTGGCAACCACAACAATGCCGTACTGATGAGTTTATTTCCGGTAACTGCACTGGCGCCGCCATAGGTAGTGGGGGAGAGCCACAATAACCATATTGGCATAAGCAACCATAATCCCCAGTATCCGGTCCGGGCTAATCGCAGATACATTTTAGTACGTGGCGCCATTGCCACAGCCGTATTGTCATTCATTGTTTATCAAACCCTGCAGATTTCAAAGAGATACTCAGATGCGCCAGCCGTTTGCCAAAGGCGACGGCTAACCGCTGTTCATCGACACTTAATTTGGGATTGCCCTGTAAACCACTGACATGGGTAGGGCCATAAGGGGTGCCGCCACTCTGGGTATTATGTAATTCCGGTTCTGCATAGGGTATGCCCATTAACACCATGCCGTGGTGCAGCAAAGGTAACATCATACTAAGTAAATTTGCTTCATTGCCGCCATGCATGCTGCCAGAAGAGGTGAAAACCCCGGCGGCTTTGTTGATTAAATCCCCTTTTAACCAGACATCACTGGTGTTGTCCCAGAACGCTTTAGCTTCCGCTGCCATATTGCCAAAGCGCACCGGGCTGCCAAACGCCAGACCATCACAAGTACTAAGGTCGCTGTTACTGACACAAGGGTGGCGGGCGGGCTGATTATCATCAAAACCCGCGATACAGCGAATAACTGCTGTGGCCCCTGCCTGGGTTATGCCAATGGCAATTTTCTCTGCCAGCGCCAATACACTGCCATGCCGGGAATAATAGAGTACCAGTACCTGAGCGCTCATCAGAGGATCGCGCTTACATTACTTAACGGCCGGCCAATTGCTGCCCGATCACCAATAACAACGATAGGCCGTTCAATCAGCTTTGGATGTTCGGTCATTGCCTTAATCAGTTGCTGCTCAGTAAGCTCAGGGTTATCCAGTTGCAAGCTGGTATAGTCGCTCTCGCCGGTGCGCAGCAAACTGCGAGCAGGTATGTTCAGTTTAGCAAGTATTGCGCTAAGCTCAGCTTCAGACGGTGGTGTTTTCAGATACTCAATAACGTTGAGTGGCTCGCTGGTATGCTGTTGCAACAGTGCCAAAGCATCGCGGCTTTTTGAGCAGCGGGGGTTGTGGTAGATGGTAATCATAAAGTTTTCCGTTAAGTTTTAAACCAGCTGATTAGCTGCAGCGGCTTACATTTTCTGCAGTCGGTCGAATTCAGCCTGTAATTGTTGTTTTTTGGCTTCTACCCGTTTGTTTTCCAGGCGGGAGTTTTCACCAATATGGTTAAGCGCTTCGTTCAGATCATCAATCGCTTTTGGGTAATTAGCCAGCTGATAGTATAAATCTGCTCTGGCTTCATAGTACTTAGGATAATCTTCCAGCTGCTTATAAGCATCGGACAGTAAATCGTAGGCCAGAATATTGTCGCTCTTGTAATAGAGTAAATTGCGCAGCAGATGAACTGCCAGACGATAGCTGCCTGCTTTTACCGCAGCATTAGCATAATTAAGGGTGACAACCTGATTGTTTGGTCTGATCAAATACTCCTGCTCGAGCATTTCCAGTGCTTTGGTAAACTGGTTCTGGCCCAGTAAAATGTCGGTATAGGCGTCGACATAGTATAAATTATGGGGATCATGCTGCAGTAAATCTTCGATAATTTGCTGAGCCTCAGTAAACAGGCCATTATCAAGTTGAGCCAGCGCCAGGCCGTAGAGATTGGCTTTAGTGTTACCACCTGGCTTACTTAACCGTTGCTGAAATATTTCTACAGTTTCTTTAACCGGATATTGATAGCGAGCCAAAACCCTGGCTTTTGTAAGAATGTAGTCCTGGCTGTCCGGAACATAGCGTTTTTCAAATTGCTCTGCCCGTAAGCGGGTATCGCTGACTCTGGCTTGCGACAGCGGATGCGTTTGCAAAAAAGCCAGTTGCTGGTTAACAAAGCGGCTTTGCTGAGTAAGCTTGTAGAAAAACTCGGGTACCGCATAAGGGTCAAAGCCTGAATCAGCGAGGATTTTCATGCCAATCCGGTCTGCTTCCTGCTCATTGCCCCGGGTGAAATTAATTGCGCTTTGCTGCGCAACGCCCTGAGTGGCCATCATAGCCGCCATACCTGCTTCAGGGTTAACTGTTGCCAGCACCACAGCGCCCAGAATGGCTGCCAGCGACATTGGGGCCCGCTGATTCTGCGCTTCAACAAAGCGGGCAATATGCCGCTGGGTTACATGGGCAATTTCATGAGCAATAACCGAGGCAAATTCGCTTTCAGATTCTGACACCGCCAGGGTACCGGTATGCGATGCAATGTTGCCACCGAGCGTGGCGAAGGCGTTAATATTTTTGTTGTTTACCCAATAAAACTTAAAGGGAAATTTAACGTCATAAGCACGGGCAACCAGGCGGTTACCCAGATCATTAAGGTACTCGTCGAGGAGCGGGTCGTAGACCATCGGTAAACTGCCACGGGTCTGGCGCATCAGCACATCGCCCAGCTGTTTTTCTTTTTCAGGGGTAATGGTGGAAAAAGCATTACCGCCAATATCAGGCAAACCTGACTGAGCCTGCACAGGCACGATTACCATGCTGAAACTGGCCAGGCAAGCTATTAAAAACTGCTGTACTGCTTTGTATGACATACTGCCCCGATATTTGTGTCAGATATTGGCATTTACTGGGTAATTGGTCTGCAAGTTAGCGTTTTAGTTCAGTATTAAACGACTAATAACCGCATAAGGTTTCACCAGTTATTCCCTGTTCAGGCGCTTTTTCAAAAACAGCGATAATTTAGCATAGTCTGCGCCCGTGCTGACAGAATTAGCCACAAAATTTGTGGTAAGTTAGGTATACTAAAGCAATGAGTTGTTATTGCAGACAAAGGGTTGGAGCGGCTATATGCTGGACTGGTTAAAAAAGTGGTATACCAATAAGTTTTCAGACCCTCAGGTAGTCACATTATTTTTAACGCTGTTACTGGGTTTTCTAACCATTTACTGGCTCAGTGGTATGCTGGGGCCGGTATTAGTTGCCATTGCCTTTGCCTATTTACTCGAATGGCCTGTCGCGCGCCTGGCCCGGCTGGGTTTTAGCCGCACCATCAGCACCAGCGTGGTGGTTGTCACCTTTATCTCAGTAATTACCTTGATTATTATGTCAATTATTCCAGCAGCCTGGGCCCAGGGCCGCAATCTGGCGCGGGATTTACCCAGTATGATTGAATCGGGTAAGACCTATTTGCTCGAGTTGCCTGCGATGTTCCCCGGCGTTGTCAGTTCAGAACAAATTAACCTGATGATCCAAACAACAGACGAGCGTCTGATGACCTTCAGCCGCGAAATTCTGTCGCTGTCACTGGCTTCAATTTTTGATGTGGTGGCGGTATTGATTTATCTGGTGCTGGTGCCGGTAATGGTATTTTTTATGCTCAAAGACAAAGAGTCGTTAAGTGCCAGTTTTGTCGGGCTGCTGCCAACTGAGCGTAAACTGATTAGTCAGGTCTGGCATGAGATGAATGGCCAGATAATGAATTATATCCGGGGTAAAATTCTGGAAATTCTGATTGTTGGCGCAGTCAGTTTTGTAGTCTTTACGTTATTTGGTTTGAATTACGCATTATTACTGGCGGTTTGTGTCGGTTTTTCTGTCCTGGTGCCTTATATCGGGGCTGCGCTGGCGACAGTGCCGATTGCGCTGGTTGCGTTGTTTCAATGGGGGCTGACAGCCGAGTTCGGTTACCTGATGCTGGCATATGGCATTATTCAGGCATTAGACGGTAATGTGCTGGTGCCGCTGTTATTTTCAGAAGTGGTTGATCTGAATCCGGTATTTATTATCATCGCTGTACTGTTCTTCGGAGGCCTGTTTGGTTTCTGGGGCATTTTCTTCGCGATTCCGCTGGCATCTCTGGTAAAAGCGACGATAAAGGCCTGGTCGAGCAGGGTTCATCCGTTGCCTGAAAATGCGGTTTGAGGCACGCCACAAATACCGCTTCGGCGGGTTAGTTAATAAATGAAAAACTTACTTACCAACTGAAAATATTGCAGTTCTGATACGTGCTGGCTGATGTCAGCACGTATTCTTCCTTAACCGATAAGTGCTGGCCGCAGGCACGATTATTGCTTTTCTATCACCACACGTATTTGCAGTTTTCCATACGACTTACAGTTTATGCCTTTTCAGCTACCTGGCTATCATCCCGGGGAGCGAATTGTAAAATACAATTAGAAGGGACTAATATGGCCAGCATTCCACGCGATTCAATCTTTGATAGCTCACTTGCCCTGCTTAAAGAGGGAAACACTTTTATTTATAACAGATGCAAAAAGTTAAATTCCGATATTTTTGAAACCCGTTTGCTGCTAAAGAAAACAGTCTGTATTCAAGGTAAAGAGGCCGCGAAAGCATTTTACAAGGAGGGCAGATTTACCCGGCAGGGAGCAATTCCCAAATCAGTCTTATGGTCGTTACAAGATGAAGGAAGTGTCGCAACGCTGAACGACGAGGCTCATCACCAGCGAAAAGCCATGTTTATGTCGATGATGACGCAGGCGGCAATAGAAAAGTTACTGCAACATACAGCACACCACTGGCAGCAGGCAATTGGTAACTGGAAAACAAAGGACAAAGTTGTCCTGCTGCCCGAGTTGGAAAAAATCATTTGCGCCGCGGTGTGTCAATGGATAGGGATAAAGCTGACCGCTGAAGAAACAGCAAGCCGTAGTAAAGAGATTGGCGCCATGATTGACGGGGCGGGCAGCGTTGGTTGGCGTAACTGGCGGGGTTTGTTTTGGCGACGCCGAACCGAAAAATGGTTACAACGTTGTATTCTGAAAACCCGCAACGGAGAATTTCAGCCGGAACAAAACAGCCCGTTGTTCATCATTGCTTTTTTTAAAGATGAAAATGGTCAACAGCTCGACACAGATATTGCGGCGGTCGAATTACTCAATATTGTCAGACCCACAGTGGCTGTGGCACGCTACATTCTATTTTGTGCTTTTGCACTGCAGCAATATCCACAATGTCGGCGAAATGTGTGCAACACAGCAGACTATGCCGATTACTTTGTCCAGGAAGTGCGTCGGTTTTATCCTTTTTTCCCATTTGTTGGCGGCATTGTCAGGCAGCCCTTTAGCTGGCAGGGTTATGATTTTACTCCTGGATTACGGGTGTTGTTGGATATCTATGGCTCTAACCGTGATCCACGGGAATGGGATAGGCCAACTTGTTTTAAGCCTGAGCGTTTTGCTCAAAGAACGGACGATTCTTATACTTTTATTCCGCAGGGAGGAGGCGATGTTTTGTTTAACCATCGCTGTGCGGGAGAATGGATAACAACCGCATTAATGAAACAAGCCGTTCTGATATTAACCCAGCTGCGCTATCAGGTTGTAACATCGGGGGTTGAGTTATTGTTACACCGGATGCCAGCAGTGCTGAGTCCGGAATTTACCATCACTCACGTCAACACAATTCATGAAGATTAACTAACGTAGGCGTTGGAGGGGCTACGGTTATGGAGAATATCTTTTTTGATAACTGGCAAACGATATGGCGCACGCTGATCATTGGTGGCTTTGCTTATCTGACTTTGCTGGTATTGCTGCGAATTTCTGGCCGCCGTACTCTTTCAAAAATGAATGCTTTTGACTTTGTGGTTACCGTCTCCCTGGGTTCTACTTTAGCGACGATTTTACTTAATAAAGATGTCGCTCTTGCTGAGGGAGCGCTCGCACTTGCGTTGCTGATTGGTATGCAGTTCATCGTGACCTGGACCAGCGTCAGGGTAAGCTGGTTTAAAAAGTTGATCACGGGCGAACCGGCTTTATTGTTCTATCAGGGACAGCATCTGAACGCGGCGCTTAAGCATAGCCGCGTAACCAGAGAAGAAATTAAAGCTGCCGCCCGCTCAGCTGGTTTTGATGATTTGTCCGACATAGGCGCCATTGTGCTTGAAACAGATGGCTCCTTCAGTGTATTAAGAAAAGGCGATGAGCGCAGTTATTCAACTCTGCAGGATTTATCCACCCCTGCAAAACGGGGAAAATAACTGATGCTCTTGCACTTGTTAATAAAATAGGTATTATCACCAGCGATAACTGATGGCAAAACCGGCGGCTAATTCGCGGCCAGCCGCAGGTTCAAAGGATCTGCCATTGGCCTGATTTACCACGACGGCGCCAACATAATCTTTGTCTGTAATGTTACTCAGACTTAACCACTGTCTGAAATGCCATTGCCGGTACTGTTGTTCGCTGTTGACACTGGCGCTGAAATAGACGGCGGCCGGTGCAGCATTACTGTTTTCATCATCGGTGTAGACCTTACTCCGGTAATGGCTATGCAGCGTCACCTGCAGCGGCAGGCTCAGCTGTGGCGTAAAATGCCATTGCCAGTGCAATTCGGTAGCGGCAACACCAGGTAACTGGTTACCGGCCCTCTGCTCATCGTCAAACTCTGCTCTTAACCAATGGCCGGATAGCTCTGAACGCCACTTTGCTGATAGCTGATAATGCCACTGCAGCTCCAGACCCACTCTGCGGGTTTGGCTGGCATTGGCAAAACTGGTGCGACCGCCTTCACTGCTCTGGGCAATAATTTCATTGCTGGTTGCAATATTAAATAAACTGATACTGGCCCGCTGCTGGTTGCTTTGCCATTTAAGGCCGGTTTCCCACTGCTGGTTGGTACTGGCGTCGAGCTCCAGATTAATACCACCATCAGCCGGGCTATAGGCAAGCTCTGCCAGGGTAGGGGTTTCAAAACCTCTGCCGGCACTGGCAAACCAAGCCAGCTGCGGGGTTAGCTGGTGGTTTATGCCGAGGGCAAAAGCCTGCTGGTAGTAGTTCCGATGACCGCTGTCATCCGGGTTGTCTCCCTGAACAAAATAGTCTGTGATCTGATAGGCCAGATCAGTGTAGCGCCAGCCGCCGTGTACCGTTGTGTTTGCAGCTGGCTGGTAGTTCAGCCTGATAAAACCATCAAGATTACGGGCAGTGTTGTCTTCATCGCGTCTTAAGTCGCCACGCTGGCCAAAATTATTAATAAAGCCAAAGCGCCGATCGTCTGTGCTAACCGCACTGCCGCCGATCACTGCAGCTACTTTGTCATGCAAAGCCAGCTGATACTGACCTTTAAGGCCGTAATACTGCCGCTTAAGCAAAATTTCACCGCCTGCCGAGGTCGTTGCTGATCCCGGGAACGCCAGTCGCTGGTTTATGGCCCGCTCGCCCTGCCAAACGCTGAGCTGAAATGGATTCGCCCCTTCATCAGTTAAGCTGATACTGGTCTGGCGCTGCTTAACCGTTTTTTCAGTATCAAAGGTCTCGGCTGCTGCGATTGTCTGGCGCGGGTTTTCCCGCCATTGGTCCGGGCTTAAACTAAGGGGGTCTTGCAGGTAGGGATCGTAGGCCCAGTCATAGCGCAGTTGTAATTGCAGGCTGTCGGTTAATTGCCGTTGCCAGTTAAGTTGCAGCTGGTCTTTGGCTGCTGTTGAGTGTGGCCGGTAGCCATCGGTTTTAAACTGCTTTGCTGCCAGCTGCAGGCTGTTGTTATCGTTTACCAGTGCGAAATTAAGTTGCTGCTGCTGGTGGTGTTCACTAAGCGCTGCCTGAGTAGTGAGTTCGTTTTCAGTGTACTGGCGGCTATTCAGTGAAATCACTGCGCCGGCACCATTGCCATAAAGTACCGCCAGCGGGCCCCGTAATACTTCAACGCTGGCAATATTATCCAGCAGCACACTGGCCAGCTGGCCCTGACCGTCTGGTGCACTGAGCGGAATGCCATCCTGTTGCAGGTATATGCCACGGATGCCAAAAGGACTGCGACTACCAAACCCCCGGACGCTTAACCGGGTATCCTGGGCAAAATTTGCCCGGCTGTCTGCCTGCAAGCCGGCAATACCCTGTAACAGCTGGGCACTGTCGAACAGTAAACCTGACTGCTCCGGCCAGCTTATATCAACTGTAGCCGGGCTTTGCAGCCAGTTCTGGGCACTGTTGGTCGCACTGACAACAATAATTTCAACCGGTTCGTCAGCATGGCTGACGGCGGTATTAAAAAGTACCGCCAGCGAGCTGGCGGTAAGTAGTGGTTTAAAACGATGCAAAAGCACTCATCCTGTTATTTTTTTGGAGTTAAACGTAAAATCTGGCCATTTTTTTGATCAGTTAATAAATATACTGCGCCATCAGGGCCCTGGCGGACATCACGAATACGTTGGCCAATCATTATCCGCTCTTCATGGGTTACTTTTTCGCCATTGAGTTCCAGTCGGACCAGCTGGCCAAATTTAAGTGAACCTACCAGCAAATTTTGCTGCCAGGGTTTAAACAGTTCAGCAGTATAAAATGTCATGCCACTTGGCGCGATTGACGGCACCCAGTAATGCAGTGGTTGTTGCAGACCTTCTTGTTTGGTTTTGCCAATTTTACCGCCGCCGTATTCTTCACCATAAGTAATTACCGGCCAGCCGTAATTGTGATCAGCCCGGGCAATATTGATTTCATCACCACCTTGCGGACCATGCTCATGCGTCCAAAGCTGGCCGGTTTGCGGATGCAATGCCGCTCCCTGAATGTTGCGATGGCCAAATGACCAGATATCAGCAAGTGCCTTATCCTGCTTAAGGTAAGGATTAGCGGCTGACGGGCTGCCGTCGGTGGTTACTCTTACTACTTTGCCATGGTGGGTATTGAGGGTTTGTGCGTCGTCACGGCGTTGACCACGATCACCCAGGGTGATAAATAAATCACCGTTGTCAGCAAAAACTAACCGACCGCCAAAGTGATGCCGGCTCTCAAATTTAGGCTGGGCACTGAAAATAACCTGAACATCGCTGATGCTGTTTTCGTTAAGGGTAGCCCTGGCAACGGCGGTGCTGCTGCCATTTTCGCCAGGTTCATTATAACTGAAGAAAATCTGATTGTTTTGCGCAAACTGCGGGTGCAGGATAATATCAAGCAAACCACCCTGGCCGGCGACAGTGATGTCTGGCAAGCCGGCTAACGGCTCGCTCAGGCTGCCATCAGCGTTAACGTAACGCAAATGCCCGGCCCGTTCCGTTACCAGCATTCTGCCATCGGCCAGAAATGCCAGGCCCCAGGGATGCTCCAGACCATCAGTGATCATTTCAAGCTGTATCGTCGTTTTTTCTGACTTAATTTCGGTGGTTTGCCGGGCATTGAGGTTGCTGCTTAGCATTAATAGCGCAGCACTGGCGCAAAGTAAAAGGCTGAACCTGTTCATAACATCTCCTGTAGAATTTTGTATATCCTAGTCGTTGCCCTGCCAATTGATATAAAAACCGGCCAGAATGGCCGGCCGGCACGATAAATGTCACTGGCTGCAACACTTACTCGCCTTGCAGGTAGTCCAGCACAACCTGGTGATGATCTTTGGTTTTAAATTTATCGAAGACATGGGCAATGCTGCCGTCCTGATTTACCAGAAAGCTTAGCCGGTGTATGCCGTCATAAACCTTACCCATAAATTTCTTGGTGCCCCAGACGCCAAACTGGTCGGCAACCTGGTGGTCTTCATCGCCCAGCAGGGTGAAATTGAGTTGATCGCGCTCAGCAAATTTGGCCAGCCGCTTTGGCTCGTCGGTACTGATCCCGACAACTTTAACACTGTGCTTCGCTAATTCCTGCTGACTGTCTCTTAAACTGCAGGCCTGCACGGTACACCCTGGTGTCATGGCTTTAGGATAAAAATAAACTAACACTCTGTTATCTTTCAGTAAGTTGCTTAACGTAACCGGCTGATTGTGTTGATTGGGTAAAGTAAAGTCTGGTGCCTGCTGACCAGCTGTCAACGTTTGCATAGTAACTCCTGTCAATTGAAAATATTAACTGGCAATGTGATGCGGTCTATCGCACCGTAAAAGTACCGGTAAGATTCAGCTCGGCCAGCAATGCCATTACCTGACTTTCTAATACTGCCGGCTGCACACCATCGGGAATTTCCAGGGTCATCTGGCTGTGCATATGGACACTGTTATCGTCATTAATGGACGTTGCCGACTGCAAAGAACCAATATAAATATTCTGGCTGGCCAGTAAGCCGGTTATCGCCCCCAGAGTGCCAACCCGATCCGGCCCTGAATAATCCAGCACATAATGGGCCGCTACCTGAGTACGGGGCCGCGCAGTAGTACGCTTAGTCATCGTTGTCAGATCAAGTTCCAGACCTAACGCAGGGATCAGGTATTCAATTTTGCTGATAGCGGCCTGATCACCCTGGATTAGCATAATAAAGGTAAACTCATTGCCAAAAACAGCCATCCGACTGTCGATTATATTGGCATTGTAATCTGTTACCAGCCGTGCCAGTTTACTGACAATACCTGTACGGTCAGTACCAATAGCAGTAATGACGAGTTGTTGAGACATAAAACTCCAACCAAACCATTTCGAAAAAAAAAAGTGATACTGAACAGGGCGCTAAGCTTAACATATGCTGCCTGAGCTAACTATTGGCATTATCGGTTTCCTGTCTTGTGTTTGTCTGCCGCACTCTTTAACATAGGCCGCCTTATAAATGTTGCCTGATTATAGTGTGGAGCCGTTAACTGTGATGTTCAGTGGAAGTATTGTTGCGTTAGTCACCCCTATGCTGCCAGATGGCGGCATTGATTATAAAGGTCTGGAACATCTGGTTGACTGCCATCTGCAGCAGGGTACCGATGGCCTGGTTATTATGGGTACCACAGCCGAAGCAGCAACCATTAGCTTTTCCGAACAACTTGAAGTTATTGGCCGGGTTGCCGCTCAGGTAAGCGGGAAAATTCCTGTATTGGCAGGAAATGGTACCAATGCAACCGCTGAGGGCATATTGCGGACCCGTGAACTTGATAAACTGGCAATAGACGGCTTTCTTACCGTTACGCCGTTTTATAATAAACCGATGCAACAAGGTATGCTGGCGCATTTTCAGCAGGTTGCTGCAGCAACTGATAAGCCGGTGCTACTGTATAACGTTCCCGGGCGCACCGGTGTCGATTTGTTGCCTGAAACGGTAGCTGAACTGGCAATGACAGACAATATTGTTGGCATAAAAGAAGCGACAGGCTCACTGACCCGGCTGACTGAACTGCAACAGCGTTGTCCGGCGGATTTTCTGTTATTAAGTGGCGACGATGCCACCGGGCTTGCTTTTATGCAGGCTGGCGGCCATGGGGTTATTTCGGTTACCGCAAACGTGGCGCCGGAATTGATGAGCCGGCTGTGTCAGCTGGCGCTTAGCAAGCAATTTGCAGCAGCAAAACAGTTGGATGACAGCTTGCAGGGGCTGCATCATCAGCTGTTTATTGAATCAAACCCCATTCCAACGAAGTGGGCATTGCAGCGACTGGGTATGATTGACTCAGATTTTATGCGTCTGCCGATGACCCAACTGGAACCAATTCATCATCAGATAATCGAACAGGCATTACAACAGGCCGGGTTACTGGCCTGACGTCTGAATTTTACAATGGATAATTTAATTCGGTGCTTAACGCCGGGTTGTAACAGAAATACCTTATCAGGAGTAGTACAGGTGCATTATTGGAAAAAAAGTTGTATCACATTGTCGCTGGCGACCGTTTTATTAAGCGGTTGTTCGGTTTTTAACGATGAGCCCGACAGTCGTGTGCAACGTCAGCAAGTGAACCTGGAAATTCCGGCCGATCTGGCAACACCGCGTCAGCCCGGTAAGTACGATATTCCGTCAACCGAAGGTCGCAGCAATGAAGTTGCAGAAAAATCACCGGTATTGGTGCTCGCGACTGCCTCGAGCAGCCGGATAACTGATGAAGCTGAAAAGCTGGCCAGAGTGATGTTCGAGCGCAATGACTTAACCGGTGATCTGGTCCCTTTTCTGCAGGCGCAAATAGTTAATTATTTTAGCGCGCAGGATATCGACATTACACCAACTGACAGCGACAATCTTAGTTTTGAAACCGGCTGGATTAAACGTTATCGCACAGAGGGTTTCTGGTTCTGGCAGGATCAGAAGCAACTGGATGAAGCGCGTTACACTATTACTATAGAGCCGAAACCGCATGGCAGAACGGCCATTGTCAAGGTAAGTCTGCAAGAGCATCGCTATTTTGATCAGCAAGCTCAGCTGACTAAAGCCGCAGCCCGCGATCAGGAAGTAACGTTACTGAATGGCTTAATTAACCAGGTAGCGGTAGCCGAAATAGAAACCGCTGTAGCAAACCGGGACAAGGTGCCGGAGGTCGGTCTTGAGCCCGCCTTAAACAGTGCAGGAGAGCCGGCGTTTATTACCCCGCAGTCAATCGATGTCACCTGGTCGCAATTAGAGCCGGTGTTTGAACAGCTTAATTTTACTGTTAACGATATTAACCGCTCTGCGTTTACCTATTATGTCAGTTATAGCAAGCCAAGCCGCGGCATGTGGTCAGCCATGATGGGACGCGAGCCGCCGCCGGTGCTGCCAATTGCTGACAGCGATTATCAGATTGTATTGCAACGCTCTGCAGACGGTACAGTGATTAACCTGTTATCGAAAGAAGGTAAACCGTTAGCGGCTGACGTTATTGTCGCAGCCTATGATCCCTTCGTTGCCGCAATCCGGGCTGCGAAAGTGGAACTTTAAGCAGAAGACAGAAAAAGTCATTTGCCAACCGCACAAAGATCTTTATACTTTCGCCTGATTTTTTCGCCAGGCGATTGGAGTGAATAATGGTTCAGAAAACGACAGAATTGTATCGTGGTAAGGCCAAAACAGTTTATAACACAACTGATGAAAACTTACTTATCCTTCACTTTCGCAACGACACCTCTGCGTTTGATGGCGAGCGTATTGAACAGCTAGATCGTAAAGGCATGATAAATAATAAATTTAACTTTTTTATAATGCAAAAACTTGAGCAGGCAGGTATTCCTACTCAGGTTGAAGCCTTACTGGCGGATGATGAAGTGCTGGTGAAGAAACTGGCGATGATCCCGGTGGAATGTGTGGTTCGTAATTATGCTGCAGGCTCGCTGGTTCGCCGGCTGGGCGTAACCGAGGGTATTGCCCTGAGTCCGGCAACTTTTGAACTGTTCCTGAAAAATGATGCTTTGCATGATCCTATGGTTAACGAATCTTTAGCTGAATCATTTGGCTGGGCCACTGCTGAGCAATTAGCAGAAATGAAACGTTTAACCTTTAAAGCAAATGATGTGCTGCAAGCGTTGTTTGCCGATGCAGGTATGCTACTGGTTGATTTTAAGCTGGAGTTTGGTGTTTATAATGGCAATATTGTACTCGGTGATGAATTTTCTCCCGATGGTTGCCGCTTATGGGATAAAGAAACCCGCAAAAAGCTCGATAAAGATCGCTTTCGCCAGGGGCTTGGTGGTGTTGTTGAGGCCTACGAAGAAGTCGCCAACCGGCTTGGCGTAAATTTAGGTTAAGCACGCTGCAAAGCCACCGTAAGGTGGCTTTGTTGTGTTATGCCGGAATGTTAATTGGCTATACAGATAATAAAGGAGTTCAGATGGCACAGCAGATGAGGGCGATTAGGCTGTTGCTGGCAACTTTGCTGATATTGTTAAGCAATCTGGTGGCCGCCGTTGAGGTTGAAAATTTATATGTTGCTGATGTCAGTGCTGAGCAAAATCAGCGGCAATGGCAGAGCAATGCCCTTGCGCAGGTTATTACCCGGCTGACGGGTATTACTGATCTTACTGTATATCCGCAAGTTGCCAGTGAGCTTGATGACCCCGCTAAATATGTTAAGCAATTTGAATCAGTGCGGCAAAATGGTTCAAACCGGCTGAGAGTGTTACTGGATGCCAGTTTAATTAATTTGTTATTGCAGCAACAAGGCATTGCTATCTGGGGCGCACAACGCCCAGAAATACTGGCCTGGATAGTGCAGCAGCAAGGGGCTGAGCGGACTTTTTTACGTCAGCAAGAAAATGAGCTGGTCAAACTGTTGTTGCAAAAACTCGCAGAGAGCGGCGTGCCGGTAACCCTGCCACTTTATGATATTGATGATTTGATGCAACTGACGGAAACAGACGTATGGGCCGGCTTCTGGCAACCTATTAATCAGGCGAGTGCCCGCTACCGGCCGGATATGATAATGACGCTGGCATTTGATGAAATCAGCCGGGACGGTGAAAAGCTGCAGCGGTTAAGCTGGCAGCGTCAAAGTCCGGTAGCCGGAACAAACCAGAACAGAATAATTCGTAATGACGTGACTGCGGCCGACCTTCCCGGGCTGGTCACCGCATTTGCTGCATCATTAGGCCAGGAGCTGGCTGCTGAGCAGGCCGTGGTGTTAAGTCCACAGCACAATACCGTTCAGTTGGCCGTTGAAAATTTACAAAGCCTGGCTGATGTAGTGGCGGTAGAGCGCCTGTTAAACCGCGTGCTAGGTGTGGCAGCCGTCACGTTGCATGAATTTTCTGACAACGAGGCGCGTTTTGCCGTTGATTTACAAATTGAACTGTCGCAGCTAATCAGTATTTTGCAATGGCAACCCGCATTAGCACTGGCACAAAGCAATAGTGTGGCTGTGGTGCAAGATAGTGGGCGCAGAAACGACAGATTTGCCGCCGCAGTTGAGCTAAATCCGGGATCAGCGGCTGATGTTAAATATGTGTTTATCAGGCGCTGAATGCAACCGTTACAATATACCCTTGCTGTTACGCTGCCCGATGATGAAACGCTTGATAGCTTTTATGCGGCGGGCCAGACTGAGATAGTTAACGCGGTAAAACGCTATCTGAACGCACCAGGTGGTCAGCCGCCGTTGTTTGTGTTCGGGGCCAGTGGCAGTGGTAAGTCGCATCTGTTATACGCATCCTGTATTTTTGCGCAGGAGCAGGGTTTAACCAGTCAGCTGCTGGCATTGCAGGATTATCGGCTGCTCAGTCCGCGCTTACTTGATGATTTAGAGCAACTTGATGTTGTTTGCCTTGATAATATTCAGGCCATTGCCGACGACCTGAGCTGGCAGATAGCCGTCTTTGATTTGTACAACCGGATGGTTGAACAGGGTAAAGCGTTAATTATTGTGGCTAATCAGCCGCCGGTGCAACTGGGCTTTAAACTGGCTGATCTGGTGTCCCGGCTGCAAGCCTGCCAATCATTACAACTGCGCTTGCTGACTGACGACGATAAGCAAAAACTGCTTCAACAAAAAGCCCATCAGCGTGGTATGGAACTGGGCGATGAGGTCGCCCGTTTTTTACTGAACCGATACGAGCGTGATATCCGTTCACTGGTTACCATGCTCGATCAGCTTGATAAAGCCTCTATTGTTCATCAGCGAAAATTAACTATCCCTTTTATTAAATCTATTCTTACCTAGCAACGCTGCCGGGACGCTTCGGCGTTTACTGGTTGTGCGCTCTACACTTTTTGCCGAAAAAAGCCGGTCAGCTACTGCGTTTTAACTTGCTTTTTGGTGTATCATTAGCGGTTTTAATCTGACTGACTATCTTGGCTGCTTTGAGGACAAAGATGAATCTGACTGCGATATTAGACAATGCACTGCAAGCTGTTGCTGCTGCACCAGACATAGCGGCACTGGACGAGGTTCGGGTAACCTTTATGGGGAAAAAAGGCAGTATTACTGAGCTGCTGAAATCGTTGGGCGCAATGGATCCTGAACAGCGCAAAGTGGCCGGCCAGCAAATCAATGAACTTAAGCAGCAGGTGCAGGACGCGTTAAACCAGAAGCGTGATCAACTGCAACAGGCGCAGTTAACCGCAAAACTGGCGCAGGAACAGATTGACGTTACCCTGCCTGGTCGCAAACTGGATGATGGTGGTCTGCATCCGGTTACCCGCACCATCGCCAGAATTGAAAGCTTTTTTACCGAATTAGGTTTTGCTGTTAAACATGGCCCGGAAATCGAAGATGACTTTCACAATTTTGATGCGTTAAATATTCCTGAGCACCATCCGGCGCGGGCTGATCACGATACGTTTTATTTTAATCCTAAACTGATGCTGCGAACCCAGACCTCTGGCGTTCAGATCCGGACCATGGAGCAACAACAGCCGCCGCTGCGGATTATTTCGCCGGGCCGGGTATATCGTAATGATTATGATCAGACTCATACCCCGATGTTTCATCAGGTCGAAGGCTTAATGGTTGATAAAAATGTCAGCTTTACTGAGCTCAAAGGCATATTGCATGACTTTTTACAGAATTTCTTTGAGCAGGATCTACAGGTACGGTTCAGGCCCTCTTTCTTTCCGTTTACCGAGCCATCAGCTGAAGTCGATGTGATGGGCAAGAATGGCAAATGGCTTGAGGTATTAGGTTGTGGCATGGTCCATCCTAATGTGTTGCGCTCAGTGGGCATTGATCCTGAAATCTACAGTGGCTTTGCCTTTGGTATGGGGGTAGAGCGGCTGACGATGCTGCGTTATGGCGTTACTGATCTCAGATCCTTTTTCGAAAACGATTTACGCTTTTTAAAGCAGTTCAGATAAGCGGAGTATTCCAAGTATGAAATTTAGTGAAACATGGTTACGGCAGTGGGTTAACCCGGCGATTGATACTGCCACCTTATCTGAACAATTGTCGATGGCCGGCCTGGAAGTGGATGGTATTGAGCCGGTTGCCGGTGTATTCAGCGGTGTGGTCGTCGGTGAAGTCGTGGCCTGTGGTCCGCATCCTGATGCTGATAAATTGCAAGTTACTCAGGTAAATATAGGCCAGCCAGAATTGCTGGATATCGTTTGTGGTGCTAAAAACTGCCGCAAAGGTTTAAAAGTTGCCGTGGCAACGGTTGGTGCGGTATTGCCCGGCGATTTCGTCATTAAAAAGGCCAAGCTGCGCGGTCAGCCTTCAAATGGCATGTTGTGCTCGTTTTCAGAACTGGGTATGGCAGATGACTCTGACGGTATTATGGAGTTGCCGGCTGATGCGCCGGTAGGTATCAATATCCGGCAATATCTGGAACTGGATGACCATACAATAGAAGTGGATTTAACACCAAACCGGGCTGACTGCCTCGGTATTAAAGGGCTGGCCCGTGAAGTTGGAGTGTTAAATAAGCTGTCTGTTTGTCAGCCAGAGATGGCAGCGGTGGAGCCAACGATTAGCGCGCAAAAAGCTATTAAACTGTCGGCGCCGGACGCTTGTCCGCGTTATCTGGGCCGGGTTATCAAAAATGTTGACCTGAGCCGGAGCAGTCCGTTGTGGTTAACTGAAAAATTACGCCGTTGTGGTGTGCGCAGTATCGATCCGGTAGTCGATGTGACTAACTATGTACTACTTGAGTTAGGCCATCCGATGCATGCCTTCGATTTAGATGAGCTGGCGGGTGATATTGATGTCCGTTTTGCCCAAGACGGCGAAAAGCTGGTATTGCTTGATGAAACTGAAATTGAGCTAAAAGCCAATACGCTACTGATTGCAGACGGTGAGAAAGCCCTGGCCATGGCGGGTATCTTCGGCGGTCTGCAAAGCGGCGTTACCACTAAAACCAGCCATATTTTTCTGGAAAGTGCCTTTTTCTCACCGCTGGCGATTGCCGGCAAGGCCCGCCAGTATGGACTGCATACTGACGCGTCGCACCGCTATGAACGCGGTGTCGATCCACAGTTACAACGCACCGCTATCGAGCGCGCCACGGCGCTGTTGTTACAAATAGTAGGGGGGGAAGCAGGTCCGGTTGTTGAAGCCGTTGCTGCAGAGCACTTACCAAAGACAGCCAACATCAGTCTGACAGAAGCAAAACTGCTCCGTCTGTTGGGCCATCCAATAGCCAAAACGGAAGTAAGCGATATTCTGACCCGTCTGGGCTTAACTGTCAGTGAAACGGCCAATGGCTGGGATGTTCAGGTACCCGGATACCGGTTCGACATTCAGATCAGTGAAGATTTGATTGAAGAGATTGCCCGGGTATACGGCTACAACAATATCCCCAATGTTGCGCCGCAGGCCGCACTTAGTATGCGAAAATTCAGCGAGGCAGAATTAAGTGTGCAGCGGATGCGCGAGCTGTTGGTCGACCGTGGCTATCAGGAAGCGATAACTTACAGCTTCGTTGATCCTAAAGTGCAGCAGGTTTTGTTTCCGGGCCAGCAGGCACTGATTTTACCAAATCCGATTTCAGCAGATATGTCGGCGATGCGGCTGAATTTATGGCCAGGTTTAGTTCAGGCGGCGCAGCATAACCAAAACAGGCAACAATCACGGTTACGGTTATTCGAATATGGCCTTAAATTTATTCCGGATACGTCAGCAGAAGGCGGAGTGCGCCAGGTTGAGGTGATAGGTGGTTTGGTTGTCGGTTCGTTAAGTAATGAACACTGGGCCATGGCCGAGCGTGCTGCTGATTTTTATGATGTAAAAGGTGATGTTGAAGCATTAGTCGGTGTGACCTCAGCCACAAAAGACATTAGCTTTTGTCCGGCAGAGCACAGTGCGCTGCACCCAGGGCAGACAGCACAGATTATTCGCGATGATAAAGTAGTCGGTTACCTGGGGGCACTTCATCCGGAAGCCGAACGTAAACTGGGAATTAAAGGTAAAGCGTATTTATTTGAACTGGAACTGGCAGCGCTTGGACAGCGTGCTATTGTTGAAGCTGAAGAACTCTCTAAGTATCCTGCCAACCGTCGGGATCTGGCCGTGGTAGTGAAAACGGATGTGCGTTTTGCTGATATTACTGCTAGTATAAAAAAAGTTGGCGTAAATCAATTGGTTGACCTAAAATTGTTTGACGTATATACCGGACAGGGTGTGGCAGACGGTTACAAGTCACTTGCTATTGCTCTGACCTTGCAGGATAAAACACGTACGCTTGAGGATAAAGATATCCAGCTTGTTGTAAATCAAGTAGTTAACGTGCTTAAAGACGAATTCGACGCAACGTTGAGGGATTAAGAATGGCGCTTACCAAAGCTGATTTAGCAGAACGTTTGTTTACCAAGTTTGGCGTTAGCAAACGTGATGCTAAATTGATAGTAGAAGCTTTTTTTGAAGAAATTCGTACCGCGCTGGAAGCGGGGGAACAAGTAAAGTTATCTGGCTTTGGTAACTTTGACTTGCGGGTAAAAAATGAACGACCTGGGCGTAACCCGAAAACGGGCGAGGATATTCCGATCTCGGCTCGTTGTGTGGTCACCTTCCGGCCAGGTCAGAAGTTAAAGTCCCGGGTCGAAACGGGCACCAGCAAAGCCTGAGCTCCGGTAACAAAAAGGCTGCGACGTTAGCTAACTGGATGTTTAGGTCAATGCCAGTGCTATTGTCTTGGTGATATCTAAGCTGGCTGAGAAAAGCTATCAGATACACGGTAATTATCTTGCAGGTAATTGCCGTTTTTTTTTGCAAAAATTTATCCGGTAAATTTTTGCTGTAAACTGATCTGCCTCCTGACTTTTGCTGTAAAGAAAAGAGTTCACTACTGTTTTAAATCAGCGGTGATGTATTAACGATAATCAGGGTAAGGCTCTAAATGTTCAGGCTTTTTAAATATGACAATTAAAATTGGGATCAGTGCCTGTGTACTGGGTGAACCGGTACGCTTTGATGGCGGCCATAAAGCCTCGACTTTCTGTCTGCAGCAACTCAAGCCACTGGTGCAATATGTTGCAGTATGTCCGGAGCAGGCGATTGGCCTGGGTGTGCCAAGACCAGCAATCCGGTTACAACGTGATGCAGAGCATAAGATTAAACTGGTTCAAAGCCGCGACCCTGCCATTGACCATACCTCCGCTATGTTGGCCTACACTGAGCACTTATTGCCCCAACTTGCCACGCTTAGTGGTTATGTAGTGTGCGCCAAATCACCCAGTTGCGGCATGGAGCGGGTACGAATGTATGATGACGCCGGTCAGCAATTAGGCAAAATAGGCGTCGGTATCTATACCCGTCAGTTAATGCAGCGATACCCGTGGTTACCAGTTGAAGAAGATGGACGCTTGCTTGATCCGGCACTTCGCGAGAATTTTATCACCAGGATATACGCTTGTTACGATTATCAACAGCAAATGAAAGAGGGATTCAGCGTTGCCAGACTGGTTGCTTTTCATAGCAGATACAAATTTCTGGTGATGGCGCACAGTCCGGTTGCTTACCGTGAGCTCGGCCGACTGGTCGCCGGTGCCAAACTGTTTGATGCTGCTGAGTTATCGCTAAGGTATCTGACTGATTTAATGCAGGCGCTTAAAAACATTGCCAGTCGCAAGCAGCATGCTAACGTGCTGCAACACTTGCAGGGCTTTTTGAAGAAATCATTAAATCAGCCTGAAAAACAGGAACTCGCTGATGTTATTCATCGCTACCGTCAGGGCTTTTTACCTTTAATGTCGCCATTAACCCTGCTGACCCATCATTTACGCCAGTATCCTAACCAGTATCTGGCCGCGCAGCGTTATCTGGAACCCTATCCGGAGCAATTAGGATTACGGGCCTGATATGACAAAAATAACTTCATATCACGTTGTCTGGTTGCGCAATGACCTGCGATCATATGACAACGCAGCACTTTATCATGCTGCAGCAGCGGCCAATGACGATCAGAATAGCGCGGTGTTAGCGTTGTTTATCGCCACGCCCCAGACCTGGCAGCAACATCATATGGCGGAGCAAAAGCAAGATTTATTACGCCGGCGCGTGTTACAGATGCAAGCTGAACTTGCAAAGCAAAATATCGCGCTGCTGGCAGCAGAAGCTGATAGCTATGATGACTGCGCAGCAATACTCGCTAAGTTAACTGATGTGGGTATGGTGGCGTTATATGGCCAGACTGAATATGAGCTGCGCGAGCAGCAACGCGACCAGACAATCAGTAAGCAGCTGCAGCAGAATGGCGTAGAAGTAAACTGGTATGACCGATTGTGCATTATGCCACCTGGCAGTGTTGTTACCCAAAGCGGGGATACCTATAAAGTATTTACGCCTTTTAAGCGTAACTGGATAGCCCAACTGCATGAGCAGGAAATTCATTGCTTTCCTAAGCCGAAAGGTACTGAGTTAATTAATGTTGAAAAACTGGCGCAGCAACTTGAGTTACGGGAGATGGCTCACGGTGACGGCAGTTCAGCCGACTGGCCGGTGGCCGAGAAACAGGTATTAGACAAGCTGCGCAGCTTTTGCCAGCAGCAGGTGGCTGACTATAACGATCATCGGGATTTCCCGGCGATAGATGGCACATCTGGTTTATCCGCTTATCTGGCTTGTGGTGTGTTATCTGCACAGCAGTGTGTTAACCGGCTGCAAATGGAAGCCGGGCCGGCGCTGGAGCAGGAAAAAAGCGGTGCCAGTGTCTGGTTATCTGAGCTGATATGGCGTGAGTTCTACAAACACATTTTGCTAGCTTATCCAAGGCTTATCAAGCATCAGCCCTTTCAGGAAGACACTGCTGCCATTCAATGGCGTCAGGACAAATCACTGTTTAAAGCCTGGTGTGACGGCAAGACCGGCTATCCGATTGTTGACGCGGCAATGCGGCAACTGAATCAGACAGGCTGGATGCATAACCGGCTTCGGATGATAACTGCCAGTTTCTTAGTGAAAGATTTACAGATCGATTGGCGCTGGGGTGAACAGTATTTTATGTCAAAGTTAATCGACGGCGAGTTTGCAGCAAATAATGGTGGCTGGCAGTGGGCAGCCTCTACCGGCACAGATGCAGCGCCTTATTTCCGGATTTTTAATCCGGTAACCCAAAGTGAGCGTTTTGACCCTGACGGTAAGTTTATCCGGCGTTTTTTGCCGGAGCTGGATCTTCTGGAGGGCAAGGACATTCACTGGCCGCACAAGAAATCAACTCCGGCCGGTTACTGGCCTGCGATTGTTGATCACAAAGAAGCCCGCAAACTTACTTTGGAGATGTTTACTGAGGTTAAAAAATCTGATGAATAAACATACTGAAACAAAGTTAGCCGGCTTTCTGCAGTTTTATAATTCGCTGTCACATGATGGTTTGAACCGGCTTGCCGATATTTACACCGATGACGTTAACTTTATTGATCCGGTGCATCAGATACACGGCCGGCAGAATTTGACAGCCTATTTTTCTCATGCATATCAGCGATTAACCTATTGTAACTTCGAGCCGGTTAGCCAGACTGACGGGGATAACCTCAGTTTTATCAGCTGGATTATGACCTTGTCTCATCCGGCAATTGGCAAAGGTAAAGCCATTGAGGTACATGGTTGTACTGAATTGCGTTGGCGGGAGCAGCATATTTATTATCATCGTGATTATTATGATTTGACTGAATTAGTTTACCGGCATTTACCGGTGCTGGGCTGGGCAACGAAACAAGTAAAACAAAGAATGGCAAAGGCCTGATTAAGGAAGCGTGAATGCGTATAGCAGTAATTGGCGGGGGGATTTCCGGGATGCTCAGCTGGTATTTATTACAGCAAGAACATCAGGTAACCCTGTTTGAAGCAAATGACTACCTGGGAGGGCATACTGCAACTGTTGAAGTTGAAGTCGCTGGTCAGTCGTATGCGATCGATACCGGTTTTATCGTTTTCAACGACTGGACTTACCCTGTTTTTAATAAATTCATTGGCGAGTTAGGGGTTGAAAAGCTTGATACAGAAATGAGTTTTTCGGTTAAAAATTTAAAGCAGAACCTTGAATATAATGGTAATACCTTTGCCAGTTTATTTGCACAGAAACGTAATATCTTGCGGCCGTCATTCTGGCGAATGTTAGCTGATATTGTCAGGTTCAATAAGCTTGGTAAACAACTGGTCGCAGCTGATCATCCGGATCTGGATTTAAAGCTGGGTGAATTTCTGCAAAAATATAAATTTGGTAAAGGTATGCGCGACAATTACCTGTTACCCATGGGCGCTGCCATCTGGTCGGCTGGTTTAACCGAAATGCCATCATTTCCGGTACGTTTTTTCCTGCGGTTTTTTAATAATCATGGCTTGCTTAATCTGGCAGACCGGCCACAGTGGGCAGTAATCAAAGGTGGCTCGAAGCGCTATGTCGACGCACTGCTAAATAAGGTTGGTACGCATAATCTCAGATTGTCTCAGCAGATCTCGTCTGTGGTTCGCAATGAGCAGGGCGTTATCATTCATTTTGCTAATGGTACGACTGAGCAGTTTGATAAAGTAGTATTTGCCTGTCACAGCGATCAGGCGCTGGCATTGCTTGGTAATAATGCTACCACAGATGAACAGACCATTTTAGGCGCGATTGCTTATCAGCAAAATGAAGTGGTGCTGCATACCGATACCCGGCTATTGCCGCAGCGCCGCGCAGCCTGGGCTTCATGGAATTACAATTTAGATGCGACAGAGCGAAGTCGGGCTACCTTAACCTACAATATGAATATTTTGCAGCGACTGCAGGCCCCCGTCACTTTTTGTGTTACGTTGAATAACAGCACCGCTATCGCCACTGATAAGATCCTCGGCAGCTATCGCTATGCACATCCGGTGTACAATATGATGACAATGGCCGCTCAATTAAAGCGAAACCTCATTAATGGTCAAAATCACAGTTATTTCTGCGGCGCATACTGGTATAACGGTTTTCATGAAGACGGTGCCAGAAGTGCAGTGGATGTAGCGGCGATGTTTGGGATCCAGTATTAATGCAGTCAGGACATGCGGTATATTGCGGTGAAGTGGGACATAAACGTTTTGTACCCAAGGTGCATGGGTTCAGCTACTCACTCAATGCGTACTGGCTTGATTGTCAGCAATTAACCGCAGCAGGCTTATCCGCTAAGGGTATCGCCTGTGAACGGTTTGCTGCTATCAGCTACCGGCGGCGTGACTACCTTGCCGGTGATCCAGACATATCGCGGGCAGTGCAGGATAAGGTGCGTCAGTTAGGGGGCGATAAACCGCTGGCGAGGGTCTACTTGTTAACGCCGCTGGCGAACTGGGGGTATTACTTCAGTCCACTGACCCTTTACTATTGTTATGATAATAATGACGCATTTTGCTATCTGCTGGCTGAGGTCAGCAATACACCTTGGAATGAACGGCATTATTATTTGCAGACCATCAGTACTGATAGCAGTCAGTCAGGCTTTTACCAGCATGACAAAGCGTTTCATGTCTCGCCTTTCAATCCGATTGAGATGCAGTATCGCTGGCAAATTCCGCCACCTGCTGCAGAGCTTTACTGCAGTATTACCAATCTTAAAGCCCAACAGGCGGTATTCAGTGCCTGGATCAATCTTAAACGCTTTGAATTGACCAGGGCAAACCGGCGGCGGATCCTGATCCGCCATCCATGGCAAAACGTACAGGTAGTGTGGCGCATATACTGGCAGGCATTAAAACTTTATTTCAAGGGTGTGCCGCTGCATCAACATCCAAAATCCAGGGAAAAGTAGTTATGAGTTTATCGCTTACCGATCAGGCGGTGTTTGCAAATTTGGGTTGGTTTGACCGGCTTTGCCGCAAATTTACCCTGTCGTTTCTGGGACAACTAAAGCAGGGTGATATCACCCTGATTGAAGGGGAGCAACGTTTTCAGCTGGGTGAAGCGGGCAGTAATTTGAAAGTAACGTTGACAGTACTGGACCCGGCTTTTTATCAGAAATTGGTATTAGCAGGCTCGGTCGGCGGAGGGGAAGCTTATATAGAAGGATATTGGCGTTGTGACAACCTGACTGCTCTGGTACGTATTTTTGGTCGCAACTTACCTTTGCTGGATAAGATGGATTCTACCTGGTCGCGATTAAGCAGACCATTTTTAAAAGCCTTAAACTGGCGAAACAGTAACAGCAAGGCGCAGGCTAAAAAGAATATATCGGCCCATTACGATCTTGGCAATGCCATGTATCAGTTGTTTCTGGATGACAGTATGATGTATTCCAGCGCAGTGTTTCCATCTGAAGCAGCTGACTTGGCAATGGCTCAGCAGCATAAGTTACAGCAAATATGTGACAAGCTGCAGTTAAAACCCACTGACCACCTGATTGAAATTGGCACCGGTTGGGGAGGCATGGCAATTTATGCAGCCCAGCACTATGGTTGTAAAGTCACTACCACTACTATTTCAGAAGAACAATTTGCTTATGCGAAAGCCAAAGTCCACGCTCTGGGTTTACAGGAGCAGATAACCTTGCTGTTTGACGATTATCGGGATTTAACCGGCCAGTTCGATAAACTGGTGTCTATCGAGATGATTGAAGCAGTTGGTGATAATTATCTGGATGAGTATTTTCAAAAATGTGCCGATTTGTTGAAACCCGATGGCTTAATGGTATTGCAGGCCATCACTATTGTTGATCAACGTTATCAACAATATGTGCGGGAAGTCGATTTTATCAAGCGATATGTCTTTCCCGGCGGTTGTCTGCCTTCAATTAGCCGGATGGCAACGGCAGTTAGCCGCAAAACTGATCTGGTGATCCGTCAGGTGCAAGATATTGGTTTTGACTATGCTAAAACTCTGAAGTTATGGTGTGATAATTTTATGCATCAGCGGGATGCGGTACATCAGTTAGGCTATGACGACAACTTTATCCGATTGTGGCATTTTTATTTGTGCTATTGCGAAGGCGGGTTTATGGAGCGCGCAACCAGTGCAGTACACATGGTATTGTCCAAACCTGACAATCGCAGTGTCTGCTAAGCAGTTGGCCTGCATTTTTTTCAGACTGGTCGGTAAATTGTGCTTTATTTTTTAAAATTGAGTTAATAATAAAGTGCCTAATTTTTTAAGTGTCTGTATTTTAAGGCGTATAAAATCTTTTCTTTGTTGGTATGAGCATTGCAGCATTATTAATGTGGTTGCCGTATTCAAGCGTATAACTTGAGATCCGGCAAAGCTTTTGTTCTGTAATCTAATGGAGAATGATGATGAATAGCGATATCGCAGAAGGCAAATGGCGTCAGATGAAAGGCTCAGTAAAGGAAAAATGGGGCAAACTTACTGACGACGATATACAACAGGTTGATGGCAACTTTGAAAAATTCTGTGGCAAAATGCAGGAGCGCTACGGCATGAGTCGAGATCAGGCAGAGCAGGAATTTAACCGCCTGAAAGACTGATCATTCAGTTTGAAAAGGGCCCTAGGGCCCTTTTTTTATTAGCTGTTACACAGCGATTAGCAGCACAGCGAAAAAACCTTGGTAAGATAAACTCAGTCACGAAGTTAGTCAGTCATGCTGCAGGCTGCAATTTATAGTCCCGGATCTTTGAGTACCTGAAAACGGGTTAATCCAATTAAACGACCTGACTCTGTTACTACCTGAACCTGCCAGTTACCTGCGGGGTAGGGAGGAAATATCAGCTTATGACTCCACGCCCGATAGCCTGCTTCGCGCCCACCTCGAATATCCAGCACAATCCGGTCAACTTCCCGGCCATTAAGGATCCAGACATGATGAACTTGTTCTCTTAATCCTCTTGGCGCCCGAACGGCAGTCCAGGCATATAAACCTTGTTGTAAATCCCCGACCGTAAGCTGGTCGATGTTCGCACCAGCCAGGCGTTGTTCAGTATCAACCTGATGAGAGATAGTAATATCAGTCAGCCGGATGCCGGCAGGTGGGATCCAGCTTCGCACTTGCCATAACGTAAATGCCATCAGACAGAGCATGCTGAACAATAGCGGCAGCCGCCACCAGCGGCCAGGCGGTAACACCCTGTCCAGGCTGGGTAAGCTGAACAGCAACGCTGCAATTATTGCGGCAATAAGGCTTTGTTGAGTTGTCAGCTGTAATAGCAATGGCAGTATTACCAGCAAAACTATAAATAATGCAAAAGTGTGAAACGCCACAAACAGCGCATAGCGGGTCGCCAGAACCTTGTAATAGAGCGGGTCAATTATGGAAACTAAGGCACAGAGCAGTAACAAGCCGGTAAATACCGCCTGGCCATGATCCCAGCTGGTTACTGCCAGAAAAAAAGGCAAAGCAAAAAATAAACTCTCCTGATGCACCAGCTGGGTCAGAAATCGAATAACAATAGGTGATAAATTCCAGCCGAATCGCTGCGCTAAACTGGCTCTTAGCCAGCTGTCGGCCACCAGCAATACCCAGCTGGCCAACATAAAAACAGCAATAAACTGGGCAATTGACTCTTTGCGGTCAATAAGCACATAACTGGCGATGCCACTGACAAAGGCTAATATCGCCATCAGTCCGGAATGGCGTTGAAAAACAGCCAGCAGCCAGTCAATCACTGGCTGTAGTCTGGCCATTTTGGTTGTATCGGGGGTTTTAGTTGCCAACTAACATGATGCCTGCATCTAAAATGACGATTTTTTTATCTTTATAGAGCGTACCTATTGCTTGCTTATAGGCTTTTTTGCTTACTCCGAATGTCTCGTAAATAAGCTCTGGTGAACTTTTGTCCGTTAGCGTTAGCTTGCCGCCATTTTGCTTTAATTTGCTCAGGATCTGCTCAGTCAGCTCGAGTGCCTGTTTATAGGTGGTAGCCGTTAATCGCAGATCTATTTTACTGTCTTCCCGGACCTTTACAATGTAGGCGGTGAGTTTGTCACCCCGACGCAGCGGCTTAAATACTTCATTTTTGTACAGTACGCCCCAGTGCTGCTGATTTACTACCGCTTTATAACCAATATCGGTTTGCTCACTGATAATAATATCTACCTTATCACCGGGATTATAATGAGGTGTGGTTTTATGCAGATGGCGGTCTAATTTAGTTGAAGCAACAATCCGGTTGCTGACATCGACATAACAGTAAACCAGATATTTCTGACCTTCTTTCAATGGAATTTGTTGTTCGCTGAAAGGCACCAGTAAGTCTTTTTTCAGGCCCCAGTTTAAAAAAGCGCCAACTTTAGTTACTGCCACTACCGGTAACATGGCAACCTGACCTACCATGATTGCCGGTTTTTCTGTCGTGGCGATTAGCTGATCTTCTGAGTCAAGATAGAGAAAAACCTGCAACTGCTGGCCGATTTCCAGTCCCTTAGGAGCAACATTATTTGGCAATAAAATTTCTCCCCAACTTAAGCCGTCAAGATAAAAGCCAAATTTAACCTGCTTTTTAACGGTTAAGGTATTCAGGGTGCCCAGTGCAATCATCAGTTATCCAAAATTAGTTTTAATGGCCATATTGTAACGCCTTTTATCTGCTGCTGCAGAGCTTATTTAACGTCGACGGCATACGCTATACTGGTAGCCAGAACCAGATCACTGCTTATTACGTAAGTGATAGTAAATTTAACAGTAAACCCTAGTCCGGTATGGTGGTGAAGAAATGGATTGTCGGCAATGGCTGGATATCAAACAGTACGAATTTTTACTCAATTGGTTTATGCGCAAACAACAGGAAGTTGGTCTGGCTGATTTGCATGAACCGTACTCTTACGATGGTTATAGTCAGTACGACCAGCTTTATCAGCAGTTAGTCAAAGATGCCAGGATTGCCTATCTGGAACGCTTCAGTGAACAGGCACCACCCATTGTTTATACTAATTTATTTCATCTTGCCGAATTAGAACTGGCAGGCAAACGGCCTAAGTTAAAAGCACCGAAAGCGTTGCAATAGTCAACGTTGCTGCTCTGCCGGTTCCAGTCTTTTTAAGGCGTCAGTCAGCATTGGCGTATCAAGTTTTTCATTTAACGGCAGTAAGGTGCCGGCTGACCAGACGCCATAACTGCCATCCTGACGTAAAACCACCATTTTATCTTTACGAATACTGACAATATCCTGCTTGCTAATACTCAGTTTAGGCCGTGCCGGTTTGTGCAGCAAATTATCACCCAGCCAGCTGTTTGTGGTATTGCAGCCCGCTGAACTTAGCAAGGTTGGCAATAAATCCAGATGTTGCGAGCTGTGCTGCTTTAATTGCTCATGCAGTTCAGGCCAGCGGATCAAGGTGTCGACCGGCGCTAATACAAAAGTCGGCTGCTTACTGATAAGCGGTAACACCATTATCCGCTTAAATTGCTGATATTCAGCCCAGTTGGCTACCGGCGAGTTATCAAAAATAATATTCGCTACTGCTTTGTCAGTTTGCTCAGTAGCAGGCAGCCAGGGTAACTGCGTAGTAACTGCAGACCACTTACTGTCAATGGCCAGGGTATTGGCCGGCAACTGCTCAATGAATGCCGGTGCCTGATTTAACTGACGCTGGCTATCTTCGGTAAGTAAAAACTGGCCGTAGAGTAAATGCAATAAGGCTTCGGTGCTGTTGTTCGGCGCAAAGTGCTGCTCGTGCCAGCGTAAGCCCTGTCGTCGGATAAAGTCAGACGTGTCGCTGGATATTTCATCTGTGATCAATACCAGTATCGGCTCTGCTTGTGTTACTGAGCATTGTAACTGACGCAAATTAAGTTCCGGGTTGGAAATGCTCAGTCTGTCTGCCTGACGTTGAGCCCGCTTGGCCAAATCGACTAATTGATATTTGGCAAGAAAGCTTTTTGCTGTAGCCGGGTAGGAAAAGGGTAATACGTTATCCAGCTTAGTGACATCCCATTTTAAACGGGCGTCAGCATAAATATGAATCAGATGGCTTAACATAAAACTGCCGATAAAGACCACCAGCAATGGCCGGCTGATGTTGCTTTGTTTAAGCCTTGCAATTTTTTTCCAGCAATAGTTACTTATCACCAGCTCAACGGCGATAAGAATTGCCGTAACACAGCCGACGATAATTATAAAATTACGCAGATTTGTCACAACCTGCTGCTGCAACAGCTCCAGGGTTTGATGGTATGACGCACTGCCAATATGATAACCGAGGTTAGCGTAGACATAGGCATCAAAAATTAATACCACCATCCCGATTGTCGCCAAAAGTGCAGCCAAACCCCGTACATGTTTCTGATAAGGAAAGACTAATGACAGTGGGAAGACGGTAACGATAAAGAACATAAAACACAAAAAAGCGGTATGGCCCAGCCAGTAACAAAACAGGTATATCCAGCCGAGCAGTGTTTCCGGTGATGGCTCAGATAGCCAGTAAACACTGGTCACCGCCAGCGCCAGTAATGTATTAAAAAAACTGAACCAATGGCCCCAACTTAGCAGCCGATTGACTTTTTTAACCAGCGATAAGTTTTGCTCAATGACCATTCGGCTTAATTGCTTTTAGAGTTAATGGTGTCGGCTAATGCCTGACTGAAGTGGCTGGCCACAGCGCTGCGTTGCGCTGGGGGCACGCTGCTGTTAATCACGTGACTGACCGCATTACCTAAGCACATCAGGGTAAGTTCTGTCGTTGCATTATTAGTGTGAAAGGTTTCCAGAAGCTGATTTACCAGATTTTCAATTTGTGTAGTGGAATACTTTGATACAATGGGCATGCGTCACTCAGATTAAGATGATATTCAGACTAAAGAATAGTATCAGATTTAAGTTAAAACAGGAAAAATTATGTCCGTCGATGTTTTGCATTTAGCTATTAACTATATTGACTTGTCAGCCAGCGGTGAGCACAGCGCCCATTACCGGGAGCAACTTATTGGTGCTGACGGGTCGGTTTCGACGCTGCTGGAACAATTGCACCTGGCATACAATGGCAAACCGGCAAAAGGCTACGCCAGTTTCACCGATGATAAAGATCCGGTAGTGCCGCAGGCTCTCGCCAGCTGGCAGGCAGGTGATACTGATTATCTGGGGTTTGCTAAAGCCCTGACCGATTGCTTAATTACTCAGCTAAGCACTCATCAGCTACCGGAAACCGGCTATTTGGTGCTGGGCCACTACCGTTATCTGGCCAGTGAGTTTCTGTTAGTATGCCTGCTTGGTAGCAAAGATCACTTTGCATTAACAGATCAGCTTGATTTGTCGACCTCCCGTCATCTTGATATTGCCCGAATGCAGCTGGCAGCGCGAATAGATCTCACTGAGTACAACGTGAATGCAGCTGCGGGTAATTACATTAGTTTTATCCGCGGCCGGGCAGGGCGCAAAGTCGCAGACTTTTTCCTTGATTTCCTCGGTTGTGCTGAAGGTACGGATGCCCGGCAGAACAGTCAGAAAGTGTTATCTTCTGTCGAGGAGTACTTTGCTGCCGCTGAATTTGAACACGGCGAAAAAACCTCTGCCAGGCGTCAGGTCTTTGATTACTGTGAGGAGCGGGCTAAGGCAGGTCAGGATGTGGTATTAGCGGAGCTTTCTGCTGTGGTTGACCCGGAACAGGAGAACGGTTTTCTGCACTATTGTGCCGAACAGCAACTTGAGGTGGCAGAACAGTTTCCGGTAGAAGTGAAAGAACTGAAAAAGATGGTGAAGTTTAACGGCGCCGGCGCTGGTTTGTCGCTGAGTTTCGACGAGAAATTACTCGGAGAACGGGTGCAATATGATGCCGCGACGGATACGTTAATTATCAAAGGTACGCCACCTAATCTACGGGATCAGTTGCAACGTTTTACTCAGGGCTATTCGGCTTTTCAGCGTCAGCGTGACGATGAATAATATCGTCTTTGTTGCCGGCTGGTCTGGGGTGCGTTTCCTTCGCATCTTTAAGGCTGGGCATTTTCATTTTGGCAGAGTGTTTCACCAGCATAATATTGCCGATGATCATGCCAAAGCCAAATAGTAATGCCCAGAATAACGGCCAGTTCATCAGCTGTCCTCGCAAATATTGATGACGTAAGTCTGATACAGTTGCGCTAAATTAGCCAGCACAGATTGTTGCTCAGCCACAGGATGTTGCGCCAGGCATTGGTGCAGAGTAGGCAGTGTTAACGCCTGCATATAGGGTTTGGCAACTGGGGCATAACTCAGATGCCAGGGTTCTGCGGCAACGCCCCCACGATAGTGTTTGTAGGGGCGGAAAAACCCAAATCTTGCTGCCTCAGTTTCAAGCCACTGGTTTAATTTGTAAAAAGGCCCGGTTTGCTGATATTCACTTTGCAACAATTGCGGTCGGTAGTCTGATGTTACCGCGGCGGCATCATAAACATCCAGTTCAGTGCCCCAATGGTGCCGGCTGGCACCAGGTAAGGCAGAGTACAGTAAAATGGCTTCCAGTTTAGCCATACCGTTCAGTGAGGCAACAGCTACCTGTTGTTGCTGCAGATTATAAACCGGCCGTAAGCCATTGCATTTTGCCTGCCAGATCGCTGCCTGGCGCTGAAAGCTTCTGAATGCTGAAACAATGGTTATGACGATGCCATCGGCTGCAGCGGCCTGCTGCAGTTGCTGCCAGGCCGATTGCATCTGATGATGAATAAGCTGACCGTCTGCCAGTGTGCTCAGGTGGGAGTCGCTACATCCGGTCAGGATATCAGTAGAGGGAGACTGAATTTTCATCCGGTCAGTTTTTGCTGTAATTGTTGCAACAGCGCCTGATAGATATCAGCAAGTACTGTCAGATCATGAATAGACACACATTCATTAACTTTATGGATGGTGGCATTGCAGGGGCCCAGTTCCACGACCTGAGCGCCTGTTGGCGCAATAAAACGACCGTCAGAGGTGCCACCGGTTGTTTCCAGTCGAGGGGTAAAGCCTTGCACCTGCTCAACCGCAGCTACCACTGATTCAACCAAGCTGCCACTGTCTGTCAGGAAAGGCAGACCGTTTAAAACCCAATCTAACTGATAATTCAGGCCATACTTATCCAGCATCGCATAAACACGTTGCTGTAATTGCTCTGCCGTGACTTCTGTGCTGTAGCGAAAATTAAACATCACTTTCAACTCACCCGGCACGACATTGGATGCACCGGTGCCAGCATTAATATTAGCAATCTGAAAGCTGGTAGCAGGGAAGAACGCGTTGCCCTGGTCCCATTGCTCACTGGCTAATTCGGCCAGTGCCGGGGCGGCCTTATGCACCGGGTTATCGGCTAAGTGAGGGTAGGCCACATGCCCCTGAATACCTTTCACGGTAAGGTGGCCGGTTAAGGAGCCACGCCGGCCATTTTTAATCACATCAGCCAGTTTCTGGCCGCTGGAAGGCTCACCGACTAAGCACCAGTTTATTTTTTCATTTCGCTGCTCCAGCGTTTCAACAACCCGCATGGTACCATTAATAAAGGGGCCTTCTTCATCGCTGGTTAATAAGTACGCTATATTGAACGCAGGTTCAGGGCAAGCCGCCAGAAAGCGCTCCGTAGCCACCAGCATTGCCGCCAGACTGCCTTTCATATCGGCCGCACCCCGTCCAAACAAATTGTCACCAATGATTGTCGGTGTAAAAGGAGATGTATGCCATTGGCTAAGCGGACCGGTTGGTACGACATCCGTATGACCAGCAAAGCAAAATAACGGCTTGCCTGAACCATGTCTGGCCCACATATTGAGCGTGTCTTCAAATTCCAGCACTTCAATATTAAAGCCAATAGCGGCCAAACGGTCTGCCATTAAGGGCTGACAGCCGGCATCGTTTGGTGTAACAGACTCTCGTGCCATCAAGTCCATTGCCAGAGACAATACCGGGTTTTGCAGCGGATCCAGCCAATTCATCTTATTCTTCCAGAAGTTTTTGATAGTGTTCAGCATTAAAGCCAAGAATATAAGTATCCTTTACCTGCAACAGCGGTCTTTTAATCATAGCGGGCTGTTGCAACATTAGCGCTAACGCGGTTTGCTCAGTCAGATTTGCTTTGCTTTCGGCTGGTAGTGCACGGTAAGTTGTGCCGCGGGTATTTAACAGGTTTTGCCAGCCTAGTTGCTGACTGAACGTTGCCAGCAGTTCACTGCTAAGACCGTCCTTGCGATAATCAATAAACTGATAGTCTATCTGGTGTTGATCCAGCCATGCTCTGGCTTTTTTAATGGTGTCACAGTTTGTAATACCGTACATATTAATCATAGTAAAGCGTCCACAATCTTTTGCCGACTATCGTATTTGCCAGCCGTCTGCTTAAATCTGCGAACAATACTACTGTAATCTGAATTTTTTTTCTGCTGTTAGTTAAAGCAAATTACCGAAACACAAGTTTGTCAGGTCGGGCAGAAATGCTAAACATGACAGAATGATGACCTTATGATGAATTTTTATCGAAACAGTTATTTTTGTTGAAAAAAATACTGACAGCTGCTGTTATTGCCGCTGTTTATTACAAAAACTTGTCCACAGCTTCTGTGGGTAAGATTGTTGGTAACAACGGCCTAGTGATTCAAGTTTATGATATAAAGCAATAATTTAATTGGCCCGGAAATTGTATAAACCTTATCTGTGCAAAATGAGTGGTATTTATAGCAAAATTTACAATTGGCTGTGCTATGAGCAGAGTTTTGTTATCGATGCCAGCGACGGGCAGGCTGACTGATACAACTTAGCCTGCGCAACGTACAATAATTATGCTAAAGTTAAATTGGGCCGTTGTAACGATTAGAGGCTATTACCATGAAGTTGTTTGCGTTGTTGCAAGAGGGGCGCCAGTACAGTCTGGTGTGGCCGGTAAAGCCAGAGCTGAACCCGGTATTTCTGGAAAACAAAATTATTCAGTTAACCAGCCTTGGCTTTCGCTATTTGCCTGCTCTGGCCGTATTAACGGCGTTTTTCCAGTTAACGTTGCTCGGAAGTGGCTTTACCGGCCAAATTCTGGCGATGATGTTATTTATTTTGTCGTTGCCATTTCAGGGGTGGTATTGGCTGGGGGTAAGATCATCGAGCCGTTTGCCGCCTGCTTTGGCTAATTGGTGCCGGCAACTTCGCCAGCAAATGCACGAGCAGGGTGTCGAAACATCAATGGTTAATGAGCCAAAAAACTATTCAGATTTAGCTCATACTCTTGCCGTCGCGTATAAACAGTTAGACAAAACCTTTATGCGGCCCTGGTTATAAGCCGCATTGGTTTTTTCCTTCCGGTGACAGTCAGTTTTCCAGATTGAATACCGACCATACCGGTGCATGATCTGAAGGACGTTCTATGCCACGCAGTTCGTAGTCGATACCAGCCTCAGTGCAAAGCTCCGCCAGAGGTTGGGTGGCCATTACCACATCAATTCGCAGCCCCCTGTTATCGTCAAAACCTTTTGAGCGATAATCAAACCAGCTGAAACGGCTGATATCGTCGGGGTAAAGCTGGCGATAAGTATCAATCAAGCCCCAGTCTTTCAGGCGCTGAAGCCAGGCACGTTCTTCCGGCAAAAAAGAGGTTTTTCCTTCTCGCAACCAACGTTTGGCATTGGCTTCGCCGATGCCGATATCAAAATCGACGGGTGAAATGTTTATATCCCCGATGACTGTCAGATAGTCATCGGCACTATGGTGTTGCTCAATGTAGCGTTGCAAATCGGCATAAAACTGTTCTTTGGCGGGGAATTTTGTCGGATGGTTCCGATTCTCTCCCTGCGGGAAATAGCCATTCATAACCGTCAGGGTTTTACCATTTTCTAAGCTGTACTGGCCAATCAGCATTCGACGCTGGGCATCGTCAGCATCGCCCGGAAAACCATACTGTATATGGTTGGCGGCTTGTTTACTTAATATAGCTACGCCATAATGGCCTTTCTGGCCAAAATGGTATACGTGGTATCCCATAGCCCTTACCTGGGTCATGGGGAACTCATCATCGTGTACCTTGATTTCCTGCAAGCCAATGATATCGGGTTGATGTTTGTCAATCAGGGCTTGCAGCTGGTGAAGTCGTGCGCGAATACCATTAATATTAAAAGAGATTATTTTCATGTTGTGTTTTATGCCTCAACCTGGAACAGATTGGCATCATAACATGCTCATCCTTCACAAGGTAAGTCTGCTAGGAGTTGGAAGTTGATATCATTGCCAGCTGATGTCTGTCAGCAACAGGACTACCAAATTGTTTACAGCCGTCGCCGAAGTCTGGCAATTATTGTCAGCCAGGGCAAGGTGACGGTGCGGGCGCCGCATGGTTGCAATTCGAAGCAGATTGAGCAATTGCTAACAGCTAAACAAGTCTGGATCCAACGGCATTTATTAAGACAACAGGCGCGAATACCAGTACTGAACTGGCAGCAACGCGCCGAAGTTCTGGTAGCAGGTGAGCTGTGCAAAGTTGTTTTTCGCCGTTCGGCCAAAAGTGACGTGTCGTTTGCCAACGATACGTTAGTTATATCGGTCAGTGAGCGTGTAGCTGATATAAATCTGCCAGCGTGGCACGATAAATTACTTAATGGCTGGTTAAAAGCGCAAGCAGCAGAATGCTTTAATCAGCGCTTGCTGATCTGGGCTGCTGTTATGGGTGTTAATTATCGGCAGTTGAAACTGGGTCAATGGCAACGTCGCTGGGGTTATTGTGATAGTTTGGGAGTGATAGGCCTGAACTGGCGGCTGGTGATGGCGCCAGAATGGGTTACTGACTATGTGATGGTGCACGAACTTGCCCACCGGCTGGTGATGGATCACTCTGAGCGTTTCTGGCAAACGGTGAGTCGATACATACCAGAATATCAGCAGGCCCAAGCCTGGTTAACTTATTATCAGCCGCAGTTAGTTGTTTAGCCTGGTCAGTATTGTTTATTGGAGAGGCAGATCACGGGCAAAAAAACGCCGGTTTTAAACCGGCGGTAAAATTAAGGACAACTTAATTTCAGGGAGAGAAGTAAACACAACATTACAACTAATAGCTATGACCCGCAGGTAACTGAAAAATTCCATAAAAAATTATTTTTTTTCACTTTTGCATTTTCACTGAGTTCTGGTTTACTCTGCCTGTCAAATTTGCCGGACAGAGTAAATAACAATAGTCCGGTTAGTATCAGGATAATGGAACGTGTCAAATGACCAACAGATTGCGCTTATTACAGTTGACGAAACTGCTTGATGTGACCCGGTTAAATGACCACGATGAGCCGCAGCTGATGGCTGGCTGGCTAAAGCAGCAGCCAGAGCTGCCTGTTGCTGTCGCGGCTTATTGTGTATATCCGGATTATTTGAGCGAGCTGAGTCAATTTAAAGACGGAACCAGACAGCAGTTCGGGTTAGCAACGGTGGTTAATTTCCCGGGGGGAGATATGCCGCTGTCTGCTGTTTGTCAGCAAATTACCGCTGCGCTTGCAGCGGGAGCTACTGAAATTGATTGTGTAATGCCTTATCAGGCGTTGCTACGGGGCGAGCAGCAGCACGTCAGTGAATTTTTAGCGGAAGTACGGCGTTGTTGTAAAACGGCCTGTTTGAAAATCATAATTGAATCCGGCGAGCTTATTACCGCGCAACAGGTAGCCAGAGCAACGGAGCTGGCTATTGCCAGCGGCGCTGATTTCGTCAAGTCATCAACCGGCAAAGTTGCCGTTGGTATTACGGAAGAAGCGGCCAGAATTATGCTGACTATCATTGCTGCAGCAGATCGTCCTGTTGGCTTTAAAGCATCTGGTGGCGTTCGGACGGTTACTCAGGCACTGCAGTTTGTCGACTTATATGAACAGATAACCGGGGTAACGGCGACCAGCGCTACCATGCGAATTGGTGCCAGTTCACTGGTTGGGGAATTGGCAGCGCTATTTGCTGCTGAATAAGCAACAAATAATGGCATTAGCATTTCAGGTTTATTTACGGCGTTTTTCAGGTTTCAGCTGTAGTTGGGAAAACTGACTGAGTAGTTCCTGATAACGTTTGCGATGATGTTCTGGTAAAGGCATATTGTCGACAATTCTGAATGCTTTTTTACAGCGCTCCAGCATGCCGCCACCGGGTCCATAACTGTTAGTTTTAAGCAGTTGCAAGCTGGTTTGAATAACATTTAAGGCGCAGCCCGTGTTCATTGGTGCCAGTTCCAGCGCTTGTTCAAACAGAGCAAGTGCAGCCAAATGCTGGCCGTCTTTATACTGCCGGATACCGTCCTTGTTTAGCTGAGCGAAATGCTGTTGCTGTAACTGATTTTGCCGTTGTTGTTCAGATAATAGTCGTTGTAATACCGGATCCTGTTTTAGCGCCGGGTCTATTAGTGACGCCAGCTTGTCTGCCTGCTCAAATTCACCAATCTGGTTCAGTAATAGCACGGTGTCCGGCAGCACCTGTTGCTGAGTTTCAGCGTGCTCTGCTACCGCTGCATAGGTTTTTTTTGCCTGGAATTGCTGGCCACTTAGTGAATCAAGTCTGGCCTGACACAGGATTTCAAACAGGTCAAAGTCTATTTCACGGATAAGGTTGTCATCCCGCCGGGCTCGCTGCAACGCAATAGCAACTTCCTGAGCATATCGGTTGCGTTGCTGCGGTTCGTCACTAAGCGTTGCTGCGGCAATAATACTGCGAATGTAATTGAGTAAATGAACAACATCCTGACGCATTGAGCGGCGGGTAATTTCATAAAGTTGCTTGCTCGCCAGCACCTTGGCATTGGTATCTTGCAGTGCATGGGCAATATCCATATACAGATATTGACGCTGCATAGAGTAAGGTGCAATATCAGTTGCTGCCTGAATACAGCTGAATGCTTGCTCAGGATCATTATCAGCCAGGTAACAGCGGGCTTTAATGTCAAAGGCTTCCGCGAACAATCGGTTTTCCTCTAACGCTTCATCACACAAGGCCTGGCTTTCTTTGAAACGCTGCTGTTCAAAGCATATTCTGGCCATTAATAATAAAGCCCAACCATTACGCCGCTGCTCCAGACAAGTCTGCAATACTTGCTCTGCTTCAGTAAATCGCTTTAACGCTATTAAGTTCTCGGTCAGCACCCGTTTACAGAACTGCTGATAGCGCCCGGCTTCACTGATTTCCTGCTGGCAAAGCTCAATTACCTGTTCAGAATTATCATCATAAAGTGCCTGAAATAATTCAGCTAAATGTGCCTTTTTCTTCTGAATGCGGATTATTCTGCTGCGTAAAACACTTTGTGAAAATGGTTTAACAAGGTAGTCATCGGGTTCAAGTTCTACCGCACTTACCACTACCGGAACCGAGTTTTCTCCGGTAACGAGCATAAAGATACTATGAGGCTTTAATAATTTTTTCTCGCGCAGATCTTCCAGTAGTTGTTTACCATTTTTGCCTATGCCCAAATGGTAGTCGACAAACAATATGTCGTAATCAATATTACTGCATTTAGCCAGAGCTTGTTCGCCGGTAGGGGCAAACGCGACATTGGTCGCGCCCATTGAATAGAGCACGCCCTTAAACATTAACTGGAATGCGCGCTGGTCATCAACGATCAACACCCGTTGATTTTCCAAAGTCTTATTTTGCATTAGCGCCTTTACTTTAGCCTGAATAAGCTAAGTGTCGGAAATATGGGGCACTTTAGCAAGCAAATTAATTTGAAAGGGAAGAGTAGATTAACAGAGAAGTTTACAGAGGAAGAAATGGTGGAGGGGGAAGGATTCGAACCTTCGAAGGCAGTGCCGGCAGATTTACAGTCTGATCCCTTTGGCCACTCGGGAACCCCTCCACGAGTGCGCGCATATTACCAAACTGTCTTTTGATGTAAAGCATTTTACTTAACTTTTTCACCTGACAGCCGATAAACCAAACAACCCTGGTCAAAGATGCAGCTATGACACCTATTATCAATGAATGGCAACTCGATTGCCGGCTGAATAAGGCAATAAACCAGCAGCAGCGGGCAGATTTCTCTCTGTGGCTGGCATTTTTGTCGCCAGCAATTGATGAAATGGCTGAGTTCCAGACACCACAATTCACACCGCAAACTGCAACCAACGATTTATATGCCCGGTTTTCATTACAGCAGCCAAGAAGTTACGGCTGGCAGGAGCAGGATCTGGCAAATCTCAACCGGCAAAGCCAGGCATTGCATCAGGGCGGACTACGCCAACTCAAATTGCAACAATATTTAGTGCAGGGGCCGCTGGTATTATCAGATGATAACGCCAAACTGGCGCCGGAAGTAAACCAGAATTTAGATGCGCATAGTAAACGCCGTCGTGCCGGCGGAGAGGTTAAGCGGTCTGAGGCTGACCCTGCGGCTCTTTATGACATTTTACAGCAGTTGCAGCAAACAGCGGCCTGATTAGTTACGCTTTTCCCTGATGGGTAGACACAGTGCCGGATGCTAAATGCAGATTGCAATGCTTAAACTTTTTACCACTACCACACGGGCAAGCATCGTTGCGGCCAATCGTCTGCGCTGGCGCAGAAATAAACCGGCCCTCTGAATAATACCACTGACCATTAAACACAAAGCGCGATTTCTCGGCCAGACTTTCCAGTTTGTTACCACTGATATAACGGGCAACAAAACTGACTGAGCCCTCATTGCCGGGCTGTGAAGCCACATTTTCTGATCTGTCTGTATCTGAGCAGTTGGTAGCTGACCAGGCTGTAATCGTTAAGCCAACAAAGTGTACCGCATTGGCAAATTCTGCTATCTGATCTTTTAATGTTGCTTGCTGTTGCAAGCTATTTTGCTGATGCGCTGGCAGCTGGGTTTGGTATATATATTCGATATTTTTACAACAATAGGCACTGTAACGTGAACGCATTAACTGCAAACAGCTGTCTGGCGTAGCGACACCTTTAAGCAGCGGCTGACAGCAGTTGCTAAATAGCAGGCCAGAGCAACAATAACAGTTCACAACTACCTCAAATACCATAGGTTAATAGTAAGACTGCCAGTATACATTAACACTATGGGTTGATGCAGCCTGCTAATGAGTCTGGGCAGTCAACTGATTGAATTGATAAAACCAACGCTGCTCTTTGGCGGCGCTATTGCTAAGCTGCGTTGTTAGCTCATCAGAGGCAAGCTGGCTAAAATTTATTACCACCCGGCAACTGTCGCTATGGAGTAATTTATTTAAGGTTTTTGCAGGGTCTTTTATCGTATCAGCATGGATAACCAGTATTTTATCCACCGGCAGCTGTAAGTAACTGGCCAGTGCTTTTGACGGCAGCTGTTTTGGCGCGACCAGTACAATCCAGCCTGTTTCGTCACAATGCCGCTGTAATACTTTAATAAGTAACTGTTCTGCGCTGGTTGCTGAAGCCGGCGCCAGCGCCTGATAAAACGGTTTGGCAGATGCTACAGCTGCCGCTAAGCGCTGTAAGCGCCCGGTACTTTGCTGAACTGGCAGGCTTGCTGTGTCTGTCATCTGGTTTGAAAAGGACGTAGTCGCTAACATAATGTGCTCCAGCTGTGTATTTATACAGTGTATGGATATACAGTAGTTGCTGCTTAAAATAAAGGCAAGTTTTTTTTTGATGTTTTAATGCTAGGGGGCTGGCGGCCGTGGTCAGTGATTGTTAGTTATTTATTACTGGCTGGACCATTAGTTTGCTAAATTAGGTTAGAATTGCCGGCTTAAGTCTAAAAAGTGAGTGCTTGATTGATGTTGTTAGACGATTTTGTCACCCGTTCTGCCGAAGGTTTTAGTTTCAGCCGGTTGCAATCCTGTAGTTTTGCTAAACAAATAGCGACCGACTTTAATCCTATTCACGACGTTGATGCTAAAAGGTTTTGTGTGCCTGGTGACTTGCTGTTTGCTTATTTGCTCAGTCATTATGGCCTTAGCAAGGAGTTAAGCTGTACCTTTGCCGGCATGGTCAGTGCTGATGTTCTGTTGCACTGTGAACATCATAATGACGAGCTGAAAATTTGTGACGCGCAGGGTAAGGTCTATCTTTCATTGCAGAGGCAAGGCGAAACCAGCCATAATTTAGCAGTAATAGAGCCGCTTATCCGAGATTATGTCCAATTTTCCGGGCAAAACTTCCCGCATATCCTGCAGCCGTTAATGCAGCAGCATAATGTGATGATCCATCCCGGCCGGCCGTTAGTTATCTATGAGAGCATGGCGTTATCCTTTGATACTCTACCCACAGCAGAGGTAGCACTTAGCCTTGCCGCATCGTCGTTACAGGTTGAAGGTAAGCGCGGTAATGTTCTGCTTAATTTTGTGCTGACCCAGCATGACAAACAGATTGGTCGCGGTGAAAAGCGCATGATTTTAAGTAATCTGCAGGCCTACGATGAAGCGCAAATGCAACTGATGATTGCAGAGTATGACCGTCGTAAAAACCTAAACAGAACACCATGCTAAGCTGCTTTTAATAGCGATATAAAATCAGCTATAGTGGCAGCTTGCTGTCATTAAAGGCTTTTTATGTCGCACGCGAGTAAATTACAACCTGGTTTTCTGGTGGTTCATGCCAATGCACCAGAGCAATTACGGGCATTGGTGGTAAACTGGTTGCAGCGCTATCCTCTGATGCCGCTGGAATCAGAACATATCCTGGTGCAAAGTAATGGTATCGCGCAGTGGCTGAAACTGGCCTTGGCTAATGAACCCGACGCAACAGAGCCGGGCTGTGGTATCGCTTCAGCTATTGATGTGCAGCTACCGGCCCGTTTTATCTGGCAACTTTACCGCAATGTACTGGGCCAGCAGCAACTCAGTGAACGCTCGGCGTACAGCAGGGATCTGTTGCGCTGGCATTTACTGAGTTTGCTACCCGAGTTACCGGACGACCCCTGCTTTACGCCGCTGAGACATTTTTTTGCCGATGATCCAACGCTATTAAAAACCTACCAGCTGGCAGAACAGCTGGCTGCGTTATACGATCAATATCAGGTATACCGGGCCGACTGGCTGAATCTCTGGCAAAATGGCCAGGATCAGCTGGTTAATGCGCGAGGTCAGCTGACACCACTTCAACCAGACCAGCAATGGCAATGCAGCTTATGGCGCATGCTTCACAATCGGATCAGTGTGCAGCAACTTGGTGACAGCCGCGCTGAAGTGCATCAATGCTTTATCGATAAATTAGCTGCCATGCCGGCAGCGCAAGCCGCCAGTTTATTGCCGCGACGCTTAATTATTTTTGGTATTTCGGCAATGCCGCAGCAGAGTTTACAAGTGCTGGCGGCAATAGCGCCGTTTTGCCAGATACTGCTGGCGGTACACAATCCCTGCCAGCACTACTGGGCAGATATTATCAGCGAGAAAGAGCTGTTAAGGGCTCAGCGCCATCGTCAATCTTATAAAGCGGGCATGCCAGCTGATATCAGTGACGAGCAACTTCATGTCCATGCGCAGCCGCTGCTGGCATCGTGGGGCCGGCAGGGTCGCGATTACATCAGATTACTGGATGAGTTTGATGAGACAGCACAATATAAAAATCTTTTTGTTAATCAGCGAATTGACTTATTTCAGCCACCAGAGGCCAGCCATTTGCTGGGCATGCTGCAGCATGATATTTATGATTTAAGGCCGGTGCGGGACAGTCAGCAGCATTGGCCGGCAATAGCGAACAGCGACCAATCCATTCAGTTTCATCTGGCGCACAGTGCAATGCGTGAAGTGGAAATTCTGCACGATCAGTTATTGGCAGGGTTCCAGCAGGACCCTAGTCTGACACCGCGCGATATTATGGTAATGGTGCCGGATATTACCAGCTATGCGCCGTTGATCCAGGCGGTATTTGCTTCGGTAAAGCCGGAAGATCCGCGCTACATTCCTTTTACTATAGCTGATTTACCGCCGGGTACCGAACAGCCAATGTTTAAGGCAGTTGAACAGCTGATGGGGCTGGCACAAAGCCGGTTTCAGCTCAGTGATATCCTGGATTTGCTTGAAGTCCCCGCCGTGCGGCAACGGTTTGACATTGATGAGTCAGCGTTACCGTTATTGCATCATTGGCTGCAGGATGCAGGTGCCCGCTGGGGGCTGGATGCGACGCAGCGGCACAGTCTTGATTTACCTGATGGCCTGCATCAGTTCAGCTGGCAGTTTGCCCTGGACCGAATGTTACTTGGCTTTGCCACCGGTCCGCTGCCTGACACAGAGCAGGGCGCTGACGGCTGGCATGGCATCGACCCTTACACAGAAATCAGTGGTCTGGAAGCAGCACTGTTAGGCCCTTTGTACCAGCTGCTGGCAAAGCTGAAACAGTACTGGCAGCTATTGCAGCAACCCCACAGTCCTGAGCAGTGGCTACCGCTGTTAAATGGTTTGTTGCAGGATTTCTTACAACCCGCCCTGACGGATGAGCAGGCATTGCTGGCGCAGTTATATGAAGCACTGGATCAGTGGTTTAACGATTGCCAGCAGGCTGTACTTAGCACCGCGCTGCCTGCAGCAATAGTCGCGCAAAGCTGGCTGGGTTTAGTGACCCAGCCCGGCGTGCAGCAGCGGTTTTTATCCGGTGGGGTGACATTCGCCACCTTACTACCGATGCGGGCAATTCCGTTCAGGCATATCTGTCTGCTTGGCATGAACGATGGCGCTTTTCCCCGCCAGCAGCCAAGGCAGGATTTTGACTTAATGCAAACAGATATGCGCCCTGGTGATCGTTCACGGCGCGAGGATGACCGCTATCTGTTACTGGAAGCGGTATTGTCGGCACGCGACCGGCTGTATATCAGCTGGGTAGGGCGCAGTATCCATGATAACAGTGAGCGGGCACCGTCAATGCTGATTGGTCAGTTACGGGATCATTTAGCACAGTGCTGGCGGCTGTCAGACAGCGCTGTCGCTGGCAATACGGATAACACCGCGTTGCTGCAGCACTTTACCACTGAACATCCGTTACAACCTTTCAGCCCACGTTATTTTAACGAAAATGAACCAGAATTGTTCAGTTATCAGCAGGAATGGCTGGCAGAAACAGTCGCTACGCAACAGCCTGAAATGCTTAGTCGCTGGCAGCCAACAGAGCCTGTCAGCTTGCGCCAGTTAGCTGAGTTTGTCCGCGATCCGGTAAAAAGTTTTTTTACCCAACGTTTAACGATCTGGCTTGGTCAGGCAGATCTTGCCACCGAAAATGATGAAGCTTTTGCGTTAGATGGCCTCAGTCGCTGGCAGTTACAGCAGCAGTTACTCAGCCGGGTGCAGCAGGCGCTGGCGGATAATCAGCCACTGGCAACTGCTGTTAATGATTGCCTGGCCCGGATGCAGCGCCGCGGCGAGCTTGGGGTCGGGGCGGCGAGTGCTTTACATGCAGGCCAACTAGCCGAGCCGGTGCTGGCGTTAGCCGGCCGGCTGGAACAACTGCAACAACGCTATCCTGATTGTCTGAAGGCGCGGGCGGTGCACTGGCAGCATCAGGATATTGAGTTGCAGGACTGGCTTACCCAGCTGCGGCAAAATGCCAGTGGCGAGCAATGTCAGTTACTGTTAAGTGCCAGTGCCATTGTTAAACAGCGCAAATACCAGTGGCGCCATCTGGTGTTGCCCTGGCTCAGTCATTTGCTGGCCAATACCCAGGGGCCTTGTCAGACGATAGTGTTAAGTCAGGCCGGTGAAATTAGCATTACTCCGTTGCCAGTAACGGCCGCTGCTGAGCAGCTTAACCTGTTACTGAGCTATTACCTGCAGGCGCATCAGGCGCCGTGGCCGCTGGAATTAGAATGTGCCATTCTGTACCTGCAACAGACCGACAGCGGCAAATTCAGCAGCGAGCAAATTCTGGCGCAATGTGAAAAACGCTATCAGGGCGACAGCTATAACCCCGGGGTTGTGCACTTTAATCCTTATTTGCAGCGGTTATTTCCGGATTTTCAGCAGCTGAGCCAAAGTGGCGATTTTTTCCGGCTTGCCGAACAACTGTACCGGCCATTATTAGCTGCATTAAGCCATGCCGCCATCGCCGGAGAGGCAGAATGAAACCACCTGTAACGCTCAACCTGCTAACACTGCCGCTAACAGGCAACCGGTTAATTGAAGCCAGTGCCGGTACCGGTAAAACCTTCACTATCGCAGCATTGTATTTACGGCTGGTGCTTGGCCATGGCAAAGCGCAGGCTTATCAGCGGCCGTTGACCCCACCGGAAATTCTGGTGGTAACCTTTACCGAGGCGGCAACCCAGGAGTTACGCGACCGTATCAGGTTACGCCTAACCGAGGCAGCTCAGGCATTCCGACAAGCTGAAACTGACGATGATGTGCTGGCAGCGCTGCTGGCCGATTATGCTGACACTCAGTTTGCCCACTGTGCCCGTCGGCTTGAATTGGCAGCCCAGTGGATGGATGAAGCGGCAATTTCAACCATTCATGGCTGGTGTAACCGCATGCTGGCAGAGCATGCGTTTGCCAGCGGCAGTTTATTCAGTCAGCAACTGAGTACCGATCTGAGCGCGCTGAAATTACAGGCTGCCCGCGATTACTGGCGCAGCTTTTATTATAAGCTGCCAGAGCAGGCCTTAGCTGAGTGTCTCAGTTACTGGCAAACACCAGATGAGTTGTGGCAAAGCGTTGCCAGACTGACAAGCAACTATCTGGAGCGGATGACAACGGAAGACTTTAGTTACGCGGAACCCGAAGTGGCTATCGCCCAGTGTCAGGCAGAACGCCAGGCTCAGTTGCAGCAGCTGACAGTACAGTGGCAGCAGTGGTTACCTGAATTAGCCAGGCTGCTGAACGATGGCATTGCAGCCAAAGCCGTTAACGGCAGACAATTGCAGCAACGCTACCTGGATAACTGGCTGCAAAAGCTGCAAAGCTGGTTGCAGGCACCCAGTGCAGAGCTTGACCTGGGCACCGGCTGGTACCGGTTGTCACCCGACGGCATTGCAGAGTGTTGGAAACAGCAGCCGGCGCCTGACCATCCGGCATTTGCCGGTATTGTCGAATTACAAGCCGCACTTAAAAACCTGCCGCAGCCCCGCCAGTTGCTGATGCAGCACGCTGCCTGCTGGCTGGCGCAAAGGATCCAGGCCGGGCTGAGTCAGCAGGCGCTGATGGGCTTCGACGACATGCTGCTGCGACTGCACAGTGCCTTGCATGGTAATCAGGGGGCGGAGCTGGCGACACTAATTCGTGAGCAGTACCCGGTAGCGTTAATAGATGAATTTCAGGATACCGATCCTGTTCAGTATCAGATATTTTCAGCTATCTATCTGGCTAACCCGGCAAAGTCAGAGCAGGCAGCGACAGAAGACGGTCAGCATGCGCTACTGCTGATTGGCGACCCTAAACAAGCGATATATGCCTTTCGCGGTGCTGATATCTACACCTACCTTAAAGCCAAACTGGCAACCACGGGGCAGCATTACACCCTGGACACCAACTTTCGTTCAGACAGCCGGCTGGTCAGCGCTGTCAATTATATTTTTGCTCAGGCAGAGGCGCGTCCGGGCGGGGCGTTTCTGTTTCGGCAGGAGCAAACAGCCAGTTTTCCGGATCCGTTGCCATTTCACCCGGTTAACGCTAAAGGAACCTCCTGGCAGCTGCATATCAACCAGCAAGCGGCGGCAGCGCTGACTGCCTGGTTGCCGGAAGAGTCAAGTGAAAAACCGCCGAGCCGTCAGGCCTATCTGCAATTGTTTGCCGGCGGTTGCGCCAGTTATATCACGGAAATTCTGCAGCAGGCAGACAATGATGAAAGCTTTTTTATTGCTCAAAATGGTGAAAAACGCCGGCTTAAACCGTCGGATATTGCGGTTTTGGTTAATAATCAGACTGAAGCTCAGGCTATCAGGAGCCAGCTGGCTGAGCGGCAGATCCGTAGCGTCTATTTATCAGACCGGGAATCGGTATTCAACTCTGCCACAGCAACTGATTTACAGCTTATTCTAAGTGCCTGCGCTGAGCCTGAGCAAGACAGTCTGCTGCGCTCGGCTATTGGCTGTCGTACTATCGGCCTTAGCCTGGTGGAGCTTGACCAGTTACAGCAACAGGAGCTGAAGTGGGAGCAACTGTGTCTGCAGTTTAAAAACTATCAGCTGCAGTGGCGCCGTTATGGCGTATTACCGATGCTGCGCAGTCTGCTATTTGATTTTGCGGTCCCGGCACGTTTGCGCCGAAGTGCTGATGGCGAAAGAGCATTGACCGATTTGCTGCATCTGGCCGAATTGTTGCAACAGGCCTCTCAACAGCTGGATGGTGAGCAAGCCTTATTACGTTTTTTAACCGAGCATATTCAGCAACAAGCCAGCGGTGACAGCGAGCAACAGAAAGTGCGGCTGGAAAGTGATGCCGAGCTGGTGCAGGTGGTAACAATCCATAAATCAAAAGGACTGGAGTATCCGCTGGTGTTTCTGCCTTTTATTTGCGCCGCCAGAGCGGTTAACGCTAGCCAGTTGCCGGTCAGTCATCGCGACGAAGAGGGTAATCTTTGCTTCAGTTATCAGCCAGATGAACACATTCTGGCCTCAGCTGAGCAGGAGCGGCTGGCCGAAGATATTCGTAAGTGTTATGTCGCGCTTACCCGGGCAAAGTATGCTTGCTGGTTAGGCCTGGCACCGCTGGCAGAAACAAGTGCGATCAGCTATTTACTGGCAAGCTCTGGTATTACGCCCACGGCTTTTGCCTCGCAGGTAAAAGAAAGCTGGGCAGGGTGTCCGGCTATCAGGCTGGAGACATTGCCCAAAGCAAGCCAGAGCGTTTATCAGGCGCCCTACCAACCCAAGCTGACCTTAACTGCCCGGCAAATTACCCATATATTCCGGGAGCACTGGTGGATTGCCAGTTACAGTGCCTTAACCCGGCAACTGGGCGAGAGCAGCATACTATTGCAAAGTGGACCAGAGCGGGCCAGCGAAAAACTATTGCCAGAGCTATATAATGAATCTGATGTTGAGCCAGTAGCGGCACAGTTGCAGGATCCTGCTATTCAATACCAGTTTGTTGCCGGGCCGCAAGCCGGTACTTTTCTGCACGGGATGCTGGAGTGGATGGGCCAACAGGGATTTGCAGTAATCGGCCAGCAGCCGCAGCTACTGACAGCAGAGCTTAGTAAACGCTGCCAGCTTAGAGGCTGGCAGGCTGACTGCGAGCCATTACAACAGTGGTTAATTCAGCTGCTAGACAGTGCACTGTCGTTGCCGGAACCCAGCAACGCTGACCCGCTTAATCTGGCAGGGCTTGCCAGTTATCAGGTAGAGCTGGAATTCTGGTTGCCCTGCCAGCAGATTGATATCAGTCAATTGGACAGGTTGTTACAGCAGCACATCTGGCCAGGTCAAGCCAGGCCCGCACTATTGCCCGGCCAGCTTAACGGGATGCTCAAAGGCTTTATCGATTTGGTTTATTGTCAGCAGCAGCGCTATGTGGTGTGTGATTATAAATCTAACCGCGCCGGGCAGTGCGCCAGCGCTTATAACGAGGACGCGTTACGACTGATTATGTTGCAAAAACGCTATGATTTGCAGGCGGTACTTTATTGTCTGGCGCTGCACCGCTTATTACGCAGCCGGCTTGCCGATTATGATTATCAGCGCGATATCGGCGGTGCTTTGCACTGGTTTATCAGAGGTGTAGCGGCGCCACAGCAGGGCATGGTGTGGTTAAAACCCTCTTTGCAATTGATTACTACCCTGGATCAACTGTTTCGCGGGGAGGCTATCGTTGCAAGCTGAACTTATTCTGAAGCAGTGGCAGACTGACGGCTGGTTGCGGCCGTTAGATCAGTCGTTTGCCGGTTTTATTGGTCGCTACGAGCCGGCACAGCCACTGGTATGGCTGGCTGCAGCGCTGTGCAGTTATCAGTTAAAGCGCGGCCATGTCTGTCTGGATCTGGCAAAATTGCAGACTGAGCCGTTATTAACGCTGGGGCTGGGGGCAGAGTTGACTGCCAGTCAGCAAGCTGACGTACAACAACTCGCTGCAGTAAGCTTAGCGCAGTGGCAGCATGCGCTTAATCAGTCGGCAGTGGTAGATCGCGGTGCCGGTCATAATCCGCTGGTGCTGTCAGGTAGCCGCTTATACCTGCGCCGCTACTGGCAATATGAGCAGGATATTGCCAGCCAGATTAATCAGCGTCTGAGCCAGAGTGACATCCTGAGTGCGCAGCTACCAGACAGCGTTTTATTGCCGTTAATAGCCCGGTTGTTTCAGCAAAGTAAGCCAGCTGAACAACAGCTGCAACCTGACTGGCAACAGCTGGCCTGTGCGCTGGCCTGTCGCAGTGCTTTTACTGTGATTACCGGTGGCCCGGGTACCGGCAAAACCACCACAGTGGTGCGTTTACTGGCGTTGTTGCAATTATTACAGCTGCGCCAGCAGGCACCGTTGCTGGAGATCCGCCTGGCAGCCCCTACCGGTAAAGCAGCCGCCCGTTTAAAAGACAGTATCAGTGGCGCCATCAGCCGGCTGGCGGCGCTTGATATTGACGGTTTCAGCCAGATTGAGCAGGCTATTCCGGTTAATGTCAGCACTATTCATCGTTTACTGGGGGTACGCCCCGGCAGCAAAAATCTGCGTTTTAATCGTTATCAGCCGTTGCCGCTGGATATTCTGGTGCTGGATGAAGCGTCGATGGTTGATGTCGAAATGATGGCGGCATTACTGCAAGCTTTACCGCAATCTGCCCGGATCATTTTACTGGGTGATAAAGATCAGTTGTCGTCTGTAGAGGCAGGCGCATTATTGGCTGAGCTGTGCAAAAAAGCCGTTGCCGGCGATTACCTGCCGGCAACGGCCAGCTGGTTAGCAAAGCAAACCAGCCAGCAGATCCCGGCCACGCTTATCAGTGATAAAGGCAGCTTACTGTCGCAGCATATTGTGATGTTGCGACATAGTCACCGCTTTGGTCAGAATAGTGGCATTGGCCGGCTGGCTGCAATGGTGAATCAGGGGCAATTAGATCCGGCTATCTGGCATAACTATCCTGCTGAGCTGTTATTGTTACAGGAAGCCGGCAGCACCGGTGCAGCATTTAGCCAGTTAATTGTTGATGGTGCTAATCACCCGAAAGGTTATGGTTACCGGCATTATTTGGCCATGCTTGGTAATGTGCCCGCTGAGCCAGAGCTACAGGATGGCTGGGCTCAAGATATTCTCCGGGCCCATAGTTGTTTTCAGGTATTGGCGGCAACCCGTAAAGGTGAGCTTGGCGTTGAACAGTTAAATCTGCAAATTCAGCATTGTCTGGCCAAAGCCGGCTTAATTGCGCCAGAGCATCAATGGTATGCTGGTCGGCCGGTGATGGTCACCCGCAATGATTATCAGCTGGGGCTGATGAATGGTGACATTGGGATTTGTCTGCCTAAATCAGTCGTCCAGTCAGATGGCAGTGTCAGCGTCGTACTCAGAGTCGCATTCGCGATAGCGGAGGGGATTAAATGGGTTATTCCGGCCAGGCTCAGTGCAGTGGAAACAGTGTTTGCGATGACAGTGCATAAATCCCAGGGATCAGAATTCAGCCATACTGTGCTGGCAGTGCCTGCTCAAGACAATGGACTGCTGAATCGAGAGTTATTCTATACTGCCATTACCCGCGCATCGGCCCGCTTTACCCTGATTTGTGCTGAGCCGTCTCTGCTGGTGCGGGTAGTACAGCGCCAGACGTTGCGTGCCGGTGGTTTATCATTAGCGCTGGCTGAGGAGTCTTAACAGGCTTTGCTTGTTTTTTAGGCAAACGATTTTATTTCTTCAAAAAGCGCTTGCACAGTGTTTTAAACTCCCTATAATGCGCATCCACAGACGGGGCAGCGGTAACGCAGCAAACGACTGAGAAAGACTTCTGAGAATGGCGCAAGCGGTTCTCGCTTCAAACGAGTTTGAAGCACGCTCTTTAACAATTAGCAATCAATTATCTGTGTGGG